>JAYQSP010000001.1:0-436129 GCA_038146925.1 Alphaproteobacteria bacterium
CCAGCAGCGCCAGCACCGCGTCGGCGAACGCGCGGGCATCGTCGGCGATCACCAGATGGTCGTCCGGCGTCGCCCGGATGCCCTCATTGGCGACCGACGTCGCGACCACCGCTTTCTGCATCGCCATGAACTCGATCAGCTTGTTCTGCATGCCGGCGCCGACCTGCACCGGGTTCACGCACTGCTGCGCGGGCGATGTAGTCCGCCGGATCGGGCACTTCGCCCGTGACGGTCACGCCATCCAGATCGCCCAGCGCCACGACCTCGGGCCGCGGATCGCGGCCGACGATCAACAGCTGCGCGCGGGTCTCCTTCTCTCGGATCAACGGCCAGACGTTTTCCGCAAACCATGTAATCGCATGCACGTTTGTGTAAGTCCGCAGCACACCGTTGAACACTAGGGTAAAGGGCTCTTCCTCGATATCGGTCTTGGGCGCGAAACGGTCGACATCGACGCCGTGCGGTCCGAACACGACATTGTCGATTTCCGCCAATCCCCGTTCGCGGCAGGCGGTGGCGATCTCGTCCACGTCCTGCTGGCCGATCAGCACGGTGCGGGTGAAGTCCGACCAGACACGCGGTTCGTAGTTCCTGACCAGGCGCGTTTCCACGGCGTAGAGCAGCTTTTCCTTCCAGTCGCGGTAATGTTCCGCCATGCGTTTGGTGTTCAGCGCCTGCGACAACTGCATCGCGAGGAACGTGACCGGGCCGGTCGCATTGTTCCGGGACCGGCCGAGCCCGCGCAGCGTCTCGGCGCTGCGGATGTAGTAGCTGTAGCCGACATCCACTTTGTCCAGACCGGCGCGGACGGCGCGCTTCTGCGCCGCGTTCGAAAACCAACCGACCTGCAGCGGCAGACCGCGCAGGAACCCCATCGTCACGCCAGCAAGCCGCCACAGCAGGGGGTGCGGAAAAACGTTCACGCTGCGGCAGGTCTCTTCCAGCCAGGTGCGGTGTTCGGGGCTAATTTCCTCGCCATTGTCGAGGGCGTAGAGGTCGATCGCGTGCCCGCGCGCAGATAGAAACGCCAGCAAATGCGCCACCGTCATCTGATCTGCCCGCGTCATCGGCAGCGGCAGGCGGATATAGACGACGGCAATGGAAAACGGCTCCGGCGAGCGCTCGACACGCATTTCCTTTGGCAGGCCAATGGACATCCCGTCTTACAGTCGGTCGATGTCGAGGACAGCCGCGTCGCCGAACGCATCGCGGTCGATATCGGTGTTTTTGCCGATCACCACGACGGACACCTCCCCGCGTCGGATACATTGTCGATCAGCAGGCGCGACAGATGCGGCAGACGCTCCGTCACGAAGGCAAGATTGGAGCCAACCAGCTCGCGCTCTTTCAGGTCGGGGTCGTAAATCTTCAGATCGTAGCCCTTGCCCATCAGCGTTTCGGCCAGATCGATCAGCGGGCTTTCGCGCAGGTCGTCGGTATCGGTCTTGAAGGTCAACCCGATCAGCAGAACCGAAGCGCCGGGTTCCAGGCCTTCCATGACGCGGTCGGCAAGGTACTTCTTGTGCGCCTCGTTCGACGATATGACGTTCGACATCACCGGCAGATCGACGCCCCGGCTGCCGGCCAGTGACGTTATGCCCCGCACGTCCTTGGGCAGGCAGGAACCGCCGAACGCGCCGCCGGGCCGGAGGTAATAGGGCGAAATATTCAGCTTGGTATCGGCGAGGAATACGTCGGTAAGCGCCGCGGGATCGACATCCATCTCCAGCGCCAGACGCCCGATTTCGTTCGCAAAGGTGACCTTCAGGGCATGAAAGCTGTTGTCCGAAAGCTTCACCATTTCAGCCGTCCGGTAGGGCAATTCGAAATAGGGGGCATCGATGGAATCGTAGACGCCTTTCATACGCTTGCTGATGCCGGGTTCGCGTTCGCCGATGACAATGCGCGACGGCGCGAAATAATCGGCAACGGCCGTCGATTCCCTCAGGAATTCGGGGTTCAGCGCGGCCTCGTAACGGATGCCCGGCTGTTCGCCCGATCCGGCGATCAGGCGCGGCAACACCACGTCCTCGGTCGCGCCGGGATACATGGTCGACCGGTAGGCCACGATCAGCGGATCGCGATCGCGATCGCGAGTCTTAAGGGCAGCACCCAGTTCCTCGGACACGGCACAGACCTGCGTCAGGTCCAGCCCGCCGCCCGCCATCGACGGCGTGCCGACGCACACCATGGCGATATCCGCATCGTCGAGATGACTGCCCACTTCCGTGGCGGCGCCGAGCCGTCCGTCGGCGCGGCCCGCGGACAACAGCTCTGCCAGCCCCGGCTCAGAGACGGGGGATTGTCCGGCTGCGATCTTGGCCGCCTTGTCCGGGCTGACATCGATGCCGACGACGCTGTGACCGTCTTTCAGCAGACAGGCCGACGTGGTGGCGCCTACATACCCCAGTCCGAAAACGACGATTTTCATACGCGGTACTCCTGTGTGCCCGTTTTATACCACTTTGGCGGCGGGAAGAATTGCGGCGGCGAGCTGGTCGAACAGCGATTGCAGAGCGTCAGCGTCGGGGCCTTCAAAGGTGTCGTCCCAGGCGAACAGAACCGCGCTGCGGGCGCCGGCGGCATCAAGCGCGGGCGTTACGTCGAGCCTGTGCGCGGCTTCTTCGACGCCGAACCGGGTCCAGTGGGCGGCAACGCCGGGGCCTTCGATCGTCCCAATCACCGGACGGACGTTAAGAATGGTAGCCTCCGATACGAATCTGCCTTCTGCGTTAACGCCCCAGGCCCCGGGAATCAGGAACCGGGTCGCGGCGCGGTCTGCCGGCCCCTGCCAGAGATCGGCGACCAGCAGCGCCCGTTCCGGCCATAGCCCGACATACCGCCGGACTTCCGTGCCGAGATGGACATACCCGCTTTGCCAACCGGCTGTCTGCAACGGTGCGAAACTGTCGAAACCCGTCACATCGAGCGTGCCGGCATAGCCACGACGGCCGACCCGGAACGACTTCCAGAATTCGATAGGCTCCACGCGATCGAGACGCGGCCCGTTATGCGCCGCCGCCGAGCGCGACCGGTCCCGCGCCTCGCCGGCGGTATAAGTCGGCACGCCGGTATCGACCAGAAACCGCTTGCCGTTTACGGTCGCCTCAACGGACAGAAAATCCGCATGGGCATGACCGGGGTTGTCGTCGGGGCCGCAGGGGCCGCAGTCGAATACGACCGAATCGCCGCCACCCGACAGCGCGATGTATCCCGTCAGCGGCAATTCGCTGACCGGCCGCGGCGCGATATCGGGCACAACCGCGTCGGCGCGCGGCGCCTCGCCGATCCAGGAATCGTTCATCAGGGCGATATCCCCGTCGGCCAGCGTCATCGCCGGCAGCGCCGCCGCCATCCGGGCAAAAGTGTCGTCCAGCATCGGCTGCCAGGTGTCGGGATAAAGATTGCTCGCCGCGAAGACCTGAACGTCGAGCAGCGACAGAATGTGATACATCGGGCAGCGTTCGGCATGGCCGCCATCGGCCAGAATGTTCTGGGCAACGGATTTGGGCACCGTATCGCGCAGGATCGCGAGTGACGGCGGCACGGAATCGCACATCGCGGCATAGGCCGTGAGCGCGACGTAATTCTTCATCAGGTGATTGAACTGCAGGTCTCGTTCGAGATTGGCGCGGATGAAGGCGGCGCAGAACCGGGCGTGGTCGAGAATTTCCCGCTCGGCCTCCGCGTCGACCGGGCCGTCCACCCTGCGGTACAGCGCGAGCCCTGACAGCAGATTTATCATCCGGTGGCTGGCGGTATAGGCATTCCACACGTCGCGGAACACGCCCGGCTGGGACCAGGCGTTCTGCGCCACGAGCGAAGCCAGTATCCTGCGCACCGCCTGCAGAGCCGCCGGATCGCCGTCCGCCAGCAACGGCACCGCATAGCCCATATAGGCGAGGTTCATGCGCCGGAGCGGGTTGTTGCCTTCGTGGAATTCGCCGCGCCAGGAAATGCCGCCGATGCCGCCGAAATCGTAATCGCGGTTCAGCAGGGTGAATTTTCCCTCTGGCGCGCCCCGAAATGAAGCTCCATGCACGGCGGTCTGAAGTTGTAGAACGATGTCGCCGATGGCGGCGGCTGTCGGCGCGGAAACATCGGGAAGCGGCAGCCGGTTCGCCGCTCGGTCGATCCGCCATCGGCTGATGCCGGGGAACCGCCGCATGACAATGCGCCGTCCGCGGCAGACGAAGCGGTAAATCCACTGTTCCGCCGTCAGATGCCGGACGGTGCGCCACAGGCGGCCGAGCGACATGCTATTCACCCTGCCGAGATCGCATCAGAGATCGACCGGGCCGCCCCGTTGCAGGGATTCGAGCACGGCGATGGTCGCGAAGCTGGATTCGACGATCTCCGCCTCGTCCGCGGGCGCGGGCCCGCCGGAGGCCACCGCCTTCGCGAACGCTTCCAGCTCCGCGGCGTGCCCCTTGTCCTGCTCCATGGAGCGGCCCTGCTTCTGCTCCTTGCCGGCCGCGGTGACGGTCATGCCCCGGAAATCGTTGATGTTGATGACCGTGCCGCCGGCGAATGCCTCGACCAGTTCCTTTGAATAGGCCGTATCGCCGAGCGCGGTATAGGCGATGGTCGCGAGGCTGCCATCGGCGAAGTTGAGCGACACCGTCAAATCGTCACACGCGCCCTGCGACACCGAGGCGGCGGCGGCCTGCACGGTCTCTATCTCGTCGCCGACCAGGAACCGCGCCAGGTCGACGAAGTGACAGACCTCGCCGAGGATGCGACCGTTGCCCTCCTCGGCCGCGTTCTGCCAGGAATCTTCCGGCAACTGCCCGGCATTGACGCGCAGCAGCACGTATTTCGTGCCGCCGGCCTGCGCCAGCCGGTCGCGCGCCTGCACCGACAACGGCGCGAAGCGGCGGTTGAAGCCGACCGCGAGAAACGCATCCGATCCGAGCCGCGCGCGGATGACGGTGTTGAGCTGCTCGCGGTCCAGCGCCAGCGGTTTTTCGACCAGCACGTTCTTGCCGGCTGCCAGCGCGCGGGCCGTCAACGCGGCATGGCTGGAATGAGGCGTGGTGATGAGCACCGCGTTGATGTCCGGATTGTCGAAAATCGCCGCATCGTCGGTATCCGAATGGGCGAAGCCGAACGTGTCTTCTGAATGATCCGCCGAGATGCCGCGCTGAGTGACCAGGGTATGCAGCTCGACGCCGTCGATTTTCTTCAACCGCGGCAGCAGGACGGTGCGCGCGAAATTTCCCGCGCCGATCACGCCGAGAACGCATTTCCCGGCCGCCGCCTTGCCGGTCGAAACCGACACGGGCGTCCGCAACCGGGGCGACTTTTCCTTTTTCGTCTCGCCATCGTATTCCAGGATCACACCGAGATGCGGCTCGGTGTTATTGGTGACCATGTCATAGGCGCGTTCGGCATCGGCGAAGGGGAACTTGTGCGTAATCATCTGTTCGACCTGCAGCCGGTGATCGCGCCGCCGCGACATCAGCCGAACGGATTCTTCGAGATTGCGGGTTTCGGTCCAGCGCACAAAGCCGATCGGATATTTCACGTGCCGGTTTTCGTAGTCGGGATCGTAACGGCCCGGCCCGTAAGACCGCGACACCACCACCGACAGTTCCTTTTTCATGAAGGCGCGGTAGTCAAATTCGGTGCCCGTGATGCCGACCAGGCTGATTTTCCCCTTGTCGCGAGCGATGGCCGCCGCGGTATCGAACGGCTCGCTGCTGTCGGTCGCCGCCGCGATGACGACGCCGTCGCAGCCGCGCCCGCCGGACAGGTCCATGATCGCGGCCGCAGGGTCTCCGTCGCCGAGATTGCAGGTCAGTTCCGCCCCGCCGTAATCGGCGAGCTTGAGGCGTTCGGCGTCGTAATCCAGCACCACGACGCGGCAGCCCGCAAGATCGGCAAGCTGCGCCGCAAGCTGGCCGACCAGCCCGGCGCCGATCACCGCGATCACGTCGCCGAGCTGCGGTTCCAGCAGGCGCACACCGTTCATAGCGATCGCGCCCAGCGTGCCGAAGCAGGCTTCCTCGTCGTTCACGTCGTCGGGCACCGGCGCGCATAGATTTTCAGGCACGGCGTTGAGCTCGGCATGATTGGCGAGCCCGGCGCCCGCGATCGCGACCCGCTGGCCGACCCGGAATTTTCCTTCTAGCCCGGCGCCGACCTCGACCACGTCGCCCACCGCCGAATATCCTAGCGGCAGCGGCTCGTCGAGCCGCGCTATGACGGCCCGCATAGTCGCGCCGATGCCATCCCGCTTTGCCTTGTCCAGCACCTTGCGCACCAGATCGGGGCGCGCCCTGGCCTTGGCCGCCAGGGACTTCTTGGCAAACTGCACGACCATGCGCTCGGTCCCCGCCGAGATCAGCGAAGCCTTGGTTCGCACCAGCAGATGCCCGCTGCGGACCCGCGCGTCTGGCAGCTCTTTCAGCGCCAGCTTGCCCGACCGGGCGCTTTGTACGACCTGTTTCATATACGCAACCGAACTGTTTGAGCTATCGGCAATCTATGCCGCCGCATGAGTCGGGTGCAACTCCGTTAGCGGATAGCGATCCAAACAGGTACGGGCCCTTGGCAATGCGTTGTGGAGATATTGCCCCGGTTCCCGCAGCCACAGCCCGTCATAGGTCCTCAATTTCTGCTCAGAGATATGGACTTCCGAAGGAAGTTCTACAAGATCCGCTGACCAGCCGGGCCAATACTGGTCCGCCTTTTTGCTGGTATGACCCTGTATGCGCTCCCAGTTCTCGTAACCGCGGTAGTCGAAGCAGACATCGTCCCGGATCTCGAGAATATGGCTACCGAAGAAACATGCGGCACCCTCATATGCCTGTTCGAACGGCGATTCGATGACGATCACGGACACGTCGTTCAACCGATCCCTCGGGCCTTCGAGCACTTCCAGCTCCGCACCCTGAACGTCGATTTGTAAAAGCATCGGTCTGCGGTGGCCGTCGAGCCGCCTGAGCGGTACTTTCTCCGTCCGCACCTCGCCGTCATCGGCGCGGTCGTCGTGGAACGCGTCGCTGGGCTGATGGATCGACGAATTCTGGTCGTTGGCGGTGACGAAGAACTCGATCTTGCCGTCCCCGGCGCCGACGGCGCAGCTTTCGACCGTCACCGTGTTGTCGTCCGCGTAGATTGCCGCGGCCTTGGCAGCAAGCCCTGCATTGGACTCAACGCCGACGATTTTCACCGCCGGCCACAAACGCCGTGCGAGCTGCAGGAACTGGCCGTGATTGACGCCGATATCCAGGACGGTTTCAGGCGCCAGGTCCACGATCCAGGGTTTGAGATATTCGTATTTCGGCCAGCCGCCCTTCACCCAGGGAAACCGCCAGACGAAGCGCAGCATCAGAAGGATTTTCTCGATCTTCCGGATTCCTTCCGACGGGTCGGATGTCAAGCGCATGCTCATGCGGGTGCGGTCTCCGCGCTGTCCAGTGCCTGGCACCATAACTCCATCGCCATCATCGGGAACAGGGAGAAGGCGGCGTCGACGCGGTTCGCCCGGAAATCGGCCTTCAACGCGGCGACCGCGCCGGCATCAAATAGACCGCGGGCGTTGAGCGTAGCCGGCGAGGTTAGCTCCTCCATCAGGTCGCGCGCCGGCCCCTGCAGCCAGCTGCGGACCGGTACGCCGAAGCCCTGTTTCGGGCGGGTTAGAATATCCGCAGGCAGGCGGTCCTTCTGCGATGCGCGGAGGATGCGTTTGGTCTGGCGCAGCGAGATCTTGTAAGGCAAGGGCAACTGCATCGCCGACGCCACCAGTCGGTGATCGATCAGGGGCACCCGTACCTCGACGCCGGCCCGCATCGCCATCTTGTCGGTATAGTTCAGATTGTGATCCGGCATGAAGCCGTTGAGTTCGAGATCGAGGAGGCGTTCCACCGGGTGGCGGACGCGCGTGGCGTCCAGCGACCGGCGCAAACCTTCCGCGATGCCGTCGGCGGGTATCGCATCGCGCAGCCCCGGCGCCAGCAGCGCACGGCGGCGGTCGGTGCCGACGGCCGAGTAGCTCATCCCGTCGGCCAGCATTGAATCCTGATCCATCGCCAGCAAAGCACCGATGCGCTGCAGCCGGCGGCCCCGAATGCTGGACGGCGGAAACAGGCCGAGCACGCACGATCCCAGCGACCGCAGCCCCGGCACCCGGTTCGCGATGGCCCAGATCAGCCCTGCCGTGTGACGGCCGTAGCCGGTGAACAGATCGTCCCCGCCGACACCGGACAAAAGCACCTTGATGCCGTTGTCGCGCGCGGCCCGTGCCAGCATCAGGGTCTGCACGGCGGCGAAATCGGCGGTCGGCTCGTCGAGCTGCCAGACCATGCCGGGCAGAGTGTCGATCAAGTCGGCGTCGGTCGGCACTTCGATCAGCTTGACGCCGAGATGTCTTGCGACGATGCGCGCGTGGGTCTGATCGTCGCCGAAATTGTCGGTGCCGGAATCGGGCTTGGTGACCGCAGCGCAGAAGGTGGTGATGTTGGCCGGATCCGTCGCGCGGCACATGGCGGCGACGATGGCGCTGGAATCGACGCCGCCCGACAGCAGCGCGCCGACCTCCACATCCGCGACCATCTGATCGGCGACGATGCCGTCGATCTGTCCCCGCAAAGCGCACGGGTCGGTATTGGACGGCGGCGCCGCAGGATCGAATTGCGGCGTGCGGTAGTAGCTTTCCCTCAGAATTTTCCCGTCGGGGGAGACGGTCAGCGTGCAGCCGGGGCGAAGTTTCTTCACGCCTTTCAGCATTGTGTGCTCGCCCGCCGTCCACAGATAGCCGAGATGATCGCCGACAGTGGCGGGGTCGAGATCACGCGGCAGGTCCGGGCACAACGTCAGTGCTTTCAATTCCGACGCGAACAGAAAACCCCGCGACAGCGCCGCGTAGTAAAGCGGCTTCACCCCCAGATGATCGCGAGCCATTGAAAGCGTGTGGGTCTCCCGGTCCCAGATCGCGAAGGCGAAAATGCCGTTCAGTTTTCCCACACAGGCAAGGCCGTCGCGGGCAAACATATGTAGCAGCACTTCAGTGTCGGAACCGGTGCGGAAAACGATGCCAGATTGTTCCAGCCCGGAGCGCAAATCCCGATAGTTATAGATCTCGCCGTTATAGGTCATCACATACCGGCCGTCCGGCGTGTGCATGGGCTGCGCCGCCGCGTCCGACAAGTCGATGATCGATAGGCGCCGGTGGCCCAGCGCGACGCCGTCTTCGGACCATAACCCGCTGCCGTCGGGCCCGCGATGCGATATGGCCCCCCCCATAGCCGACGCCAGCGACGGCGCCCAGGAACCAGTAAAGCCGGCTATGCCGCACATGACGATACGGTTCCTGTTCGCATCCCGTGCCTATTTCTGCGCCGGCCGCGGTTGCGCAGCAGTTCGCGGTATTTCAGATCGACCTGCCAGAATTGCATCGCCGGCGCGATCGCAAAATCGAGGCCGCCGCGACCGTCGAGGGATCCCAGATTAAGAACATAGGAATACAGAAACACAAAGAGTGGTTTGAACGGCAGTCGCAAAAATATAGGCTTCGTGCAGCGGCGTAAAAAGAGCTGCGAATTCCCCCCGGCGAAATAGCTACCCCTGTAGCGCATGATCGACCCCCAGAAGCGCAGGAAATAGACACGGTGATAGCAAATCTCGACGTCGTCTACTGTTACGGGTTCGCCGAGCCGCACATCCAGATCGGACGCAGCGTCGAAGTTTGTGGTATAAGTCGTGAACTCGTGTCTCCGGCGCGCGATTCTACGCGCAATGCTCGGTACAGCCTTCGACGCGCCGCCTGCCGGAGGCGAAAGGTTTGAAATAGCAATAAGAATGCGCATGTTGATGCGGACAAAGCGTGAACGACATTGTGTGTATGGTGACGCCCGGAGGCGGCGTCAAGTTATTCCAGTGCCGCGACACCGTGCTGGTAGAACCGCTTTGATCCCCGTTATACCGTATTACGGAACACCAAGTTCCTCGATCCCTACCTGTGGTAAACCGTTGTAATGTGCGGGATAGCAGGAATTTTCGCATATGGCGGCAATGCACCGCCGGTTGATCGAGATTGCCTTGGCCGGATGAGCGGCGCCATGGTCCAGCGCGGTCCCGACGGCGATGGGACCTGGTTTTCCGGGAACGACCGCATCGGTTTTGGCCACCGGCGATTGTCGATCATCGACCTGACGGATGCCGGCGCCCAGCCGATGCTGCTAGATGGCGGCCGGTTCACGATCACCTATAACGGTGAAATTTATAATTTCCGGGCCCTGCGCGACGAACTTGAAGCAGCGGGGCAAAAGTTCGAATCCGATTCGGATACCGAGGTTTTGCTGCATCTGTACAACCGTCACGGACCCGACATGGTGGAAAAGCTGCGCGGCATGTTCGCGCTGGCGATCTACGACCGCCACCGGGGCGGCGTATTCCTGGCCCGCGATGGTTTCGGCATCAAACCGCTGTACTACGCCGATGACGGCGCCACGTTTCGCTTTGCGTCGCAGGTGAAAGCCCTGCTGGCGGGCGGCGGCATCGATACCGCGCCGTCCGCCGCCGGGCGTTCCGGTTTCTTTGTCTGGGGCTACGTACCCGAACCCTGGACGATGTTCGAAAAAATTCGCGCCCTGCCCGCTGGGTCCACGATGTGGGTCGACACCAAGGGCACGCGGTCGCCGAAGCGTTATTTCGACGTCACGGAAGCGCTGCAGAAAGCCGCGGACGTTCCTGTGTCGTGGACGCGAGACGATCTGCGGGAAGCGCTGCTCGATACGCTGCGGCATCACCTAGTGGCGGATGTGCCGGTCGGCGCGTTCCTGTCCGCCGGGCTCGATTCTGCGACCATAGTCGGGCTAACATCGGAAATACAGGCGGATGCGCTGCGCTCGGTCACGCTGGCATTCGATGAATTCGACGGCAGCCGTTTCGACGAAGCGGCGCTCGCTGAAAAGATAGCCCTCCACTACGACACCGCTCATCGCACACAGCGCGTCAAGGGCGCGGACTTCCGGGATGAATACACCCGGCTTTGCGCGGCAATGGACCAGCCGTCGATCGACGGCGTAAACACCTATTTCGTCAGCAAGGTTACGGCGGAAACTGGGCTGAAAGTCGCGATGTCGGGCCTGGGCGGAGACGAGCTGTTCGGCGGCTATCAGAGCTTCCGCGAAATTCCGAAGATGACCGGCGTGCTGGGCGCTCTTCCCGGCATGCGCTGCGCCGGAACCCTTTTCCGCAAACTCGCCGCACCGGCGGTCAGCGCCGTCACGTCGCCCAAATATGCCAGCCTCTTCGAGTACGGCACCACCTATCCGGACGCGTATCTGCTGCGCAGGGCGCTGTTCATGCCGTGGGAGCTGCCGAAGCTGATGGATCCCGACATGGCCAGTTCGGGGTGGGCCGAGCTGGAGGAAGGATCGTTCCGTCGCGGACAGGTCGACCGCCTGAAAACGCCGCGGGCCAAGGTGTCGGCGCTGGAATCCACCTGGTACATGCGCAGCCAGTTGCTGCGCGATTCCGACTGGGCCGGCATGGCGCATTCGCTAGAAATCAGGGTCCCGCTGGTTGATACGTTTTTCTTTCGCCAACTCGCGCCGATGCTGGCGTCGGATACCCCGCCAGGCAAACTCGATATGGCGGCCAGCCCAGCGAGGCCGCTGCCGAACGAGGTGTTAAACCGGCCTAAAACTGGCTTCGCGGTGCCGATGCGCGACTGGCTGCTGAAAGGTGATCCAACCGCCACTGAACGCGGGTTCCGCGGATGGGCCCGGAAGATCGCCGAAGATTGTTACACATGACCGATGGCCACACCCCTGACAAAGGTATTGATCCACCGTCTCGGTAGTTTGGGTGACACGGTGATCATGGCGCCGGTGTTTCACCATCTGAACCGGATTTAGCCAGACGTCAAAACGCGTTTTAACCAAGTTGCCGGGCGCGTCGGTCGCCGTCACCTTGCAGACGGTCCTGAGCGACGAGGCCTTCGTCAGCGGCTATTTTACCTACCCGATAGGCACGCAGAGCCTGTCCGCGCTGCGGTCGGTAGCCCGCTATATCCGCCGCTGGGGCAGATACGTCGCGATCTACGCCAACGAAACCAGGCCCATACCGGCGACGATACACGACGGAGCGTTTCTGAGACTGTGCGGCGCAGGGCGGGTGATCGGTCTGCCGATATTGGGAAGCTTATCTAACCTTACCTGCCGCGAAGCGTCGAATTTTTCTCAGCTGGACGGGACCGTGAAATGGCAACCAACGTGAATAAAACCACTCACCGCGCCCTCCCTCCTCCGTTCACTCGGACAGAAGTTTGTCGAAATAGGCGATCGTTCGTTCGAGCCCCTGATCCAACGCAATGGTCGGTTCCCAGTCCAGCTTCTCCTTCGCCAGCGAAATATCGGGGCGACGACGGGCAGGATCGTCGTTGGGCAGCGGAAGGTTAACGATTTTGCTGTCGTTGCCGATCGCGGCAATGACCTTTTCCGCAAGCTCGAGAATTGTGAACTCGCCCGGATTGCCGATATTTACGGGGCCGGTGAAATCGTCATCTGTGCCCATGATGCGCACGAAGGCCTCGACCAGGTCGTCCACATAACAGAATGAACGCGTCTGCGAGCCGTCGCCATAGATCGTGATGTCTTCGCCGCGCAGCGCCTGCACGATGAAATTCGACACGACGCGCCCGTCGTTCGGGTGCATGCGGGGGCCGTAGGTGTTGAATATGCGCGCGACTTTGATCCGCAGTCCATGCTGCCGCCAATAGTCGAAAAACAGGGTTTCGGCGCAGCGCTTGCCTTCGTCGTAACAGGCCCGCCGCCCGATCGGATTGGTGTTGCCCCAATAGGACTCATGCTGCGGGTGGACTCCGGGATCTCCGTAGACTTCGCTGGTGGACGCCTGAAAGATCTTGGCTCGCAGGCGCTTCGCAAGGCCAAGCAGATTTATCGCCCCGTGCACGCTTGTCTTGGTCGTCTGGACGGGATCATGCTGATAGTGCACGGGCGATGCCGGGCAGGCGAGATTGTAGATTTCGTCGACTTCTACATAGAGCGGGAAGGTCACGTCGTGGCGCATGACCTCAAATCGTGGGTTACCCATCAGATGGGCGATATTGTCTTTGACGCCGGTGAAGTAGTTATCCAAGCACAACACGTCATGGCCGTCATTCAACAGCCGTTCGCACAGATGCGAGCCGATGAAACCGGCGCCGCCTGTTATCAGGATTTTCTTGGGAACCGACATGGGTTGCTCACTCAAACTGTTCTACTTCACGCGCGACGCGCGGGGCGAAGCTATCACCGAACCGGATTCCAAAAAACCCTGGTCAGGGTGCCGCATATCCATCGGGCAGACCGTCTTTCTTCCGGATCAGACCTGAGAGCCGCAGCATCATGTTGTGAAGGGCGATGCGGGTTCGGTGCACAAAACCAGTTCCCGCTCGAGTACGCGCAGCGACGACGGTTCGGTACTGAAAAACAGGGAATAATCCGTGACCAGGCGGTTGAACGGAACTGCCGCGACTCCCCGCGGTTTTCGAATCAGGTCTTCGAGCATTTCGGTCATCGCGAGGGGTGGATTTCGAACGTATTTCGGATCGACCGACGTCATGTCGCGGGCTTCGCGGTGCGGAATTCGCGCGACAGAAGCCCCGCCGCTTCGCGGCTGCTCGAAAATCGCAAATGGTAGGATCGGGTGCCGGCCGCGAGTTGCGTCAGCCCGGCCAGCAGGTCGCCGGAACCGATATGCGGCGCGAAAGCCGTCGACACCATGTTCCTGACGAGATCGGACCAGGTTGCGGGTTCGAGCACAGCGTCGCCGGCGTCGCTGCGGTCGAGAAAAACCAGCGCACGGATCGGGGCGGTTTCGCCGAAATCGCCGGCCTCGCCCTCCCACAATTTCAGATACGCTATCTCATCGCTTTGCATCGACGAGTAGCCTTCGACGAATTCCCGGAACGCGTCGCCGCAATCCTCCGGCAAAGGCAGGCGGACTTTTGGCATCAGCCCCAGACAGGTGCCCACCGCGTCGGGCCCCAGCGTGACGGCGATCTGGTCGTCGCCGAAAAACTGGTGCCCCAGAACCGCCATATGAAGCGCAACGCTGGATTTTCCCGCGAACGAATCACCGATCACGATCACCAGCCCGTCGTCGATTTTCGCTGCGCCGGCGTGCAGGCAGATGGACCGGGGATCCCGCGCGACAAAGACGCTGATCAGTCCGCCGGCAAGGCCGTTGGCCGCATCGTACGGGTTGTCAAAGGAAAAATCGGCACCGCCGGGGCCGGTACTGATCACCCGGAAAGTACCGTCGGTATTTTCCTCGACGCGAATATCAGGTTCCCCGTCCATGGAAGAACCGGCCCACTTGATATCCCAGCCCGCGAGAAAATACGGCAGGTAGGGCAGCACAGCCTCGGCGTTTTTTACCGTAACGGGCGCGTCAGCCGGCCCGATGCGCCAGAAGTCGGGCGCTTGGGTTGCGGCTTCGCCGGCGGGTTCAGAGCTCATCGGGCGGGGCTTCGCGTGGGGCGCGCTTGGAAAGTATGCGCTGCAGGGTACGCCGGTGCATGTTCAGCCGGCGCGCGGTTTCGGAAACGTTGCGGTCGCATTGTTCGTAAACCCGCTGGATATGCTCCCAGCGGACCCGGTCCGCCGACATCGGGTTTTCGGGCGGCGGCGGCAGGCCGTCGCCACTGGACAACAGAGCCGCTTCGACCGCGTCGGCATCGGCGGGCTTGGCGAGATAATCCAGCGCCCCCGCCTTCACCGCCGCGACGGCCGTTGCGATGTTTCCATATCCTGTCAGCATGACGATCCGGGATTCGGGGCGTCCTTCCTGAATGGCAGATACGATATCGAGGCCGCTTCCGTCCGCCAGCCGCAGATCGAGCACGGCGAACGCCGGCGGCGTCGCCTTCGCGGCAGCGACCCCGTCTCGTACCGACCCGGCGGTCACGACATCGAACCCCCGTGTTTCCATCGCCCGGGCCAGCCGTCCGAGAAAGGGTTCGTCGTCGTCGACAATCAACAGTGTTCGGTCTTCGAACTGTTCCAGTGCGTGCATTTTTTTAACCTGCGGACTCCGTATCCTGAATCTCGAGTGTGTCACGGCGCCAGACGATATCAACAACCGCGCCGCCCTCCGGGTCGTTCCGGAAAGCGATACCGCCCCCCGACCGTTGCAGCAAGGTCCGGGCAATGAATATGCCCAGCCCCATATGGCCGGTGGAGCGTCCGCGAGAGGATATATAGGGCTCTCCAAGCCGTTCGAGGAGCCCCGCCGCGAAACCGGGGCCGTCATCGCGAATCCGGACGCGGATATATTCCCGGTCCCACTGCGTATCTATCTCGACCCGGTCGCGGGCGAACTGGGCTGCGTTCTGAATGATCGTACCCAGGCCATGGATGATTTCGGGGCTACGCGCGACCACGGGTTCCGCCGCCGGCTCGTCGTCGGGCCCTCCCCGGGCAGTCATGTCGAAATCGACGTTCTCGGCCTCATGACGTTCCGCCGCAGCCTGTACGAGGGCGTGCACAGGCAGGGATACAAACGGCGAGGCGCTGTCATTGCCGTCGTCCGACCTTTGGGACAGCTCGGCCAGAATATCCCTGCACCGGGCAGTCTCGCTGATCAGCAGTTGCACATCTTCGTAAATGGGGCTGTCGGGGGTGAGTTCGCGCGCAATTTCGCCGGAAGCGACCGCAATCGTTCCCAGAGGGCTGCCCAATTCGTGCGCGGCAGCCGCTGCCAGCCCGCCAAGGGCGGCAAGCTGCTGTTCCCGGGCCAGCGCCAACTGGCTGGCGGTAAGCGCGTTGGACATCCGGCGCGCTTCTTCCGCCACCCTCCAGGTATACGTGGCGAAAAAAACGATGCCGATCGCAAGCGCAATCCAGATGCCGAGTACGTACACCTGCGGCACGGAAAACCCCCCGACCGCCCATGGCAGCGGAAAATGCCAGATCGCCAGGATGGTAATACTGGCGATCGACAAAACGCATAGCGCGATCGTGCTTCGGATCGTAAGGATGGTCGCGGATACCGCTACCGGCGCAAGCAGCAGGAACGAAAACGGATTCTCCAGCCCTCCCGTCAGATACAGGAGCGCCGCCAGTTGCAGGATGTCGAAGGCCAGAAAAGCGGCCGCGCTTCGCTCGCCCAGCCGCACCGGCGCGGGATGCCCGGTCAGAACGATCAGATTGAGAAACAGCGACGCGGCCACGACGGCCAACGCCGGCCCCAACGGCACCGGAAACCCGAAGCCGTAATGCACGACCAGCAGAGCGAGAACCTGGCCCGCGATCGCCACCCATCGGATCAGCGTAAGGGTGCGCAGCCGCACCGGATCGTTTACCGCCGGGGCGTAGGTGTAGTCCGATATAGGCAGTTGCGCCATCTCGGTAGCGGGCGCGATGCCGGGCGACGCCATGACATTCCTCACAGTCTTTACATGCCACGTCTATCGCGATGATCCGCCGGAGTGAAGCGCGGAATTCAGCTGCGCGAATTTCTTACAATCGGGCTGGTCCTCCCGCGGCGGGCAATTCATATTCCGGTCCATGACGGATACGGCAATCAGAGTCGAAAAACTCGGCAAACGCTTTGGCGAAATCGTGGCGGTGAACGAACTGAGTTTCGATGTCCGGCAAGGCGAAATCTGCGCATTGCTAGGCGGCAACGGCGCCGGCAAGACAACCACGATATCGATGCTGCTGGGCCTATTGATCCCGAGCTCGGGCGAGATCGACATCCTGGGCGTCGACATGTTGCGCGACCGCTATCGCGTGCTGTCCCGGATCAATTTCTCGTCGCCTTATGTCGATCTTCCAAAACGTCTGACGTCCCGGGAGAACCTGATGGTGTATTCAAAACTGTACGGCATCCGAGATCCGAAGCGCAGGGTCGCCGGGCTGGCAAAGGACCTGGATATCGACCGTTTTCTTGACCGCCCGTTCGGAGAGTTGTCGTCGGGTCAGAAGACGCGTGTTTCGCTGGCGAAATCCCTGCTGAACGAACCCGATCTGCTGCTCCTGGACGAGCCGACTGCGTCGCTCGACCCCGACACCGCCGACTGGGTCCGAACCTATCTGAAGAGTTTTCAGGAGGACCGGGGCGCAACGATTTTGCTGGCGTCGCACAACATGGCCGAGGTCGAACGTCTGTGCGACGACGTGGTGATGATGAAGGATGGCTCGATCGTCGACCGCGCCAGCCCCGGAAAGCTGCTGACCAAATACGGCCGCGGCAATCTCGAAGACGTGTTTCTCGATATTGCCCGGGGCCGCAGCGGCGGCGCGACGACCGGGGCGGAGGAAAACGCGTGACCGCCGCCGACCGTCCTTCGTATTTTTCGGTCCGTCGCGTCAGCGCGATGGTGTTGCGCTACTTCTATTTGCTGCGCGGATCGATCCCCCGGATCGTCGAACTGGCGTATTGGCCTACCATGCAAATGCTGATCTGGGGATTCATGTCGCAGTTCCTCTACGAACACTCGGAATGGTTCGTGCGCGCCGGCGGCATCCTGATTGCCTCAGTACTTTTGTGGGACGTCATGTTCCGGTCGAATATCGGCGTATCGATCTCGTTCCTGGAAGAAATGTGGTCGCGCAATCTGGGCCAGCTTTTCGCCAGCCCGCTGCGCCCGTACGAGTGGGCGATGTCCCTGCTGGCAATCAGTGCGATCCGCACGCTGATTGGTATCGTCCCGGCAGCCTTGCTGGCAATACCGTTGTATCACTATTCGATTTTCGAAATGGGTCTGCCGCTGATTGCGTTTTTCGTGAACTTGCTGATCTTCGGCGCGGCGGTGGGGCTGGCCGTGTCGGGGCTGGTGTTGCGCTGCGGCCTGGGCGCGGAGAGCCTTGCCTGGGCCGTCATTTTTGCCGTCGCCCCGCTGAGCGGAATCTACTATCCGATCTCGACCCTGCCGGACTGGCTGCAGCCGGTCGCCTATGCCCTGCCGTCATCGCACGTCTTCGAAGGCATGCGGGCCGCTGCCATGGATGGCGTCTTTCTGATGGACAGGTTCGTTTGGTCTGTGGGTCTGAACGTAGTCTATTTGCTGCTTGGGCTGGGCGCGTTTCTGCTCGCCTTCCGTATCGCCCGTCATCGCGGCCAATTGTTGCAGATGGGCGAATAGCCACTGGAACATGATCCGCTTGAGCGGAATTGCGCCGGGGATTCGTCCGCTTCGCGCCCTAGAAACGGTGCACGATCAGGGCCAACAGAACAAGCGGCACCAGGCCGAGGAACCCGGTAATCAGGTAAAGCCACATGGCCCGTGCGATATCGGTCGCGTTTGCGCGCGCGCGGCCGTTGCCGATCCACGCGCCGGGCGACGCAATGCCGTCCAGCCGCCGGGGACCCGACAGCGACAGGCCGAGAGCCCCCGCGATCGCCCCCTGGGTCCAGCCTTCCCGCGGCAGACGACCTGCGCCGGCGCCGCCGAACATACCCCGAAAGGCCGCCAGCGGACGGGCTGTGGGTGCAAAAAGCGTTCCGACGACGATCAACAACGCCGACATAGGGGCGGGGATGAAGTTCATCAGCCGGTCCATGGCGCCCGCCATTGCACCGAACGCCGCGTGTTTTTCGGTAGGATAGGCCAGTTCGTCGGCCATCGCCGTCACGACTCGATATACGAACAGGCCGGGCAGACCGGCCACCAGGTACCAGAACGCCGGGCCGACAAGGCCATCGCACAGACGGACCGCGAATAGTTCAACGGACCCGCGCGCCAGCGCGTGCTCGTCAACCGCTTCGGTTTCGTATTCGACGACGCGTCCGAGAACGGCCCTGGCATGGTCGATGCTTTTCCGCGCCATGGCGCGGCGCAGCGCGCCGGCGGCGAAAACCGGCCGCTGCAGTCCGACGCAGGTCGCGATTAGCAGCGTTTCGACGATCCATCCGTCGGCGATGGACCGGCAGAATTCGGCACCGTAAAGCCCCGCGACGGCGGCGAGCGCAACAAGAAAAACAACGACCAGCGCGCCGCGTGTTTTTCGGCTCCGCCGCGACCTTTTCAACCGGTTGAGCCGGCGGTCGGCGCGCGCCGCGACAAGCATCGTCACCGAGCGGGGCAGAGCGAAGAACTGTCGAAAACCGGGGAGCCCGCCGAAAACAAGTTCGACAGCAAAACCCGCGCAAAGCACTGCAAAGAGCGTTTCGCTACCGTAGAGCCATTCGGGGGCAAGCGGCATCGTGAAGTCCCGGTATGGTGACAATACCAGGACTTAATATCGTTATGTTGAACGAAACGTTAACGGTCGATGCCAACCGATTGGAGATAACGCAACACGCGACTGCGATTGCCCCGCTGCGCCCATTCCCAGGCGGTCCGGCCGGTAAAATCTGTCAGGCTCGCGTCCGCCTTGCCGTCAATCAGGGCCTGTACCGATGCCAGATGCCCCTCGGAAGCGGCAATCATCAGGGCGGTCAAACCTCGCCGGTTCTGAAGGTTCACGTTGGCGCCGCCTTCGATGAGCATTTCAACGACCTCGACGTGATTGCCGGCCGCCGCGTAGTACATCGGCGCATTGCCGAATTTGTCGAGCGCGTCGATCTTCGCCTCGTGCCGAAGAAGCAGGTCTACGAAATCCTCCGCCCCCCGTGACGCCGCTATGAAAAGCGGCGTACGCCCGTTCTGTTCGCGCACATCGACGTTGTGTTTCCGGTTGAGCAGCGACTCCGCGGTCTTCAGATCGTCGGCCTTGGCCGCTTCGATGAGCCGGTCGTTTTTCAGCAGGTCGATCTCCGCCCTTGCCGGAAGCGACGCCAGCACGACCAAGACTGCCAAGGATGCGATCAGTTTCGGGACAGATGGAAATGGAATTTGCATGGGTCAAATGTGTTCACATGTTGTCGCAGGGTCAAGGCCGGGAAGATTATTGTTTTACACGCCACCGCCGCTACTCCGCGCAAGCGGATCATGATCCGGTCTGGCCAATTCCCGCGGCCGACATTATATGTCGAAGACATATACAGAAAACCGGGATCAAACGAATGCGCCCCTATCAGGCCGTCCTCATCGCAGCCACCGGGCTGATCGTCGCCGCGATCGCGGCTTTCGTGTTGTACGGCGGCGGCGGGTCCGGGGGACGCGGGGTTGCAGCCATCGGCGGGCCGTTCACGCTGACCGATCAGACCGGCAAAACCCGCACGGAACAGGATCTCAAAGGCTCCTACAATCTCATATATTTCGGCTACACGTTCTGTCCGGACGTGTGTCCGACTGCGCTGCAGGTGATGACCAGCGCCATGGACCGCCTGGACAAGGATACCCAGCAGAAGATCACCCCGGTGTTCATCACCATCGATCCGGCGCGCGACACGGTCGAGCAGCTCAGATCCTACGTAGAAAACTTTCATCCGCGGATGATCGGTCTGACCGGCACGAACGAGCAGATCGCCCAGGCGGCCCGCGCCTACCGCGTGTATTACGCCAAGTCCAAGGATGGCGGAGACACGACCGAGTATCTGATGGATCACAGTTCCATCGTGTTTCTGATGGATCCGGACGGTCTCTACGTCACCCATTTCACCCATGCCACGGAGCCCGACCGCATGGCCGAGACGCTGCGGCAGAAAATAGGCGGTTGACCGTGGCCGGCGGCGGAAAACCGGAACCGTTCTGGAAAACGAAATCCCTGGACGAATTGGACGCGGACGAATGGGAATCTCTGTGCGACGGCTGCGCCAAGTGCTGCCTGATCAAACTGGAAGACGTCGACACCGGAGAACTGGCCTTCACCGAGGTTGCCTGCCGCCTGCTCGATCTCGGCACCTGTGCCTGCAGCGATTATCCGATGCGGTCGATCCGGGTGCCCGATTGTCTGCAGGTGACCCCCGATCTGGCGAGAACGGCGAACTGGCTGCCAACGACCTGCGCCTACCGCCTGCTGGCGGAAGGCAAAAACCTGGAATGGTGGCACCCGCTGGTGTCGGGCGACCCCAAAACCGTTCACGCGGCAGGTATCTCGGTGCAACACAAAGTTATCCACGAATCCCAGCGGATTGACCCCGAAGACCACATCGTGACGTGGCCCGAATAACGCCGGCACCATGGCGGCCTGACCAGCGGAGAAGAGCGAATGACGACAGCATCCCCCATTAACGGCGGCATCATGGCCGCCGTGCTGACCCCCCTGAACCAGGACCTGTCACCCGATCACGGACTCTGGCTGGACCATTGCCGGAATTTGCTGGCACAGGGATGCACGGGTCTCGCCGTACTGGGCACGACCAGCGAGGCCAATTCCTTCAGCGTCGGGGAACGAATGGATATGCTGGACGCCCTGGGCGAAAGCGATGTCGACGCCAGCCTCAGCGTTCCCGGAGTAGGGTGCTGCGCCATTCCCGACACGGTGATGCTGTGCCGGAAAGCATTGGAGATCGGCGCCGCCGGCGTACTGATGCTGCCGCCCTTCTATTACAAACCGGTCACGGATGACGGGCTGTTCGCGGCCTACGCCGAGATAATAGAGCGCGTCGGAGACAGCGACCTGAAAATACTGCTGTATCACATTCCCCAGAACTCCGGCGTACCGATCACGCTGGACCTGATCGAACGCCTGACCGGGGCCTATCCCGACAGCGTCGTGGGGATCAAGGATTCGGCCGGCGATTTCGACAACATGAAGGCCATGGTCGAACGCTTCCCCGGATTTCGGGTCTTTTCCGGATCGGACGCCTATCTCCTGGATATTCTCCGCATCGGCGGCGCCGGCTCGATCACCGCCTGCAACAACATCGCAGCGGTGCAATCCGCCGCCGTCCTGGCAAACTGGCAGGACGACGACGCGGAGGCGTATCAGGAAGCCCTCAGCGCCATCCGTCTCGCCACGCAGAAATTCCCCCTCGTCGAAGCGCTGAAGGAAGCGATGGCCCGTCAGACCGGGAACAATGCCTGGCGCGCGCTTCGCCCGCCGCTCCAACATCTGGACGACGCTACGGCCGACGATTTGTGGGCTGCCCTGAACGAGGCCGGTTTCCCGGGTTAAGTTTTCGCTGGAATCTGCCGGCCGCGGATAGGAATCAACCGGCCCGCGGGGCATGATAGGGAAATGTCGCGTCCCGTCCTGATCGTCCTGATTTCGGCCCTCGTTATGCTGGGGCCGTTCGCGAACAACATCATGGTGCCATCGCTGCCGTCGGTGGCATCGGACCTGAAGGTCACGTTTAGCGAGGCGCAGCTGATCCTGAGCGTCTTCATGACGGGCTTTGCCGCAGGCCAGCTTTTCGTCGGGCCGATGTCAGACCGCTTCGGGCGCAAGCCCGTACTGATCGTTTCCCTCTCGCTGTTCGTGATTGCCAGCGGTCTTTGCGCCGTCGCGCCGAATCTGGCAATGCTCTCCGTCGCCCGCCTGCTGCAAGCGCTGGGCGCGAGCGCGTCAATGTCGGTCGGGCGCGCCATCGTCCGCGACAGTTTCCCGCCCGACCGCATGGCCCAGGTCTACGCATATGTGGGGACGGCCCTGGCAATCGGACCGATCATCGGTCCGATATTCGGCGGGCTGATCGAAGTCGGCGCGGGATGGCGTGCAATATTCGTTTTCGTCGGAGGATTCGGCGTACTGATGCTGATCTCCGTCCTTACGCTGCTGCGCGAAACCAACAGCCAGCTGATGCCCGATGCAGCCAGCCCCGCGAAACTGGTGGCGAACTACGCCGCCCTGCTGACTGACCGTACGTTTATGGGCTACGTGTCGTGCAACATGATCTGTTACGGCGGGATCTTCGCGTTCACGTCCTGTAGCGCCTATGTGCTGATCGGGCTTCTGAACGTGTCTCCCGATACGTTCGGCGCGCTTTACGCTATCACCGTCGGTGCATATGGCGTGGGCACACTGGTCGCCAGCCAGTTTACGCGGCGTCTCGGGGTCAACAGGATGATCGTGTTCGGCGGTCTTGTCATGACCATTTCGGGCGAGATTATGGTGATCCTTCCGCTCCTGGGCTACTTCAATATTTGGACGGTGATTCTGCCTTTCGCAGGCTTCGCCTTCGGCACCGGGTTCGTCTTTCCCAGCGGTCAGGCCGGCAGCATCAGCCCGTTCCCCAGGATGGCGGGCGCCGCGTCGTCGATGCTGAGCTGCCTGCAAATGTCCTTTGCCGCCATTCTGGGCGCGATCGCCGCCGGCCTGCTCGACGGAACCGTCATGCCGCTGGCCTGGACGGTATTCTGGATGGGGCCGGTCATGCTGTTGCTGTTTTACGCGCTGATATTGAGAACGCCCGCAGTCGCGACCGGCGACGAGACAGATTAGACAGAAATCCGTTTGCGCGAAAAGACAGCCCGGAGCATGCCGCTCTCAGCCGGCACGGGCCGGTAGGGGGAGAAGCCGGGAACTGCGGGTCCGCGTCGGCAGGTCACGGTCTAGTCGTTGTATACCGGTTCTTCGGGTTGCTCGCCGGGCGTATCGACGTTTCGTTTCAACCATTGCAGAAAAGACGACCCTGACGCGGACGATGCCGTTGCAGATGGCGGCGGCAGCAACGGCGTCACCGGCCGGCCCTGAAGCGCCGCACGGGTATACGCGCGCCACAGCTGGGCCGGATACCCGCCCCCGGTGACCCGCTTCATCGCAGCGCTGTCATCGTTGCCCATCCACACGCCGGTGATCATTTCGCCGGTATATCCGACGAACCAGGCATCGCGGAAATCCTGACTGGTACCGGTTTTTCCAGCGGCGGGACGGCTAGGATCAGCGGCACGTCCGGTGCCGCCGGCCACCACCGCGCGCAGCATGTCGTTCACCGCACGCGCGACGGACGGATCGACGACCTGTGCCGCAGCGCCGTCGCGGCGGCGGTACAGAACGTCTCCGCCGCGGGTACGTATCTCGGTGATGGCATGCGGCCAGACGGCGATCCCGCCATTCGCGATCACACCGTAGGCCGACGTCAGTTCCACCAGTGAAACCTCGCTGGCACCGAGCGCCAGGCTGGGGTGGGACTTGAGCGGTGACGTGATGCCCAGCCGCCGGGCGGAATCGATGACCTTTTGGCGGCCGATACGTTCGGACACCTGCACGGCCACCGTATTGATCGACTGAGCCATGGCCTCTCTCAGGGTGACGGTGCCTTCATAGCCGCCACCGTAGTTCCGCGGCGACCATTCGCCGATTTTCAAAGGTCCATCGATAAGCCGGTCCTGGGGCGTCATTCCGTTTTCGATCGCCGCCAGATAGACGAACAGCTTGAACGCCGACCCTGGCTGACGCCTCGCCTGAAAAGCGCGGTTGTACTGGCTGGACGCGTAGTCTCGCCCCCCCACCAGGGCGCGGACGGCGCCGGTCGGCGACATGGAGACCAGCGCTGCCTGGCTGATATTGCGTTTCTTCCCGTCGCGCGCCAGAGCGGCGCGTAGCCGCGATTCCGCCAGGGTCTGTAAGCGGGTATCCATGGTCGTCCGCACCACCAGATCGCTTTCCACCCGGCCGACGAAGCCATTGACGCGTTCCAGCGCCCAGTCGGTGAAGTAGCGTGCTGTGCGATGATGCCCGGTGCGACCCACGATGCGCAGGCGTTGCGCACCGACTTCTCGGGCGGTTTGTTGGTCAATAAACCCGGCCGAGACCATCGTTCCCAGCACCACCCGGGCGCGTTTTTCCGCCGCCGCGCGGCTGCGCAGCGGCGAATAGCGGGACGGTGCTTTCAGCAGACCGGCGATAACGGCCGATTCGTGAAGGGATACCGATTTCGCCGATTTCCCGAAATAGCGGCGCGCGGCGGCATCGACGCCGTAGGCACCGGAGCCGAGATACACGCGGTTAATATAGAGCGTAAAGATCTGCTCCTTGGTGAAGTTCGCTTCCAGCCAGAACGCCAGCAGAAGTTCCTGAACTTTCCGCCGCAGCGTACGGTCGGGTTTAAGGAAGATGTTCTTGGCCAGTTGCTGGGTCAGCGTGCTGCCTCCCTGGCGGACCCGGCCGGCGCGGAGGTTTGCGACAACCGCCCGTGCCAGTGCGACGGGATCGAAACCGGCATGATCGAAAAACCGCCGGTCCTCAGTCGCGACGATTGCCTGCACCAGGTATGGCGGCACATCGGCCAGCCGGAGCGGTGCGCCGTAAAGATCGCCATATGTTGCGATTTCGCGGCCGCTGGAATCGGTGAGTGTGATGCTGGCTTTACGGGTCGGCGCGTCGAGCCTGTCGATATCGGGCAGATCCCAGGCGTACCACGCAACCACGCTGCCCAGCGCGACGCCGCCCCAGATGGCACAGATCAGCGACCATTTGAACAACCTGAACGCCAGCCGCCGCGGGCCGGAACCGGTGTCGCCCCCCATAGGCTTTTTCGCGGATTTTTTTGCCGCCGGCCTGGCGGCTGACTTCGATTTCGCGTTGCCGGCGCGCGGCGATTTATTAGGCGATTTTTTGGCGGACGGCGCCTTTCGACTCCCTTTCCGGGGTTGTTTGGGCGTTGTGCGTTTTCGCTCGGCCATGACGCTATATGTAGTAGATTACGATTCGCATCAATCGACTTCAGCAATATGGCGACAACAAGGCATCCACGACCGCGAATGGAAAAGACGACCGCGGCCTTCGAAATCCGCCCGGCGCGGCGCGAAGACGCCGACGCCATCGCGGCGATGGCCCGGGCGCTGAGCGTATCGGATGGCGGACGGATATCGCGGTTCTCGGCCGAAGCGTTTTTGCGCGACGGATTCGGCGACAATCCCGCCTTCGAGACCATGGTCGCAACCGCGGGAGAAGCGGCTGCGGGGTATGCAGTCTACTACTGGGGGTACGACACCGACAGCGCGACGCGCGGCGTGTATCTGGCCGATCTCTACGTCAGCGAACGTCACCGGCGGGATGGCGTCGGCACCGCGCTGGTGTCCGGCGTCGCCCGCCGAAGCCGCGATGAAGGCGGACGCTGGATTTTCTGGTCGGTCTTGAAACGCAACAAGGCGGCACGGAAGTTCTATCGCCATATCGCGCCTGAACTGAGAGACGTGCTGGTCTGCGCCGCCTTTGGGGCAAGCTTCGACAGGATCGCGGACAACGCCAAATAGCTATACGTCGAGGTTCACGACCTTCAGCGCATTGTCCTGGATGAAATCGCGGCGCGGTTCGACGACGTCGCCCATCAGGGTCGAGAACACGTCCTCGGCCTGGTCGCCGTGCTCGATCCGAACTTTCAGCAACGTCCGTACGTTGGGATCCAGCGTCGTCTCCCACAGCTGTTCCGGATTCATTTCGCCCAGCCCCTTGTAACGCTGGACGCTGATTCCTTTGCGCCCAATGCCGAGAACGGCGTCAAACAGTTCGACCGGCCCGGTGATCCGCTGTTCGAAATCGCGCGCCACCAGAGTGGCGGGGCGTGCATAGAGCAGTTGGAAATCGGATGCCATTTCGTCGAGCCGCCGGGCCTCGCTCGACCGCAGCAGGGCACCGTCGATGACCTGGCGTTCGGTCACGCCGCGGCGCGTCCGCAGGAATGCGATACCTCCGCCATCCATCATTTCCGCCGTCCAGCCCCGGTCGGCGGGCTCGGCCAGACCGTCGAGCCGACGCGCCAGGGCATCCGCGACCAGCTGCGACTGTTCCTCGGAATCCAGCAGCACCTGGTTGAACGCCCCCAGCACCGCCGCCTGTTCCGCGACCTCGGCATTCGTAAGCTTGGACGACATCGGCTGCAGCAGACGCTTGGCACGCTGCGCCTGCTTGATCCGGTCGTAAAGATCGTCGCCGGCGATCTGGGCGCCGTCGCTGATGGTCAGCACCGCATCCCGCAGGCCGGCCCGGATCAGATACTCCTCCATCTCCGGATCGTCTTTCAGGTACGTTTCGCTGTCGCCTTTCTTGGCGCGGTACAGCGGCGGTTGCGCAATATAGAGATAGCCGCGCTCGATAATTTCCGGCATCTGCCGGTAGAAGAAGGTCAGGAGCAGGGTCCGGATATGGCTGCCGTCGACGTCGGCGTCCGTCATGATGATGATCTTGTGATAACGCGCCTTCTCGATATCGAAATCCTCGGCACCGATACCGGCCCCCAGCGCGGTGATCAGCGTACCGAGTTCGGCGGAGGAGAGCACCTTGTCGAAACGCGCGCGCTCGACGTTCAATATCTTGCCGCGGAGCGGCAGCACCGCCTGGTTCTTCCGGTTACGCGCCTGCTTGGCGGACCCGCCGGCGGAATCGCCCTCGACGATGAACAGTTCGGAATTCGCGGGGTCCCGTTCCTGGCAATCCGCCAGCTTTCCGGGCAGCGAGGAAATATCCAGCGCGCCCTTGCGCCGGGTCAGGTCCCGCGCCTTGCGCGCCGCATCGCGGGCGACAGCTGCCTCGATTACCTTGCTGATGACTCGTTTTGCGTCGTTGGGATGCTCTTCAAACCACTGACCGATTTTTTCCGCCGCCACGCTTTCGACGATCGGCCTGACTTCAGACGATACCAGCTTGTCTTTGGTCTGCGAGGAGAATTTGGGATCCGGCACCTTCACCGAGACGACGCAGGTCAGTCCTTCGCGGGCATCGTCGCCGGACAGCGAGACTTTCGCTTTCTTGGCAAGGCCGCTTTCATTGGCGTATCCGTTGACCGTCCGCGTCAGGGCCGCCCGGAAGCCTGCCAGATGCGTGCCGCCGTCGGATTGCGGAATGGTGTTGGTGAAACACAGTGTGGTTTCGTGATAGCTGTCGGCCCATTCCAGCGCCATGTCGACGCTGACCCCGTCCTGCTCGCCGGTAATCACGATGGGCGTTTCGATCAGCGGGGTCTTGCCGCGATCGAGATGCTTCACGAAAGCTTCGATCCCGCCTTCGTACTCGAGGACGACAGTCGTGGGCTCGACCCCGCGCGCATCGGTCAGTACCAGGCGAACGCCCGAATTCAGGAACGCCAGTTCGCGCAGCCGGTGTTCGAGTGTCGACAGGTTGAATTCCGTCATGGTGAAAGTTTCGGCCGACGGCATGAACGTGACCGACGTGCCTTTCTTGCCGTTGGAATCGCCGACGACTTCCAGCGGACCGTCGGATTCGCCATGGCTGAAACGCATTACGTGTTCCTTGCCGTCGCGCCAGATACGCAGTTCCAGCCATTCCGACAGCGCGTTAACCACCGATACGCCGACGCCATGCAGACCGCCGGACACCTTGTAGGAATTCTGGTCGAATTTCCCGCCTGCGTGCAGTTGGGTCATGATGACCTCGGCGGCGGAAACACCTTCTTCCCCGTGAATTTCAACCGGGATGCCGCGCCCGTCGTCGGTGATCGTCGCAGACCCGTCGCCGTTCAGCGTCACCGTGACCTCCGAACAATGGCCGGCCAGCGCTTCGTCGATCGCATTGTCGACGACCTCGTACACCATATGGTGCAGGCCGGAACCGTCATCGGTATCGCCGATATACATGCCCGGCCGCTTTCGCACCGCTTCCAGTCCGCGGAGGACCTGAATGGAATCGGCGCCGTATTCCGCTTCTGCGATCTCGGCGTCGCCGTTCTCGGGAGGGGGCGTATCTTCAGGTGGCGTCATGCGATCCTCAAACTGTGTACACGTTGGCGTTGTCGACACGGAAATACTGGGCCCGGTCGCCGAATTCCTCGAAAAGCGCCCGGTCGGTGCCCGTCATCCAGGCCTGGGCGCCGATGGCGCAGATCTCGTCGAACAGAGCCGCGCGTCGCTCCGCGTCGAGATGCGCTACGATTTCGTCCATCAGCAGCAGCGGCGCGGCACCCCGGTCGAGAGAGACGAGACGGGCATGCGCCAACACGATGCTGATCAGCAGCGCTTTCTGTTCCCCCGTCGAACACACGGCCGCGGGGCGGTTCTTGGCAAGATGGACAACGTCGATATCCGAACGGTGCGGTCCGGTCAGCGCGCGACCTGCTTCCCGGTCGGCGGCGCGCGACGTTGCCAGTGCCGCGCGGAACCGGTCTTCGGCTTCCAGCGCCGCGCCGACATCGAGCCAGCTCTCGGCATCGCCGGCCAGCGATATTCCGGCCGCGGGGAAAGGTCCGACCGCCAGCTCGCAGGCAGCGCCCAGCCGCTGGACGAAACTGCGGCGCGCGGCAGCCAGCGCGATGCCGCTTTCCGCCATGCGCTGTTCCAGCGCCGATATCCACCCCGTATCTGCCGACCGGAGCCCGGCGCGGTCGTCGCGCAGCAGCCGGGTGCGTTCGCGCATGGCCTGTTCGTAGTCGTTCAGGCGCGTCGTGTGCGACGGGTCGAACGCCGCGACCAGCCGGTCGAGAAACCGGCGCCGGCCACCCGCGCTGTCCATGAACAGTCGATCCATGTCCGGCACAAGCCAGACCGCGGCCAGCACCTCGCCCAGCGCAGACTGGCTGCGGACATTGGCGCCGTTCATCCTGACCACCCGGCGGCCGCCGTCGTCGCCGCCGTCGCCGGTCGCTTCGAACCCGGTGCCGATTTCGATCTCCCCACCGGCGGTTTCCAGCGTCGACGCCACCGCCCAGCGCAGCGCGCCGCGGACCGTATTTTCAGCAGCATCGCTGCGCGTAACATCCTGCAGCCGGGCCCGACGCAGGCCGCGCCCGGGGGCCAGGAAGGAAATCGCTTCCAGAAGATTCGTCTTGCCGGCGCCGTTCGCGCCGGTCAGCACAGCCGGCCGCGCATCCGCCTCCAGCCGCAACTGCGCGTAACACCGGAAATCGGTCAGCGCCAGCCTTACGACCGCGCAGCGTTCCTGAGTGGCGGTATGGTCGGGAAAATTTGCCAGGGCATTCTGCAAAAGCTGAACCGGCGCCTCAGACCCGCATCGGCATCAGGACGTACAGCGCGCTCGTATCGCCCATATCCTGAACCAGCGTCGGCGACGCGCCGTCGGACAGCACGAACTTCGCATCATCGCCCTCGATCTGCTGGGTGATATCCAGCAGATATTTGGAATTGAACCCGATCTCCAGCGGCCCGTCGTTGTAATCCACGTCCAGTTCCTCGCGGGCACTGCCGGCTTCGGGGCTGGTTGCGGTCAGAACCAGATTGCCGTCCTCGAGCGACAATTTGATCGCCCGGGACTTTTCAGTGGAAATGGTGGAGACCAGATCGACCGCCTTGACGAATTCGTTGCGCTTGACCTCGAGCGTCTTGTCGTTGCCGAAAGGAATGACGCGATCGTAATCGGGGAACGTGCCGTCGATCAGCTTGGACGTCAGGACAGCGTCGCCAAAGGCGAAGCGGATCTTCGTTTCGGACAGGGCGATTTCTACGTCGTCCTCGACCTCTTCGATCAGCTTGTAAATTTCGCCAACGGCCTTGCGCGGCACGATGACGCCCGGCATGCCGGCTGCGCCGTCCGGCAACGGCACCTCGACCCGGGCAAGGCGATGCCCGTCGGTGGCAACGATCCGCAGCACTTCGGTACCATCGGCGTCCGCGGCGTGAAAATACAGCCCGTTCAGGTAATAGCGCGTTTCCTCGGTCGACATGGCAAACCGCGTGCGCTCGATCAGACGCCGCAGCACGCTGGCCGGCACCGTGAACCGGTGCGGCAGGTCTCCGTCGGACATCACCGGGAAATCTTCGCTCGGCAGCGTCGTCAGGCTGAGCTTCGAACGCCCGGACCGGATCTCGAGCTGCCCCTGTTCGCCGCCGGCGCCGACTTCAACCTGGGAGCCTTCGGGCAGCTTGCGGACGATGTCGTAGAGGGTATGCGCGGGAACGGTGGTGGAACCGTCCTGGGTCACGTCCGCGGATACGCCCTCGATGATAGCGAGATCCATGTCCGTCGCCGTCAGGCCCAGCTTGCCGCCATTCGCCTGCAGAAGCACGTTGGACAGGATCGGGATGGTGGTCCGGCGCTCGACGACGCCCTGAATGTGTGTAAGAGACCTCAGGAGATTGCTGCGTTCGATGGTGAATTGCATGGCTTTAAATCGGCTTTCGCGCTTGTTGGGGCCACCTGCAGGCTTTCCTGTCTTTTGGTGAGCAACGGCGGCAGGCCGCAGGTCCGCAGGAAACCTTAAGAATCATCGGAAATTATATCACAAGCCCTTGAATTCCCAAGAAAACTCGCAGATTCGCGCGCCCGGCAGGACCCTCAAAAGGCCAGCATTATCAGAGACTTACAAAGGCGCCCGAAATGCAGGGCGATCGAGGCGAATCAATAACCGGAATCCGAGCGCTAAACTGCGGAATTCCGGCTATTTCGCAGGGATTGACTGCGCCGTCCGGCGACGGGAATTCAGCCTTCCAGCATCCGCCGCAGCAGATCCACATCCTCGGCGAACGTGGTATCGCTGGTTTTCAGCTCCTCCACCTTCTTGACCGCGTGCATCACGGTCGTGTGGTCGCGGCCACCGAACTTGCGCCCGATTTCCGGCAACGACCTGGAGGTCAACTGCTTGGCGAGATACATCGCCACCTGACGGGGCCGGGCCACCGCCCGCGAACGCCGGGCCGAATGCATATCGGCCAGCCGGATGTTGAAATGCTCGGCCACCCGTTTCTGTATTTCCTCGATCGAAATCCGCCGGTCGCTGGCGCGCAGCAGGTCATGCAGGACCTCCTGGCAGGTTTCCAGCGTAATGTCGCGGCCGATCAGCGAGGAATGCGCCGCCACACGGTTGAGCGCGCCTTCAAGCTCGCGAACGCTGGAAGTGATCTTGTGAGCGAGGAATTCCAGAACCTTGTCCGGCACGACGGCGCCGATCTCGTCCTTCTTGGACTGCAGGATGCCGAGGCGGAGCTCGTAGGTGGTCGCGTGAATGTCCGCAACCAGCCCCCAGCCGAGGCGCGACCGGAGCCGTTCCTCCATGCCTTCCAGACCCGACGGCGACTTGTCGGCGGAAACGACGACCTGACGATTGTTATCTACCAGATCATTGAAGGTGTGGAAGAATTCTTCCTGCGTCGATTCCTTGCCGTTGATGAACTGAACGTCGTCGATCATCAACACATCGACCGAGCGGAAACGCTCCTTGAACGCCATCGTGTCCTGGAACCGCAGCGCACGGATGAAATAGTACATGAATTTTTCAGCCGACAGATAGACGACCTTGCGTCCCGGCTGGTGTTCGCGGATGTGCCACGCTATCGCGTGCATCAGATGGGTCTTGCCCAGCCCGACGCCGCCATAGAGGAACAGCGGGTTGTAGGTCGCGGTTTCGGCATCTGCCACCCGGCGGGCCGCGGCGTAGGCCAGTTCGTTGGGCTTGCCGACAACGAAATTATCGAACTTGAAGCGGGGGTCCAGCGCCGAGCTGACGTCGCCGTCGACCCGGTCGGGCGACACGCGCGCACCCGCCGTTGCGCTGACCGCAGTTTCCGACGGCGCCTTTGGCGGCGTCTGGGTTCGCGTGTCCTCCGCGTCGGACAGGACGAAAATCTCGACCTCGGCGACCGGTGAATTGCCGTCGCACCACAACTCCGAAATGCGCGTGCCGTAATGGTTCGCAATCCAGTCGCGCATGAAGCGCGTGGGCACGGACAGTCGCACGACGCCGCCGGAGAATTCGACCAGCCCAAGCGGCTTCAGCCAGCTTTTATAAGCGGAATCCCCGACCTCGGCGCGCAGAACACCGCGCACACGCGTCCAGCGGGCATTAATTTCCTGAGTGAGTCCGTTTGCGGTCATGCGCTACCCCTGTATCCAGGGCAGGCCGCGGGCCTTCCAGCCGTCGGTCGCGCCACGATGCTGCTCCGCGTCATGCGGGCCTTCGAAGCCCTGCGCGATGTTGTAGCATTCCGCGTATCCGGCCTGCGTCATGGCGATTGCGGCCGACTTCGACCGCGCGCCGGAGCGGCACAGAAAATAGATCGGTGCAGATTTGTCAGGCGCCGCCGCAGAAACCGCATCGACAAACGATGCATTCAGATCCATCGTCGGAAAAACCTGCCACTCGACCAGAACCGGCTGTTTTTCCGCGGACGACAAATCCGGAACGCCGACGAAGTTCCATTCCGCCTGTGTGCGCACATCCACCAGCACGGCATTCGCCGTGCTCTTCACGCCTTCCCAAGCCGTGACGACATCCACATCTCCGGCGTAACCAGCACCGCCTGCCTGCCCTGCGACGGTGTTTTCAGGTGCGGAAGAATCGTTCATTGACTGCCCCCTTTGACCACAATTGCCCCCCTCGAACCACAAATTTTTTTCACCAACAATACTTCGATATAATTTTCAGTTACTTGGAGACCATTGCAGCCGCCAAAAAGAGGCCCCGTACACGGAGGGCTTTTACTGATAAAAATCGAGTAACGCGCCAGTGATTTCTTTGTTTTGTCGCTTCATTCTGTTGAACCGACGAGGCAATGTACCCCCGACCGCCGGAACGCGCAACGGGTCGAACGCGGCTTCAACGCAAATAATTCGCGATTCTTGAAAATTTATAGGGTTGACAGATCGGAAACGTTAATAACCTGTGGAAGACCTGAAAGCGGCGGTCAGCGCCGGTTTGCGAGTCTTTACGCAAATGCGAAAGGCCGGCTTGGAGCCGGCCTTTTAACCAAAATTCTATCGTCCGCGGCAGAAGCGATTGAGTCTAAAGACTTATCGAGATACCGCGCAGGATCAGATGGCTTTGATGCGCTGAGACAGCCGCGAAATTTTTCGCGCTGCCGTATTCTTCTTGTAGACGCCGCGGGTAACGCCGCGCATCAGTTCGGGCTGCGCTTCCTTCAGCGCGGCATTGGCAGCGTCTTTATCGCCGCCCTCGATCGCCGCTTCGACCTTCTTGATAAAGGTACGAATGCGGCTGCGCCGGCTGACATTGGTCTCGGTCTTGCGCACATCGCGCCGGACCCGCTTCTTAGCGGAGGATGTATTCGCCATCGGTTTTTCCTTTGAAATCGGCGCTGTTTTTACGGGGGAAGCGCCGCTGCGTCAAGCATTTCAGCGTGTTTAACGGGCTTTTTCTGATCCGGCCGGCACCACGCCGATCCTCACCTCGACCCGACCGTCGCGCGGCTTGAATTCAAGGCTCAGTACTTCGTCGTCCCGCCGATACCTGCCGTCCGCAAGACGCTTCCAACCGAGCGCCGGCAGCGCATCGTCATAAAACCGCCGATATGCTTCGATGCTGTCCGCGCCCTGAGCGACAGCGGTTACGATCCGCCCCCCGGGGCTGTCGAAACTCACCCCCTCGTCGGCGGACTCCGTCAGGCCGGGCGCAAGCGGGAGATCGTCAATCGACTGAAAAAAAGACTGGGCCAGCGCCGGCGGCGCCACGCACAACAGGACCGCAATCAAGTACGGGCGGCATCGTCGAAAACATCCAGGAAACCAAGTCATCATTCACCGTTGCCGCTGTGCGCAATAAAAGGTCGACCGACCCGCCTGCGTTATGCGCCGGATGGATTTGCCGCAGTCGCATTCCGGACAGGGCTCTCCCTCCCGGCCATAGACGCTGAAACTGTGCTGGAAATATCCCAGTTCTCCGGTGGGTGCAACGTGGTCGCGCAACGACGAGCCGCCGGCTTCGATCGCCCGCGCCAGAACCGCCCGCACCGCATCGGCCAGCCGGCCGGCACGCGCGCCCTGCACCGTGGCGGCACTTCGTCTTGGCGAGATGCCTGCGTCGAACAGAGCTTCGCAGGCATAGATATTGCCGACACCGGCCACCACCCGCTGATCGAGCAAGGCGGATTTTATGGGGGTTTTCTTGCCTTTCAGCCGCGCCGCCAGCACCGGGCCGGTAAACTCCCGACCGGTCGGCTCGGGACCGAGATGCCGGATCAGGCGGTGGGACGGAAACGACTTCGTGTCCGTCAGGACCATCAGTCCGAACCGGCGGGGGTCTGAGAACCGGACGACCGTCCCGTTCCCGACCCGGAAGACGATGTGCTCGTGGGCATTGTGCGCGGCGGCGCCATGAACGAACCGGCCAGGCACGGCCCTGTCTTCCTCGGTTTCAATTACCATGCGCCCCGACATGCCGAGATGGGCCAGAAGGACGGTATCGTCGTCGAAGGTGCCGACCAGATACTTGGCCCGACGGCCAAGAGAGGTGAGCGTCCGTCCGCGAAGGCGTTCCTCGAAGTCGTCGGGTATCGGAAAACGCAGATCCCGACGCCGCACTTCGATCTCTTCCACGCGGCGGCCTTCCATCGCCTGGGCCAGGCCGCGTCGCACAGTTTCCACTTCCGGGAGTTCGGGCATGTGGAGAAGGTAGCGGTTAGCGCGCCCGCGCGCTATCTTCAAACACATGGAATCAAACGAAAATAATCCGTCCGGCAGACAAGGCGCTGAAATCGACTTCGGCTTCCGGAAGGTCAGTGCGGCCGACCACAAATCGATGGTAAGCGACGTGTTTTCGTCGGTCGCCGGCCGGTACGACCTGATGAACGACCTGATGTCGGGCGGCCTGCACCGACTGTGGAAAGCGGACCTCCTCGACCGGCTCAATCCACGCGCGAACCAACTTCTGCTGGACGTCGCGGGGGGAACCGGCGACATCGCGGACGGTTTCCTGAAGCGCGGCGGCGGCGATGCCGTGATCTGCGACATCAACGCCGACATGCTGACGGCCGGACAGGACCGGTCGCTGGACCGCGGATCGGCGCATGGCCCGTCGCGAATATGCGGAGACGCCGCGGCCCTGCCAGTGCCGGATGCGATCGCGGATTCCTGCACCATCGTGTTCGGTCTGCGCAACGTGACCCAGCGCCGGGAGGCGCTGGCCGAAATGCGTCGCGCCCTGAAACCGGGAGGCCACTTCATCTGCATGGAGTTCAGCCCCGCCGTCCTGCCGCAGCTGAAATCCGTCTACGACGCCTATTCGTTCAGGGTGCTGCCCTGGCTGGGACAACGGATCGCCCGGGACGGCGAATCCTACCGATACCTGGCCGAAAGCATTCGCCAGTTTCCGGAACCCGGGGCGCTCGCGGCTGAAATGACGGATGCCGGGTTCGGCAATATCCATGTCACCCCGCTGACCGGCGGAATCGTCTGGCAGCATTCCGGCTGGCGAACCTGAAGCATGTTTTCCGGTCTGCGCCATTTCCGCCGGATCGTCTCGGTCGCCCGCACGCTGGCCCGGCACGACGCCCTGTTCCCTCTCGACGGCGCCGGATTGCCGCGGATCGCGCCGGCCCTGATCCGGCTCGCGCTGTTCGCGCCGCGAAATTCCAGCATAAAATCGCAGCGGCCGGGTGAGCGGTTGACCGCCGCGCTGACCGAGCTGGGACCGGCCTTCGTGAAACTGGGACAGGCGCTGTCGGTGCGCCCCGACCTGGTGGGCGACGAACTGGCTGACGATCTGCGCTCGTTGCAGGACCGGCTACCCCCGTTCGACGGGGCGCTCGCGCGGCAGGCCGTCGAGGCGGAACTCGGCAAGCCGGTCGAAGAGCTGTTCGCCACCTTCGATGCCGACCCGATCGCCGCCGCGTCCATCGCGCAGGTACACCGGGCGACGCTGGCCGACGGCCGCCATGTCGCCGTGAAGATTCTGCGTCCGGACATCGAAGTTGCGTTTTCCCGCGATCTCGACCTCGCCCGCTGGGCAGCCGTGAAACTGGAAAACACGCGCCCCGACCTGCGCCGGCTGAAACCGGTCGAAGCCATCGACACCATCATTCGCTCAGTCGAGATCGAGATGGATCTGCGGTTCGAAGCCGCGGCGGCGGACGAGCTGCGCGAAAACTTCGCCGACGAACCCCGGTTCGCCGTGCCGGACGTCGACTGGGCGCATACAAGCCGCCGGGTCATGACCACAAGCTGGATCGACGCCACGCCAGTTAATGAGCTGGATCTGTCGAATATGCGGGCGGAAGACGCCAGAGACATCGTCGCCAATTTCGCAAAAATTTTCTTTCTGCAGGTCTTTCGCGACGGTTTTTTTCACGCCGACCTGCATCCGGGCAATATGTTCGTCGACGACGACGGCGTGTTCCACGCGGTCGATTTCGGGATCATGGGGCGCCTGGACAAACGCACGCGGCAATACCTGGCGGAGATGCTGCACGGCTTCCTGACCGGCAATTACCGGCAGGTTGCGGCGGTTCACATCCGGGCCGGGTACGTGCCGGCCGACCAGTCGGTCGACGAATTCGCGCAGGCGGCGCGGTCGATCGCGGAACCCATTCTGGGACTGCCGCTGGGAGAGATTTCCCTGGCGCGTCTGCTGGCGCAGCTATTCGCGGTCACCGAAAAGTTCAGGATGGAAGCACAGCCGCAGCTTTTGCTGTTGCAGAAAACCATGCTGGTGGCCGAGGGCGTCGGCCGCCGCCTTTGCCCGGACGTCAACATGTGGGAACTGGCACGCCCCCTGATCGAAGACTGGATGCTCGAACATATGGGGCCGGAAGCCCGTATACGCGATGCGGCGGACTCCATGCTGGATGTGGTCGAACGCCTGCCCTTTCTCATCACCGAAATGGAAGAGTCGCTGAGCCGTACCGCCCGGGACGGGCTTCGCGTCGACCCTGCCTCGCTGGAGGCGCTGGCGGGGGGAAGAGGGCGCGGCGGCGGATGGCGGTTCTGGGCAGCGGCGGCGGCAATGATCGTCCTTATTGCCGTCATACTGGACTAAACGCATTTTGTTGCGGAAATGCTTTGGAATCATTAGGTTACCGGCTTTCCAGCCACGGTGGAGGCGCTGAATGCTCCACGGCGAACGCATACTTCTGATCATCTCCGGCGGGATCGCGGCCTATAAAAGCCTCGACCTGATCCGCCGGCTGCGCGAACGCGGCGCATCGGTACGCTGCGTGCTGACCGAGTCCGCAACGCAGTTCGTAACCCCTCTGTCAGTGTCGGCGTTGAGCGAAGACAAGGTTTACGGCGATCTGTTCTCGCTGACGGACGAAGCCGAAATGGGCCATATTCAGCTATCCCGCGATGCCGATCTGCTGGTCGTCGCGCCGGCCACGACGAATATTCTGGCCAAGATGGCGCAAGGCATCGGCGACGACCTGGCGACAACCGTGCTGTTGGCCACAGACAAGGACGTGCTGGTCGCGCCCGCCATGAACGTGCGGATGTGGGAGCACGCGGCCACACGACACAACGTCTCGATGCTGAAATCCCGCGGCGTGCTGTTCGCGGGCCCGACGGAAGGAAATATGGCCTGCGGCGAATTCGGCGAAGGCCGCATGGTCGAGCCGCTGGACATCGTGGCCGCAATCGAAACCTATTTCGGCGCGTCGGCACCGCTCGCGGGTCGCCATGCCATCGTCACCAGCGGCCCTACGCACGAGGCTATCGACCCCGTGCGCTACATCGCCAACAGGTCGTCCGGCAAGCAGGGACACGCCATCGCCGCCGCGCTGGCCGGTCTGGGCGCGCGGACCACGCTGGTCACCGGCCCGACGCATGAGCCCGATCCCGCCGGCGTCGACGTCATTCGGATCGAAACCGCACAGGACATGCATGACGCCGCGACGGCCGCCCTGCCGGCCGATATCGCGATCTGCGCCGCCGCCGTGGCGGACTGGCGGCCCGCCGCGCCCGGCGACAGGAAGATCAAGAAACGCGACGACGGCACGCCACCGGTGCTCGATATGATCGAAAACCCGGATATCCTGCGGGCATTGTCCAATTCGGACAATCAGCGCCCGGCGCTGGTTATCGGCTTCGCCGCCGAAACCAACGACGTGGTCGATAATGCGGTCGCGAAACGCGCGCACAAGGGGTGCGACTGGATCGTCGCGAACGACGTATCGCCCGCGACCGGCACGTTCGGGGGCGACCGAAATACGGTTCACCTGGTGACTGCCGACGGCGTGGAGAACTGGCCCGCACTGGCCAAAACAGACGTCGCCGCCCGGCTGGCGGAACGCATTGCCGATCATTTTTCTTCTCTCCCGGAGGCTGCCGAGTGAACACCGTCGAGATCGCCGTTACCCGCCTGCCGCACAACCCCGATCTTCCGCTGCCGGCATACGAAACCGAGCAATCGGCCGGGATGGATCTCGCCGCCGCCATCGACGCCCCCACTATCCTGGCGCCCGGCGCACGCGACATGATACCGACCGGACTGGCGATCGCGCTGCCGCCGGGATACGAGGCCCAGATCCGGCCGCGATCCGGATTGGCGGCGAAGAACGGCGTTACCGTTCTCAATACGCCTGGCACCGTGGACGCCGACTACCGTGGCGAAGTAAAGGTGATCCTTATAAATCTGGGCAATGAGGATTTCGTGATCGAGCGCGGGATGCGGATCGCGCAGATGGTGATCGCGCCTGTCACCCAGGGACTTTTTACCGAAGTCGATGTCTTGTCCGACACGGCGCGGGGCGCCGGCGGGTTCGGCTCGACCGGCACCTGATAGGAACCGGACGGGTGGATTTTTCCGAAGACCAGATACTGCGCTACGCCCGCCATATCGTGCTGCCGGAAGTCGGCGGAGCGGGTCAGCAGAAGCTGTTGGAGGCGAGCGTACTGGTCATCGGTGCGGGCGGACTGGGCGCGCCGCTGCTGATGTATCTCGCCGCCGCCGGCGTCGGCACGCTGGGGGTCGTCGATGACGATGCGGTCGACCTCTCCAACCTGCAGCGCCAGGTCATTCATACAACCGACCGCATTGGCGTGGCCAAAGTGGACAGTGCGGGCAAAGCGGTCGCGGGCATAAATCCGGATATCGCGTTCGTGCCCCATCACGCACGGCTGACCGCCGGGAATGTCGACGAGCTGATTGACGGCTATGACATCGTCGCCGACGGCAGCGATAATTTCGAGACGCGTTATCTGGTCAATGACGCATGCCATCTTGCGGAAAAGACGCTGGTCTCCGCGGCAATCCTGCGCTTCGAAGGGCAGATTGCGACATTCCGGTCCGGCCTCGGCACAGGCGAGCCATGCTATCGCTGTCTGTACCGGGAAGCGCCGGCGCCGGGGCTGGTGCCGAGCTGCGCCGAAGGCGGCGTTCTTGGCGCGCTGGCCGGAACGGTCGGTTCTCTCCAGGCGGTGGAGGTACTGAAGGAAATCATGCGGATCGGCGACACGCTCGCGGGCTCTCTGCTGATATACGACGCGCTCGCCGCCGATGTCCGGAAGATGAAACTGGCGCGGGATCCGGCATGCCCGCTGTGCGGCGACGCCCCGTCGATTACCGATCTGTCGGCCTACGCGGCATAATGGCGTCGCCCGACAAGCTGTCTCTCATTATCCAGTCGGGCGATTTCGACCGGGTTCATTATGCATTGGTGATGGCGAGCGCCGCACTCGCGACAGGCAGACCGGTCACGCTGTTGTTCACCATGGAAGGCACCCGGGCGCTCATACACGGGTTCGCCGACGTGCCGCAGGAGACAATGCTGGCGCAAAAGAACTTGGCCACGTTCGAGGAACTGATCGCCGCCTGCGCGGAAATGGATGCCAAGTTCATGGTCTGCGAGATGGGGCTGCGTGCAACGGGCATCAACCGGCCCCGGTTACGCACAGATATCGACATCACGGATGGAAGCGCCGTCAGTTTCCTGGGGGACGCCTCGGCGGACGGCGCAATCCTGTACGTCTGATAATTCCTATACTTCGTAGACGCGGTCGGGCGGTCTGTGGTCGTCGACGAAGCTTTTGATGTTGACGATCACCTTTTCGCCCATCGCGATCCGTCCTTCGTGGGTTGCGGACCCCAGATGCGGGGCGAGCACGACGTTGTCCAGTTGCAGCAAGGCGGTTTCTATTTCCGGTTCGCGCTCGTAGACGTCGAGCCCGGCACCGGCGATTTTGCCGTCGGCCAGCAACCTGGCCAGTGCCGCTTCGTCGATGATCTCGCCGCGGGCGGTGTTTACGACGAACGCATGAGGTTTCAGCAGGGCGAGGCGCTCCGCATTAAGCAGATGATGGGTTTCCCTGGTATGCGGGCAGTTGATCGAGATGAAGTCCATATGGGCCAGCATCTGGTCGAGATCTTCCCAGTAAGTCGCTTCCAGGTCGCGTTCGACATCCACATGCAGACGGCGGCGGTTATGGTAATGCACCGTCATACCAAATCCCCGGACCCGCCGGGCAAGCGCCTGACCGATCCTGCCCATACCGATGATCCCGAGACGTTTGCCCGAAATCCGGTGGCCGATCATGAACGTCGGCGCCCAGCCGTCCCATTTTCCCGCCCGGATCAGCCTCTCGCCTTCGACCAGCCGGCGCGGCGCGGCGAGAAGAAGACACGCTGCCATGTCCGCCGTATCGTCGGTCAGCACACCCGGCGTATTGGTAACGACGATCTTTCGCGCGGCCGCCGCTTCGAGATCGATGTGATTCACCCCGACGCCGAAATTGGCGATCAATTCGATCGATTCCGGCAACCGGTTGATCAGATCCGCATCGATGCGGTCGGTCACGGTAGGCACCAGCACTTCGACGCCGTCGCAGGCGGCAACGATTTCATCCGCAGACATCGCCGCATCCGTTGCATTCAGGCGCGCCTCGAAGAGTTCCATCATGCGCGTTTCGACATCGCGCGGAAGCCGGCGCGTGACAACCACAACTGGTTTACCCTTGGCCATATTCTGGCCGTCCTCCCTGTTAGTTGCTTCTGGCGTATCAGGGCCGCCGCCGGTTGTCCAGAGATGTTGAGCCGTAGAGATAGCTGCCGCCAATGTTTATAATGCGGCGATGGCGCCTTGTTCAAAATTGGTGGCGGTTTTCGCTTTTTGCGGTCTCGTATCGTTGTCGGTGCCGGTCGCTGCGCTGGCCGAAACGGGACTTCCTCTGCCGCGCTACGCATCGTTACGGGCCAACAAGGTTCACCTTCGGACCGGGCCGGGCATCCGGTATCCGGTAGACTGGATCTTCGTGTCCCGCGGCATGCCGGTGGAAATCACCGCGGAATTCGAAAACTGGCGCAGGGTCAGGGACTGGCAGGGAACCGAAGGTTGGGTCCATCGGTCCATGCTGTCGGGTAAAAGGACCGCCGTGGTGACGGGCGGCATTCAGCCGATGCGACAGAACCCGGATCCGGAGTCAGCTCTGGCCGCGCGCGTTATGGAGAAAGTCGTCGGCCGCGTTCTCGAATGCGAAGGCGCGTGGTGCCGGATCGAAATCGGCAAGCGGCGCGGCTGGATGCGGCGGGCCCATATCTGGGGCGTGTATTCGGACGAACAGCTCAAATAGGGCCGAAGCCGGCGGTACTTTCAGGTTCGATCGCACTTCCCGGAAACGAAGACCTCGCTTCCGGTTCCGCGATACTGCAAAGCGGCGAATTCGGCGCTCATTGCCAGAGACATGCCGCGCCCATGCAACATGGTACCGGGCCTGTCGCGGGATTCCAGATAGCCTCCCCAGTCGAATCCGTCGCCCTGATCCTGGATTATCACCGTGAAGCAGGTGTCGTCCCGTCTGATCGAAACGGTGGCATATTTGTCGCGATATTGAGGCGAAATGAGCCGTCGTTCTATTTCTTCCTGCCAGCGGCCGGACTGCAGCAGCTCCGATTTTTCGTCGAACGTGATTCCGAGGTTTCCGTGTTCGACAGCGTTCACCAGCAGTTCCCGCATGCCGATGGAAGCAATGGACGACAAACCAAGCGTCTTGGTCGCGATGCGCGTGCAGGTGTCGATATCGTCGAAGGTGGAAACCTGCATGGTCATGTGCAGATTGTTGAAGGTCCCGGCGGGCGGATCTTCAAGATCGGGAACGCAGTGCAGGGCCTGGCTCAGCCAAGACATCCCGGCGGTATCGATCGGAGTGTGGATCATGCATCCTGCCAGAACCATCGTGTCGTGGGTCCTGGCCGGCGGGGTCTGTTGTTCGGATTGTGGCGACGGCGAACGGGCGGGTTTGACCGATTTCATGGGTTTCCCTCCGCGGTTCCATCCGGTCTGGACAGCATCACCATCGTCAGATCGTCGTCCAGCGGACCGGGCGCCCGGTCGATGAAATCCGTCAACAGCGCATCGAAGGGATGAGCGTCAGTGCTCAGCCCGCCGGTTAACGCCATTGCAATCCGGTCGTCGTCATAGACCGGGTTGACCATGTCGGGCGTCTCGGTCAGCGCATCGCTGTACAGGAAAAGCGAGCTTCCGGGCGGAAACGCCACCTCGTGTTGGTCGTAGCTCGCTTCCCGTGTCATGCCCAGCGGGCGGCCATCGGAAGCCAGGAATTTACCTGTCCTGCCGCCGGGATCGACCAGAAACGGCTTCGGTCCGGCAGCGCCGACATACCGGGTCACATTGTCGTGGAAATCGATATACCCGCCGATCGCCGTAGCGAACTGGCCCACGGACAGCATGCTGTGAAGGCGGCGATTGATGCGTTCGATATAGACGGTCTGGTCGCCGTCCTCCAGATAGCCACCCGACATCACGAGGGACTGGAACCGGAACGTATTCAGCGACGCAACAACGCCGTGGCCGGTGAAATCGACGATGGTGAAACCCATCCGGCGGGTGTCGATGGGCCAGGCGTTCCACATGTCGCCGCCCAGCGCGTCGCAGGTCTGGAAATGGGCGCGAATATCGATCCCGTACATCTGTTTCAGTTTATCCAGATGCTTTTGCCGGGGCATGATGCCATGCTGCATTTCGCGTGCGATATCGAGCTCTCGCTCCATGGATTCGCGATATACCGACAACTGATTCAGCATGTGACGGTTTTGAAGATGGATGCCGACACGCGCACGCAGTTCTGCGTCGTTGATCGGCTTGCCGACCATGTCGGTGGCGCCGGCCTCGAATATCCGCGCCCGGTCCTCAGCGGAATCGGCGGCGGTCTGAACCAATATAGGAAGTAACCGGTAAGCCGGGTTCATACGTAATTTCTCGCATACTTCAAACCCGCCCATGCGCGGCATCTGCAGATCCAGAACCACCAGATCAGGAGATTCCGTCTCTATCGCATCGAGTGCGTCATCGCCGTCTTCAGCGAAGATGAGATTGTTGTATCCCCCCGCCGTCAGATAAAATTCGATCAGTTTCCGGACGACCATCTGGTCGTCGACAACGAGGATTTTGGATGCCTTGATGGCACGATCGAGGCGCGTACTCTCGTCGTCAGAGACGTTGGGCTCTCCGGCAAGAGCCTCCGGAACATTTATGTGATTCATGGGACGCGAAAATCGCCGTCGTACTTGCTCTGACTGTCGGTGTTCAGGCGACGATCGGGATAACCTCGTCGATTTTCGTATGTTCGAGAACGGTTTTAACGGGCCCCTGGGGACCGCGCAGGCTCAGATCGATCTCGGTCTGCTTCGTTTCGTCATTAGCGAAGAGGAGCATGCCGATCCCGGCTGAATCGATGGACTGAAGCCCCGCCAGATCGATCACGCAGGCTTTTTTGCCGGATTCGGTCGCGGATTTCATGACTTCCTGAAATTCTTTATAGCTGGAAAAGGTCAGCTCGCCCGACAGCTTGATCTCAACATGATCGTTATGGACGTTTACAGCACTCGACATGCCTAGGCTCCTGTATTGCGGCGCGCGCAATATTGAGATTTCGTGCTCCTTAAACTTCGTCAGGAGCCTATTTTAAGGATAAAGAACTTAACAAACCGTTTTCGCCCGGCGGATTTTCCTAACGCAATCCGTCACGGAGAAAGCGCTCAGTCGAAGTCGTCGGAAAGCGCCTTGCGGACATGGGCGGGCATACCTGCAGCGTGCGAATAGCTCGGATGGGTAAAGCCCACGGCCACTTCCGCCGTGCCGGCGGCGAATGCCTCGACCTGTGCGTCCGTGAACGGGAAATGGACGAACTGCACCGATGACGCCTTGCCATCGGCAGTTGTCCTGTCGACGTCGGTTTCTGCCTGACCGGGTATTTTTTCGCCGTCGATGCTGATGAACATCGTTTCCTCGACACCGCCCAGCGCTCCCAGCACGTTTGCGCGGCGCACCGGATCGCCGATTTCGAACATCACAGTGGCAATCAGTTCGCGGCCCTGCGGTATCAGCGGATTATAGGCCGCCAGTTCGTCCGGTATCTGATCTTCCCCGCCGCGCTCGATATACAGCATCTCGTGAATCTGATGCCACATGGTTTCATAGTTTTCGAAATAGAACGTCGCGTGGGGTCCGACTTCCATGCGGCGGTTCTTCTTGACCTCCGTCAGCGCCTTTTTTCGTTCCTTGCGGCTGGCGGCATACTCGTCGAACGGCAGGATGTCGTCGCGGGTGATGGATTTGGCGTTGGTCATGTCATTCCTGACTGGCACGATAGGATTTTGCGAGCAGCTGAACCGGATGCGGCGCGTGTTCAGGCACCTTCGGCGGCGAGTCTTCTTTTTCCGCCAGTCGTTCCATGCCCTGGAGAATATGAATGCCGGCAAGCGGACATTCGGATACGACGTATCTGGGGGCCGATTCCAGCGCCTTGCGCGCGGCCGGACGGCCGATTTTGATGCCGGTTTCAAAGTTGTCTTTCATCATGCCCCAGGAACCGCCGTGCCCCGAGCACCGTTCGACGACGTCGACTTCTGCATCGGGGATCAGCCGCAGAAGTTCGGCGGCTTTCTGGCCCATGTTCTGAGCCCGGGAATGACAGGCAAGGTGTACGGTGACACTGCCGTCGAGCGCCGACATCCCGTCGGCGAGGCCTTCGTTCTTGGCAATATCGACGATGTATTCGCTGATGTCGCGCGTCGCTTCAGACAATCGCCGGACGTCTTCGTCGTCAGGCAGAATCAGCGGCCATTCGAACTTGAGCATTAAGGAACAGCTCGGCGTCAGGGCGACGACGTCATAGCCTTTTTCGATCCATGGCTTGAATTCGCCGGCCACCCTGCGGGCTGCTTCGGCAACGCCTTCGATATCGCCGTGCTCCAGCTTGGGCATGCCGCAGCATACGGGATGCAGAACTTCGGTTTCCACGCCGTTGCGCGCAAGAATTTCCAGCGCGTCCTCGCCCATCGCCGGGTCGTTGTAATTGACGAAACAGGTGGCGTAGACGACGGCCTTCCGGGCAGCCGCGGGCGCGTTTTCATCTCTTTTCGGCGCCTCGGAACTGGCGCGAGCGGTCAGCGGTTTGGCGTAGAATTTCGGCAGGGCGGCGTGTTTGTCTATGCCGGTCACCGCTTCCATCGCCGGGCGCGTCAGTCCGTTTCCGGTGCGGCTGGCCCAGTTGGAAAGCGGGGCGACGGCGCCGGCAAGTTTGCCGTTCCTGTCGGTTTTGGCGATTTGTTTGGTAACGAAACCGGTCTGACCTTTTTTATGCTCGACGGCGCGGTAGCGCAGCATCAGATGCGGCAGATCGAGATTGAATTCATGCGGCGGCACATAAGGACATTTCGTCAGAAAACACATGTCGCAGAGCGTGCAGGCATCGACTACCGATTTGAAGTCCTTCGAATCGACCGTATCGAGCTCCATGCTCTCGGCCTCGTCGATCAGATCGAACAGCCGGGGAAAGGAATCGCACAGATTGTGACAGCGTCGGCAGCCGTGACAGATATCGAACTGGCGGCGCAGCTCATCGTCGAGCTTCTGCTCGTCGTAAAAATCGGGATCCTGCCAGGGAATAGGGTGGCGCTCCGGCGCCTCTAAGCTGCCTTCCGACATAGCGTGTCCTTAAAATATCAAGGGTTGGCCGACCGGACAGCGTGGCGTTTTACGCCAGCTGCCCGGTGCAAGCCGGTTACAAGCGGCTTCATTGCGCCGCGACGACGATCAGTCGAGTTCGTCGAGGGCCTTCTGGAAACGTCCGGCATGGGACCGTTCGGCCTTCGCCAGGGTTTCGAACCAGTCGGCGATTTCGTCGAAGCCTTCGTCGCGGGCTTCGCGCGCCATGCCCGGATACATATCCGTGTATTCATGAGTTTCGCCGGCGACGGCGGCTTTCAGGTTGTTCGACGTGGTGCCGATCGGCTCGCCGGTCGCGGGATCGCCGGTTTCCTCGAGATATTCGAGATGGCCGTGCGCGTGGCCGGTCTCGCCTTCGGCCGTCGACCGGAAAACGGCCGCAACATCGTTGTAGCCTTCAACGTCGGCCTTCTGTGCGAAATACAGATACCGGCGATTGGCCTGGGACTCGCCCGCGAAGGCGTCCTTGAGGTTCTGTTCGGTCTTGGTTCCACCAAGTGACGGCATGTCACCCTCCTTGTTTGTGTTTGTATTGCAGTCGTCTCGGTCGTCAGAAACGCGAATCGGTTTCGTCCCCGAGTCACCGAAGCCCTTTCGGAACTTCAGATGTCACGAATATAGGCCGGACGGCACGCCCGGTCAATAGATTGGAATGATTCTAATATAGAAAGTTAGTCGCCGGTGCCGGCAACGCGAACAATGACGTCCACCCGGCTCACCGCCGTTCCGGCGGGGGCCGATGGCAGCTCGGACACGTTGATCCGGTCGCTGGGAATGTCCTCCAGCAGGCCGGTATCTTCGTGGAAGAAATGATGATGATCGCCGGTATTGGTGTCGAAGTAGGATCGGCCGGCTTCGACCACAACTTCCCGCATCAGGCCCGATTCGGTGAACTGGTGAAGGGTGTTGTATATCGTCGCCAGAGAAACGCTGACGCCGGCGGCGCGCGCTTCCTCGTGCAGATCCTCCGCCGATACATGGCGGTCTTCCGTCTCGAACAGCAGTTTTGCGAGAGCGATACGCTGGCGCGTCGGCCGCAGACCAGCCTGTTTCAGCTTGGCGATAACCCCGCTATAGGGTCGGTTATGACGTGATGTGTCAGCCATGTGATACATATAAGGCCTTAACGGGCTTATTTAAAGCCAAAAAAGACAACGCGTAGCCAGTGCTTTTGGAATGCCTCAAAACTGTAAGACCTTATGCGGTCGCGGCGGCGGCGTCGCTTCGCAGTGCCCGGTTCAAGGCTAATCCCCCGTGTGAAGCCGCTCCATCAGTTCCTTGACGGTCGGGATATACCCGTTTGCATAAAACGGGTCGTCGCGGAATTTATAGGCGTTATGACCGGCGAACATCAGTTGTTCGTCGACGTTTTCGCCGTGCACGATATCCTGCAGCGTTTTCTGGATGCAATAGGACCGCGGATCCGGCCGCCGGCCGGTCGTCCCGGCTTCGTTCTGCGCCCAGTTGGAAAACTGGCACTGCGACAGGCAGCCCATGCAGTCCGACTGGTCGGTCCGGATCTGTTTCGCAATATCGGCGGAAACGAAGATCACCGTGGAATCCGGCGTGCGCATGCCTTCGGTAAAATCTTCCTTCATCCAGTCTTCGGCGCGTTTCCTGTCGCCGGGCGCGACGTAGATTTTCCGGCCGCGCGGACCGATCTGAAATTCCTGGTTAAGCTCCCCGACGGGTTCTTCGGCAAAGGCAATCTGGCGATCCGACCGTTCTTTCAGTTCCTCCAGGAACTCGTTACGCACGGCCGATGAATAAAATCCGGTCGGGCTGTACTTGTTCAGAAAGACATCCCCCTCCTGAAGGTCGAGGAGGCGACGCTTCCACTGTTCGGATATCGGGCTCTCCTGGGTAAGCAGAGGCCGGGTGCCGAACTGAAAGGCCACCGGCGCAATATCGGGATCGTCGATCCAGTCTTCCCAGTCTCTCAGATACCAGACGCCGCCGGCCATCACGATCGGCACGGAATCGAGGCCGAGGTCGTTCATCACCTTGCGGACTTCCGCCACGCGCGGGCGGGGATCTTCGGGGACTTCCGGGTCTTCGCTGTTGGACAGACCGTTATGTCCGCCGGCACGCCAGGGATCCTCGTAAACGACGCCCCCCAGCCATTCCGGGAACTTGTGATAGGACCGTTTCCACAGGGCGCGGAAGGCGCGCGCGGACGAGACAATCGGATAGTAGTAAACGCCGTAGCTGGCGGAGATCTGCGCTATCTTGTAAGGCATCCCGGCCCCGCAGGTGACGCCGTGTATCAGCCCGCGCGCGCCGGTCAGAACGCCGTCAAGGACCCGTTCGGCACCACCCATCTCCCACAGGACGTTCATGTGGATGCGGCCTTCGCCGCCCGCCATGTCGTGGGCGATACGCGCCTGCGCGATTCCGCCCTGTATGGCATAGGCGAGGAGTTCCTCGTGGCGGTCGCGGCGGGTACGCCCCTGATAGGTGACCGGAATCAGATTGCCGTTTTCGTCATAGGAGTCCGCATTCACGCCGGAAAACGTGCCGACCCCGCCGGCGGCGGCCCAGGCGCCGGAACTTTCGCCGTTGGACACAGCGATACCCTTGCCGCCCTCCACCAGAGGGGCGACCTCCTTGCCCGAAATGACAAGTGGCTGCAAAGGCTTCAGGGGATATCTCCCGGACAGCGGTTACACATACAAGTTAGTATATGAAGCGATTCGAAAACGGCCAGTCCCCGATCGCGAAATAATCGGGGACTGGCCGGTTAAGTCAGCCGGTCAGGCGTCGGCCGCTTCGGCTTTTTCCTCGTCGTTGTCCTTGCCGGACAGGTCTTCGCCGGTTTCCTGGTCGACGACTTTCATCGACAGGCGCACCTTGCCGCGATCATCAACCGCCAGCACCTTGACCTTGACCTCATCGCCTTCGTTGACGACGTCGGTCACCTTGCCGACGCGGCGGTTTTCCAGTTCGGAGATATGAACCAGCCCGTCACGGGAGCCCATGAAGTTCACGAACGCGCCGAAATCGACAACCTTGACGACCTTGCCGGTATAGATGTGACCGATCTCCGGTTCGGCGACGATGCCCTTGATCCACTCGACCGCCGCCTCGCTGGCGGCGTTGTCGACCGAGGACACCTTGATCGTGCCGTCGTCTTCGATATCGACCTTGGCGCCAGTTTCCTCGCAGATCTCGCGAATGACCTTGCCTCCGGTGCCGATGACTTCACGGATCTTGTCCTTCGGAATGGAGAAGGTCGTGATCCGCGGCGCGAAATCGCTGACTTCCTCGCGACCGCTGGTCAGCGCCTTGGACATCTCGCCGAGGATATGCAGCCGACCGCCCTTGGCCTGGCCCAGAGCAACCTGCATGATCTCTTCGGTGATGCCGGTGATCTTGATATCCATCTGGAGGGCGGTGATGCCTTCCTCGGTACCCGCCACCTTGAAGTCCATGTCGCCGAGATGATCCTCATCGCCGAGAATGTCGGACAGAACGGCGAAGCGGTCGTCTTCCTTGATCAGCCCCATGGCGATGCCGGCGCAGGGCCGGCGCAGAGGAACGCCTGCATCCATCAGCGACAGCGACGTGCCGCAGACCGTCGCCATGGACGACGAACCGTTGGATTCGGTGATCTCCGACACCACGCGCATGGTGTAGGGGAAATCCTCCTTGGTCGGCAATAGTGCGCGAATGGCCCGCCAGGCAAGCTTGCCATGGCCGATTTCCCGACGTCCCGGCGACCGCAGGAAGCTGGCTTCGCCCACCGAATAGGGGGGGAAGTTATAGTGCAGCAGGAAGTGCTCGCGATATTCGCCTTCGAGCGCGTCGATGATCTGCTCGTCCTGACCGGTGCCCAGCGTCGCGGTGACGAGACCCTGGGTTTCACCCCGGGTGAACAGCGCCGATCCATGAGCCCGCGGCAGGATGCCGACTTCGGCTTCGATGGGACGGACGGTTTCCAGGTCGCGGCCGTCGATACGCTGTTTGGTATCGAGGATGGCGTTTCGGACGATGTCTTTCTCGACCGTCTTCAGCATACCCTTTGCGCGTTCCTGAACGTCTTCGTCGTCATTGGCGAAGGCTTCCATCGCCGCTTCCTTGGCGGCGCCGATTTTTTCGACTCGGGCTTGCTTGACCGTTTCCTTGTAGGCGTCGCGCAGCCCGTCCTCGGCGGCGGCGCGCACACGGGCGAGCAGATCGTCCTGATCCGCCGGCGCTTCCGGCAGGTCCCACGGCTCTTTCGCGCAGTCTTCGGCCAGGCTGACGATCATGTCGATCACCGGCTGGAAAGATTTGTGCGCGAACATCACCGCGCCCAGCATGACGTCTTCCGACAGTTCGTTGGCTTCGGATTCCACCATGTTCACTGCGTTGGCGGTGCCCGCGACGACCATGTCGAGATCGGTGTCTTCCATCTGGTCCTGAAGCGGGTTCAGCACGTAGTCGCCGTCGATATAGGCGACGCGCGCGGCGCCGATGGGCCCCATGAAGGGGATGCCCGAGATGGTCAGCGCGGCGGACGAACCGACCAGCGCCACGATATCGGGATCGTTTTCCAGATCGTGCGCGACGACGGTGCAGATCACCTGGGTTTCGTTGCGGAAATTATTCGCGAACAGCGGACGCAGCGGCCGGTCGATCAGGCGCGACGTCAGTGTTTCCTTTTCGGAGGGACGCCCTTCGCGTTTGAAAAAGCCGCCCGGAATCTTGCCGGCGGCAAATGTCTTTTCCTGGTAGTTGATCGTCAGCGGGAAAAAGTCGATCCCCGGCTTGGGCGATTTCTGCGCCACCGCGGTGCAAAGCACCTTGGTTTCGCCATAGGTCACCATCACGGCGCCGTCGGCCTGCCGGGCGATCTTCCCGGTTTCGATAATGAGCGGACGGCCGCCCCATTCGATTTCCTTACGATGTATTGTGAACATATCTTCCATTCCTTCCTCGGGTCCGCCGCCCTACGCGGCCGGACCGGGTTTCGCACCTGCGGTTTGCAGAATGCGGCCGGCGGGCGTTCGAACCCTTGCCGGACTTCGCGCGGCCCCCATGGCCGCAGTCATTTTCCGATTCCGCGTATGCGCAAGCGCCGGTCCGCGGGATTGCAGACCGGACAGGTGCATCAGTCCAAAACCGGAGAGTGGATCAGCGCCGGAGTCCCAGGCGGCCGATCAGAGTCTCATAGCGCGATTGATCCTTGCGCTTGAGATAATCCAGCAGGCGCCGGCGTTGGCCAACCATCATCAGCAGGCCGCGACGCGAGTGGAAATCCTTTTTGTGTTCTTTCAGATGTTCGGTGAGATTGCCGATGCGTTCCGAAAGAATCGCCACCTGCACCTCGGGCGAACCCGTGTCGTGTTCGCCGGTCGAATATTCGGTAATGAGCTCGGCTTTGCGCTCTTGTGTAATCGACATCGTCTACTCCGTTTCCGCGCCGTCTTCACCAGCGCTTTATAGGTTGAGAACCCTCAACGGCCGGATTTCCTCTCCTTCGAGACGGGCGAGTGCAACCGGGATTTTCCCCGACATGGCGCACAACACATCCCCGTCCTGCAATACGTCCAACTGGTTCGCATCGACGAAGATCGTGCTGCCGCTCCGCACCCGAACCGCGCGTCCGTGACGCAGATATCCGGTCTGGGTTTCCGTCATGGCCAGCGCCGGGATGTCGTCCAGCGCGGTCGTAACGGGCAGCAAGCATTCTTGCGGGGGGGCACATAGCACGGATTCCGCCAGTGTATCCAGCGAAATCGCATCTTTTTCGACGAACGGTCCGCATCGCGTCCGGCGGAGTTCCGACACATGCGCGACGGTACCGAGAACTTTTCCCAGATCGCGGGCGAGACTGCGGATATACGTGCCTTTTCCGCAATCGACTTGGAACACCGCATGATCAGGGCCGGGTCGGCCGACAAGCTCGAAGTGGGTTATTTCGACGTCGCGGGCCGGCGGCAGGTCGGCTTCGCCCGCACGGGCCCGTTTGTACGATCGCTCTCCGCCGATCTTGATCGCCGAATACAGCGGCGGCACCTGCGAAATCACCCCGGTGAACTGTTGCAGCGCTTGCCGGATTTCACCGTCGCCGGGCCGGACATCGCTGGTTTCCACTACACGGCCTTCGAGATCGTCGGTATCTCGGGACTCGCCGAAACAGGCCGTAAACCGATAGGTTTTAGCCCCGTCCATCACGTAAGGGACGGTTTTCGTCGCTTCTCCCAGCGCGATCGGCAGGACGCCGGTCGCAAGGGGATCCAGCGTGCCGGCATGCCCCGCCTTTTGCGCGTCGAGCAGCCGCCGGGCCCGTCCGACGGCCTGGGTAGAAGTGGTGCCGATTTCCTTGTCGATTGCGAGCCAGCCGTGAATCGGTCGGCCTTTTCGTTTACGACCCATCGTCGTCCGGATGCGCGGGATCGTCGTGACCGGCTTCGACATCCGCCGCCACGGCCGGCGATCGCAGCAGCGTGTCAATATGGCTGGCGTTATCGAAGCTTGCGTCGAGCTGGAACGACAACGAAGGCAGGCGCCGCATATCGATCTCGCCGGCGATGCGACGCCTAAAAAACGGCGCGGCGCGGTTCAGGCTTTCCAGTACCGGTTCGGCATCGACGCCGCCCAGCGGCATGACGAATGCGGTCGCATTGCGAAGATCCGGGCTTATCCGCACTTCCGTTACCGTAATCGAGACGCCGTCGAGGCCGGGATCGTGCGCCTCGCCACGTTCGAGCGTCTGCGCAAGCGCATGGCGGATGACCTCTCCGACGCGCAACTGCCGCTGGCTGCGGGATTTCGATTCACCGCGTTTCATGCTGACCTTCCGTCCGGCCCGCGCTGAGCGGGCCGGTTACATACTCTAATCCAGGGTCCGGGCGATTTCCTCGACATCGAAGCATTCGATGACGTCGCCTTCCTTGATATCCTGGTAGTTCTCGAACGCCATGCCGCATTCGAAGCCCTGCGTCACTTCGCGGACTTCGTCCTTGAAGCGTTTGAGGGTCGAGAGCGTGCCTTCGTGGATGACGACATCGTCACGCAGCAGACGCACGCGGCTTCCGCGGCGCACCACGCCCTCGGTAACCTCGCAACCGGCAACGCGGCCGATCTTGGTGATGTTGAACACCTCCTTGATCGCGGCATTGCCGAGGAAGGTCTCGCGAATCTGCGGCGCGAGCATGCCGGTCAGCATCGATCTCAGATCGTCGACCAGATCGTAGATGATCGCGTAGTAGCGGATATCCAGGCCTCCGGCCTCGGCAAGCTGGCGGGCCTGGGCATTGGCGCGTACGTTGAATCCCACCATCATCGCGTTGGATGCCGTGGCCAGGGTGATGTCGGATTCGTTTATGCCGCCAACCCCGGTATGCAGTACCCGCACCGACACTTCGTCGTTGCTGAGATTCTGCGCACTCTGCACGATCGCCTCGACGGAACCCTGCACGTCGGCTTTGACGACGATGGGGATTTCCTTGACCTCACCGGCCTGGATCTGGCTGAACATTTCATCCAGGGTACCCCGGGCGCCGGCCTGCACCTTGGCGTCGCGGTCGCGACGCTGACGGAATTCGGTGATTTCGCGGGCACGGGCTTCGTTCTCGACAACCGAGAATTCATCGCCCGCCTCCGGGGTGCCGCCAAGGCCGAGAACTTCCACAGGCGTCGAGGGACCGGCCGAGTCCGTCCGTTCGCCGGCATCGTCGAGCAGGGCCCGCACCTTGCCCCACTGGGCACCGGCAACGACGATATCGCCAACGTTCAGCGTGCCCCGCTGGACCAGCACTGTTGCCACAGAGCCGCGGCCGGTTTCGACCTTCGCTTCCACAACGACGCCTTCGGCGTTACGGTCGGGATTGGCGCTGATTTCGAGAATTTCCGCCTGCAGGACGATGGCTTCCTCAAGCTTGTCCAAATTAGTTTTCTCGACGGCGGAGACTTCAACCGCCAGCACATCGCCGCCCATGCTTTCGACCACCAGTTCGTGCGACAGCAGTTCGTTGCGCACCCGGTCCGGGTTGGCATCCGGCCGGTCGATCTTGTTGATGGCGACAATGATCGGCACTTCAGCCGCCTTGGCATGGTCGATCGCCTCGACCGTCTGCGGCATGATGCCGTCATCGGCGGCCACTACCAGCACCACGATGTCGGTGGCGTTGGCGCCGCGCGACCGCATCGCCGTGAAGGCTTCATGGCCGGGCGTATCCAGGAACGTGATCTTGTCGCCGCTTTCGAGTTCCACCTGATAAGCGCCTATATGCTGGGTGATGCCGCCGGCCTCGCCCGCCGCGACATCGGTTGCGCGCAACGCGTCGAGCAGCGACGTCTTGCCGTGATCGACGTGGCCCATGATCGTGACGACCGGGGGACGCGGCTGCAGGTTTTCGTCGTCGTCGTCGTCGCCCTTAAGGCCGATTTCGACATCGGATTCCGAAACACGTTTCGGCGTATGGCCGAATTCCGTCACCAGCAGTTCGGCTGTCTCCGCGTCGATCGTCTCGGTGATCGTCGCCATGATACCGTTGTTCATCAGCGCCTTGATCACATCGCCGGCGCGTTCAGTCATTCTGTTGGCCAGCTCCTGAACCGTAATGGTTTCGGGAATGATGACTTCGCGGAACACTTTGACGGATTCCTTCGGTCCCGAAGACGCGCGTTTTTCGCGTTCGCGCTGACGGCGTACGGACGCAAGGCTGCGCTGGCGCTCTTCATCGTTCAGCGCCTGGGAAATCGTCAGCTTGCCGCTGCGCCGGCGATCCGCTCCGCGGCGCGGAGCGGGTTTGCGCGCATCGGCGCGACCGGACCTCTTCGCCTGTTCCTCGTCATCGGCATCAACTTCGGCTTTGGCCTTGCCTTTCGGTTTCGCTGCGTCGCCGGCAACCGGTTCCGCAGCTTCCAGTCGGGCGGCCTGTTCGGCCGCGCGGCGGGACGCTTCTTCATCCAGCTTGCGACGCTCTTCTTCCTCGGTCCGGCGGCGCGCTTCTTCTTCCTTGCGCCGTTCTTCTTCGATTTCGCGCTGACGTTTTTCCTCTTCGCGGCGCTTGGCCTCCATCGCTTCGCGCTCGGCCCGGCTTTCCGCCATCTCGGTTTCGGTCTGGCGGGCGCCTTCCAGCGCGCGCATGCGGGCGGCGCGCTCCTGCTCGGTCAGCGTACGGGCCGGCGGCGCGGGTTCCTGCTTGACGGGCTCGACCGGTGCGACCGGCTCCGGCGGCGCCTCTTCCTGCACCTTCGGCACATCGCGAACTTCCGCCATCGCGCCGTCGTCAGCCTGCTTGAAGGTCCGTTTGCGCCGGACTTCCACGGCCACGGACTTGGTCCGGCCATGGCTGAAGCTCTGGCGCACCTGACCGGCGTCCACTGTCTTGTTCAGCTCCAGCTTGCCGGGGCGGGACAGTGTCAGCTTCTTTTTCTTGCCGTCGGTTTCTTTTTGATCAGTCATCTTCCGTCAGCTTTCCTGCAACTCCAGTCGGGCGCCGTCATTGACGCCGTCACTTCGCAAACCTTCCAATCGCCGTCCATCGCGCACCAGCCGCTCGGCCAGCCCTTTGGACAGGATTGCAACATGCACGGCGCGGTCGCGTCCGAACGGCCCGCCGAGCTGGGCGGCCGTCCAGTGCGACAGGGTGTCGATCCCCGCTGCCTTGCGGCCGATTTTGCCGCGCCCGTCCTCCGCGCCGTCGGTCGCTTCGATCAGCACGGCTACGTCGCCGGCGGCCAGCGCGTGACGCACTTTTTCGAAGCCGGCTACCGCAGCGCCGGACCGGCGCGCCAAAGCAATCAGATCGAGACAACGCCTGTCCAGAAGCGTCACGAGCCTATCTGCCAAATCCGAAGGGACGGAGACGTTTCGCCGCGCCGCCTTCGAGAAGCAGTTCTCGGCGCACGCACGGCGCACTATATCGGCGCGCGCGGTTAACCACAATCCGCGACCCGGCAGCTTTTCCTCGAGATCCGGCACAACCTCGCCATCGGGCGAGACCGCAAACCGGATCAGGCCGTCGCGCGGCGCCGATTGGCGTGTGCAGATGCAGCGCCGTTCGGACGTATGTTTGGCCGGTCTGGACATGATGTCGGCTCAGCTCTCCTCGACGCTTTCCACCAGTTCTTCCGCGGGTTCTTCGGCCGCCGGCTCTTCCTCGTCGTCGAACCAGTGAGCACGGGCCGCCATGATGATGGCATTTGCCTGATCCTCGTCCAGGCTGAAATCGGCGAGGATGCCCCGGCCTTCGCCTTCGCGGTTGCCCGGGTCCATCAGCTCGTCAGTAGCAAGGTCGCCGAGATCGTCCAGCGTCTTGACGCCGGCTTCACCGAGCGTCACCAGCATCTGCGGCGTCAGACCGGCAATCGCCGCGACATCGTCGGCAACGCCGAGATTGCGGCGTTCCTCGGTCAGGCGCTCCTCTTCCTCGGTCAGGAAGATATTGGCACGGTTGCGCAGTTCCTCGGCGATATCCTCGTCGAAGCCCTCGATCGACAAAAGGTCTTCGATCGGCACATAGGCGACTTCCTCGATGCTGGAGAAACCTTCCGTCACCAGCAGGTGGGCGAGCACGTCGTCGACATCCAGTCCGTCGATGAACATCTGGGACCGCGTGTTGAATTCTTCCTGACGGCGTTCGGATTCCTCCTCCTCCGTGAGGATCATGATGTCCCACTGCGTCAGCTGGGACGCCAGCCGGACATTCTGGCCGCGCCGGCCGATAGCCAGGCTGAGCTGTTCGTCGGGCACGACGACCTCAATCTTCTGCTGTTCTTCGTCAAGGACGACCTTGGTCACTTCCGCCGGGGCCAGCGCGTTGACGATGAACGTTGCCGGATCGGGCGACCACTGGATGATGTCGATCTTCTCGCCCTGCAGTTCGCCGACGACGGCCTGAACGCGGCTGCCGCGCATGCCGACGCAGGCGCCGACCGGGTCGATGCTGGAATCATTGGACAGCACGGCGATCTTGGCCCGGCTGCCGGGATCGCGCGCGACCGATTTGATCTCGATGATGCCGTCATAGATTTCCGGGACTTCCTGCGCGAACAGTTTCGCCATGAACTGGGGATGGCTGCGCGACAGGAAAATCTGCGGACCGCGAAGTTCTTCGCGCACGTCGTAAATATACGCGCGGACGCGGTCGCCGGGACGCAGGGATTCGCGCGGAATGGATTCGTCGCGACGGATCACGCCCTCGGCGCGGCCGAGATCGACGGTGATGTTGCCGAATTCCGTTCGTTTGACGATGCCGTTGACGATTTCGGCGACGCGGTCCTTGTATTCCTCGTACTGACGCTTGCGCTCGGCTTCGCGCACTTTCTGAACGATGACCTGCTTGGCCGTCTGGGCGGCAATGCGGCCGAAATCGATCGGCGGCAACGGATCGACGATGAAGTCGCCGACAACGGCGCCTTCTTTCATCGTCTGCGCCTCTTTCGGCGTGACCTGGGTGACTTCGTTTTCGATTTCGTCCACGACCTCGAGATAGCGCGCGAGTTTGATGTCGCCGCTCTTGCGGTCGATCTCCGCACGCACATCATGTTCCAGGCCGTATTTGGACCGGGCGGCCTTCTGGATCGCCATCTCCATGGCAATCAGGACTTCTTCGGCCTCGATCGATTTTTCCCGCGCAACCGCGTCGGCGATCTGCAGCAGTTCGAGCCGGTCGTATCCCGCAACCGGGATGTTTTCCATATCAACCATTATCGTTCTTCCGTTACCTTCAGGCGTTTTGACGTTTATGGGCGTTCTGACTGGCGGCGATCAGTTCGTCGGTCAGGATCAGTTTTGCGCGGTGAATTTCGACAAACGGCACTTCGTAAATCTCTCCGTCGACATCGATCAGTATATCGTCGCCGTCCGTTCCTTTGAGAACGCCGCTGAATTTTTTTCTGTCGACTACGGGCGTTCTGCTTTCCACCCGGGCGTCGAATCCGGCGAACCGGTCGTAATCCTCCAGCCTCACCAGCGGCCGGTCAATTCCGGGAGAGCTGACCTCAAGCGTATAGGCGTCGGGAATGGGATCCTCCGCATCCAGCAACGTCGATATATTCCGGCTAATCGTCGCGCAGTCCTCGACCGTCATCTCAGCACGGTCGGCGCGCTCGGCCATAATCTGAAGGCGCAGATCGACACCGCCGCCGAAATGCACACGCACGAGATCGTAGCCCAGCGCGTTCAGCGCCGGTTCCACCAGTTTTGCGACTAGAGCTGCCTGATCCATTGGATCCGTCTTTACTCCCCGGGTCTGCCGTCAGCCCCGCACCTGCGAAGGCGGGAAGCAAGCAATAAAAAAAGCGGGCCGGGCCCACTCTTTTAAGCTTTTTTCCGCGTTCAAAAGGCGCGTGCTCAATTCGCGCGTAAACTAGTCATGCCAACCGACGAAGGCAAGTGTTTATCGACCCTCTGTTTGGGCGCGCGAACGCCGCCGATATGTCAGGAAGGCGCAGCTGCGTCCCGCGGCGACCGCCTTCTCCTGATACCGCGTCGCCGGCCAGTCATCAGGCCGGGTTCGCCAGTCCGCCGGCGACGATGCCTGCCATTCGAATTCCGGATGACATCGAAGATGCCACAGTATCCATTCCAGATATCCGGGATCGTCGGTCGCGATCCGGAGTTCCGTGCCGTCGCGGAGGGCGCGGGCGAGATGCGCCAGTACCTCGGCCGAGACGATCCGTCGCTTGTGATGACGCATTTTCGGCCACGGGTCGGGAAACAGGATAAACGCCCGGCCCAAGGAGTTTTCCGGCAGCCTTTCCACCAACAGCCGCGCATCGTCACGATAAAGCCGGACATTGTCCAGTTTATCGTCACGGACCCGCGTCAGCAGCTTTACGACCCCATTCATGAAGGGTTCGCAGCCGATCATGCCGGTTTCGGGGTGAGCGTTGGCCTGCCACGCCAGGTGTTCGCCGCCGCCGAAGCCGATTTCCAGCCATACATCGTTGATCAGGGCGTCGAAACAGGCGCGGGGGTCGAAAACGTCCGCTGCGACGGGGTCAACCTCGAGCCCTGGCAAAAGCTTCTCAACCAGGTCCCGCTGACCGGGACGCAGTCGTCTGCCCCGCCGACGCCCGTAAAGAATGCGTCGGCGGTCAGGTTCTTTTTTTTCGCTGGTCAGGGCCTTGCCAAGATTGGTGACCACTGGTGCAGACTAGTGCTGCCGCCAGTCATCTCTTATGGTCAGGAAACCGCAGCTTTCAGGTCGTCGACCAGATCCGTTTTCTCCCACGAAAATCCGCCGTCGGCTTCCGGTTCGCGGCCGAAATGACCGTAGGCGGCGGAGCGTTCGTAAATCGGGCGGCTAAGCTGCAGCCCTTCGCGGATACCGCGCGGCGACAGATCTACGACCTCCTGGATCGCGTCGGCGAGCTTGTCTTCGTCCACTGTCGCGGTGCCGGACGTATCGACATAGACCGACAGCGGTTTGGCCACGCCGATCGCGTAGGCCAGCTGGATCACGCATTTTTCGGCCAGCCCGGCCGCCACGACGTTTTTTGCCACCCAGCGCGCCGCATAGGCCGCCGACCGGTCGACTTTCGACGGGTCCTTGCCGGAGAACGCGCCCCCGCCATGGGGCGCCGCGCCGCCGTAGGTGTCGACGATAATCTTACGCCCCGTCAGGCCGCAGTCGCCGTCCGGACCGCCGATGACAAAACGTCCCGTCGGGTTGACGTAGAATTCTTCCTCGGGACACATCCACCCTTCGGGGAGAATTTTCTCAACGTGCGGACGGACGGTCTCGCGAATCTGGTCCTGGTCCAGATCCTCGGAATGCTGTGTCGAGACAACAACCGACGTCGCCTTTACCGGTTTGCCGTTTTCGTACTGCAGCGTTACCTGGCTTTTCGAATCCGGCCCGAGACCGGAATTCGCATCCGCGTGGCGGGCGGCCGCCAGCGAACGCAGGATTTCGTGCGAATAGAAAATGGGCGCCGGCATCAGAATGGGCGTTTCGGTGCAGGCGTATCCGAACATGATTCCCTGATCGCCCGCGCCTTCGTCCTTGTTGCCGGCGGAATCAACGCCCTGCGCGATATCGACAGACTGCTGGTGCAGATGAACTTCAACCTCGGCATTCTTCCAGTGAAAGCCGTCCTGTTCGTAACCGATATCCTTAACGGCGGCTCGGGCTACTTCCTCGATCTTGTCCTTGGTGATCGATTCGGGCCCGCGAACCTCGCCCGCGATGACGATGCGGTTGGTCGTGGTAAGCGTTTCGCATGCCACCCGGGATAAGGGGTCGCCGGCCAGATACAGATCGACGACGGCGTCGGAAATTCGGTCGGACACCTTGTCGGGGTGACCCTCGGAAACGGATTCGCTCGTGAAAAGATAACTGCCCCGTGGCACGGTTGTCCTCCTAATATTTGTGCAGCGATCCAGCCGATCACTGTTGAGTGAAACGGAAAATATCCGGCACAGGGCGAAGGACTCCCAGCTGTCGGCATTCCGCATGGACCAAACCGCCGCCGCAACGGTGACGGTCTATGACTGGGTTGTGGCAATATCGGCCAAGTGCGTCAAGGCCTGCATATAATGGATGCGTCGGAGCCGGCTTCAGCTGTCGGAGAATGATTTCCCGAGCTGCTTGGTCAGATCGAAAATGCGCCGGCGAACTTTCGGATCCTTGATCTTGTAATAGGACCGCACGAGTTCGAGCGTTTCGCGCTTCGCCATCGGATCGTGATCGTACTCGGCCTGCGCTTCTGCCAAACCTGTCTTGCCGCGCTTCTTTGTGAACGAAGGCGAAATACCTTCGAAAAAATAGTTGATCGGTACGTCAAGCACTTCAGAAATATGATGCAGGCGGCTCGCCCCGATCCGGTTGGCGCCGCGTTCGTATTTTTGAACCTGCTGAAACGTCAAACCGAGCGCCTCGCCGAGCTTTTCCTGGCTCATCCCCAGCATGGTTCTGCGCTGGCGCACCCGTCCGCCGACATGAACGTCCACGGCTTCGGGCCCACCCCGCGTCCGTATTGGCGTCGCGCGTTTCTTTTGCTCGCTTTCGTTATCGTTCATTTATTTTTCTTTAGGTAGTTTAAAACCTGATAGTAACCTATCGATTATTACTTCGTAACCTGTTCACGAGCGTTATCGCCGATTTAAGCCGGTGAAGTGGATATTCAACCACAAACGAATACGAGGGCTGAATGTTCACCGAGGATACTATCGTATGCAGGAAGGTACATCAAATTGTTGCAGTTTGTTTCATTTCCCTCAAGCTATTGATTCTAAAAAACATAATTGACGCCACAAAAAAAACACAGGCCAAGGCCGCGGGAATCCAATTACCGAATCGAGCAAAAATCGTCGACGGCCCCGGTGCGGGCAATGGTACGTCGATTGCTCCCTGACGCCCCAAGCCGATCGCGGCGACAATCCGTCCCCGGGCGTCCACAACCCCGGAAATGCCGGTGTTTGCAGCCCTCACGAGAGGCAATCCTTCCTCCACGGTACGCAGCTGGGCGCTGGCGAAATGCTGATGCGGTCCGGCGCTCCGCCCGAACCAGGCATCGTTCGTGACATTCAACAGCCACTCCGGCCGGTCGTGGCGGAGAACCGCCTTTGCAGGAAATATGGCTTCGTAACAGATCAGCGGGCTCACCGGCGGCAGTCCCGGAAGTCGCAGCGTCCTGGGACCGGGGCCTGGCGAAAAATCGATTGCGCCGGCGGTCACTTTTTCAACGGGCAGGATGGACCTGAAAGGAATGTACTCGCCGAACGGAACGAGATGATGCTTGTCGTAAACAGCTTGCGCGCGGCCCTGTCCGTCGACGGTGACGAGACTGTTATGGGCGCCAACCGCCCGACCGGCGACACGATCGACGCGAAGCGCGCCGGTTATCAGCAGACCTCCAGCCGGAACCACCCCGCGCAGCAGGGTTCGCCCGACGGGGTCCGTCAGAAAGTCGTGAGACGTCGCCGTCTCCGGCCAGATGACATGCGTGGGCCGCCCACCGTCCGTCGGCGCGCTGAGCTGCAGGTGGCGCGCGAAGTTCTCCGATCTTTTCCGGGGGTCCCATTTGTCGCGCTGGGCAATGTTGGGCTGAACGATCCGAATCACCGGTCCGTCCGTCGCGATATCGGGCGCTGCCGTCAGCCGGATGCCGCCGGCGACCGCGATCGCCGCCAGAAGAGCCAGCCCGGAAAACGCGGCTGGATACCGGTGTCGCCGCCGATCCGTCAGCACAGCCGGCGCCGCGGCGGCAAACACGGTGACGAGAGACAATCCATACACCCCCATCCAGGCGGCCCCCTGAAGAACCGGCAGGAACGCAACCCAGACGTTGCCGACCGGATTCCACGGAAACCCGGTGAACATGATGCCGCGCGCGCCTTCGAACACCGTCCATGTCGCCGCCAACGCAAGAACGCGCGACACCCCGGGTTTCCAGAATAGGCGGACAGCCCATGCCATGAGGCCTGTGAAGAGACCCAGACCCAGCGACAGGCCCAGAACCGTAAACGGGATAAGCCACGCGAACCGATCGGCATCCACCAGCAGAGCATTCGATACCCAGTAAAGTCCGGCGGCAAAGTATCCGGCCCCGAAAAACCATCCGACGTTGAATGCCGCACGCCGCGTCCGCGCGCCGTCCAGCAGCCAGACCAGACCGGGAAAGCAGATCAGCAGGACCGGAAGCAAATGGACGGGAGGCTGGGCCGCCGCGGCCAGCGCGCCCAACAGAAACGAAACCGACACACGCCGCCATCCGCGCAGGGACATCAGCCGGCCGGCGATACCGTTGCCGACAGCGTCAATTGCCGTCATTCGCCGTCGTGCACCGGCAGCTTGGATGCCCGAAGGCGACGGATTTTACGCGGGTCGGCTTCCAGAATTTCGAATTCGATGCCGGATTCATGGCGGATAACCTCGCCCCTTCCGGGCACGCGACCGGCAAGGTAAAACACCAGTCCGCCCATGGTATCGATATCCTCTTCGCGGTCCTTATCCGTCAGGAACTCACCGGCTTCCTGCTCGAAATCCTCGATCCTGAGACGGGCATCGATATCGATCTGATCGGGGCCCTTCCGCTCCAGACCCGGCCCGGAGTCCCGATCGTGTTCATCCTCGATCTCGCCGATGATCTCCTCGACCAGGTCCTCGATGGTTACCAATCCGTCGATACCGCCGAATTCGTCGACAACGAGCGCCATGTGAAGACGTTGCACCCGCATCTGCAGCAGAAGCTCCAGAACCGGCATCGACGGGGCAACAAAAAGCGGTTTGCGGACGATTTTTGTGATGCCGGTTCCCTGATCGTCGTCCCAGCACGCGAGCAGATCCTTGATATGAACCATTCCGACGACGTCATCGAGCCGGTCGCGATACACCGGCAGACGCGAATGGCCGCTTTCACTCATCACTTTGGCGACATCGGCGATGGTGGTTGCCGTTTCCACGGCGCGGATGTCCGCGCGCGGGACCATGACATCCTCGACGGCCACATCCCGGACACTTAGTACATTGCGGAAAAGTGCCAGTTCCTCGGCATTGTCGGCGCCGGCGCCGTCTTCCTCCAGCTCGATCAGCTCTTCAATGGTGTCGCGCAACGTGTCGGTGTCGTTGCGCCCGCCGAGCATTCCACGCAGACGCCCGAAAAGCCCGGACTCGCCCTCTTCTCTCGGACGAGATTCGTCGGTCAGATCGCTCATGATACAGACCCGGACAACGCCGGTTTTCCGGCCGCATACGGGTCCGCGATTCCGATAGATTCCAGAATCTCGGTCTCCAGACTTTCCATTTCTTCCGCCTCACGATCGGTTTCATGATCGAAGCCCAGCAGGTGTAAAACGCCGTGAACCACAAGATGGCTGAAATGATCCGGGGCGGATATGCGCGCCGCCGACGCCTCGGCAGCGATCGTCTCCAGCGCCAGAACGATATCGCCGATCATCGCGGGGCCGTCGCCGTCCAGTTCCCCGGGAAAGGACAATACGTTCGTGGGCCCGGATTTCCCGCGCCACTTTTCGTTCAACGCCGCCATTTCGCCGTTTCCCGTCAGCAACACGCTCAGTTCGGCGCCGGGGCCATCCAAGCGCGCGCGGGCAATTGCCGCCCTGGCCGCGGTCGCGACCGTTTGTTCCAGGTCAGGCACGAGGTCCGGCCAATCGCCGGTCTCTATGTTGATATCGATCTCGAGTACGGGATCAGACATTGTCGTTCGCGCGGCCTTCCGCCGCGTCGTAGGCGCTTACGATCCTCGAAACGAGTTCGTGACGGACGACGTCTTCGGCGTTCAGGTGCACGGCAGCGACGCCGTCGACCCCGTCAAGCGTACGTATCGCATGGCGCAGGCCCGACGTCACGCCACCAGGTAAATCGATCTGGCTCAGATCTCCGGTAACCACCATGCGGGCGTTTTCTCCCAGCCGGGTAAGGAACATCTTCATCTGCACGGATGTGGCATTCTGCGCTTCATCAAGAATGACATAGGCGTTCGACAGCGTACGCCCCCGCATGAACGCCAGCGGCGCGACTTCGATTTCTCCGCTCTCGAGTTTACGGTCGACCTGTTCGGGCGCCATCATGTCGTAGAGGGCGTCGTATAGCGGTCGCAGATACGGGTCGATCTTGTCGCGCATGTCTCCCGGCAGAAATCCGAGACGCTCGCCCGCTTCGACGGCAGGACGCGACAGGATGATCCGGTCGACCCGGCCGGACGTCAGCATTGAAACCGCCATCCCGACCGCAAGGTAGGTTTTGCCGGTGCCCGCGGGGCCCAGCCCGAAGGTCAGGTCGTTGTCGAGCAACGCTCGGATATAACGTTGCTGGCCCGGCGAACGGGGAGACAGATGCCGTTTGGGGGTCCGGATAATCGTTTTGCCGCTTGCGAGTTCCTCGACCCCGTGGCGACCCTCGGCAGCGGCGCCGCGCGCCAGCCGGACCGCGGCGTCGACTTCCCCCGTGGATACTTCCAACCCGTCGACAAGGCGTCGGTAAAGGCTTTCGAGACAGACCCGCGCAATGTCCGTCGCGACACTGTCGCCGGTGATTGAGACCGAGTTGCCGCGCGACGCGATCGTCACGTCCAGCGCCTGTTCAATACGCGCTAGATGACGGTCGAAATCTCCGTATAGAAGCGGCAAAAGCTGATTGTCTTCGAATTCCAGAACCACCGGCGATCCGGCGTCTTCATGTGTGACGGCCTGGGTCAAACGGCTGCCGGCTCCTGTCCGATGTTGTCCGCCGCGGTGACGGGCAGCGCTGCGAGCGAATTGGGGTGCGCGGAAACGATCCGCACGTCGACGACGGACCCATATGCCGTTTGCGCATCGGCGGGATTCCCGAAATCCACGTGGACAGCCTGCATCCACGGGCTGCGGCCCGCGAGCTGACTGTGTCCGCGGCCGCGCCGGTCCAGAAGAACCGGAACCTCCTCGCCGACGTAACCCCGATTGAAATCCAGCTGGTGTTGGTTGAGCAACGCCTGCAGCCGGGCCAGCCGTTCGGATTTCACATCTTCCGGCACCGCGTCTTCCATCGCCGAGGCCGGCGTTCCGGGGCGTGGGCTGTATTTGAACGAGTAGGCCTGGGCGTAACGGACCCGCTCGACGAGCGCCAGCGTTGCGTCGAAATCGTCGTCGGTTTCGCCCGGGTGACCGACGATAAAATCCGACGACAAGGCAATATCCGGCCGGGCAGCCCGCAGCGCATCGAGAATATCCAGGTAGTCGGCCGCCGTGTGCTGCCGGTTCATGGCGGCAAGCACGTCGTCCGCACCGGACTGGACGGGTAGATGCAGGTAAGGCATCAGGATATCGATATCGCCGTGCGCCTGGATCAGATCGGGCGTCATATCGCGGGGATGGGACGTCGTATAGCGAAGCCGTTCCAGCGACGGGATACCGGCAAGCTCCTCGATCAGGGCGGCGAGGCGCCACTCGCCGCCCGCCGGGGATGAGCCGTGATAGGCATTCACGTTCTGGCCCAGCAGCGTGATTTCTCGCGCGCCGGCACCGACCAGCGCACGGGCCTCGGCGACGACATCCGCGACCGGGCGGGAAAATTCGGCGCCGCGCGTGTACGGCACCACGCAGAATGCGCAAAACCGATCGCATCCTTCCTGCACCGTCAAAAAGGCCGATGGACCCTGGGACGTCACTGCGGGAAGCGAATCGAATTTCGGCTCGACCGGAAATTCCGTGTCGATGATGCCACGGCCGGGTGACTTGCCGCTGCCGGACTGACGATGCGCCCGCGCGACCATTTCCGGCAGGCGGTGGTAAGTCTGGGGACCGAATACCAAGTCTACATACGGTGCCCGGCGCATCATCTCGGCGCCTTCCGCCTGCGCGACGCACCCCGCCACCCCGATCATCATCGGCTGGTCGCCGCCCTGGCGTTCGTCCTTGATCGCGCGCAGCCGGCCGAGTTCGGAATAGATTTTTTCAGCCGCTTTCTCACGGATATGGCAGGTATTCAGGATCACCAGATCCGCATGTTCGGGCTGCTCGGTATGCCGGTAGCCGAGCGGCGCCAGCACGTCCGCCATGCGCGTCGCATCGTAGACGTTCATCTGACAACCGTAATTTTTGATGTAAAGCGTTTTTGCCAAGGATGCTATTCCGGACCCGTTATCAGGCGCGCAACCGTAAAGTACCGCCTGCCGGTTCCCGCAACCCGCTGCTGTTGCTCAATTTTCGCAAACTATCACTGCCCTTGGGCGTGTCAAGAAGTCGATACCGGCAACAATGCATCCAGCCGGCCCGCATTCGCCGCCGATACGCCGCGCGCGACCACCGCCTGACAGCTGTCTGCCAGCGCTTTCCGCGATTCGAACGCCGCAATCGTTACCGGCGAATGAAAGACGATATCCACCGTCGTATGTCCGAGTCCCGCGACCTCCCAGAAATGGGGCGCGAGCGTCATGTCGCCGTACCAGGCGAAGTAAGGGCGCAGCGCCCGGCCTACCGGCATGCCGTCCAGACGCGTATAGGCAAGGGAAACGGGCTGAACCATCAGAGGACGCCCGTGCGGCTCGACCTGCGCGACGCTGAACAAGGCGCTTTTAAACGGCAGGACGGCATTGCCGTCCGAGCTGGTGCCCTCGGGAAACAGAATCAGATTATCGCCCGCTTCCAGCCGGCGGATCATCTCGTCCCGCTGTTTGGTGGCTTTAGTCGCTCGGCGATCGACAAACACCGTTCGCTGCAACTTGGCCAGGGTCCCGAACAGCGGCCAGCTCTGAACCTCCGCCTTGGCGACGAACGATGCCGGCAGCAGGGATCCGAGAATAGCAATGTCCGAATACGACGTATGATTACAGGCGAACAGGACCGGCGGCTCCGTATGCATCTTTCCGTGAACCCGCACCTGAAAGCCGAGGAGACGCGTGCAGGTCCGGTGGTAGAAAACCGGCAGACGCACCGAGAGCGGCTTGCTGAACCTAAGCGCGAAAACCTGAACCGGAAGCAGCACCGCAGTCAAAGCCAGATAGGCTGTGATCCGGACGAACGCCCGAAGCGGCGATCCCACGGGTCAGACCGCCTCTTGTTCGCCGTCGCGCCGGCTCTTTCGTTCGTAGTGCTTGAGATACTTGTCGGTCACAAGATCGGTTTTCACCAGGATGCTGACGTCCGTGGTGTTGAAGTCGTAATCGACCACCGCTCCATCGCCCACAAAGCCGCCAAGGCGCAGATAGCCCTTGATCAGGGGCGGCAGTTCGGCAAGCGCCCTGCGCTGGTCGATTTCTTCTTCCGGCAACAGCCGCATATCGACATATCGTTCGTCCAGCGCCCGGGGCCGCAATGCCGGCGGCGCCAGGTGATAATGATACAGATAGGACAGCGGCAGGGAGAGGCTTTGCGGATCTGTTCCGGGCATGCTGGCGCAGCCGAACATCAGACCGATGTCGTAGCGAAACACATACTGTGCAATGCTTTGCCACAAAAGCTGCATCGTCGGCCGGTTGCGGTAATCTTCCTCGACGCAGGAACGCCCCAGTTCGAGCGTTTCGCCGGGTATACCGACAATGCGTGAAATATCGTATTCGTCGGCCGTGTAGAAACCGCCGTTCTGGTCGGCCACGCTGCTGCGCAGAAGCCGATAGGTTCCCACGACGCCGCCGGGCAGATCCGTCCGCTGCCTGTCCACGACAAGCAGATGATCGCAGATCTCATCGAAGCGGTCGAAATCGCGTTTTGCCGCTTCTACTTCAGGGGACGGGTGCGCCGACATTTCCTCGTAAAAGACCCGGTAGCGCAGCGCCTGCGCCGCCTCGATCTCCGAGTCGTCCTCCGCCAGGCGCGCCACCAGATTGCCGACCTCGATAGGATCGAATGCAGTAGAGAATTCGGTTCCGTCCATTACCGGTCTTCCGAAGTGTTTGCGGCGGCACGGCGGCGCGTCACGTATTTGCGCCTTCTTCAGGGTCGTCATCCAAGGGGACGCAATACAGCTCGAGTCTCTCTCCCACTATTTTATATCCGAGATCGGTGGCGATCTTCCGTTTCAACGCTTCCAGCGCCTCGTCCTCGAATTCCACGACCTCGCCATTGCGCATGTTGATGATGTGATGGTGATGACCGTCTCCGTCTTCGGCAGTTTCAAAACGCGCACGTCCGTCTCCGAAATCGTGGCGCTCCAGTATCTCGGCCTCTTCGAACAGACGGACGGTCCGGTATACCGTCGCCATGCTGATACGGTTATCGATCTTGACGGCGCGCTGATGAAGTTCCTCGGCATCGGGATGATCGTCGGAATCGGAAAGAACCTGGGCGATCACCCGCCGCTGACCGGTCATCTTCAGGCCCTTGTCTTTGCAGAGCTGTTCGATGCGCGAAGGTAATAGTGTATCCACCCCGTTAACCTAAGCGAGGCAGGCGATTTAGTCAAAAATTGTCGGTACGAAACGAAGGATAAAACGTCGGTCGATCAGCTTTCCCGCCGTTTGCCGAGACCGATCTTCTTCGCCAGAGAACTGCGTTGTTTTGCATAGTTCGGCGCCACCATCGGATAGTCCGAGGGCAGTCCCCATTTTTCGCGATAGTCTTCGGGCGTCATCCCGTAGGCTGTCGCCAGATGCCGTTTCAGCATCTTCAGTTTTCGGCCGTCTTCGAGACAGACGATATAGTCGGGCGTCACCGATCTGCGCACGGATACCGCCGGCTGCGGTTTTTCCGCCGGGCTGTCGCCCGTGAGACCCGCCAGCGAATCATGAACCGTTTTGATAAGCTGGGGGAGGTCACTGATCGCCACACTGTTGTTTTGCACATGCGACGCCACTATATCGGCTGTCCACGCGATGATTTCATTGCTGTCAGCTGAAGAGTTCTCAGTCATACGCCCCACCTTTGCCCAAAATAAATTCCGGATTTATAATTTCATGGTCACAATATCGCAATATCTTTTTTAGTAATTAATAGATGAAAATAAAAAAAATCGACGCTGACTATTTTATCGACATAACGGAAGACGTGTGTCCGATGACTTTCGTCAAGGTGCGGCTGCAAATAGAAAAGATGTCGCCGAGTGAAACACTGGAAGTCCGGTTGAAGGGCGTGGAACCCCTCAAGAACGTGCCGGATTCCGTCACCGAGCTGGGCCACAGATTACTCTCGCTTACTCTCGAATCTTCCGGCGCGACGGCCGACCACGCGGACTCGGTGCACCGTCTGGTAATCGAAAAAAATAACTGACGTAACGGGGCGTACAGAAACGGCGGACGATCTAGGCCTGTTTCTGCATCGCGACCGATTCCAGTCCGCATGACATGGTTACGGCGGCCGCGGTGCTGCCGTCGTTGCGCGTATAATAATCCGGGCGGCGCCCAACCGGGACGAACCCGCGACTGTCGTACAAGGTTCGCGCCACATCGTTGTCTTCGGCCACTTCCAGGAAAAGCGTAGCGGCACCGCCCTGCGCCGCCTGATGCATGGCGCCGTCAAGGAGCATCGAGCCGACATGCGCACCCCGATGGTCGGGGGCAACGGCGATGGAGAGTATCTCGCATTCATCGGCGGCGATCCGGCCCAGCGCGAAGCCGGCGATCGACCAGCGCCGGCTCTGTCTCGCGACGATACCGAACGTTCCGGGCATCGCCAGAATTCGCCGGATCATCGTCCCGCTCCATGCATCGTCGAACGAAACCGTATGAATGCGTGAAATCATTCCGATGTCGTTATCCTGAACGATAGCCAGTTCGTACCCGTTCACGTCCGTCCGGTCCCTCTGCTTCCGCCCTTCATCCGCCGGCCCACCCGATCAGTATTTCAACCGCCCGCCACCCGGCGGCACTTTTGCCTCCGGTGCCCGAAGATATAAGGGAGACAGCGTATCTGATGCTACCCCCCGGGTGTTTAGAATTCTTTCAGCGATGTCCGCCACATCCATCGGATGCGGAACGCCGGGGCCGGCATGGATCGTGCAACTGCCCGGGTCCAGCCCCTCGACCCGTTCGAAAAAACGGTCCGCCGCGTTGCCTGTAACGACAGGCTGGTGAGCACGGACCAGATCTCTGACACCATCGGCATCGCGCACCGACGGCTCTTCCAGGGGCGCGGCATCGGCATTGAAAAGCTGTACGAAGTAATCGCTGCGGCGGGTGTCGAGCAGGACGAGAATCGGCGATTCCGCCTGGTCCTTGGCGCCGAGCGCAACCGCGTCCAGCGACGAGACGCCGATCGCCGGGCAACCGGCCGCCAGGGCAAACCCCTTTGCAGCCGCGATCCCGGTGCGCACCCCCGTGAAGGATCCGGGTCCGACCGTCACGCCGATCAGATCGACGCCGGAAAGCTTTATGCCCGCCTCGGCGCACAGTTCCTGTACCAGCGGCACCAGTGCCTCGGCGTGACCGCGCGACATCGGCAGGGAGTCGCAGGCGAACGCCGTCTCCGCCCGGACGAGCGCGGCGGCACAAAAATCCGCGCTGGTATCGAACGACAGGATGGTCGTCATGAAATGCAAATCCGTGCGGCGTGATTCGAATCCGTCATGGTAGCTTTATGATCGATCTCCAGGCGAAGAACCACATGACACTTGTTGAAATTTCACGCCCTGACTTCGACGTCGAGTTTCACATCGCTTACGCAACCGCCGACAATTTCACCGGCCATCCCGTTTACGCGCGCCCGGGATGCTATCTCCATCCCGACGCCGCCGACCGTCTTGAATCGGCGATCGAGCTTGCCGCCGTGCTGGGATTGCGTTTCCTGATATTCGACGCGTTCCGGCCCTCGGAAGCGCAATGGGTGCTGTGGAACCATACGCCCGATCCGGAATTTCTGGCCGATCCGCGCCGCGGGTCGCCACATTCTCGGGGTGTCGCGGTCGACCTCACGCTGATCGACGAAAGGGGCGCCGCCCTCGACATGGGGACCGGATTCGACGCCTTTACTCCGCTCTCCCACCATGGAAACATGGACGTTTCCGCCGACGCGCAGCGCAACCGTCATCTGCTGATGGGCATCATGACCACGGCGGGATGGGATTTTTACCGAAACGAATGGTGGCACTATCAGCTGTTCGATTCCCGGCATTACGACGTGCTGGGTGATGCCGTGCTGCCAAGGCCTATGATGCCGCCCGACGCTGCAAACGGCGAAACAGACTGAAACAATTCTTCGACAGAACAGGGTTGTAGACGGAATCCTTCCGCTATTACAGTGGGCTGGTGCATGATCGGCTTCCGCGGTAACGCGTCGGCAGGATGGTGCGCCAACAGCGATCAGACGCAAACCGGTAGGACAAGAATGATAAAATTTGCCGCCTTCGCCCTCGCGCTCGCGGCCGGCATCGGACAGATCGTTCCGGTGATGGCCGCCGATTCGGCCGTCGTCGTGATGTATCACCGTTTCGGCGAAAGCGCGCATCCGTCGACGAATATCAGGATCGAACAGTTCGAGGCCCACCTCGAGGAACTGGCGAAGCCGAAATACACCGTGCTGCCCCTGCCCGAGATCGTCGCGAAGCTGAGGGCGCGTCAGCCGCTCCCGGACCGGACCGTCGGCATCACGATCGACGATGCGTTCCTGTCGGTTTATCGCGAAGCTTTTCCCCGCCTCAAGAGTGCGGGGATTCCGTTTACGCTGTTCGTCGCGACGGATCCCGTCGACCGCAATATCGGCGGATACATGAACTGGGACCAGATACGCGAGCTGCAAAAGGCAGGCGTAACCATCGGAAGCCAGACTCACACGCACCTGCACATGGCGCGGTCGAGCGACGAGCGCAACCGCGGCGAGCTGGAGAAGTCTAACGCCCGGTTCCGGTCCGAGCTCGGCGAGGCGCCGACGATCATCGCCTATCCTTACGGCGAATACAGTCTGGCCGTGGGGAAAACTTCCAAAGAGGCGGGGCTGACGGTCGGGTTCGGCCAGCATTCGGGTGTGCTGCATCCGGACGCGGACATAATGTACCTGCCGCGTTTCGCGATGAACGAAAATTTCGGCGGGATCAGCCGGTTCAAACTCGCGGTCAATGCCCTGCCTCTGACGGTCACCGAGGTGTTGCCCGCCGACCCGTTGCTGTCGGCGGACAACAATCCGCCGATACTGGGTTTCACTGTAAAAGGAGCCGCCGCTGAACGGCTTTCGGCGCTGGCATGCTATGCATCAGGTCAGGGGAAGGCCCGTATGGAACGGCTGGGGGCCCGCGTCGAGGTCCGTTTGCAGCAGGCTTTTTCGCCCGGACGGGCGCGGATCAACTGCACCATGCCGACCCGGTCGGGCCGCTGGCGCTGGTACGGATTGCAGTTTTACGTGCCGAGAAGCTGAGCCGGCAAGCCGGTCTCAGGAACGCGCGCGCAATTAGACGTCCGGGCGCGGCCGCTCCGCCGATACCGTTCTACCCAGTCGGGCCGCATCGAAAACCCGCAGGGCGTTCACGCGCATGATCGCGCGGATCGTCCTGATGTAATCCTCGCCCCTTTCGGAGTAGCGCAGCAACGAGCCCGCCAGCGCATATCCGTCGACATCGCCGGTTTCCGCACGGAGAGAAGCCCGAAAATCGCGAAAGTCTTCATACGCAAAATGGGTGTTCAGATTGTGGACGTAGGCCTTCACCCCATCGATCAGATGATCGAATGCCCGTACCCTGAACTTCGTCCCTTCGGGCCGCTCCTTGGGAACAATCCCCTTTTTATGCGCCTTGTAGGCGCGCTGGCCGAAAAGTGCATTGCCCTCGCGGGCAAAGCGCGAGGTGCCCCAGCCGCTCTCTTCTGCGGCCTGGGCGATGGCCAGTGACGGCGGGATGATATCCACCCGGTCCAAAAGCGCATCGGGATCCAGACTGTCGAGGCCATAGCGGTCGGCCGTATCGGCCAGCCAGGCAGTCTCCTGCGGTGCCAGCCTGTGCCCCTGAGCGACGCGGTCCCGCAGAAACAGAATGTGCTGTCTTTCCTGCACAATCAGTTCGTTCGCGTGCAGGATCAGCGGCAGGATCGACTTGATGAAGGTTATCTTGCGCAGGTCCGCCCGGCGCATGTGTTTGAGGTCCGCCGGCAGGCTGGCGAGAAACAGGCGGGGTACTTCGCCCCTTTCCCGGACGCCGTCGAGTTCATAGCCGATCTTCCGGAACAGGCTGTGCAGCTTGTCCGTCGAGCCGGCGAGAGTCACAGCGACCGGCTTTGCTATTGCCGGCGCCGTCGCGACAACAATTTCCGGCCCGTGCCGCACGTCACGACTGTGTTGCTGCCCCGCGGGTTTCGCCGCGGTCTTCGACGTCTTGGTTGCGAACAGCGATGCGCCACCAAGCACGAACATCGTCCCCATCGCCGCCGCCATGACGACCAGCGCGGAATTCTGAAACCGTGCGCCTGCACTTACGGATTTGGCCATCTCTCATCCATCCTTTTGACTCCGCCCCACCTTCTGGATCGGATTCGTTGGTCTTTCAGTTCGTCAGCCGGCGGTCTGTCCGCTCAGTTAACCGCCTCTACCCGAAGCACGTCGGGCACGTAGTGTTTCAACAGGTTCTCAACACCCATCTTCAATGTCGCGTTCGAACTGGGACAGCCGATGCAAGCCCCCTGAAGGCTCAGAAACACGACACCCCGCTCGAACCCGCGATAGACAATGTCGCCACCGTCCATCGCCACCGACGGCCGTATCCGCGTGTCAAGCAACTCCTTGATCTGCAGTACGGTCTCGTCGTCGTCTTCGTAGCTACCAGCCCCCTCGCCGTCGTTTTTTTCGACGGTCACAGCCGGTCCGCCCGATTGGAAAAACACCGAGATAGTCTCGGTCACGACCGGCTCGAGCGATTGCCAGTCTGAGGTACTTCTCTTCGCGACCGAGATAAAATCGGCCCCGAGAAACACGCCTGCTACGCCGTCGATTTTGAACAACTGCCGCACCAACGGCGCCTTGTCCGCCTTCTCGGGCGATGCGAAATTTGCCGTCCCGGTCTCCATCACGGAGCAGCCGGGAAGAAATTTGAGAGTCGCCGGGTTGGGCGTGGATTCGACAATTACATTAACCATGTCGCACCCGTTTTCCACCATCGTCGACCTGCCATCTTTCCCCAGCAGGGACAGCATTCGTCAGCGCGAAAGTGTGTTAAGCGAAGGTTAAGATCAACCCCGATTCGGACCCACAAGATTCGCTCTTGGGCAACCCCTTGAAATTGTGTCCGCTTTCAATTCATTTCGGATGCGGAATTTGTATCGGATGGATAGTTTAAGCCTAAAATTTTTCATCCGGCCGGTCGGGAGCCCCGTTCCGTCCATCCGGCGATCCGAACTGGCACGCGGATCGGCGTGGCTGGAAATTAACTATTCTGCCTTTCGGAATGGCGGAATCCCGGCGATCAGGTACGCCAGCGCAGGATCGCGTCGGAGAGCGGATTTTCGAACGGTTTGCCCGCCGCGGCGGATCGTTCCCATTCGTTCTTGAGACGGAAATACCACTTCGCCTGCTGATCCGGCTGGCCGGTCAGCCGCAGATCGGGATTCCACCGCAGACCTTTTGCCTGCTTGGCGAACACCGCCTGGTCCTGGGCCAGAAACGACCGCACAAAAGGCAATGCAACGGGCTTCAACAGGGTCAGCCAGCGCATCGACCACCACATCATATGCGTGGTCCGCGTCCGGTTTCCGTCGATCGGCGTGCAGGCGGTCATGCCGCAGTAAAAGTTTCGACCGGCCCGGATATGTTCGATCCGGATACCGGGGAGCGCGAACGCGATCTCGACCTCCGGCGCGCCGCCGAGCAATCGATAGATTTTCGAATTGGAGGACGCGCGATGCGACGTCATATCGAACCCCAGGGGGCTCGGCGCGAATTTCTTTTCCTTGTCGCGTCGTTCCCCGGGGCGGCGCCACCACCAGGATTCGTGGACATGCGGCGTGTGCGCGGGATCGATCAGCCCGACGACCGCATGGTCGATGTTGACGTCGAAATCGAGCGCGTGGACGATCTGCGGCGGACTTTCCCCGACATCCGGAACGTCGGGCGCCGGAACGTCCGCACTGTCGCCGTCGCCGATCCATATCCAGACAATCCCCTGGCGTTCGCGGAGCGGATAACTTTGTACGGTTATCTTGCCAAGGTCGACGGAATCGTCGGCGACCAGCGCCGGGACGGAAGTGCATTTGCCATCCGTCCCGAACGTCCAGCCGTGATAGCAGCATTCTACCTGATCGCGTACGATCCGGCCTTCGGAGAGCGGGGCGCCGCGATGGGGACAGTTGTCACGCAAGGCAAAGGCCTTCCCGGACGATGTACGCCCGAACACGACCGGCGCACCGCAGATTTCCCGGTGCGCCAGTCTGCCGGGCGCAATATCGCGCGACGCAATGCCGAAATACCAGATGTTCTGCAGCATGGCCGGTCTTGGGCGCTCGGTCAGGTCAGCAGGTCAAGCTGTTCCTGGCTCAGATTGCCGGGAACGATCGTGATCGGGATCGGAAACTTTCCCGACATCTTGCCGCCGATCGAGGACACCAGCGGTCCCGGCCCCTTCTTGTCGGTGCCGGCGCCGAGGACCAGAATGGAGATGCGGGGCTCCTCCTCGATCAGGGCGAGGATCGTCTCCGCCGGCTTGCCCTCGCGGACATAAAGCGTCGGCATCTCGTCGGTCCATTCCTGGACCTGCGAAGAATACTGCTGGAGGAATCCTTCCGCTTCTTCGCGCGCCTCTTCGCGCATTTTTTCCTCGACCGACATCCAGTGCTGAAATTCTGCCGGTTCCATGATGTAGAGAAGCGCGAGCCGGCCGCCGGTCCGCGCCGTTCGCCGGGCCGCGAAATAAACCGCGTTCCGGCATTCGATCGTGTTGTCGACGACGCACAGGAAGATTCGGTTGTTGCGGTCCGTTTGTTTGACAGGCGCATCCGCTTCGAGTGCCGTATCCTCTGGCGCCGGCGCGACGGGATCTTCGTTCATGCTCAAGCCCTCCTAAATATGACGCCCGCGAGCCAACCCGCCACCAGCGCGATGACGATGGCGATGACACCGTACCATGGCGCCTGTTCATGGGCGAAACTGTACAGCCGCGCTTCCAGCCCGACCTTGCGGACGGGAAGCGACGTCGTTTGCTGGCTGACCGGTTTCCCGTTCTTGAACAGGTAAACCGTCACCTCATAGTCCCCGGTTGGTACATTCGCCGGGAACGGAATCGTCGACCGAAACAGAAGTTCGCGGACGATTTTGATGTCCGAAACGTCCTCGCTGTACAGACGCTGACTTTTTTTGTTACGGATCAAAGCGTCCCGGAATTCAACGATTTCGGAAGCGGGCCGCCCCGACTGCGTAAACAGCTCTATTCCTGACACGCCGATTTCAAGTTGATCGAGGATTTCGGCGGACGCAATTTCGCTGAGCGGTTTGGAGGCCGCAATCCGGTAATAGGCGGGCGCGGACTTGAAAGTGACCGACGCGCCGTTGACCCAGATGCCGGCCAGCCGCTCCTTGCGGCGAACCACCTCGTCGCGATGCGGCCCGATCACTGTGACGACGATATCCCCGTATCCTTCGGTGGCGCCGAACAGCAACAGTTCCGCCCCGCTGAATCCCGTCGAGATCGCGACCTCGCTGCTGGACAGGTCGACTGCGAGGCGCTGCGCCTGCGCGCCGCCGGCAAGGACTGACAACGAAACAAAAAGGGCAAGTATGCGGGCGATCATCCGTGCCCCGCGATACGGCCGAGCGAAAACACGTCGTCGGGGGTCGCCACCAGCGTCCAGGCAACCCTGGCACAAACCGCCAACACGATCAGACCCAGCGCGACACGGACTTCTTCTCCGCGCAGCTTTTCGCCGACCCTGGCGCCGATCTGCGCGCCGACGACGCTGCCCACGACCAGCAGCAAGGCCAGCACGATATCAACCGTCTGGTTGTTCACCGCCTGCAGGAAGGTGACGTTGGCAGTCACGAACACGATCTGGAACAGCGACGTGCCGACGACCACCGAAGTCGGCATGCCGAGCAGATAGATCATCGCGGGCACCATCACGAACCCGCCGCCCACGCCCATGATGGCCGCGAGAATGCCGACGAAGACGCCGACGCCCAGCGGCAGCAGCGCGCTGATATACAGCTTGGAGCGACGGAACCGCATCTTGAACGGCAGACCGTGCAGCCAAGTATGCTTGTGGAGCTTGCGGCGCGGCGCGCTGGGATTGCGCGCGCGAAACCATGACCGGGTGCTTTCCACCACCATCAATACGCCGATGATGCCGAGAAAAAGGACGTAGGATACCGCAATCACGAAATCGATCTGACCGATGCTGCGAAGGAACGTGAACAGCCAGACGCCGAGCGTGGAGCCGATAAAACCTCCGATTAGAAGGACGACCCCCATCCGCACATCGACGTTGCCGCGACGCCAGTGCGCCAGTGCGCCGGACACGGATGCAGCCACCACCTGATTCGCCTCGGTGCCGACCGCCACCGCAGGCGGCACGCCGATAAAGATCAGCAGGGGCGTCATCAGAAAGCCGCCGCCGACGCCGAACATGCCGGACAGGAACCCGACCATGCCCCCGAGCCCAAGCAACAACAGCGCGTTGAGCGACATTTCGGCGATGGGCAGGTAAATCTGCATGGTCAGGACGTGGCCGGTTCAAGATCGGATGGAGTCCGCGCGGGACGGGGCCTTTTTGCGCTCATCGCCGGGCCGGTGCAAGGGAAACCCGGATCGGAGGGCAAGGAATCCGCTTGCGCGGCCCCTTATCTAACTGGAAATCAGTCCGATAATTTCTTTGATCTCGGTCAGGATCGGCTCCGCCACCGCACGGGCGCGCGCGGCGCCGTCGGAAAGAATGTCGTCGATATGACCGGGATCGGCCATCAGGCGGCGCATCTCTTCGGATATCGGTGCCAGCTTGTCGATCGCCAGATCGGCGAGTGCGGGTTTGAAATCGCCGAACCCGCGGCCGCCGAATTCCTGCAACACTTCCGTCAATGTCCGGCCGGAAAGGGCGGCATAGATACCGACCAGGTTTGATGCTTCCGGCCGGCCGTCAAGCCCGTCCGGTTCCGAGGGCAGAACGTCGGGGTCGGTTTTGGCGCGGCGGATTTTCTTCGATATCTCGTCCGCCGAATCGGTGAACGTGATGCGCGACTGATCCGACGGGTCCGACTTGGACATTTTCTTCGATCCGTCGCGCAGGCTCATCACCCTCGTCGCCTCGCCGAAGATAAGCGGTTCCACCTCGGGGAAGAAATCGACGCCGAAATCGTTATTGAACTTCTGGGCGATGTCGCGCGTCAGTTCCAGGTGCTGTTTCTGGTCCTCGCCGACCGGCACATGGGTCGCCTTGTAGGCAAGGATGTCGGCGGCCATCAGATTGGGATAGGCGTAGAGGCCGACGGACGCGTTCTCGCGATGCTTGCCGGCCTTTTCCTTGAACTGGGTCATCCGGTTCAGCCAGCCGAGCCGGGCCACGCAGTTGAAAATCCAGGCCAGCTGGGCATGGGCGGCCACCTGGCTCTGATTGAAAATGATGCTGCCCTTGGGATCGATTCCGGCGGCGAGAAACGCCGCCGTCACTTCGCGGGTGTTGGCGGTCAGTTCCTTGGGATCCTGCCAGACCGTAATCGCGTGCAGATCGACGACGCAGTAAATGCAGTCGAAGTCGTTCTGCAGGCCCACGAAATTTCGGATAGCGCCCAGATAGTTTCCGAGATGAAGATTCCCGGTCGGCTGCACGCCGGAAAAGATCCGGTCCATCAGTATGTCCCCATGGTCGACAATGCGCGCGGGTTATCGCGTCAACGCGATGACCGGTCAAGCATGCGCTTGATGTCGGACAGGCGCGCGGCGCCGAACAGAATGGCAGCGCCGGCGAATCCCGCCAGACCGACTGCGATCACCGCGGCAAGCGCGAGACCGCGGGCGAATGCGTCCGTGGCGGCGAACCCGGTCAGCGCCTCCGCCGCCAGGCCCACCGCAGCCGTCATCGCGGCGCTGGCCAGCAGAATCCGCGGGATCGCGCGCCGCAGCCGGTCGTCGAATTTGAAGTGACCGCGCCGGCGGAGCACGAACAGCAAAAGGCCCGCATTGATCCAGGCCGAAATCGCCGTCGCCAGGGCGATGCCGACATGGAGCAACGGCCCCATCAGCAGCAGATTGAGCGCGAGATTGATGGCGACGCAAAGCGCCGCAATCTTCACCGGCGTGACGGTGTCTTCGCGGGCGAAGAAGCCTGGGCCCAGCACCTTGATCAGAACATAGGCCGGCAGACCGATGGCATAGGCAGCAAGCGCGGATGCGGTCGCAGCGGTTTCGGCCGCGCCGAACGCACCCCGTTCAAACAACACCGCAATGATCCCGTCGGGGATGATCATCAGTGCGGCGGCGGCCGGCACCGTCAGCAGCAGGGCGAATTCCATCGCCCGGTTCATGCTGCCCATGGCGCCATCTTCCTCGCCGGCCCGCAACTGACGAGACAGCAAAGGCAGCAGGGCGGTCCCGACGGCCACGCCGATCACGCCCAGCGGCAACTGGTTGACCCGGTCGGCATAGTACAGGAAGGACACCGACCCGCGCGGCAGCAGCGACGCGATGACGACATCGATCAGCAGATTGACCTGCACCACGCCGGCGCCGATCGCACCAGGCAGCATCAGGATCAGCAGCCGTTTCACCCGCGGGGTCAACCGGGGGCGCAGCAGGCGCAGCCCGAAATCTGCCCGGTGGCAGGCGACCATCAGCCATATGAACTGCGCAGCCCCGGCGACAGCCACGCCCCAGGCCAGCGCGTGACCCGGCGTTTCGACGAATGCCGACAGACCCAGGAGCGCGGCAATCAGGCAGAGATTGAGAATGATCGGCGTCGCGGCGGCGGCGGCGAATTTTCCCAGCGCGTTCAGCACGCCGCCGAGCTGCGACACCAGCGAAATAAACAACAGATACGGGAAGGTGATCTGCGCCATTGCGACCGCAAGGTCGAACCGCAGCGGATCGTCGGCGAAACCGGGCGCGAAGCCGTGCATAATCCACGGCATCGCGATCTGCAACGCGGTGACGAACAGCAACAGCGCCACGACGAAAACCGACAGAACTTCCTGCGCGAACTGGCGCGCCGCACGCGCGCCGCCCTCCGACATGTGCCGCGCGAACAGCGGCACGAAGGCCGCGTTGAAGGCACCTTCCGCGAACAGGCGCCGGAAAAAATTAGGCAGCTTGAAGGCGACGAAGAACGCATCCGCCACCGGACCGGCGCCGAGAATCGCCGCGATCAGGATATCGCGGGCAAACCCGAGAAAGCGGCTGATCATGGTGAATCCGCCGACGGTGGCGATTGAACGCAACAGGGCCATTCAGGCAATCATCCGGTTGTCGGTCGCCGAAATAGCGGCGACAGGGGCAGGCGACAACCTTGTATTCAATAGCGGCGGATTCGTGGCAAGCCCTATTCGGCCGCGGGCACTTCTTCGGCGAGCGCCGCGACGGGCGTATCCACATCGCCGGGAGGCGGCACGTCATCCGGGTCCGTCCTGTCGTCTTCCATCATAACCGCAAGGAGATCGGCGCGAATCTGGTCCAGTTTGCTCTGGTGCGTAATCTGCAGGCCGAAGACGTCCTTCACGTAAAACACGTCGACGGCCGTTTCGCCGAAGGTCGTGATATGGGCCGAACCGATCTGCAGATTGAGCGCCGAGAGGGCGCGCGTCAGGTCGTAAAGCAGGCCCGGCCGGTCGCGGCCGTTTACCTCGATCACGGTATGGGTCCGGCTGGCGTCGTTGTCTACCAGCACCCGCGGCGCCACGTTGAAAACGTTCATTCGGCTCGGCAGGCCGGTTTCCTTTTTCAGCTCGTCGCGCGGACGCAGACGTCCGGCAAGGGTCTGTTCGATGCGGCTGTAAAGCCGCGCCAGCTTGTCGGAACGGTCGAAGGCGCCGCCGTTTTCGTCCTGAACCCAGAACGTATCCAGCGCCATGCCGTCGGTCGTGGTGAAAATCTTGGCATCGACGATATGCGCGCCGCTCACCGCCATCGCGCCGGCAATCCGGGAAAACAGGCCGGGATGGTCATGGGCGTAGATCGTAATCTCGGTAACGGCCTTGAACGCGTCGACGCGATTCTTGATCGTCAGGGGTTCGGCGCGCGATTCGGCTTCGTGCGCGATCCGCGCGTGCCAGGCATGAGTGTCTGCATCGAACGACAGCCAGTAGGACGGATAGCCGCGTGCGATATGCGCTTCCACCGCTTCCGGCGGCAGGTCGGTCAGACGGTCCCGCATCTCGGCTTTCGCATGTTCAATGCGCGCGTCACGTCCGCCGGACGAATGGCCGCCGGTGAGCCTCTCCTCGGCCGCTTCGTAAAGATCGCGCAACAATGCGGCTTTCCAGGCGTTCCACACATTGGGCCCGACGGCACGTATGTCGGCGGCGGTCAGCACCAACAGCAGGCGCAGCCGTTCGACCGACTGCACCACGTCGCAAAAATCCGTGATCGTCTGCGGGTCGTTTATGTCGCGCCGGAACGCGGTGTTGCTGAAAAGAAGATGATGGCGCACCAGCCATTCGACGGTTTCGGTTTCTTCTTCAGTCAGACCGAACCGCGGGCACAGCTGGAGCGCGACGTCGGCGCCGAGCTCGGAATGGTCGCCGCCCCGGCCCTTGGCGATATCGTGCAGCAGCACCGCCACGTAAAGCGCACGGCGAGACTTGATCTTGTGCACCACCTCGGAAGAGATCGGCATTTCGTCGGCATAGGTGCCGTTCTCGATTCCGTGGAGGATGCCGATGGCGAACACCGTGTGCTCGTCCACCGTATAGACGTGATACATGTCGTGCTGCATCTGCGCGACGACGCGGCCGAAATCCGGCACGAAACGGCCGAACACGCCGGCTTCGTTCAGGCGGCGCAGGGTCGTTTCCGGGTCCTTTTCGGACGTCAGCATCTCGACGAACAACCGGTTCGCATCCGGATCGTCGCGGACGTCGTCGAGCACGTTCAGATTGCGCGTGATCGCCCGCAGCGCCTTGGGATGGATGTCTAGCTCTTCGGTCTGGGCGGTGTGGAACAGGCGCAGGATCTGCACCGGGTCTTCCCGGAGATCGCGCGCCCGGGCGACCGTCAACCAGCCGCCCTCGACATCGAACCCGTCTATGGATTTGTTGAAGATCCCGATGGACGGCAACCGGAACCGCGGCTTGCGTTGGTGCTCGGCCTCAAGCGCAGCGCAGAAGATGCGTGTCAGATCGCCGATTTCCTTGGCGATCAGATAATAGTGTTTCATGAACCGTTCGACCCCGCGCGCGCCGGCCCGGTCCCTGTATCCCAGCAGGGCGGCGATTTCTGATTGCAGGTCGAAGGTCAGCCGGTCTTCGCCGCGCCCCGTCAGGAAATGCAGGTGACAGCGCACGTCCCACAGAAAACGGTGCGCCCGGTCGAAGCGGTGCGCTTCCTTTTTCGTCAGCACCCCGCGATCGACCACGTTCGCGACTTCGTCGACCTTGTAGAGGTATTTGGCGATCCAGTAGAGAGTCTGCAGGTCCCGCAGGCCGCCCTTGCCTTCCTTGATGTTGGGCTCCAGCACATAGCGCGAGCCGCCCATTTTCTCGTGGCGTGTATCGCGTTCGGCCAGTTTTTCCTCGACAAACTCGGGGCCGGTGTCTTCTGCGACCTCGGCATAGAACCGGCGGCGCAGTTCGTTGAACAGCTTTCTGTCACCCCAAAGAAAGCGCGACTCCAGCATGGCGGTGCGAATGGTCAGATCGCTTCGCGCCAGACGCACGCATTCGTCGATAGACCGGGTCGCCTGTCCGACCTTCAGCTTGAGATCCCACAGCAGGTAGAGGATGTATTCGATGACCTGTTCCTGGCGGGCGGTTTCCTTGTAGGGCAGGACGAACAGCAGATCGATGTCGGAAAACGGCGCCAATTCGCCTCGGCCGTACCCGCCGACAGCAGCCACGCACAGTCTCTCGCCTTCGGTCGGGTTGGCGGCCGGATAGACGTGGTCGGTCGCAAAATCGTAGATCAGCCGGATGATCTGATCGCTTAGAAACGACAATGCTTCGGCGACTTCTTCCCCGCTGGCCTCCCCCGCGTCGAAGCGTCGACGCACCTCTTCCCGACCCTGCGCCATGGCGTTCTTCAGAAGATCGAGCATCTCGGCCCGTACCTCCTGCGGCCGGCGGTCGTCGCCGATCAACAGGTCGAGCTCGCCGACAAGGGCGGCCCGGTCGATGATACGACGCTGTTTGGGGATGGATGGCATTCAGCGGTTACCGTTGGTTTCTCACATGCAATATAAGACATTGATAAAAAATGTCAGAATTTCGGCACGGCGCGGATCAAACGCCGGGGTCGCGCATTTGATCCAGATCAAGGTTGCGGAGTTGCATGGCGCGCATCCTGCGATCAGAATTCTCTCTCCTGCAGATACGGAACCTTTCGCCATGGCCCTGAACCCGCCCTTCAATCTCGATCGCTGGATCGACAAGTTTCGCGATCAGCTGAAACCGCCCGTCGGCAACAAGCTGCTCTGCGAGGAAGACGGCATGATCGCGCAGATAATCGGCGGCCCGAACACACGGGTCGATTTCCATGACGATCCGGTGCAGGAGTTCTTCTATCAGCTGAAGGGCGACATGATCCTGAAGGTGATTGACGAGGGCGAGATCAGGGACGTACGCATCAACGAGGGCGAAGTCTTCATGCTGCCGCCGCATACGCGCCATTCGCCGCAGCGCCCGATGCCGGGAACGATCGGACTGGTCGTCGAATCCCCGCGCATGGCCGGCATGCTGGATGCCTTCGAATGGTACTGCTTCGAGTGCATGGCCTGCATTCATCGCATCGAGGTGCCGGTGAACAATATCGTCGACGATCTGCCTCCGCTCTACGAAGCGTTTTACGCCGACGAGGCCGCGCGTACCTGCGACAGCTGCGGCGCGGTGCATCCCGGTAAGGGCAAGCCGCCGCCGGGCTGGGCGGACCTATAGGTCCCGATCGCCGGCGAGCCCTTTCAGCCTGTAAAGAATTTCCAGCGCTTCACGCGGGCTTAGTTCGTCCGGGTTGATCCGGGCGAGCGCCTCCTCGACGGCGGACGGCTCGGCAGCCGGCGCCTCCGGCACGGTCGCGGAAAACAGCGGCAGGTCGTCGGCCAGCCGGGCCAGCGCGCCCGACTGTTCGCCTTCTTCCAGAATGCGCAGAACTTCCTGCGCGCGGGCGATGACGGCAGGCGGCAGCCCGGCGAGCTTCGCGACATGCACGCCATAGGACTGGTCCGCCGCCCCGGCGACCACCTCGTGCAGGAAGACGACCTCGCCCTCCCATTCCTTGACCCGCATCGAATGGCACGACAGCGCGTCAAGCCGCGACGTCAGCGAAGTCAACTCGTGGAAATGGGTCGCGAACAAGGCCCGGCAGCGATTGACCTGGTGCAGGTTTTCCAGCGTCGCCCAGGCGATCGACAGGCCGTCGAACGTCGCCGTGCCGCGTCCGATTTCGTCGAGGATCACCAGCGACCGGTCGGTTGCCTGGTTCAGGATGGTCGCGGTTTCGACCATCTCGACCATGAAGGTCGACCGCCCCCGCGCCAGATCGTCGGCGGCGCCGACGCGGCTGAACAGACGGTCGACGATGCCAATATGGGCTTCGTCTGCCGGCACGAACGACCCTGCCTGTGCCAGCACCGCGATCAGCGCGTTCTGCCGCAGGAACGTCGACTTACCGGCCATGTTGGGACCGGTCACCAGCCACAGGCGCTGTTCTTCGGCAAGATCGCAGTCATTGGCGATGAAGTCGCTTTCCCGCGCCGACGCCAGCGCCGCCTCCACAACGGGATGACGACCGCCCGAAACCCGGAAAGCCGAAGTCTCGTCAACCTGCGGGCGGGCATACCGCCGCTCGGCCGCGAGCACGGCGAGCGACGCATAAACGTCGAGCCGCGCCAGCGCGGCGGCGGCGAGCGAGATTTCTGCGGCGCGGCCCGTCGCTTCGTCAACGAGATCCTCGAACAGGTCAAGCTCCATCGCCAGCGCCCGGTCGCCGGCCTGTGCCAGCTTGCCCTCCAGCTCGCCGAGCTCGACCGTGGTAAAGCGCATGGCGCTGGCCAGCGTCTGGCGGTGAATGAACGGGCTGTCCTCGCCGGCCGGCATCTTGTCGGCCTGCGCCGACGTCACGTCGATGAAATAGCCGAGCACGTTGTTATGCCGGATCTTCAGCGATGCGATGCCGGTATCGTCGGCATAGCGCGCCTGCAGCGCGGCGATGTGTTTCCGGCTTTCGTCGCGCAGCTGACGCAAGTCGTCCAGATCGGCGGTGTAGCCGGCACGGATAAAACCGCCATCCCGGGAAATCAGAGGCAGGTCGTCGCCCAGCGCGCGCGCCAGGCGATCGACCAGCACGCCGTGTTCGCCGAGATCGGACGCAGCCCGCACCAGTTCGGAAGCGGGATCGTCGGCATCATCGAACAATGCCTGCAGATCGGCGGCAACCGCGAGACCGTCGCGCAGCGCGCCGAGATCGCGCGGACCGCCCCGGCCGAGCGTGAGCCGCGACAGGGCGCGTTCCATGTCCGGCGCTTCGCGCAGTCGCACGCGGACATCGTCGCGATCGCGCGTCGCCGAGCCGAACCACGCCACCGCGTCGTGACGCTGCCGGATCGTCTCCACGTCCGTCAGCGGTGCCGCCAGCCTGGCCGCCAACAGGCGCCCGCCGGGGCCGGTGACGGTGCGGTCGACGACCGACAGGAGGGAGCCGTCGCGGCTGCCGGACATGGTCTGGACCAGTTCCAGATTGCGCCGGGTCGCGGCGTCGATCTCCATCGTTTCGCCGCCGGCCAGGCGGCGCGGCCGCTGCAGACGCGGGAGCTTGCCCTTCTGGGTCGCTTCGACGTAGCCGATGACGGCGCCGGCGGCAGATACCTCCGCCCGGTCGTAATCGCCAAACGCATCCAGTGCCTTGACTTCGTAGATGTCCAGCAGGCGCCTGCGGGCCGTTTCGCTGTCGAACCGCCCATCCGGCAGCGGAGCGATCGCGTCCCTGAAATCGGCGAAGACATCGAAAAATTCCGGCCGGGACGTCAGGCGTTCCGGCACCAATAATTCACCGGGCTCGATCCGGGCCAGCGCCGCGCCGAGACCGGCGGATTCCACCGGCTGGGCGAAAAACGCACCGGTGGAAACGTCCAGCCAGGCCAGTCCCAGACTGCCGCCGGCATCGGCGACAGCGGCCAGATAATTGTGCCGCCGCGCATCGAGCAGCGCATCCTCGGTGATCGTGCCCGGCGTGACGACGCGGACGACCTCGCGCCGGACGACGGATTTGGAGCCGCGTTTTTTCGCTTCCGCGGGATCTTCGGTCTGTTCACAGACGGCGACCCGGAAACCTTTTCGGATCAGGCGCGACAGATAGGATTCGGCGGCATGCACCGGTACGCCGCACATCGGGATATCCGCGCCCTGGTGCTTGCCCCGTTTGGTCAGCGTGATGTCGAGCGCCGCCGCCGCCTGCTCGGCGTCTTCAAAGAACATCTCGTAGAAATCGCCCATCCGGTAAAACAGCAGATCGCCCGGGTGAGCGTTTTTGATTTCGAGATACTGCGCCATCATCGGCGTCAATGCGGCCTCTGTCTTCACCGGCGGCGTCTTCGCCGAATCGGACTCCGACGGCGCCGCGGCTACGCCCGGCTCCTCGGTGGATATGTCTGCGGTTTCCGCCATGCCCGAAAATATCACAGCCCCGCGCGCGTTCGAACCGGCATCGGAGAATCGCTTCAAAAACTTGTCACGAATGCACGGTTGGAGCGACGCGGTTTCGCCTCTATCCTGCGGGTTCCGCAGGTACCGATACCGCAGAGGCGAAGAAAAGAATGACCAAGCGCAAATACAGCGATCTCGACAGGGACTCCCTCGCGATGCACCGGGCGGGGCGTCCCGGCAAGGTCGAAGTCGTCGCGACGAAACCGCTGACCACCCAGCGCGACCTGGCGCTAGCCTACTCGCCGGGCGTCGCCGCGCCGTGTCTGGAAATCGCCGACGATCCTTCGACTGCGTATGATTACACCGCCAAAGGCAACATGGTCGCCGTCATATCGAACGGCACGGCGGTGCTGGGCCTGGGCAATCTGGGCGGGCTGGCTTCCAAGCCGGTAATGGAAGGCAAGGCGGTGTTGTTCAAGCGTTTTGCCGACGTGGACTCCATCGATCTGGAACTGAGCACAGAAGACGTCGACGAATTCGTCAATTGCGTGCGGCATCTCGGCCCGTCCTTCGGCGGCATCAACCTGGAGGACATCAAGGCGCCGGAATGCTTCCTGATTGAAAGCCAGCTGCGCGAGATCATGGATATCCCGGTGTTTCACGACGACCAGCACGGCACCGCCATCATCGCCGCCGCCGGGTTCATCAACGCGCTGGACCTGACCGGGCGCAAGATCGAAGACACCAAACTGGTGGTGAACGGCGCCGGGTCGGCAGGCATCGCCTGCATCGAACTGCTGAAAGCGTTCGGCATGCAGCACGACAACATCCTGTTGTGCGACACCCGCGGCGTGATCTACCAGGGCCGCGAAGAGGGCATGAACCAATGGAAATCCGCGCATGCCGCCAACACGGAGGCGCGCACGCTGGAAGAAGCGATGGAAGGCGCCGATTCGTTCTTCGGGCTTTCGGTCGCCGGCGCGGTCACCAAGGATATGGTCGGATCCATGGCCGACCAGCCCATCATCTTCGCCATGGCCAACCCCGATCCGGAAATCACCCCGGAAGAAGCCCGCGAAGTGCGCAAGGACGCGATCTTCGCAACCGGCCGGTCGGATTACCCGAACCAGGTCAACAACGTGCTCGGTTTTCCGTATATCTTCCGCGGCGCGCTGGACGTCCGCGCACGGACGATCAACGACGAAATGAAAATCGCCGCCGCCAAGGCGCTGGCCGAGCTGGCGCGCGAAGACGTCCCGGACGAAGTCGCCGCCGCCTATTCCGGGCGCCGCCTGCGCTATGGGCCGGACTACATCATTCCGGTGCCTTTCGACCCGCGTCTGATTTCGGCCATTCCGCCGGCGGTCGCGCAGGCCGCCGTCGATACCGGCGTCGCGCAGAAGGAAATGCCCGAGATTACGGGCTACAGACGCGAGCTGTCGGCCCGGCTCGACCCGACCGTGTCGATGCTGCAGGCGATCCACGAGGAGCTTAAAGCAAATCCGCGCCGGGTGGGTTTCGCCGAGGGCGAAGAGGAAACCACGATCCGGGCGGCGATCGCCTTTGCCCAGGCGGGACATGGCACGCCGGTACTGATCGGCCGGGACCAGCAGATCAAGGCGACGATAAAACGGCTGGGCCTGACGGGCGCGGATTCGATCGAGATTCACAATGCGGCGCTGTCGCGCGGCAACCGGCACTACACCGAATACCTCTATACGCGCCTGCAGCGCGAGGGCTATCTCTATCGCGACTGCCAGCGGCTGGTGCATCAGGACCGCAACGTGTTCTCCGCCTGCATGCTGGTACATGGCGACATCGACGCGATGGTAACGGGGCTGTCGAGGAACTACCTGGTGGCCTACGACAATATCCGGCTCGCCATCGATCCGGTGCGCGGCGCCGAGGTCTTCGGCCTTTCGATGATGATGTCGCGGGGCCGGACCATCTTTATCGCGGACACCACCATCAACGAACGCCCAACTGGACAGCAGCTTGCCCGGATCGCCCGTCAGTGCGCCGAAAAAGCGCGCGCGGTCGGTCATGAACCGCGGGTCGCGTTCTTGTCCTACGCGAATTACGGCAATCCGCCCGGCGCGCTGGCGGCGCAGGTCCGCGATGCGGTGGCCATCCTGGACGACGAATCGGCCGATTTCGAGTACGACGGCGAAATGTCGCCCGATGTCGCGCTCGATATGGATCTGCGCGTGGTTTATCCGTTCTGCCGCCTGACCGGACCGGCGAATATCCTGATCATGCCAGGCCTGCACGCCGCCGCAATCTCGTCGCAGATCCTGCACAAGCTTGGCGGCGGCACGGTGATTGGGCCCCTTCTGACCGGCCTGACGCGCGCCGTACAGATAGCCCCGATCAACGCCAATGACGCGGATCTGGTGAATTTCGCCTCGTTGGCGGCGCATGACTCACTGGTCATCGGGCGGCAGGAAAAAGAGCGATCCGCCGCGAAAAAAGGCCGGGCGGTCGCCGCGAAAAGGAAATCAAAATCTCAAAAAATAGTTTGAGGCCCGAAGGACTTGAGAAGCATGGCGCAGCCGCGCATTCCGTTTTCCCGGTGCGCGATACTGACGGTGCTTGCATCGGCGCCGATGGTCGCCGTTTTTTTCGCGCTGGCCGGGACCGGGCGGCTGGCCTGGATCTGGGCGATCCTCTCAGCCGCGTTATGCGTGTCGGTGCTGGCGGGTATGGTGCGGTACGGGCTGGGCGACGTATATCGGGTACTTCAGTTCTCTGAAGCGCTGGCGCTCGACGGAGAGACCGAAGCGCAGCTGGAGGATATGAGCGGGCTTTTCCCGGAATTCTCCGAAGCTGTCGGAAAACTTCGACAGGCGTGGGAGCGGGATCGCGGCCGACTCAACGCGCGCGCAAGTTCCGTGGAGACGCTTTTGGAGAGCCTTCCGCATCCGCTGATCCTGCTGAACGAAAACCGCCAGATTGTTCGAATTACCGAGGGCGCCAGGCAGCTCCTGGGCACCCCGCCACCAAACGGCGATCTGTCCACGGTACTCCGCGATCCTACCGTACTGGATATCGTGGACCGTGCCGCCGCGGACAAGGCCAACGAAATGCTTGAGGTCGATTTCACGTTGCCGTCAGGCGTGTCACTGAACGCGCAGACGCAAACGCTGTCGCATGCAGCGGCAGATGGAATATCGATCGTCGTGGCGTTGTTCGATGTGACGGAGATTCGACAGGCACAACAGATGCGTTCTGACTTCGTCGCCAATGCCAGCCACGAATTGCGGACGCCGTTGGCCGTCGTAACCGGCGCTATCAAAACGCTGAAAGGGCCGGCGCGGGACGATGCGGAAGGGCGTCAGAAATTTATCGAGATGATGGATCAGCATGCATCGCGCATGACGCGTTTGATTGAGGATCTGCTGTCACTTTCCCGACTGGAACTGAACGCCAATACCGCGCCCGAAGAAAAGGTCGATCTTGCGGCCGTATTGTCCAGTGTGATCGCAACCGCTGAAACGGGTGCCGCGGAACGATCGATCAGGGTAGCGCTCGAACCCGGGCTGACCGAGCAGGTGGTAGCCGGCGACGAACTGGAGCTGACCCAACTTTTCCAGAACTTGGTCGACAATGCCGTCAAATACAGTAGCGAAAATACGTTGGTCAGGATCATCACCCGTGAATGCGTGAGGCCCGAGGCTTTGACCGGGCCGGACGATGAGCCGTTTATCGAGATATCGATCAACGATCAGGGCGAAGGCATACCAGCGGAACACCTGCCGCGGCTCACGGAGCGCTTTTATCGTGTAGACACGGCCCGATCCCGCGAAATGGGTGGCACGGGTCTGGGTCTAGCGATCGTCAAACATATCGTGAACCGTCACCGGGGCACGATGAAGATTAGCTCGATCGAAAACGTCGGCAGCAAATTCTCGATTTTCCTGCCGCGCGCGTAGGGCCGCACCGCGGATCCGGACCCGCGCTGTAACAAAAGTGTCATGCAACTGTCACAGATGTGTAGTGGACCGGCCGTAGTCTGCGTCCAAGCAACTCGATACGAACCGCGCCATGTCGCCGACTTTCCTCATTATCGTTCTGATCGCCCTCTCTGTATTCGGGTATTATTGCGGGCGCGCCCGCGCGACCGCAATGGTGTCGGGACGCGTTCGGGAACTTCATTCCCGGCCCAGCTACTACGGTTCCTACATCGCGTTGTGGTGCGCCGTGCCGGCATTCGCTGTTGCCGCGGGCTGGCTGATTTTCCAGCCGGCGATCACAGCGAACATCGTCGTTTCCAGTCTGCCAGAGGCGCTCAAAAACCTGCCGCCGGACAGGCTCGGACTGCTGAGCAACGACATTCACAATCTGGCCGACGGCAACATCGTCAGCCGCACTGCCGATCCCGCGATGATCGCCGCCGCGGATCAGCTGAATTACTACCGGTCTGTGGGAAACAGCGCGCTTTTCGTCATCGCGTTCGTGATCGCAATCGCCGGCGGCAGCTACGCGCGGTCCCGCCTCTCTCCCACGCTGCGGGCCCGGAATCAGGTCGAAACAGCCGTGCGGTGCTTTCTGATCGCCTGCTCCCTGATCGCCATCGTGACGACGATCGGGATTGTGCTGTCGCTCATCCTCGAATCCATCCGGTTTTTCGGAAAGGTCTCTGTGCTGGAGTTCCTTTTCGGCACCGAATGGAGCCCACAGACCGCGCTGCGTAAAGACCAGGTCGGCGCGTCCGGCGCGTTCGGGGCCATCCCGCTTTTCGCTGGAACGCTTTTGATCACCGCAATTGCTGTCATCGTTGCGCTACCCATCGGTCTGTTTTCCGCGATCTACCTGTCGGATTACGCATCCCAGCGGGTACGGTCGATCGCAAAGCCTTTGCTGGAAATCCTGGCCGGAATCCCGACGGTCGTATACGGGTTTTTCGCAGCGCTGACGGTCGCGCCCTATCTTCGGGAACTGGGGAATACCCTGGGCCTGGATGTCGCGTCGGAAAGCGCGCTGGCGGCGGGTTTGGTGATGGGCATCATGATCATCCCCGTCATCTCGTCGTTGTCGGACGATGTTATCAACGCCGTGCCGCAATCGCTTCGTGACGGTTCCTACGCGCTGGGCGCGACCCAGTCGGAAACGATCACCAAGGTCATTCTGCCAGCCGCATTGCCCGGCATTTTCGCAGCGTTCCTGCTGGCGGTCAGCCGGGCCATCGGCGAGACTATGATCGTGGTAATGGCCGCCGGACTGGCGGCCAACCTGACCGCCAATCCGTTCGAAGCCGTGACCACCGTGACCGTTCAGATCGTCACGCTCCTTGTCGGCGACCAGGAATTCGACAGCGCAAAAACACTGGCGGCGTTCGCCCTCGGACTGCTGCTGTTCTGCGTCACCCTAGCGGTCAACATCGTCGCGCTTCATGTCGTGCGGAAGTATCGAGAACAATATGAGTGATATCTCCGGGTCCGCGTCCATTGCAGACACGAATGAGAGCGCGAAAAAACAGGCATCCGACCAGATCAAACGGCGATACGCCGCGGAGCGTCGTTTCAAGGCCTATGGCGTTATCGCGATCGTGCTGGCGATGAGTGCGCTGGTCTGGCTGCTGGCAAGCATCACGTTCACTGGATATCAGGCGTTCGTTCAGACCTATGTAAAACTGGATATCCAGTTCGAGACCCAAACGATCGATCCGCAAGGAACCCGGAACCCGCAAACACTCGCCCGTGCAAACTACGCGGCGCTCTACAAAGGCGCCATCAGAGACCGCTTCCCGGAGGTCAAGAAACGCCGCGACAAACGATCCCTTACCCGGATGATAAGTTCCGGCGCGGATTTGCAGCTGCGGGACATGGTTTTGGCGGACCCGTCTATCATCGGCACGCGCCAGAGCGTCTGGCTTGTTGCTTCGGACGAAGTCGATCAGTTTGCGAAAGGCGCCTACGACCGCAAATCACTCGAAGCCAACCGGCCGTTCAAAGACAAGCAGATCGCGTGGTTCGACGCGCTGGTCGCGTCGGACGCGCTGGAGAAGCAGTTCAACTTCCCGTTCTTTACGTCCGGAACGTCGCGCGAACCGGAGTTGGCAGGCATTTGGGGGGCAATTGTCGGTTCCTTCTGGACCATGCTCGTGACGCTGATTCTCAGCCTTCCAGTCGGGGTCGCGGCAGCAATTTATCTGCAGGAATTCGCGCCAAAGAATCGGTGGACCGATCTCATCGAGGTGAACATCAACAACCTGGCTGCCGTCCCATCCATCGTATTCGGATTGCTGGGGCTGGCGGTATTTCTCAACTTCTTCGAGCTTCCCCGGTCGGCGCCGGTCGTAGGCGGTATGGTGCTGGCGCTGATGACGCTGCCGACGATCATCATCGCCACGCGGGCGGCTCTGAGCGCTGTTCCGCCGTCGATCCGAGAAGCGGCGTTGGGTGTCGGCGCATCTAAGCAACAGATGGTTACGCACCATGTCCTGCCGCTTGCGCTCCCCGGCATTCTGACCGGAACGATTATCGGCATGGCACGCGCGCTGGGCGAGACGGCGCCGCTGCTGATGATCGGCATGGTGGCATTCATCGTCGATATTCCGGACGGCCCGATGACACCGTCAACGGTGCTGCCGATACAGATTTTCCTGTGGAGCGACTTGCCGGAACGGGCATTCGTGGAGCGCACCAGCGCAGCCATTCTGGTGCTGTTGGCATTTTTGATCGCGATGAACGCCATCGCGATACTCCTGCGCAAAAAATTCGAACGCCGCTGGTAGCGGAGAGGACAAGAAAGTCATGGATCAGGTAGGGGCAGATACTACGACCGAACAACGGGAACCCGCGCCGGCCTCGAAAATCAGCGCCAGGAATGTGGACGTTGCCTATAGCGGCAAACAGGCGCTGTTCGGTGTCGATCTGGAAATACCGGTAAATCGGGTCACCGCACTTATCGGCCCGTCGGGCTGCGGCAAATCCACCTTTCTGCGGTGTATCAACCGCATGAACGACGTGATCGAGGGGTGTACCGTCGACGGCGAGATCACTATGGACGGTCAGGATATATACGATCCCGATCTCGACGTCGTTCAACTGCGCGCGCGGGTTGGCATGGTGTTCCAGAAACCCAACCCGTTCCCCAAGTCGATTTACGACAACGTTGCCTACGGCGCGCGCATTCACGGGCTGAACGCATCCAAAGCAGAGCTGGACGAAATCGTGATGACCAGCTTGGAAAAGGCGGGCCTTCTGGAGGAAGTGAAGGACCGGCTCGAAGAACCCGGCACCGGTCTCTCCGGCGGGCAGCAGCAACGTCTTTGCATCGCCCGCGCGATCGCCGTCAGCCCGGAAGTCATTCTGATGGACGAACCATGCTCCGCGCTGGACCCTATCGCCACTGCCCGGATCGAGGAACTGATCGAGAATCTGCGCAAACGCTATACGATCGTAATCGTCACGCACTCGATGCAGCAGGCGGCACGTGTGTCCCAACGGACCGCGTTTTTCCATCTCGGCAATCTGGTCGAGGTGGGGGACACGGAACAGATGTTCACCAATCCCAGCGACGAACGCACGCAGGGATACATAACCGGGCGTTACGGCTGACCCCGCTAAACAGGAGACATGCTCAGATGGCTTCGAACCCTCAGACCGGCAACCACATAGTCAAATCCTATGACGAAGAGCTCGCCCAGCTGAACAACGACATCATCAAGATGGGCGGTCTGACCGAAAACCAGATCGCCCGGTCCATCGAATGCGTGGTCAAACGGGACCCCGATCTTGCGACGAAGGTTATCGTCGATGACGAGCTCGTCGATGAATTGAATTACGAGATCGATATTCAGACGACCCGGCTGCTTGCGCTGCGCCAACCGATGGCGCTGGATTTGCGGCACATCGTGGCGGCCCTCAAAATCTCGGCCGATCTGGAGCGTATCGCAGACTATGCCGCGAATATCGCAAAGCGGGCGATTACGTTGTCGAGCGCCGCGCCGGTCGCGCCGGTCCATTCAATACCGCGCATGAGCCGCATGGCGCAGCAGATGGTCAACGACGTGCTGGATGCCTATATCACCCGCGATGTCGACAAGGCCATCGCCGTCTGGGAAGCGGACGAAACGCTCGATAACATGTACACTAGCCTGTTTCGCGAAGCGCTGACCTACATGATCGAGGACCCGCGGAGCATTTCGATCTGCACCCACTTGCTGTTTATCGCCAAGAACATCGAACGGATCGGAGATCATGTTACGAATATCTCGGAAACGATATACTTTCTGGTTCACGGTGACCGAATGCGGCAATCGCGCCCCAAAGGCGGAGATGTCGACAATCTGAGCCTGTCTTTTGCCGATCGTGATGACGGAGACGCCAAGGAATGACCCCCGCCATCCTCGTCGTAGAGGACGAAGCCGCCCTCGTCGAACTGCTGAGGTACAATCTGGAACGCGCCGGGTTCGACGTCGTCGCCACGTCGAATGGCGAAGAAGCGCTGGTGATGGTGGAGGAGCGGAACATCGATCTGATGTTGCTGGACTGGATGCTGCAGGATATGTCGGGCATCGAAGTCTGCCGGCAGATCAGACGGCAGCCAGACATCAAAAACCTTCCGATTATCATGCTGACGGCGCGTGGCGAGCAGACGGATCGCGTGCGGGGCCTCGAGACGGGTGCAGACGATTACGTCACCAAGCCGTTCGATCCTGAAGAACTGATAGCGCGCATCCAGGCGGTCCTCAGGCGCACGCGGCCAGCTTTGGCGGATGAACGGCTGACCTACGACGATATCGAGATGAATCTGGCGGAGCATAAAGTGAACCGGGGGCGCCGGTCCGTCACGCTCGGACCGACCGAGTTTCGTCTCTTACGACACTTTATGGAAAATCCGGGGAGAGTCTTCTCGCGCGACCAGCTCATCGATTCCGTCTGGGGCCACGGCATATTTATCGATTCTCGCACGGTCGACGTCCACATTCGTCGATTGAGAAAGGCGCTCAACGCCGATAGCGAGCAGGATGTGATCCGGACCGTGCGTTCCGCCGGGTATGCACTGGATTCCGCAGCAACAACCGCTAACTAGGCACCGGTTCAGGTAAACATGCCCTTGAGCATGAAGAAGAAAGCCGCCGCCAGGATGCCGCCCGCCGGCAGCGTTACCACCCAGGAAGCGAAAATGCTGCCGATTACCCTGAGGTCGAGCGCCGCGATCCCGCGGGCTAGACCAACTCCCATCACGGCACCGACCGCGATATGGGTGGTGGAAACGGGCATAGCGGTGCGCGAAGCAAGCACCACCGTTAGGGCGGCAGCAACCGTGGCGCAAAATCCGCTGGTCGGGGTCAGCGCCGTAATCCGGGTTCCGATCGTGCGCATGACACGGTAGCCATAGGTCGCCAGGCCGAACACGATGCCTGCACCGCCGAGCGCCAGAATCCAGAACGGCATCGCCAGTTTTTGCGTCACCTCGCCGCCAGACTGAACCAGTCCATAAATCGCGGCCAGCGGGCCAACCCCGTTTGCGACATCGTTCGAACCGTGGGCAAACGCCATCGCGCATGCGGTGAAGATAATCATCGGCGCGAAAACCCGCTCCACAGCGGCATAGTGTTCTGTGCGATCGATCTCGGCACGGACCGTGACCCTGTCCACTGCCCGCTTACCGATAAACGCGGTAATCAGACCGATAATCGCAGCGACCCCGGCACTTTCAAAACCATTGAGATCGACATTGAGATGCTTGAGGCCCTTGAAAATCGTGACAAGCGAAATGGTGAAACCGACCAGGAAAAGATAGTAAGGCGCCCACCGCACCGCGCTGGAAAACGGGTTGTCCGACTGCAGAATCAGGCGCTGAATGCTGAGCATAAGCAGAAAGGCAAATCCGCCCCCCAACACAGGGGATACGACCCAGCTCGCCACGATCTGCGCGATCTTGCCCCAGCTCACGGCATCCATCCCGATCCCGGCAACGGCGAAGCCGACGATCGCCCCGACGATTGAGTGTGTCGTCGAGACAGGCCAGCCCCGGAACGACGCCAGCGCCAGCCAGCACCCTGCGGCAAGCAGCGCCGCCAGCATCCCGAAGATGAGGAGTTCGGGCCGGTCCGCAATCTGGGTCGGATCGATAATGCCTTTCCGGATGGTACGTGTAACGCTGCCGCCCGCCAGGCTTGCGCCGGCAAACTCGAAAATCGCCGCGACGATTATTGCCGTTTTTACCGTGATGGCGCCGGAACCGACTGACGTGCCAAGCGCATTTGCAACGTCGTTGGCGCCGATCCCCCAGGTCATGAATACGCCGAATATCATGCCGAGAATAAGGAGGGTCGGCCCGTACTGAGTGATTACGTCCATTCGGCTATTCGTTACTCGCTAGCGGAAAACAGAAAACGGTTTATCGGGCAAGCAGGAGGCGGTGCCGGTTGCCCGCGCGCTCTGCAAAGTTGGCCAGGTCGCCCACCCAGTGAATGACCCGGTCCCACATAACGGTGGAAACGGCGCCGACTTCCGCTTCATTTTCGAACAGCAGTTTCATCAGGCTGACGGCGTGTTTGTCGGTATCTGTTTCGATCTTGTTCAGCTCGTCGATCATATACATAACCTTTTCCGCTTCCGCCCCGCGAAAACCGGTGTTCACCAGCTCATCCATCTCCTCCATGATTTTGCCCAGCTGGTTGCAGGCGTCGACGCAACGGTGCGTCAGCGTCATAAGAGGATCATGCATCTGCTCCGGCAGTTTCATGTCGCGAAGGATCATCATTCCCGCAATGTCCTGAGCGGTGTCAGCAATGGAATCCTGGAAATCGAGAATCACGAGAAGTTCGCGGCGATCAACGGGCAGAAACATGGTCTTTGGCAGATGCGAACGCAGTTCGTTCTTGACGTCGTCGGCCTCGTTTTCGAGCGAATAGATTTTGTCGCGCAGCTCGGCAACCTTGTTTGCGTCATCTTTCTGGGCCGCGATCAGCAGGTCCGGCACCTGGTTAGCGCACTCCTGCACGATGCGAAAATGTTCCTGGAGCGGCTTGAACGGTGACTGACCGAACAACTGCATTAGCGAGTTTTTAATGACCACGTTGCGACCTCCGATGGCTACACAGTTCACACACCATATTGCGATGTTGCGTTCAACGGTTTCTCAATAGTTATCCCCAGATTTTATTTTTCAGCGTCGCCGGCACCGATCCCCGGCATCAGGCGCACCAGCAGCCACAGCATCAGAATGGCGGGGATCGACATGGCGGCCACACCGACGAAGAACAACGTCCAGTCGCCGCCGAGCGAATCCACGGCCCAGCCGGAGACCGACCCCAGCTGAATGCGCGCAAAGTTCCCGAGCGAGGCAAGCAACGCATACTGCGTCGCCGTGAAGGCTACATTGCAAAGGCTGGACAGATAGGCGACGAACGCCGTCGTCGCCATGCCGCCTGTCAGATTGTCGAAGAATACGACGGCCGCCAGAAGCTCGAAGTTTTTGCCGCTGGTCGCCAGCAGCGCGAAAGCCAGATTGGTGATCATCATCAGGAGCGCGCCGAGAAACATCGCCCGCATGATACCGATGCGAATGCAGATCCAGCCGCCGACCCCGACCCCCAGCAGCGTCGCGAGAAGCCCGACGGATTTGGTGTAGTTGGCGATCTCTATCTTCGTGAAGCCTAGATCGACGTAGAACACGCCCGCCATCCGGCCGAGCATCGCATCGCCGAACTTGTAGAAAACGATCACCGCCAGCACCAGCACGGCCAGCCATCCCAGCCGCCCGAAAAAATCGGTCAGCGGCGCGACGGCCGCACTGCGCAGCCAGTCGACGGCATTCTGCGCCGGCGCGAGCGCCTCAGCAGGCCGTTCCGGTTCCTGCGCCATCAGTGTTGCGACGGCTATGAGTCCGATGACCGCAGCCGCAGCGCCGTAAGCAGTCGCCCAGCCCCCGAAGGTCGCTACATAGAGTGCGCCGGCACCGGTTACGAAGGCCCCTGTATGCCAGCCATAAATCGCCAGCGCCGCGCCTGCGCCATATTCATGGGGTTCCAGTATTTCAATCCGGTACGCGTCTATCGCCACGTCCTGCGTTGCCGACAGGGCGGAGACCGCCAATGCACACAGCCCGAGAACGACTGCTCCGCTCTGCGGGTTCTGCAGTCCCATAGCCATAATCGCCGGGATCAGCAGAACTTGGCAGGCGAATATCCATGATCGTCGCTGTCCCAGCGAGATCTGCAGCCGCCCCAACCGAAACCTGTCGACGACCGGCGCCCATAGAAAATTGATTGCGTAAGGCGTCGCGGCGGCCCCGATCAGCCCGATAGAGGTGCGTGAAACGCCTTCTTCGCGCAGCCAGATTGACAAGGTCGCAAACACCAGCGAAGACGGCAGGCCACTGGCCATGCCGAAAAAGAAAATCGTGCGAAACCGGGGATCGCGTAGACGCGCTGTCAAAGACATGTGAAGAATGTTCGACATGTGTGGATTCTAGACGGCTGTTAGGCAGTTTGGCTAGAATTGCCGGCACTAGCAGCACTAGTAGTGCATTATATCCAAACATCTGACCCGCAAGACCGCCAACGAACTGCCCACGGCGGAAGGCGTCCAATTCACGTTGCTACTTGACGACGAACGTACGCGCATCACCTAGCGGGGGCTCCCGGCGGGCGACCATCGCCACGAACGCGAATACCTGACCTTTAAACAATCCAGCTGCGCGCTGCTGCTACAGGGTTCGGAGGGCAGCGAGAATCGGGTCGACCAAGAGGACGGGCGCACCATCTCCTGGGCCGCCCCGATCGACGACACCGCCACCAATATCTCGGATGTCGAAGTCCGCGTTTTGGAAATCAAATACACGTAGCACGTTCATAAAGTGCGATGGTTCTCTAGCTGACTAAGTTTGCAGTGCGCGGCGGCCTTGTGCTAGCTTCTGTCTCGATAACGAGAGTGCGGCTCTTTATTGCCCGTACCAAATCAGGAAATCATCACGAATCGGGAGATACACGATGAAAAAACTTACCACTGCAATCGCCGCGCTTGCGGCAGGAGCGGCCTTCGTCGCAGGCCCTGCGAACGCGAAGACATACAACATGAAGATCGGCATGGTGACGATCAACGACTCCAACCATTTCAAGTCAAATTGGCTTAAAAAAGAAATCGAGGCCAAATCAAATGGCCGGATAAAGGTTGGCGTTTTTCCAGCGGCTCAGCTCGGTAAGATTCCGAGACAAATCGAGGCAATCCAACTGGGTACTCAGGAAGCTTTCATGATTCCCCCTGGGTTCTTTATCGGTATTGATAAACGCTTCATGGTGACTGATGCGCCCGGCATGTTTACGGATGAAAAACATGCGACCCGAGCAATCAACCAGCCGGAATTCTTCAATACGTTTTCCCAAATGGGCGCGAAGAAAGGGTTCGTCGTCATGTCACTGTGGGGTTGCGGTGGGACATCTATCGCGACCATCAAGCCGTTCAAAAAATTGGACGAACTAAAGGGCCGGAAAATCAGGGTTCTCGCGACGCCGCTCGAACGAGAAGTGATCGGAGCACTCGGCGCAACTGGTGTGCCCATTCCGTACTCAGAAGTTCTTCCTTCGATGCAGCGCAAAACGATTGACGGAGTGCGTAGCAGCATTGGTGTGATGCATCCCTCTAAATTTTGGACAGTAGCCAAGCACATCACCCTGACGGGAATGGCGCAGATCACATGCGGTTCGTTCACTAGCACGGCATTTCTTAATAAATTGCCAAAGGACCTGAAGAAGGTCGTAACGGATGCTGCAAAAGCTTCAACGGTCCCCGCTGGCAAGTGGGGGCATGACCTGACCCGAGCTGCCGAGAAAAAGTGGGCGGGCGAGAAAGGTGCTTTCGTATACAAGCTCTCTGCTCCTGAGCAAAAAGAGCTGATCGAACGGGTTCGCCCAATCGCTGACAGAATTCTTGGTGAAGATCCAAAGACTAAAGAAATCTATGCAATGCTTAAAAAGGCAGCGGCAGCAACCCGCTAACTTGAAGCTGTACTCAGAAACACCCCCGTCACGGACGGGGGTGTTTTTTTGCCCAATGTTGGGGACATGCGACGAAAATTGGAGGCCAAATGGCGCATTACCAGCCCTCGCTCTCGTGGATGGAAGCCTACCGCCACGCTGTCAATTCGGATAAGGAAATGGAGGTCGTCGGCGACTGGTTCACCGAAGACTTCAAGATTTCCTTCGAAGGCACGGATTATCTGATTTCCGTCCGCGGGGGCAAAATCGTCGAGATCGCGGAAAACCCGCGCTTCGACCGGCCCGTGGCCTTCACCCTGCGCGCGCCGATGTCGGTGTGGAACAAATTCATCAACCCGAACCCGCCGCCGCTCTACCACGATTTTTTCGCCATGCTGATGCGCATCGACGACTTCCAGCTCGACGGCAACAGCCTCGCGACCATGCAGAACGCCCGGGCGCTGCACCGGATGATGAATATTCTCAAACAGATGGAGCCGATCGATGCCGCAGCCTGATGCCGCCGTCGAGCCGATCGTCGGCCGCTACGTCAATATCGAAAGCCTGGGACGCAAATACCGGATCTTCTACGAAGAGGCGGGAGAAGGGGTACCGCTGATCTGCCTGCACACGGCGGGCACCGACAGCCGCCAGTTCCGCCATGTCCTGAACGATCCGGACATAACGTCGAAATGCCGCGTCATCGCCTTCGACATGCCGTGGCACGGCCGGTCCAATCCGCCGGACGACTGGTGGCTCGAAAAATACCGGCTGACGACGGAAGTCTACACCAACCTGATCCACGATTTCTGGCTGGCGCTCGGCGTCGGGAACCCCATCGTGATGGGCTGTTCGATGGGTGGCGCCGTCACCCTGCAGGTGGCCGCAGATTATCAGGAAGAAATCACCGGGATCATCGGCCTCGAAAGTACGGCGTTCGCGGAAGGCCGCGACAACAACTTCCTGCATCATCCCGCCATTCACGGCGGCGAGCTGGCGGCCTGCTATACCTACGGCCTGAACGCGCCATCATCGCCCGAGGCCGGTTGCCGCGAAAACTGGTGGTATTACAGCCAGGGCGGACCCGGCGTTTACAAAGGCGACGTCTATTACTACTGCGAAGACTGGGACGCCCGCGAAGCGATCAAGACCATCGATACCAACCGCTGCAAGGTGTCGTTGCTGACCGGCGAATACGATTATTCCGCGACGCCGGAAATGACCAAGGCCGCCGCCGACGTCATCACCGGATGCCGGTTCACCGTGATGGAAGACATCGGTCATTTTCCGATGATCGAACACTACGAACGGTTTCGCCCCTACCTGCTGACCGAACTGGAGCAGATGCTCTAGCGGCCGAATAAAGCTGCCAGCGAAACAGGTCCCGTTACGCGCCGGGCCTTTATAGGGCCCCCGGAAGATTCGCCGATTAACCGGTCGACCAACCTGCGAGCCTGGATCGTCGGCACGTCGGCACTGATGTCGACTTGCGGCGTGTCGGAACCGTAGTCGAGGATGCGCTGCTGCGCTTCCACCATCGCAACATCTTCGAGAAAGACCTCCCGGATGCCGGCCATGGTGCGATGGATTTCATCGTCGTCGAGCGAGAAATCCCGCGCCGATACCCAGAAGTGATGACAGGTGGTCGCCGTTTCGGGCGTGATGCCGTGGGTGTTGAACATGGTCCAGGCGCGGTCGCGATTCCCTTCGAAGACGCCGCTGCCCAGCTCCGCCACGCCGGCATCGAACGTAATGATGCCGGCACGCGGGGTATATGCCCACTCGACCCAGACATCCGCGTTACCGTTGATGCCCGACGCACGCGCGAATATCGGCGGCGGGTCGCTGTCGCGCATGCGCCGGTGATTGCGCAGCACATCGCCGTCGCGGGTGGTTTTGGGGCTGTGTCTGAGTGAGCCGTCATTGCCCAGCGTATCCGGGTGCACGAACCGGGAATGCGTGTTGTCCAGCTGGATATCGATCAGGGACTGGTAATGGCAATTGACCAGAAACCTGTCGCCGACCGCTTTCCAGTCAGGCGAATCGTGCCAGTAGGTGTCGGGAATAAGGGTCTCGTCTGCCGCCGCCGGGTCGCCCATCCAGATCCAGACCCAGTCGTTTCGCTCGACCAGGGGATATGCGCGCACCTGCGCCCCGGGAGGCACCTGTGCCTGGCTCGGCACATCGACGCACATGCCGTCTGCGTCGAAGGTAAGGCCGTGATAACCGCATTGCAGCGTGTCGCCCAGAACCCTGCCAACGGAAAGCGGCGCCTGACGGTGACAGCAGCGGTCTTCAAAAGCGACCGGCGCACCGTCCTGCGTACGCCAGAGCACCACGGGCTCCTCCAGCAACACCCGCGCCAGCGGCGTTTCGGAAATTTCGTGTCCCCAGGCGGCGACGTACCAGGCTTCGCGTAAATACATCAGCGTCTCCTTCCGGAACGACTCTGACGCGTTTGACCGCCCCAAGGCAAGACCGTCCGCGGCACAGCAAGAATTTTAAATTTCGGGAAAAAAAATGGCCTCAGCCGCCCCCGGCTTTCGGCCTGACCCCTTCCGAATGAACTCAAACGCCCCAGAACCGGCTCGTTCATCCCTAGTGGGCCACCCACCCATCAATGCGAGTTCCATCGCGCTGACAGGTATTACAATGCACCCGCGCCCATCCGGCAACAATCGCGAATTTCAAGTTACCCACAGGCAGGTCATTTAATCGCGGGATAAGACCGCCATAACCGGTGGAAAACCGCATACGCCGTCGTATGGGTACCGTCAGGCGTCGATCTGGTCGTCCTGGGTGCGGCCGATATCGTCCAGGCGCTTCTGCAGAGACAGGCGGTCCAGCCGCTCCATCGGCAGGCTGACGAAAATCGATATCCTGTTCGTCATCATGCGCATGGTCTCGGCGAACGCAGCCCGCTTGACGGCCTCGTTGCCATCGACCGCCGCCGGATCCGGCATGCCCCAATGGGCCGACATCGGCTGACCGGGCCACGCCGGGCACGCTTCACTTGCCGCCGTATCGCAAACGGTGAACACGAAATCCATCTCAGGTGCGCCCGGTTCGGCGAATTCCGCCCAGTCTTTGGACCGCAGTTCATCGACCGGATGGTTCTGCAGTTTGAGAATATCGATCGCGTACGGATTGACGGCGCCGGCAGGGTTGCTGCCCGCACTGAACCCCCGAAAACGACCGGCGCCCTCCCGGTTCAGGAGACACTCTGCGATGACGCTGCGCGCGGAATTGCCCGTGCAGAGAAACAAGACGTTGTAGATTTTTTCGCTCATGACCACCCCGCGGATTTTGTTATCGGATAGCGGGGAAATGTGACGAGGCATTTACAGTCGCATGACAATGCCCCTGGATCAGGACTTCAAACGCTCTCCGTCTTGCGCGATTCCTTCTTGCGGTCATGCGGGTTCAGCAGGCGCTTTCGGATGCGGATGTGCTGCGGCGTCACCTCGACGAGCTCGTCGTCGTCGATGTAGCTGATCGCTTCCTCCAGTTTCAGCGTGCGCGGCGTCGTCAGCCGCACCGCTTCGTCGGAACCGGACGCGCGGATATTCGTCAGCTTCTTCGATTTCATCGGATTGACCTCGAGGTCGTTGCCCCGGCTGTGTTCGCCGATGATCATGCCTTCGTATACCTCGACCCCGCCGCCAATAAACATCACGCCGCGGTCCTCGAGATTCCACAGCGCGAAGGGCACCGATTTGCCGGTGGCGTTGGAAATCAACACGCCGTTGCGCCGCCCCGGAATCGTTCCCCTGTGCGGCGCGTAGGAATGAAACAGCCGGCTCATCACGCCGGTGCCGCGGGTCTCGTTCAGGAACTGGCCGTGATAGCCGATCAGCCCGCGCGCCGGCGCGACGAACACTACCCGGGTCTTGCCGCCGCCGGACGGACGCATATCCGTCATCTCGGCCTTGCGCTCGCCCAGCGCCTCGACCACGGCGCCGACATAGGCGTCGTCGACATCGATGACGACCTCTTCCATCGGTTCTTCGCGCTCGCCCGTATCGGGGTTTTCGCGGTACAGGACCCGCGGTCGCGATACCGACAGCTCGAACCCTTCCCGGCGAAGCTGTTCGATCAGCACGCCGAGCTGCAGTTCGCCGCGGCCCTTCACCTCGAACGTGTTTTCGTCCCCGGTCCGTTCGATTTCTATCGCCACGTTGCCTTCGCTCTCCCGCGCCAGACGGGCAGCCAGCAGACGCGACGTCACCTTGTCGCCGTCATTGCCGGCGAACGGGGAATCGTTGATGGAGAAGCTCATCGACAGCGTGGGCGGATCGACCGGCAGCGCCTGGACGGGCACGGCGTTTTCGGGGTCGCAGATCGTGTCGGCGACCGTGGCTTCCTTCAGTCCGGCAATGGCGATCAGGTCGCCGGCATGGGCCTCGTCAACCGGCACGCGCTCGATTCCCCGGAACGCCAGCAGCTTGGTCAACCGGCCTGCTTCGATCCGGGTGCCGTCGTGCCGCAGCGCGACGACCGGCGTGTTGACCCGCGCCGTGCCGCGTTCAATGCGGCCGGTCAGAATGCGGCCCAGATAGTTGTCGTATTCCAGAATGGTCGAGAGCATCGCGAACGGCGCGTCGCGTTCCGCAACCGGCGGCGCGAAATGGTCGGCGATCAGTTCGAACAGCGGCGTCAGCGATTCGCGGGGCGATTCCAGATCCGCCGCCGCCCAGCCTTCCTTCGCGGATGCGTAAAGCGTCGGGAAATCGAGCTGTTCGTCGGTGGCGTCCAGCGCCGCGAAAAGATCGAAGACCTCTTCCTGGACCTTGTAGGCCCGCTGGTCGGGCCGGTCCGCCTTGTTGATCACCACGATCGGTTTCAGGCCCAGCGCCAGCGCCTTCATGGTCACGAACTTGGTCTGCGGCATGGGGCCTTCCGCCGAATCGACCAGCACCAGCGCGCCGTCGACCATCGACAGGATACGCTCGACCTCGCCGCCGAAATCGGCATGGCCGGGCGTATCGACGATGTTGATGCGGATGTCGTTCCAGTCCACCGACGCGCATTTCGCCAGGATCGTGATACCGCGTTCGCGTTCCAGATCGTTCGAATCCATAACCCGTTCGGCGACGCGCTGGTTTTCCCGGAAGCTGCCCGACTGGCGCAGCAACTGGTCAACCAGCGTGGTTTTGCCATGATCGACATGGGCGATGATCGCGATGTTGCGCAGCTCTGGCACGTCAGGATTTCCCGATTATTAGGGTGCTTTAAATCAACAGGCGGGCCACCGACCCGCCTAAAAGATTCAATTTCGCCCGCTGTATACAGCGTCTCGGGGAATTTATCCCAGTTTTTCTTTTACCAGGTCCATCAGCGACACTTCGGGCCGGGCACCATAGTGGCTGATGACCTCTGCGGCACAGATCGACCCGATCCGGCCGGCGACCGATAACTCGTAACCCTGCGTCAGCCCGTACAGCACCCCGGCCGCATACAGATCGCCGGCGCCGGTCGTGTCGACGACCTTTTCGACGGGCTCTGCCGCCACCTCGACGACCTCGTTCGCCGTCACGATGACGGAACCGTCGGCCCCGCGGGTGACCGCGGCGATATCGACCTTGCCGACCAGTTTTCCGACCGCGTCGTCGAACGAATCGGTTTCGTAAAGCGAGGTGATTTCGTCATGGTTCGCAAACACGATGTCGACATGGCCTTCCACCAGATGCCGGAACGATGCCCGGTGACGATCGACGCAGAACGGGTCCGACAGGGTCAGCGCCACGCGGCGACCGGCGGCGTGGGCCAGCTCCGCCGCCTTGACGAAGGCTTCCTTGGCTTCGTCGCGGTCGAATAGATATCCTTCCAGATACGTAATCTGCGCGCCGCCGATGGTTTCGGGGTCGATGTCTTTCGGACCAAGCATCACGCTGACCCCGAGATAGGTCTGCATGGTGCGGTCGGCGTCGGGGGTGACGAATATCAGGCAGCGCGCCGTCGACGGCCCCTCGGTCGCTGGACGCACGGGAAAATCGACGCCGACGGCCTTGATGTCATGGCTGAACACGGTGCCGAGCTGATCGTCCCGCACCTTGCCGATATAGGCGCCCCTGCCGCCGAGCGAGGCGATACCGGCCAGCGTATTGGCGGCCGATCCGCCGGAGGTTTCGATCCCGGCGTTCATTTCGCTGTATAGCCACTCGGCCTGGGCATCGTCGATCAGGGTCATGGTCCCCTTGTTGAGATCGAGCCGCGCGAGATCGTTGTCGTCCGACTGCGCGATAACATCGACGATCGCGTTGCCGACACCGACAACATCGAAAGGGGCGTCCGCCATGGTAACTCCTGAAAGTGAGGTGAATCCGCGGCGCGCAGTATAACGGCGGACAGCAGCGGGGCAATCGAAATACCGTCTTGCCTTCGCCGGTCCGCGACGGCTAAACAGGCGGCGCAGCCGTCTTCAGCGGCAATCGGGAAGGTACATGTTTTCTGGGCTTTTTCTGGCGATCGAACAGCTGGGCGATCCCCGTATCCGCAGTGTGATCATCCGCTCGGTACTGATCAGCGCCGTCATTTTCATTGCGCTGGTCGTGGCGATCGGCTGGGCTTTGAGCGGCACGTCGCTGTTCGGTATCGAATGGCTGGATCAGGGTGTCGCGTTTCTCGGCGGCAGCGCGGCGTTCGTCATCGGCCTGTTTATTTTTCCCGCGCTGACGGGTCTGATCATTTCGTTCATGCTGGAAGAGATAGCGCGCGCGGTCGAAGCCCGTCACTTCCCCGAACTGTCCGACGCGCGGGAAGAGCCGGTTATGGAGATGGTCGCGAATGCCGCGCGATTCGCGGGCATCACGATCGTACTCAACCTCCTTGTCTTTATCCTGGTGGTGCCGGTCCTGTTGATCACGATCGTTCTGATCCCGCTCATTCCCTTTGTTTTCTATGCGCTCAACGGGTATCTTCTCGGACGTGAGTATTTCGAGTTCGCGGCGGTGCGGCGGCTCGAACCGGCGGCCGGGCGCGCGCTCAGGTGGCGGCACAAAACCCGCATTTTCATGTGCGGCATCGTGATCGCGGTCCTGATGACGATCCCGTTTGTCAACTGGCTGATGCCGGTAGTTGCGGCCGCCTACATGGTGCATGTATTTGAACATGCGCGCAGACGCGCCGAGGCGATTTGAACGCCGCCCTTCATTGGCAACAGTCGGGGCGGCACCGATCGGGCAGAATTCGGCCCGGGAAAGACAGGACATGGCGGACCAGGACAACGAAGTCAGAACAGAACCACCGGCGGCATTGCCGCTGAAAGCCGAAGCGCCGAGCGCGCCGCCCGCCTCCCTCAGGCCGGCGACCGTAGCCCGGCCGGCGCGCGAAGCGCATCTGGTATCGAATCCCGGCAGCATCGGCAGCCCGGAGGGCAAGAAGCTCATCGTCGGTCGGGAAATCGAGCTGAGCGGCAATATCAGTGCCTGCGACCGGCTCGTCGTCGAGGGCCGCGTGGAGGCCGAACTGCAGGATTGCCGGGAGATCGAAATCGCCGGCACCGGGACGTTCAAGGGCTCGGCCGCGATCGAGATGGCGGAAATCAGCGGAAATTTCGAAGGCACGCTTACTGCCCGCGACACCCTGGTCGTCCGGTCCTCGGGCCGGGTGACCGGCAAGATCCGGTTCGGGAAACTGGAGATCGAACGCGGCGGCGAAGTAGTGGGCGATATAGGGCTGGTCGACGACGACACCGGCAACTGACCCCGCTCCGGCCATGGGACTGAGATTGCTTGGAGCAACAGGGTTGCTGTGCCTGCTGGCATCCGCCTGCGTTGCGCCACCCGAAGGATCGACCGGGAACGCCCGCCCGGAGGCGGCAGTTCAGTCCGGTACCGGAAGCGAACCGGATACCGCCACCGCCGCGACGAAGAAAAACGACCGCACCGCTGCCCTGACCGCAGGGCCGCCCCCCGAAAAACTGATCGGGATGACCGGCGACGAGATCACGGCGCTGTTTGGCCGCCCTGTCTTCGTGCGGCGCGATCCGCCGGCCGAATTCTGGCGCTACCGGGCTGCAAGCTGCGTTCTGGAACTGTTTTTCTATCGGCAGGGCGGCGCATGGCGCGTGGATCACGTAGAGATGCGCCGCGGCGATTCAACGGTGACCAATCAACCCGCGTGTATCGCGGCATTAAGAGCCGCGCCGCGCGCCAGCTGATCCGGCCGGCCGGTCTATTTGACGAAAAGTTCTATTTGTCGATATTGGGCGGCAATCGGTCGCGATCCGGCGCCGGGGTGTCGACTTCTTCGAAATCGCCGTCGATAACGGGCCCGCCGCCCGGACCTCCGCGACCTGGACCCGCCGGACCGTTGCCAGGCCCTGTTCCGGGTCCGCCACCGAAACCGCCGACATGGATATGGCCGTTGCGCGCGAGCCAACGCCATATGCCGATACCGGCCAGTTTCCGAAACAGCGGCACAAACAGCATGAAGCCCAGTACGTCGGTGAAAAATCCGGGAGTCAGCAGCAAAACGCCCGCCACTAGGAGACAGAGCCCGTCGAACACTTCCTGGACCGGCAATTCGTTGCGGTTGGCGCTTTCCTGCGCCCTTTGCAGGACCGCAAGCCCCTGAATGCGGAGCAACGTGGTACCGGCGAACGCTGTTACTATAACGATCGCAATGGTCGGCCACAGCCCGATCCAGCCGCCGACTTCAATAAACAGCGCGATTTCGATGACCGGCACAGCGATAAACGCGGCCAGCAAAACAATTGCCATGCTTGCGATTTCCCGGTGAACGCCTTATGTACTCTAAGGTCCGGCTCGTAACGTGCGGTGCCACCTTCGCAGTGCCGCAACGAGATCCGACAACGACTAGGATATAGCTAACCGACGTGCCCGCGTCCATCCGGCCCGTCCCGGCAGGATCAGAGAGACACGGACCGTTGCGCCGAAAAGGCGCAGGAAGCAAGATTATGGGTGACGGGTTTCAGTTTCTGGATATCGTACTTTTCGCGATGGTCGCGGCATTTCTGGTGCTGCGTCTGCGGAGCGTCCTGGGCAAGCGCACAGGGCACGAACAGCCGCGCCAGGACCCCATGTCGCAACGAAACCAGGAACCGGACGCGGACGGCAACGTCGTAGAGCTGCCCAATCGCAACCGTGACGCCGAATACGACCCGACCGCCGATCTCGATCCGAACGACCCGCTGGCAACCGGCATCCAGGAGATTCGGGCCGCCGACGGCACGTTCGATCCGGGCGGTTTCGCGGACGGCGCGCGCGGCGCGTTCGAAATGATCGTACAAGGCTTCGCCGAGGGCGACCGGGACAACCTGAAAATGCTCCTGGCAAACGATGTGTACGAAAACTTCGAAGCCGCGATCGACGAGCGCGAAGAAGCCGGGGAAACCCTGGAATCGACGATTATCGGCATCAAGTCCGCGGACGTCATCGAAGCAGGCATGGACGGACGGAACGCGATGGTGACCGTGAAATTCGTGTCCGAACAGGTCAACGTGACGCGCGATTCCGAAGACCGGATAATCGACGGCGACCCGAACCAGGTCACCGAAATTACGGACATCTGGACCTTCAGCCGGGACACAACGTCTCGTGACCCGAACTGGAAGCTTGTGGAAACCCGCAGCCAGAATTAGGGCCGTCGCCGAGGCACTCGTTTCTGCATGACGCCTGCTGTTTTAACGCCCCGATATCTCTCCCTCCTGCGCCCGCGATGGCTGGCATTCGCCATGATTTTTATGGCGTTCGGCTGCGCAGAGACCGGTGACAAACCGGTCGAAGACAAGCCGGTGTTCACCCCGGTTTCCTTTCGCGACGTCCCGGGCTGGCAAGCCGACAATCACGCCGATGCGCTGGTCGCGTTTCTCAAATCCTGCCCCCCCATTGAACGCCGTGGCGTGCGCGGCTTCGGAAACGCCTCGATCTGGCGCGACATCTGCGGCCAGGCGAGGAACGTTCCAGCCGGCGACCATGACGCCGCACGACGATTTTTCGAGAACGCATTTCTGCCGGCCTCCGTTTCCGGGCGGGACGGATCAACCGGCCTGATTACCGGTTATTACGAACCCGAACTCCAGGGCGCCCTAGAACGGTCCGGCCGGTTCAATGTGCCGCTTCATGTTCGCCCGCCCGACCTCGTGACCGTCAACCTCGGCCGGTTTCGGGAAGAACTCAAAGGCGAGCGAATTGCGGGACGCGTCGTGCGGGGGAGCCTGATCCCCTATCCCGATCGGGCGAAGATCGAACGCGGGGCGTTAAGGAACCGTGATCTCGAACTGGTATGGGTGGACAGCGCCGCAGATGCTTTTTTCCTCCACATTCAGGGGTCGGGGCGCATACGCCTGCCCGATGGCGACATCATGCGGGTGGGGTATGCCGGCACCAACGGGCATGCCTACACCGCGATCGGCCGCGAACTGATCGCGCGCGGCGCCGTCCCCCCCGAAAAAATGTCGATGCAGTCCATCCGGAACTGGCTGGCGGCGAATCCGGCAGACGGTGCGCGGCTGATGCGGACGAACAAATCCTACGTTTTCTTTCGCGAGCTGACCGGCGACGGGCCGCTGGGCGCGCAAGGGGTGCCGCTGACTCCGGAACGCAGCCTGGCAGTCGACCGGCGGCTGTTGCCGCTCGGCCTTCCGGTGTGGCTGGAATCCTCGGAACCGGACGGCACGCCGCTCAAACGGCTGATGATCGCACAGGATACCGGCGGTGCAATCCGCGGCGCGGTGCGCGCCGACGTCTTCTGGGGACCGGGTGCGAAGGCCGCCGACAGGGCGGGCAAGATGAATTCGCCGGGCAGGTACTGGTTTCTGATTCCCCGCGCCACGCCGCCGACAAGCTGAAATCGTGAAACGTATCTTCTGCGCCGCCTTGCTGTGCCTGTTGCCGGGTCTGGTCGCAGCCGACCAGATATCCGTACGCTCGTTCGAAGTGATCCTTTCGCACGATTCCCCGGCCGTCGAGCTGGTGGGCGACCTGAAATTTCGCGGCGGCATCGATATGCGGTCCGGAGCGGAGGGGTTCGGCGGGTTTTCGGGCCTCGACATATCTCCCGACGGACGGCGTCTGATCGCGGTGTCGGATCGGGGAATGTGGTTTACGGCCGATTTGACCTACGACCGGACGGGAGCGCTGAACGGTCTGTCGAACACCGCCCTGTTCCCCATACGCGGGCTGGACGGGAAACCCCTCAAAGGCCGCAAGTCGACGGATTCGGAATCTATCGCGCGCCTTACCGACGGCTCACTGGTAGTCGGCTTCGAGCAAAGTCATCGTCTGCGTCGTTTTCCGTTTCCGGGCGAACCGGCGCAACGCATTCGCGCGCCGCTGGTGCTCGGCACGTCGCCGCCGAATGGCGGCGCAGAGGCAATAACGCGCCTGTGGGGCAATCAGTTGCTGATCCTGTCGGAACGCCTGGAAGCCCGCGAAGGCATCGCGGCAGGCTGGATCGGCGCCGGAAAGGAATGGCGCGCGGTCGGCTTCCGCAAATCCGGGATTTTCCGCCCGGTAGGCGCGGATACCCGCGACGACGGCATGGTGTTTCTGCTGGAGCGCCGGTTTTCGACACTGGGCGGTCTGGGCACCCGCATCAGCGTCGTGCCGGGCAGCGAGATTGCGCCGGGGGCCATTTTCAAGACGCGGGAACTGGCGGAGCTCTCGCCGCCCCTGGTATCCGACAATTTCGAAGGCATCGCCGTTCGCCGGACCGGCGGGGGCGAAACCCTGATCTACATCATTTCCGATGACAATTTTCACGACCTGCAGCGCAACCTGCTGCTGATGTTCTCGCTTGCGGAATAATTTGTTCACCGCCATCTTGGGTCGACCGCAAGTAAGGAATTCGGCATGACGGAGACGCCCCGCGTGGGCCTGTTCGCAACCTGTTTGGTGGATTTGTATCGGCCGACGGTCGGATTTGCCGCCGCGCATCTGCTGGAAAAAGCCGGCTGCCGCGTTGACGTGCCGGCGGCACAGGTATGCTGCGGACAGCCGGCCTACAACGCGGGCGACCGGGACAATGCGGCCGCGATCGCGCGGCAGACGATCGAACTGTTCGAGACGTTCGACTATGTCGTGGCGCCGTCCGGATCCTGCGCCGGCATGCTGAAATTGCATTACCCCGACTTGCTGGCCGACGACCCGGCCTATGCCGCTCGCGCCAGAGCTCTGGCCGGCAGGACGTGGGAGCTGATCGCCTTTCTGACCGACATACTGGATTGGGACGGCGTCGACGCCGACTGGCCGGGAGACGTTACGTATCATGACGCCTGTTCGGGCCTGCGCGAACTCGGCGTTCGCGACCAGCCGCGCCGGCTGCTCGCGCGTGTCAGCGGGCTGAAGGTGAACGAACTGGGTGCGCCCGATGTCTGCTGCGGTTTCGGCGGCACGTTCTGCATCAAATATCCGGAAGTGTCCGGCGCGATGGTCGACCGGAAAACCGATGATATCTGCGACACCGGCGCATCGACCTTACTCGCCGGCGATTTAGGGTGTCTGATGAATATCGCCGGGCGCCTGACCCGGCGAGGCGAGAAGATCGAGGTCCGTCACGTCGCGGAGGTGCTGGCGGGGATAGCGGACGGTCCCGCGATCGGTCAGCCGGACAACTGATTATGAAAACAGGGTCCAGCCTCGAATTTTCACGCAATGCCGCACGGGCGCAGGCGGATGCCGATCTGCAGGCGGCGCTTGAGAAATTGCAGCGCGACACCCGCACCAGCCGTCCGGCGGTGACCGGCAGGCTCCCGGAGTTCGAAGATCTGCGCGACCGCGCCGTCGCTATCAAAAACCACACGCTTGCCCATCTCGATCACTACCTGGAACAGTTCGAAGCCAACGTAATCGACGCCGGCGGCAAAGTGCACTGGTGCAGCGACGCAGACGGTGCGAGGGAGACAATCCTGCAGATCTGCCGCGACGCGGATGCACGAACGGTCGGCAAGGGCAAATCCATGGTATCGGAGGAAATTCACCTCAACGACCATCTTATCGAAAACGGCCTCGACGTCGTCGAAACCGATCTCGGCGAATACATCCTGCAGCTGCGCGAAGAAACGCCGAGCCACGTCGTGATGCCGGCCATTCATCTGAAGAAGGAACAAATCGCCGACACGTTCCGCGAACACCACACGACGCTGGACCCGGACCGGCCGCTGGACGAGCCGAAACACATGACCGCCGAGGCACGCACCAGACTGCGCGAGAAATTCCTTGCCGCAGATGTCGGGATCACCGGCGCCAACATGCTGATCGCCGAAACCGGATCGGTCGTCGTGGTGACCAACGAAGGAAACGGCGATCTGACCCAGACCCTGCCGCGCATCCATATCGTGCTCGCGACGATCGAGAAAGCCGTGCCCAGCATCGAGGACGCACTAAGCATCGTCCGCATTCTTGCGCGGTCGGCGACGGGCCAGGAAATTACCTGCTACACAACCTTTGCCACGGGCGCGCGCCGGGCGGGCGATCTCGACGGACCGGAAGAATTTCACGTCGTGCTGATGGATAACGGTCGTACGAAACTGCTGGAAAGCGGTTTTCGCGACGTGCTGCGCTGCATCCGCTGCGGCGCCTGCCAGTCCGCCTGCCCGGTCTACGGCGCGGTGGGCGGTCATGCCTATGGCGGCGTGTATGGCGGACCCATCGGTGCGGTGCTGACGCCGGCGCTGGACGGTATCGACAAGGCGTGGACCCTGCCGGAAGCATCGTCGTTCTGCGGCAGTTGCGAGGCGGTCTGCCCGATGCGAATTCCGCTGCCGGACCTGATGCGCCGCTGGCGCGAAATCGCTCACCGGGAAAAACTGAACAAGGCGGCCACCCGGCGGGGCCTGGCGATCTGGGCCTGGGCCGCGAAACGTCCGAAACTCTATCGCGCCGGCGCGAGGTTTGCCGTCGCGGCGCTGCGCCTGCTTGGCCGGCGAAAAGGGCGCTTCCAGTCGCTGCCGCTCGCCGGCGGCTGGACGGCGATGCGCGATCTGCCCGCCCCGGAAGGCGGCACTTTTGTCGATCGCTGGCACAGGGAACGCGGCGCGTGAGCGATCGGAGCGACATCCTCGCCCGTGTGCGCGGCGCGACCGGACGTACCGAAAACAGCGGGCCGCCGCCAGCGCCGGCCTACGCCAACCACCCTCTGATCCCCGAGCGGGCGCGGGGCACGCCTGCCGATCTCGCCGCCCGGTTCATAGACATGGCGACCGAAGCCGGCGCGACCGTCGACCGCGTCGGATCCCTGGCGGAGACGGGCATTGCCGTCGCCCGTTGGCTGCGAAATAACGATCTGCCGGACGACATCGTCGTTGCGCCCGACACGTCGCTGGATGCGGCGGGCTGGAACGAAGCGGCGGGTTTATCCGTCCGGCGCGGCGCGGCCAGCGACGGTGACAAGGTAACCGTCAATTCCTCCGTTGCGGGCATCGCGGAGACCGGGACGGTCATGGTGGCAGGGACGCCAGGCACGCCCTATACGCTGAATTTCCTGCCCGATACGCATATCGTCGTCGTCCACGCGGACGATATCGTCGGCGGATACGAAGACGCCTGGGCCAAGCTGCGGCCCGGACTGGAGACCGGCAGGGACCTGCCGCGCACGGTGACGCTGATCACCGGGCCGTCGCGGTCGTCGGACATCGAACGCATCGTCACCGTCGGAGTGCACGGCCCGCTGCGGCTTCATATTCTTCTGGTCGGACAGGCAAATGGCGAAGAATAAATCCAAGTCGGCGAAGACCCTCGATGAAAACGCCCTGTTTCGGGCGGCGATGGCGGACGCCAAACCCCTGGACCGGCCGGACCGGACCTATACCGAAGCCCCCCCCGCACCGCCGGCGACGGCGCCGCGCAAGAAGTTCCCTGCCAAACCGCCGCCGCAACCGGCGTCCGCCGCATCACCGGTCAAGCCGCTGGAAGCGGGCACCGCCGCCGATCTGGACCGGCGTACCATGGACAGGCTCCGCAAGGGCCGGCTGCGGCCGGAAGGGCGGATCGACCTGCACGGCATGACCGCGAACCGCGCCCATTCGGCCCTGAACCAATTTTTGGCAAACGCCCATAGCGGGGGCAAGCGCTGCGTGCTGGTCATCACCGGCAAGGGGTCGCTGAAAGAGGGCGGCGGGGTGATCCGACGCGAAATGCCGGCGTGGCTCAACGCACCGGAGAACCGCATTCGCATTCTCGGCTTCGCCCAGGCGCAACCGGGAGACGGCGGCGGCGGCGCTTTTTACGTGCTGCTGAAACGCCGGCGATAGCCGAGGAACTTTTCCCGATTACAGGATGAACTTGGACAGATCGGCGTCCTTGGCGAGATCGGCGACGTTGTCGCGGACGTAATCGGCGTCGATCTCCACGGTTTCGCCGCCACGGTCGGACGCGCTGAAGGAAATATCTTCCAGCAGGCGTTCCATCACGGTCTGTAACCGCCGCGCGCCGATGTTTTCGACAGTCCGGTTAACCTCCGCGGCCAGCCGGGCGATCGCGTCGATCGCCTCGTCGGTGAACCGGAGCGTCAGCTCCTCGGTCCCCATCAGCGCCGTGTACTGGCGGATCAGGTTGGCTTCGGGTTCGGTCAGGATGCGCCGGAAATCCTCTTCGGTCAGCGCCTTCAGCTCGACGCGGATCGGCAACCGGCCCTGCAGTTCGGGCAGCAGGTCGGCGGGCTTCGATAAATGAAAGGCCCCCGACGCCACGAACAGGATATGGTCGGTCTTCACCGTGCCGTGTTTGGTTGGCACCGTGGTGCCTTCTATCAGCGGCAGCAGGTCCCGCTGCACACCTTCGCGGCTAACATCGGCGCCGCCGCGCCCGTCCGAGCGCACGCAGATTTTGTCGATCTCGTCGAGGAACACGATACCGTTCTGTTCGACGGACTCGATCGCCGCCCGCACTACGACATCGTCGTCCAGCAGCTTGTCGCCTTCTTCCGCAACCAGAACTTCGTAGCTGTCGCCGACGTTCATTTTCTTGGTCTTGGTCGCACCGCCGAACGCCTTACCCAGCATGTCATTGAGATTGATCATGCCCATCTGCGCGCCCGGCATGCCGGGAATTTCCATTGTCGGCATGCCGCCGCCGGCATCCTGAAGCTCGATCTCGATCTCGCGGTCGTCGAGTTCGCCCTGACGCAGCATGGTGCGGAATTTCTGGCGCGTGTCCTTGGAGGCGCTTTCCCCGACCAGCGCATCGAGCACGCGCTCCTCGGCGGCGATTTCCGCCTTGGCGACGACTTCCTTGCGCATGCGTTCGCGGGTCATGTGGATCGCTATCTCGATCAGATCTCGGATGATCGATTCAACGTCGCGGCCGACATAGCCGACCTCGGTAAACTTCGTCGCTTCGACCTTAAGAAACGGCGCGTCCGCCAGACGCGCGAGCCGGCGCGCGATCTCGGTCTTGCCGACGCCGGTCGGGCCGATCATCAGAATATTCTTGGGCAGCACTTCTTCGCGCAGATCGTCGCCCAGCTGCTGGCGGCGCCACCGGTTGCGCAGCGCGATGGCGACCGAGCGCTTGGCGTCGTTCTGGCCGACGATATAGCGGTCGAGTTCGGAAACGATTTCGCGGGGAGAAAAATTGGTCACGGATTACAGACTTTCAACGACGACGTTTTCATTCGTATAGATGCAGATATCGGCGGCGATCTTCATCGCCCGCCGGGCGATCTCCTCGGCCTCCAGCCCGTCCTGGTCGAACAGGCCGCGCGCGGCGGCAAGCGCGAACGACCCGCCCGAGCCGATACCGATCAGACCGTCTTCCGGTTCCAGCACGTCGCCGGTGCCGGTCAGCACCAGGGACACATCGGCATCCGCGACCGCCATCATGGCCTCGAGACGCCGGAGATAACGGTCCGTTCGCCAGTCCTTGGCGAGCTCCACGCAGGCGCGGGTCAGCTGACCCGGGTGCTGTTCGAGCTTTCCTTCGAGCCGTTCGAACAGGGTAAAGGCGTCGGCAGTGGCTCCGGCGAAGCCGGCGATCACGCTGCCATCACCCAGCGGACGCACCTTGCGGGCGTTCGATTTCATCACCGTGTTTCCGAACGTCACCTGACCGTCGCCGGCGATAACGACTTTTCCGTTCTTTCGAACCGAAAGAATGGTCGTGCCGTGCCAGGTCGTTATATCGCTGTCTGTCATAGGTCTCCGAGAGGCGTGGAATTGGGGCCGGACGATGCGGGCCTTGCAGTGCTTAAGATGATGTTTCGTGGTCGCGCGTCAAGACCCGGCGTGGAGAACCAATCACGTAACGATCCGACCGTCTAGGCGACGATGATGCGGAAGCGGAACGGCGAATCGGGCTTTCCCGCAACCAGCTCGCTCTCGCCCGTCATCAGCGGCGCCGTTTGCGGCCTGTCCTTCCCGCCGAGGATCATCCCGTTGAGCGTGGTGCCGTGATAGCTGCCGCAGTCGCGCACGATCAGCCCGCCGTCCAGTTCCTCAATCGCGAAATGCCGGCGCGACAGGTTGAACGGCCGTTTGTCGTCCAGCGCGAGGTCAATGTCGAAATAGGTATCCTTCCCCTCGCCGGTCGCGGACCGGCCGATGCGGAACGGCAAACGGTCTATTCTGATCTCGTGGATGCCGACAACCGCCTGCACCCGTTTTCCGTCGGGGATCAGCACGATCTCGGTGGTAAGGCGCGCCTGCTCCGGCGCGGAAGGCGCGGGCCCGTCCGCGCCGTTGACCGGCACATCCGGCTCGGCCGGTTCGTCGGGCGGTAAAGCGTTGTCGACCAGGTCGAAAGCCCGGGAAATCGCGGGAGCAACCCACGCGGGATTGAGCGACAGGAGGGCGAGAAATTCGTTGCGGCGCAAAAATCGACGCCCCGTCGGCGACCGCCATCCCTGTCGTCGGACCCGACGGACCGAGGATGGCGGGTAGCACGACCACGCCGTCGGCGGGATCGCCGGCGCGGTAAATGAAATCTCCGTCGGAATACTGCCTGCCCGTCATACGCTACACTTGCACCCTGTTTACGCACTTAAAACGACCGACATACGCAATTTGTGCGACCGTTCCTGCCATTCCATCTATTTATTAGGGTATTTCAGCGGCAAAGATCAATCTCGGCGCGATTGCGCTATTACTGGCGCCTGCCCCGCGTTCCTGATAAAAGACGCCGGATTCCAGAGTATTAGGGTAAATTCCCGGCGTCTCCGCACATTTTCGTGGGGCCGGCAAAGCGAGCACAGGATCATGCGCGAAGCGAATATCGCCAGAAAAACCAAGGAAACCGACATCGAGGTGTCGGTGAATATCGACGGGACCGGCGTCTACGACGTGGACACCGGGATCGGTTTCCTGGACCACATGCTCGAACAGCTCTCGCGTCACAGCCTGATGGATCTGACCGTGCGCGCGAAGGGCGACCTGCATATCGACTTTCACCACACGACGGAAGACACCGGCATCGCGATCGGAGAAGCGGTCCACAAGGCGATGGGGGAACGTCGCGGCATCGTGCGCTATGCGTCCGCCACCATTCCGATGGACGAAACGCTGACCCGGGCGTCGATCGACATTTCGGACCGTCCCTATCTGATCTGGAAAGTGGATTTCTCCAGGCCCAAGCTTGGCGAAATGGACACCGAACTGTTCAAGGAGTGGTTCCAGGCCTTCGCGCAGAATGCGCGGGTGACTTTGCACGTCGAGAATCTCTACGGCGAGAACAACCACCACATCGTGGAAAGCTGTTTCAAGGCGCTGGCCCGGGCATTCCGCGCCGCCGCGGACACCGATCCGCGCGCCGCCGATTCCGTGCCGTCGACCAAGGGCACTCTGGGCGGCTGAGAGCATCTGTTCGACCATGCGCGTCTACACCGTTCACCTGCAGAGACATGCGCCGTCGCCGGACCGCAATGCGGTGGTGATCGGCGAGGGCTTTTGCTGGCCGGCGTTCGCGGCCGCACCGGTTTGGGCGCTGGCCCACGGGATGTGGTTCACAGCGCTCGGGACACTGGCGGTCTATGCGCTCGTTCTTCTGGGAGCCGGAATCGTCGGTCTCGATCCGCTGGCAACGGGTGCACTTATTCTGGGTGCTGCCGCGATCGTTGGATTCTGCGCCAATGACTGGCGGCGGGCGGCGCTGACCGCGCGCGGCTGGCATCTGGCGGGGGTCGCCGCCGCAGCCGATCGCGACACCGCGCTGCGCCGGTTTATCGATCTGCACCCGGACGCATTGAATCCCTCCGCACCAACGCCGACATACTGACGGTCAGACATGGAAACGGTTGTCATCGATTACGGATCGGGAAACCTCCGCTCCGCGGCGAAAGCCCTTGAACGCGCCGGGCGCGAAACCGTTGCCGATGGTGCAGTCACGGTCACGGGCGAGGCGAAGGCGCTCGACCGCGCCGACCGGATCGTGCTGCCCGGCGTCGGCGCGTTCGGCGATTGTGCGGCCGGGTTGCGCGCCCTGCCGGGCATGATCGAGGCGCTGGAACGCAATGTGCGTGAACGCAGGAAACCGTTTCTGGGCATCTGCGTCGGCATGCAACTGATGGCCGACCGGGGAATCGAACACGGACAGCATAACGGGCTTGGCTGGATCCCGGGCGAGGTGCGCCCGCTCGCGCCCGCCGATCCCGCTTTGAAGATTCCCCATATGGGCTGGAACGAGGTGAGGCCGGTAAGCGCCGGCGCGCACCCGGTGCTTTCGGGTTTTACAGCGGCGGCGCATGCGTATTTCGTCCACAGCTATGCCATAATCTGCGAGAAAGAGACCGACGTGCTGGCGACAACGGATTACGGCGGCGGTTTCACCGCCGTTATCGGCCGGGACAACGTAATCGGAACACAGTTCCATCCGGAGAAAAGTCAGACGGCCGGCCTGCGGCTGTTGGGCGATTTTCTGCGGTGGGACGGAGAGGGTATCTGATGGCCGACGAAAAAACAGCGATAGAGCCGCTGGAAGAGGTTTCGGACGACGATCTCGAAGATCTGTGCGATGCCGCCGAATCCGCCATCCTGGACGGAGGGGGGTTCGGCTGGCTGAAGCCGCCGCCGCGGGCCGTGCTGGGCCGCTATTTCCGGGGCGTGGTTCTGGTACCGGAACGTCATCTGTTCGTCGGCCGGCTGGAAGGGCGCGTCGCCGCCGCGATCCAGCTCCAGGAACCGCCGCGCAACAACGAGGCGCAGGCCCACGCGGCGACCCTGACGACGCTGTTCGTCGCCCCCTGGGCGCGCGGGCGGGGAATCGGGCCGCGCCTGATCAAGGCGGTGGAGGACCGTGCCCGGGAACTCGGTTACCAGCGGCTCAACTTCGATGTGCGTACGACCCAGACCGATGCGGTCCGGCTGTTCGAAAACCTGGAATTCGAGCGCTGGGGCACTAACCCGGGATATGCCCTTGTCGATGGCGAGCTGATCCCGGGACATTATTATTCAAAGCAGCTCCGTACGCTGCAGAAGAAGAAAAAGAAATAAGGCGGAAAGCATACCTCACGATGATCCTGTTTCCGGCAATCGACCTTAAAGACGGCGCCTGCGTCCGTCTGGTTCGGGGCGAAATGAACCAGTCCACAACCTTCAACGACGACCCGGCGGCGCAGGCGCGCGACTTCGCCGACGCGGGATTCGAATGGATACATATCGTCGATCTGAACGGCGCCTTCGCGGGCAAACCGGTCAATGCCGAGGCGGTTGCCGCGATCGTCGGCGCGGTCGACCTGCCGGTGCAGCTGGGCGGCGGCATCCGCAGCATGGACACGATCGCCCGCTGGCTCGAAGCCGGCGTGCAGCGCGTCATCCTGGGAACGGCGGCGCTGAAGGACCCCGATCTGGTGCGCCGTGCCTGCGATCAGTTTCCGGGGCGCATCGTCGTCGGCATCGACGCGCGGGACGGTCGGGTTGCCGTCGAAGGCTGGGCCGAAACGTCGGAAGAGAAGGCGCTGGATCTCGCGCTGCGGTTCGAGAACGACGGCGTCGCCGCCATCGTCTACACGGATATCGACCGCGACGGTGCGATGCAGGGCGTCAACGTGGATGCGACGGTCGATCTGGCCTTTGCACTGACGACGCCGGTCATCGCCTCCGGCGGCGTCCGCGGATTGTCCGATCTGGCGGACCTGAAGGCAAACGAAGGCGCCGGCATCGAAGGCGTGATCTCGGGACGCGCGATTTACGACGGACGCCTTGACGCAGGCGAAGCCTTGGCGCTTTTGAAAAACACAGATGCTTAAGGCGCGGATTATTCCCTGCCTCGACGTCAAGGACGGGCGCGTCGTCAAGGGCGTCAACTTCGTCGACCTGATCGATGCCGGCGACCCGGTCGAACAGGCGAAATTCTATGACGAACAGGGCGCCGACGAACTGACGTTTCTCGACATCACCGCCAGCCACGAAAACCGCGACACCATCTTCGACGTGGTCAACCGGACGGCGGAACAATGCTTCATGCCGCTGACCGTCGGCGGCGGGGTGCGCCAGGTCGAGGACATACGGAAACTGCTGCTGGCGGGGGCCGACAAGGTGTCGATCAACACCGCCGCCGTGCATCGCCCGGAATTCGTCGGCGAAGCGGCGGAAAAATTCGGCTCGCAATGCATCGTCGTCGCCATCGACGCCAAATCGACCGGCCGGGACACATGGGAAATCTTCACCCATGGCGGACGCGAACGGACCGGCATCGACGCCATCGGCTGGGCGAACCGAATGGCCGACCTGGGCGCCGGGGAAATCCTGCTGACGTCCATGGACCGCGACGGCACGCGATCCGGATTCGACATCGACCTGACCCGCACCATGGCGGACGCGATCACCATACCGGTGATCGCATCGGGCGGGGTCGGGACGCTCGATCATCTGGTCGAAGGCGTGCGCGACGGACATGCCAGCGCGGTGCTGGCCGCCTCGATATTCCATTTCGGGGAATTCTCGATCCCGGAAGCCAAGGCGCATATGGCCGCCGCGGGCGTCGCCGTCCGGCCATTCGACGGATGACATGGGCGGCGCGATCTGATATCGCGAAGTCATGACCGACACCGACAACACCGACGCGATACTCCAGCGCCTGTACGAGACCATCGCCAGCCGCAAGGGCGGCGATGCGAGCGCGTCCTATACCGCGAAGCTGTTCGACCGCGGGACCGAAAAGATCGCCCAGAAACTGGGGGAGGAAGCCGTCGAAACCGTCATCGCCGCGGTGGCGAAGGACCGTGACGGCATGATCGGCGAGAGCGCCGACCTGCTCTATCACCTGCTGGTCGCCTGGGCCAATGCCGGGATCGCGCCGGAAGACGTGCTGGCGGAACTGGAACGGCGCGAAGGGGTGTCCGGGATAGAGGAAAAGAAGTCGAGAAAAGGGTAAGGGGGACCGATGGCCTACGATACCGAGAACGTGTTCGCGAAAATTCTGCGCGGCGAAATCCCCTGCAGCAAGGTGCACGAGACCGACCATGCGCTGGCGTTTCAGGACATCAACCCGCAGGCCAAGGTGCATGTGCTGGTGATCCCGAAAGGGGCCTACGTTTCGTGGGACGATTTCTCGGCCAATGCCAGCGCCACGGAACAAGCCGACTACGTCGCCGCCATCGGCGCCACCGCCCGCGAACTGGGCGTCGACAAAACCGGGTATCGCCTGCTGGCCAATCACGGCCGCGATTCCCACCAGGAAGTGCCGCATCTGCACGTCCACATCCTGGCCGGCCAGCCGCTGGGCCCGATGCTGGAAGGCGGCGACCTGCCGCCGAACACGGATTACGTGCGGGGCGGGTAAAGACTATTTGGCGGCGGGATCATCCCGCACGGCGACGGCCAGCAGCTCCAGCTTGTTGCCGCCGGTAAACGTGACCTGCACGCAGGACCGCATCGGCCAGTGATCGGGATCGGGGCCGATCCAGGCGGCCCACATTTCGTCGAACGCCTTCTTCTTTCCATCCACGTCGTACAGATAGACCTGCACCGAGATCAGCCGCGTTTTGTCGGTCCCGACCTGCGCCAGCCCGGCATCCAGATTGGCGAAGGCGCGCACAGCCTGGCCCTCGAAGTCGAGCGAGAAATCGTCCGACATCCCCAGCGCCCACACCAGATCGCGATAGGCGGAACCGAAACAGCGGGTGGGAATGGTGCCGGGGATGCGTTCGATGGGGAACATAGGGGAACTCGCGCTTTATTTAATCCGGGTCCGGCAAAGAATAGCGGATCGGGCACGGGCCGTCAGTGAACGGGCCTACCGCCCCGGCGCCACCCGGCGGTAGCCCAGCGCCTCCGCCACATGTACCCGGCGGACGCCGTCGGAGCCGTCCAAATCCGCAATGGTGCGGGCGACGCGGCGGATGCGGTGCCAGGCGCGGGCGGACAAATGCAGGCGTTCGGCGGCGTCGGTCAGCAGTTTCGTGCCGTCGGCATCCGCGTTGACGGTGACGGCGGGGTCGGCGAAATCGCGATCGGCGAGCGCGCAAAGCGCGCGGCCTGGACATCGCGGGCGGCGGCGACGCGGGCGGCGATGTCGGCCGGTTTGACCGCCGGCACGTCGATATGCAGATCGATCCGGTCGAACAGCGGGCCGGAGATTTTCGCCTGATAGTCGGCGGCGCAGCGCGGCACCCGGCTGCAGGCGAGCGCCGGGTTGTCGAGCCAGCCGCACTTGCAGGGGTTCATCGCCGCCACCAGCTGGAACCGTGCCGGATAGGTCACATGGGTGTTGGCGCGGGCGACGACGGCGCGCCCGGATTCCAGCGGCTGACGCAGCGCTTCGAGGCTGCGCCGGTCGAATTCCGGCAGCTCGTCCAGGAACAGCACGCCGCGATGGGCGAGCGAGACTTCGCCCGGCCGGGCGCGCAAGCCCCCGCCGATCAGCGCCGGCAGGGTCGCCGAATGGTGCGGGTCGCGAAACGGGCGGCGCATCAGCAGACGCCCGCCGTCGAGCTGCCCGGCCACCGAATGGATCATCGACAGATCCAGCGCCTCCGCCGGCGACAGGGGCGGCAGCAGGCCGGGCAGGCGCGCGGCGAGCATGGATTTTCCCGATCCCGGCGGGCCGCAAAGAAGGAGGTTATGGCCGCCCGCCGCCGCGATTTCGAGCGCGCGCTTGGCGCTTTCCTGGCCTTTGACGTCGCGCATGTCGGGGATTGGCGTATCGTGCGCCGCCAGCGCCGGTTTCGGCGGGGTCAGCACCTGCGTGCCCTTGACGTGATTGACCAGCGCCAGCAGCGACGCCGGCGCCAGCACGTCGATATCGCCGGCCCAGGCGGCTTCCCCGCCCTGAACGGCGGGACACACGATGCCGCGCCCGGCGGCATTGGCGCCGATCGCCGCCGGCAGCACGCCCGCCACCGGCGCAAGACGCCCGTCGAGCGAGAGTTCGCCGAGAATGGTGTGGTTCTCGAACGCGTCCGCCGGGATCACGTCCATCGCCATCAGCAGCGCCACGGCGATCGGCAGGTCGAAATGCGCGCCTTCCTTCAGCACGTCGGCGGGGGCGAGATTGACGGCGATGCGCTTGGGCGGCAGGGCAAGCCCCATGGCCGCCAACGCCGCGCGCACCCGTTCGCGGCTCTCCGCGACCGCCTTGTCGGGCAGGCCGACGACGTTGAACGCGACCATGCCCGACGACAGCTGCACCTGGCAGTCGATATCGAGCACGTCGACGCCGTTGAAGGCGACGGTATGAACGCGGGAGACCATACGGTTGCGCCCCTTCTGCGGGGCAGGCGCTGCGTCCGTGTCTGCAGAACCTGCGGTGTCAGCATAACCGGAGCCGGTGAAACCGTCCATTGCATGTACCCTCTTTGTTCCCGTGAACGTAACAGGAACATAAAGGCGGTTCAATCGGTTTCGGCGGGGCGCGGCGGCGGAAACACCTGATCGTAGGACCAATTATAGGCGAAGGCGTAGACGAGGAAGAACGCCGACGACGAAATATCGATCAGGAACGCCTCCCGGTATCCCACCTCCAGCCACCAGGCGATCAGGAACAGCCCGGCGATCAGCAGGCCGAGTTCGAACAGGCAGGCATGAACGGCGCGCACGGCGAAACCGCGCCGCGCCATGCCCCGGTACTTGCGGTCCCACAAATCGAACAGCCAGTTAAACAACAGGTTCCATACCATCGCCAGCGCGCTGAACATCAGCCCCAGCGCACCGGTAACATCCACCGGAAGCCCAAGCACCCAGCCGCCGATCACGGCAAAAAGCGTGACGGCGATGGCCTCGAACAGGATCGTGTGGCGGATGCGGTCGGGCAGCGTGCGCATGAAATTCGGTCGACGTTGGGAGAGCGGTGCCGGAAGTCTTTACAGCATCGATCCGCGGCCCGAAACACCGGGGATGAACATTCTGAATTCCCCCCCTCCCCCCGATCCGCCCTGCCCTGTTGCGGCGGCGCGTGCGCGGCTAAACTCGCCCCCTCACCAGGGGAGGGAAACTTGCTCACACTCTATGACGGCACCACGTCGGTCTGCGCCATCAAGGTGCGGCTGGCGCTGCACGAAAAAGGCATCGCGTTCGACAGTCACAACATCGACCTGCGCGCCGGCGACCAGTTCGATCCCGACTATCTGAAGCTGAACCCGAATGCCGTCGTCCCGACGCTGGTCGATAGCGGCGACGTGGTCATCGAATCCTCGGTCATTCTGCAGTATCTGGAAGATACCCGGCCCGACCCGTCGCTGCTGCCGGCTGCCGCCATCGACCGCGCCCGTATGCGGCTGTGGATGAAGCGGGTGGACGATGCCGTGCATCCCGCCATCGGCAGCCTGACCCATGCCACCGTGTACCGCCCCGCGTTCCTGGCGCTGGACGAGGAAGGCCGGGCCGAGCGGCTGGCCAAAATCCCGGACGAGAACCGCCGCGCCCGCTTCGCCGCCGTCTACGAAAAGGGGCTGGAGGCGCCGGTCGTCATCGGCGCGGTGAAGACCCTGAATACCCTGATCGCCGATATGGAAGCCGCGCTGGCCGACAACGATTTCCTCGCCGGGCCGGCGTACAGCCTCGCCGAGTGCGCGGTCACGCCCTATGCCAACCGCCTGTTCGACATGGGGCTGCTGGGGCTGTGGGCGATGGCCGCGCCGAGGGTCTTCGCCTGGTACAGCGGCATCCGGCAGCGCGCCAGTTTCGCCCCCGCCATCACCGATTACCTGACCGACGACGACCGGTCGGCGTTCAACGGGATGGATCCGGAAACGCCGGGGCGGGTGAAAGAAATCCTGGACGCCGCCTGAAGCGGCCGCCGACAGCCGAGCCTGACGCTACCGCCGCACTTCGCAATCGATGGTCCAGTCGATATCGCCCTTCCTGGCGCGGGCATCGTAGCTGATGCGCTTTTTCTTCAGCTGCGCGCGCACCGCCTGGGCAAGTCCGTCGCGCAGTTCTTCCGGCAGGTCCTCGAAATCGAGGCTTACGACGACCGGCGTCTTCGGCGTCGGGGCGGACTTTTTCGCCGTCTTCTTTTTACCGCCGGAGTTATTCTTTTTGCCCCAGATATCGTCCCAGCCGGATTTGTATTCCGGCGATTTGATATTGCTGAAATAGCCGTAATGGCCGACCGCCGCACCGCCGACGGACTCCTTCGCCGACTTGCCGCCGCTGTCGGCGGACGAAGGCGACGGGGCATCGGATTTGGTCTCGGATTTGGCTTCGGACTTTTTAGACGTGGATTTTGTGTCGGTCATGGGGCGCCGTCATACGGAATGGTGAATGAAACGTGGGCGAAATACACCGTCAGGTCGCGGGATGCAATTCCCTAACGCAACGCATCCGCATGAATGCCCAGCAGACCGGGAATGGTCGCCGGATCGCGGCGGCCGAACCCGCATTCGGTTGCAATGCCGATATTGTGCCCGGCATGCGCCACGGCGGTATCCAGCCGGTCGCGGGTGCCGTCGATTCCGTCGGTATGGTGGACGAGGCCCATGAAAAGCTGCACATCGTCCGGCACATCAAGCCCGGCCAGCGGCGCGAAATACGCATCGTCGGACCGGTCGCGCGGCACGGGCATGTGGATGAAATCGACACTGCGCGGGCTGGCCGACGTGATTGCGTTCGCATAGGCGACGCAGGTGCCGAGATCCTTCGGCTCGATGATGTGCTTGTGGCCGGGATCGCCGTAACAGAGATGGAGGCCGGCTTCGACGTCCGCCGGCACGAAACCGAGATGACGGGCGACGCGGGCGGTCGATTCCGCGACGATGTCGTCGTAGTGCAGCGGCAGGCCGCCATCGGCGCCGACGACCTCGTGGCAGACATCCCACTGGACGGCCAGCCGGTCATGCGGAACGGCGGCGGCGATCGCCGCGACCTCGCGCGCCAGCGCCGCCTCGATGATCGGTTCGGCCATGGCGCGTTCCGGCATTTCGAAAAACCCGGCGGTCAGCGCCACCGCCGTCGGGATCGACACCTGGAACCGGACCGACGCCGGGATCACGCCGTCGTCCTGCAACCGGGCGAACACCCCATAGGATTTTACGGCCTCGTCCGCGTAGCCCATGGTCTCGATCTTCACGCCGGCGGGATCGACGCCGTCTCGCAGGACGAAGAACGGCCGTTCCAGGTTGTCCTTGTAGCCGTGCAGCGACGCGCTGGTGGATTTGAGCTCAAAGTCCGGATGATCGTCGAAGGTCCGTTTCTGCCAGCGGATCCAGTAGGCGCGGTCGCCGGTCTCGCCGTCCGGCCAGCGCGGCGCGGCGTCGCCGACGGTGTCGGCAAGCGCGCGGAACACCGCCTCGGAATCCGCCAGCGGTATGGAGCCGACGAAATGGATCGGGCGGGCGGTCACGAGACGCGCCGCTCTATCGCATCCCACAGAAGTTTTTCGACATGCACGCCGTCAAGCCGGTTGATCTCCTGAATGCCGGTAGGCGAGGTAACGTTGATTTCGGTCAGGTAGTCGCCGATCACGTCGATGCCGACGAAGGTCAGCCCCCGTTCGACCAGGGCCGGGCCGATCATTTCGCAGATTTCGCGTTCGCGGGCGGTCAGTTCGGTCTTCTGCGCGCCGCCGCCGGCATGGAAATTGGCGCGGGCATCGCCGTCCGCCGGGATGCGCGCCACGCCGCCGGCCGGCTCGCCGTCGACCAGGATGATGCGCTTGTCGCCTTGGCGGACTTCCGGCAGATAGCGCTGGACGATGATCGGCTCGCGGTATTTGGAGGTAAACATTTCCAGCAGCGAGCCGAGATTTTCGTCGTCGGGTTTCAGATGGAACACATCGGCGCCGCCGTTGCCGAACAGCGGCTTGACGATGATGTCCTTGTATTCGCGGCGGAACGCTTCGACTTCGGCCTTGTCCGAGGTGATCAGCGTTTCCGGCAGCAGCCCGTCGAAATGGGTGACGAACAGTTTTTCCGGCGCGTTGCGCACCTCCGTCGGGTTGTTGACCACCAGCGTGTCCGGATGGATGTGTTCCAGGAGATGCGTCGCCGTGATGTAGGCCATGTCGAACGGCGGGTCCTGGCGCATCAGGACCACGTCGACGATGGCGAGATCGAGCATCTCTTCCGCGCCGAGGGTGAAATGGTTACCCGCCTCGCGGCGCACTTCCAGCGGCTGCGCGCGGGCGTACACACGCCCGTCGCGGAACGACAGGGCATGGGGCTCGTAATGGTACAGGCCGTGGCCGCGCGCCTGCGCCTCCATCGCCAGCATGAACGTGGAATCGGCATCGATATCGATCGAGGCGACATGATCCATCTGGATCGCAACGGCGAGGCTCATGGCGGAATCTCCGGTGTTTCGTTCGGTTCTTTTTGCCCTGACCGGCACCGCGGATCAATGGGCGTCGCCAAAGCGTCGCGCATTTGACGGAAATCAAAATCGAAACCGGAAAGAACACGGCTTAAATCCGCTGCAAACTTAATCGCCGGTTAAAACCGCCGCGCCAAAGTGACCGCCAGGGCAGGCAGAGTTCAGGGGAGATAGCGTGTGGCGCATTTAGCCTCCGCATCGGAAAGAGCCGGGGTAGGCGGCTCGACGGTGGCGGTCGGACCGGGCTGGCTTAGCGGGCCCGCGTTCGACCGTCACTTCATCGTCACCGCGGCGGCGATCGCGATCCTGTCCGGTATGCTGGTCGCAGCGCATCCGGGTCTGTTTGTGCCCGTCCTGCTGCTCGATCTGTGGCTGCTGGGATACCATCACTTGGTATCGACCTATACGCAGCTGTGTTTCGACCGCGAAAATTTCGCTCGGCGCCGGTGGCTGATTTTCGGATTGTTCCCCGCTGTGTTCGCTGCGGTCGCGGCGATCGGAGTCACGGCGGGGATCTGGCTGCTGGCGACGATCTATCTCTACTGGCAGTGGTTCCACTACACCCGGCAAAGCTACGGCATCGCGCAGGCCTATCGCCGCGCCGCGGGCGGCATCGCCGACAACGAACAGCTGTCCCGTATCGTGTTTTATCTGGTGCCGCTGTGGGGGATCCTGCACCGGGCGCATCAGGCGCCGGAGTTTTTCCTGGGCCTGCCGGTCGCGCATCCGCCGGTGCCGGGCTGGATGGTCAACACCGTGGCGGTGCTGGCACTGGCGGGCCTCGGCTGGTGGATCATCAGCCGCGCAATGTTGTGGCGCGACGGACGCCTGCCGGTCGGCCACACGCTCTATACGATCAGCCATTTCGCCGTGTTCTATACCGGCTATGTCGCAATTTCCGATATCAACGCCGGGTGGATCGCGCTGAATATCTGGCACAACGCCCAGTACATCGCCTTCGTCTGGCTGCAGAACAACCGGCGCTTCGGCGGCAGCGGCGCCCGCCCCGACGGCAGTCTCTTTCTGGCCTGGCTGTCGCAACGAAAGAATCTCTGGGCGTATCTCGGATTCTGTCTGGCGATCTCGACCGCGGTCTATGCCGGGCTCCAGATGTCGTTGGCCGACCTCGCCGGGGGGGCGGCGCTGCTGATCATCGCCTATCAGACGATCAATTTTCATCACTACATCGTCGACGCCCTGATCTGGCGGCGTCCGCGTCAGGCGCGCGCGGCGTCCTGATATGGGCCGCGCGCTCGCAGCGGCCCGGCCGGGTTCGTGGCCGGCCTATCTGACCTTTCCCCGCAACGCGGACGCCATTGCAGCGCTTGACGGTCTGCGGGCAGCCGCCATCCTGCTGGTGCTGGCACGTCACGCGATTACGCCGTTTCGCGAAACCGGCGAGATGTTTTTCCCCATCCTGGGATGGGACGCGGCAACCCCGCTGGTCAACGGCTGGATCGGGGTGGATCTTTTTTTCGTTCTGTCCGGGTTTCTGATCGCGCGCGGCCTGATCCGCCGGTTCGACGCGACCGGGACCGTGTCGCTGCAACAGTATTTCGCGCGCCGGGCACTGCGCATCCTGCCCGCCTATTACGCGATGCTGTTCGTCGCTTCCGCGGGACTGATTCCGTTTTTTGCCGTCGCCCCGGACATGCTGGGCCTTCGCGTCGCCTATCACGCGCTGTTTCTGCAGGACTATCTGCCGTCCAACATCGTGATCGCCTTCTGGTCCCTGGGGGTAGAGGAAAAATTCTATATCGCTGCGCCGTTCGTTCTGATCCCGATGTTGCGACTTAAACGCCGGCAGGTGCAATACGCGGTACTGACGGCCCTGGTCCTGACACCGCTGGCCTTCCGGCTGAACGTGATGACGGGCGGTGCGGTCGTCGCCGATTACGAAACGTTCTTCCGCACCCTTCGCAGCCCGTTCCACCGCGGCTTTGACGGTCTCGCCGTCGGCGTGCTGGCCGCCCTGCTGTGGCGCGACCGCGTCCGGCTGACATGGTTGACCGATCCTCGATGCGCGGAGACCCTGTTCTGGACGGGGGCGGCGGTGATCGGCTGGCTGTGGCTACGCGCGCCGATGCTCGACGCGATCGATCCGTTCGACCGGACGTTCCTGCAACTCGTCCTCGCGCTGGCGTTTGGGGCGGTGCTGCTGGGCGTCATGGCCGGCGGCGGACCGCGGCATCTGCTGGGCGCAAAGGCCCTAAACCCCGTCGCCAAACTGTCTTACTGCCTGTATCTGGTCCATATGGCCGCGATTCCGGCGGCAATCGCGGGGGCGGAGGCCTTTTCCGGTCAATTCTTTCCCCCGACCATCCCCGCTTTCGCGGTTTTTATACCGATATACGTGTGCGCATCGGTTTTGGGGGCGCTGGTCCTGCATTTCGGCGTCGAAAAGCCGTTTCTCAATCCCCGAATCCGGCCCGACGTGTCGGCCGGCCGGCGATGAATTTTCGCTGAATTACGATCTAGTTCAGGCGGCCCTTCAGCTTCTGAACGATCGACGCCGCGTCGTGGCGGGCGGCGTCGCTGTCGGCGCGGTCGACGATGATCTGGAATGCGTCGATCGCGGCACCCAGATTGCCCAGCCGGGCCTGCACGATGCCCGCCTCCCGCCACAGAAACAGCGATTCCGGCGCAAAAAGCAACATCCCGTCGATGACCCGCAAGGCGTCTTCGGGGCGCCCGGCGCGTTCATGCCGGGCTTTAATATTGTTCTGCAGGCGGATCAGGATGTCCCGATTGCCGACCGCTTCGTAATGCTCGGGAGTCAACTCCGCGTCGAGACCCGCCGTGACTTTCAGAAGTTCCCGCAGATCCGCCGCCGTCCGTTCGATTCCGTCGTTGAACGGATCGACGATGGTCCGGTCCCGGCCATCGCCGAGACGGATCAGGAAATGGCCGGGGAAATTCAGCCCGTGCGCCGCATGGCCGTTCGCCCGGGCCGCCTGGAGATACAGGATCCCAAGCGCCACCGGCAATCCCTTCTTGCGGTCGATCACACGCATCAGATTGGCATTCTGGATGTCGTCGTATGTCAGCGTATCGCCGTGATATCCGTGCGTGTCCAGAACCACGGTATTCAGCGCGGTACGAATATCGTCTCCGGCGCGGAGCCGACCCCCGACATCGTCCGCCAGCTTCCGGATATGATCGCGGTACCTGTCGGGCGCAACCCCGGGGCGATCCAGCGCCGCGAGCGCCAGGGCCCCCTCGGCCAGGTCGATGGCGGCGTCGTCGCGCCCGCCGATATCTCGGAGAATGTCTTCTGCGTAGGTGCGCGTTATCACGACGGGTTTTCGGGCGGCCTCTTTATCCGGACATAGCTTACCACTTTTTGGACATAGTCGAGGCCGCGGGCATGATTGATGACGCGGTTCAGCTCCTTTCGGCTTTGTGCAACGCCGATCAGGTAGACTTTGCCGCGCACGGCGTCGATCGAATAGTTGATCGACGATACTTCCTTGTCGAACAGCAGCCTGGATTTCAGCTGGGTCGCAATCCAGGTGTCGCGGCCATAGCCGGTGATGCCGTCCGATTCCGCAACCTCGATTTCATTGATAACCTCGGTCACGCCCTCTGCCTGCCACGCGAGACGAACCGCGCGCGCCTGCATCTCGGGCGTGTCCAGCGCCCCGGTCAGCAACACGCGGCCTCCGTAAACCTGAAAACCGATTTTACGCCACAGGCGTTCGTCGTCGCCGGAATAGAGCGCATTCAGACGCAGCCGGATCGCCGTGTCGTCCGCGGCGCCCGACAGGCCGCGCTCTTCCATGGCGGCGGTGCCTGCGGTTGCGCCGGCGCCGATCACCGTGCCGGCACAGCCGGGAAGAATCAGCGCGGCGGCCAGAGCTATACACGTCGTCACGGGAATCAGCTGGAATCTGCGTCGGAACATGATGCGTCTCTCTCTTTGCGGGCAAGATGGCGTAGGATGCGCCGCGCCGCCCAACCGGACATGGAGCCGAGATGAAACCGGCACGAATTTGCCTAATCCCCTGATTCGCTCCAAGCGTTGATTATATGTTGCGGCCATGCGCCGCGGACAATCAACACCGCGTCGAACCGCTGATCGAGACCTGCAAGGTCGGCCCGTCCCGAAAGATACTGCGCGGCGGCACGCGCGATGCGCGACATTTGCCGGGGCTGAATCGAGGCCGCGGCATCGGCGCGGGAGGTCCTTGCCTTTACTTCGACAAACACGATCGCTCGGCCGCGCCGCGCGACGATATCGATTTCGCCGGCAGGCAGGCGCGCGCGGCGGTCGAGTATGCTGTATCCCTTGATGCGCAGCAGCGCGACGGCGATCGTTTCCGCCCGGCGGCCGCGGCGTTCGCGGCGGCGGCGGTCAGACGCCATCGGGGTCGCGGGAAAGGTCGAGCGCCCGGCGGTAGATCTCCTTGCGAGGGGCGCCGGTCGCCGCGGCAACGGTCGCCGCGGCGTCCCGAACGCTCATCCCGGACAGCGCCTCGGTCAGAAGCGCGTCGATATCGTCAGCGCCGGCGGGCATGTCCTCAGGCGGGCCGACGACGACGACGACCTCGCCCTTTGGGGCATCCGTTTCGCGATAGATCTCGGCGAGCTTAGAAAGACGGCCCCGCGTCATCTCTTCATAAAGTTTCGTAAGTTCTCGGGCGACAACAGCCGGCCGGTCTCCGAGGCCGTCCGCCAGCGCCGCCAGCGACGGGGCGAGACGACGCGGCGACTCGAGGAAGATCAGGGTCGCGCGCAGGGTCGCGAATTCGGCGATTGTGTCGCGGCGCGCTTTTTCCCTGGACGGCAGATAGCCTGCAAAAAGAAACCTGTCAGTCGGCAGACCCGACAGGACAAGAGCAGTCAGCGGCGACGACGGACCAGGCGCCGCCGTGACATAGACACCGGCATCGACCGCCCGCGCGACCAGCTTGTAACCTGGATCCGAAATAAGAGGCGTTCCCGCGTCGGACACCAGTGCCACAGTTTCGCCACTTTCCAGCCGTTTAATAATACCGTCGCGCACATTCTCGGAACTGTGGTCGTGATAGGCGATCATCCGGGTTCGGATGCCGCGGGAAGACAGCAGCTTGCCGGTGACCCGTGTGTCTTCGCAGGCGACGACGTCGGCGCCGGACAGTATCGCGGCGGCGCGGTCCGTGAGATCGCCGAGATTGCCGATCGGCGTTGCGACGACATAAAGCCCGGAACGCAGTTGCGCCGCCGGGCGTTTACTTGCGGCGGACGCATCGCTAGGGTGCCCGCCGTCCGTTTCGGGGGGAACGGGTAATTTGCCGTTATCGGGGATCGGAACCATAGATGACGCTTTTTTCCGACTTTAGCCGTTTGGGTGCCATTTTCGTCTGTATTTCAGCAATGTCGCTGACAGGCTGTCAGGATACGGCAACCGGTGGCGGAGGCAACGGTCCCGTTTTGTCGGGTGCGGCCAGCGCGTCCCGGGTCGAAACACCGCTGCCCGGCGACCCGGCGCCCGGGGAAGGGCCGCAAACCCCGCCATTGGCGGAAACCCCGCCGCCGTCAGTCGAGGTCGGGACCGCACCGGCGCAGGAGAACATTCTGCTGACACCGCCTGAGAATCTGCGCAACCAGGTGCGCGTTGCACTTCTGGTGCCCCTTAGCGGAGAACGCAGCGCCGTAGGCAAGGCATTGCTGGATGCGGCCACGCTTGCGGTGTTCGACATTGCGGATGGCAATTTCGTCCTCGTGCCGATCGATACAAAAGGAACCGCAGAAGGCGCGGCGGCGGCGGCGGAAGAAGCCGTGTCCGCCGGCGTGAAGCTGGTTATCGGGCCCGTATTTTCCGAATCAGTCAGCGCGGCGGCGCCGTCGATACTCGACGCAGGGCTGAACATGCTGGCGTTTTCGAATAATCGAGCCGTGTCGGAACCCGGCGTTTATCTGTCGGGGCTGTCGCCCGAAGCGCAGATCGAACGTGTCGTGACCTATGCGGCGGGACGCGGACTTAGGCGAATCGGCGTACTTGTGCCGCCGGGACCGTTCGGGTTGCGGGTGACCGATGCCCTTCGCGGCGCGGCCGCCAGCGGCGGCATGGAAGTGACCCGCATTCAGGAATACGGAAATTCCCCGGACGAAATTGCGGCATCGGTCAGAACGATCAGCGACTACGACGACCGCCGCGCGGCGCTCCTGCAACAGAGAAAAGAGCTCGAGGGACGTGAGGACGAAGGATCGCGCAGAGCCCTCGCGCGGCTCGAGATTCTGGAGACGATCGGCCCGGTGCCTTTCGATGCGCTTTTGGTGGCGGCGTCCGGCCCGGAACTCATAAACGCCGCGGCGCAATTGGGTAATTACGATATCGATACGAAACGTACCCGCATTCTGGGGATGTCCGACTGGATCGCCGAGGACACCGGCCGGGAACCGTCCCTGGTCGGTGCCTGGTTTGCCACGCCGCCCGTTCGGGCGGCGGAGGATTTCGCCGTCAAGTTCCGCAATATGTATGAAGCCCCGCCGCCCGCGATCACGGCGTCTGCCTACGATCTTGTCGCGCTCGCCGCCATTCTGGGGTCCCAGGAGGGCGGGCCCAGATTCGACCGGGAGACTCTGACCTCGGAAACGGGATTTGCCGGTGTCGGCGGTCTTTTCCGGCTTCGGGACAATGGTTTATCTGAGAGAAGTCTCGAAGTCCGGGAAGTACGGCAACGTGGCAGCCGCGTGATCGACAAGGCACGCGAGAGCTTCGAGAACCTGACCAACTAGAACGTTGTCATCTCGGACGGCGCCGGTTCCGCCCGGAATGACCGGCTTCAGACGAATTCGGAGACCAGGGCCTCGGTCAGGGCGTTGAGACGCAGTCGCCCGGACGCCGTGGCGCGCAAACCGGCAGCATCCAGCTCGATCAGTCCGGCTTCCTGTAAGACCTTCGTCCGTGCGCCGTCGAGGCAGTCCTCAAGCTTCCTGCCGGTGCGCCGGGCAAAAAGGCGCCGGTCGATACCCTCGGACAATCGCATCCCCATCAACAGGTATTCGATAATTTGTTCCGGCCCCGTAATTATCTCGAAAACCCGCGTCGCGTGGCCTCTCTGTCCGATGGATCCCAGCCAGTTGGCCGGTAACGGCACCTGTTCGCTCCGATAGCGTTGCCCGTCGATCGTGAGCCGGCCGTGGGCGCCGGGACCGATACCGGCATAGTCTCCGCCACGCCAGTAAATGAGGTTGTGACGGCTTTCCTGGCCGATAACCGCGTAGTTTGACACTTCATAAGCGTGCAGGCCTGCTTTCAGGACACTTTCACCCGTTAATTCGTACAGATCGGCCGCCAATTCGTCGTCGGGTAGGTCGAAAGCGCCGTTCCGGTGGTCGGAATAGAAAGTCGTGCCTTTCTCGATCGTCAATTGATACAACGAGAGGTGTTCCGGACTGAACCCAAGCGCCCGGTCCAACTGACGGGCCCAATCTTCCGGGTTCTGACCAGGCAATGCGTATATCAGGTCGAAAGACGTGCGATCAAAGGTTTGTTTCGCAATCGTAATGGCATTGGCCGCCGCGTCTGCGCTGTGAGCCCGGCCCAGAAAACGCAGGGCTTCATTGTCGAAGGACTGAACGCCGACGGAAACGCGATTCACGCCCGCCGCTCTGAAATCCGCAAATTTCCGGGCTTCTACGGACGACGGGTTGGCTTCGAGCGTTATTTCGATGTCGGGGGCGACATCCCAGTATCGGGGCAGCGCCTCCAGGATCGCCGCAACCGTGTCCGGTGGCATGAGGGACGGCGTACCGCCTCCGAAAAACACCGTATCCAGGCGGCGGCCTTTTGTTTTGTTACCGAAATGATCCAGTTCCGCCAAGAGGCCCGACTGCCATGCCTTGTGATCGACGGCATCGGATACGTGGGAATTGAAATCGCAGTAGGGACACTTGGACACGCAGAAAGGCCAGTGGACGTAAAGCCCGAAACCACCCGGTATTTTGACGGGATTCGAAACCCGGTTGTGTCGGCCGGTATCGGCGCTCATGCGACCGGGTTCCTGTCAGGCGGCAGGGAAACAGGCGTCGATCAACTTGCGGAATGCCACCGCGCGATGGCTTTTTGCGTGCTTTTCCGCGGGATCGATCTCGCCGTAGGTGCCGGTGTCGCCGTCCGCGAGGAACATCGGATCGTAGCCGAATCCCCGATTGCCGCGGGGCGGCCAGACAAGCGTACCGTCGACCGTGCCCTCGAACACTTCCGAATGCCCGTCGGGCCAGGTCAACGCCAGGGCGCAGACGAAACGGGCACCGCGATCCGCCGTATCGCCCATTTCGTTGTTTACCCGCGCCATGGCCATATCGAAATCCTTTTCCGGCCCGCCCCAGCGCGCGGAGTATATACCGGGCGCGCCGTCCAGGGCATTGACCGCCAGACCGGAATCGTCGGCCAGTGCGGGCAGATTTGCCGCCAATGCCGCAGCATCCGCCTTTAGTTTCGCATTCGCAACGAATGTGAGGCCGGTTTCCTCCGGTTCCGGCAGATTCAGTTCCGCTGCCGAAACGACCTCGACTGACCAAGGGGCGAGCAGCTCTCCGATCTCACGCACCTTGCCGGGGTTGTGACTGGCGATAATCAGTCTGTTTTCTGTGAACCGGCGCGCCAAGGTCAGTCCGCCAGCGCCATGGTTTGTGCCGTGGTCAGTTCGCCGATGCCTTTCTTAGCGAGTTCCAGCAGGTGCAGGAAGGCTTCCTCGGAAAACGGATCCTTCTCGGCGGTGCACTGAATTTCGACGATCCCGCCGGACCCGGTCAGCACGAAGTTGGCATCGGCCTCGGCGTTGGAATCTTCCGGATAATCGAGATCGAGAACCGGCGTGCCTTCGAAAATGCCGCAGGAAACGGCGGCGATCGACCCGGTAATCGGATCGGCGGTCAGCGCGCCGGATCGCACCAGCGCATCGGTGGCGATTTTCAGCGCCACCCAGGCGCCGGTGATCGAGGCGGTCCGCGTGCCGCCGTCGGCCTGTATCACATCGCAATCGAGACGGATCTGGCGTTCGCCCAGCGCTTCGAGATCGATCACGGCCCGCAGGGACCTGCCGATCAGCCGCTGGATTTCCTGCGTCCGGCCGGATTGCTTGCCGCGCGCGGCTTCGCGGTCGGTCCGGTCATGGGTCGATCGCGGCAGCATGCCGTATTCTGCCGTCACCCAGCCGTGGCCGGAATTGCGCATCCACGGCGGTACGCGCTCCTCGACGGTGGCGTTGCACAATACGTGCGTATCGCCGAATTTCGCGAGACACGATCCTTCGGCATAAGGCGTGAAACCCGTTTCGAGAGTCACGGATCGCATCTGGTCGGGGGAGCGGCCGGAAGGGCGCATGGGATTCTCCTGCATTGGAAGTGGGCGCAAGCTATCCAAGCCTCGGCCCTGCGTAAAGCCGGTTGACTCCTGCCGTCAAAATCGACTGGCCGTTGACAATCTATCGGCCCACACTACATTCCCTGCGCGTTTCGGTGATCGAGATGAATAGCCCGAATACCAGCATCATAAACGAACTGAACGACCGGTCGCGCGACGTGTTTCGCGAAATCGTCGAGGCCTATGTCGCCGACGGCGAACCGGTCGGCTCGCGCACGCTGTCGCAGCGTCTGCAGATGCCCGTGTCGCCGGCCACCATTCGCAATGTGATGGCGGACCTGGAAGACATGGGGCTGCTCTATGCGCCGCACAAATCCGCCGGCCGCCTGCCGACCGATGCGGGGCTGCGCATGTTCGTCGACGGCCTGCTGGAAATCGGCGATCTGAGCTCCGAGGACCGTGAAAATATCGAAGCCCGCTGCGTCGCCCACGGCACCAATCTGGACGAAGCGCTCGGCGAAGCGACGTCGCTGCTGTCGGGTCTCGCGCAATGCGCCGGTCTGGTCGTCGCGCCCAAGACCGCACGCCCCCTGAAACACGTCGAGTTCGTCAATCTGGGCGACGGCCGCGTGCTGGCCGTTCTGGTCACGGACGAGGGCTTCGTCGAGAACCGCATCATCGACATGCCGCCGGGCACGCCGCCGTCGGCGCTGGTGCAGGCCGGCAACTATCTCAACGCGCGCCTGGCCGGCAAGACCATCGACGACGCGCGACGCGCCATCGCCAGCGAAATCGAACAGCGCCGCGCGCAGATCGACGAAATCACAGGCAACCTGATCGATGCCGGCCTCGCCGCCTGGTCGGGCACCGACAATAAAGGCAGCAACGCCGGCGCCGGTACGCTGATCGTCAAGGGCCAGTCGCGCCTGCTGGACGAAATTTCGGCCGTACAGGATCTGGAACGGGTACGCGGTCTTTTCCAGGCGCTGGAAACCGAAGAACTTCTCGTCAAACTTCTGGACGTCACCGACACCGCGGAGGGCGTGCAGATTTTTATCGGCGCGGAAAACACGCTGTTCGACCAGGCCGGCTGTTCGCTGGTGGTCGCGCCGTTCAAGGGCGAAAGCCAGACCATTGTCGGCGCCATCGGCGTCATCGGGCCGACACGGCTGAACTACGCCCGCATCATTCCCATGGTCGATTACACCGCCCGGGTGATCGACCGGATCATCGGATAAGAAAGCAGAAAACGTGAACGATCAGGACAAGAACAATCAGGACATTCCGGAAGCGGCGAACGACGAAGAAACGCCGGAGGAAGAGGTAGTCGAGCAGAAAGTTTCCGAAGCGGAAAAGACAGGCTCCGGCGACGACGGGGACATGACGCCGGAGGAAGAAGTCGCCGAGCTGAAGGACAAACTGCTGCGGACGCTTGCGGATATGGAAAACCTGCGGCGGCGGTCGCAGAAGGATCGCGAAGACGCGCTGAAATACAGTTCGGCCAATTTCGCGCGCGACATGCTGTCCGTTGCCGACAATCTGCGTCGCGCCATCGATTCGATCCCGGAAGACGGCGATCCCGACGGCGCGGCCCTGGTCGGATTTATCGAAGGCATATCGCTTACCGAGAAAGAACTGCTGTCGACGCTGGAACGCCACGGCATCCGGAAGATCGACCCGATGGGCGAGAAGTTCGACCCACAGTTCCACGAGGCGATGTTCGAAATCCCGAGCGCGGAGGCCGAAAACGGCACCGTGCTTCAGGTCGTGGAGGTCGGCTACGTGATCCACGACCGGCTGTTGCGCCCCGCCAAGGTCGGTATCGCCAAGGCCGGCCCGGCGCCATCCGGGCCAGGGGACCAGGTCGATACCACTGGGTAACCGCGGGCAACGCACAACCGGTTGTTACCGTTCGTCGTTCGGACTAGGGTGAACCGAATCCAGAGAGCTGTGTGCAGATCGTGGCCGCGCAACGGATAGGCGGTGTCTGCGCGCAACGGTGCCGGGGCGGTCCCGGGGCCGGACCCCCGAGCGCACCGACCACGGAAGCCAACATGCCGACAGATTCCGCCCCCAGACGCCGCCCCGAAACCGACCGTCGCGCAGCCCTTTCGGTGCGCTTCAAGGCCGTCCGCGCCCAAACCGAAGCCATCGCGGAACGGCTGTCCGCCGAAGACCAACAGGTTCAGTCGATGCCAGATGTCAGTCCGACGAAATGGCATCTCGCGCATGTCACCTGGTTTTTCGAAACCTTCGTGCTGAAACCGCACGCAACGGGCTACGCGGAATTCCATCCCGACTACAATTACCTGTTCAATTCCTACTACGAAGCCGTCGGCCCGCGTCATGCGCGCCCCGATCGCGGTCTGCTGACCCGGCCGCCGCTGGACGACGTGATGGCCTATCGCGCCCATGTCGACACGGCGATGGAAGCGCTGTTGGACGACGCCGGGGACGATACGTTTTCGGAGCTCGAAGACCTGATCGAGCTCGGCCTGCATCACGAACAGCAGCATCAGGAGCTTGCCCTGATGGACATCAAGCACGTCTTTTCGTGCAACCCGATGAGCCCGGCATACCGCAGGAAAGAGCCTGCCGGCGTCCGCGATACGCATAAGCTGGACTGGTTCGAAATCGCCGGCGGGGCCTACCGGATCGGCAGCGACGACGACGGATTCGCGTTCGACAACGAAGGCCCGGCCCATGACGTGCTGGTCGGCGACTTCGCGATCGCATCGCGCCCCGTCACCAACGGCGAATTCCTGGAGTTCGTCGAGGACGGCGGCTACCGGTAGGCCCGGTTCTGGCATGCCGATGGCTGGGCGGTGGTAAAAGAGCAAGGCTGGGACGCGCCGCTCTACTGGCGACAGGCCGAAGACGGCGGCTGGGACGAATTCACCTTTGCCGGCGACTGTCCGCTGTATCGCGACGCGCCGGTCTGCCATGTCAGTTTCTACGAGGCGGCGGCCTACGCCGCCTGGGCGGATAAACGCCTGCCGACGGAAGAGGAGTGGGAAATCGCGGCCCGGACGCTGGACTGCGGCGCCGACAGCGGAAATTCGGCCAACCGGCTGGAAAGCGGGTTTCTACGGCCGATGCCCGCCGGGGCCGAGGCGCCGGCGCGCCCGGCGCAGATGATGAGCGACGTGTGGGAATGGACGCAAAGCGCCTATGCCCCATATCCGGGTTTCGAGGCCGCCGCCGGCGCCGTCGGCGAATACAACGGCAAATTCATGATCAATCAGATGACATTGCGCGGCGCCAGCTGCGTCACCCCGCCTGGCCACGCCCGGATCAGTTATCGCAATTTCTTCTACCCGCACCAGCGCTGGGCGTTTTCAGGAATCCGCCTGGCGGCGTAAATTCGCAACCGCTTTGTCGTGATCTGACACCGCGTAACAATATGCACACCCGTGGGCGCAGGTGTCGTAAGCGCCGATATCGCGGCTTTAGGCGCACAGGCAGCCGTCGCGATTGCCTTTCGTGCGGGCGCGGATGTCATGTCCGGCAATATCCGAGAGCCGGGCCGTATCGACGCATTGCGCGGAGGCCACGCCGTCGATCAATGCGTTTTCCTGGCTGCAAACGGTCAGTTTGATGCTGTTTTCAGAAGAAATTTCGTAAAAACGCGCCAGTAATTCCTTTTTTGCGGCCCAGTCCGGGTCCCACCACGTAAATTCATGGCGTTTCGCGGCAAGATCGAGCCGATTTCGCGTCTTTTTGTAGATATGGGCGAAGGAAATCACGCACTCGTTAACCGCCCCGGCGAGATTGCGGGCCAACCGGGCCAAGGTTTCCAGATGCCAGTCCGGCGGCGTCAGCGACGTGAAAACCACCGGATCGTAGCGCCAGACAACGGCGCGCGGGCCGTATTTTTGCGCGAGTGCGACGATCTGGCGGCACGCCTCGCCGGATCCGGCGGTGTGGGCGTCCAGCGCCCGGGGATAGCCGGTCACGGTGAACTGAATGCAGAACGGCAGGTCGAGCGCCGCGACGTCGTCGAGCGCGGGCGCAAACGGAGCCGCGTTCCGCGTCCAGAAGACAAATCCGTCGACCCCGTCGCCGCGAAGCGCCACCCGGTAGGGCTTCCCGCCATAGGGATTTTTGACGTCGCAATGCCCTTCCGCCAGCCGGGCGCGGAACCAGTCCGAGAAAAACGCAGGAATATCAGTACGATAGCTTGCGGACACGATCATCAGGAAGTCACTTTACAGCATACCGGTGCGGGCGCCGCCATGCGGGCGGCGAAAACCGAAATTAACGCGCGTTTTCCGCCCTTTACCCTATTGTAAGGCCCCGGCCGGCTCCCTATATATCGGTCAATCCACTCTTCACGAGTTTGTTCAAACCTTGGGGGATTTCCCCGGATGCCGTCAAGGGTCCCGGAAATCTGCCGAAAAGCGAGGTAAAAGACCATGGGTAAAGCAATAGGTATCGATCTCGGCACAACCAATTCCTGCGTTGCCGTGATGGAGGGCTCCGACGCCCGCGTCATCGAAAATTCGGAAGGCGCGCGCACGACACCGTCGATGGTGGCGTTCGCGGAAGGCGATGAACGCCTCGTCGGCCAGGCGGCGAAACGCCAGGCGGTGACCAACCCGGAGAACACGCTGTTCGCCATCAAGCGTCTGATCGGCCGGGCATTCGACGACCCGACCACCAAGAAGGACGAGGACCTCGTCCCGTACAAGATCGTCAAGGCCGATAACGGCGACGCGTGGGTCGAGGCCGACGGCGAGAAATATTCGCCGAGCCAGATTTCCGCGTTCATCCTGCAGAAAATGAAGGAAACGGCGGAAGCTCATCTCGGCGAGGAAGTCACCGAGGCCGTCATCACTGTGCCGGCCTATTTCAACGATTCCCAGCGCCAGGCCACGAAAGACGCCGGCAAGATCGCGGGCCTCGACGTGCTCCGCATCATCAACGAACCGACGGCGGCGGCGCTCGCCTACGGGCTTGAGAAAAACGAAACCGGCACAATCGCAGTGTACGATCTCGGCGGCGGCACGTTCGACGTGTCGGTCCTCGAAATCGGCGACGGCGTATTCGAGGTGAAATCCACCAACGGCGACACGTTCCTCGGCGGCGAGGACTTCGACGCCCGGATCATGGATTACCTGGCCGACGAGTTCAAAAAAGAGAACGCGATCGACCTGCGCCAGGACAAGCTGGCCCTGCAGCGGCTGAAGGAAGCGGCCGAAAAAGCGAAGATTGAGCTTTCGTCCTCGTCGCAGACAGAGGTCAACCTGCCGTTCATCACGGCTGATCAGGCCGGGCCGAAGCATCTCAACATCAAACTGACCCGCGCCAAGCTGGAAGCACTGGTCAACGATCTGGTCGAACGCACCATCGGCCCGTGCAAGGCGGCGCTGAAAGATGCCGGCCTGTCGGCAGGCGAGATCGACGAAGTGATCCTGGTCGGCGGCATGACCCGCATGCCCAAGGTGATCGAAACGGTGAAGAACTTCTTCGGGCGGGACCCGCATCGCGGCGTCAACCCGGACGAGGTCGTGGCCATCGGCGCCGCTATCCAGGCCGGCGTACTGAAGGGCGACGTGAAAGACGTCCTGCTGCTTGACGTCACGCCGCTGTCGCTCGGCATCGAAACGCTGGGCGGCGTGTTCACCCGGCTGATCGACCGCAACACGACGATCCCGACCAAGAAAAGCCAGACGTTTTCCACTGCCGAGGACAGCCAGAACGCAGTCACCATCCGCGTCTTCCAGGGCGAACGTGAAATGGCGGCGGACAACAAACTGCTCGGCCAGTTCGATCTGGTCGGCATACCGCCGGCGCCGCGCGGCGTGCCGCAGATCGAGGTCACGTTCGACATCGACGCCAACGGCATCGTCAACGTCAGCGCCAAGGACAAGGCGACCAACAAGGAACAGACCATCCGCATCCAGGCATCCGGCGGGCTGTCGGACGAGGATATCGAACAGATGGTCAAGGACGCCGAGGCCAATTCGGAAGCCGACAAGAAACGACGGGAATCGGTCGAGGCGCGCAATAACGCCGACGGTCTGATCTACACGACCGAGAAGACCATGGCCGAGCACGGCGAGTCCCTGTCCGACGAAGACAAGGGCGCCATCGAAAGCGCCATCGCCGATCTGAAATCCGCGATGGAACCCGAAGACGCCGACCCGGCGGAAATCACGGCCAAGACCGAAGCCCTGGCCGAAGCAGCCCAGAAGCTCGGCGAAGCGCTCTATAAGGCGCAGCAGGAGGAAGCTGCGGCGGCCGGCGATGCCGGGATGGGCGACATGGGCGCCGGTCCCGATGCGGGCGGAGACACCGGCGCGGCCGGCGGCGACGACGCTACCGTGGTCGATGCCGACTTCGAGGAAGTCGACGACGAGCCCAAGGACAAATCGGCCTAACAGGCCAAGCGTGAGTAATGTCCGGTATACCGTCCGGGGATGCGCGCATCCCCGGACGGGTACCCGAAAGGGGCGCTGAGCCATGGCGAAACAGGATTATTACGAAACCCTCGGGGTAGACCGCGGCGCGGACGAAAAGGCGCTCAAAAGCGCGTACCGCAAGCTCGCCATGAAATATCATCCGGACCGCAACCCGGACGATGCCGCCGCCGAGGCGAAGTTCAAGGAAGTCAACGAAGCCTACGACGTCCTGAAGGATGCGGATAAGCGGGCGGCCTACGACCAGTTCGGCCACGCCGCGTTCGAAAACGGCGGGCCCGGCGGCCAGGGCGGCGGCGGGTTCGATTTCGGCGGCGGCGGCTTTGCCGACATCTTCGACGAAATGTTCGGCGACTTCATGGGCGGCGGCGGACGCAGCCAGGCGGGCAATCGCGGCCGCGCCGGCGCGGCGCGCGGATCGGATCTCCGCTATAACATGCAGATCAGCCTGGAGGACGCGTTCAAGGGCCGCGAAACCCAGATCCGCGTGCCGACGGCAGTTTCCTGCGGCGACTGCAACGGCTCCGGCGCGGCGAAAGGTTCGCGCCCGTCGACCTGCGATTCCTGCCAGGGTCACGGCAAGGTGCGCGCCCAGCAGGGCTTCTTCACCATCGAACGGACCTGCCCGGCCTGCAACGGGTCGGGCCAGGTGATCCAGGATCCCTGCGGCACCTGCAGCGGCGCCGGTCGCGTGCAGAAAGAAAAGACGCTGAAGGTCACGATCCCGGCGGGCGTCGAAGACGGCACCCGCATTCGTCTGTCCGGCGAGGGAGAGGCCGGCGCGCAGGGCGGCGGCGCAGGCGATCTTTATATTTTCGTGGCGGTGGCGCCGCACCGCATGTTCCGCCGCGACGGCGCCGATCTGCATATCCGCGTGCCTATCCCGATGGCGACGGCGGCGCTTGGCGGCTCCATCGAAGTGCCCACCGTCGAGGGCAAGCGCGCCAAGGTCGCCATTCCGAAGGGCGCCCAGTCGGGTCATCAGTTCCGCCTGCGCGGCAAAGGCATGTCGGTCCTGCGCAGCCAGGCGCGGGGCGATATGTATATCGACGTGATCGTGGAGACGCCGGTCAACCTGTCGAAACGCCAGGAAGAGCTGTTGCGCGAATTCCAGGGCGAGAAACCGGCCAAGGGCGAAAGCACGACAAGCCCCGAATCCGAGGGCTTTTTCTCCCGCGTGAAAGAACTCTGGGAAGACCTGACGGACTGAATTCCGGGCGCGAGTTCGCGTTCAGTATGTCATGCAGGCTGCGTTGAGCAGTCCGCCGGCCAGCGATGCGGACCCCAGCCACACGCCGCTTGCCAGCTCGCCCTTTTCGATCCGTTCGGAAATCTTGGGCATCGGCAGGCGGGCGAGAAAATAGATCAGTATCTGCACCACAAGCGCGATCAGACCCCATAACACGCAATCGAGCAGGTTGATCGATCCCGCGATCGTGTTGGCGAGCGGCAGGCAGAAACCCATCAGACTGCCGGCGAACGCGATGGCGGCGGCCAGGTTGTTGTCGCGGATCAGCGCTATTTCCGGATGCGGCGTCACCCACATATAGACGACGATATAGACCAGTGTCAGCGCCGCCGCCGTTCCCACATAGGCGAGAAAAAGCGGCAGGCCGGCAATCGAGTCCGACAAAGTTTCGATCTGAATTTCCACAAGTGTCCCCCGCCGTTTTGAAAAGCCGATTGAAGACCGGACGATACCGCCAATCGCTGCGCACTGAAAGTCCGGCAGGCGGCATGCTTTGGTGAGGCCCCCTTGCGCTTGCTGCCAAATCGCCGTAACGACTCCCCAGCATTTCAAACCGTGGAAAGAACATCATGGCCGACATGAAAATCGGGATCATCGGCGCCGGCGGGCGCATGGGACAGGCGAATATCCGCCAGGTTGCGGAAACCGACGGCTGCACGGTCGTTGCCGCGTCCGATGTGGCAGGCTCTCCCCTGATCGGGCAGGACGCGGGCGCAGCGTCGGGCGCCGGCACCCTCGGCGTAACGATCGGCGATGACGCCGCCGCCGTGATCTCCGCCTCCGACGCTGTTATCGAATTCACCCTGCCGGAACCGACGGTCGACCATGTGGCAATGACGGCGGAGGCGGGCGTCGCGCACATCATCGGCACAACCGGCATGACAGCGGACCAGGAAACCGCGCTGAAAGCGGCCGGCGAAAAGACGGTTGTCATGCATGCTCCGAATATGAGCCTGGCGGTGAACCTTCTCTTCGCGCTGACAAAGCAGGTCGCCGCCACGCTGAACGACGATTTCGATATCGAGATCTTCGAGATGCACCACAAGCACAAGGTCGATGCGCCGTCCGGCACCGCCGTCGGCATGGGACGCGCGGCGGCGGAAGGCCGCGGCGTGAATATCGACGACGTCGCCCGCTGGGCACAGCACGGCATCACCGGCGAACGCCGGCGCGGCGATATCGGCTTTGCGTCCTTGCGCGGCGGCAACGTGGTCGGCGATCACACGGTGACGTTTGCCATCGAGGACGAACGCCTGGAAATCAGTCACAAGGCCCAGTCGCGCCAGATCTTCGCGCGCGGCGCGGTGCACGCGGCGCTGTGGTCGGCGGGGAAAGAGCCCGGCTTCTACACCATGTTCGACGTGCTGGGGATCGAATACTAGCCCGCCGCGTCACGCGGCCGCGTGTGCGGTCGCGTCTGCGTCTTTGCCGTCCGCCTGCGCCTGTTCCCAGCCGATCAGGGCGAGCTTGCGGTCGGGGCCCCAGCGGTAACTGGTGTCGAACAGATTGGATTCTCGGATCACCCGGTGACACGGAATCAGCAGCCCGATGGGGTTGGCGCCGACCGCGCTGCCGACCGCGCGCGCCGCAGTGGGCTGGCCGATGGCCCGCGCGATATCGCCATAGGTGACGAGTTCACCGGGCGGGATCGACAGCAGCGCCTGCCAGACTTTTATCTGGAAATTCGTTCCCTTGTACCAGAGCCTCAGCGGCCGGTTCGGATCGCCACGCCCGGGGCGGAAGACGGATGCGCATAAATCCCATGTTTCGGCCTGCGCTTCGCGAAACGCCGCGCCAGGAAACCTTTTCCGCATGTCGTCCAGAACGCCGGCCGGCCCTTCCGCGCCGAAAAACTGCAGCCCGCAGATGCCGCGGTCCGTGGCGGCGACGACGAATTCCCCCAGAAAGCCGCGATGCACGCCGTACCGGATATCGAGCCCGTCGCCCATGTCCTTGTACTGGCCGGGCGTGATGCCTTCGAAATTGACGAACAGATCGTGCAGCCGCGACGGCCCCGACAGGCCGGCGTCATAGGCGGCGTCCAGCACGGATTGAGCCCGGTCGAGAGAGCGCTTGGCGTGATCGAGCGTCAGGTAGCCGAGGAACTGTTTCGGACTGACCCCGGCCCAGCGGGTGAACAAGCGCTGGAAATGATACGGGCTCAGCGCGACGGCGTCGGCGATCTCGTCCAGATCCGGCTGGTCGCGGAAATTCCGGCGGATATAGGCAACCGCCTTTTCGATGCGGGCGTAATCCTGCGCGGTTTGCGGCGATGCGTTTTCCGTGTCCGGGGCCATGGGGACCTCCATCGGTGACGACAGTATACGCGAGATTAGAGACGGGAGCGCAAGCGCCCCACCCGATAATTGCTGAGTTTAACGGGAGGCTGGCGCCGCCTCAGACCGCTTCGCGGAGATGGTCCGGACGGCGCAGCCCGGCCAGTGCGTCCTGCAGCGCGCGGGCCAGCTCGACCCGTTCGTCGGGCGTCAGGAAGGCGCCGATTTTCAGGCGCTTGCCGTGGCTGGACAGCACCAGCTGGCTGTCGTGTTTCGCCGGAACGTCGATCTGGACTTTCAGCCAGTAGGGCTGGAAGCGCCAGCGCTGCACCTTGCCCGACGGGCTGATGCGTTCGACCAGCAGCGAATCCGACGTCAGCCGCACGGTTTCGTGCATCCGCGCCCAGCGGTAATTGGCCTTGAACGCGAGGTAGATCAGCGCGACGTCGAGCCCGAAGAAGCCCATCACCGGCCACGCGCCCGCCACCATGAACACCATGCCGGCCACGAAGCTGACCGAGGCGATGGCCACCATCAGCAGCATGAAGCCCTTCGGCTCCAGGCTGGTATTCGGTTGCAGGATCGCGTCGAAAAGATAGGTCTTCTCGGCGGCGGCTTCCCCGATATCGTCGGGCACGACTGAAAGCGTTTCTGACATGACGAAATCATAGGAAACCCGGACGACGAGTCCAGAAATAATGAACGAATGGTTAACGGCGGCGGTTTTCGGCGGGTTCCCGGTGGCCGAAACGCGCCCCCCTTTCCCCGCGCCCGCCGCGCCGCTACAAATCATCCATGCGCGCCACCATGCCCCTCAAAGACGTCGACGAGTTCTTCGCCCGGCTGTCCGCCGCCGACCCGGAGCCCGAGGGCGAGCTGCACTACGTCAACGATTTCACCCTGACCGTCGCCGTCGTGCTGTCGGCCCAGGCGACCGACGCCGGCGTCAACAAGGCGACCGAAAAACTGTTCGAGATCGCCGACACGCCGGAAAAGATGCTGGCCCTCGGCGAAGCCAAGGTGCGCGACCACATCAAGACCATCGGTCTGTACCGCAACAAGGCCAAGAACGTCATCGCGCTGTGCGAAATGCTGATCGCCGATTTCGGCGGCGAAATCCCGCAGACCCGGGACGAGCTGGTGAAGCTGCCCGGCGTCGGCCGCAAGACCGCCAACGTGGTCCTCAACATCGCGTTCGGCCAGCCGACCATGGCGGTCGACACGCATATCTTCCGCCTCGGCAACCGCACCGGCATGGCGCCCGGCAAGAACGTCGACCAGGTGGAAGCCAAGCTGGTCAAACGCATCCCCGCCAAATGGATGAACCACGCCCACCACTGGCTGATCCTGCACGGCCGCTATGTCTGCAAGGCGCGCAAGCCCGAATGCTGGCACTGCGTGGTGAAGGATCTGTGCCGGTTCAAGGGCAAGACGGAAGAATAATCTTATGTGTCCCCGTTCCAGCCCACTCCCCCTCCCGGCCACCCACGGGATCATCCTGAATGGGTGGCCGAGAGGGGGAGTGGGCCGACGCCGCCAGAGTTAAATATGTATCTCGCCCGCCACGGCCAGACGATGTTCAACGTCGTTTTCGGCGAAACCAAGCAGGATCCCGGCATCGAGGATCCGCCGCTGACCGAGACCGGCCATGCCCAGGCGCGGGAACTGGCGGAGCAGTTCGACGAACTCGACATCAGCCGCATCATTTCGAGCCCCTATACCCGCGCGCTGCAGACGGCGCATGCGGTGGCCAACCGGCTGGACGTGCCGGTGACGGTGGACGCCAATGTACGCGAACGCACGGCCTATGTGTGCGACGTCGGCACGGAGACGCCGGCGCTGGCGGCGGACTGGCCGCATCTGGATTTTTCGCACCTGAACGACAGGTGGTGGAACCGCGAAGAGGAAACCATCCCCGCGTTCCACGACCGCTGCGCTGCGTTTCGCAACCTCATGGCGGCGGCCGACGACTGGGACAGGGTGGCGGTCATCACCCACTGGGGCGTCATCCGGGCGCTGACCGGCAAGCGGGTGGGCAATGCGCAGCTGCTGCGGTGCGATCCGCGCGATCCCCATCCGCCGCTGGACGAGACCTGGCCGTGATCTCTCCCGGTCCAGCCCGCTCCGCCGCCGAAAGATTCCGGCTTTCGCCGGAATGACGAATGTTGGTGTGTTCAATATCGCGGCAACAACGCTTCGTATGATTGTTTCCCGCACACATCCGTGATAGCCACAGGCATCACTGACAGCGGAGCGATGAATGGCTGACAATCCTGACATGCCGGTCGAAAACGGCGCCAACGGCGCAGACGAAAACGCGATAGGAGACGGCGTGCCGTTCATGATCGGCGCGCAATACATCAAGGACCTTTCCTTCGAGAACCCGCGCGGGATCGAGACCCTGTCGGCTATCCAGCAGAACCCGGACGTCAGCGTCGACGTCAGTACCAATGCCCGCCCGATCGGCGAAGAAGGCATGTTCGAAGTGTCGGTATTCATCCGCGCCGAAGCAGCGCTGGAAGACGCGCCCGTGTTTATCGTCGAGCTGACCTATGCCGGCATCGTGCAGGTATCGGGCGTGCCGGAAGAAGACGTGAAACCGATCGTCCTGATCGAGGGTCCGAAACACCTCTTCCCGTTCGCCCGGGCGATCATCTCGAACGCCGTCCGCGACGGTGGGTTTCCCCCATTACTGATCAACCCGATCGATTTCGCACAGCTTTTCATCGATCAGCACGTGGATTCCGAGGGCTCGGATATCTGAGTTCTTTCCGTTGTCACCGTCGGGCCAGGCCCGAGGGTCCACAACAGAGTCAGACGTGGATCCTCGGCTCAGAGCGGGGATGACTGCTGCTTATCCCTGCGACCAGAGCGGCTCCTTGAGCGTGGCGACGAACGCATCGTGAGCGGCGATTTCTTCCGCCGTCGGCGCATGAGGCCGGGGAGGACGGAGCTCCGTCCCCGGTTGCAGATCAGCGGGTTCGGCCTCGTCGTTTGCCGACGATGCACCGGCCTCCGCCGCCGCCAGGCTGAGCCCCGGCTGACGGCCGCCGCGCAGTTCCAGATAGACCTCCGCCAGAAGTTCGGCATCGAGCAGCGCGCCGTGCTTTGTGCGCGACGAATTGTCGATATCGAACCGGCGGCACAGTGCGTCCAGCGACGCGGGCGCGCCGGGAAACCGCCGCCGCGCCATCGACACGGTATCCACTGACTGGCTCATCGGCAGCGCGGGGCGTTTCAGCCGCCGCAGTTCGGCGTTGATGAATCCCATGTCGAACTGCGCGTTATGGATGACCAGCGGATCGTCGCCGATGAAATCGAGAAACGCATCGACGACGTCGGCAAAGACCGGATAGCCGGACAGGAACTCCTCGCTGAGGCCATGCACCGCGAACGCGCCGGCGGGCATGTCGCGTTCGGGGTTGATGTACTGGTGATACGTCTTGCCGGTGGCGATATGGTTGAATACCTCGACACAGCCGATTTCCACCAGGCGGTCGCCGTTCAGCGGATCAAGTCCGGTTGTTTCGGTATCGAGAACGAGTTCTCGCATGCGTGCTCCTGCGGCCTGTCGTTTTGTGGGCGGTACGTTCCGCATAGGCGTCGGGCGGCCAGTGGGTCGGCGTCGCCTGTATCATGAGTCTCGCAATTCGCGTCAGATGGCGCAAGGTTTCCGCCTTGCCGCGGCCGCTGGGGACGATGAAATCCGCGCGGCGGCGCTTCACCGCATCCGGCATCTGGCGCGCCAGAATGCCGTCGAATTTCTCCCGAGTCATGCCGGGTCGCGCCAGCACCCGGGCCGCCTGGATGAAACCGGGCGCCGAAACCACGATCGCCGCGTCGCAGCGCACGTCCAGTTTCACCTCGAACAGCAGCGGGATGTCGAGCACCACGAGCGGCGTGCGCCGGGCGGCGCAGCGTTTGAGAAAATTGTCCTGCACGCGGCGAACCAGCGGATGCACGATGGCTTCCAAAGTTTTCAGCGCCGTATCGTCCCCGAATACGCGCTTGCCCAGCGCGTCGCGATCGACGGCACCATCGACGACAACGCCGGGAAACGCGGCATCGATGGGTTTCACCGCCGCGCCGCCCTTGCCGAGAACGATATGGACGGACGCATCGGAATCGTAAACCGGCACGCCCATGCGCCGAAACATCCCCGACGCAGTCGATTTTCCCATACCGATAGACCCGGTCAGGCCGAGAATGATCACAGCGCCTCCAATACGTGATCGCGCAAAACCTGATCGACCTGGGGATCGGAGCCGAACCAGTCGCGGAACCCGGGACGCGCCTGATGCAGAAGCATGCCGAGTCCGTCGATCGCCGGGTTGCCGCGGGCGCGGGCAGACGCCAGCAGAGGCGTTTCCAGCGGCACGTAGACGATGTCATAGACCACTGCATCCGGCGGCAGCGCATCGAGGGCGATGTCCAGCCGCGGCTGTCCCTCCATGCCGAGAGACGTGGTGTTGACCAGCAGCGCCGCGCCATCCAGCGCGTCGGCGCGGCTATTCCAGTCGACAGCCCGGACCGGATCGCCGAATTCGTCCTGCAGGGCGTCCGCCCGGGACATTGTCCGGTTGGCGATGCGGATATCGGGGGCGCCTGCATCCTGCAGACCGGCAACGATGGCCCGCGCCGCGCCGCCGGCGCCCAGGACAACGACCGGACCGGCATCGGCCCGCCATCCGGGGTGCGATTCGCGTAAGGATTCCAGAAAACCGTAGGCGTCCGTATTTGCGCCGTAGAGTGCGCCGTCCCGGACGACAATAGTGTTCACGGCTTTCAGCCGCTGCGCCCACCGATCGACCTCATCCATTGCCTTGAAAGCGGTTTCCTTGTGCGGCACGGTGACGTTCATCCCGGAGATACCGAGCGATGGAATAGCCCGAAAGGCATCATGCGCGCCGTCGGGGTCGATGGCGAACGGCACGTAGACGCCGTCGATCTCGTATTTGCGCAGCCAGTAATTATGGATGCGCGGCGAGCGCGAATGTTTGATTGGCCAGCCGGCCACGCCGGCGACGATAGCCGCACCCGAGAAAGTCATGTCTCCAGAATCCCATTCGCCCGCAGATAGTCAAGCAGCGCCAGAAGCGGCAATCCGAGGATCGTATAATGCGCGCCGTCGATGGCGGAAAACAGTTGAACGCCGAGAGATTCGACCCGGTATCCGCCCGGTCCGTTGAACGCGTCGTCGCCGGCAGCATCGAGATAAGCGTCGAAAAATGCATCGCTGGCATCGGCGCGGACCACCAGCTTCGCCCGATCGACCGCCTGCCAGATACGCTGCCCGCCGCGCACGATGACGGCGTAGGAGATCAGTTCATGTTTATGTCCCCGAAGACGTTGCAGCTGGGACAGGGCATCTTCCCGGTCGACCGGTTTGTCGAAAGTGTCTTCTCCCAGCGCCAGAATCTGGTCGGCGCCCAGTACCATCGCGTCCGGATGCTTGCGCGACACATACATCGCCTTTGCCTCCGACAGAACCTCGGCCATTTCGACCGGGGAAACGCCCTCCGCCCGAAGACCGGTTTTCAGCTCTTCTTCATCGACGCGGGAAGGCTCCACAATATGCGGAACCCCGGCACCCTCGAGCAAGGATCGCCGCGTCCGACTTGCGGAGGCAAGAACAATTCGAGACGCCGGGTTGCCGATCACGCGAAACGGTCCATCGGTATCGGTCATTCGTCGTCCGGGTCCCGTTCTTCATGAAACCGGGTATAGAGCTGATAAATCGCAGCCGCCGTTTCCTCGATCGACCGGCGGGTGACGTCGATCACCGGCCAGGAATGTTTGGAAAACAGTTTCCGCGCTTCGGCAATTTCCGCCTTCACTGTCTCGATATCGACGTAGTCGGTTTCCGGTTCCTGGTTGAGCATCAACAACCGGTTTCGGCGAATCTGGACAAGCCTGTCGGCCGATGCCGTCAAACCGACAGTAAAGATGCCGGTCTGGCCGAAGATGGTATCGGGTAGAGGGATTCCCGGGACGAAAGGAACGTTCGCCGTCTTCAAACCATAGTGGTTTGCGAGATATACCGACGTCGGCGTCTTCGACGTCCGCGACACGCCAAGAAGGATGATATCTGCTTCGGATATCTGCTGCGTCGCCTGGCCGTCATCATGGGCCATGACATAGTTCAGCGCTTCGATCCGGTCGAAATATTCGGCGTTGAGAGTGTGCTGACCTCCCGGCCGGTTGACGGTTTTCCGGTTAAGGTAATTACCGAGGGATTCGATTACCGGGTCGAGCACCGAGACGCAGGGAATGTTCAGACGGGCACATTCCTCGACCAGCGGCTGACGCGTCCGCGAACTGACCAGCGTGAAGATGACTGGACCCGGATGTTCGCGAATACCGCCGATGACCTGCTCCATCTGGGCGGACGAACGCACCATGGGCCAGATATGTTCCTGCGCTTCGACGCCCTCGAACTGGGCGATGCAGGCCTTCAGAACGCCGAGCGTGGTTTCGCCGGTAGAGTCGGAAACAAGGTGGATATGAAACTGTTCGCTCAATTTTCTTGCCTAACCGATTCGTTCACACCGCCGCCGATTCGTTCCTTTATCTGGGGATAACAGGGCATCTGAACAACGTGCCGAAAAACTATACCCGGGGTTCGGGATTTTGTCAGTCGGGTTACCAAGCGCCGATGCGATACGTCGCACGTTTGTATGAATTCGGTTATGCACCTAATTCATACTTTGCGAAAACGGAGCCGAATGGCGGAATCCGCAGACCCGGAGAGATCTGTACAGGGTTACCCCGGAAAAATGCACAGCCTGATCCGAGTGTTCACAAATTTGGGGATGAAAACTCATCCCCGGAATTCACAGGCCCTACTACTTACTACTACCTAATTGTTATTAGAAAATAATTGATTGGGACTTCGTGTATGACGCACTTCGTGACATATTCCCGACATCGTGACTGACAGTTCCAAACCGATAATCGCGGCGCTCAAGGGCGAACGTGTCGACCCGCCGCCGATCTGGCTGATGCGGCAGGCGGGCAGATATCTGCCTGAATACCGCGCCGTGCGCGAAGAAGCAGGCGGGTTTCTGAATTTGTGTTACGACCCTGAAAAAGCGGCGGAGGTGACACTGCAGCCACTCCGCCGGTTCGGGTTCGACGCGGCAATCCTGTTTTCGGATATCCTGGTCATCCCACATGCGCTGGGTCAGGACGTGACGTTCGAAGCGGGCGAAGGTCCGCGGCTGGATCCCATTCGGGATGCAGCGGCGCTGGACCGGCTTTCCATGGACGAGCTACATGAAAGTCTTGGTCCGATTTACGAAACCGTGCGACAGGTGTCGCAGGGACTGCCCGAAGGTGCGGCCCTGATCGGCTTTGCCGGTGCGCCGTGGACGGTCGCGACCTACATGGTAGAGGGCAGTGGCAGCCGGGATTATCCAAATGCCAAGGGCTGGGCGCTGGGCGATCCAGACGGTTTTCAGGTTCTGATCGATCTGCTGGTCGAAGCGACGACCGCCTACCTGCTGCGGCAGGTGGAGGCAGGCGCAGAAGCGTTGCAGTTGTTCGATACCTGGGCCGGCGTATTGCCGAAACACGCGTTCGACCGCTTCAGCGCGGGGCCGATCTGCGAAATAGCCCGCCGGGTAAAGGACGTTTATCCCGATATTCCCGTCATCGCGTTTCCGCGCGGCGCGGCGCTTTATTTGCCCGAGCTTGCCCGTATGCCGGAAATCGACGGTGTCGGCATCGACTATGCGACCGATCCGGCATGGGCGGCCAGGGAACTGCAGCCCCATGCGACGGTTCAGGGAAATTTCGATCCCATCTTGTTGCTGGCCGGCGGAAACGAGCTTGAACGCCGTGCCCGCGAAATCGTCGAAGCTCTGTCCGGCGGGCCGCATATCTTCAACCTGGGACACGGGATCCTGCCGCCGACGCCGACAGAGCATGTCGAGCGCCTGATAAAGGCGGTTCGTGGATGAGCCGGACCGCCGTCGTTATCTACAATCTCGGCGGACCGGATAGCCCCGAGGCCGTTCGCCCGTTTCTGAAGAACCTGTTTTCGGATCCCATGATCCTGCGTGTGCCGGCGCCGGTCAGATGGTTTCTGTCTTGGCTGATATCCTGGCGGCGTGCGCCCGTGGCAAAGGAAATTTACGCGGAAATTGGCGGCCGGTCGCCGATCCTGCCGGAAACCGAAAAGCAGGCGGTTGCGCTTCAGGCTGCGCTCGGCGACGAATATCGCGTCTTCGTCGCGATGCGGTACTGGCATCCGTTCGCCGATGCCGTGGCCCGAGACGTCGCGGAATGGAACCCGGATCGCGTCGTTCTGCTGCCGCTTTATCCGCAGTATTCCACCACGACCACCGAGAGTTTTACCCGTATCTGGTATCCAGCTGCCCGGGCGGCCGGGCTGTCGGCGCCGACTTCGGAGATCTGTTGCTGGCCGGAAGCGGACGGCTTCGTCAGCGCCGTCGCCGATGCGACGGATGCGGCGATTGCGAAGCTTTCCCGAGATATCCCGTTTCGCGTTCTTTTTTCGGCCCACGGCCTGCCGAAAAAAATCGTCGAGGGGGGCGATCCCTATGCGCATCAGGTCGTCCGTACGTCCGCTGCCGTGCTTGCCCGGATAACGACCAGGGATGTCGATCACGTCGTCTGCTATCAGAGCCGCGTCGGACCGCTGGAATGGCTTCAGCCCTATACCGAGGACGAGATCAAGCGGGCCGGCGGCGAAAAACGGGCGTTGGTGGTTGTGCCGGTGGCATTTGTCAGCGAACATTCCGAAACGCTGGTCGAACTCGATATCGAATATGCCGGGCTGGCGCGGGAGGCCGGGGTACCGGAATATGTCCGCGCGCCGACGGTCAACGCCGCAAAATCGTTTATCGGCGCATTGGCCGAACTGGTGAAATCCACGCCGGAAACAGGTACGGTCGCCGGCGGCAATATATGCGATGCCGGATATCGTGACTGTCCATGCCGGCGGGAAGCCGACTGACATGGCCGAGTATTATCTCTGGTTCAAGGCGCTTCACATCATCAGCGTGATCGCCTGGATGGCCGGGATGCTGTATCTGCCGCGCCTTTACGTCTACCACGCGGACGCCGAGACCGGATCTGTCCAGTCGGAAACGTTCAAGATCATGGAACGCCGCCTGCTCCGTGCGATCGTCAATCCGTCGATGATTTCCGCGTTTATTTTCGGCGGGTTGATGCTGGCGACGCCCGGCATGATCGACTGGTCGATGGGCTGGATCTGGGTGAAGCTCGCCATGATCGTCGCGATGGTGACCATCCACGGCCTGTTTGCCCGCTGGCGCCGGGATTTCGAGGCCGACCGGAACGTACGCCCGGCGAAATTCTACCGCATGTGGAACGAAGCGCCGACGATCCCGTTGATCGTGATCGTCATCATGGCGGTGGTGAAGCCGTTTTAGCGCGAAGACAGAATTTCCGCATGGTGCCGCAGGTGATCGCCGATCACTGTGGCGATGAAGAAATAGCTGTGGTCGTATCCGTCATGGTGGCGGATTGTGACTTTCTGACCGACATCGGCACAGGCTTCTTCCAGAAGATGCGGATGAAGCTGGTCTTCCAGGAACGGATCGGCGAGGCCCTGGTCGACGAGTATCGCCGCGCGGGCGCTGCCGTCGCCGCGTGACCTCATCAGACCGGTGGCGTCGTAATCCGCCCAGGCCGACCGGTCGTCGCCGAGATAGGCGGTAAAAGCTTTCTCGCCCCAGGGACACTGCATCGGCGAGCAGATCGGCGCCACGGCCGAGGCGGAAACGAACAGTTCCGGATTCTTCAGCCAGATCGTCAGCGCCCCGTGCCCGCCCATGGAATGACCCATGATCGACCGCTTGTCCGGATCGGCCCGGAAATTTGCGTCGATCGCCCGCACCAGTTCTGTGGTGACATAGTCGTACATATGGAAATGCGTGTCCCAGGGCGCGTTCGTCGCGTTGAGATAGAAACCGGCCCCCTTGCCGAGATCGTAGGCGTCATCATCCGGCACGTCGTCGCCGCGCGGGCTGGTATCCGGCGCGACGACCATGAGACCGAGTTCCGCCGCGACGCCGTAGGCGCCCGCCTTGGTGGTGAAATTGTCTTCCGTGCAGGTGAGGCCCGACAGCCAGTACACAGCCGGCACCGGCCCGTCGGCGGCCTGTGGCGGCACGAAGACCGAGAAATTCATATCGCAGCCGCAGGCGGCCGATCGATGGCGGTAATAGCCCAGCGTACCGCCGTGATGACGGTGTTCGGCGGTGGTTTGAAGGGTCATGTACGTGAAGCCTTTCGGGGTTGGGTCGGTATCCTGAACCGGGGAGTATAGAAGCCGGGCATCTTCGGCTCACGGTAATTTCGAAACCGCCGTCGCCCGGTCCGCTGTCATCGAATCATAATTTGACTTGATGTTTGCTATTTATTAACTATCTAAGCGTTATTCGGGACGGCGGTCTGCCGGTTACCCACGGTAAAATCCAGAAAACACAAAACAAAAAACGTTCTACCCGTGTTTGAGGCATCCGTCATTCGGCTGTCTTGCCGCTTCCGAAAATTCCTTCCCGGCACTCAGTGCCTCCATTCTCATATCCTTGGTCCGAAAGCATGAATCTCAAGGAACTAAAGCAAAAAACCCCCGCCGACCTGTTGTCCTATGCGGAAGAGCTGGAGATCGAAAACGCCTCCACGCTGCGAAAGCAGGACATCATGTTCGCAATCCTGAAACAGCTGGCCGAGAACGACGTGCCGATTTTCGGCGACGGCGTGATCGAAATTCTGCAGGACGGCTTCGGCTTTCTGCGGTCGCCCGAAGCGAACTATCTGCCGGGCCCGGACGATATTTACGTGTCGCCCAGCCAGATCCGCCGCTTTGCGCTGCGCACCGGCGATACCGTCGAAGGCGAGATCCGCGCGCCCAAGGACGGCGAACGGTATTTCGCGCTGCTGAAAGTCGGTCAGATCAATTTCGACGACCCCGACGCGGTTCGTCACCGCATCAACTTCGACAATCTGACGCCGCTCTATCCTGAAGAAAAGCTGATGCTCGGCAGCGACGATCCGACCGTCAAGGACATGACGCCGCGCATCGTCGACCTGATCACGCCGCTCGGCAAGGGCCAGCGCGGGCTGATCGTGGCGCCGCCGCGCACCGGCAAGACCATGATGCTGCAGTCGATCGCCGCCGCGATCACCGCCAATCATCCGGAAGTCTATCTGATCGTTCTGCTGATCGACGAACGTCCGGAGGAAGTCACAGACATGCAGCGGTCGGTCAACGGCGAGGTCATTTCGTCGACCTTCGACGAACCCGCTTCGCGCCACGTGACGGTGTCGGAAATGGTGATCGAAAAGGCCAAGCGCCTGGTCGAACACAAGCACGACGTCGTTATCCTGCTGGATTCGATCACGCGACTGGCGCGCGCCTACAACACCGTGGTGCCGTCGTCCGGCAAGGTGCTGACCGGCGGCGTCGACGCCAATGCGCTGCAGCGTCCCAAACGCTTCTTCGGCGCGGCGCGCAATATCGAGGAAGGCGGCTCGATGACCATTATCGGCACCGCGCTGATCGATACCGGCTCGCGCATGGACGAGGTCATCTTCGAAGAGTTCAAGGGTACCGGTAACTCGGAAATCATTCTCGACCGCAAGCTCGCCGACAAGCGCACCTTCCCGGCGATGGACATCACCAAGTCCGGCACCCGCAAGGAAGAACTGCTGGTCGACAAGGGCGTGCTGGCCAAGATGTGGGTGCTGCGCCGGATTCTCACGCCGATGGGCGTGGTCGATGCGATGGAATTCCTGCTCGACAAGCTGAAAGGCACGAAGTCGAACGACGAGTTCTTCGATTCCATGAACCAGTAACCGGTTCTCCGGACCATCAGATAGTAAAAGGGCGCCCGTCGAGGCGCCCTTTTTGTTTGCCGGGGAGATCCCGCGCCGGCGGCCCGGGATTTAAGGTTCCAGAACGATCGAACCGGTCGTTTTGCGGGCCGCCTGGTCGCGGTGGGCGCGGGCCGCTTCGCGGAGGGAATATTTGTGGTTCACCTCTACCTTGACCGCGCCGGACTTGATGACCTTCATCACGTCGCCCGCCATCTTGCGCATGCGTTCCGGCGTGTCGGCGAAATCGAACAGGGTCGGCCGCGTCATCGACAGCGATCCTTTTTGCATCAGGATCAGCGGATCGATCGCCGGAATCGGCCCCGACGCGTTCCCGAAGGAGACGAACAGCCCGCGTTTATGCAGGCAGTCGAGCGAGGCCGGCCAGGTTGCCTTGCCGATGGAATCGTAAACCACCGGCAACATCTCGCCCTTGGTGATCTTGCGCACCCGGTCGACGAAATTTTCGCGGCTGTAGATGATCGGATAGTCGCAGCCATGCGCCTTTGCCAGCCGCGCTTTTCCCGGTGAACCGACCGTGCCGATGACGGTGGCGCCGAGATGCTTGGCCCACTGGCAGAGGATCAGCCCCACACCGCCGGCGGCGGCGTGGATCAGGATGGTGTCGCCCTTGCCGACCTTGTAGACCTGCCGGATGAGGAACTGGACCGTCATGCCCTGCAGCATCATCGAGGCGGCGACGTCATTGGGAATTTCCTTCGGCACCTTCACCAGCTTGCCGGCATCGATATTGCGGATTTCGGCGTAGCACCCCGACCCGGCGGTGCCGGTCGCGACCCGGTCGCCGATCTTGAAACCCGATACGCCTGTGCCGACGGCCTCGATTTCGCCGCACATTTCGCCGCCCGGCGTGAACGGCAGCGGCATCGGGTAGAGGCCGGAGCGCTGATAGATATCGATGAAGTTCACGCCGATCGCCTTGGCGCGCACGGTCACCTCGCCCTTGCCGGGGCGTCCGACTTCGACATCGCGCCATTTCATGACCGAGGGCGACCCGGTTTCTTCGACGACGATAGCTTTAGGCATCTGCGTTTCCTTCTCTGACGCTGCCGTTCCGGGCCCGTTGAAGGGCGCCGCCGGCGGCGGGTATAGGCGGCGGCACGGTGCCGCCGGTGTTTTCGACGATCGGCGCTTTCTCTTCGGGGCCGCCCGTTATCCGAGTGTCCCCCGGAAAAGCTCGGCAGTCCGCCCGTTGGCGGCGGCGGCCGCGGCTGAATCGTAGTTGTCGCCGCCGACACGGGCGAAGGCGTGATCAACGCCGGGATAGGAATAGACCGTGACGTGTTCGTTCGGATCCAGGGCTTCTTTGATCTTTGCCTGGGATTCCGGCGGGCAGAACCCGTCTTTCTCCGCGATATGCAGGATCAGCGGGTTCTTGATGCCGGAGGAGAGATCCAGCGAGTCTTCGATCTGGACGGGATAATATCCCGAACAGGCATCCGCGTCCGTGAAACAGGCCGTGGCATACGCGAGGCTGCCGCCCAGGCAGTAACCCACGGCGCCCACTTTGCCGGTGCAGCCGTCCATGGCGCGGACGTGACCGATCGTCGCCGCGATATCCGCGACGCCCTTTTCGAAATCGGGCAGGAAGGCGTTCATCAGTTCGAACGCCCTGTCCCATTCTTCCTGGCTTTTGTCGGTCAGCTGAACGCCGGGTTCGATGCGCCAGAACAGATCCGGCGAGACGGCGATGTAGCCTTCCTCGGCAAATCCGTCGCACAGATCGCGCATCACCTGATTGACGCCGAAAATTTCCTGCAGGACCACGATCCCCGGCCCGCTGCCGGAGGCCGGCATGGCGCAATACGCGGAAAAGGAACCGCTGCCGTCAGCGGCGTTGATGGAAATATCAGGCATAGACCAGTCCCCTCGATCCCGTAAATGACAACATCCGGACACGTATGGATGTAACCGCTTCTTATTACAGGCATATTAGCGCCGGATGGCGCAAAAGTCACCGTTGGAAAACCGGTTTGGCTTGCGTTTAGAGCAAACGTGCTTTGCGATTTTCGATGTCCAGAAGGGCGGATTTGGTCTTTAGCCCGCCGCGTCCCGAATAACCGCCGCTGCCGCCGGTGGACAAAACGCGATGACAGGGAATGATGATCGGAATGGGATTCGCACCGCAGGCACCGCCGACGGCGCGCGGCGCTGTCCCGGCGCGCGCGGCGAGTTCGCCGTAGGTCCAGGTATCTCCGTGTGGAATTTCGCACATCGTGGACCAAACGCGCTGTTGAAAAGAGGTTCCTGCCGGCGCCAGCGGCAGGTCGAATTCGGTCAATTCGCGGGCGAAGTAGGCGTTGAGCTGACAGACTGCCTGTTTCAGGACCGGAGAATCCGAATTTTCCGGCTCGACATGTTGCCATCCCACGGAAACGATGTTTCCGCCGCGTTCTTCGACCGATACCGGTCCGATCAGCGTATCCAGAGAGATTCGTCCCATGACGCATCGTCGCGGAACTGTGCCGGCCCCGTCAACCGGCGCTTCAGGCCGGCGCTATTTATCCGCGAAGTCGAGACCGTCGAACAGCGCGTCTATTTCCAGCGCCAAAGACGGGTCGGGCTCCACCGGCGCCGACGACGATACGATGCCCCGATCACCGAAGGCTTCGATCGTTCCGCCGGACCCGGTCTGCCGGCTCAACGCGGCCCCCCGGGGCGGCGGGGTCGATCGGCTTGGCGACGTAATCGTTCATGCCCGCGGACAGATATAGTTCCCGGTCGCCCTTCATGGCGTTGGCCGTGAGGGCGACGATCGGTGTTTTCGCCCGCTTGCCGCCCAGGCTCCGGATTGCCGAGGTGGCGGCGATACCGTCCATCTCGGGCATCTGGATATCCATAAGGACCAGATCGTAATCCTGCCGGCGAACCGCTTCGACGGCCTGCGCCCCGTTTTCGGCCATGTCACAGCGATGCCCCGCTTTTTCCAGCATCAGCCGAATGATCTGCTGGTTCACGCTGTTGTCTTCGGCGACAAGAATCGTCAGGGGCTGGTCCGGGACCGCCTTTGCCGGGGTCTCGGGCGCGTCCGGCGCGTCCGGCGCGTCGGGTGCGGGCAGAGCGCTATCCGTGCCCGGCTCACAGGCAAGCGTGATCCAGAATGTCGTGCCCTCTCGCGGGGCGGTGTCGTATCCGATTTCGCCGCCCATAAGCTCGATCAGCGATTTGCAGATCGCGAGACCGAGACCGGTGCCGCCGTAGCGTCGTGAAATCGTGCTGTCCGCCTGGGTGAATTTGTCGAACAGCCGACTTTGGTGTTCGTGCGGTATGCCGGGACCCGTATCCGAAACCTCGAACCGGTTCATCACTCTGCCGTCCGGGCTTTCCGACTGGGTGACCCGCAATCCGATTTCGCCGTCATCTGTGAACTTCAGCGAGTTGGACACCAGATTGAAAACGATCTGGCGCAGCTTCGCATCGTCGCCGATCAGGACCGGCGCGACCGAAAGATCGACGTCGCAACGCCAGCCAAGCTGTTTCGACTGTGCCTGGGGCTCCCAGAGTGCTTCGATCGAAGCGACAAGATCCTGCAGCCGGAATTCGCGTATCTCGACCTCCAGCTCGCCCGCTTCGACCTTCGAAAGATCGAGGATATCGTTCAGCAGTATCAGCAACGCGTCCCCCGATTCCTGGATGGTATCGACTTTGTTTTGCTGTTCCGCGGTCAGATCTTCCATCGCGAGAAGGTGGGTCATCCCCAGAATGCCGTTCAACGGTGTGCGCAGTTCGTGGCTCATCGAGGCCAGGAAATCCGTTTTTGCCCGATCGGCGGCGCGTGCTTTGTCCGCCGCCTGTTCGAAATTGAGGGCGGCCAGCTCGGCTTCGTCCCTGGCGATTTCCAGCTCCCGCTCGCGATTGCGCAGCTCGGTCGTCTCGATATTGATGCCGCCGAGACCGACCGGATTTCCGTCGGCACCGTTTACGGGAAATTTGATCGTAAGGAAGTCGTGCATGTTTCCTTCGGCATCGGGAAATTGCAGCTCTGTCTGCGACACGACGCTGTTCTCGATGATGTTCCGGTCTTCGGCCTCGAAACGTTCCAGTAGGTCGGGCGGGACATAGGCGGCGGATTGCCGGCCGAGCACCTGCTCTTCCGTTGTCTTGTAAAACTCGAGAAAACCCCGGTTGGCGAAGCTGATGCGGTGATTCCGGTCTTTCATGAACATCAGGGACGGCGAATTGTCGAAAAACGCCCGTGCCCGGCTTTCGCTTTCCGCCAGCGCCGCCTCTACCTCCTTGCGGTCGCTGATATCGGTGGAAATCGCGCAGATTATATGTTCGCCGCGTCCGGGATCGAAAACCGCGAATTTCTGTGTCATGTGGGTGCGCGTGACGCCGTCCGCATGCACAAGCTCTTCTTCCACGGTCTTTCCAGATCCGGACCGCAGGATCCGGTTTTCGTCCTGCTGCCATTGTTTGGCTTGCGCGTCGCCGAAGATTTCCGCATCCCGTCTTCCGATGAGGTCATCCGGTTGAAGACCATGGGTTTCGCAATATTTCCGGTTCGCGATCAGCATGGTTCCGTCGGGAGCCTTCGCAAAAATCATCGCCTGGGCGTTTTCAATCAGCGCGTTGAAACGTGCTTCAGACGTTTTCAGCCGTTCGTGGGTTTCAAACCGGTTCAGTTGCAGCGCGATCCAGGTGGCGATCCTGCCCAGATCGACAACGGTTTCCTTCGGGAACGAGTTCGCTGCCACGCAGCCCAGGTTCAGTGTGCCGAGGCAACTGTCCCCGACCACCAGCGGCAGGATGGCCGCGGACCGGTATCTGTCCTGCCCTGGCGTTGCCGTCCGGGTGTATCGTTCTCCGGGACGATCCGCATCGTTGACGACAATGGGATTGCGGGAAACGTAGCAGTCGCCCAGCTTTGATCCGTCGATGGGAATCGGCGCGACGTCGTATCGGATACGGTCACCCCGAACCGCCGCGACCGCGACTAATTTTTCGTCTTTCGGAAGCGCGATACTGATGCGGTCCGCGGGAAATATATCGGGCATCCATTTGGCGATGGAATCGTAGAGCACACCAAGACTGTCCGCGTTCGCGATCTCCGACAGGAAATCGAGCGGCACGGTCAGTTTCGATCGGTTTCCGTCAGAGGCGGTGGCTCCGCTCATTCCGGTATCCTTGAACGCGCATCAGCAAATGAAAGTTGCGCCCGAGCCTAAATTTTCTCCGTTTAGATAGCGTTAAATAGTCGCTTCAAAGCCCGTTGATAGATACGGCCAGCCCGTTAGGCTGTCGTCGCATGAAAGATGGCTATATCGATATCTACTGCGAGCGCACCGGCCCCGAATTCTGGTCGGAACCCGTCAATGCGATTACCAATATCGCCTTTATTATCAGTGCCGTCCTAATCATAAGGCTGATTCGGGATCAGGCGCGGCCGGGTCATCGGGATATCGCGTCCTGGGTGTTGTGCGCGCTGGTATTCGCGATCGGGATCGGCAGCTGGCTGTTTCACACCCATGCTACCCGCTGGGCGTTGTTGGCCGACGTCATTCCGATCGGCATCTTCATTCTGCTTTACACATGGTATGCGCTGCGCCGCTTTGCCGGCGCGTCCGCCCTTGTCTGCGGCGCCGGGGTGATCATGGTTCTCGCGGTGGCGATGGCGGTGCCGCCTTTGACCGGGTTTCGCGGCGGGTCCTACGTGGCGGCCTTGCTGGCGATGCTGACGATCGGCGGGTATCTGCATTTCGCTCTTTCGCATGTCGCCGGTCGCGCACTTCTTGCGGCGGCAGGCGTTTTCGTCGTGTCGCTGACCATGCGGACGATCGACGAGCCGCTCTGCGCGCAGTTTCCGCTGGGGACGCATTTCGGCTGGCACATCTTCAATGCCGTTGTTTTGTTTATCGTCGCCCGTGCAATGGTGTTGTACGGCAGGCGCATTTGACCCTTTCGCCTGCGTCTCCTAGATAGCGGTGACGAACTTTGTCCCCCGCCTTAACCAAGCGAGAACCCGACATGAGCGATCTTTCCGCGTTTCAAATCACCAAGCGCTGGCCTGCTGCACATCCCGACCGCATTCAGCTTTATTCTCTGCCGACGCCCAACGGCGTGAAAGCCTCGATCATGCTGGAGGAAACCGGCCTGCCTTACGAAGCGCATCTCGTTTCGTTCGGTTCGGACGACCAGATGACGCCGGAATTCCTGTCGCTCAATCCCAACAATAAAATACCCGCGATGATCGATCCCGATGGCCCCGGCGGCAAGCCGATGCCGATTTGGGAAAGCGGTGCGATCCTCATCTATCTGGCCGAGAAGACCGGCAAGTTCATGCTGACCGATCCGGTCGCGCGCTACGAATGTCTGCAGTGGCTGATGTTCCAGATGGGCGGCGTCGGTCCGATGTTCGGCCAGCTGGGTCATTTTTACAAATTCGCCGCCGACAAGATCACCGACCAATATCCCACCGACCGCTATCTGAACGAGAGCAGGCGCCTGCTTGGCGTGCTCGACGGACGCCTGTCGGACCGCGATTACATTATGGGCGCCGACTATACGATTGCCGATATCGCAACGGCCCCATGGGTCCGGACGCTGACCAATACCTACGACGCCGGCGAAGCCCTCGGACTCGACGGGTTCACGAACGTCGTCGACTGGCGCGACCGCATTCTGTCGCGCCCGGCGGTTGAAAAAGGTCTTGCCATGCCGCCGCGTCCGTAGGCCGGGCGGCCGGTCCCGGGCTCAGCTTCGGCGAAAAGCCTCGGACGCCCGCTGGCGGTCCCGGCCGGATTTTTTCTCCGCTTCGACCCGCCGTTTCAGGTCGCCCTTGGCGGACGAGGCGCCGGCATTGCGCATTTCCTCAAGCCGTTTCGCTTCGGCGTGTTTTTCCCGTTTTTCCTTGTCGACCTGACGCTGCAAATCCTTGTTCATCAGAACCTCCATTCAGGGAATAAGGTGCCTATTGTCGCTGTTTGCCGAAGCCGCGCCTTGATCGTGGTCAATCCCGGCCGGCTATAGGCGTTTCTTGGGCGCGGGAGTCCTTCGCGGGGCGGGGCGCCTGTCGCCGATCGGTGATGCAACAGGCGGACGACGACGGGAAGTGCCTGAAATAGGCGCCACGAAAGGGGAAAGATCTATAGGGCGTCAGCCAGCGCCGCCGGATCGTTGAGCGGCAGAGAACAGGTCTGGCCGATACAGACATAGGCCGTGGCCTTGCTGTTCACCTGACCTTTGCCGGCGGCGGGGTGGCCGTCCGGCAGGATGTCGCCGGGTGCGATGCGCTGGATCAGTTTGTTCATGTTGGGGGCTTTCCAGGCGGCATCGAGAAGCGCCTTGGTGGCGTCGTCCGCGGGGTCGCCGACGATCACCACCTGAGCGCAGCGCTGCAGAACCTCGTTGGCGCAAAACAGCCCTGTCAGCGGGAAGAAGTTCTTGGATACCTCCCCTGCGAAAGCGGTGAAGATATCCTCGGCGCGGGTATGATAGGCGTCTTCGCCGGTCAGATAATGGAGGCGCGCCAGCGTAGCGGCGATGACGCTGTTGCCGGCGGGCGTGGCATTGTCGGCGGCCGACTTTGTTCGGATGATCAGCGCTTCGGCGTCGTCGGCGGTGAAGAAATACCCGCCGCCATCCGCATCCCAGAAATGCGCATCGATCACGTCGACCCATTCGCGGGCGGTTTCGATATAGGACGTGTCGCCGGTGGCTTCGTACAGTGCGACGGCGGCCCGCGACATGTTGGCATAGTCATCCAGTGTGGCGGCGTGTTTCAGCTTGCCGGCGCGGAAGGAGTGCAGCAGACGGCCGTCCGCCTGCATGCGGTCGCGGACGAAGGCGAAGGCGGAAACGGCGGCATCGCGCCAGTCGGGCTTGCCGAACACGCAGGCGGCGTTCGCCAAGGCGGCGATCATCATCCCGTTCCAGTCGGCCAGCACCTTGTCGTCCCATCCCGGCCATATGCGCCGGTTGCGGACCGCCAGCAGTTTCTCGCGCGCCGCTGACAGGACGGCTTCCTGTGCATCGTCCAGCCGATCCGGATGGGCGATCCGGTTGAGGATGTTTTTGCCTTCCCAGTTTCCCTCGGGAGACACGTTGTAAATCGTCTTGAACAGGACCGTGTCGGCGCCGTCGCCCAGCACGTCCGCGATTTCGGAAGTGGACCAGACATAGAACCGGCCTTCCTCGCCTTCGGAATCGGCATCGTATGTGGCGGCGAACGGGCGGCCCGCGGAAGCGTCGACCGGTGCGATCATCTCGCGCAGGCACCAGTCGACCGTTTCCTCGACGCGCTGCGCGAAAAGCGGATTGTGCGTTTCCTGCCAGGCCCACACCAGAAGATCGACGATCTGGGCGTTGTCGTAGAGCATTTTCTCGAAATGCGGCGCCAGCCAGATGGAATCTGTCGAATAACGGGCGTAGCCGCCGCCTAGATGATCGTAGATCCCGCCCTGGGACATCTTGGTCAGGGACACGAGAACGGCATCGCGCAGCGTCTCGTTCCCGGTGCGCAGATAAGATCGCCAGAGCAGTTCGTGGATCGACGGGTTGGGAAATTTGGGCGCCTGACCGAATCCGCCGTTTACCATGTCGAATTCCTGGGCCAGCCGCGCCGCCGCCTGGTCGTTAACGGCCAGCGGAATGCCGTCCGTTCCGGCGGCGGCCTGTTCCGGGGTCCAGACTTTCTTCAGACCGTTGTTCAGCGCTTCGGCGGTCTCGAATGCCTTTTCGCGTTTCTCGTGCCAATAATCCGAAATTGCGGACAAGACCTGCGGAAAGCCCGGGCGCCCATAACGGGAATCCGGCGGGAAATACGTGCCGCCCCAGAACGGCTCTCCGTCCGGCGTCAGGAACATGGTCAGCGGCCAGCCACCCTGCTGGCCCAGCAGCTGAAGCGCATGCTGGTATATGGTATCGATATCGGGGCGTTCCTCCCGGTCGACCTTCACGTTGATATAAAGGTCGTTCATCTGCGCCGCGATTTCGTCGTTTTCGAAGCTTTCATGCGCCATGACGTGGCACCAGTGGCAGGCGGCGTAGCCGACCGACAGCAGGATGGGCTTGTCCTGGTCCCGCGCGGCGGCGAGGGCCTCCGGCCCCCAGCCGTACCAGTGCACCGGATTGTCGGCATGCTGCAAAAGATAGGGACTGGTTTCTTCGGACAGGCGGTTGCGGGACATGCCAGGCTTTCTTTGGGGGTGAACTCTGTATTTTGCGGGCCGCGGTGACGGCAGTGAATGTGATACAGTAGTTGTGACGCGGCACAAGGGAGTCAACCATGAAAATATCATTTGATATCGATTGCACGCCGGAGGAAGCGCGCCGTTTTCTTGGCCTGCCCGATGTAACGCCGGTCAACGAGGCGTTCGTGGAAGAGCTGATCAAACGGGCTGGCGAGATGGCGCAGGAAACGGATGCCGGCAAACTGATGGAACAATGGATGTCGGCCGGCGTTCAGGGCGTCGGCGATATGCAAAAGGCGTTCATGGAACAGTTCGCCAGGGCGCAGAGCGGCAAGGACTAGCGCGCCTGCGACGTCATCCGCACGGTTCTTTATCGATGTCATCATCAGATACCATTTTTGCACTGGCGACGGCACAGGGCCGTGCCGGGATTGCGGTCTTTCGCATATCCGGTCCGGCGGCGCGGGAAGCACTGGAAGCCTTGGCCGGGTTCGATACGCTGCCCCCGCCCCGCACGACCATACGGTGCCGTATGGTCGATCCGCGGTCAGGGGATCTTCTTGATGACGGGCTGGCCGTGTGGTTTCCCGGACCGGCCAGCTTCACCGGCGAGGATGTGGCAGAGTTCCATACGCACGGCGGGCGGGCGACGGTCGAGGCTCTCGGGGAAACGCTTGCCGCACTCCCCGGCCTGCGCCTGGCGGAGCCCGGAGAGTTTTCGAAACGGGCCTTTCTGGCCGGAAAGATCGACCTGACGGAAGCCGAGGCGATCGCCGATCTGGTCGATGCGGAAACCGATGCCCAGCGCCTGCAGGCTTTGGCGCAGCTTGGCGGCGGCCTGTCCAAAAGGCTGGAAGCCTGGCGCGCGGATTTAATCGATATTCTGGCCCATACCGAGGCGTGGATCGATTTTCCCGACGAGGATCTGCCGGCGGATGTCGAAGCGGCGGCGCGGGCGCGGATCGCCGGTCTGGCTTCCGATGTCTCGGATTTTCTGGATGACAACCGGCGCGGAGAGCGCCTGCGGGACGGGCTTCAGGTCGCCATTCTCGGTGCGCCGAACGCGGGGAAATCCTCGCTCCTGAATGCTCTGGCGGCGCGGGATGTCGCTATCGTCTCCGATATCGCGGGCACGACCCGGGACGTGATCGAGGTTCACCTGGATCTTGGCGGTTGGCCGGTGACTCTGGCCGATACCGCCGGGCTGCGGGACGCCGAGGACGCGGTCGAACAGGAAGGGGTAAATCGGGCATTGGCCCGGGCCGACGAAGCCGATCTGTGTCTGGTGCTGTTCGACTCGACCCAACCGCCCGATCTCCAGAGCCTTGACCTTCTGGATCGGACCAACGCAATTGCCGTCGCGACAAAGGCGGATTTGCCGGGGAAACCGCAAGCGCCGGCGCTGGGACAGTGCGCGTTGTCGGTTTCAGCAATAAGCGGAGAAGGCCTGCCTGGTCTGCTGTCATCGCTCGAGGGCGCGGTTGCGGATCTCATGGATGTTTCCGGCGGCCCGGTTCCGCTTACGCGCCTGCGGCATCGTCTGGCGTTAGCGGAATGCACCGACGCTCTGCGCCGTGCGGCGACAGCCGTGGATACCGAACTCGTGGCCGAGGATCTGCGGCTTGCTGTCCGGGCCCTGGGCCGGGTGACGGGTCGGGTCGACATCGAAGACCTGCTGGACGTAATATTTTCGGACTTCTGTATCGGGAAGTAACGCCCGCCCCGCGAGATGTTTCACGTGAAACAGTTGAGCCGTCCCTTCCCGTTCTTGCTTTACGGATCGCGGGGTCGTCCCTATATTTCGCGCCATTATGACACCTCCGGATTCATATGATGTGATTGTCGTTGGCGGCGGCCATGCCGGTTGCGAGGCCGCGGCCGCGTCGGCGCGGATGGGGGCTCGGACGTTGCTGGTCACGCACAAGGCGTCGACTATCGGAGAGATGTCATGCAACCCAGCGATTGGCGGTCTGGGCAAGGGACATCTGGTCCGCGAGATTGACGCTCTGGACGGCGTTATGGGCCGGGTCATCGACAGGGCGGGCATCCAGTTTCGTGTTCTGAACAAGCGCAAGGGTCCTGCCGTTCAGGGCCCGCGGGCGCAGGCCGACCGCAAACTGTATCGCGAAGCGATGCAGTCGGTGCTGGCGGATCAGCCCAATCTGTCCATTTGCGAAGGCGGCGTGGAAGATCTCGTCGTGAAAAGCGACGGTGACCGCCGGTTTGTGGCTGGCGTGGTTCTTTCGAACGGTACCACTATCTCCGCGGCGCGGGTGGTTTTGACGACGGGCACATTCCTGCGCGGCCTGATCCATATCGGAGAGAAGAAGATACCGGCGGGCCGGGTCGGCGAGAAACCTGCGCTCGGCCTGTCGGAAACCCTGGAATCCTGCGGGTTTGCACTCGGACGGCTTAAAACCGGCACGCCGCCCCGCCTCGACGGCAAGACCATTGACTGGTCGGTGCTTGAAATCCAGCCAGGCGATGATCCTCCTGTTCCGTTTTCCACGGTGACGGATCGGATAACGACACCGCAGATTGCGTGTCACATCACCTATACAAACGAAGCCGCTCACCGGATCATTCAGGAAAACATTCACCGGGCACCGATGTATTCCGGCCAGATCGAAGGCACCGGCCCGCGCTACTGTCCGTCGATCGAGGACAAGGTCGTTCGTTTCGCCGATAAATCGCGGCACCAGATCTTTCTCGAACCCGAGGGCCTGGACGACGACACGGTGTATCCCAACGGGATTTCGACGTCCCTGCCCGAAGACGTTCAGCTCGCTTTCCTCGCCGAAATTCCGGGACTGGAAAATGCCCGTGTCATCCGCCCCGGCTATGCCATCGAGTACGATTTTGTCGATCCCCGGGAACTGGACAGCACCCTGGAGACGCGGCGGGTTCGGGGTCTGTATCTCGCCGGTCAGATCAACGGCACCACCGGTTACGAGGAAGCCGCGGCACAGGGCCTGATGGCCGGGCTTAATGCCGCCCGCATGGCCGGGGGGGATGACACGCCGTTCAGCCTGGACCGGGCCGAAGCCTATATCGGGGTGATGATCGACGATCTGATCACCCGGGGCACAGCGGAACCCTATCGGATGTTCACGTCCCGCGCGGAATACCGCCTGACTCTGCGGGCCGATAACGCGGATCAGCGTCTGACGCCCGCCGGCCTTGCGCTCGGTTGTGTCGGGCCGGACCGGAAACAGGCGTTCTCTGCCAAGATGGCGGCGATATCTGAGACGACGGATAAACTGAGACTCCTCCGCGAAACCCCGAAGAACCTGGCCGCGCAGGGGGTCAAAGTCTCCCAGGACGGTGTGCCCCGCTCGGCCCTCAAACTTCTCGCCCAGGCGGATGCGGGGATCGAAGCTGTGCGCCGAATCTGGCCGGACACGCAAGACATCGATGCCGGGATACTGCAGCAGGTTGCGCACGATTCTCTCTATGCCGGCTACCTGGACCGCCAGCAGGCCGACATCGCCGCTTTCCGCAAGGATGAAGCCCTCGCCCTGCCGGGCAATCTCGACTACGGCGCCATTGGCGGACTCTCCAATGAAATGCGCGAAAAGCTTGGCGCTGCCCGGCCCGAAACGCTGGGCGCGGCCAGCCGGATTCCAGGGGTCACGCCGGCGGCGCTGACCGCCCTGCTGCGCCATGTGCGCCGCCACGCCGCCTGACGCCCGTGGCCGACACTACGCCTCTCACCTCCGAAGATTTTCAGGCCCGCGCCAATGTTTCACGTGAAACAATGGAACGTCTGCAGATCTATGCAGATCTGCTGACGGAGCGGCAGAAGATCCAGAATCTGGTGTCCGGCAACAGCCTGGCATATCTCTGGGACCGCCACATGCTCGATTCTGTTCAGCTCACCGACCATCTGCCGGAAGATGCCGTTTCCCTCACCGATATCGGCAGCGGCGCGGGCTTCCCTGGCCTGGTCCTGGCCATTGCCACGGACATTCCCACGACACTGATCGAATCCCATGGCCGCAAATGCGCCTTTCTGCAGGATGTGATCGACGCGACCGGTGCGCCGGCGACCGTGGCCAACACCCGGGTCGAGGCTTTTGCGGCCGAATCGGGGGATAAAACTGTGGATATTCTGACCGCCCGCGCGCTGGCGCCGCTGTCGAAACTGTGCGGAATGGCGGATTCCCTGGGGGCGCGCATGTGCCTGTTCCAGAAGGGCGCGCGCTGGCAGGAAGAATTGACCGACGCCCGAAAAGGCTGGAAAATGCAGCACGAGGCGTATAAGAGCCGGACATCGGCTGACGCCCGCATATTGCGCATAACGCACCTTGCCCCACGCTAGGCATTGCGGCAATCGGGGCGAGACTGCGGCCGGCAAAGGCAACGCCCGTTTCTGCAACCCATAGGTCTGTCCCCATGCAAGACGACACCCTGGATGTTCTCCCGCCGAACGCCCCCGCGGCAACGCAGGATGATCCCGCCCTGTCGCCCAAGCCGGGCTCCGGCGGGCGCATCATGGCGGTCGCCAACCAGAAAGGCGGCGTCGGCAAGACCACCACGGCGATCAACCTGGCAACCGCCCTGGCGGCGGTCGGCAGCCGCGTGCTGGTGGTCGATCTCGACCCCCAGGGCAATGCGTCGACCGGCCTCGGCATCGAAAGCGCGCGGCGCACCGTCGGCACCTATGATCTGCTGATCGGTGAAATCGGACTCGACGAGGCGCTGATCGAGACCCGGGTCCCCGGCCTCGCCGTCGTCCCGTCGACCATCGATCTGTCTGCGGCCGAACTGGAACTGGTCGATCTGGAAAATCGCGAAAACCGGTTGCGCGACGCCATTCGTGCTGCCGCCAACCGCTTCGACTACGTGCTGATCGATTGTCCGCCGGCGCTGGGGCTGCTGACTCTCAACGGCCTCGTCGCGGCGGATTCGGTGCTGGTGCCGCTGCAATGCGAGTTCCTCGCCCTCGAGGGGCTCAGCCAGCTGGTCCGTACGATCGGCCGCGTGACGGAAAGATTCAACCCATCGTTGCAGATCGAAGGGATCGTGCTGACCATGTTCGACGTGCGCAACAAGCTTTCGTCCCTCGTGGAAGACGATGTACGCGGGTTCTTCGGCGACAAGGTGTATGAAACCGTAATCCCAAGAAACGTGCGTGTCTCGGAAGCACCGTCGCATGGCAAGCCGGTGCTGCTTTACGACCTCGCCTGCGCCGGATCGCAGGCCTATGTGCATCTTGCTGGCGAAGTGCTGAGGCGACACGCCCCGCAGAACGAAGAAAATACTTCAACCGGTGAGGGCACCCCTCCCGCCGGGACCGGAGAGCAGACATGAGCGACGAAAAAGGACGTCCCCGGCAGCTCGGCCGGGGTCTGGAGGCCTTGTTCGGCGAGGACCGCACCAATCTGGCCGCGGCCGAACCCGCGCCGTCCGTACCCGCGACGGCGCAACCGGCCCCCGCGCCGCCGGCCGATGTGAGGGCGAACGGTCTGCGTATCGTCCCGATCGGAAAGCTGATTCCCAATCCCCTGCAGCCGCGCCGCCATTTCGACGATGCCGCGCTGAAAGACCTGACCGCCTCGATCCGCGAACAGGGAATCCTGCAGCCGTTGATCGTGCGCCCCACGCGCAGCGACGACGACACGTTCGAGATTGTCGCAGGCGAACGTCGCTGGCGGGCGGCGCAGCGGGCCCAGGTACACGAAGCGCCGGTCATCGTCCGCGATTTCACCGACGAGGAAGCGCTGGCCGTCGCCCTGATCGAGAACATTCAGCGGGATGAATTGTCGCCGCTGGAAGAGGCCGAGGCGTTCGCCCGTCTCGCCAGGGATTTCGACAAGAACCAGGAACAGGTCGCCGAGGTCGTCGGCAAGAGCCGCAGCCACGTTGCCAACATGATGCGTCTTCTCGATCTGCCGGAAGACGTGCGCGACATGCTGGCCGACGGCCGGCTGACGGCGGGCCATGCACGTGCCATCCTGCGCTCCCCAGACCCGACGGCGCTGGCGCTGGAGATCGTTTCCGAGGGCCTCAGCGTCCGCGAGGCCGAACGCCTCGGCAAGGCGTCGCGCGGAGAGGGTCCGGCGAAATCCCGCATCGGCGGTTCGGCGGCCCCCCTGCGCGGCAAGGACGCCGACACGCTGGAACTGGAACGCAAACTGTCCAACGGTCTTGGTTCCAAAGTGGAGATCGCGTTCGACGGCACCGGCGGATTTATCAAGGTCCAGTACCGGTCGCTCGAACAGTTCGAAGACCTGGTCGAACGGCTGATGGGCAACGGGCCGAAAATCGCCGGCGACAATTTCGAATATGACGACCTGCCGGAGATCGAGGAAACCAGCCATGAGGACGGACTTTCAGACGGCGCGGACGCCGGAAAGGCGCCGACCTAAACGCCTGCGAGCCACAACAAAAGCCTACTGATGACGGAGCAGACTCAATGAACATGATCGGTAAACCCGTACCGCGCGAGGAAGACCTGCGGCTGCTGCAGGGCAAGGGGCGCTATCTGGACGATGTGCGCGCGCTTGATCTGGCCCACGCGGCGGTGTTCCGCTCGCCGGTTGCCCATGGCGATATCGTGTCGCTGGATGTCGAGGCGGCGCGGGCCGCGCCCGGCGTGCTGGCGGTGCTGACCGGCGACGATCTGGCCGGTCGCGGGCTCGGCAATATCGGCGTGCTGGCGCCCTGCGACAAGATGGACGGCTCCCCCGGTTTCGTCCGGATCCGTCCGCTGCTGGCGCAGGGCCGGGTGCGTTACGTCGGCGAGGCGATGGCGTTCGTCGTCGCCGAGACGCTGCACCAGGCAAAGGATGCCGCCGAGCTGATCGGCGCCGAATTCAGCGATCTGCCGGTTCTGGCCACGCTGGACGATGCGCTGGCCGACGGCGCGCCGGCGCTGTGGGAGGAGAACCCGGGCAACGAAGCCTACACCTTCAAGCGCGGCGACGCGGCGGCGACAGAGACCGCGATTGCCGGCGCCGCCCACGTTGTCCGCCACCGGGTGTGCGTCAACCGGGTGGCCGGCAACGCGATGGAGAACCGCGGCTGTATCGGCAATTACGATTCCTTCGAGGACCGTTACAGTCTGCGCGCCACCGTGCAGTCGGTGCACGGCATGCGCCAGCAGATCGCCGGCCAGATATTCAGGATGCCCCAGTCCAAACTGCATGTCGTGTGCGACAACATGGGCGGCGGGTTCGGCATCCGTGGCGGCGTCTATCCGGAATATGCGCTCAGCCTGTGGGCGTCGGAGGTCACGGGCCGGCCGGTCAAATGGATCGCCGACCGGTCTGAAAGCATTCTGTCGGACGATCACGCGCGCGGCGGTTTCGTCGATGCCGAATTGGCGCTCGACGAGGACGGAAAATTTCTCGCGCTTCGCACCCACACCAAGGTGCCGATCGGCGCCTATTACACCACCGACCGCAATGTTGGCTGCGCCACCAGCGGCCTCGGCGGCCTGGCCGGGGTCTACGGCATCCCGGCGGTACATGCCCAGGTGACCGGCGTGCTCACCAACATGATGGGCAACGCCCAGTACCGCGGCGGCGCCAAGCCGGAGCCGGTGCACGTGCTGGAAGTCATGGTCGACATGGCGGCCCGCCAGCTTGGCATCGACGCGGTGGAGCTGCGACGCCGCAATACCCTGCCGCCCGACGCGCTGCCGTTCAAAACCTCGATGGGCGATCATTTCGACTGCGGCGATTTCACCGGCAATTACGAAAACTGCCTTGCCGCCGCCGGCTATGACGATATCGACTCCCGCCGCGCCGATGCCAGGGCGCGCGGCAAGCTGCTCGGTATCGGCACGTCGAATTCCATCACAGGCGTCGCCAACACCAATTTCGAACACGTCGAAATCCGTTTCGACGCATCCGGCGGGGTGACGCTGCTGTCCGGCGCGATGGATCACGGACAGGGCCACGGCACCACCTTCAAACAGGTGCTGTCCGACCGGCTCGGCGTCGATCCCGGCAAGGTGACCTATCGTTACGGCGACACGGACAAGGTCGCCCACGGCGTCGGCACCTTCAACGCCCGCGTCGCCGTGTTCGTCAGCGCCGCCATCGTCGAGGCGGCCGACAAGATCATCGACAAGGGCAAGCGCATCGCCGCCCACGTGCTCGAAGCCGCCGACAGCGACATCGAATTCGCCGACGGTAAATTCACCGTCGCCGGCACCGACCGCACAGTCAGCCTCGACGATGTCGCAAAGGCCGCCTTCGCGCGGCCCAGGCTGCCGCCCGGAATGGAGCCGGGCCTCTACGAACACGGCCAGTTCGGCGCGACGCCAGGCACCGAATCCACCTTTCCCAACGGCGTCCACGTCGCCGAGATCGAAATCGACGTCGATACCGGCAAGGTCGACCTGGTGCGCTATACAGCCATCGACGATGCCGGGACGATCCTCAACCCGATGCTGTTCGACGGTCAGATTCACGGCGGCATCGTCCAGGGCGCCGGGCAGATCCTGATGGAAGACGTGAACTACGACCGCGAAACCGGCCAGCTGCTCAACGCGTCCTTCATGGATTACTGCATGCCGCGCGCCGACGATTTCTGCGATTTCAACATCGCCGCCAACGAGATCCCGACCGCCCGCAACCCGCTGGGCGTCAAAGGCGTCGGCGAATCCGGCACCGTCGGCGCCATGCCGGCGGTGATGAACGCGGTCAACGACGCCCTGCACCGCGCCGGGGCCCCGACCGTGGAAATGCCGGCGACGCCGGAGAAGGTGTGGCGGGCGCTACAGGAAAACTCAGCGGCTTAATCCGCGGAGGCCCTATTCCTGGACGTTTTTCATCGCCAGCGCGGTCGCGGCGCCCAGCAGGGCCAGCACCGACAACACGATCAGGGCGAATTTCAGTCCGACGCTCATCAGCACGCCCACTGCCGCGCCGATCACGAGCAACAGCACGCCGATCAGGGTGTTCGACAAAGCGACGTATTCCGCTTTGCGGTCGGGGCCTGCCATGTCGACGATGTGCGTCTTGCGGCCAATGCGGACGCCGGCATGGGAAATGCCCAGAATGAACAGGAGCACCGCAAAGAAAAAGCGGCTGTCCGCGAGGTCAGGACTGACGCTCAGGGCGATCAGCGTCTCGATCCCGAGCGCCGCCGCGATGCCCGCGCCGGCCGCCATCGTTGCCCGGCTCGAACGGTCGGAAAACAGCTCCCAGAAGGACGAGCTTAGCGTGCCTGCCAGCCCGCTGGCGAGAATCAGCCAGCCGAGACTGTCCAGCGCGTTGCCCATCCCCTGCTGGGCCAGCGCCACGTAGACCGGCCCGGTCAGCGAGGTCGAGATCATCAGCGTCCGGGCGATCAGAAACAGCTGCAGCTGTCGGTCGCTGAACAGCAACGAGACCTGTTCGCCGAGCAGGTCCACAATTCCACGGCCGCCTTCGGTGGCGCCTGCCAGCCGACCGACCCATCGAATGACGCAGGCGGCTTCCACCACGCTGGCGGCGACGATCCAGAACAATTTGCGCACCGCCGCCGGGCTGAGGACGAGATAGAGTCCGACCGCGCCGGCCACCAGCCCCGAGACGGTGCCGGCATATCCGCCGACCCGGCCTCGTCGGCCCTTCGACACCGTTTTGCCCAGCGTGTCTTTCGAGGCGATGGAGGCGACGCCGCGCGCCAGGCTGAACAGCACCAGCAGTCCGGCGATGATCCATCCCGCTGTCGCACCGCGCATGCCCGCCAGCGCATCGCCCGATTTGCTCAGCGCCTGGGCGACAATCTGCGCGACGAAGCCGCGCGGTTCCTCGCGGCACTGGCTGTCCGGGATGTCGCGGCACAGCCGGGCTTCGTCCTCGCCCGTGGCAAGATCGTAGAGACGACCGATGAGGCCGGTTGCTGCGGCGCCTTCCGGAGCAGTGTTGGGCATGTCGGGTCGCTGTTTCCTACAGCATGTCGGCGCAGCCGGCGCGGGTCGCCCAGTATTCCCAGGCCCGGTAAAATTCCTTGCCGTCCGGGTTCATGTCCTGGCGCAGCGCAACCTCGCCCGGCGACAGCGGCTTGACGCCGCCGAACTGCAGCGCCGTGGTCAGGATGCGCGCGTTGCGCGGCAGCATGACCGAGACCCGGACGACTTCCGACAAAGACCGGCCGGTGGCGACGAAGCCGTGCCCCCGCATCAGCACGATGCGCCGGGTGGCGAGCGCGTCGGCCAGATCGCGGCCCTGATCCATATTGACGACAAGCAGGGTGGTGTCGCCGAATTTTTCCGCGATGTCCCACACCGGCGGTTCCGGCCCCATCAGTCCCGCCGAGTGAATGACGGGCAGCAAAGGCTGCTGCGAGATCGTGAAGGGCAGGACTTCTTCGGCATGGCTGTGAACGACCGCGCGGGTGTCCGGATTGCGTTCGTAGGCGGCGCCGTGGATGAAACGTTCGAGATACGGGTTGCGGGAATCGCCGCCGACCGGCGTGCCGTCCAGCTCGAACTCCATGATGTCGCTGCGCTGAACCAGCTCCGGGCTGCGCGAACAGGACAGGAAATACCGGTCGGGGTTGTCCGGATTGCGGATGCTGACATGGCCGTAGGCATCGACCACGTCTTCATTGGCGAGTATCCGGTTCGCGACCACCAGGTCGCGCAACAGTGTTTCCAGTTCGGTCATGCGGTTCTCCTTAGGGCCGGTGCGACTTCGCGAAAGCGAATAATGCCAGAGGCGGAATCAGACCATGCCAGCCTGCAGGCTGCAAGCATGCAGGCCCGCTTTCGGCCCGTATCGGCGATCTGTAAGGTCGGGTAATCCAATACCGGTCGTGGCGACGTACATCCGGCAGTTCACCAGAGAGTTCCCATGAAAATTGCCGTCATCGGCAGCGGTATATCCGGTTTGTCTGCCGCCTATCTCCTCGACCGGGTGCACGACGTCACGGTCTTCGAAAAGAACGATTACCTCGGCGGCCATACGCGCACGGTCTCGGTGCGCCCCGACGGCGCGGAGGCGGACATTCCCGTGGACACGGGGTTCATCGTCTTCAACTACCGCAACTATCCGCTGCTGGCGCAGCTCTTCGCCGAGCTCGACGTGCCGGTGCAGGAATCCGACATGTCATTCGGGCTGACGGTTGATAACGGGTGGTTCGAATACGGCACGCCCAAGCCGTGGAACGTGTTCGCCCAGAAACGCAATCTGCTGCGGCCCGCGTATTGGCGGATGATGGGTGACGTCCTGAAATTTTTCCGCCAGGCGCCGCGGTACCTGGACCGTACGTCCGATGTCTCGCTCGGCCAGTGTCTCGACGAGCTGGAGATGGGCGACTGGTTCCGGCGCTACTTCCTGATGCCGATGGGCGCCGCGATCTGGAGCTGCCCGCCGGAGACGATGCTGGCGTTCCCCGCGGCGACGTTCATCCGGTTCTTCAGGAACCACGGGCTGCTGACCCTGAACGACCAGCCGCAATGGTACACCGTCACCGGGGGCGCCAGGGAATACGTTGACCGGCTGACGAACGCGTTTTCGGGACGGATCGTGCGGTCCGGCGCCGCGCGGATCGAGCGTCCGGACCGGGCCGCCGGCGGGAACTGCTTCGTGACGGCGCAGGACGGCGCGCGCTATGCGTTCGATCAGGTCGTGCTGGCCTGCCACGCGGACCAGGCGCTGGCGCTGCTGGACGATGCCACCGATGACGAACGCGCCGTGCTGTCCGCCTTCGAATACCAGAAAAACCGCACGGTTCTGCATGGCGATACGTCGTTCATGCCCCGGCGCCGTGCCGCGTGGTCGAGCTGGACCTATCTGATGGAACACCGGGACCGAGATGCGCCCGACATTACGATGAGCTACTGGATGAACCGGCTGCAATCTCTCGATCGGCGCTTTCCGCTTCTCGAGACCCTCAATCCCGCCCGCGCGCCGGACCCGGCGCTGGTATATGACGAATTCGAATTCGAACACCCGGTTTTCGACCGGGCGGCGATCGACGCGCAAGACCGCATTCCCGATATTCAGGGGGTTCGCAACACCTGGTTCTGCGGGGCCTGGCAACGCTACGGCTTCCATGAAGACGGTCTGTGGAGCGCCGTTCGCGTGGCGGATGGGCTCGACGCGACGCCGGACTGGACGCTCTAGACGTCATCCGGGATGCGTGTCCGGGAACAATCTTTGTCCCACAACATAATCCGATACCGCGATTTGCGCGTATAACCATCCGACACATGGACGTTCGGCGCGTCCGCGGACCCGCGGCGCGACAGGTTGACGAAAAGCGCTCAGTGGCGGAACGACGAGGCGTAGCGGCATGCTTTACAGAAAAACCGACGACACGGTTCTAAAAACACTCGAAAACATTGCATACGGATCGATCCGGATCTCGCTTCACGACGGTCGATGCCACGAATTTTCGGGCGCCGCCGAGGGGCCGGCCGCTCATCTGGAAATCCATTCTCCCGATGTGTTGTGGAATATGGCGGTGGGCGGCGATACGGCGTTTGCGCGCGATTACCAGGCGGGGAAATGGGACAGCGACGATATCGGGGCACTCGTCGACTTCGCGTTCCGCAACGACGAGGCTCTGGGCGGTCTGGTTTCGGGCAGCCCGCTGAAGCGATCCCTCGTCTGGCTTGCCGGTCAGCTGAAGCCCAACACGCGCCGCCGGGCCAGGGCGAACATTCACGCCCATTACGACCTCGGCAACGATTTCTACGCCCTGTGGCTGGATCCGACGATGAGCTACTCGTCCGCCGTTTTTTCCGGACCCGGCGAATCCCTGGTGCAGGGGCAGCTGGCCAAGTACGACCGCATTCTCGACCGGCTCGACGGGCGGGCGAACGACGTTCTGGAAATAGGCTGCGGCTGGGGCGGGTTCGCCGACCGCGCGATTACGGACCGCGGACATCGCGTCACCGGGCTGACGATTTCGCCGGCCCAGGCGGACTACGCCCGGCAGCGCCTGCGGGAAGCGGGCGACCAGGCGGATATCCGGCTGGAGGATTACCGCGAGCCGCGAGGCCGGTTCGGCTCCATCGTCTCGATCGAAATGTTCGAAGCGGTTGGCGAACGCTACTGGAAAACCTATTTCGACCGGCTGAAAGCGCAGCTCGATACGGGCGGCCGGGCCGTGATCCAGACCATCACCATCGACGACGACTATTTCGACAGCTATCGCCGGGGCGGCGATGCGATCCGGGACTGCATTTTCCCGGGCGGTTTGCTGCCGAGCGAGAAGCGCCTGCGCGAAGAAGCGGCGCGTGCCGGGTTCCGGGTCGCCGATACGTTCAGGTTCGGCGGCGATTACGCCGAAACGCTGGACCGGTGGCTGGCGACGTTCGACCGCAAACGCGACCGGGTGCGCGATCTGGGATTCGACGACGGTTTTATCCGGCTTTGGCGGTTTTACCTCGCGTCCTGCTCCGGGGCGTTCCGCAGCGGCCGGACGGATGTCATGCAGGTCGAGCTGCGTCATGCCTGACCGCCGGTTTCTGCCGGCGGCGCTTGTCGCATTGTACCTCCTGTCCGGACCGGCGGTCGCGGACACGGCACAGGCTACGGCGGCGCGCTACGTCGCCGATCCCCGGAAAATCGGCGAAGCGGTGCTCAAATATCTGTTCTGGGACGTTTACCGGGCGGAGCTGTATGCGCCGGCAGCAGGCTGGCGTCCGGATGCGCCCTTCGCGCTCTCGCTCAACTATCTCCGCGATATCGACGGTGCCGATATCGCCGACCGGACGATTTCGGAAATGCGCGACCAGGGCTTTGACGACGAAAACAAATTGTCGGCATGGCGAATACAGCTGCGTGTCATCTTTCCCGACGTGTCTGACGGTACGCGCTTGACCGGCGTCCGCGATGCCGACGGCAACACGATTTTCTACCGCGACGGCGGCAAAATCGGCGAGATCAAAGACCCGTCCTTTACCCGGCGTTTTTTCGATATATGGCTGGGCGACAAAACGTCCGAGCCGGCCTTGCGTCGCGCCCTTCTCGGCGGCACCTAGCCGGCATGTCCGCGGCGCCGCCCGCCCGGTCGCAGCTTCTTCTGTACGGTGCGCTTGCCCTGCCGCTGTCCTTTGCGGGGCTGCCGCTTTATCTGCACGCCCCTGATTTCTACGCAACCGCGCTGATGCAGCCGATCGCCGTGCTCGGCGGCGTCCTGCTTGCCCTGCGCATCCTCGACGCCGTTCAGGATCCCCTGATTGGCGTGCTCAGCGACCGGTTTTCCGCGCACAGGCTCATGATCGTCATCGGCGGGGCGGCCCTGTTGCTGACCGGGTTCGCCGCTTTGTTCAACCCCTCGGTTTCGCCGCTGCCCGATGGCTACACGCTGGCATGGTTTGCGCTGTCGGTATTTCTGTGTAGCACGGGTTTCAGCATCGTCACGATCAACTACCAGGCGCTCGGCGGATTGTGGAACGTGCCGTCCGGCGACCGCACCCGGGTGACCGCCGTGCGCGAAGCCTTCGGACTTATCGGCATTCTGACGGCCTCGATCCTGCCTGCGGTCCTTCTGGCGAATTTCGACCCGCTACGGAGCTTCGCCCTGCTAAGTCTCTTTCTCGCGCCGGTCTTTCTGATCGGAGTCTGGCTGTTCCACCGCTGGTTTCGACGCCAGCCCTCCGGCCCGGAGGGCGAGAAACCCGCCGCACTTGCGTCCGCATCCGGCCTTACCGCCCTGCTGCGCGATCCGTGGTCGCGCAGGTTCTACGGCGTGTTTTTCATCAGCAATCTGGCAAGCGCCGTTCCCGCCGTCCTGGTTCTCTTTTACATCCGCGACCGCCTGGCTGCCGAGGAATACACCGGCCTTTTTCTCGTGATCTATTTTCTCAGCGGCGCCCTGTGCCTGCCGTTGTGGCAAAAAATTGCCGCGCGTACGGGAAAAGCGAAAGCCTGGGCGATCAGCATGGTGCTGGCAGTGGTTACTTTTCTATGGGCGTTTACTCTTTCCGGCGGCGACGTTCTGCCGTTTGCCGTCATCTGCGTTTTGTCCGGCAGCGCGCTGGGCGCCGATCTTGCGATACCGCCCGCCATCGTCGCCGACCGCATCGACGCGACACGCGACCAACGGCGCGCCGCGCGCTATTTTGCGGCCAACGCTTTCTGCGCGAAATCCGCGTTCGCCTTCGCCACCGGCCTGTCGCTGCCGACGCTGGGTCTGCTCGGATATCAGCCGGGCCAGCCGGCGGAAGCCGGCGTCGGCCTGTCGCTGGCGCTGGTCTATGCGCTGGTGCCCTGCCTGATCAAGGTCGTATCCGCGATCTGGCTTTTTCGCGTGCTGCCGGTTCTCGAAGACCGGCCCCGCGCCGCGCTGTCGTGACGGCTTATCTGGGAACGCGCGCGCCGGCCATGGCCGCGAGGCGCATCAGCGCCCGTTCGCACACGGCATCGTCGGGCATGCCGGTCGATTTGCAGTCGATCTCCGCCTGAATCAGTTCGGCGCGTGCGCGGGTCAGCGTGTGGGGCCGCCAACGCTGAAGCTGATTTCTAAATCCGGTCTGCTGTTTGAAAAAGACCGGCGGGCGCAGGCTTTTCATCGCCTGGTCGGGCGCCGCGCCGGCGGTTATCGCTGTCACTGCTTCTTCGAGGCGGGACAGATGGCGACTTGCGGCGCGCAGGATCGACACCGCCGCTACGCCTTCGAACCGGGCACGCGAGAGCGCAACCGTCAGACCTTTCAGGTTGCCGCCCGCCGCGGCGAAAACGACGTCGTCCAGGGTCACGGCGGCGGCATCGCCGATCACCGCCTGGGCATCTTCGAGGCTGATCTCCGATTGCCCTGCCGCGTAAAGCGCCAGTTTTTCGAGCTCCATCCGGCTGACCATCCGGTCGGAGCCCAGATTGCCCGCGATCCAGGAGACGACGCCGGCGTCGGCTTTCAGGCCGGCCTCCCCCAGCGATTTGCGAACCAGATCGTCCAGCCCGGCACCTTCGTCCATATAACAGGGGATCGCCGCCGCGCCGTCGGTTTTTTCGAACAGGCTGCGCAGCTTGGAGCGTGGATTGAGATCTCCGGCCTCGACGATGATCAGGGCTTCTCCATCCGCCGCCAGCGCATCGGTCGCGGCGCCCGCAACCGCGTCGGTCGCTTCCCGCAGCCGCACCACCCTGCGGCCCCCCATCATCGACAATGCGCAGGCTTCATCGGTCAGACGCGACGGTTCCTCGCGCAGCACCGCCGGCGTGAATTCCACGACGTTAAACGGATCGGACAGATTGCCGGCGATCGCTTTGGCGGCGGCCTCCGCGCGTTCGCGCACCAGACCCAGGTCGGGCCCGTAGATCAGGATGCCCCGTATGTCGTCCGGCGGCGCTGCCGCAAATGCATCCGCGCGGCCGGCCGGCACCTTCATTTCGCGACCGGGCGCCCCCCCGTCTGAACGAGCCAGACGGCGAGACGTTCCCGGATATAGCGGGCGAGTTGCCGGACCGCGCGTTTGCGCGCATCGGCACGCGCACTCAGCGTTGCGAAATCCGATGTCAGGATATTGTAACTGTTCACCGATCGGGCTCTTCCCGTTAACAGCGGGCTGCCATCGGCCCGGCTTACGACGGTGAACACGGCGGTCAGCGTCAGGTTCGCGCGGGTGGCGACTTCGTCTTTTCGGATCGCCAGATCGGTCAGCGTCTCGGTCAGGGCGACGTTCAGTCCGAACCGCGGCGCCTGAACGGCGCCGCGCGGCTGCATCTGCTGCAACAATTCGTTGCGCATCATCTGACCCGTGCGGTCCGCGATAAGCCCGATATCGAAATTTGCGAGGCCTTCGCCCGACGCCGCCGACTGGTTTCCGTGGATCGGCTGGAAACCGCAGCCCGCGATTGTCAGCATGGCCGCCGCCGCGGCGGCGATGCCCCGGCAGCGCAGGATGCCGGCGATGCGCGCGCTAATGGATGACATTGATGATCCTGTTGGGGACATAAATGATTTTCTTGACGTCGTCGCCGTCCAGCGCCGCCGTCACCGTTGGCAGCGCCAGCGCCGCGGCTTCGGCGACCGCCTGGTCGGCATCGCTGGCGATCTCCACCGTGCCCCGCATTTTGCCGCGCACCTGAACGGCGATTTTTACCGTGTCCTGAACGAGGAGATCGGGATCGAACTCCGGCCAGTCCGTTTCCGCCACCAGCGTTTCGTGCCCCAGCATCCGCCACAGCTCTTCCGCCAGATGCGGCATCATCGGCCCGATCAGCAGCGTCACCGTTTCCAGCCCTTCGCGAAGTGCGGCGCCGTCGGTCTGCGCATCGATATCCGCCAGCGCGTTGACGAGCTCATGCACGCGGGCGACGGCGCGGTTGAAGTGGAAGGCTTCCAGGTCCTCCGTGACGCCTGAAATCGCGGCATGGATGGCACGCCGGATACCGGCGTTTTCGCTGACCGGTCCGCCCGCCGGAAGGGTATCGGCGGCATTCGCAACCAGCCGCCACAGCCGGTTGGCAAAGCGCCAGGCGCCCGTGATGCCGGCTTCCGTCCAGTCCAGGTCCCGATCCGGAGGACTGTCCGACAGCATGAACCAGCGCGCCGTGTCGGCGCCGTATGTTTTGATGATGTCTTCCGGGTCGATGACGTTTTTCTTCGACTTCGACATTTTTTCGGACCGGCCGACGATCAGCGGTTCGCGCGTTTCGGCATGGACGACGCTGTCCCCGTCCCCTTCCAGAATGTTGGCAGGCTCCACCCAGTCGCCGTTTTCGGTGCGATACGTTTCGTGGCAGATCATGCCCTGCGTGAACAGGCCGGCGAAGGGCTCGTCGAGGCCGGCATGCCCGGTTCTGGTCATGGCGCGCATGTAGAAGCGCGAATACAGCAGATGCAGGATCGCGTGTTCGATGCCGCCGATATACTGGTCGACCGGCAGCCAGTAATCCGCTGCGTCGCGATCGGTCGGCGTGTCCGCCTGCGGGGCGGTAAAGCGCGCGAAATACCACGACGAATCGACGAATGTATCGAAGGTGTCGGTTTCGCGTCTCCCCGGTTTGCCGCAGGACGGGCAGTCGACCGCTTTCCATTCGTCGTGGCGGTCCAGCGGATTGCCCGGCCGGTCGAAACTGACGTCCTCGGGCAGCACCACCGGCAGATCGGCGGCAGGGACCGGTACGACGCCGCAATCGTCGCAATGGATGATCGGGATCGGGCAGCCCCAGTAGCGCTGGCGGGAAATGCCCCAGTCGCGCAGCCGGAAATTGACTTCCCGGCGACCGCGCCCGGCGGCTTCGATGCGATCCGCGATCTCGGATTTCGCGGCATCGACGTCAAGGCCGTCCAGAAAATCGGAATTCGCGAGCCTGCCGGGCCCCGTATAGGCCTCGTCCCCGATCGCGAAATCCTCGGTATCTTCCGGCACGACGACCGGCAGCACGTCGAGGTCGTATTTCCGCGCGAAGTCGAGGTCCCGCTGGTCGTGGGCGGGACAGCCGAATATCGCGCCCGTGCCGTATTCCATCAGAATGAAATTGGCGACGTATACCGGCAGGGTCTTGCCGTCGACAAACGGATGGCGGACCCGAAGCCCGGTGTCGTAGCCGATTTTCTCGGCCTGTTCGATCACTGCTTCGGACGTGCCCAGCCGACCGCATTCCTCGATGAATTCGGTCAGCGCTGCATTGTCGGCCGCCAGTCGGGCGGCCATCGGATGCTCCGGCGAAATCGCGCAGAAGCTGGCGCCGAAAATCGTATCGGGACGGGTTGTGTAGACCTCCAGCCGGTCGTCGCGGTCTTCCAGTTCGAACGATATCCTCAGGCCTTCCGACCGGCCAATCCAGTTGGCCTGCATCAGCCGGACCTTTTCCGGCCACCGGTCGAGCGTATCCAGCGCGTCCAGAAGGTCCTGCGCGTAGTCGGTAATTTTGAAGAACCACTGCGACAGCCGGCGCTTTTCGACCGGCGCGCCCGACCGCCAGCCTTTGCCGTCGATGACCTGCTCGTTGGCCAGGACGGTCCGGTCGACCGGATCCCAGTTGACCCAGCCCTCTCGCTGTTCGATCAGACCGGCTTCCAGAAAATCGAGAAACATCTGCTGTTCGTGCCGGTAATAATCCGGATGACAGGTCGCGATTTCGCGCGACCAGTCGATCGACAACCCCATCATCTTCAACTGGCGGCGCATGGTGTCGATATTGGCGTATGTCCATTCGGCCGGATGGACCTTTTTTTCCATGGCGGCGTTTTCCGCCGGCATGCCGAACGCGTCCCAGCCCATCGGGTGCAGAACGTTGAACCCGCGCGCGCGCTTGTACCGCGCGACTACGTCGCCCATCGTGTAGTTCCGCACATGTCCCATGTGAATGCGACCCGACGGATACGGGAACATTTCCAGGACGTAGTATTTGGGGCGACCGCGATCGTCGTCGGTGGCAAAACACTCTCGATTTTCCCACGCTGTCTGCCAGTAGCTTTCAGCCTCCTTAAAAGAGTAGCGGGCGGTTTTATTCGCGGCAGGCATTTGGCTGAATTTCTATCAGTTTAATGGTGAATGGGTTCGTGGAATACTTTTTGTGAGGCGGTTGCCCAATGCCGCGGCCTTGGTCTTAAGAACGTTTAGAAATGCGTTTTCCCGCGTCTTCTCCACCTCTAGGTCAATGTTCTTCGGCTGCCAATGGGCTCAATTTGTGCTGGTGCGAGCTGCAACCCTCAATTGACGGGCGCGAGTGAGGATCTCATTCTCCAGCTTGGTGGCCGTATGTTTCTCGACTTTAGCATCTGACCACTGACCGCCGCTCCGGTTTTGGCGAAACAGCGCGACGCGGATACCATCTGCACGCAGCTGGCGGCCAATGATGTAGACGGTCATTTTAAAACGATCATCCGGTGTCTCTGGCGGCGTATACCAGTCTGTAATAATCACCCCACCGAACGGATCAGCGGAGGATAGCGGCATGAAGGCCAACGTATCCAATGACGCGCGCCAAAGGTAGCTGTTTACACCTATGCCTCCACCCGATTGGCTACCCTTAGAGCCGCCGGGGCCAAAGAGGCCAAAAACATCAATCCCGTCACCGCCAAAAAACGAACCTTCGGGTTTTCCAATATTGTCGCTACTCATTTCCGGAGTGTTTGGGTCATCGATCGGTGACACCGCGTTCTCACAAGCAATGAGAAACATTGGCACAAGCAACGCGACTAGCCTGTTGCTTTTTCGTTGATTCAAAAATGCAAGCGCGCCTCTCGCGCGATTGAGGCTATTCTGCATTCGGAATATCGCTCTTGTTCGTCCGAAACTGTGTGACGCCTGAATTTTTCAAATATAGAGAACGCAATTCGGAGTTTGTTAACACGTTCCTTCGAATGTTATACGAGTGCTTGCGGTTTATTGGAAAGGATTTCGAATGATTGTTGGTAACTAATTCAACGCGATCTCGCCTAACCGGAAATGAGGTTGTCGGTCACGATGATCGAGGATTTGGCCAAGCAAATTATCGGAATAAAACTACGAAGAGATGAAAAATGCCAGAGGAGTATTGCGTTTTGGCAACACACCGACATGCGCACGGCGTTCAGGGCCCGTGATCTTGCTCTGTGGTGTTGTGGTATATTTGCAACGTCTCCGTGTTTTTTTTATCACGAGTTTGTTGTTTGCTTGTTTCTGTGGAGAGGCGGCTTTATTAAACAATCCGTCGCACGATGCTATCGAAATAGGGTGTGTTGTCGACCGCATTCTGCAGTTGGGCGATTTTACGCGAGGTAAGATCTTCCAGTTCGGTAATTCTTTTGGAGAGAAAAATGAAAAAGCATCTACTGACTTCCACCGCACTGGTGGCCGCCGGTCTGATGGCTGTGTCGGCGCCCGCAATTGCAGGCGGTCACGCAGCCAAGAAGGCCAGCAAACCCTCACTCGTTCTGAAGGGTGACACGAGACAGCTTATTGTTGTTGGCGAAAACGACGAGGCTTTTGACGCAGCCAATGGCGAGCGTGTCGGCTTCGATCAGCACTCTGACGGTGAAATTCATTTCGTCGGCTCGGTGACGCTCGACAACGGCATTAAAATCAAGACCAACGTCCAGCTCGAAGCTAACTCTGCTGCCGTCGACTCCAGAAATGATGATATCGACGAGCACTGGATGCGTATTTCCGGTTCCTTCGGTGAAATCCGCATGGGGTCTATGGACGACGCCGCCATGGCTATGACCACTGGCTACCTCGGAACGTGGGGAACCGCTGTTGGTATCCTTCCCGCCTTTGATATTGGGGACCTGGTCACCAACCCTGGTACCGTGGCGACAAGCACGGTCGCCCGTGTTGACTCCACCAGTGACGGTGAGAACATCACGTACTTCACGCCTCGGACGGCTGGCTTCCAGGTCGGTGTGTCGTTCATCCCGTCAACGAGTGAAGACAACAATGACGAGCGTGAGCCTAACGCGAATGGTGACACCGACGGCTACAGCATCGGGATCAATTATGTGACCAAATTTGAGGGAGCCTCCATCGCGGCCTCCTTCGGTTACGGCACGAACAAAGAGAGTACCGCTAACAGAACAGATCCGGAAGTGTACGGCATGGGCGTCTCGGTTTCCTCGGGACCCTTCAAGGTCGTCGCCAGTTATGTCGACAAGGACGATCAGACCAATGCTGCTGGCGTCACAACAGTCGCTGGTCAGGAAACGTTTGAACTTGGCGCGAAGTACACGATGGGAGCAAATGCCTTCAGCATTGGATACCAAACAGCTGAAGCCACAAGTTCAGCCGGCACTGCCTTTGATGGTGACGAGCACACCGCCATTGTACTTTCGTACTCCCGCACCCTTGGGCCGGGTGTTTCCTTCATCATGTCGGGTGTTTGGGCAGACTTTGAAGATGGCCTGGCCGGTGCTGCGGCCGGTAACTCGAACCAGGGAACTGGCTTAGCGACTGGTATTAAAATTAGATTCTAATACCAGCATACGGATATTAAGGGGCGGCCAATGCCGCCCCTTTTTTTTGGCCTGGAAGATCCTTGCCGGCTTTTCAGGGGTGCTTTTCGCGCTATATGCTGCTCTGTAAATGACCTCTCATGAAAAAAATGCCCGGATTAACGTCGAGGATAATCTCGCCGCAGTTCGAACTAAAATTTCAGACGCCGCAGAGGATGTTGGGCGGGATTTGCGAGAACTGTCTCTGGTCGCCGTCTCAAAGTCGCAACCCGTGTGTAAAATTGAAGCCGCTTTGCGGGCGGGACACAGAGTATTCGGCGAAAACCGAATTCAGGAAACGCGACGGAAATGGCCATCTATCAAAGATTTTTGTCCTGAGATTACCCTGCACCTAATCGGGCCATTACAGTCCAACAAAACAGCGGACGCCGTTGAGTTATTTGATGTCATCCAAACACTTGATCGAGAAAAGCTAGCCGTAACGCTGGCGCGGGAAATGAAGCGGCAAGATCGTCGTCCTGAATTGTTCATTCAGGTAAACACTGGCGAGGAGCCTCAAAAAGCTGGCGTGATGCCAGCTGACGCAGATACGTTTATCGATAAATGCCGAGGCGACTACGATCTTCCGGTTGTCGGTCTGATGTGCATACCGCCGAAAGACGAAAACCCTGCCCTGCATTTCGCCCTGCTGGGTAAGATCGCCGAGAGAAACGGGCTCGGCAGGCTCAGCATGGGCATGTCCGCTGACTATCCTACCGCGGTCCGCTTGGGCGCAACTGAAGTCCGGGTCGGGACAGCGATTTTTGGGTCCCGCCTTTGACGAGGGCCATGCTGGCCAACCTCTCAGTTAACCGATGACGAGGCGATCTGTTTCCGGGTTCCAGACCGCAATGATGTCCAGTAGGTCCTCCAGTGCAAAGGCGATGCAACCTTTGGTCGGAGGATATTTGGGCCCGCCCGCGACGTGAACGAAAACCGCACTGCCGGCATAAGGCACAACCGGATTGGTATTGTGGTCGGACACTACGATGATATCGTACAGCCTGTCCTCCCGGAACATGCGTTCGCAACTAGCTGGGTAAGGCAGAGTTATCTGACTGTTGTAGGCCGGATCTTCTGGTGCGTCGCACCAGCCGTCGCAAGCTTTTATGGGCTGCAGTGGTAGAATTGTATTCGGTTTATCCAGCCGGTCTTGCCGATACATGACCCGGGAAAGCGTAAAACATCCCGCAGGACTAGCCCCGTCGCCTTCCGTTTTGTTCGGTCGGATGCCGCCGCGACCGATGGCACAGTGATAAACAACGTCACCGAAATGGGCCTTCCCAGTTTCCGAAACAATCAAATCCATATCTATTTATAAAATGTCACGAATGCTGGTCAATATGACTTCCATCTTTCGGGGTGTGGACGTTCTTTGGTTGCGCCTCTGGTCTAAAAACGTCAAGTCAAATGGCGTTATTTACTCCCGCCCATGCCGTTTTGGAAAAAGTCGACCGGATCGCGCAACTGTCTCTTCTCAAAGCATGGTCGTTCCGTCTGGAGGGCGTTTCGAAGTTGCTCGTGAATAAACTGAAAGCGGCATTTAATCTTGCCCTCCGTTATTGTCCGAGAAATAATTAGAAGCGGTCGATATTTGGCGAACTTTTTCGATACATAGAAAATTCTATAGCTTCGACCTTTCCCAGCGAGCTGAAATTGGCCTTTATTTTCAGTGTCTTTTTTTCAGACTTGCCACACCTTTCATGGATAACGATACCGGAGCAGTGGTTGCTTAGATCTATGGGCTTATATCGGTGATGCCTCTGTTGAGAGCGACAAAATCTGCATGCCAACGCACGACTACTTTAGAAAGCCAATAAATATAATGGTTCCGTTTTGAGATCGCCGGCCTTCTAATCTCAGCTGAGGGTAACTGATGGCTCTCAGCAAATCTCCAGATTTTCCTAACGTGGGGAGCAACGAACTATAAAGTGTTAATGACTTTTCCGATAAAACAGAGTTTGCCTGCGTGCTCCAGCTCTAAAACGGCTCAATCAATATTTTTAGGAAACGACCCTTTCGTTACGGCCCAATCTCGTAGGATAACACCGACACATGATCAACGAGAAAAGGCTTCTTCTGGTCGAAGATGACGACGCTATTAGAGAAACACTTCGGGATCAGTTGAGGGAGGAATTTTCCATTGTGGAGGCGGCAAGGGGTGCGGAGGCGCTGGAGCTGGCGGAAGCTTCCCACCACGACCTGATCATTCTAGATGTCGGTCTGCCGGACATGGACGGTCTTGACGTGTGCAAGCTGATGCGCCGTGCAGGGATCAATGCGCCGGTTATAATGCTAACGGGTGCTGATACCGAAGCCGACACCGTTCTTGGTCTCGATTGGGGCGCCAACGACTACGTGACCAAACCGTTCAAAATGGGGTTGCTGCTGGCCCGTATTCGCGCCCAGCTGCGCCGGCACGAGCGCAGTGAAGGCACAATCCTCACCATCGGTCCCTACGCGTTCCACCCCACCGAGAAGATCATGATCGATTCCGCAAACGGAGACCGTAAAATCAAGCTGACGGAGAAGGAAACCGAGATGCTGAGGTATCTTTTCCGGGTTGGAGGGACAATTATCGGCCGTGATGTCCTGCTGAACGAGGTGTGGGGATATAATTCCGGCGTCACCACGCATACGCTGGAAACCCACGTCTACCGTCTTCGACAGAAAATCGAACGTGACCCGTCGAATGCGGAGATATTGGTGACCGAACCGGGCGGGTACCGGCTGATACCTTAAGCCATTATCGGAAGATTGCGGCTTTCGCCGGAATTATTTTGCGCCCCGTTTAACCCTCTAGAGCGCCTTTATGCCGCCGCCGTCCAGCGACAGAACCTGTCCGGTGATATAAGCGGCCCGTTCGCTGGCGAGAAACAAAACCGCATCCGCGACCTCCGCGGCCTCGCCCAGCCTGCCCAGCGGCACGCCTTTGGCCGGATTGCCCATCCCCGCATCTATCATCTGCTGCTGCCTTTCCGACATGATAGGTCCGGGTGACGCCGCGTTGACGCGGATGTTTTTGGGCCCGTATTCGTTGGCGAGACCTTTCAGCACCAGGTTAAGCGCGGCGTTCACGCTGCCGCCCGGCAGATGGATGTTGATTGGCTGCTTGCCGCCGGTGCCGGTAATAGCCACGATTGCGCCGGATGCGCGCTCTGCCATATGCGGAAGAACGGCCTGAAAACAGTTGATGTATCCTAGGTACTTCACCTCCAATGCTTGGCGAAATACATCGCCGTTGATCTCTAGGAATGGACCGAACGCGGGTACCGCAACTGTGGTCGCGAGAACGTCGATACAACCCATTTCCGAAATGACGGCCGCTGCCGCCGCTTTTACCGCGTCCGGATTGGTGACGTCGAGAACGGCCGCCATGGCAGTTCCACCTCCGGCGTCGATTTCGCCGACCAGTGCCGCCAGCGCGTCTTCCGAGCGCGCAGACACGGCGACCTTTGCGCCCTCTCGGGCGAAGCCCAACGCGATTTCGCGTCCGATGGCACCGGTCGCGCCTGTCACCCAGGCCACCTTGTCGGTCAGTTCCATATCCATGTTTGCGTCTCCCTTCAGGTTTTTCAGATCTGGTCGTGCGGGTTCAGCGCGATCAGTTCGGGCGCGGTGCCCGGTTCGGTGCCGGCAGCATACACGATGGCGCGCGCCACCTCGACGGCGGGCAGGCGCGCCTTTTCGCGTTTCGCATAGGCGGCGATCACGGCGGGATGATCGGCCTGCGCCATCAGTTCGGTATCCAGCAATCCCGGCGCGATCTCGGTAACCCGTACGCCGTGTTCGGCCAGTTCGATACGCATACCGCGTGTCAGCGCCGCCGTTGCGTGTTTCGTCGCTGCGTAGACCATGGTCAGCGGATAGACCTGCCGGGCCAGAATTGATGAGATATTGATGATATGACCGCGCCTACGCGCCACCATGCCGCGGGCGATTGCCTGGCTCAACCGCAAGACGGCATGGACGTTCAGTTCCCAAGCGTTGCGCCACATTTCGGGATCGGAATCGAGAAACGGCGCATGCGCCGTGCGGCCGGCCAGATTGACGAGGACGTCAACCTCGCCGGCTTCGACGGCTAGCCTGTCGACAAAGTTCCCGTCTGTCAGATCGCCCGGCATGAGGTTGATACGGCCTTTGGCGACCTGCGCCAGAGTTTCCAGGGCCTCCGCATCGCGGGCAACGGCAACGACCCTAGCCCCCTCGGTGGCGAGAAGCAGCGCGGTTTCCCGGCCCACGCCTTTGGATGCGCCAGCGACCAGCACGACTTTGTCTGTCAGATCCATGGGCATTTCAGGCCCCCCGCGCTGTGCCCGCGGGAACGCCGTTTTGCTTGTATTTCTGGCTCATTAACTCTATTTCCAATATTCTAGGCCTAAGAATGCTCAATCCGGCCGCGCGCGTCGACCTTTGGTTGTCGGTCGAGGCACGATCCGGATCCCGAACCGCTAGGGCCAGAAGGGGTATATCATCTTCGTAATCGATAGAGTTATCTTGCGTGTCGCCAGCTAGCGACTTTTTTGTCCGGTTCTGGGGCGTCCGTGGCTCTGTCGCATGTCCGGGAACGGATACGGCGGTATACGGCGGCAATACCCCCTGCGTCGAAATCCGCTGTGGGGACCGTCTGTTCGTGTTCGATGCGGGAACCGGACTGCGCAATCTTGGCAAATCCATTGCCGCCGAAGATATCACCGATGTCGATTTGTTTCTGTCGCATACCCATATGGATCATATCGCCGGGTTTCCGTTCTTCTGTTACGCCTTCCAGCCCGGCAACACGCTGCGCGTCTGGTCCGGCCATCTGGAAGATGAGCTGACGACCGAGGGCGTGCTGCGGCAGTTCATGTCGGCCCCCCTGTTCCCCGTCCCTGTCGATATATTCGGCGCCGACGTCAGTTACCATGATTTCAGGGCGGGCGAGACGTTGACCCCTTCCGCCGGCGTCACGCTGAGGACCACACCGCTCAACCACCCCCAAAATGCGACCGGCTATCGTGTCGAATACGGCGGCAAATCGATCTGCTACATCACCGACACGGAGCAGCGCGAAGACGGTCCCGATGCTCGGATTCTGGCGCTGATAGACAGCGCAGATATCGTGATCTACGATTCCATGTTCACCGATGCCGAGTATGCTGAATACACGGGCTGGGGCCACTCCACGTGGGAAGAAGGCGTCCGGCTATGTGACGCGGCGGATGTCGGTACGTTCGTTCTTTTTCATCACATGCCGGAACGCACTGACAACGATCTCGACCGGATCGCGAAAGATGCGGAGGCCATGCGGGCCGGCACCGTCGTCGCGCGCGAAGGCATGCTGCTGTCGCCCTGAACGGGTCTCTGCCGTGCCTGCTCCCACCTTTCGCACACGATGGCGCGCCCTGCGTATGGGCCTGGCCACTGTACTAGGCGCAGCGCGGCAGGGCTGGTTCACTCCCTATCGTTATGCGCATACCGTAACCGACCCCCGCGGGTATCCAGCGCTGGAACCGTTTTTCGAGGCCGGCCGTCCCCGCTTTTCCGAATTTCTGGAGCGCATTGAAACCTTTGCGGACGCGTTGAAATCCATTGGCGACGACCCGGCGCCGCAACCGCGCTGGCGCCAGGGCTGGTTTCCGCGGCTCGACGGTGCGGCGGCCTACACGATGGTGCGGGACCGGAAACCCGCAACGGTTCTCGAAATCGGATCTGGACATTCGACTAGGTTCATGGCCCGCGCTGTCTCCGATGGCGGATTGCCGACGCGGATCGTGGCTATTGACCCGGCGCCGCGGGCGCCCATATCCGGTATCGGCGTCGAACATGTGGCTTCGACCCTGCACGCCGCTGACCCCCGCCTGTTCCGGGATCTATCGGCAGGCGACATCCTGTTCATCGATTCGAGCCATATCTTGATGCCGGGCACCGACGTCGATTATTTGCTGAATTCGGTATGGCCGCAGCTGCCCGCCGGGGTGCTCGTCCATATTCACGATATTCTGTTGCCTGACGGCTATCCCGCCGACTGGGCGTGGCGTGGCTACAACGAACAATCGGCGGTTGCGCCTCTGATTACCGGATATTCTGCGAAACTACTGTTTTCTAGCAGATTTGCAGCAACGCGGATGGCGGATCGGACTGACCGGGGCGTTGTCGGCGGTCTGGAACTTCTGGACGGTGCCATCGAGACAAGTCTATGGATCGAGAAATTGTGATCGCAACGCGACGATGGAAAAGGCGACATCTGACCGGGTGCTGAAAGTCAAAACCACTAAAGACCTTACCGGCAGAATGCCTCCACGCGTGTAGGCCGCCATCCTGTTCTGCGATATTCTCGACTTCACCAATTGCTCGCACCCCCATCAGCCGAACAAAGTGATTGTCATGCTGGCCGATTACTAGCGCCAGATCGTACTCACACTGGAGATGCACGGCGGCGCCATCGACAAGTTGATGGGCGGTGGCATCGTGGTGCCCGTTGGCGCGTCTGGCCGGTAGGTGGTAAAAGCTGGTTGGAATAGACCGTCCTCGGTGCAGGGGCGCACCTGACAGCCCAGATGAACAGGGCGTCATACCATGCGGAAAACATACCATATCGCCCCGGCTCAGGCCTACGTACCGCCGGATGCCGAGGAGATGCGGAATGCGCCACCGGTCGACGATCTGGGCCTATTGATCCGGTGGTCCTGGCACAGTGACCCGGCACGCTGGTGCCTTGCTCACTTATACGGATCGGCAGCGTCGCGCAGCCCGTCGCCGAGGAAATTGAAGGCGAGGATCACGACGATTACTGGCGCCACAGGCAGCATCAGCCAGGGATAGAGCGCGACAACGTTAATGTTTTGCGCTTCGGCCAGCAGCACGCCCCAGCTGGTGATTGGCGGGCGCAGGCCGAGCCCAAGGAACGAAAGCGCCGTTTCACCCAGGATCATCGCCGGAATCGACAGCGTCGCCGATGCGATCAGGTGGCTCATGAAACTCGGCATCATGTGCCGCCAGATGATGCGGCCGGGCTTCGCGCCCATCAGCCGTGCGGCGGAGACGAAATCCTCCTCGCGCACCGACAGCAGTTTCGACCTGACCGCGCGGGCGAGGCCCGTCCAGTCCAGCAGGCCAAGGATGATGGTGATCCCGAAATAGATCACGATCGGGCTCCACGTCACCGGCAGGGCCGCCGACAGCGCCATCCACAGCGGCAGTTCGGGGAAAGAGCGGATGACCTCGATCACGCGCTGGGTGACGTTATCGACCCAGCCGCCGTAATACCCCGCCAGGCCGCCGAAAAACATGCCGAGCATGAAGCTAATGGCGATGCCGATAAGCCCGACCGTCAGGGATATGCGTGTGCCCATCACGATGCGCGAAAACATGTCGCGCCCCAGCCGGTCGGTGCCGAGCAGGAACAGCGTGCCGTTTTCAGGCGGGCAAACCAGATGGAACCTCATCTCGATCAGGCCCCAGAAATGATAACTGTCGCCAAGACAGAAGAAGCGGATCGAATTCACCTGGCTGGGATCTTCTCTGTATTCCCGCTTCAGGTTTTCCATATTGAGCTCGTATTTGAGCCCGTAGGTGAACGGCGCACGGATACCGCCATCGTGAAACAGGTTCACCGATTGCGGCGGCGCGAAGATGTGATCGGTGTGTCGCGTATGCATGTTGTAGGGCGCGATAAATTCGCTGATCAGCACCGAAAAATAGATCACGGCCAGTATGACGCCGGACCACACGGCCAGTTTGTGTTTGCGGAAGCGCAACCACATCATTCGCCATTGCGACGCCATGTAGATGCGTTCCTGTTCCGGGGTCAGCGCTTCAGCGACATGGGGATCGAACGGCTGGTCCGAGACCCAGTGTTCCAGGCGCTCGTCGCCGAAATCGCCACCGCTGGATCCCGAACGCGAAGGACTGCTCATCGCGTCGCCCCCCCGCCGAGCCGGATTCGTGGATCGAGAATCGCCAGCAGTACGTCGGAGATAAAGACGCCGATCACCGTTAGCAGGGACAGGAACATCAGGAACGATCCCGCGAGGTACATATCCTGGCTTTGCAGCGCGCGCAGCAGCATCGGCCCCGTGGTCGGCAGCGACAGGACCACAGACACGATCACCGCGCCGGATATCACCTGCGGCAGAAGGTTACCGATATCGGCGATGAACGGGTTCAGCGACATGCGCAGCGGATACTTGATCAGCAGCTTGCGCGGTTTCAGGCCCTTGGCCCGACCGGTGACGACGTATTGGCGCTGCAGTTCGTCCAGCAGGTTGGCGCGCAGGCGCCGGATCATCCCGGCGGTGCCGGACGTGCCGATGACGACCACGGGCACCCACAGATGTTCGAGCACCGAAACGAACTTGCCCCAGCTCCAGGGCTGGCCGATGAACTGATCGTCCATCAGGCCTCCAACCGAGGTGCCGAACCAGCGGTTGGCGAGATACAGCAGCACCAGCGCCAGCAGGAAGTTCGGCGTCGCCAAGCCGAGAAAGCCGAGAAACGACAGGCTGTAGTCACCCCATGAGTACTGGTGCGTCGCGGAATAGACGCCGATCGGAAACGACACCGCCCAGGTGAACAGGATTGTTGTGAACGATACCAGAAAGCTGAGCCAAAGCCGGTCGCCGACGACTTCGGATACCGGCTGGTTGTGTTCGAACGAAAATCCAAAATCGCCCTGCAGCATGCCGAACAGCCACACCAGGTATTGCTGCCACCACGGCTTGTCGAGGCCGTACTGTTCGCGGAGGAATGCGATCTTGGCCTCGTCCACGGCTTCGCCCTGGCTCTGCAGTTCGTTGATGTAGCTGGTCAGATAGTCGCCCGGCGGCAGCTGGATGATCACGAACACGATCAGGCTGATCGCCAGTAATGTGGGGATCATGATCAACAGACGGTGGGCGAGGTATTTAAGCATTCGGGGCGGTCCTTACCGCTTTGCCTGGCGCCGGTCGGCGTTGTCGAACCAGAACGTGTCCGGCATATAGACGCCGAAATGGGCGCCGGGGTTCCAGTTGAAAATGCCCTTTTCGGGCACGTTGCGCAGATTGCGATTGACGACGATCGGCTGCGGCACCGCGCCGACGAGCCCTATCGAATAGACCTGATCGGCGTTGATTTCGAGCATGCGCTCCCAGATATTGCGGCGCTCGGTCGTGCCGCGGGCATAGGCCCAGGCGCGGTTGAGCTTCAGCAGTTCGAGCGCGTGAGCGTCGGAGGGCCTTTCGCCGGCGCGCGCCCGCGTCTGGAAAAACTGTCCCCATTTCGGCCATTGCAGCTGCAACTGGTCGGTGGGCGCGAACTCGTCCGGAATGGTGTTTGCGTTGGGGATGCCGAATTCGTGGCCCGACCAGATTGATACCAGCGTTTCACCGGCGAAAATCCGGTTGCGGAAAACTTCGCGCTGCGACGGGCGCGTGAAAAGTTTGATGCCCGCCGCAAGCCAGGAATCGTGGATCAGTTCCAGCACGTCGGTCTGTTCGGTGTCTTCGCCCGCGGTCTCGACGATGATTTCCATCGGCCGTCCGTCGGGCAGCAGGCGGACACCGCGCGAATCCCGCTCCGTCAGACCGAGGCCGTCGAGCAGCCCGTTTGCCTGCTTCAGATCGAATTTGGCCCAGGCGTCGCGGTATTCCTTTTTGTACAGCGGGCTTTGCGGCAGCACGGTGTTCTGCCCCTCCAGCGCCAGCCCGTAATAGATGACCTGGTTTATTTCGTGCCGGTTGATGGCAAGCGACAGCGCGCGGCGGAATTTCACGTCGCGCATCAGTTTGCGCCACACGTCGTCCTTGACGTTCATGTTCGGGAAAAGGGCCAGGTGCGCCCCTTTCGCCGTCTGCCACAAGTGGACTTTGAAATTTTCGCGCTTCTCCGCTTCTTTCAGGAAGGTGTAGTTGTTGAACGCGATGCCGCGCGCCTGAAAATCGGATTCGCCGGCGCCGGTCTTCAGCGGGATCACGCCGGCCGCGGCGACCGACATGGCAACCCGGTCGGCGTAGGGCAGCTGGCGGCCGTTCTGGTCGACACGGTGGTAATAGGGATTCCGTTCGAAAATGAACCGCTGCGCCGGTGGCTTGGTGCGCAGAACCCAGGGCTGCAGCGTCGGCAGTTTCGGATTGTCGTTCTTGTACTGATTGTCACGTCGGTTGTGCAGGGCCGCCCAGTTCCGGCGGCCTGATTTCTTCACCATCGCCGCCAGTTTTTCCGCGTCGGCGTAATCCGTGTGGAACTGTTTCAGGTAGTGGGCCGGGCGATAGATATAGAGCGGCGTTGCGGAGGCCAGGGCCGGCAGGAAGTGCGGATTCGGCGAGCTCCATGAGAAGCGTACCGTGTGGTCGTCGATGACCTCGAACTTCGCCAGTTCGCCCGCGATCACCATCTGTTTCGGGGCGCCCAGCGGCGACAGTTTTTTGTGATTGGCGATATCTTCCCACCAATACCGGAAATCCTCCGACGTGAACGGCGTCCCGTCCGACCAGCGGTGTCCCTTGCGCAGTCTCAGCGTGAAGACACGCCCCTGCTCCACATCGACGCCCGCCAGAATATCCGGTTGCAGCTGGAACTGCGCATCGTAGGTCATCAGCCGCGCGTAGCCGTACACGACCATGATGCGCGTATCCTTCGACCGTCCGAACACGACCCGCATGGTGCCGCCGTGCCGGCCCGGATTCTTCAGGCGGACGACACGGGGGTTCTGCGGCAAACGTGCCGCGACCGGCGACAGTTTTCCGGCGGCAACGTCTTCGGCGAACAGCGGCGTTTCCACCGGCGCCGCCACCTGGGCCGCGGCGGCGGTACAGAACGCCGACAGGACGGTGAAGAGGGCGGCCGTTCGGATCGTCATGCCACCAGATCCCTTACGTTCACGGACGGGTCGGCGCGAACGAAGTGTTCCTCGCCCAGGTCGACCAGACCCAGATCGCCGCTGCCGTCGATCGTGAACGGCGCCGGCCACTCCGATGGAATGGACGCCTTGCCTTCCATCAGCGCCGAAAGATCGAGCCGGGCATCGGGGTCGGGTTCCGGCACCGCCGATAACAGGGCCCTGGTATAGGGATGCACCGGCGCGCGGAACAGCACGTCGCGCGGCGCGGTTTCCACCAGACGGCCGGCGCACATCACGGCGATCCGGTCGGCGATGTAGTCGACCACCGCCAGGTTATGGGAAATGAACAAATAGGTGAGCCCCAGATCTTCCTGCAGGTCCTTCAGAAGATTCAGAATCTGCGCCTGCACCGAAACGTCGAGAGCCGAAACCGGTTCGTCGCACAGCAGCAGTTCGGGTTTAAGCGCCAGCGCACGCGCGATTCCGATGCGTTGTCGCTGGCCGCCGGAAAAACTGTGCGGATAACGGTTGAGATAGCGCGGATCGAGCCCGACCAGCGCCATCAGCTCCTGGACCATTTCGGCGCGATAGGCGGGATCGCCGATATCGTGGATGATCAGCGGTTCCGAAATGATGTCGAAAACCGTCATGCGCGGGTTCAGCGACGAGAACGGATCCTGGAACATGAACTGGATCTTGCGCCGGTAAGGCAAAAGTTCCTTTTCGCTGAGCGCGGTCAGGTCGACCTCCGTGCCGCCGTCGTTAAAGACGACCTGGCCGGAATCCGGCGACAGCGCGCGCATGATCATTTTCGACAGGGTCGTCTTGCCGCAGCCGGATTCGCCGACCAGGCCGAGGCATTCGCCCTGGCGGACGAAAAAGCTGACATCGTCGACCGCCAGCACTTTTTGCGTTTCCCCGCCGGCGAAGATGCCGCCCTTGCGCAGCGAATAGGATTTGGTCAGCCCGGTGACCCGCAGCAGCGGTTTTTCAAGTTTGACCTGTTCTTCTTCGCGCTCGGCCAGCAGGTGACCGGTGGTGTGCTGGATTTCGCGCAGCGGCACCAGACGTTCGCCCTCTTCCATGTGGAAGCGCGGCACCGCCCGTAGCAGGGCTTTCAGATAATCGTGACCCGGATTGCGGAAAATATCGTTCAGCGAACCGCGTTCCAGGACGCCGCCGTGATACATCACCACGATTTCATCGGCGACGTTCGCGACCACGCCAAGGTCGTGGGTGATCATGAGGACCGCCATCTGCAGTTCCGACTGCAGATCGTTCATCAGTTTCAGGATCTGCGCCTGGATGGTGACGTCCAGCGCGGTGGTGGGTTCGTCCGCGATCAGCAGCGCCGGGCGGCACACCAGCGCCATCGCGATCATGGCGCGCTGCCGCAGCCCGCCGGACAGTTCGAACGGATACGTGCGCAGCGCCCGCACCGGGTCGGGAAATCCGACCAGCTGAAGCATCTCCGCCGTCAGCTCCATCCCCTGTTGCTTGGAAACGCCGCGGTGCAGGAACAGCGCTTCCGAAATCTGGTCGCCCACGGTATGCAGCGGCGACAGGGACGTCATCGGTTCCTGAAAGATGATCGAGATCCGCCCGCCCCGTATTTCGCGCATTTTCGCGCCATCGGTTTCCAGGGTCAGCAGATCGGTAACGCTGTTGTTGCGGGGGTCGGTAAAGACGATTTCGCCGCCGGTGACTTTCGCCGCCTTGGGCAGGATGCCCATGATCGTCTGGGAAACAACGGATTTCCCGGATCCGGATTCACCCACCAGCGCGACGGTCTTGCCAGCGGGCACGCGGAAACTGACGCCGTTGACGGCGCGTACGACGCCTTCCGCCACGTGGAATTCGACCTGAAGGTCGTTGACGTTCAATAAATCCGTCATTGGGAACCGCTACTAGACGTGAACACCTCTGTTTTAACACCCAGAAGTTCGAGATTCCCCAAGGTGGTCGACGAAAGACTAAGCCCCTCGTTACTGGCTGCTTTCGCCGACTGGGTAACAATATCGGCGAAGCCGCCGAGAGTCGATTCGATCCGGATTTTAGCGTCCGATCCCTTAAGAACAAGTTGCATCCAGCCATGCGCGCCGTCGCGCCGGGTGGAAAAGTATTTCAGGCGCATTTCCTCAAGGTCCTGCCAGCGAAGGGATCGCGAAAACGGCCCAGAAACCGAAACGGATGTTTCGTCCAGTTCGATGACGCTGGCATGACGGATCACGACGTTTGCCGCGTATACGGCGAACAGGAAAACCAGAAACATCAGCGTCCACGACACCGGCTCCGCGGTCGGCACGATGAATATCGGCCCGGCTGTCACCGCCAGGCCGACGCCTGCCCGGATATAGTCCGGCGCGATCGTCCGTATGGTATGGCGGTATTGCGTCATCGTGGAACCGGAAACAGGGCGCGCGCCGACGCCCACTGAGCCGCCGGATGGCCGGTTGTCACATCGATGAATGCGTCGATAAAGGCCCAGCAGGCATCGTCATGCGCCAGATGATGGGTCAGCAATCCGGTGGCTTCGCCGCGATCGGCCAGCCCGCCGCGCTTTGCCGAAAGATGCGCGATGGCAGCCGACAGGGTCGCTTGATCCCCTGCATATCCGCGATCTCCGTCCCAGTCGACGATGTCGATATGCGTGTTGACGGCTGTCAGACCGGGCGCCGGTTGCACGGCCTCTCGTGCTCTGAACGTCGAAAGTCCGTGGAAGCCCAGCCCCGGCAACAAAGCGGTGACCGGCTCGTCGATCCGGTTCCAGGGCGGGACCATGGTCTCGGTCCAGCCGTCTTCGCCGAAAATGTCGAACATGCGTCCCCGCCCGTCGGCCAGTTCGCGGGCGATATCCCACAAGGCGCGGTCGTCGCCGAGTTCGGCCTTCTTGCCCGTCCCGTCCCTGTGATTCCGGTGCGCGTATCCGTGTTGCAGTATGTCGATGCCGTCGCCCGACAGGATGTCGGCCAACGCCGGCTGCGCGTTCGCGGGGATGACTGCAATCGCAACCGGTACCCCGCTTTTCCGGTGGAGGTCGAGCAGTCGGTCGAGCGCCGGCGTCGGCCCGACCGCATCGTCGTCGCGCCACCAGAACGTCGCGACGTCGCCGGCTTCCGCCCAGAGATCGAGTTCGGCCGTTAAATCTTTCCAGGTGCTCACGCGGCCGCCCGATTGTGATCTCTGAACCATTCCGCGATCAGGCGGGCGCTGGCATCCGCGCCGTCCGTATCCAGACCGGATGCGTCCGGGGGGGATGCCGCGAATGCGTCGTCGACGGCCTGCGCCAGGGTTTCCGGATCCAGGGCGTCTTCCGGAATGCTGCGGATGCCGCTGCGGTTCTCCAGAAGCCGCGCGCGCAGCGTCTGTTCGGTTTCAAGCCCGCCGGCATAAGGGACGATGACGCCGCGGGTGCGCGCCGCCATCATTTCCATGACCGTATTGTATCCGCCCTGGCTGATCGACAGAGCGCAGTTCGCCATCAGGGTCGTGAAATCGGGGCGCGCGCGCTCCACGATGACGCCGGCCGGCGCCGCGGATTTCAGCGCGCCGAACACGTCCATGGGCAGAGCATGCCCGGCCAGGATGCGCCAGGTGCGATCTGACAGCGTCGTCGCCGGCCGCGCCGCCATGGCCGCGCGAAACAGCTCTTCCGACACCGCGCCGCCGCCGGCGGATACGATGACTTCGCCCGTTCCTGCGCCGCCGGGCGTTTTCTGCGGCGTATCGACGACGTAACCGCTATAGGCGACCCGGTCGGCGATGCGATCGGCGTGGGCGAAGGTGTCGCCGAACGGGATCAGCGTCGGATCGCCGTGGATCAGCACACGATCGTAATAGGTCTCGATCCGCTCCAGCATTTCCTCCACCCTTTCGGGTTTGGGCGGCTCGACCAGAATATCGCGGACCGACGAGACGATCAGCGGCGGCGCCTGTTGCGCCTTCGCGGTTTCCAGCAGCGCGGTCAGTTCACCCCGTAACTGGCGACGACCGAAGGGAAACAGCTCCGTCAGAATGACGGTCGGCGCTTCGGCGGCGTATGCCCCCAGCAGAAGTGCGCGGCGCCGGTCGCGGAACGCATCGTCGATTTCGGCGTCGTTCTCGTCGATCAGGATCTTGAAGTACTTGTCTGCCGCGCGGACCGGGGGCAGCTGGATCAGTTTGGCGTCGGCGATATCGAGCCCCGGCACGTCTTGACCGCCGGAAACGACTGTTACTTCCATGCCGGCCCGGCGGAACGCCCGCGTCAGCGTCGCCGTCCGTTTCAGATGGCCAATCCCCAGCAGATGCTGGACCCAGAAAAAAATTTTCGGGGCGGTCATGCGCCGCCGCCATCCAGCAAGCTGACGTTCAGCGCGGCGACCTCGAACCCGCCATCCGCGTGGGCCTCGAAGATATGAACGCTCGCCCAGTCCATTTTTTCCGGCGGTTTGCCGACCATGCTCCATCCGGTGGCGAGCGACAACGCGGCGCGGATGATTCCCTGATGGCACACGGCACCGGTCGGTTGCCCTGCGGCGGCGACGTCCCGCGCCCAGGCGGCAACCCGGTCGCGTACGTCGCGCGGGCTTTCCCCGTCATGGGGGCGCAAATCCAGACCCTTCGCCGCGCGGATGGAAACTTCCTCGCCGTAGATCTCGTCCAGCTCGGTGCGGGTATGTCCTTCCCAGGCGCCCCAGTCCATCTCGATGATGGCGGGCTCCAGCCGGGCGATGTCGAGCGACAGAATCTCCGCCGTCTGCCGGGCGCGGCTCAACGGACTCGACACCCATTCGAAAGATTTATAGGTCTCCGGAACGCGCCAGCCGGAAACTTCCGCGCGGCCTTCGTCGGACAGTGGCCGGTCGGTCCGCCCCTGCAGCCGGTGTTCGGCATTCCAGTCGGTCGGCCCGTGCCGGATCAGAGCGATCCGGGTCATGCCGCCTGCGCCTTTCGACTGCTTTTGAGAATGCGGTCCAGTGTTTCTGCGGCCGCTGATATATCGTTTTCCGCCGATGTTCGGGCCAATGCCGCCGACGAAAACGCATCGAGCCTCTCGGAATCGGCAAGCATCCCATCCACCGCGTCGGCGAATGCAACCGTATCGCCGACCGGACATAAAAGGCCGGTTTCCCCATGGCGAACGACGTCGGGGACGCCGCCTGTCCTTCCCGCCACAACGGGCAGCCCGGCTGCCTGCGCTTCGAGCATCGCCATGCCGTATGCCTCGTTCACCGCCGGCCAGACCATCAGATCCGTGGCTGCATAAAATCCCGGCAGGTCGTCCGGGGCGACGGCTCCGGCGAAGCTGACGCGCGCTTCCGGAAATCCCGAAAACGCGTCTTCGACTTCCGGTCGGGCCGGACCGTCGCCGACGATCAGTAAATTCCATCTGCGATCCGCCAGCCTGCCCAGCGCTTCCGCCAGCACGCGGTAGCTGTCCAGCTTGTCGCCGTCCCGCATCATGCCGACCGCCAGTAGCGTGGGGTCGGCGGAAGGCAGGCCGAAGCGACCGAGAATAATCTTCCTGAGATGGTTTCTTCGTCCGGCGGCCTCTGTAAAAGGCGATAAACCGGTGAAAGGAGCCAGCCTGTGGTACCTGCCGGGGTCGTCGAGCAGCGGCAGAACGCATGCAGCGTCCAGTTTCGACAGGCCGACGATGCCGTCGGCGGCTTTGATCGCGGTTTCTGCGGCGCGATATCCGATATCCCAGGGCCCGCCCGCCTGTTTCGGCGCATGCGAAACCTCGGCGACGAAATAGGGTATCTGCAGGGCTTTGCTGACCGCGGGGCCGATCCAGTCGGGGGCTTTGTGATAGAGGTGATAGGTAAACCACGCATCGGGGCGACGGTCGAACGGGCCGGCGCGCCAGGCGCCGATCAGCGCCCGCGCTTCGTCCTGCGCCCGGGTCGCGAGTTGTCGCTGGACGGCCGGGTCGCCCTTGCCGTCGCGGCTGACGAATTCCGTCGCGACGTCCACCCGGTGATGCCGTCCCAGCGCCGCGATCAGATTGCGCGCCATCTCGCGGTCGCCGGACGGCACCGGCGACGATGCCGGCTTCATGGGGGCATAGAAGGCGATCCGCATTCCGACGGTCTCAGGCGGCGTCGCGGCCGGACATCGATTGCGCCGCGCCCAGTTTCTCCGCCAGGCGGTCGACGCCGGCGTGAAAGGAAAACGAGCTGCGCACGCGCGCTTCGCCGCTGCGCCCGAGGAATAGCCGGCGGTCCGGGTTGCCAGCCAGTTCGGCGATCGCGTTGCCAAGCGCGTCCGGGTCTTCCGGCGGGACCAGCACCCCGGTTTCGCCGTCAAGAATCAGTTCGGGGATCGCCGACACATTGGTGGCAATACAGGCCAGTGCCTGGCTTTGCGCCTCCATCAGCACGTTCGGCAGACCGTCCCTGTCGCCATCGTTGCCGATGCGGCTGGCGAGGACGAACAAATCGGCCTCGCGGTATCGGGCCCTGACCTCGTCCTGCGGCAGCGCGCCGAACCAGACGACCCGGTCGGAAATACCCAGCCGTTCAGCCCGATCTTTCAGTTCTTCCCGCAATTCACCGCCGCCGATATGCCAAAGCCGCCAGCTGATGTCCGACGGCAAGCGGCTCAGCGCGTCGAGCAGGATGTCGTGCCCTTTTTTTTCGACCGCGCGGCCCACGCACAGAATGCGCAGCGGATCGGCGGGGTCGGATCCGTCGCGCAGGGGTTTCCGGTCGGGGCCCGGCGGAAACCGGTCGCCGTCGAGACCGTGATAGACCAGTTCCACTTTTCCGCCGCTGTCGTCGAGCGCCGCCAGATGATCGCGCGCATAGGCCGAACATGTCACCAGCCAGTCCGCATCCGCCAGTTTTTCGCGCTTCTCCCACTCGGGTGACGTCCAGATATCCTTGGCGTGGGCGGACACGGTCCATGACCGGCCGGTCAACGCGGCCGCATAACGGGCGACCGATGCCGGCGTGTGAAGGAAATGAACGTGAATGTGATCTACATCGGTACCCAGTTCGTGGGCCAGGACGAGCGCCTGTCCGAAACGCCGGATGCGGTTGGGCGTCCGGTCGCGGCACAGATCGCGCATCCAGATTTGCCGGACGGCTTTGTAACCGGGCAGTTTCCGGACTGCCCGCCACGCCCGCCACACCCGCCGGGGTTCCTGATACAGATATTCCGGCAGGTACCGTACCGGCGCCGTAATTTCGTCGTGCACCGGGTGCGTGTACTTGTCCGTCGGATGCCGCAGGGAGACGATTTCGATGTCCAGCCCGCGTTCTTCAAGCCCGCGAATTTCCTGGGCGATAAACGTTTCCGACAGGCGCGGATACCCTTTTACGACAATGGCGGTTCGGCCGGACATCGTTTTGCGGCCGTTCAGCCCTGGCCGCCGATGGCGGCGATCCGCCGTGCATGACGGCCGGTGAGCCGGTGCGCCAGCCGGTTGACGTTGGGCAGTCCGTCCAGCAGGCCCGGCACGACGATATCGGAGGGGCGATTCTGTTGCGGCAGATGGCGCAGCGCTGTCGCCATATCGCGGGCATTGCGCACGCCATCGTCTTCCAGCATCCGGACCAGGCCGAGTTCCTGGGCGCGATCGGCCCGGATGAACTGCTCCATGCGGGGAACGGTGCGGGGGATGATCAGCGCCGGTTTGTCGAACGTCAGGATTTCGCAGAACGTATTGTAGCCGCCCATCGCAACGACGCCCGAAGCGGCCTGGATCAGGGGTTCGATGTTGGCTTCGAAGGTGATCGATTCCACATTCTTCAGTTCCGCGACGCGGCGGGCGAACTCAAGCTGCTTTTCCTGCTGCATGAAGGGCCCGAAAACCAGCAGCGCGGGATAGGGAGGCGCGGCTTCGGATTCGTAAGCCCTCAGGACCCAGTCCACCATGGCCTCTCCATCTCCGCCGCCGCCCGGCGTCACCAGCAGGTAAGGACGGTCGAAAGGGATCGCATGTTCCGCATTGGGGGCGCCGCGCGCGCCTTCGCGTTCCAGGTATCCGGTGTAGACCATCTTGCGCCGAACCTGGTCCGGCAGCGAAATTTCGGCCAGCGGATCGCAGATTTGCGGCAGCCCGTAGACCCAGATCTGATCGTACAGGTGTTCCAGCGCCGGAACGACGTTTTTACGCTCCCATTCGGGCGCCAGAAGGGACGGCTCGTCCATGACGTCGCGCAGCCCCAGAACCAGCGGCGTGCCGCGATCGCACAGCATTTCCAGCGTTTCGCTGACCTCGCCCCGCAGGCCAAGCGGTTCCTTGTCGACGATAAAGATGTCGGGATCGAATATTTCGGCCGTGTGTTTGATAATCGAGGCCCGCAACGCCACCGTCTGGTCGATGTCCAGATCCAGGCTGTGGGACGTATAATCGCCGTTACGCAGTTTGATGACACCGGGCACCCGGACAAAATCGACCCGCCGTTTGAAATCGAAATTGCCGATAATCGGCGAACCGGACAGGATGATCACCGACATGTTCGGGTTCTGGTCGACCAGCGCATGGGCGATGGCCCGGCAGCGCCGCAAATGTCCCAGTCCGAAGCTGTCATGACTGTAAATCAGGGCGCGTTGCGGCTTCTTCTCGTTTGTCATGGGGGGTCCCACCCGTGAATAATGCGCAGAATATCGCACAGCTTGCCCCAAGCCCCAAATATTGAATGAAGCAGGAAATCTGGACCTTTTCGTCTTCCGCGCCTGTGACTGACGTCACAGCGGCGGAAAAGGTTTCGTCACAAGTTCGTTGCGGTACGGCTGGACACTGTCGTACAAGAAACACCGATAGCGTAATCTCGCCTCAACATCACCGACGAGCTCCCCCGTGGAAACAAGCATTTATCGTTACGTAATAAAGTATTCGCTGCGTCAGCAGGTCATTCTGACGCTGATGGCCGTCGCGTCTTTTCCGTTCCTGTATGCGTTCTACGAACTGCCGAAAATGATCGTCAACGGCGCGATACAGGCGAATTCCATTACGTTTCCGACAACGCTGGCCGGGGTGGAGCTGGATCAAATCAATTATCTGTGGGTTCTGTGCGCCGCGTTCCTGTTGCTGGTCATCATCAATCAGGCGTTCAAATACGTTATCAATCTTTATGCCGGCATCACCGGCGAACGTATGCTCCGACGGCTCCGCTTCGAACTGTATGGCCGAATTCTGCGTTTCCCTCTGCCGCAGTTCCGCAAAACGTCATCGTCCGAGATGGTGACGATGATCACCGCGGAGGTCGAGCCGCTCGGCGGTTTCGTCGGCGACGCCTTCAAGCTGCCGGTTTTTCAGGGCGGCTACTTGATCGTCATCCTGGCGTTTCTGTTCGTCCAGAACTGGTTCATGGCGCTTGCCGCCGTCGCGCTATACCCCCTACAGGGGTATCTGATCCCCAAGCTGCAGCGCCGGGTGAATCTGCTGGGCAAGGAACGGGTCCGGCTGGTGCGCCAGCTGTCCGACCGGATCGGCGAATCCGCGAACGGCGTGATGGAAATTCACACCAACAACACCGCCCGCCGCGAACGCGCCGATTTTTCCCGCCGCCTCGGCGCCATCTACGACGTGCGCCTCCAGATCTACATCTGGAAATTCATCATCAAATTTCTCAACAACTCGATCAATCAGCTGGGCCCGTTCTGCTTCTATGCGATCGGCGGCTGGCTTGTGATCCAGGGCGATCTGGAAATCGGCACCCTGATGGCGGCGATTGCGGCGCACAAGGATCTCGCCGCGCCATGGAAGGAACTGTTGAACTTCTACCAGCGCCAGGCGGATGCGAAGATCAAGTACGAACAGGTGAGGGAACAGTTCCAGCCCGTCGGCATGATGGAGGAAGGCCGGCAGCTTGACGAACCGGACGAGATCGATCCGCTGAGCGGTGAGATTGCGGCGTCCGGCCTTTCGCTGGGGGACGATTCCGGTGCGGTTCACGTGGATGGCGCGTCCTTCACGTTCGATGCCGCCGATCATGTCGCGCTTGTCGGCGGCGGCGGTTCCGGCAAGGAGGAAACCACCCAGTTGCTGGCCGGTCTGCTGGCGCCCACCAGCGGGAATTTGCAGATCGGATCTCGCAAGATTGCGGATCTGCCGGAAGCCGTGACCGGCCGCCGCATCGCCTATGTCGGGTCGACAGCGTATTTGTTTTCCACCACTGTACGCGACAACCTGCTCTACGGCGTCCAGCACCAACCCCTGCGGGACGCGGAATACAACGAGGACACCCGCCGCGAATACGATCATTATCTGTCCGAGGCGAAAGCTTCCGGCAACTCCACCGACGATCTGAATGCGAACTGGATCGATTACGAGGCGGCCGGCGCCGCCGATGACGATGCGCTGCTGCAGCGTATTTTCAGCGTTCTGAAAATGGTCCGGCTCGATGACGACATTTACACGCTTGGTCTGCGGGGAACGATCGATCCCGCCACACAGTCCGAACTTGCGGAAAAGTTCCTTCAAGCCCGTTCCGAGTTTCACAATCGTCTGACCGACCCCGCCATCGCCGCGCTCGTCGAAGGGTTCGATCCGGAAAAATACAACGAGAACGCGACGCTCGGAGAAAACCTGCTGTTCGGCACCCCGGTCGGCCCCACCTTCGATATGGACCGTCTGGCGGAGAACGAATACGTGATCTCGGTTCTGGACGATCAGGGTCTGATCGACCCGCTGCTCGACGCCGGACAGCAGATCGCGTCGACCATGACGGAACTGTTCGCCGACCTGCCCGCCGGGCATCCGTTCTTCGAACAGTTCAGCTTTATTTCTTCGGACGACCTGCCGGAGTTCCAGTCCGTTCTGACCCGTATAAACCGCGACGGTATCGACACGCTGCGACCGGAAGAACGGACCATGCTTCTGTCCTTGCCGTTCAAGGTGTCGCCGGCGCGTCATCGGCTGGGCGTGATCACCGACGAGCTCCAGGAACGGATTCTGGTGGCGCGCAGGGCGTTTGCCGAAAACCTGCCGGAGGAATTCCTGGGCGCAGTCGAATTCTTCGACATGGACGCTTTCAACGCCGCCGCGACGCTGCAGGACAACATTCTTTTCGGCAAGCTGGCCTACGGACAGGCGGGCGGAGCGGAACGGGTCGGCGAGATCATGTCTGCGGTGATCGACGATCTCGATCTGCGGGCCGCGGTGATGGAAGTCGGGCTCAGTTTCCACGTCGGCATCGGCGGCGGGCGGCTGTCCGGCGCGCAACGCCAGAAGCTCGGTATCGCCCGTGCAATTCTCAAACGCCCCGATGTCTTGATCCTGAACGAGGCGACCGGCAGCCTGGACGGCGCGACGCAGTCGGCGCTGCTGTCCGCGCTGCGCGAGGAAATGGCGGGCCGCGGGCTTGTCTGGGCTGTCCACCGTGCGTCGATGGCGGAGGATTTCGACAGAATCCTGGTGATGAAATCCGGCCGTGTGATCGAGCAGGGAACGTGGAGCGAGTTGAACGCCGAAGGCTCGACGCTACATGAACTGGTGCAGTCGGAATGATACATCGTGATATGACAAACCGGCTGGTGCTGAATATGATTTGTGCAAAGACGGCGAGGAGAAACCGGTGAGCCTGAATGAAGAGGTCGAGGCCCTGCGCAGCGTGCCGCTGTTTGCGAAGATCGAGCCGTCGAAACTGAAATTGCTGGCGTTTACCAGCGAACGTCTGACATTTCCCGCGGGCGGAGAATTGTTTCACCAGGGCGACCCCGGCGATGCCGCCTATATCATTCTCGAGGGTCAGGCCGATGTCGTGGTCGATACCCCCAACGGCGAACTGGCCGTCGCCAAGGTCGGCAAGAACGATTTCGTCGGCGAAATCGCTATCCTCATCGACGTGCCGCGTACCGCCACGATCCGCGCGGAGACCGAGCTGATCACGCTGGCGATCACCAAGGACCTGTTCTTTCGCATGATCAGCGAATTTCCCGACATGGCGGTCGAAATCATGCGCGAACTCGCCCATCGGCTGGACGCCACTACCGCGCAGCTGCGCGAAGCCAGCAACGGCTGACCCCGGCTTTCGGTCGCGGCGGACGATCCCGGATCTATGAGCAGGCTGGACTCCTTTATACGACGGGTATCGGCCCAGCGTGACTGCCTCAATATGGCCAGGGATCTGATCGCCGATCTGCCGGGACCGGTGCTGGAACTCGGCCTGGGCAATGGCCGCACCTACGATCATCTGCGCGAACTGTTTCCCGACCGCGAAATTTTTGTATTCGACCGGCGGGTGGCCGCGCACCCGGATTGCATTCCCGACGACGATCACATGATCCTTGGCGACATCACCTACACGCTGGCATCGGCGGCGGACCGTCTCGGCGGCAGGGCGGCGCTGGCGCATTGCGATATCGGCACCGGCGAAAAGGAAAGTAACGCGCGCCTGATCGCCGCCATTGCGCCGCTGGTAAATGCGTTGATGCTGCCGGGCGGCATCGTCTGCAGCGACCAGGAATATACGGTCGCCAACTGGGCGGCCCAGCCTCTGCCCGATGGTGTGCGACCGGGCCGGTATTTCATCAACCGGGTGGAAAAATAACGCAGGGCAGCCGGTCGGCATCGCCACGTTAATTTCTCTTTCAGAAACGCACCTTATTCTCCGTCCCGGGGTAGGCAGTAGTAACTTGAGGCTATTGTCATGAAGAAAATCGACGAACTCGTTCCCGGCCTGAAATTCAGGGCGGCGGAAGGCCTGGTGTGGGAAATCGACCGGATCGAAGAACTGTCCACGCCTATTCCTCATGTCCGGATGGTCGGCGTCGGCGATCCGACATCCGTCAAAGTCATCGCGCAGAGCGTCCTGATGGACCAGGCGCGGTTTCAGGCGGTTTAGGCCGGCCGGTTTACTTCAGGTTCGCGGTTCGCAGCCGCAGCGCATTGCCGATCACGCTGACGGACGAGAGGCTCATTGCGGCGGCGGCGATCATGGGCGACAGCAGGATGCCGAATACCGGGAAAAGCACGCCGGCGGCGATCGGTACGCCGGCGCCGTTATAGACAAAAGCGAAAAACAGGTTCTGGCGGATGTTGCGCATGGTCGCGCGGGCCAGCGCGCGGGCGCGGACGATGCCCTGCAGGTCGCCTTTGACCAGCGTGATGCCGGCGCTTTCCAGCGCGACGTCGGCACCGGTGCCCATGGCAATGCCGACATCGGCCCCGGCCAGTGCCGGGGCGTCGTTGATGCCGTCGCCCGCCATGGCGACGCAGGCCCCCTGTTGCTGGAGTTCCGCGATCAGCGCCGCCTTGTCTTCCGGCAGCAGACCGGCGCGGACGTCGTCGATGCCCAGCTGTGCTGCGACCGCGCGGGCGGTGACGTGATTGTCCCCGGTCGCCATGACGACGCGAACGCCGTCGCCCCGCAGACGGTCCAGCGCCGGTGTCGCGGTGGCCTTGACCGGGTCGGACAGGCGCAAAATCGCGGCTGCGGTCCCGTCGATACCCAAAAACATGACCGTTTCGCCGTTCTTGCGATAGACGTCGGACCGCATCTCCGCCGCCGAAACGTCGATGCCCGCGTCGTCCATCATTGCCCGGTTGCCCAGCACGATATGCCGGCTATCGACCGCGGCGGACACGCCCTTGCCGGTTGTCGATGCAAATCCGGAAACATTGCCGTATTCCAGCAAACGGTCTTCCGCCGCTGTCATGATGGCGGCGGCGAGCGGATGTTCGGAGCCGCGCTCGACGCTGGCGGCGAGACGGACGATGTCTGCTTCGGTTTCGCCCGATAACACATCGACGCCGAGCAGCGCCGGCGCGCCTTCAGTCAGCGTACCGGTCTTGTCGACCACCAGGGTGTCGACGCCGGCCAGTCTTTCCAGCGCTTCCGCGTCTCTTATAAGGACGCCCGCGCGCGCGCCGCGGCCCGTCGCGGTCATGATCGACATCGGCGTGGCGAGGCCCAACGCGCACGGGCAGGCGACGATCAGGACGGAAACTGCAACGACGACGGCGTAGGCGAGGCGAGGCTCCGGACCCCAGGCGGACCAACCAGCAAACGCGACGATCGCAGCCAGGACAACCGCGGGCACGAAGATACCTGCCACCCGGTCGGCCACTTTCTGGACCGGGGCGCGGCTGCGCTGGGCGGCGGCGACGAGCCCGACGATGCGCGCCAGTAATGTGTCCTCGCCCACACGGGTCGCCTCCATGACCAGCGACCCGGTGCCGTTCAGCGTGGCGCCCGTCACCGTGTCGCCCGGTCCTTTTTCTACCGGGACGGGTTCCCCGGTGATCATGGATTCGTCGATCGCGGACGCCCCTTCCACAACCATTCCGTCGACGGGTATTTTTTCGCCGGGCCGGATGCGCAGCCGGTCGCCGGTCCGCACGTCTTCCAGCGCGATTTCCGTCTCGGTGCCGTCCAGGTTCAGCTTGCTGGCGGTCTTGGCGGCCAGATCCAGAAGCGCGCGCAGCGCGCTGCCGGTCTGTTCGCGGGCGCGAAGTTCCAGCATCTGGCCGAGCAGGACCAGAACGACGATCACCGCGGCGGCTTCGAAATACACCCCGACCGAACCGTCAGGCTGGCGGAATCCCTTCGGAAAAACATCGGGTGACAGGGTTGCGACGAGGCTGAACAGATAGGCCGCGCTGACCCCCAGCGCGATCAGGGTGAACATGTTCAGGTTCCAGGTCGCGACCGACCGCACGCCGCGCACCAGAAACGGCCAGCCGCACCAAAGCACGACCGGCGTTGCCAGGATCAGTTCGGTCCAGGCGGCAATGCGGACACCCAGCCAGTCCTTGACCGGCAACCCGGCCATCGGGCCCATGGCGACGAGGAAAACCGGGAGCGTGAAGACGACGCCAACGATGAATCGGCGCGTAAAATCGACCAGTTCCGGATTGGGGCCGGCATCGGCCGGCGGCAAACCCATCGGTTCCAGCGCCATGCCGCAGACCGGACAGCTGCCGGGGCCTTCCTGGACGATCTCGGGGTCCATCGGACAGGTGAACATGGTTCCTGCCGGCGCGTTGTTGGCGGCCTCGAGATGGGCGCCCGACAGAAAATGTTGCGGATCGGCGGCGAAACGGTCGCAGCAGCGCTGTCCGCAGAAATGATAGGTCTCGCCGTCGTGGTCGTGCTGCGGTTTGCCGGCATCCATATCCACCGACATGCCACAGACCGGGTCGATAGTGGTGCGTGTGTCGGCGATGGCAGGTGCTGTCACGATGAACTCCGGATGAGAAGAGCCTCTGATTTAGCGCCGTCCGGGCGCCGCGGCAATCATTCCCGGATGTCGATGTCGGCCCAGACAGGGGCGTGATCCGACGGTTTTTCCCAGCCGCGTGCGTCGCGGAACACACCGGCATCCGTCACTTTATGCGTCAGCGCCGGGCTGACCCAGATGTGATCCAGCCGACGGCCCCGGTCGCTGCCTGGCCATGCGCGGTTGCGGTAACTCCACCAGGAATAGATTTTCTCGTCTTCCGGGATAACGGCACGGACGGCATCGACCCAGCCATGCCCTGCCTGCCAGGCGGCGAGGCCCTCGACCTCCACAGGCGTATGGCTGACCACTTTCAGCAATTGTTTGTGCGACCAGACGTCGTTTTCATGCGGCGCGATGTTCAGGTCGCCGACCAGAATGCGCTTGCCCCGGGGCGACAGGTCTTTCGACCAGGCTGCGGCTTCTTTCAGGAAATCCAGTTTGTGGGCGAATTTTTCGTTGATCTTCGGGTCGGGCTCGTCGCCGCCGGCGGGTACGTAGAAATTGTGCAGCTCCACCTTGCTGCCGATATCGGCGGCGACATGGCGGCAGTCTTCGCGCGCGCACCAGTCGCGGCTGCCGCCGTCTGAAAGCGGTGTCCGCGCCAGGATCGCAACGCCGTTATAGCCCTTCATGCCGCGCACATGCTGGTGCGGAAATCCGATCTCGGCGATCGCGTCGGCGGGGAAATCGGAATCCTGCGCCTTGATTTCCTGCAAACACAGAAAGTCCGGCTGCAATTCGTCGGCGACGCGTTTCAGGGCGTCCAGCCGCAGGCGCACGGAGTTTATGTTCCAGGAAACGATCCGCATGACGGGGCCGGGCTTATTCCGCCGCGATCTTCCGGCCGGATCGCGCCGCCGCGCGGTCGCGGCAGGCGTTGCCGAAGGCACGCCAAAGTCCATTCGACAACGCGTTGTCTTCGAACCGCCATTCCGCATGCCACTGGACGCCGACGCAGAATGCATCCGTCTCGGTATACCGGATGCCCTCGATCACGCCGTCCGGCGCCGATACGCACTCGACCTCGAAGCCGGGCGCCACTACGTCCACCGCCTGTGCGTGCAGCGAATTCACCATGATCTCGCGACCGCCGCAAATATTGTGGAACATGCCGTTTTCGGCCGTCACCACCAAATGCCGTTCGCTGAATTTGTGTTCCATGTCGCCTTCGCGCGGCATGCGGTGATCGTTGAAACCGTCGACCTCGTGCACGCGGTAATGAAGAGTGCCTCCCATCGCGACGTTGATTTCCTGAATGCCGCGGCAAGAGCCGAAAACCGGAACGTTCTGTTTCACGCATTCGCGGATCAGCGGCAATACCGTGTTGTCGCGCGGCGGATCGCGGACTTCGTCGTCCGGAAACGGCGGTCCGTCGTAGTGATGCGGCTCCACGTTCGCGCGACCGCCGGTCAGCATCAGACCGTCGAGGCGCGATGCCAGGTCGGCAAAATCATAGTCGTCGGCAAGCGCCGGGATCACCATCGGCACCGCACCGGCGCCGTCGGATACTCCCCGGATATAGCGTTCGCCCACGCCGTGCTGGGCCAGCGAATGTGCGGGCAGGTAAATCTGGCTTGCGGGAATACCGACAAGCGGCTTCGGGCTGTTTTCAACCATGCGGCATGGCTATCATACAGTTGCTTTAACGGCAATGCGCCGGTCTGCGTCGACGCAATTTACTGAAGCTCACGCTCGAATTTCGTTTCGTCGAAGACAAACACGCCGCCCGGAATTGCGACGTTGTATTCCGGCGCGACCAGCGTGACGGATGTGGAAACGCCCTGGGCGTCGGTGACCATCCATTTTCGCAGGGCCAGCGGATAATCCGCAAAGGTCATGACGAATTTGCCGTCTTCCGGTTCGTCTGTTTGAACGATTTCGACGGACAGCGTTTTGGCGTTACGAATCACCCGCCGGACCGTGACATCGCCGCTCAGCTTGATCCGGTCGCGGATCAGAAAGCTGGCCGGTGTCGTTTTCAGCGGCACGTGCCAGACAGCTTCCAGTTCCGTGTCCACATGCGCCAGCCAGAACCCGTTGGCGTAGACCTGGATATTCGACGGCCTGGTGTATTCGAGACGCAATTTCTTGGGGCGTTCGATGTAAATGTTGCCTTCCGCGAAGCGGCCGCCCGACGACAGTTGCACGAACTTGCTGCGTAGCGATTCGACGCCGTTCAAATAGGCCTCCACGCGTGCGATATCCGCCCGGTCCTGCCCCGTGATCCGGTACTCCGCACGGGCCGGGACACCTGCCGCAGCGAACGCGGCAACGACCGCAAGGATGGTCAGAATTCTGTTCATAAGGCCTATATAAGGCCGCATTGCGGCGAATGTAAGGCGGCTATGCTTCCCGGTTGTCGATATCGCGGGCCAGCACTTCGCGTTTGCCGGCATGATTGGCCTTGCTGATCACGCCTTCCGCTTCCATGCGTTCGATGATGCGGGCGGCCCGGTTGTAGCCGATCTGCAGGTGTCGCTGGACGAAGCTGGTGGATGCCTTGCGTTCGCGGCACACCACGGCAACGGCGCGGTCGTACATTTCGTCGTCGCCGTTGCCGCCGCCGCCGCCGGACCCGCCGTCGTCGCCCGACGGGATGAACGGGCTTTCGTGTTCGCCCTCCGTCACCTCGTCGATGTACTCGGGCGCCGCCTGTTCGCGGAGGAAGGTGACGACGCGTTCGACCGCTTCGTCTGATACGAACGGGCCGTGCACGCGACCGATGCGTCCGCCGCCCGCCATGTACAGCATGTCGCCCTGACCGAGCAGCTGTTCGGCGCCGCCTTCACCCAGGATGGTGCGGCTGTCGATCTTCGATGTGACCTGGAAGGAGATGCGCGTCGGAAAGTTGGCCTTGATCGTGCCGGTGATGACATCGACCGACGGGCGCTGGGTCGCCATGATCAGGTGGATGCCGGCGGCGCGCGCCATCTGTGCCAGGCGCTGGACGGCGGCCTCCACTTCCTTGCCCGCGACCAGCATCAGATCCGCCATCTCGTCGACGATGACGACGATGTAGGGCAGCGGGTTCATGTCGTATTCCTGCTCTTCGTAGATCGGCTCGCCCGATTCGGGGTCGAAGCCGGTCTGCACCGTGCGCATCAGGGTCTCGCCCTTTTTCAGGGCGTCGGCGATGCGCTGGTTGTAGCCGTTGATGTTGCGGACGCCGAGATTGGACATCGCACGATATCGGTCTTCCATCTCCCGCACCGCCCAGCGCAGCGCGACCACCGCCTTGGCGGGGTCGGTAACCACCGGCGACAGCAGATGCGGGATGTCGTCATAGACCGACAGTTCCAGCATCTTGGGATCGATCATGATGAATTTGCACTGGTCGGGCGTCAGCCGGTACAGCAGCGACATGATCATCGTGTTGACTGCCACCGACTTGCCGGACCCGGTGGTGCCCGCGATGAGCAGATGCGGCATGCGGGCGAGATCGACCATGCTGGGTGCCCCGCCGATGTCCTTGCCGAGGACCAGCGTCAGCGCGCCGGCATGTTTTTCGTAATCCTTGGCCGCGACCAGCTCGCGCAGCGCCACCAGTTCGCGCTCGGCGTTCGGCAGTTCGATGCCGATGACGTTCTTGCCCGGCACCACCGCGACGCGTACAGACACCGCGCTCATCGACCGGGCGATATCGTCCGCCAGGCTGATCACGCGGGACGATTTCGTGCCCGGCGCGGGTTCCAGCTCGTAAAGCGTGACGACCGGCCCGGGGCGTACCTTCACGATGCGTCCACGGACGCCGAAATCTTCCAGCACCGATTCCAGCAGCCGGGCGTTTTCGGCAAGGGCCTCTTCGTCCTGTTTGTTCTGGCCGGCGTCCTCGGGCGGCTCGTCCAGCGCATCGAGCGGCGGCAGGCTGTATTCGCCGGTGCCGAGATCGAGACTTCTCTGATCCGCTTCGGCGGCGCGTTTGCCGGCGGCCGGTTTCTTGCGCCGGGCGGCGACGATTTTCTTTTTCCGTGCCGGCTGCTCTTCGGCTTCTTCGCGGTCCGCTTTCCTGCTCTTGCGGCCGAGGGTCGGTTCGCGACGGCCGTCGCCCAGATCTTCTCCGGCGTCTTCCGAAATGTCGTCGACGGATTCGTCGCTGCCGCCGAAGGATGGCATTCGGATCTTGCGGAAAAACGTCCAGGAGGCGCCGCCGAATTTCTGGGCCATGCGGCCGGACCATTTACTGCCCACAAGGCCGGCGCGGGCCGTTATGCCGCCTGCCTGAACCGCGTTGCTGAAACCTTCCGTCCATTCCTGTCGGGAAATCCCCAGCGCCGCCGCCAGCGCGCCAAGGGCCAGAAGACCCACAGCGATCGCAATCGGCCACAACGGGACGCCGACGAGCGTCGCCAGCGTGGCGATGTCCTCCAGCAGCACGCTGCCGGTTACACCGCCCAGGCCGATTTTGACCGGCCAGACATCCGGCGCGCCGAGGGATGCAAGAACGATCGCCGCCAGCAGAAGGGCGACCGGCAGGGCGGTGATCCGCAACCATACCCGTCCCATGTCGCGATGACGTCCGACTCGCCAGCCCCACGCCATCAGGACCAATCCAGGCAGAATCGCCGCCGCCCCGATGCTCTGCATCAGGATGTCGGCGAACCAGGCGCCGGACAGCCCCAGCGGATTGCTGGCGTCACGCGCTACGGCATGGTTCCACGAGGGGTCGGTGGAATCGTAGCCGATGACCGCCGCGGTCAGCGCCGCGCCGCAGAGAAAAAGAACGATCCCGGCCAGTTCCCGTGCCCGGCGTTTCAGAAACGCGACAGTCTCCGGGGACAGAAAGGCGGTGCGGCCGGCATTTCGGGTTCTGGTAGCCATGATCGGTTCTCCGTCTCTACAAAACGTTTGCCAGGCGGGTAAGCGCCTCGGCCGTGGTGTCTTTGTCGTGGACGAGAGCCAGGCGGATATATCCGGCCCCCGGGTGATAGCCGTCCGCTTCTCGCGCCAGGTACTCGCCGGGTATCACCCGAACGCCTGCATCCCGCCACAGGCGCAAAGCGGCCGCTTCGCCGTCTCCGACGTCGAGCCAGAGGTAAAAACCGCCGTCCGGCGTGTAGTACCCGAACTGTCCGTCCAGAATTTCCGCCGCGACCTTGAATTTTTCCGCATACACGGCGCGGTTGGCGGCGACATGGTCTTCATCCGACCACAGGGCCGACGCGGCGGCCAGCAGCGGCAGCGGCGGCGGCGCCCCGCCGTAATCCCGCAGCCGGGCGAAGCGGCGGATCAGATCCGGATCGCCGGCGACGAACCCGGACCGCAGGCCGGGCGCGCTGGAGCGTTTCGACAACGAATTCATGATGGCGACGTTCTGCAGCGACCCGCCCAGTTCGGCGCAGGCCTCGGCCGCGCCGGTCGGCGGCGCACCGTAATACAGTTCGCTGTAGCACTCGTCCGACACCAGAAGGAAATCGTGCTCGCGGGCGAGGCCGATCAGCGATTTCATGGTCTCCATCGACGCGATGGCGCCCTGCGGGTTGGCGGGTGAACAGTAATAGGCAAGGGCGGTGCGGCTCAGGGTTTCTTCCGGCAGAGCCGAAAAATCCGGCAGGAAGCCGTTATCTTTGCCGGCCGGCACCAGCACCGGTTCGGCGCCCGCCATCACGGCGGCGCCCAGATAAACCTGGTAAAACGGGTTGGGCATCAGGACGACCGGTTTCCGCCCGTTCTTGGTTTCCGGCACGGCGGCCAGCGCGATCATGAACAACGCTTCGCGCGTGCCGGACACCGGAACGATCATGGTCTCGCCGTCGATCATACCGGCCGGCAGGCCGTAGCGGCGGGTCAACCAGCCGGCGATGGCGGCGCGGGCGGCCTCGGTTCCCTTCATCGGCGGATATTTCGACCATCCGGCGGCTTCCCGCGCCACCGTTTCCGCCAGGAAAGCGGGCGGTGCATGCTGCGGCTCACCCAGCGACAGCGGGATCGGCGTGATGCCGGACGGCGGGGAAACGTCGCCCAGCAGGGCGCGCAGCCGGTCGAACGGGTAATCGCCCACGGTATCGAGGCGCGCGTTCAGCGGCATGTCCGCGCCTTCCGCCTTCCCCGATCCGGTATCGCCAAGCGTTCTGCCATCGCCTTAATGTTCCCCCGAACATGCCCATCCAAACCCCGGATGAGAACAAATCATAAAAACCCTGTCGCCGGAAAACGTCAGGACGTTCCAGCCCGTCTCTCAGATTCTACATCATCATGGACAGCTAAGATACTGGTCTACAAGGGGTAGCGTGATTCGGTTGATTCCGGCTCCGAAACGAACATTTCAGGAACAAACATGCGCGATATTCGCGGCCGGCATAAAAAAACCGCCCCGCAGGGCGGCGGGGCGGTTCTCTCCCGGGGTGGGAATTTCACCGGGGACAGGGCGGATGGCAGTTCGCCCGGCCCCCGGCTCGCGTCCGTTCCGGCGTGGCGCGCCGAAACGGAACACGTCCGATGACCGGCGCCGCCATTCCGGGCGGCGCCGGTCAAATCAGCTTCAGCTCATCTGCGAGCCGCGCCCGAACTCCGGATACGCCTCCATGCCGAGTTCGGATGTATCCAGGCCGGCCATTTCTTCTTCTTCGTCGACCCGGATACCGATGGTGGCTTTCAGGATCAGCCAGACGACCAGGCTGGTGACGAAGACGAAAGCGCCGATCGCGACGATGCCGATGAACTGGGTCACGATCGAGCCGGATCCGAAGATCCCCACCGCCAGCGTGCCCCAGATGCCGCACACCAGATGGGCGGAGATGGCGCCGACGACGTCGTCGATCTTGATCTTGTCGATCAGCGGCACCGCGATGACCACCAGCGCGCCGCCGATACCGCCGATCACGATGGCGTAAGCATGCTGCTGCAGGTCGGGGCCGGCGGTGATCGCTACCAGGCCCCCGATGGCGCCGTTCAGGCACAGCGTCAGGTCCATCTTCTTGAACATGATCTGCGTCATGATCATCGCCACGACGACACCGGCGGCCGCCGCCAGATTCGTGTTGACGTAGACGATGGCGATGGCGGCGGCGTCCGCGGCCGACCCAAGAGCCAGCTGCGAGCCGCCGTTAAAGCCGAACCAGCCGAACCACAGGATGAACGTGCCCAGGGTCGCCAGCGGCAAATTCGCGCCCGGCATCGGATTGACCTGGCCGTTGGCGCCGAACTTACCTTTACGCGCGCCGAGGACGATGGCGCCTGCCAGCGCCGCCCAGCCGCCGGTGGAATGCACCAGGGTGGAACCGGCGAAGTCGGAGAAGCCCATTTCGCTCAGCCAGCCGGCGCCCCAGACCCAGGAGCCCTGGATCGGATAGATGATGCCGGTCAGGACGACGACGAAGATCAGGAACGGCCACACCTTGATGCGCTCGGCCAGGGTGCCCGAAACGATGGAGGCCGCGGTGGCGACGAACACCATCTGGAAGAACCAGTCGGACATCGATGCGTAGGTCGAATCCTTCAGCAGCGCCGCGTTGGCGGCTTCCTTGCCGGCATCCGCCGCGTTCAGCAGCGCCAGTTCGGAACTGGCCGGGTTGTAGAGGAATTCGAAGGCGCCCATCCAGCCGCCGTCGACGTCGGTGTACATAAGCGCGTAGCCGACGATGTAGAACATCAGCCCGGCGATCGAATAGAGCGCTATGTTTTTCAGACAGATCGCGGCGGTGTTCTTGGCGCGTACCAGACCCGATTCCAGCATCGCGAACCCGGCTGCCATCAGCATGACCAGCACGCCGTGCACCAGGAACGAGAACGAATTCAGGACAAACGCGGTTTCGGTGTCGACGGCGGCGTTCGCCTCGCCCATCGCCATGACGCCCATCCCGGCGAGGACGCCGGCGACGAGACTGAATTTAAAGAATTTTCTCACTTGCTTACTCCTCTCAAAGCGCTTCGTTGCCGGACTCGCCGGTACGGATTCGCACGGCGCTGACAAGCTCCTGCACGAAAATTTTTCCATCGCCGATTTTTCCGGTATTCGCCGATTGCTGGATCGCCTCGACCACGGCATCCACCGCGGCATCGTCGACGGCGATGTCGATTCGCACTTTCGGAAGAAACGACACCGTGTATTCGGCGCCGCGATAGACCTCCGCGTGCCCTTTCTGGCGGCCGAAGCCTTTGACTTCGGTAACCGTCATGCCTTCGATGCCGACATCCGTCAGCGCTTCGCGGACGTCGTCCAGCTTGAAGGGTTTTATGACTGCCGTGATGAATTTCATGCCCTGTTCCCTGTTTGTTGTGAAATACGAACGCGGCAGGGCCGATACGCCGGCCCGGCCGCGGGTGGTCAGAAGGAGCGCGATACGCTCAGCAAAAACATGCCGCAGGCGTCACCGCATTCGGTGTCGCTCATATCGGTGTCGGACCAGGTGAGATTGACGTCGAACCCGGCCAGATTGACCGTGGCGCCGATGCCGTACTCGACGTAGTCCGGCAGACCGAACGTCGTGTTGTCCTGGATGTACTGTTTGGCGACATGGGCCGACAGCGTCAGGTACTTGCCGATCGGTGCTTCCACGCCCAGCTTCGGATAAAAGGCATCGCCCGATTTGCCGAAATTTTCCGGCGAGTAGTTCAGGCTGGCCGTTGCGGATGCGATCCCGAAATCGTAGGACAGCGCGACCTGGCCTTCCCAGAAATCGTAGTCGAGGCTGCTCGCGGCGCCGGGATACGTATAGTAGATAAAGCCGATGTCCCAGCCGAGACCGGTATCGCCGATCGAGCCGGTCAGGCCGCCGTAATAATCGATTTCGATGGTGGCGCCGTCTACGCCGCCGGCTTCGTTGAAGTCGACGTTCGAGCCCCAGACGCCGAGATAAATGCCAATACCTGTCCCTTCGTCGACGGTCGCCGACCAGTCGAAACCGCCCTGCGCCGCCGGGGCGTCGTCGGTCTGCGAGACGCCGCGGAAATAGTATTCCGAGACGAGAGAAACATTCGCCGAAAATTCCCCCGGGAAGGATTTTGCGTCGATCAGCGGTTCGGCGGCCTGAATGGAAGCCGTTGAGAGTATGGCCGCGGTCAGACCCGCAGCTGTGCCCATAAGTAGTCTGTGCATCTTTAGTGTCTCCAAGATGTGCGTTGAGGTTTTTTGCCATCGACTGCCATCGCGTTGTGCACTGCAAAACACGTGCCACATTCTCCCATCAACTCGGTTTCTTATAACCTGTTGTTAATAAGGGATAATTGGATTTTTAGGACGCCGCCCCAACAGCTGCGCCGAATAAGCGCTGAACAAAAAACAGGCAATTATGAAAAATCGCCTATTATTTCATCACTGCGCTGTTCCGCCGCTGGACAACACGGCGTTGGGAGAGCATGTATGCAAAATGACGACCGAAAGCTTCGATATCGCCGTTGTCGGCGGGGGGATGGTCGGGCTCACGCTGGCGCTCGGCCTTGCGGGCGTCGGCGCACGTGTCGCCGTGATCGAACGCGCAAGCCTTAAAGACATGGCGGAAGCGTCTTTCGACGGTCGCGGTTCCGCGATCGCGGCCGGATCGCAGCGGATACTGGACGGAACCGGTCTGTGGGCGCCCCTTGAAGCCGACGCGGAACCCATTCTGGAAATTCGCGTTGCGGATGGCGCATCGCCCCTGTTTCTGCACTACGACCACCATGAGGTCGGTAAAGGTCCGCTGGGCTGGATCGTCGAGAACGCGCACACGCGCCGGGCGCTTGCCGGGGCGGTCGAGCGGTCCGGGCTATCGGTTTTTGAAAACGCCGCCCTTTCGGGAGTCCGGTTCGAGGCGGATACGGCGACGCTGGAGCTGGAGGACGGTCGATCCGTCCAGGCCCGGCTTGCGGTCGCTGCCGACGGGCGAAATTCGACGCTGCGCGATCTGGCGGGCATCGACGCCGTACGCTGGTCCTATCCGCAAACCGGCATCGTCTGCGCGGTGGATCACGAAGAACCGCACAACGGAATCGCGCACGAGCATTTTCTGCCCTCCGGTCCGTTCGCCATTCTGCCGATGACCCGAAACCGGTCTTCGATCGTCTGGATCGAGCGGAACGATCTCGCGCCGGAGATTCTGGCACTGGACGATGGCGCCTTCGCGGACGAACTCAAATCCCGGTTCGGGAAGTTTCTCGGCGAGGTGCGCGTCGGGCCGCAACGCTGGTCCTATCCGCTTTCCGTGGTGCATGCACGCCGATATGTCGGCTCCCGGCTTGCCCTGGTGGGCGACGCCGCGCATGCCATCCACCCGATCGCGGGGCAGGGCTTCAACCTCGGGCTGCGCGACGTGGCGGCGCTGGCGGAAGTCGTGGTCGACCGGCTTCGGCTGGGTCTCGATCCCGGCGACGCGGCCGCGCTGGCCCGGTATCAGAGCTGGCGCAAACCCGACAACATGATGATGATTGCCGCAACCGATTCCCTGAACCGGCTGTTTTCAAACGACGTGGCGCCGGTGCGCATGGCGCGTGACGCGGGCCTCGCCGCGGTCAATCAGGTCGCGCCTTTGAAGCGGTTGCTGATGCGCCATGCCATGGGGCTTGTCGGCGATCTGCCCCGTCTGACGCGCGGTGAACCGTTGTAACCTGTTTTGGCGCGGTACCGGCCTGCTTTGCGAACTTACGGCTCGCGGCTAAGACCTGCGTCTTCCATCGCGGCGAGGTATGCCGCCCAGCGGTCGTCGAATTCCGCTCCCAACTGGTACAGATACCGCCAGGAAAAAATACCGGTGTCGTGGAGATCGTCGAATACGATGCGGATCGCGTAATTGCCCACCGGTTCCACGTTCGCAATACCGACGTGGCGCCGCCCGGCGACCAGCACTTTCTGTCCCGGCCCGTGTCCCTGAACCTCCGCCGAGGGGCTTTCCACCCGCAGATATTCTGCCGGCAACGAAAAAGCCGCGCCGTCCCTGAACGCGATTTCCAGGATCTTCTCGGCGCGTTTTATCTTTATGTCGGTCGCGCGCGGTTCGCTGCCCGTCATGGCGCGGGGCTCAGGCCTCGCCGTCGAGCGGCCGGGCCTCGTCGACCAGCATGATGGGAATGCCGTCGCGGATCGGATAGGCGAGCCGTGCCTGCTCGCTGATCAGTTCCTGTGCATCCGCATCGTAGGTCAACGGCCCCTTGGTCAGCGGACAGACCAGAATTTCAAGCAGCTTGGGATCTATTCCTGTGGTGTTATTGCTCATATCGGCGGTATCCGGTCCGGTTTCAGTTTCGGTGCAGATTGGCGGTGTCGTCGTTCGCCGCCAGCGACATTTCCAGCAGCGCCACCATGACGTCCGCGCGGTCGACCAGCGTGGCGGCTTCCAGCAACGCCTGCTTTTCGCTTGGCTGGAAGGGGCACATCATGGCCAGCGCATTTACCAGACGGTCGGTCGGCGTGTCCTTGATCGCGTCCCAGTTCGCATCGACCTGGTTGGCGGCGAAATATCCCTTGAGGGCCCGCAGCATGCGGTCGCGGTCGATACGTTCGCTGTCGTCTTCCGCAAGATCTTCGCGATAGGGCGTCCAGTCCGGAACCACCGTCCGGACCCCGTCACGCAGTGGCAGTTCCTGCTTGATGTCGAAACGCAGGTACCCGCTGAGCGTAATCAGATAGCGCCCGTCTTCGGTTTCGCTGAACGATGTCAGGCGGCCGGCGCAGCCCGTACGATACACCTCCGGCTGCGCGCCTTCGTTGTCGCCCGTCGGCTGAATCATGCCGATCATCCGATCGCCCGCCAGCGCCGTCGAGGTCATGTTCAGATAGCGCGGTTCGAAAATATTGAGCGGCAGTTTGCCGCCGGGCAGCAGCAGGACGCCGGTCAGCGGAAAGATCGGAATCTCCGCGGGCAGGTCTTCGAACGCCGGATCGAAGACGCCGGTCATCGGATGCCGCGCGCGGTCACGAAAACAGGACCGCGGACATCTTGCGCCGGCCCGAAATTGTCGCTTCGTCGGTCGGGCTCATGGTGTCGAAGAACTGGATCAGCTGCTTGCGCGCCGCCTCTTCGTTCCACGTCCGGTCGATCTTCATGCTTTCGACAAGATGGTCTATCGCCTCTTCGCGCCGTCCGGCGCCGAACAGGCCGACCGCCAGATCGAACCGGGCCTGATGATCCGCAGGATTTGCCGCGACCGCCGCTTCCAGTTCCGAGAGGTCGCCCACGGCGGCGCTTTGGTTGGCAAGGTCCAGCGCGGCGCGGGCGGCAGCGACGTCCGCATTGTCTGCCTGGTCTTCCGGCACCTGCGACAGAATTTCGGCGGCTTCCTCCAGATGGTCCATTCCGACCAGTGCGCGGGCCAGTCCCCCCAGCGCGTCCACGTTGTCCGGCGCATGGCTGACGACCTGGCTGAAAATTGCGGCCGCACTTTCGAAATCTTCCGCGGCCAGCGATTCACGGGCCTGTTCGATCGCTTCGCCGACGGGGTCGCTCTGCGCCGTGCCCGCGCTGGCGGCCAGCTTGTCGACGAACGCCTTGACCTGGCTTTCCGGCTGCGCGCCCTGAAACGCGTCGACCGGCCGGCCGCCGGAAAATGCGTAGACGGTGGGAACCGACTGGACACGCATCTGCTGTGCCAGCGCCTGGTTCTGGTCGATATCGATCTTGACCAGTTTCACCGCCCCCCTGGCCGCGGTGACGACTTTTTCCAGCACCGGCGTCAGCTGTTTGCAGGGACCGCACCAGGTTGCCCAAAAATCGACGATCACCGGGGTGGTCATCGATTCTTCCAGAACGTCCTGCTGGAAGGTGTCGATCGTGACGTCCTTGATCAGGTCGCCGGCCGGTGCGGCACCGCCGCCGCCCGAGTTGAAAATCTGTTCCATCGTTTTTGCCCCGTGGTGGGAGGCGGACGTCTGCCCGCTGTCCTTGAAGCCAAAATGGCTTCTTCGACCCCTGCTGACAAGTCCCGCAGTTCCTATTTTCCGTCGGGTTCGGCGGTGGCGGCCGAGAAATCGATAATTCGCGGATCATGTCCCCCAGCCCGCAGAAAACGCTTCAGATCGGCCGGCGCGATGGCGGTTGTGCGGTCGTTGACCAGAGGGTGGAAATTCGCGGTGTCCGCCGCCATGACGTCGGCATCCAGGAAGACATTTATTTTGCCCTCCGTATCGTTGATCAACGCGAAGGGCGTGACGGCGCCGGGCTCGACACCGAGATCGGATTTTACGCGATCCGGCTGCGCGAAGCTGAGCCGTGCCGACCCGATCAGCTCCGACAGCGCCCGGATGTTCATCCGCCGCGATTCTTCCACGACGCAAAGCCACAAAGCGCCCTTTTTATCTTTTAAATACAATGTCTTACAATGAGCGCCGGGCAGAGAGCCGCGCAGTTCCCTGCTTTCGGCGACAGTAAAGACAGGCGTATGGGTCTGCGTGACCGTTTCAATCCCCAGCTCGGTCAGCCGGGCGAACAGATCTTCGGGCGTTGCCATGCCCGGCGTGGTGCGGGTCGGTTCCGTCATGCCGAAATCGCTTTTGCGCCCCAAGTCAAACACCTCTTGCGTTCCCGAAGCCACCCACATATATATTGCGGCGCTTTCTCAGGATGCGGGTGTAGCTCAGGGGTAGAGCGCAACCTTGCCAAGGTTGAAGTCGTGAGTTCGAATCTCATCACCCGCTCCAATTCTTCTCCCTGTAGTACCAAAGACTTAGCGTTGGTACGGCTCCCTTAAGACATTTCACAAAACCAGCTTGGCACACGTGTGGCACACAGCTGGAGAATGTCTAATGGCAAGTATACGAAAACGCGGCAACAAATGGCACGTCCAGGTGAGGCGTGGCGGACAATCCTGTACGCGATCCTTCTCTCTTAAATCCGATGCAGAACAGTGGGCTCGGAAACGTGAGCGAGACATCGATACAGAAGAATTTAGTTCGTCCTCCGAACAGCTTTCCTCTCTGACATTGGGGAGCCTGCTTGATCGATATCAACGTGAGGTTCTCCCCAGAAAACGCAGTGCCGGGTCCGTTGAGACATACATGATCAAGCGATACCTCAACCACCGAATGTCGAGGTTGAGATTGAAAGATCTACGCCCAGAGATTGTGAACAAATATAAGGAGGAAAGGCTCTCTCAAGTTCAAGAGGGCACTCTCCTCCGCGAGCTTGGCGTATTGAGACATTGTCTAGAAGTCGCTCGGAAGGACTGGGGGATTCCCTCCGAGACAATCCAGTTGCAGGTATCAGAATGCCCGCCGGGTCGAAATCCCGCTCGAGAAGGATCGGAGAAGAGGAACTACGTGCCCTTGAGGCCGCATCTGCCCATCCTCGGATATGGCTTATTATCTCGCTGGCGCTCGAAACAGGAATGAGACGTGGCGAAATCGCTGCGATGCAATGGGATCACATCGATTGGACAAATGAGACACTGCATATTCCAGACACGAAGAACGGATATGCAAGAACAATCCCCCTGACATCCGCGGCGATCAGGATCCTCAGAGAAATACCAGAAGCTGAAAAGCCCGTGTTCGGGATGACCGGGAATGCGATCCGGCTTGCTTGGGAAAGACTGAAGAAGAAGGCTGGTGTCACGGACCTGCGTTTCCACGACCTGCGTCATGAAGCCATAAGTCGGTTCTTTGAGATGGGTCTTTCAGTGCCGGAGGTCGCACTCATCAGCGGTCATAGAGACCCTCGGATGTTATTTCGTTACACGCACCTCAAGGCACAACAGGTCGGGAAAAACTGAGAGGTGAGCGTATTTAGCCAAAGGCCGTATCCACAACTGAAGCAGCCGTTATCTGCTCACTAACTGTTGGATAAATTCTGCCGGCGAGACTAGGGGGAGGGCCCCACTCCAGAGGCTCACATTATTATTTACCCTCGTTTGCACATGGGAAGAGATTTGAGTCATCCCACCCTGACGGCGACGCGAAAAACACTTTGCTCACTGTTACTCAATACGATGAACAAGAGTGAATTGAATAGTATATACATATAGTATACACTATAAGCTGTGATGATAGTGAAACGGGCGACAGAATGAGTTTAGGCGAAACGATAAAAGCTCTACGTGAAGAGAAGCGTCTGAGCATGCGCGGGTTGGCAAAAGCCGTTGATGTCTCTCCCATGCATATATCGAATATCGAAAAAGGTTTTACTAAAGGTAGTTCGGAGCTCATCGCCAAAATAGCGAGAGCGCTTGAGACGGACGTCGATAGTCTGCTTCACATCGCAGATAGAGTGGACCCGGAAGTCGTCGAAGTCATTCAACAGAACCCTAAGGCTGTTCCCAGTTTCCTGAGATCAGCCAAAGGTCTCTCCGCGGATGATTGGGAAAAAATGCAAGCCTATCTGGAGAAGTTGAAGAAGGGCGGAAAGTCCGGTGGGAAGGGGAAGAAAAAGCCCAAGGCGAAAAAGAGTGGGAAATAAGCCTTACCCTTTGCTCACAGACGCAGAGATAGAGGACGCGGCTAATGGACTTTACTTGGATTATCATAGAGCTAGTGAAACTGTTCCGCTGGCTAACAATCTCCCCGTTCTAGTCGAGGACATCGCTGAGCATTTTCTGGGCTACGAAATAGACTTCTCGGAGACTGGAATATTCGCGGACCCTGATGTCCTGGGCGGCATCGATTTCGAGCAGAAAAAAATTTATGTGAATACATCGGTTGCGGACCATGAAGGTCGCTACAGCTTCACGGTCGCCCATGAAATCGGTCATCACGTCCTGCATAGAGATCGCTACCTGCAGAATGCAGCCGAAAGCGAGAATAATATTCTTTGTCGGGACACGGGCGAGAAACCTCGGATAGAGGTTGAGGCAGACCGGTTCGCAGCAGCACTTTTAATGCCTGCGGAAATTCTCAAAGAGGCTGTCGGACAGAGAAGCAGGCATGTCAAAACGGTTGGTCAGGCTAGGGCGTTAGCCAACCACCTGATCACTGAATGCGGGTTCGACAATGTATCGAACTCGGCAATGATAAATCGCATGAGAGACCTCAGGCTTCTCGAGAAAAACATCCCTTATCAGGGTGCAAAATCCCGAAACACCTATGCCCCGCCCTCCGTGATCGGCATCCTGCGGAATGCCCTGAGGAAATGGCTTTGAGCTAATCCCTGGTTTATCGCCCGAGATAGCGTTGCATCCACATGTATGCGCGATAGAGGGTTACTGGGCGCATTACCAGGAGGCACACGCCGAGCGCCATCAATACCCCTCTCCGCGCCAGTTTATTCGCGAGTTTGTTGATCATCTGACCACAGATCCTCGGTCACGCCGGGTCTTCAGCGAATACTTATGCAGTTTCAAAATCGGCATCGAACGTTGGCGTCTCACTAGAAGAGCTCGGACCACAGAAACAGCGATGACAACACTAGAAAGAGAACACGATCCTGTGGCGGCCAAGCTCTCCAGAACGCTCCCATTATCATTTTGAACATCTCTAAATCCTTCTGAGTGATGAAAAACGACGTAGGTGTATATAACATGTTGACACGTGTCAATAGACAGTATACATCCTCACTCCGCTGTCATGCGGCGGCGCTACATCACATAGAAACGAAGGAGATGAATAATGATTAGTGCAGGTGCAATCGGGATGCCCCTCCATTTCGGGAAGGTCCCCAATTTCCTCTCAGAGCGTATGGGAAGGATGGGAGATGCGATCATCGAGTCCATCCTCGACAACTATGGAAAGTCTGAGGTCCTCACGCGTATGTCTGATCCCAACTGGTTTCAGGCATTCGGGGCGGTGACTGGAATGCATTGGAATTCATCCGGTGTAACGGCTGTGCTGCTCGGTGCGCTGAAACGTCGAATGAACCAGAAGGCACATGAGACCGGTATCTACATCCTCGGTGGGAAGGGGAAAGCTGCCTACTCCACCGAGAAACAGATTGGTCGGGTAGCAGAGACCCTGAGCCTGCCTGGTCCAGAGTTGTCGAAGTCATCAAGGCTGACGAAACGCGTTGACAACAATGCAGTTCAGGATGGGTTCGATCTGTATCAGCAGTACTTCATCCTCTCAGATGAGGGCGAGTGGGCTGCAATGACACAGGGGATGAATCGAAAGACGCGGAGAGCGCGTCGATACCACTGGCATTCTCCGACTGTCCGCTCATTCGGTAGCGAACCTCACTCAGGCATCATGGGTCTCGAAGACCAGAAGGTGCTGAACCTCGTTGATCCTGATGCGGAGAACCTCCGAAACAATATAGTTGAACTCACGAAGGAAAAGCCTTCGGAGATCGTGAAAGCCGTGCGGAGCGCGGATTTGCCCGATCGCCACGATGTCCGAAAAGAGGATATCAACATGGCCAGGTTGGCGTCAGTTCTGGACCTCGCCTACAACCGGGATATCGAGAATTTCGAAGAGCTGATCGATCTTCACGGTGTTGGGCCGAGAACTCTGAAAGCGCTCGCGATGGCGAGTGAGGTCATCCATGGTGACGCAACACGTTTCGATGATCCGGCCCGGTTCTCATTCGCTGTGGGTGGGAAAGACGGGCGTCCTCACCTATCGATACGAAAGCATTCGATGAGACCGTCGAGATGCTCCAGAACAGTGTCGATAGGTCGAAAATGGGTGATGAGGACAAATCTTCTGCTCTGAAACGGCTGCATAAAATGGCCGTGAACGGGGAGACTAAGGGTAGTCCCATCGATTTTCTACAGGACCTCATCGACCAGGAATGGAGCCACGCTGAGAATTCCGGCGGGAAAACATTCATGGGTGATGTTGTGAAGGGTCTGACCCGGAAAATTATGGATACCCAGAACCCGGTTCTCTACGGGAAAAAAGCTGATGACTAGTCGGGGATATGACCCGATTGCTCTGGCGGCGGCCACCGAAAAGGTGGTCGTCGACGGGGCCCGTCGGAAGTATGTGCAGCTCGGTAGACCGCTGCGGTTCTATGGGGGCACTACGAGTGCCACCGAGGTCGGCTGCAATCTTCGCTGTAAATTCTGCTTCAGTGACAAACCAGTGTGGAAACCGAAGAAGACCGGGAAGTTCTACACACCTGAAGAGGTCTTCGAAGGGCTCGCCAGGTCAGCGCGGAAGCATGGTCACAAAATCATCTCGGCGTCTGCGTCTGAGGGCACCATCGGTCGCGAGCACCTCTTGAAACTCCTCGATCTCGTCGAGGATAGTGAGTTCGTCTACGTACTGGAGACCAACGGCATGACCCTCGGGAATGATCTGGACTATGTCAGGGCGCTCAAGCAGTACACCCGCCTCCACGTACGGGTGTCTATAAAAGGAGATAGTCCCGAGCAGTATCATGAGCTCACAGGCGCCGACCCAGACAGCTACGAACTACCCTACAGGGCGCTCCAGAATCTCATAGATGAAGGCATCTCCTGCAACGCGTGCCTGATGGCGTCGTTCTCCGATGATGAGGGTATTCAGAGGGTGCAGACGCGGCTCTTCGAGATACATCCGGGCATTCTGAAATCACTCGAGATCGAGAAGATCACACTATTTCCGAAAGTCAGAGAGCGGTTACAAGACAGTGAGCTGCACCCAAAGAGAGTGCGGCAAATCAGGAGAGGTCGAAAATGAAAAAACGCAGAGACCGGCACCAGCCAGGATATCTCGAGCGATTATGTAAGCACATCCATGAAAAGTTATATCCATCGCTTACTACAGAACGGCGGGCAAAGATTGAGGAGGATTTGAAGAGGAACCGAAACTTCGCAATCAAGCGGTGGCGTGGGTTGGAAAATATCTTCTAGATATGCCCACTAAAGAAGAGCTTGAAAGGGGTTTCGTAGATTCCAGCCTCACCGCAGTGAACTTAGAGGATGACCGCAGGAAATTGAGGATACGCTTCGTGATATGGGCGTGCCTCCTCACTCTACTAATCGTCTTTGCGTGGTCCGTAGCGGCATGGCTGCTGGGAGGACTGTTCTTGATGGTCGAATTTTGGAAATACGGTTGCCAGGCCGTAAGAAAGAAGGGCTACCCGGATTGGGAACCAGGATCGATGACGGGCTGGTTGTTCATGCTCATAATTTTAGAGAGCTTTTACATCGGGATCGCAGCACTGATTTACAACTCATTTTTAATTCCAAAATTCAGATAGATTAAAAATAAATAAATAAACTTTACTTCTAAAATTTTTGAACGAGAAAATAAATAAATGTTATAAAATATTATTAATTTTTTATTTTTATTTATATATTGTAAATAATTTTATATTTTTTCTGCCCTAAAATTTTGTCATCCCGAAAAAAAACTATTACAACTGCCCGGTTACAGAAGGACTCTGCGCATGGCCAGCTTCGAATTTTCAAAATCCCCTCGATAGAGGTGCGACGCTTAGCCGACGCGGGTGCATTGGATGCTAGCAAGCATAAGAAAGTTTTCGAAAATACTCTGCCGGAAGCTCTCTCAAAAGCTGAGGAAAGATATATTGTTTTTCACAGCGCGGAGAGAGAGAAGGCTCAGCAGGCGTCTGACGGCGTTGCAGAAAACCGCCGACGAATGTTCTGCAAAGGTAGAGACGCAGAATTTCGCCAACAAGGTCAAAACGAATTGTGTCGAGTTCTATAACTTCGATTTCGAAGGAAAATTTACTCGTATCAACTCTAGACTCAGTTTTTCGGCAAAGGAACGACGCCCTTGTGACATTTATGAATTTCCGCGGTTACGCGGCACTGCCAACTAGAGCGGATATCGTTCCATGGAAAATATGGCTATGGATTTTGGGCTTATTTGTGCTCGAAGCGATGCTGAATGCCTTTCTCTTCATGAATGTGGCAGGATTCATCGGGGCGCTGGCGCTCACAACTGCTCAATCTTTATAAAATATTGGGACATCATTCTCGGTTGGTCGATGGGCAATTAGCGGCTTTCTATCATCCGCGCCTTCCATTGCGGATTTGTGTTTTCGGGCTCTGGGCACTGCACGCCCTGTTCGTCGTGGCTGAATTTGAGTTTGGGCCTTTTTAGGCAGCTATGATGAAGCCTCAAAATAACGTCGATATTTGGTCGGGTACCGAGGGAATAGATTTCCTCAAGCAGGCCGTTATGCCGTTCAATCATCTATCTGGATTTTGACGTTCAGTCGATGGTCGTAGCATTGGTTGGATTTGTTTTGCCATGGCTTCCTCAATGAAAGGATATTTTGCTGATGATCCACGCCCTGGATTTGGCGTGAACTATCGAGGAGCGAAGAAAGAAAGAAATAGAGACTGCTTTTCAGGAACTACGCAATGCTTGGAATGCTCAGATTACATTAACGCGCAGCAATACCCAGTTACTTGAACAAGAGGCGATAGATGCCGCTCAAGATCGAGCGCACAACCTTAACCTGATGGAAAAAATTGTGGTCGATTGGGAAGCGCTGATCGATACGATGGAAGAGTCCATGCAAGACAGGATTAGTGCCTACTTCAATGCATACAACTCTGTTTCCGCTGAGCGTGCGGAAATACCACAACACAAGCTCTTCAAAGAAAATGAGTCCAGTGCAGCGATTGTGTTTAAAGATGCTATTCAATATGTCGTGAGTGACAATGAACGTCAGGCTTCTTTGCATACTCAACAAGCGGAAATCCGAAACGCTGCTAAAGAATTATTCAGAGAAATCGACAAATACGCCGAACAGGGAACGAAGAGGATTGCGGAATTTGCGACCAAGTACCCATCCAGCCCCCTTGGCTTGAAAGGAAATGCAGATGTCTAAATTCCTGGCGGCATACCTCGATTATAGTAGTTTATATTCGCACAACCAGTGAACTTGCCTGATAAAGCGCCCCGGTTCCGGCGCCTCATCAAATGCCTTTCATGCGAGGGTAAAACGATGTCATCGGCGGCCACTGCCATTTTAATCGATGCGACAGACGGTCTTACCCCAGGGCAGGTTGCTTTTGTATCAGATAACTTCGTTAAAACACTGACATGGGAAAATGAAAACGACGCAATTTCAATTATTGCGCTTCACGATGAACCACTTCAGTTAATGACAAAAAAGACGTTTTGTGCCCCAAAGCCAAATAAAAAAATTGATATGGTTACCGACCCGGTGGCGAAGATAAAAGCGAGGAATCGTGGTTTTCGCCGCTCTCTGCAAAAGGCTTCAAAGAGGTCGTCAGCCACTATAAATCGAAGGGCAACGCTAAAAATACACTTCTAATCGAAGCGACCGCTGAAATTTACAGAAACGCCAGGTACAGCTTCAAGCATGCCCAGAAGCGAAACCTCGTCATCGTGAGTGATCTTTATCAAAGTTCAGAAATTCTTCTCGTTCTTCAAAATCTGCAAGTCGAAAAAACTTTTCGCATCACGACCGCTCACCTGTCCGACTTTTAAGCAGTCAGTGAAGGACAACTCGATTTGGAAACTATGTCCAGAAGGCGGCCCTAAACACAAAGTCCGATGAGTCTCTATCTATTATTTGAATGTTAATGGGCGGGTTGATCGTTCCGCTGAACGTTGGTGGACCCAGTATTTTGCCGAAGCCGGACTGCCAGCGAAGCAGTTGGACATCATTCCGGAATTGCAGCGGTGATTGCTTGTCCTTGATTAGCAGCGCATGCAGTTCATCTTCTGACATCAACGGCAACTTCACTGGCTGCAATGGGCTTATCGGCGCGCCCTATTTTTTTGTTTCTCATGTCGCCACAAAAAGAAAAATAATGCGATCAAGCTAGGCTGGATGATAACAAAAATAAGGATATTGGCGAGATTATAGCCCATCCCCGTTACGTCACCGATCACTCTGAGAATCTCGACACAAATCCAAAAAAGCTGATCAATGACCTCTTGCACAAGGGTCCCCCTTCGAGATTATTCTGAAATCATAAAAGTAGCGCCCGCCATTTAGGCTTCTGGTGGCTACAGCAACTTCACTTTGCAAGACAATATCTCGGTAGCTTAATTCTGGATTTTGCTGAGTCTCTATCCAGAGCTTCATAACGTCTTTTAGAGTATCTTGGGCAATCACGGGCTAAGCCTTGTTTAATCAACAATGCGCCGATGTCTTCACCATTCAAAAAACAAACTGCTACGAAGCGATCGTATGTCTTGGGACCCTTGAGATTGCAGCTCACTAGTTTCCCGTAGACGAGGTCTCTCATGAATTTTTTTGATTCTTTACCTAAGCGTTCACGGATTTCTGGTGCCGATACCCCTTCCAATCGTATGGGAACAGGCCCGACTTTGATCGTGTCTCCATCACGAATATGAGTGACCTTCCCCGATAACGTCGAGGTACCCTCTCCCGCCGCCGTCGCATCGGGGTTTACGATAGCGAGGGCAACCACCAGCCCAATCACGAAGTAGTTGGCTCTATATGTCACTGTTACACAGCTCCGCTCGCGGTGGTTCTTGGGTGCGTGATAATTTCATTTTCATTTACTGAGTGTTCGCTGTTGCCCCTGATGCTTTCCAACCTTACTTAATTAATGGTGAGAATGCGGCGAGGGTAAGGAGGGCATCGTGGGGGGCATAGTCGGGGCGGACATCGAGTTATGTCGTTTGACATAGTGATTATATTGCTGGCGATCGTGGTCGATAAAAATCTGGAGGGCCTGAGCGAAACGATCAGGATTACAAGCAGAGACAAAAAGCCCAATGGCAAGAAACCCCGTTAAAGACAGCAAGTACTTCACGACAAAATTCCCGGAGCCATCAATTCCTGATTTTCCTCAACGCCGTTCAAAGATACCGAGAGTGTAGCGGCAAATTTGTCATCGGTATGGCATTAGATATTTGAATTTACCCAATCTCTCTCGAAGAAGCTGGAAACTGAGCTCAATAGTATACAGACAGTTGACATTTTTGAGAAACGCGGTATACTATTAGGGATAGAGCAGTTCTATAGCTAAACTGTAAATCGGCGTAACCGATCGGTTACATAGGTGCACACAGCATCGGGCAAGAGGAATAGCCGACCCTCTGCAAGCGCCCACTTCCCTGAAAATCCACGAAGACCAGGCAGCAACACGCTTTGTCGTGTGTGCTTGGTCTGCTTTTTCAAAAGGAGCGCACCGATGAAAAAACTCTTAACTTTCGATCCCAGTACCGTTGAGTCTGCAACTGTTTCTACGATTAGAAATTCCGAGACATGGGTTGTCTCACTGGAGGTGGCCCATGGTTGAGCAGCCAACTCATCACCAAACTCCAGTTCTTAGCAATCATCCCGAGCAGGACCCTGGGCAGCTAAGGTGTTCAGACATTGGCAATGCAGAAATTTTTGCCAGACAACAAAAGGACCGCCTTCGATATTCCCCTTCCCTCGGTCAGTGGCTTTATTGGGACGACACCGCGTGGCGCATACGGACGTTGAGATACAACTGGATCGCCTTGCTGAAGAGACCGTTTGTTCGTTCCTTTCTGAAGCAAGTGAGATTCATGACCGCACAGATCGCGATGATTTCATTAAATGGGCGAGGCGGTCAGGTAGCCGACAAAGACAGAGGGCAATGGTCGAACAATCTCGACACAGACTTAAAGTCGATTTTGATGACCTTGATCGAGATCCCACGCTTCTCTGCTTGCAAAGGGGAAAGACGGTGAGTCTCGTTGATGGCTCTGCGCACGCCTCAATTCCAGGGGACTACTCGACTAAGCAAGCGGACGTAAGCTTCGATAAAAATGCGCAATGTCCGGAGTGGCTGAAGTTTCTTGATCGCATTATGGGAAGCTCGGAGCCATTAATCAGCTATCTCCAAAAAGCGGTTGGATACAGCCTTACCGGCAAGACTACGGAGCAGTGTTTTTTCATTGCCCATGGATCAGGTGCCAACGGTAAGTCAGTCTTTCTGAATATCGTTCGCGATCTCGCGGGATCCTATGGAATGAACATTCCAATGGAGACACTCATGAACCAGAAGTTTCAGAGTGGTGTCTCTGCTGATCTCGCGATGATGCGTGGTGTTCGATTAGCGACTGCAATGGAAGGAGAGATTGGACAGAAGTTATCTGAGGCTAAAATAAAGCAGCTTACTGGGGGCGACGAAATCACCGCTCGGTTCCTCTACGGTAACTTTTTTCAATTTAAACCAATCATAAAAATTTGGATGGCGACAAACCATAAGCCTCAGATTACGGGGGATGATGAAGCTATCTGGCGACGTGTTCACCTGATCCCATTTAACGTCGTGATACCACCTGAGGAACGTGATGGAGATCTACCAAACAAACTCAGAGAAGAGCGGTCTGGTATTCTGAACTGGGCTATTGAAGGAGCTACACGTTGGCACCTAGAGGGCCTCAAGCCACCTCAAGCAGTCCTACAGGCCGTAAACGATTACAGAAGTGAGATGGATACATTCGATCAGTTTTGTAGCGAAGCCATTCAGACGAAACACGGGGAGATCATCTCGAAGAAAGAACTCAACTACGCCTATGAACAATGGGTTGCCGCTGAAGGTGGGGAGCGTCTCAATCCATCAGCAATTACTCAGAAGATCCGCGCTAGGGGATTCCAGGAAGGCCGAAGTGGAACCAAAGGCCGCTTCTGGAGAGACATGGCCCTTACAGATTATGGGCGATCACTAGACGGCAGAGATTTCTAGTTGCCTGAATGACAGAAGTGACACCTGTGACATCACTTTGGAAATGTTCATTCTTTTATAAAAATTATGGATAGTTTCTCAGAGCTGTCACAGGTGACACCCTGACACCACTGGTAGGAGGAATTCGGAAATTCTCGAGGAGTTCTCGAGGAAAATTATTTATCTACTATTTGAATATCACCTGCTGCCTCCGGAATAAGAAGCTCTTTTTAGAGAACGTTTGAAACTGGTTATGTACCTAGTTCGCGGTCTCTTTTTAGCTTTTTTTGTTTGGGCTAAGAGGAGTGAACTACTCTCTTTGCAAGGGGCCCGCTTAAGGGAGGGGCAGGTCCAGTGTAAGAAGCTAATAATCGTTTATGTCATCTTTATTATCGGCTTTTCTCTGAAAAATGAGTTTTACGATCCCAATAGATAATACCGAAAGGGCTGAAAAGTAAATCAAGACGTCCTTCCACGTTTCTAGAAAAACACCCCCTAACCAGAGCTGTGCTTGCGAATAAATCAAACCAGAAATTATGAAAGCTGAGACGCCTATGGGAAGAAGAAAAAAAGACCCCAAAAAAATATCCGTTATTATGAGGGTGAGCCCCAATATTAGCCAGAATTCCTCTGAAAGAAGCAGCATTGTGCCTTCACCAAAAATACCCATTATTTATTGCCATTTGCCTGGCCGAGCAGGGTTTCTAAAGACCCAATTACGCCTGTGATCTCAGAAGGGATTATCACCGTTTTAGTGCTGTTTCCTGCAGCAACCATCCCAAGAGCTTCGATTTGTCGTTTCAGGATTTCAAAGTCAATTGCAGGTTGCCCGTTATCCAAAATCGCAGCTCCAATTACCCGTGTTTGCTCGGCGTTAGCTTTTGCTTCCACCTCAATGGCGTATGCTTGAGCATCTGCTGTAACCTTAATGGCTTCCGCCTCTTTTTCTGCCTCGTATAGTTTTGCCTCCGCCGCAAGTTCGACCGACTTTTTATCGCCCTCTGCCCTAGCAATAGCGGCTCTCCTCTCTTTCCGCATTAAGTTGCTGGCGCTGAGCTGATTTAGTCTCGTCGTCAATAACGACATCGGTGATCTCAGTTCGGGTGATCTCAACCCCCCAAATTGTTGCCGCTTCTTGTAAATTTCGGGCAATTTCCTGGTTCATCGACTCACGGGAGGATTGCAACTCGTCAAGCTCTAGCTTGCCGGCGGCTGATCTGACAAATTGATGTTGCAGCAGTATGGATAGCGGTATCAATTTTCTGAATCCGATAAACAGAGGAGGCTGCATCGACTATGCGATAAAAAACCGTCGCCTCTAATCGTACTTCGACATTATCCTTTGTAATGACCGAAATACCGAACTCCGGTAATTGTCGCTCCAGAACTGAAACGATGCGCCACCCTATCTAAGAAAGGAATTATAAAATTTAATCCAGCAGGCAGGGTCCGCATATACTTCCTGAACCTCTCGATAACAAAACCTGAGACTGAGGGTACGACTTTTATGTTTTTGTAGACAGATATAAGCCCCAGAATCAGGATAAGGATCGTAATTATTCCTGAGAAAGAAATTATCTCCATTTTTCACCCTCCTTTTAATTTTACCCGCCCGGAATATCTATCCAAGCTTCTTATTCAAATCTGTTATTCCCCAAGAGGGGTTTCACGTTTACGGACAGTATCCCAATGGCAACGTTCACTCAGTCTCGAGACGTCTTTTACGTCTATAGAGCGTTTCACCATCAAACATCCAATACTGAGGTCCAGCGATATGATCCCATGTATAACCGAGCCGTTTAATGATAATTAACGCTGACGCTGTCAGGCTCATTGGCACGCCCTCGAACTCGATTTCATGTCGATTCAACACCGTACTTGTGATGTTCTCGCCTCTTGCAAATACGAGTGTGTTTCCGGGCTTTATCCCAATCATCTCCATGTTGAAGCTACTGCGTTATTGCGAGCGGAGTCTAGCGCCTTCTGGTCATCCGGCGTGTCCACCACATCATCTCGCGGTGTGACATCTTCGACTTCTGCAAGTTTAAGAGCGGCAGCCACCCGCGCGGGATCAAGCTCGAAGAATTCTCTTCTGTCTCGCACCCGTAAATCCTGAAACGCATCGTGGAGCTGGGACTCAACGAAATTCATATCATTCACTTTGGCGGCATAAAAACACTCGAACGGTAGCGGTACGCCAGTAGAATCGAGTGCCTTCATTCGGTCCGTTACGGAGCCACCCGTCTTGCCCACCTTCACGTAACCGGGCATCGCCTCGTTAATCAAAATGTAAACGTTTCCGACAGACATCCTCATCCCCCCAACCCCAGAAGCACGGCAATAGTCAGCCAGAATGTGGCGGTTAGGCTCCTCAGACGGAAAGTCTGACAGAGAATATTCCGAATGGGTAGAAAGAATGGGGTGTGGGTGGAGTTCTATTCGTTACCGTCACTTACGGTCAGAGAGGTGATTTCTCCGTCATAGACCTCATAAGATAACCTGTTCGGATTACAGCATACGACGCAGTCATAAATTTCTGTGTTGTGTCCCGTGAAACCCTCTCGGGCCTCTGCATCAATTTCAAATTCTTCAAAGCAGAAATGACATGTAATTTGATGCACTGAATCTCCTATCGCTCAACACCCTTTGTATTTTTTTGGACACATTCACGGGCGAGTTTCTGTGCTTTTGCGATTTGAGCTGGGGTCATTTGCTAGATATAACGTCTAAATTTTTTTGCTTCCTTTAAATCGTTCTGTAACGCGATGCTTGGTCACATGTAAGCGGTTAGGAGAGATTTGGAAACGCCCTACCTTCCATTGCCGAACATAACACCTAAATTCTTTTGTGCCCTTACCCCTCCCTGTTCAGCGGCAGCAAGTCGGTACCATTCGATAGAACGCTTATAATCTTTTAAAACGCCTAAACCCTCTGGAATACATCACGCCCAAATTAAATTGGGCGGGGGCATATCCCTGCGATGCCGAGAGAATATACCATCGCACGGCGGTTTCATGATTTTGGGGAACGCCCTTTCCCTGATCCCACATTACACCTAAATTGAATTGAGCAGGAGCATGACCTTGCTTAGAAGCATCTCTATACAAACGTAATGCCTCACTGCGGTCTTGAGGCACTCCACCTAGTCCCCAGTCGTACATCCAACCCAAGTTATTTATTGCGCAGCATTACCCTGTCGCGCGGAGAGGCGATACCAACTGACTGCCTCAGCGTAATCTTGTTGAACGCCCAGTCCCTTCTCAAAGATATAACCAATTTGAAGTTGAGCACGAGCATCCCCCTGTTTCGCAAGAGGTTTCCATTCACGCAGAGCAGTTGCGAAGTCACCACTATGGTATGCGGTCATACCCCTTTGGAAATCAGCAGAAAACGCAGGGGTTCCCAGGAATAGGGTCAGGAGCAGGACAGGGAGTACGAAGAGGTTTCTCATACTAAAACCCTGACAGAGATTATTCGGAATGGGTAGAGAAAATGGGCTCTGGCAGTGTGACATTACTCTTCCTCCAATGCTGCGAAATAATCTTTGTATTCCTGCATGTCGAAAACATTTGGACCCGACGGATCACGCCAGCCCATTTCCTCCAGTCGCCCTTCGCTGGGCGCATGATCGAGCTGATATTCATCAAGTTTGATCGGCACCATCTCTGCGGAGAACCGCTCTAGCTCCCAGGAAAGATTGTCCACGTAGGTGATGAAACTCAATCGCCATTGCCATGGCGTTTTCAGGGGTAGAGCGCAACCTTGCCAAGGTTGAAGTCGTGAGTTCGAATCTCATCACCCGCTCCAATTTCCCTTTAGTCCAGTAAACTTCAGGAATCCGCCGCGCCGGCACCGCGCCGCCGTCGAAGATAAGTGTGCCGGCGACCCATTTCCGGTCCCAGCCGGTGTCGGTCGGCAGCCGGTCCGTGGTCAGCGCGTCGCCGGTCCAGTCGCCCGACGTCACGGTTAACGGAATTTCGCCCGGACAGTCGGGACAGATCAGAAGGTCGAAAAGCCAGCGGTGCACGGGGCCGTAATCCTCAGGGGCAGGTTAACTCGATGATGCCGGAATCAGTGTCCGAAAAACAGGCCGTTGGCGGCGGAAAGCAGCAGGACGCTCAGCGCGCCGAACGCAGCCGCAAAGGCCAGATTGGGACCGAATATCAGGTGAACGCGTGGTACTCTGAACATGGCGCTGGCGGTTGCGGTCGATACCGCCGTCACGCCGATCATCGACGCGAAGGCCCAGCCGATCAGGGCAGCTTCCATCATGATCGTGTCGTCGACGCCGGTTTCCAGCGGCACGAAAACCACAAGGACCACGATCATCGATACGAGCTGGTGAATGCCGACCAGCGACGCAAGGGTCATGACGAAGATCACGCAGGCGATGACCCCCCAGGCCGGAATCGCCAGCGACGCCATCGCATCGCCGATGCCGATATCGCCGATGGCGGCTTCCAGCACGCGGCCGAGCACCAGCGCCGTCGTCACGACGACGATCTCGTCGCCCACCCGGCTGCTGCCGCGCCAGGTCTCCACGGCTACGGTCCGCAGGACCGACCGACTGGCGGCAATCAGCGACAGAGCGGCGAGAACGGGGATGGTTGCGATCAGGGCTTTCAGCGTGCTCAGCCCGGCGATTGTGGACAGCCCGGCGATCATCGCCGCACACAGTGCGACAGTCGGCACAATCGGTGCAAAGCCCAGAACCGCGTGCCACAAATCCGAGAGCCCGACGTCCCGGGCATACATCATATGCGCAAGCACCAGCCCTATCACCGCCATGACGAGGCCCAGCGCCATGATTTCCCACGCCGGCACGCCGGGCAGCTGTTGCGTGGCGAAGGCCGACGCAATCCAGAAAGGCGACCAGAGCGGCGCCAGGCACATGCCCCGCTGACTGACCTCCGCCGCCCGGCGCCGGGTTTTCGCATCCGCGTCCTGTTTCAGGATCGGGGCCAGGATCGCCATCACGCCGACGACCAGGATCGAGCCGATCACATGCGCGCCGATCAGAAACGCGCCGTTGATCTGTTCGGCACGCAGGTTCGTGAACAGATTCCGGGCGCGCGCGATTTCCGGCCGCCGATCGGCCAACGCCCGCAACAGTACGATGGACCCGAAAAACGCCATGAAGACCGCCGCATTCTGGAAGCCCCGCATCACGCCTGCCGACTGGTCGAAATAGATCACAAGCCCGAGCGTAAGAGCTGCCAGCGGCACACAGAGGTAAAACGTGCCGCGGCGGATGTGCGGCAAAGACAGCAGGACAAACGCGATCATCAGCCAGCCCGCCGCAGTTTGCAGAGCGGGCGGCGACCAGACAAGGCGCACCAGTTCGTTCGCCCAAAGGACAAACAGAATCGGTTCGGGCCGGAATATCCGGGACATGTTGGCCTTCTTCGCGGGCGGGTTGTAAGAGGCGGATCCTAAAACGGCTGTTCAGGGCCGCGCGGGTTTACATCCCACGGGAACGGCGGATATGCAAACAGGCCGTCGCCGGGACGGCAGTCAGAACGCCAGTACGGACGACGAGGAGCTGGAAGACCGCAAGGCGCGCAAGATCGGGCTGACCCGGCCGGAGATCGCGGTTCTGCTGGCCTATGCGAAGATGACGTTATACCAGGACCTTCTGGACAGCGACGTGCCGGACGATCCCTGGCTGGTGCGCGACATCGGGCTGTATTTTCCGCCGCTCTTGACCAAGAAGTATCATGACTACCTGGTAAACCACCGGCTGCGTCGCGAAATTACCGCGACCTATATTACCAACAGTCTCATCAACCGGGCCGGACCGACGTTCATCAACGACCTGATGGACGAAACCGGCGCGACCCCGGCGCGCATCGCGCGGGCCTATCTGATCTGCCGGCGGGTGTTCGCCCTGCGCCAGTACTGGGCCGCGATTGAGGCGCTGGACAACGTGATACCCGCGTCGGTTCAGACGGAACTGAATCTCGCCATCCTCAATCTGATCAAACGCGGCACCGTATGGTTCATCGAAAAATCCGGCCGCACGCTGGATGTCGAACAGTCGGTGCGGACATTCGAGCCGGGTATCGCCGAGCTGTCGAAATCCGTCGGCAAGTATCTTTCCGAGGAACTCACCCGCGATGTCGAGAACGATACCGCTTCGTACCGGGACAAGAACGTGCCCGAAAAGCTCGCCCGCGGCGTCGCACAGCTGGAGGTCCTGTTTGCCGGGTGTGACATCGTCCGGATCGCGCAGCGGGGCGGCGAAATCGTCGGCGACACGGCCAAAGCCTATTACGCAATCGGCGCGCGTTTCGGTTTCGACTGGCTGCGCAGCATCGCCGATGGAATCAGTGCGGAAAACGAATGGCAGTCGATGGCGGTGTCGGCCATGGTCGACGAGCTGTACGACCAGCAGGCGCGTCTGACCGGTCGGATCATCGATACCGCCGGCGGCGCCATGGCTGTCGATGGCGTTCTGGAAGCATGGGAGGATGCGCACGATCACGACGTGTCGCGCGTCAATCAGACCCTGCAGGATCTGCGCCGCGCCGACAGCATCGATCTCGCCATGCTGTCGGTCGCCACCCGTCACATCCGGGCGCTGATCGAAGGGTAGCTTCTTCTTTTCCGTTACGGTTCTTTCCCCCTCCCGGCCACCCGTTGCGACAATCCCGTGGGTGGCGGAGAGGGGTAAAGCGCCGGAGCCGCTATCGCGTAAGCGCCAAAAAGCTATGCCGCGTTGGCGCTTTCCGCCCGGATCGTCTTCACCGTCTTGTGCTTCAGGTTATATGACTTGCGGTCGATGCCATCGAGATCGACGCCGGTGACGCGGACGAAGCGCGCATTGTCAGGATACTCGATCGAATGGATAACGCCGGGATTGAAAAGCCCCACCTGGCCGGGATCCAGCCGGTATTCGCTGGTCTGTTCCAGCGAAATGTCCTCGTCGTCGGACCCGTCGACGGTTCGGTCCCATTCGCGCATGATGGTGTGTCCGGTCGCCTGGCCGTAAATTGCCCAGGACGCGCCGTGATCGTGCGGCGGCGACATGGTGCCTTCGCCCATCACGTGGGACAGCACCACCGCGCCTGTGGTCGGATCCTCGTTCAGCTTGTAGACGCCCACCGGCTTGTCGGGTCCGCAGAACTGTTCGATGAAGGTCTCGTTCGCCAGCAGCTGTTCCAGTTTCCGGCGCACTTTCTCGCGCCCGTCGGCGTTGTTCTCGGCGACCAGAATGTCGTGAATCTCGGCGCAAAAATCCTGCAATGTGTAGCTCATGGCGCTCTCCCTATATGTGTGGTTCGACAGGTATCATAACGGCGGGAAAACGCGCGAGAAAGACAAACGGGGTAGGTTACCGTCTGTTGCGGGTGGTAGGGTGCTCCGCATGATTTCTCCAGCCCCTGCCGACGATAATTCCCTGCGCCGCGCCCGCATCGCCTGGTGCGTTTACGACTGGGCGAACTCGGCGTTTCCGACCGTGATCGTGACGTTCGTGTTTTCCGCCTATTTCGCGACCGCCGTCGCCGAGAACCGGGATATCGGCACCCAGCAATGGAGCCAGGCGCTGGCCGTGTCCGGGCTTGTGATTGCCGTTCTCAGCCCGGTCTTCGGCGCCATTGCCGACCAGACGGGGCGCCGCAAACCCTGGCTCGCCGCCTGTTCGGCGATCACCATCGTAGCTGCCGCGCTGTTGTGGTACGCGCGCCCCGATGCGGATTATGCGCTCTATGCCCTGGTCTGTTTCGCCATTGCGAATATCGCCTTCGAGGTCGGCCAGGTGTTCTACAACGCCATGCTCCCCGCGCTGGTGCCTCCTGAAAAGATGGGCTGTTTTTCCGGTTGGGGCTGGGGCCTCGGCTATGCCGGCGGTCTGACCTGTCTGGTGATTGCGTTGTTCGTCTTCGTCCAGGGCGATCCGCCGCCCCTGGGGCTCGATAAGGACTCGGCCGAACATGTCCGCGTCGTCGGCCCGATGGTCGCCGTCTGGTTTGCGGTTTTCTGTCTGCCGCTCTTTCTGTTCGCGCCCGATGGCGGGCGTTCGGGCCGGGGCGCGGTCGAGGCCGCGGTGGCGGGCGTCCGCACGTTGATCGCGACGATTAAAAGCGTTCGCCGCTATCGCGATATCGCCTGGTTCCTGCTGGCGCGGCTGTTCTACGTCGACGGGATGAACACGATGTTCGCCTTCGGCGGCATTTACGCCGCCGGCACGTTCGGGATGACGGTCGCCGAGGTCATTCAGTTCGGGATCGCGCTGAACGTGACCGCCGGGCTGGGCGCTGCCGGATTCGCCTGGCTGGACGACCGGATCGGTGCGAAGAAGACCATCGTGATCGCCCTGTGCGGGTTGATCGCGTTCGGCATCCCGCTGCTGCTGGTGGAATCGAAGCTGTGGTTCTGGCTCGTCGGCCTGCCGCTCGGCATTTTCATGGGGCCGGCCCAGGCAGCCAGCCGGTCGCTGATGGCGCGGCTCGCCCCGCCCGATATCCGCAACGAGATGTTCGGCCTGTTTGCGTTTTCGGGAAAAGCCACCGCCTTCATGGGGCCGTTCGTGCTCGGCCTGGTGACCGTCGCCGCCGCGTCGCAACGCGCCGGCATGGCGACGATTGTCGTGTTTCTAGGCGTCGGTCTCGCAATCCTGCTGTGGAAGGTACGGGAGCCCTCTAAAACTTAATGCCGGAAATGCCGCATGCCGGTGAACACCATGGCCAGGCTGGCCTCGTCGGCGGCGGCGATGACCTCTTCGTCGCGGATCGAGCCGCCGGGCTGAATGACGGCCGTGGCGCCGGCATCGGCGGCGGCCAGCAGGCCGTCGGCGAACGGGAAGAACGCGTCGGAGGCGACGACCGATCCCTTGACCAGGGCGTCCGTCTCGCCGGCGGCCTCCGCCGCGTCTTCCGATTTACGGGCCGCGATGCGGGATGAATCCACCCGGCTCATCTGTCCGGCGCCGATGCCGACCGTGGCGCCGTCCTTCGCATAGACGATGGCGTTGGATTTGACGTGCTTGCACACCGCGAAGGCGAACAGCATGTCGGCGATTTCCCGATCCGACGGTTCGCGCCTGGTGACGATTTTCAGATCGTCCTTTCCGATGCGTCCGGAATCCCGGTCCTGCAGCAGGAACCCGCCCGACAGCAGCTTGGTCGTCAGACCCGGCGCGGCGGGATCGGGCATGCCGCCGGTCTCCAGCACACGCAGGTTTTTCTTCGCCGCGAAAATCTCCCGGGCTTCCGCCGTGACTTCCGGCGCGATCACGACCTCGAGGAAAATATCCTTCATCGCTTCCGCCGCTGCGGCATCCATCGGCCGGTTGACGGCGATGATGCCGCCGAACGCGCTGACCGGGTCGCATTTCAGCGCCTTGGCATAGGCATCGGCCAGGGTATCGCCCAGTGCGACGCCGCAGGGGTTGGCGTGCTTGATGATCGCCATGGCCGGCGTCCCGAACTCCGCCGCCAGTTCGAACGCGGCGTCGGTGTCGTTCAGGTTGTTGTAGGACAGCTCCTTGCCCTGGATCTGCGTCGCCGTGGCGACCCCGGGCCGGTCGTTGCCGGTGGCGTAGAAGGCCGCTTTCTGATGCGGATTTTCGCCGTAACGCAAGGATTGAACGCGCGTACCGGACAGCGAAAACCGGCGCGGAAAGGCGTCGTCGTTCTGTTCCGCGAACCAGCGTCCGATGGCGGCGTCGTAGGCGGCGGTGCGGGCATAGGCCGTACCGGCCAGCCGCCGGCGCAGTGCCGGCGACGTAGCGCCGTCATTAGCCTTCATGTCCTCGATCACGGCGTCGTAATCTTCGGCGTCGGTGACGATGGTGACGCCGTCATGATTCTTGGCGGCGGAACGGATCATGGCCGGGCCGCCGATATCGATATTCTCGACGCAGGTGTCGTAATCGGCGCCGGCGGCGACGGTGGCCTCGAACGGATACAGGTTCACGACGATCAGATCGATCGGATCGATGTCGTGCTCCTCCATCGTCGCCAGATGCGCCGGGTCGCTGCGTTTGCCGAGTATGCCGCCATGCACCTTCGGATGCAGCGTCTTGACGCGACCGTCCAGGATTTCGGGGAACCCGGTATGGTCGCCGACCTCGATCACCGGGATATCGGCATCGCGCATGGCCTGCGCGGTTCCGCCGGTGGACAGGATCTCGACCCCGCAACCGTGCAGGAACCGGGCGAAATCCACCAGGCCCGACTTGTCGGAAACGGATATCAGGGCCCGCCGGATGGCGGGAGCGTCGTTGGTCATCGAATAAGCCTCCGTGGCGGTTCCGCGTTTATCCGGATGCCGCCGATTGTGTGTCGTCATTACGGTTATTCCCGTCATCGGGAGATTTGAATTCGGGGACGAGGCGGCCAACGATGGCGCGGGCTTCGTTGCGGTTGCCCGATCGGGCCGCCGAGTCCAGTTCGTCGATGGCGCGTGCCAGCAGGGCCAGATCCGTCGCACGCGGAGCCGCCAGCAGAATGCCTGGATGGGTGGTCGGCACCAGCTCCTCGGATGCGTGCAGAATTTCCTCGAACAGTTTTTCGCCGGGGCGCGGGCCAGTGATGTCGATTTTCACGTCGATGTCCGGTTGCCGGCCGGCCAGCAGGATGATCTGGCGGGCGAGGTCGATGATCTTCACCGGTTCTCCCATGTCGAGGACGTAGATCTTTCCCTGTTCGGCATCGTCCGCGACGCCCTGCACCGATGATTGTAACACCAGTTCGACCGCTTCGCGGACGGTCATGAAATAGCGGGTCATGTCGGGATGGGTGACCGTCAGCGGTCCGCCCGCCGCCAGTTGCCGCTGGAACAGTGGCACCACGGACCCGGTCGATCCGAGCACGTTGCCGAACCGGACCGTGACGAAGTGGGTCCGGCCGTCCCCGCGCACGGCTTCGCGCAGGTCCAGCGCCTGGCAGTAGCTTTCGGCGACGCGCTTGGTCGCGCCCATCATGCTCGACGGGTTGACCGCCTTGTCGGTCGATATCAGGACCATCGCCAGGGCGTCGTGAGCGCAGCAGGCATCGGCGACGACCTTCGTGCCGATGACGTTGGTCAGCGCGCCTTCGTCGGGGTGCAGCTCGACCATCGGGACGTGTTTCAGCGCAGCCGCATGGAACACCAGCTCCGGGCGTTCTTCGTCGAACACCCTGCCGATGCGGTCCGCATTGCGTACATCCGCCAGGATCGCCCGGCGCGGCAGATCGGGAGCTTTCTCGCCGATTTCCAGATCGATCGCATAAAGCTGGTATTCCGAGTTGTCGACCAGCGCGATCGAGGCCGGGCCGAAGGCCGCGATCTGGCGGCACAGTTCGGATCCGATCGTGCCGCCGGCGCCGGTCACCAGCACACGCCGGCCGCCGATCAGTTGCGCCATGCTGTCCCGGTCCAGCGTTGCCTGCGGCCGGCCGAGAAGATCTTCGATGTTGATCGGGCGGATTTCCGGCGCCCCGTCGACGCTCTCGCGGAAATCGTCCAGCTGCGGCATGCGCGCCAGGCCGATGCCCAGTTTCTCCGAAATCGCCAGCAGCCGCTGTACTTCTTCGCCCTTGATGTTCGACTTGGTGACGATCAGGCGCTGCGGTTTACGGCCTTCGCGGCCCAAACGCTCCGCAATCGCCGGAATGTCGTCGATACCGCCCAGAACCTGGACGCCGTGGATATTGCGACCCACGCGCCCGCCTTTTTCGTCGATCAGGCCGACGGCGTGCCAGGCCGATTGCTTCGCCCGGTTGATCGCGCGAATGAACAGCTCCGCCGAATCCCCGGCCCCGATCAGCAGGACCGGAATCCGGCGTTCGCCGTCGCGTTCGCCGGCGTCATGCGCGCGGCGGTCCTTGAACAGCCGATAGACGAAACGGGGTCCGCCCAGAAGGGCGAGAAGTACCAGCCAGTTGATCGGCAGCGCAGAGCGGGGAATGAGTTCGAGCCGGGAGACCAGGAACATCGCGGCAAAAAACACCAGGCAGATGACAGACACGGCCCGGATTATCGCCAGCAGATCTTCCACCGAAGCGTAGCGCCAGACGCCCGCGTAGAGCCGCAATCCCCAGAAAACCATCCCCGCGATGACGGTGTAGACGACCGCCGCCTGCACGACGAAGTCGGTCGAGAAATAGGTGAAATCGCCGCCGACGCGCAGATACAGCGCGATCAGGAATGACAGCGCCGCCATCGCCAGATCGTGGGCGAACGCCAGCTTGGCGCGGGTGCCGCGCAGGCTGTAGCTCTGAAGGTTTGGCAATCGTTGCATCGGCAGAATTCCGGGCGGGACGATAGCACAGACCGTCCGACTCGCCCATAACGGGCGGCGGCGGCATCGGGGTGTTTTTTCTGGGGAAGAGGGCTTTTCGGGACGATGGGCTACCGCGTGGCGCGGTGCCATGCGGCGGTGGCCGCGAGTCCCTGGTCGACCGAAAACGCCGGCGTCCAGTCATAGGTTTGACGGAAGCGGGACGAATCGATCCGAAGCGATCCGCACAACCGGTCGGCGGCGGGTTTTCTGCCGGCGAGGCCGGCGAGGGTTCGAAGGACGCAGGCCGGTACCGGCAGTTCGGGAACGCGTCGGTTCAGGCTACGGCGCAGGCGACGAACGAGATCGGCGGTAGACAGATCCTCGCCGTCGCTCAGGAGGAAGGTTGCGGTGCGGTCCGCCGGATCTTCGAGAACCGTCCGGATTGCGCCGTTCAGATTGCCGAGGAACAGGAGACTGCGCCGGTTGTCGGTGATGCCGCTCAGCGGCAGCGGTAAGGGTAAATCGCAAAGGCGAAGCAACGCGGCAAAATTCGCGCCGACGCCGGGGCCATATACCAGCGGGATTCTGAGCGAGACGCAGGAGAGCCCGGATTCCCCGGAGAGTTTTCGAAGCGCCTGCTCGGCTGCCAGTTTGGAACGTCCGTAGGGGTCTTCCGGGGTGGGTTCGTTTTCTTCCGTATAGGCGCCGTTGAGTGTTCGTTCGCCATTGACCTTCACGGAACTCAGGAACACGAAGCGCCTGACGCCCGCATCCGCCGCCGCCCTGGACAGATTCTCCGTAACATCGGCATTGGCGCGGCGGTAGGCAACCTCCGCATCGGCCGCCGTTTCGCGCATCATGTGAACCCGTGCGGCGAGATGCACCACGGCATCGGCTCCCGAGACCAGTCCGGAGAAATTCCGCAGGGTTTCGAGATCGCCGGCGACTCTGGTCTCCATCCAGCCGGGATCGGGAATTTCCGACCGCACACCCGCAATGACGCTGTGCCCCGCCGCCGCAAGATGGCGGCACAGCGCGCGCCCGACAAAACCGTTGGCGCCTGTGACCAGAACTTTCAGGATGCATCCTCCGGCGCGGCGGGCTGTCCGCGGATAGCGGCGGCGAAAACCCGGATCATTTCATCGGCCTGTTTTTCGCGACTGTAGCGCGGCGCGGCGGCGAGGGAATTTTCGGCGTACTTCTTCCGGCCCGCATGGTCGTCGCGTAACGAGCGCACTGCCGACGCCAGCGCCGGCGGATCTTCCGGCGGCAGGACGATGCCGGCGTCTTCCGCCGTAACGATTTCCGTTGCTTCGCCTTCCGGCGCCGAAATAAGAACAGGCAGCCCCATGCCCATGGCTTCGAAGATCTTCGACGGGATCACTTCGGTGAACGTCGGGTCGTCTTTCAGATGGACCAGTGCGGCATCGCACAGCGACCAGATATCGGGTACGCGCTCCTTCGGCTGCATCGGCAGGAAGACGATGTTGGTCAATCCAAGCCGCCCGGCCTGTTCGATCAGCCCGTCCCGCGCGGCGCCGGCGCCGGCGAACAGAATGCGGATATCGTCGTCGCCTTTCAGAAGGTCTGCCGCCTCCACGACGCGATCCAGCGCATGGGCCATGCCGTGAGTGCCGACATATCCGACGACGAATTTGTCCTGCAGACCGTATTCCGCCGCCAGCGTCGCGTGCCGGGGGCGAACGCCGTACCGGCCTGCATCGACGCCGTTGCGGACGACGCGAATTTTCGCGGCATCGATGCCCCGGCTGACGAGGTTGCGTTTGAAGGCGTAGGTCAGGGCCGCCACGGCGGCGCTGCGCCGGTAGAGAAAAAGTTCCAGTTTCTCCACCAGCCGCAATGGCAGCGACCGTTTCATTGCACCCACCGCTACGATCGACGCGGGCCACAGATCACCCAGTTCGAAAACGAAAGGCCGCCGACGGCACACGGAGAGCATCCAGCCGCCGACGGCGGCGAAAAACTGCGGAGAAGTCGAACACACAACATCCGGGCGCTTTTCGAACAATCCGGCAATGAAAGCCGTGATCATGAAACTGATAAAATCGAGCGTGCGCCAGATCACGCCCTTGTTGGCGGCGATATAGGTTTTGACCCGGACAACGCGGATGCCGTCGATGTCTTCGATCTGCCGCCATCGGTTGGCATAGCCGTCGAACAGCCTGCCTTCCGGAAAGTTCGGTGCCGAGGTCAGCACGGTGACGGCGTGCCCGTCGCGAATCCAGTACAACGCGCGTTCGTATACCCGGGTTGCCGCCGCGTTGGTTTCCGGCGGGAAGTTTTCCGTCAGGAACAGGATTCTCATATCGGGCCGGGACAGACCGGTTTCTTCGACCGAGAGGATTTGTCGGCTGCGTCGATAAGACGGACGACTTTGTTGCCGAGTTCGATATCCGCGATGCCGCCGCCGTTGCGAATCCGGTCTGCAAAGGCAATCAGCGCCGCGTTCAGCGGGCGACTTTCGATGGACCTGCCCGCGCCGGGCTGTTTCCTGCCGTCGATGCGGAGAGATATCTCGCTTGTTTCGGATTCGCCGTAGCAGATTTCCGATCCCGCGGCCGTCACGCAGAATTGCCGCGTTTTCCGATCGAATGCATTGCCGACACGAAGTCCGGCCCGGGAGCCGTCTTCATAGACGAGGTCGATCAGGTAGTTCCGGTACGCCCGCTCCCCGTCGACGATCGCCGGTTCTGGCCGTGCGGAAATCTCCGCCGGGTCGCCGTCGATCGTGCTGAGGACCATGGCAAGGTCGTGTCCTGCCCAGTCCCACAACGGCGACCAGCCCGTCCGATGCGGCCCACGGGCGCCGGCGGTGGCTCGAACGGTTCTGGGGCCGGGTCTGCGCGACAGTTCCGTCATCAGGGTTTTGAATGCGGGTGCGTAGATATGGAGGTGATTGACGACACCGCGAAAGCCATGCTTTGCGGCAGCGTGGTTGATCGCGTCTGCACCGGCGATCGTCGTCGCAAGCGGCTTCTCCAGCATCGTGGGTATGCCGTTTTCGATCAGTTCGATGGCGATTTCCGGCTGGTGCATCGGCGGCACCGCCAGGATAACGCCTGCCACATCCGCTTTGTCGACCGCTTCCCGCCAGTCCCGGCAGACCGGGACAGCGGGGTCGGTCGCCGCTCGCGTTTCCGGGTTCGAGCTGACGACGGCCGCAAGTGCGATACCCGGCGTGGCCGCCAGGGCGGCGGCAATCGTGCGGCCCCAGGGACCGGCGCCAACGATCGCGACGGGCGTTTGGGTCATCTCCCTCCCGTGTAGGTCCGGTCGGACCAGTCGAGAAAACGTTTCAGACCGTCTTCGAGCGCCACTTCGGGGTTGTATTTCAACTGCAGTTCCGCCTTGCGAATATCCGGTGCGCGGCGCATCGGTTCGTCCGCCGGGTAGCTGTCCGGGTATTCGATGACGTCATAGGCCAGGTCGCCCCCGAGCACGGATTCGATCGATTTAACCAGATCGAGCATCGAGATTTCGGGTTTCGGGTTGCCGATATTATAGGCCTCGCCGGCAACGCCGCGCAGGGCGACCTTCATGAATCCGACCATGGCGTCGGTGATATAACAGAACGTGCGGGTCTGGGCGCCGCTGCCGTAAACTTTCAGGGCATCGCCCGCCTTGATGCGGCTGGCGAAATTCGGCAGCACCCGATAGTCCTTTTCCTGCATGCCGGGCCCGTAGACGTTGAACGGGCGGATGACGTTGGTGTGGGTGCCGTTGTTGGTGTGGAAGATATAGCAGAGCGTTTCGCCCACCCGCTTGCTTTCGTCGTAGCAGGCGCGCGGTCCCTGGCAGGAAACATTCCCGCGATAGCTTTCCTGCATCGGTACGTGCCTGGGGTCCGGATCGCCGTAGATTTCGCTGGACGAAAAAAACGTGAAACGTGCGTCGTGCTTTTCCGCCAGCTCCAGCATGTTGCGCGTGCCGGTGATCGCGACTTCCAGCGTTTCCAGCGGATAGGCCCGGTAATAGTACGGGCTGGCAATCCCGGCGGCGTGGATCACGTAGTCGAGGTCGCCTTTCCAGTCGAAGGGCTCGATCACATTATGCTCGACGAATTCGATGCCGGGATGCGTGACGGCTTCGGCCCCCGCATCGCCGGCGGTGATCAGATTGTCGAGGAGTACGATCCGGGCGGGTTTTTTCAGCACATTGGCGTTCAGGGCGGCGAACACTTCGGTGAAATAACGGCCCAGAAACCCGCGGCCGCCCGTCACAAGGACGGTCCGCCCCTCCAGGTCGGCGGCATGATCGCTCAGCCGGGTGACGATTTCCTCGATATCAGATTGCAACAAAAACTCAGTCATAAACCCCCCATCGGGAAACGGTTCGCCGCGCGGGCGGCAGGTAAAAATCTACGGACAAAGCCGGACATCCGGCACCGGAATCAGGAACCGTCCGCCCCGTTCGGAGAAGGCGGCGTTGTTCTTCATGATAACGTCGGCAAAGTTCCAGGCGAGGATTACCAGAATATCCGGCGGGTCGTCCGAGAGAATGTCGCTGGAAACGACCGGTATGTGCTGTCCGGGACTGTACAGCCCCTGCTTCAGCGGGCTGTCGTCGATGATGTAGTCCAGCGTGCCCGGCTCGATGCCGAAGTGATGAAGCAGCGTGGTCGCCTTTGCGGGCGCACCGTACCCCGCAATGGAATTTCCGGCGTTCCTGAGTTCCTGCAGCGTCGCCTTGAACCGGTCGCGAAGGCGGTCGATCCGGTCGCCGAATTCCCTGAGGGTTGCCGACCGGTCCAGCCCCAGCTGCTTTTCCGCCTCGATCAGGTCCTCGACGGTGCCGTCCGATGCGTGCGGTCCCCCCGCTTTCTGCACGTAGCCGCGCAGGCTGCCCCCGTGGCTGGAAACGCGTTCGGCGGAAAACAGCTCAAGGCCGACACGCGTGAAGAAACGTTGCAGCGGCCCGACCGCATGATAGGCCATGTGCTCGTGATAGATGGTGTCGAACAGGACGTCCTGAAAGACATCGACCAGATAGGAAACCTCGAATGTGAATACGCCGTCGGGCGAAAGGAGATCCGCGATTCCCGAGGCGATCGAATACAGATCTTCGGCATGCGCGAACACGTTGTTCGCTGTCACGATCGTTGCCGGCCCGCGTTCGGCGACGATCTCCCGCGCCAGTTCGGGCGTAAAGAAGGACGGCAGGGTTTCGATCCCGGCGGCGGTGGCGTTCGCGGCGATGTCCCTGGCCGGGTCGATCCCGAGCACGCGAAAGCCGCGCTGTTTGAAAAAACTCAGCAATGTGCCGTCGTTCGATCCGATATCGATGATCAGCGAATCGTCCGCCGGGCCGAACCGGTCGCACAGGGTCGCGGCATAGTCTTCGAAATGCTTCACAAACGCCGGCGACGTACCCGAAACGTACACGTAGTTTTCGAACAGGACCGCGGGATCGACCACGTCCACCAGCTGGACATGGTGGCAGTCCTCGCATTGGAAGACGTCGAGCGGGAAGTAAGGGCTGCTCCCGGCTGCGCTCGGATTCCGGCACGAATGCGTTGGCCGGCGGCGTCGGTGCGAGCGACAGGATCATTGTCAGCGCCGTGCTTTCGCACAGCTGGCAACGATCGCGCCGGTGATGCAGTTCCGGCATGACTTAGGCGTCGTCCCCCGGCTTCCACACGGTCAACCCGTCGGGTTTGAGCATATCGATCCGGACTACGTCGGCTTCGTACGTCGCCTGGTCGCGAGGATTGCGCGACAGGGTCAGAAACACGGTATCTTCAGGAAAGACCATGCCATGGTCGACCAGCGGCGGTGTGAACACCATTTCCCCTGCCCGCGCGACGACGCATTCCGGTTCCGCGTCGCTGCCTGTCGGACGGTGGTAGTACTCGATGCGGCCCGAAATCACATAGCAATAATGCCAGTCGGTCTTGTGATAGTGATTTGCGCGCAGCGTGCCCGCCTTGGATTCGATCAGCACCGCGCTTTTCATCAACCGGTCGACCAGGGGATGGATCGCGCCGCGCACATCAACAAAGGGTTTTTCCAGTTCGACCAGAGGTTCGGTCGGCCAGGTGGCTTTTTCTTCTTCCGTGACCGGATCGATATCGGGTGTGTCTGACATGGTGCCTCCGTCTTTACGTGTCAGCGCGTCAGGCGTTTTCTGAGGATGGTCAGGATGACGCCGATGCCGTGCTGGGCCCGTATTTTCTTGCCTTCTTCGTAACCGCGACCGTGATAGCTCACCGGCACTTCGTAGAATGCCTTCCCGTTGTGGACGGCGGTCGACAGAATTTCCGCGTGCTGATCCCATCCCATCGCTTTAAGGGACCCAGGGTCCACCAGGTCGCGCCGATACATCAGGTAACAGCTGTAGATATCCGTGAACGTGGTGTTGTTCAGGATGTTGAACACGAACGTCAGAACGCGGTTCCCGAATTTGTGCCAGAAATAGGACACCCGCGTGTATTCGGGCGCGATAAACCGGCTGCCGATCACGACGTCGGCGTCGAACCGGGTGATCGGAGCGAACAGCTTGTGGTATTCGCCGGGGTCGTATTCCAGGTCCGCGTCCTGAAACAGGATATAGTCGCCGGTCGCCTCGGTCAGGCCGTCGATCACGGCAGCGCCCTTGCCGCCGTTCCGCGGCCGTTTTATCAGGCGGGTGTACAGGTCCGGCCGGGCGTCGAGCAATTCAACGGTTCTGTCCGCAGACCCGTCGTCAATCACGAGCACTTCGAGGCCGAAGCCTTCGACGCCGACGGCTTTCACTTTCTCCAGCAACTGGATAATCGTGGCTTCTTCGTTGTATGCGGGGATCAGGATGGTGACGTTGATCAACTTGGCGTACTCGGTCTGGCGGGCGTTCGCGCCATAATGCGCAGAATCAGTCCTTGCTGGCGATAAGTATCAGGTTTTTTCCGAGTGGCGGGGGCAAAATCGATTCCATCAGCCTTGTCGGCGGCACGAGAATTTTGTCGTACACCGTCAGAGACGGCTGATGGAAAGATGTCTTGCCCATGACGGTGTTCAACAGCCACCACGGGAAGACGCCGGTGATATCGAAGTACCGCAGTTTTTCGATCCGGAATCCGGCGCTTTCGATGCAGTTGCGCAGTTCTCGTTGCCGGTAACGGCGAAAGTGGCCGTATATCCGGTCCAGTTCGCTGTACAGAAACGGCAGGGCCGGGACGAAAATCAACAGCTTCCCGCCGGGTTTCATGGCGGCGAAGAGGCCACGGGCGGCGGCGTGGTCGTCTTCGATGTGCTCGAGCACGTTGACCATGACGATGGCGTCATACGTTTCGTTCGTCGAATTTTCCATCCAGGTTTCGAGCGTCTGTTCGGCCACGCTACAGCCGTCGTCGCCGGCGAATTTGGCGCGTAGCCGTTCGGCGAGTGCGGGCGTCGGTTCCACGAGATCGAGACGTTCCACGAGCGGGCGCAACCGCTCCGAAATCGTGCCCAGCCCCGCGCCGATTTCCACAGCGCGGCCGCGGAGTCTCGCCGCGAACAGCCTGACGATCCAGTCGTTGTAGTTGGGCATGTCTCCCATGTCTTCGAGGACTTCGCCGGGAAACGGTTTGGCAGTATTCGTCATGAAGCCATCGGACATTTCGGGTAGTCGATTTTGAGTATCCAGAACTCCGACCGCCCTACCCGCCCTCCAAATCCCCCCAGGGTACGGGAGGGGAGGGAGTTGGTATGAAGCTTCTGTACGCCTTTAAGGCAACCCTGATCTACAAGTCTGCCGATCAAACCGGAAAAAGGTTCTCTATCGAAGGTCGTTTTGCGTGGGTTGACCCAAATTTCGCTTATCAGGAGATGCGTCAATCCTTGTCGTCGGGTTTGGTCAACAAACCGTTTTTCGTCGCCGTTAATGGGGCGCGCATCGATTACCGCCTGTAGATAAGGGTGAATCATGAAGGCGGGCACTTCGATGAGATACGCCAATTGCCGCTCCATAAAGCCTATTCTTGCGCTTTCCGGCAAATTTTCGTTGATCCATTTCGCTGCGTTCGCGCCGGTTACGTTGCGCTCGAGAAACCCCCACCGGGTCTCCGAACTGAAAACGTGCTTCGCATAATTGACGGCAAACAACGAATGTCCTGCAAGTTGGATGATTAATGCGGCACTCAGCCCCACGCTTGCGGGCCAGAGCAGTCGCGTCTGTCGTGCCCACCCGATAGCCGCCGGAAACGCTGTAACCAATACCAGCGGATATACCGGCAAAAGGTGACGCGTTCGCTGAGTCGTGCCACTGAAGAACCAAACGGTGAAGAAGATACCGGCAATGATCAGGGGGACGAGCAACTCTCGCCGCCCATCCGATGTGCGCAGTATCCCGATCGCGGCGGCTGGCAAAATAAGGAACGAGACGATACCCAGTCCGGTACGTCCGCCTTCCAACTCTTTGACTACATTGAAAATCGAGAAAATCGGGTACAGAAGCCAGTTCGTTATGCTTCGGTCCAGCGGCAACTCGCCCTTTGCCAGTGTTTCCGAAAAGTACTTTCCAAATTCGCTGTTCCAGTACGCTGTTTCCGGCAACTGCAGCATGTTGGTGAGCACCGGAAACACCGGGTCGCCGGTATGGATGTAGTTCCACACATACCACTGTAAACCCGCAACGAGCGCGGCGGTCCCGAAGACCGCGCTGCGCTTTAAACCATCACGATGGCAGAGCACTACTAAACCGGCGGCGCCCGCGAAAATCAGACCGTAATATTTCGCTGCGATAAAAAACCCTGCGCAGATTCCTGCTAGCGCAAGCACTCGGTAGGATGCCTCCCGCTCCGAAACCAGTAAAAACATCACGGCGCAAAGCGCAAACGCGGCGCATCGGATTTCGATCTGGCCGTTCCCGCCGCCATATAGAACTGCCGGTGTGGTCAGGAACAGAGCGAGAAGTACTAACGACCATGTGCGGTTGAGGTGCCGGCGTACCAGCGCATAAAGAAGAAGGCCCGGTACCCATCCCGTCGCGGCCGCCCACAGAGTAAGGGTCAGTTCGCCGCCCGTGGCCAGTGCGGCGGCGTATGTCATGTGAACAAGCAGCGGTATCGCGCCGCTCACCGCGCGCGCGACAAAGCCTATCTCTCCGTTCGCTATGAAATCGCGCGGCAAGGCAAAATGATACGCCAACGTATCTGCATCCGCGGCGGGCGCAATTGCTTCCAATAAATCGAAAGCCGCGATGATCGCCAGAACTGAACAAAGGGCGATGTCGATTGGTTTCAGCGGGCGACTTGCCGCAAGACCCTTAAGGGAGGACATCCGACTGAAGAGAGCTGCCACCCCTGCCGCCATCGCACCCCAAAAAACCGCGGGAGAGAAAACCCCGAGAACTCCCGGGAAAAACAGCAGCCAGCCAAGGATACCAATGCCCAGAACAAACCCGGACGTCGCCCGTTCCAGCGCGCTGTGCAGAAACTTCTCTGCGCCGAAAGCCTGCAATGCGATCAGACCAAAGCCGACGCTGGCCATGATCATGCCGGAAACAGCGGCGAGGGAAATAAGCGGCGTCATGATGGAGACACTGTTTGCGTTATGTTCCCATCCTCATCAGCCAAGTCCAGAGAAGTCGGATGATATCGGCAAATCCGTAGGTGTAGGCTGCAAGAATGCCGATGGTCCAGAACCATGCGAGAACCGATATAAGCTGGTTGGGCGATCGAGGTAAGGACCGCGAATTCTGTTTCATTTTTGGAAAACAAAAAAATAACGCGCCGCAAAGTTCCATCCGAATACAGCGCCCGTTGCGACAACTTTTGCGGCCATTTCGTGCATACCGAGAAAATCGATTCCGATCGCGAGAACGCCGAGATTGAACGCGATTCCGATCGCACTGACGAAGTAAAGCAGGAAAATCCGCTGACCGCGTGGCCGCCGCCCGGTTCCGAAGACGTACCGAACCGACAGGTAATAGTTCGCTGCTGTGGCAAATACGAAGGAGCAGGCGCCGCTGATCAGATAGTGCTGATCCAGCCAATACAGAATCATCGCGAAGAACGTCCATTCTATGATCGCGCTGACGCCACCAACCAGAAAATACTTCTGGGCGGCAATCGAGACATCGGATCGCCAGATTCCATGCAAGGACGCAGTCCGGGATTGGCTAGAGTCTTTCAAGAACTGTCTTCCCTTCGAAGGGTAGTTTTTCTGTCTGTCCGAACGTAATTACACTGCCGGGGCGACCTTCTCCATAGGCCATCCATCTCGTTGCCGGTTTCACGGTTGGGGTTACTTCGGTCCGGAGTCGCCAACGGCGGCCGTTCGCGCTCAGCAGGGCGAAGCCGTCGCTGATCTCGACATCTGTCGACGTGACGTAACGGCGGTCAATCCGGCGTTTTCCACTCCCCTGGATCGTATCCAGAATTTCGACCGCCCCTCCTTTGAACCGCCATTGCCGCTCGAATTTTTCGATTCCACGCACCCGTGCGAAGCCGCAGGAGCGCAGGACGCGGCCGTTTCGGGTTCGTTCGAATTCCGGCATCTGTGGAACGACCCGGCGGCGGAACGCGTCGTCGTAATATGGCCGGTTAACCGGCGCAGGTTCCTGGCCGTCTATCATCACGCCGCTGTGGAGCCCGGCGCTCGCGTATTCGGGGTCCGCATAACTGCCTCGTCCTGGGTCGACAATCACCTCGGAAAAGCCGTCATGCAGTTCGAAACTTCCGAGATCCTGATGTCCGTGGCCGGGCATAGGCGGCCAGCCATCCGGGGGAACGAAGGCGAGCGCCAGCCAATCGTCTTTTCCGAAACGGTGCCAGCCGTCTTCGGAGAGGCGATCCGGAGAAACGGGCGTAACACGAGAGACTAGATCGGTGACCGCAATCCGGTATTCTTTGTTCATCATTGACGGCCAACGCCTATCGTCCGTTTCGGCACCGGTCAGCAATGCAAAATAGGCGGGCGGCGCATCGGGCGAAATGTCTCCGATCAGCGGCATGCCGCCCGGCAGGCAGAGGCCCGAAACAGCAGCGACGGCTTGCTCTGCAATGTCTTCCAGAATCGGAGCGTGTTCAATCCCAGCCTTATCGGCTGCAAGCCAGGCATCAATGTAATTGCGCGTTACCAGCAGATGATAATGGCTGGATCCTTCGTTCAGCAGGCCCGACCGTCCGAAGATGCGCCCTGCTTCCGCGATCAAAATCTTCGCGCCGTCCTCGGCATATTCCTCGATTCCCAGGGCGACGCCGATCCTGAGAAGACCTCGCCCGTTATTGGACAGATGATTGGATGTGTAATGTTCGCCGAAATATTCCAGATTATTCCGGATAGATTCGGCGTGCCCTGCAAGAGATTGCACCGTGTCTGACCGGTTTCCAGGCAAACCGAACCGATCCGCGAAATCGATGATGTTTATCGCACGTTCGGCGGCGGTATATGCGTGCCATGGCCATCCGTTCCGTTCAGTATTGTATCTAGCGATCCAGGCTTCCCAGATCGCGTTGACCCAGCCGGCATCGACGCCTGGCCCTGCCAGTGGAACCCAGGCGAAACGATGTGCGGCCAAAAGTGTTTCCAGGTCCGGATAATCCCGGTCGAACAGCGCTCCGGGATTATCGGACGAGACGTCTACCGATAGTCCCGGCAGATCGATTTTTACCGGCCCGTCGACCGGGCGAAACCGTTGCGCGGATGCCCGACCGGTCCATCTTGGGGACCACTTTTCGGCATTTGAGGCACTTGATCGCTCCAAATATGGCGGTGCACCCGTCGTAAATTTCGGAGGGGATTTTTCAAGCCCTGCAATTCTGCGCAGAAGCCAGCGCCGCAGGACTGGGTCGGCGAGTACATGTCGCGCTTTCCGCAAGATCGCTGATGTCATACCGTCGCGCCAATCTGAGGATTGTCAGTCAAACGGAAACACGCCCGGTTCGGGCAGGAAATTGTCTTCGATGCCGTCGATTGCTGCACGACCCATGGCCCGCCGCGCTTCCGCAGAGCTGCTACCGATATGCGGTGTGCAGAGAAAGTTGGGGGCATTCAGCAGTTCGTCGTCAGTCGGCGTCTTGACCGCGAACGCATCAACGCAGGCTGCAGCAAGACGTCCGTCCAGAAGGCGTTCCTTCAGGGCCGGTTCGTCGACAATCCCGCCGCGGGCCGATCAGTCGATCGTCGCGCCCGCCGCACTGCAGAGTGTTGATCAGCGACAGCACTTCCGACCGTCTAGACACGGCCTGACGCCGAATCGAATAGGGCATAGATATCTGGCAGTTCCACGGTTGTAGCAGCCGCACAACGTCTTTGCCCACATTGCTGCAGCCATGCAGTCCCACGACGCGCCCGCTGAGCTCGCGGCCCACCTGATGGCGCGGGCGGTCGCCAGCGCACATGGCGACGTAAAGCGGCCCGACATGGCGTAGCGCGCATATCGAAAACGCGATTATCAGTTCGGCGACAAGATCGGCGGTTTGTACTGCCTGTCCAGCCGATCCGGATTCCGCGGGCGCGCAGCATGGCAGGGTCCACGTTGTCCAGCCCGACCCCCATACGAGAGATAATCTTGAGATCAGGAAGCTGATCAAGCATCTCTGCTGTCAGGTTTTCCAGCCCCATGATGGCGGCATCCCGGTCGGAAAGAAAGACGACCATCTCTTCATCCGACATGCGGCGTTGTTTTTCGTTGAAACGGGCGTCGGGATATTTCTCGAGGACCGCTTTTCGAGGCGTTCCGGTCTGGCAGAAAGATATCGATGGAATGGCAACGCGTGTCATGGGTGTCCGTCTATTCCGTCGGCTGACATTGGGGAGAACAATTCCCCGACCGCGTCAGGGAGTTCGGAGAAATGAGCGATCATTCTGTCTCCGCCGAGTTCTTCGATGGGTCGGAGGGTGTATCCGAACGGAACCATAATTATAGGCACGCCAGCATTGCGTGCGGTTTCCACGTCCGTTTCGCTGTCTCCGACATAGAGACTTTGATCCGGATCTACGCCCAGCGCCTTCGCGACTTCGTTGTAATGTCGCCTGTCGGGCTTGTGATACGGCACGGAGGATTTGCCGAAACAGGCATCGAAATGCCGGGCCAGACCCAAGACCTCCAGGACCTGCAGCGCGGATGCATGCGGTTTGTTGGTGCAAATCCCAAGCTTCATGCCTTCGTCGGTCAGAGCTTCCAGCGCCGCGATCGCGCCGTCGAAAATCGTCGTCTCCGTGGCCGGATTTTCCCGGTAGTACTCCGTAAACGCGTCGACGCATTTCGAGAGCCGTGTCGCGGGCAAAGCTTCGCCTGTGGCGTCGAATGCGAGCTCCAGCAGAGGCTCCGCGCCGCCGCCTACCATTGTCCTGGCTTCGTCGTGTGTCACCGCTCTGCGCCCATTATCCGCGAGAACCGCGTTCAGGGCGTTCATCACATCGGGCAAGCTGTCAATAAGCGTGCCGTCCAGGTCGAAAATGACTGCTTTGTTCAAAAACACTGTCCAGCGATCGTCGCGTGGCGTTTTATTCCGCCAGTTTCAGCCTATTGGCGAGGGCGTCCGCCGCGATCCTATGACCTAGCGCGGACCAGTGGCCGTCATGTTTGAAATGCGTCGGGCCAAACCCCGTCAACTTGAACGCCAGTAACGGATCGACCATCGGAATTTCGTTTTTGATCAATTCACCGATCACGGCGCGGCGTAGTTCCGCAAAAATAGGAGTGTTGTCCCGGATTTCGAAACGCGTCGGAACAACCAGTACTGTAAAGGGCGTTCCCGCCGGCAGCATGGCTCTGAGACGAGTGAGCTCTCTAACGGTACTGGCCGCTATGCCTGGCAGGGTTTCTGGCACGATGCTCCGGTTTACCGAATGCGGTTTTTTCAGAAATCCCAGATTGACGAGAAATTCCTGAACGAATGCGACCCGCTTAAGCGACACGGCGAAAAATTGTACAGCGCGGAGTTTCGGGTCGCGGACTTTTTTGCATTCAGCAGGCTAATGCCCAAACTCTCTTCGGTTTCTACTCCGATCCCTGTGCGGCTGTTTTTTGCTTCAGCTTGGCAGTCATATTCCCTGACATCGTTTTCCAGAACCAGACCGACAACAACCGCGCGTGGTTTTGTGTTCTGCGGCATACGCGCGACCATCGACTGGTACCCACAGATATCGGTACCAGGACTCGCCAGGTTGTAGACCGGCCTGCCAAGCAGGTTTTCCAGTACTTCGGAATACATCTCAGGGTGTTCGACACCCCAGCCGAAAGTCATCGAATCACCGATCACCCAGATCCGCCCGTCCGCGCTCTGGGCTGGCTCCGGGTTCCGGTGTCCATGCCGGTTCAGCGAGATTTTAACGCGAAAATCGCCATTATTCTGCGAAAAATATCCGTCGAACCCCGGTCGCCCGGCCATCACCGGGCTGTGTCCGGGAACTGTGACGCTCTGCATGAAACGCCCGCTGAAGAATTCGCGCCAGTCAGGCATGGCGACCCGCAGAAGCGCTTCCGACAATCCGAGCCCCGCAACGATGCTGACGAGGATGGCGATGACAACGCCCTTGAATGTAATGCGCGGTATATTCGTGTCCGACGTCATAAGGGCTTTCTGCCAATCACATCGAACAACGCGCCTTCACGTGCGATCGTCGCGATCCACCCCAGCTGCGTAATCGTACGTTTGTAGCCGGTTCCGGAATCCGTAGGGTCGAACAGGGAACTCGCGATCTCGCCATCAGTGCCGAGGACGGGCGGGGTGCAGTTGAGATACTCGATATCGTTTTCCACGAACCATTTCTGCACTTCGCCGATCGAGTGCCATGTCTCGTGCGGGTTGAAATATTGATCCTCGATCCAGATCTGTGCCTTGCGTTCGTCATGGATGCGGTTTCTTACGACATAGTCTATCTTCGGACCGAACGTATTGATCAGCTTCGAACGGATCCACGTCATTACACGTGCGTAGGAATTGTAGAGGCCAACCACCACGATGCCGCCCGGTTTCAGCTTTTTCACGATCTGCGCGAAGGCCGCGCGGGCATCGTATGTGTGGTGAAGGACGCCGTGCGAAATTACCACGTCGAAGGATTCATCCTTGATCGCGAGATTGAATATGTTCATCTGGGCGAACGCGGACCGTTCCAGCTGGTTTCTAGTCTTGTGCTCGACCGCCAGGCCGAGACTCGACAACGAAAGGTCCACGCCAAGCGTGTGATTGTTGTTCAGTTGCAGAAACTGTGTCAGCTGGCCGGTGCCGCAACCGCACTCCAGAATCAACTTGTTGTAGCCGATCGCTTCCAGAAGTTTTCGCGAAAAAGGATTGGTCCAGCCCTTGTTCGCAAGATCGCCGAATTCTTCCAGGCCTTCGTAGCTTGGGAAGGGGTGTTCCTCGTAAAAGTTACGCATCATGTCCGTAACCGACGACTTATCCCCCGGGCTGGGCTTGAACAGAAATGGGATGCCGTCCCGATCGGGATACTCTTTGCCTGAGCGGACGCCACGCAACCCACCGTCGACGATTTCCAGCCCATCCTCGTTCGAGCCTCCGGGCTCTTTGAGGCAGGCGAGAATTTTCTCGGCGAAGGGGGGTGATCCGGTCATTGGTTTGGCTTCAGAAGTAAATAATTGCCAACCGCCAGCGCATCCATCTCCGTGCTCATGAAACAGCGATAGGCGTCGTCGGGTGAACAAACGATTGGTTCATCCCGGACGTTGAAGCTGGTGTTTACCAGGACGCTGCAACCCGTTCTGGCTTTGAAAGCGATGAGCAGATTGTAAAATGCCAGATTCGAATGCGGTGTTACAGTCTGTACCCGGGCCGAGTGATCGACATGCGTCACAGCCGGTATATCGCTTCTGACTACATCCAGCTGGTCGATACCGGTGCGTGACAGATCGTCTTCGCTCACAGCTTGCCACCGCTCTTCTTTGATATCCGCCACGATCAGCATGTACGGGCTGTCGGTATCGAGATCGAAATATTCGCCCACATCTTCGCGGATGACGCTGGGCGCGAACGGTCGGAAACTTTCCCGGTACTTGATTTTCAGGTTCAGCATCCGCTGCATCGCCGGCGATCGTGCATCTCCGAGTATCGAGCGATTGCCCAGCGCGCGCGGGCCGAATTCCATACGCCCCTGAAACCAGCCGACGACTTTGTCTTCGGCAAGAATTCCGGCGACTGTATCCGATAGTGCGTCGTCATCCAGCCTTTCGTATGCGGCGTTGTGAGACTCGAGGCAGGCCACGATGGTTTCATCGTCATACGCCGGACCGAGGTAAGCGCTCTGCATCGCGTCGCCGGGAGAGCCCAAAGTGCGGGAGGGGTTCTCGGTGTATGCGACTGCGAGCGCCGCGCCAACGGCACCCCCTGCATCTCCGGCCGCCGGTTGAATCCATATATCCTCGAAAGGGCCCTGGCGGAGAAGACGACCGTTTGCGACGCAGTTCAGCGCGACCCCCCCTGCCATAACCAAATTTTTTTCGCCTGTTCTTGCCTGAAGCGTCCGCGCCAGACGCAAAACGATATCTTCAGTTACTGCCTGGATCGACCGCGCAATATCCATATCCCGCTGCGACAGCGGCGCGTCCGGGTGACGCCTGGGAATGCCGTCGAATACCCCGGCAAATGCGTCGTTGGTCATTGTCAGACCCGTGCAGTAATTGAAATACCGCATATCAAGGCGAAAAGAGCCGTCTTCTTTCAGGTCGATGAGATTGTCTAGAATCCGGTCGACGTATTTCGGCTCCCCATATGGGGCCAGACCCATCACCTTGTATTCGCCGTCATTGACCGCAAAACCCAGGTAATAGGTGAAAGCCGAATACAGCATGCCGATCGAATGCGGGAATTTGATCTCAGTATCGAGCGTCAGCTCCGCGCCCTTGCCCTGGCCCAGGGTCGCCGTCGCCCACTCGCCCACACCGTCCATCACCAGCACGGCCGCGCTGTCGAAGGGCGACGGGTAGAAGGCGCTGGCCGCGTGCGAGTGGTGATGATGCGTAAAGCGTAACCTGTCCGATGCGATGCTGCCGCGATCCAGTGCGTTTAGCTGCTTCGTCAACGTGCGTTGGAGAAGTAGCTTCTGCTTGACCCAGACGGGGATCGACCTGACGAATGAGGGGAGTCCGCGCGGCGCGAACGCCAAGTATGTTTCAATTAGCCGATCGAAGGTAAGGAGCGGCTTGTCGTAAAAGGCAATCAGATCGATCGCATCAAGATCGATCCCCCCTTCTTCCAGGCAAAACGCAGTTGCCAGTGCGGGGAATTCTTCATCGCCTTTAATCCGGCTGAAGCGTTCTTCTTGGGCGGCGGCGACAAGTTCGCCGTCACGAACAAGCGCGGCCGCGCTGTCATGGTAATAACCTGATATGCCCAGAATATTCATCGGCCGAGCGGGTCTAGAAGATCGCGTAAATGAAAGGAGCGATTGCGGAACTTTGGGCGACCACGAGCAGCCCGCCGATCGCAAGCAGAATAAATATCAGCGGTATCATCCAGAATTTTCGATAAACCCGGGCATATTTGAACAGCTGGGAGATCAGTGAATTCATGCGACTTGAGGCCCTCAGAAAATGTCACTCAGCGTGTCGGAATCGGTTTGCCGCCCGACGGGTGTCAGATAGGTGTCGGCGTTTCGGTCGATCCTGCGGTGCATGGGGTCTCTGCCGATGATCCGCATAATGAGCCCGACCGGAAAGATGACGAGAAAATAGACGATCCCGAGTATCAGGAAATTGTTCGCCGTCCCGACCCTAACCGCGAACGCCATCCATATTCTGTTTGCCGGCAGCAAGCTTCCGGGCATGATCAATGCGAGGACCGCAAAAACGGCAGCGGCGATCAACAGTCCGCGGAAGAGAAACCCGAATATCAGCCATAGAATGCCGCACAGCACGGCGAGCGCGATGGCAAAGACGAGTCCGAATTTCCGGTCGCTCATTAACTTTAGCGGGGGGTGCGCCAACGCTCGGATTTTTCCTGTTATTGGTTCATCTTACGCGCCGATCCCAAGCATTCGCCGGTTGCGACGCGCAGTCCGCAATATGCCTCGGGATACCGAAAAAACCCAGCATCTTGTAAGCGGAAATCTGTCGAGAGGCGAATTCATTACGGCTCGGACGCGTTTTCGAGAATTTCTCTGAGTTGGCTCGCTGGTAGGGCGACCCGCGGGTTGCTGCCGGCCCCGGTGTTCACACCGGCAAGGTCCTTCTGCGTGTCGATGGAACACCAGAAACTCGGGATGCGAAACTGCTGCGTTCGCTCCTCTGATATCAGTTTCGGAAACAGTTCCGCCTCGAAGTTCGGGGTCGTCGTCAGATCGATAAGGTCGAGCGATCGTCTGTCGAGCATGCAGATCCCCGCGTATACTAGGCCTGTTACGACCCCGCCCTCCGACCGGATTTGGTAGCCTGTCACTGCAGAATCCCGCTCGAAGCCCGCGATCCCGCTGTCATTCATGACGACCAGCCCGAACTGCGATATCGTCTCGATCGTCGCGAAGGTGATGGCAGCGTCCGCGTCGGTGTGAAGCTTCGCCATGGCCGCGACATCAAAATCGAACAATGCATCGCCATTGGTCAGAAATATGCTGCCTTCTTTAGGCAGATACTCAGAATCCGGTGCAGACGCAGACCGATCGGCGTGTCCGTACCGGTATCTACGCAGAGAATTTCAAAATCTGATCTGCCAAAAACCGAATGGACATAGTCGCTGATCTGGTTTCCGAGATATCCGGTCGGTAGCACGAAGCGCCGTATGTCCGACATGTGCAGGCGGGAAATAATGTACCAGAGAATTGGGTGACCCTGGACTTCGAGCAGGGACTTCGGAGTCTGTTCCGTCAAGGAGCCCATTCTTGTGCCGTGGCCGCCACACAGTATTACCGCCGTCAGATTGTCGGTTTTGGTCTGCGTGGTCATCCGGTCACGTGGCTCTGATTATCTGCGTCATCGTTTTCATTACCTTTGAGGCGGTCGTCATATGGGTGTCGAAGCTCGTTCTGGAAGTTACGCCTTCGATAAAGCGGCGGACCGAGATTTCGAACGGATCGGTGACCGCGATCGCTTCGTCCGGGCGTCCGGCCGGCGCGAGATAGACCCTGTACTCGCCGTCCGTAACGCGCTGAATTCGGTCGATGGCAGAGTCATCGAGGCGGAAACCGAATTCGCGTTCACCATCAGGATTTTCGCGCAGATCGACATGGCAGGCCACATCGCCGAGTTCGAATCGGCACTCAAATCTATCTTCCCCGACCGTTTTTTCGAGCCTGGAGAGTGTGTCGTGGCCGCAAAGACCCGGCACTGCCTCGAACAGTACCGATAGGGCGTGCGGAAGAAGATCGACGCCGATTTCATCACCATGATATGGCCCGTTGGTATAGAACCTGAAACCGAACTCCCGCGGATTGTCGGGGCGCTTGAACCGCTGAAACCAGATCTCGGGAAACCAGGTATTGTTGGTATTGACCAAGAGCCGTCCCGCTGCCCGCATCTCAAGTTCATCGCATATGCGGCCCACTTCCTCGGTCGACAGATTCTCCCGCCAGAAAAGCGGTTTTTCGCACAGCACGTATTTCCCTGCGTCGAGGAAAGCGTGAATGGCCTCCAGGTGTTTCGACGGCGGCGAACAGATGACGGCCGCGTCTATGTCGGCGGCCGCGAGTTTACCAAGATCTGAATAGGCGGTGACGGAAAATCCATAAAGTTCCTTAAGCTCCCTGGCTGCACGGTCGCTGCTTTCAAGCGTGCTCGCCATAACCGACGATACCGGCATCTCCGCCCGGAAAAATTCCCGCGCGTGTACCCTGCCGATACCGGCCGGACCGACCAGCGCAACGTTATGGGGTGGCGTCAATCCCTAGATCTTGTCCGCGAACATGGCGTTCACGCATTGCTCTTTGCGATCGCAGCGACAGTCGAGCTTGTTCATCACCGGGTATGTTTCCCGCTTTAACGTTTCCCAGAACTCGCTGACGTCGTAGTCGTAATACGCATCCCAGAAATCACGCTCCTGAATGTTGCCCAGTGACATTTCGCGGAATTGCGGCGCGGAAGACTGGGAGCAGTGATACATGTATCCGTCGAAGCCGATCGTCGGGAAAACAAAGCGTGCGACGCAGGGCAATACCCGGCGCGGAACGACTTCGAATTTCGCATCCGTGTCAGGATAAGGGTTCTCGTCCGGGCAGTACTTCGCTCGCGAATCGTAGGGGCGATCCGGTTGAATATTTCACGTGCTTCCGCGCGTGACGGGATGATCGAGCCCTCCTCGCTTTCCATGCCTCGCGGAAGCTGCGGGAAAGTAAAACGGATTAGATCCGCACCGACGGCCGAAATATCTCGGATGGCGTTCTCGATTTCCGAGGTATCGTTATTCAGCCGGGTCACCAGATAAGACACGCTCAGATCCCGGGGGCGCTGTTCTCATCGCGTTTCGTCGAGATCCGCGAGAGGTTTTCCAGCACCTTGCTGTAAATGTCCGTCTTGGCAGTGACATCGTGCACCTGGTTATATTTTTCCGGCGAGCCGGCATCGATGCTAATGTTGAAATAGCTGGTTGCCGCGGCATTCGGATCCGCCAGCAGATCGACCAGCCTGTCTGAAATTCTGATCGCCTTCGTGTTAAAGCCGGTTATCTGTCCATTTGACTGTGCGGTATCGACCAGGTCGTCGATATGCTCATAGTTCAGAGGATCGGTCGCGTAGCCGGCGAAGATGATCTTCCCCACGCCGCCATGCGGACCGTTAGCGATTTGACCCATGATATCAATGTAGCGTTGCGGAGTAAGACGGTTGGGTGTTTGTGGAGATTGTCCGCCATAGCAGTAGGAGCAGGATAGCCAACAAATATTTTGACCTTTTAAGCGCCCAGGTTGGATCTCTACCTGATGGGGCACGATCGTTTTTTGTATGACCTGCTCTATGAATTGATCTTTGTTGGCCACATAGGGCACTTCGTAGGAGTAACGCGCCTCAATGTCTTGTGGCGCTTCGTTACTTTGGACCATGACCGAGCTCGGTGTTAGCGATGACATTTGTCACTCTTGACAAAGAGAAAAGTACCGACCTTTGGAAATAAAATTTCCGAGACGATCGGGATTTTGTTGAGGAACTGAAGCATAAAAAATCACAGAAAAATTTTTGCGCCTATGGCATTATATTGTTCGGAGCGGAGAGCGAGTATTGTTTAATTATTCGAATATAGAGATATATCGCGAACTTATATATGCTATTTATTTTGAATGTGCTCAACATCTATCCTCCCGTTTTCACGATCAAAATCGTCTGCGACCCGCACCACATCATCAAGTTCTGCGGTAGACACCTCATACAGACAAATATCTGTCTTGGCTATCAGTCGATGAAGCGTTCGGGGAGGAATGTGAACCAATTGCATTGGCTCCAGATCCTGTGTCGAGAGGCTTTCATTGCGGAGCGATCCTCGACCTCACCATTGGATTGGAAAAATCAGGTTTGCTCGACCTTCAGTTAGTAAAAACGTTTCCTCTTTCCTTTCATGGTACTGAAGGCTTGTTTGATACCCGGCTGTTATTCGAATTTCTTTAAGAGCATAGCTGGGATGCAGGACGTTTAACCAGAGTTCCTGTCCCCAGGGTTTTTTGACTTTGTAGGGGTCATCAACCCTGACAACGTCAAAACTGGGTTTTTCACAATTATTTTCCAAGACGCCTGCGATCAGAAGGGCGGCTTCCGAGCCTGTCGGCTCAAGTTTCATATTATTTCTGTTGCTATATATGACATCTCCAGGCCCCAAATAAACGGTATCACCGTCGTCAAATTTTAATTCAAAACCTCCCTTATTGAGACAAATCACATTGTAATTTGATAGTCGGTTAAAATTTAAAAAATCCCCTTCATAAATAATCGCATGAAAAAATCCGTAATTTTTTTCATTCAGTACGTTTATTTTATCAGAAAAATCGTGCAGATTTAAAAGTTCTATATTTCCAAGATATTTCTTGTGTTCCATTTTCAAAATTACTTTGAAGGCGAATTTTGTTCTGTCGATGATGTGGCGTTAATAGCTGCCGCGTACTCCTCCGAGACTCTCTCAATTCTGAAGTGGTCGAGATACCGCTGGTAGCCGCCGCTGCTTTTTTTTCGCCATAAATCATTGTCCGATAAAAGGAGGATTATGCTCGACGCAAATCCCTCAAGATCGTCGGTATCCACGCTAAATCCTCCCTCGTCTTCGTTCATAACTTCGACCGTTCCACCGATTCGAGTAGAGACAACCGGTACCCCGTGTGACATAGCTTCAATAAGGGTTAGACCGAACGACTCGAAGGCCTGTGCGGAGACTACCACCACAGAAGATTCTTCTATCAGTTCATGTTTGTCGATCCAGAACCCCTCGACGTGCACCGCAGCATGCAAATTTAGCTCATCGACAAAATCTTTTACTTGATCAACCTCTTCTAAGTGTCCGAAACCCGAAATGACAAGATGAACTTCTGGGATGGCTTTTCTTACGCGCGTGAAGGCTTCGAGAAGAAATCGATGCCCCTTTCGGGGCTCATAGGTTCCGAGCATTGAAACTATTGGACTTTCTGCGGGGATTGAGAGTCTCTCCCTGAGGGTGTTTGGTGTGCCAGTCTGTGCCGGTGGGCATTCCGTTCCATTATAAATGAACCCGATTTTACTTGAGTTAGACATGGATGGCCTAACACGTATAGTCTCTGCGCACGCCTTAGACGTCGATAAAAATTTTTTAGTAGACCTCTCAACCGCAGCGTCGATACGATTCTCTATAAATCCCTCCCACCATCGGACTGGGACAGCGAGGTTATGGAAATTGTGAATTGATTTCTCGCGTTTTACGTCGTGAGCCCAGACTATTGCTGCCGCCCGGCAAGTCTCGCCGCCCGGATACCCACCATTGACTATGAGCAATCTATCTGGGCAGATTTTATTAAAAATCTGGTGTAGTTGAGGGATGTAAGATAGAAAAAAAATATACCTTAGCCCAACAGTGAGCGCTTTTCCTACAACTCTCGGAAGGCTATTCGTCCAGCGCATCACGTTCCATTGCAGTGGTATCCGATGCGCGATGACTGCGCACTCGCGACGCAGATTGCGGCGGATCACTCTCAAGCCGGGATGGGCTTGGTTACATATCAGGATCAGTTCGTCGTCATCGTTTGGCCAGTAATTAATCAGATTCGTCAAAAAGGTATCCAGGCCGCCAGCATAGGCGTTTTCGGTAAAGATCGCTATTTTCATTCCGCGGGCCGGCTTCGGGTCTCGGCGATGGCTTTTCTGCCCAGATCTCCAAAACCTCTCACGATTCGTGCATCCGGAATTTCCGGTATTTCGGCCATGCGCCGGGCGATCGCCGCTTCCAAAAGCGGTACTGACGGATGATCCGGGGCATAGATATTCCGGTGTTCGCCCGGGTCCTCTGTCAGATCGAAAAGCTGCGGACCGTCAGGGCTGAACGTGTCGGCGGGATCGCGCCATTCCTGCCACAGAAGCTTATGCGTTAGGCTTCGGGCCGCGAAGTACAGTGGACGATGCTCGAACAGACAATTGCCGCCGTAGAACGTCTCCATCACCACAACTTTGCGTTCCGTCGCCGCTGGAGAATCGGCAGGCGCGCCCACCCAGCCCTCTGCGGCGGGAATGCCCGCCATCTCTGCCAACGTCGGCGCAACGTCTTGGATGGTATTCAGCCCGGTCAGACGTTTCGGCGTCGTGCCCTTGCGCCGAAAAATCATCGGCACTCTGGTGCTGTGCTCGTAAAGCAAAAAATAGTGACCGAGATCGCCGTGATCGCCGAGTTCTTCGCCATGGTCGCCACACACCATCACGATGGTGTTCTCGGCAAGGCCGAGTTCGTCCAACGAATCGACAATTCGACCGATCTGTTCGTCGGTCCAGCAGACCGCCGCGTCGTAAAGGGCGGCTGCTTGTTTCTGAGTCTCGGGCTTCTCTGCCCTCGGGTGCCGAAAGACCAGGGCGGCGTCGTCGGTTGGCGGGTATCCTAGCCGATCGAGATATCCAGATGTCTGTCGATACCAGCGCTTCCCGTATCCCGACACATAGGGAACATGCGTATCCATGAAGTGACACCAGATCAGGAACGGTTTGTCGGATGGCGCTTCGCGCAAGGTCGCGATCGTCTTGTCGGCAAGCGAACCGGCATCGACATACTGTCGGAACCGCGCGGAACGCCCCGATGCCAGGGACGGCTTTAGCATCGCGACGATGCGGTTTACGGCGCGGAACACAGCTTCCTGAACAAGGCGCCGAAACGGACGGAACAGCCGCCACTCGCCCGCCAGCCATTCGTGCGGCGCTGGTACTTTGGACAGATGACGCTCCACGTAACGTGCCGGGTCCGCCTCAAACTCCGTTCGGTGCCGGTCTATCAGTCTTTTCACCCGGATCGGATCGTAGCCTTCGTTCACCAGCTGCGAATGGGGAAAATCCCGCTGGTATTCCTCGTTTCGTTCGCTTCTGATCGAGAAATAGGCATCCGTGTCATCGAACAATTTTCGAACTGCCGGCGCCACGACTGACATCATCTCGTCGTGACTGAGTTCGCCCTGATGATATCCCGTGAGCGAATTACGCATTGTCGCGACGGCGACCCCGACAAGGGTGTTGGGAACAAACAGCTGGAGTTCGCTGTCGAGTCCGTCGCCATACCCAAAATAGGTGTTCACCCAGTGCAGGGTGCTGATAGCGGTGGTGCGATACCCATTCGCCCGGAATTGCTTGAATATCGTGTCGGGGCGCCCCGTCGCGCCGGCATCAAAACCGCTAAGCGAAAGCGGAGCTGTCGACGTAAACAGCTGCACTGCTGCACTTTGCGTGAAGGTACTCAGCGACAATGCCGTGTCGCAGACGACGGCGTCCTTCGCCAGGCGCTCTAATGTGGGCGTGGTCGGACGATGATATCCGTGAAGCGATGTCCGGTCGGCACGCAGCGCATCAACCGTCAGCATGAGAATATTGGGTTGCGAGGTCACCTGGGTCTAAATTTCAGTTCTGCCGGGTGATGTCGAAAAAATCGGAGATCGTACCGTCGGCCAGCTTCGCCGCGTAGAGTTCGTAGTCTTCGACCGTGTCCACTTCCAGCCAGCCGCCATCGACCGGCACGGCGCGCAGCGCATGCTTGGCTGAAATCAACTTGGACAACAGATCTGTCATATAGGCCTGCTCAGCCGGCCGTCCCGACAGATCCGCGTCGCGCAGGGCGGCGTATCCTTCGCGCAGGGCCGCGACGCCGTGCCCTTTGAACCTCATCAGACCGATATACTGCGCCTCAATCTGCTCGTACGATTCCGGGCGCTGGCCGATCTCCAGAATGTCGCCGTTCCTGTCTATACGAAGCGTTTCGGCATCGCTTAACGGATCGGCAAAGCGCTGTTCCCAAAGCGTGTGCCATTGCCGGTCCACGACGACCGATATATCGGCTTCACTGTCCAGAAGCGCCCGCAGAACCCGGGGCTCGTAGACAATATCGGAGTACGCCACGATCATGTCGCTGGCGAATTTCGCCTCGGCGCTGAAAAGCGATTCCACCATGTTCGTTTCCGCCCAAAGCGGGTTCTCCACGCACTCCCAACCGGGACTTTCGAGCATTTCGCCCAGATAACCGGTAACGACGACAATGTTGGTGATGCCGCAGGTCCGAAGCGTACCGATCTGGTGGTTCAGCAGCGTTCTGTCGCCGAGCTCGGTCAGGCATTTGGGGCAGGAATCGGTATAAGGATGAAGCCGGCTACCGCGTCCGGCAGCGAGGATGATGGCAGTTATAGCCAAAACGCCCCCTGCCCGATCAAGCTCTCAAACAGGAGGCGATCCGTCGTCGGCGCTCCCCTTCTTTCCGGATGCCACATAATTGCCGCGACAGGCAAAGTGCCATGGTGAAAAGCTTCGATGTTCCCGTCTTCGTCACGCGCCGTGATGATCAGGTCTTCAGCCAGCCCGTCGAGAGGTATCGTCATTTCATGGAAGGAATTTACCGACGCTTCCGTTCCGTAAATTTCGGCAAACGCTCCTGATAACGAAACAGCATGGTCGCAGCCAACATGATTGTCGATCGCGGTTAATCGGCCTCCAAAATGCAAGTTTATTGCCTGTAACCCCCGGCAGATGCCGATGGTCGGGATCCCCGTCGATTTCGCGTAATCGAGAACTTTTTTTTCTGTCAGATCACGCTGTGTACCTTTTCCCGGGTCGTCGCCGCCTGTCAGAACGAACAAATCGGGATCGAGGCTGTCGAAATATTCATCGGGATCGCCAAGTCCGTTGGGTATGGGCAAAGAACTCATACCCCAATCTTCCAGCAGATTCACCCAGTCATGACTGAGTGAATCACGACGTTCGCTATATCCTTGCGCTTCCGTAATTCGCATCGTCAGCGCAATTCGCGGCCGGCGGTTTTCCCGGGTGCGACCCTTGTCCATCTATCGACCCTTTACCGTTCGGTTCGCCGCGTTCAGTTCGATCACCCCGCCTTCAAAGAGTTCGCCAAACAGGCGTTCGCCGCATCCGATCGCCGCCGGCAGGCCGAATTCCGCGCACCGGATCGCCATATGCGAATTGGTGCCGCCGTGTTTGGTGATCAATCCCGCGATATCGTGCGAGAAAATCCAGTCGTATCCGGGATCCGCGCTTTCGATCAGAACGATACTGCCGTTCAGGTCGACGACTTCGTTGCGGCTCAGCGCGATGCCTCTTCGCGGTGACGGTTTTGTTCGTAATAAATGTCGGCTGACCGCACAGCGGACGTACCACGTCGAGATCGTCCGGCTCCACGATCAGGTGGGGAAACCGAAGCGCCCGGGCGAGGATGTGGGCCGATTTACCTTCGGCTGCGCGCTTTTCAAGTTCGCGCGGATTCTGCCGTTCTTCCAGTATTTCGCCTATCGACAGGTGCGAGACGTCTTCGCGGGCCAAACCGTTTTCCTCCGCCCAACCGGATACCAGCGAAAGGGCGTCGCTGATGCCGCGGGTAAAAGCAAACTTCGCCTCTTCGCGCGCCGTGAGAGCCGCCGAAATATAGCTCAGAAGTCCTTCGGCCCCCGTGCCGATACCCGCCTCGGCGAGCGCGGCATCGATTGCACGCCCCTGCGCCGCGCCCAGCCGGAACTGGGGGTGCGCAGGAATTCCACGGGTATTCTGCCCTAGATACAGCTCCGGGCGTTCGTCATACCGCCATGACAGAATGTCGTATGTGCCCGGTCTCAGATGTCCGTACCGTGCCAGGAATTCTTCTTGGGATTGATGTCCGGTCGTGACGGATGCCATTGCATTGACGACATCTGTCGCGATCGTACTGATGCCCAGCATGAAATTTTCGGCGTCTTCGGAGCTGAATATGCCCATAGAGACCAGCGATCGCAGAAACGACATGCCGATAAACGCGTGACGCGCCAGGATCGCAAACGGCAAAGTGCCGTCGTTAGCCGTCCGCGCCAACAGCGTCTCGACTTGCGTCAGGCGATCCGAGCCGGATGGAGGTCTCGGTTCATGCAGCAGCCGTCGAGGTCGCTCCGCCAGTTTTCTGATGCCTTCGGCGCCGCGTTGCAGATGCCGCGCGGTCAATTCGGTGAGCGCGTCCTTCCAGTCGGCCGCCTCCGACCGGGTTAATCCCGCGTCGGTATAACGGTCAATGGCCCGGTCAAATACGAGATCGCGGCAGGTAATCGCAATTTCAAACTCGATCTTGTCGTGATGCTGGGGAAACTCCGCAAGCCGGTCCAGCGCAATATTCACGATCCGATCCGCAAGGCCCTGCTCAATATTGTCGGGCAGGAAAGAATTCACGCTGGCACGGACATCGATATAGGGGCGGCCCGCGAAGGTTTGCATCAGGGGCTGGTGGACGTCCCGGTATCCCATCTCTGAACGGGCGATCGCCCAGACGCGATCCGTTATAAGGCGGCGGTACAAAGATTCCGCGAGGCGCCGCGGCGTCGTTCCGATCATTTCGGCTGGATTCCAGTCCGGCATTTCGCCGAACATCGTGGTGGTGCCGGCGAGTCCGGGCTGAGGCTGTTGCAGATCTTTGACTTCCCGGCGCACCGCCGCGATAGCGCCGTTTATCTCGGCATCTTCCAGCTTTTGCCAGCGCCGTTCCGCCGCAAGCGGCCTTACCTGCAGAACGAAAACGTCAAGTTCGGGGGTCACGCAAAACTCGATATCCAGTCGTTCCGAACCGGTAACCCTCTCTATCTCCCGTACCGCGTCGATAATGGCCCGCATCCTCGGAGAGTGCAGCGCGTCGGGATTGGATCGGTGAACGAGAACCATTTTACTGACCGCGCCGGACGTCACGGTATCGGTGCGGCCGGTGTAATCGTCGTAATCGATCACATAGTACGGGCTGCCCGTATCGAGATCCCGGGTCAGCACGACGCCGGCAAGTTCGACATTTTCAATCATCGGCTGGATCAGCACCTGCTGATCGTCCGTTATTCGGTCGTAAGACTGGATCACTTGGTTCACCGCGCTGCGAACGGCTTCCGCCTGCGGAGCGACGTTCGTGACGCTTTCGAAGCGGCCGGCGTTGGATGTTTCCGCCCCGTCTTCCTCGGTACTGGAAGACCGTATCGCCAGTGGTCCGTCGCCAAATCGCTCGACAATCCGGTTCACGATTTCGGATTCCGAATGCCGCCATTCCTTCACGGTGAGGATGATTTGCTCACACAGCAGAGCCTTGGTGAGAAGCGGCATAAGCGTTCCGAGTGTCTCCGCCTTAGTGCCGAACCGGAACACGGCAGCATGATCGCCGCGGCTGGGGGCGCTGGTCGCGGTCACAGCGCTTGTGCCTTTGAAAGAATTGTTTTTGCGATACCCGTGAATTCCTGAAGGTCAGCGCGGTTGTCGATGACTAGGTCCGGATGTTCCGGAGGCGTATAGGGGATATCGACTCCCACGACATTCCTGATCTCGCCCAGCCGGGTGCGCTCGTACAGGTCTTTCTTCGAACGCGTCGCCAGGATATCCAGAGGCACGTCGACGAAGACTTCGAAATAGTCGCGAAACCGCCGTCTGTTTTCCCGCAACAGATCCGGGAACGAAGATATGGTGCAGCACACGACGTTGATATCCTGCCCGTTCAGCCATTCGCACAGGGCGGTGATCTCTTCCGCAACCGTCCTGCGCCCGGCGGGCGTATAGTCTTGCGGATCTTCCCGGTCGCGTAGCCGGCGAACGTCGTCCCCGTCGACCAGGACGGCGGCGGATTCATCTCCCGCCATAATTCCAGAACGGCCCGTCCGATACTGGTTTTGCCCGCCCCGGACAGACCGGTGATCCAGATCACCATGCTTGCCGCCGCAGCCGGGTAACGCGGTCAACGCTGTCCCGATTACGCACACTGGGCCTCGTGCAGGATCGAGAAACGGCCGTCCGCAGCAATCAGCTGATCGTAGGTTCCGCTCTCTACCAGGCGCCCGTCTTCGATCACATGGATCATATCCGCATGGCGCACGGTGGAAAGTCGATGCGCGATCACAATAATCGTCATAGTATGGGAAATCGTTTCCAGCGTTTTCTGGATCGCGCTTTCCGATTCGTTGTCGAGACTGCTAGTGGCTTCGTCCAGAAGCAGAAGCTGCGGATTCCCGATCAACGCCCGTGCGAGTGCCACTCTCTGGCGCTGTCCGCCGGACAACCGGATACCGCCCTCTCCCAAAACGGTATCGAGTCCGTCCGGCAACTCCTGGATGAGGTCGGACAGGTGAGCGGTGGTTAGCGCATTTTCTATTTCCTCGTCACTGGCGGCAGGATGAGAGAAGACGAGATTGGCGCGTAACGTATCGTTCATCAGGATCGTGTCCTGGGTCACAAACCCGATTTTGCTCCGCCAGCTGCGTGGGGCGAGCGGCGCGATATCGAGGCCGTCCAGCAGGATACGGCCGGACGAGGGTGACCGTATTCCAGCGATCAGCTCCATCAGGGTTGATTTGCCTGACCCCGACGGACCGACAAGCGCGACCATCGATCGATCGGGTATGTTCAGATCGATATCCGCCAACGCCGCAATATCCCCATCGGGATACCGGTAACCGACCTGGTTCAACGCTATGTTGTGGGTTAGCCGGTCGAAGCTCGGCAGTGCATCTGTTGCTGGCTCGGCGTCCGCCAGGAACGCCGCCACTTTTCTGTCGATCTGGTCCAAGTGCCGGGGCATTTACGATATAGGCCTGATAGGCCTGCTGGGTACTCGACAGCTTCGGCGCGATTCGAGCCATAACGAGGAGAAACACCAGCAACAGGGAAGCCGGCAGGTCCAGCACGGCGATCCCGATTCCAATCGAGATCGCAATCAACAGCACCGGTCCTGCCTGTAACGCGAAAAACAGCATGTTCGCATTCATCTGCGCGGCCGTCTTTACCTCCGAGACGGTCTGTCCGAGATCCACGACGGTTGTGACGACGGTTTTTTCGCTGGCGGTTACTTTTGCGAGTTTCGCAGCGCGTAGTTTGTCGACGGCGTTGAACGTGTATTTTTCTTCCGCGGCGGTCATCTCCTTGCCGACCAGCGACGCCTGTTTCATCAAAGGGCGCGTGATGAATACAAGGATTGCGCCAAACGCGAAAGCGACCAGCAATAAGGGCCACGAGAGCATCGCGCTAAGACCGCAGTAAATTATAAGAAGCGGCAGCCCGCCGATAAACAGTCCGAGATGATGCATCGCCGATCCGGCGCGTTCCGACGCCTGAACAAGGCCGGCTAGCGCCTCGCCGCTCGACTGACGCGACAGATGAGACCATCGCGAATTCATGAGGGACGTGAAAAGATCCGTGCGCGACTTCTGCGCAAACCGGTACTGGGCGCGCGAAATCAGATTTCTCTGCCAGAGAATTAACACAAAGGAGCCAATCATCAGGATCACGATCGCGATCAGGATAATGGCAGGACTGGTCCCGATGCCGAGCTTGTCCATGAAAGGTGCGATCATGGAGAACGGGGGCGGCAGGGTGGCGTTTTCTCCCGCGAGCTGCGCGACCAGCGGCACGAACGCGGCCAACCCGATGCCTTCCGAAAGGCCGGCCAACACGGTCAGCACAAGGATTAGGCCGGCGTCCGGAAGTCGGCCAAATCGCCTGAAATGCGGCAAAAGGCTCAAAACGCTTCCGCGGATCGACGATATTTCGACACGTTGATCGGGGCTCGAAGGCGCGTCGTCTTCGTCGGTGTCATGGAACTTTTCAAAACCGGCCGATCACATCCGTGGTTCTACGCGTTTGAACAGAAAATGACTGTGAAAGACCCGTGAAAAGGATCCGTCTTCATTCTGTTGAACCAGGGGGCCGTCGACGCCGTTGATACCAATGGGGCGATACTCGTTGTCGACCACGCGTTTTTCGATACAGACGATCCCTTTGCGCGCAAGACCGACGTGGAGATCCCGGTTGAAGTCGTCCAGCGATTCCTGCACCCAGATCAGGGCATAATCGTTGATACACCGGTCAAGTGCGTCGAAAAGCCTGTCGCCGTAGGGCACGCGAAATATCGATCCGAAGAAAACCAGCAGATCGCACTCGATATCGTATTTCTTCGGGCCGAAATATCCCTCCGTCACGTTCAGATACGGCCGGTTCTCATGGGCGTATTCGACAAGCGCCTTTGCCGGATCGAGCCCATGGAGATTGGTGAAACCTCTTTTGTGCCACTGTTCAAGGAAGAACCCGGTGTTGCACCCGACATCGAGGATCTTTGTATCCGGTTTTATACGTTCGGCGACCATGGAGTACATGAATTCGAACCGGCGCATCGCCTCTTCACGACGGTCGTCGTCCAGGTATTCGTAGAACATGTCATCCGATTTCTGCCACATCTCCAGCTGGTCGCCTTCACGCTGCGGATTGCTGAGAAAGGGCGGGGAGTAGCGCTGGTCGTCCGAATTGATGAGTTGTCGTTTGAAGAATTCGTTGATTTCCCCGTACTTGGTCCTCTTCCGGTAAAGATCATCCGCCGATTTGAACGCCCCTGTTTTTCAGCGACCTGAAGGATCTAGAAACGTCAGTGTCTGGGAACTTTCTGTTTTGGGGATTCAGATTGCGCGTGCGATTTTCAACACGCGGTTGACTGTTGCAGGCGGTGCCGGTACTTCTCCAGGATATCGTGCTCAATGAAACTCGGCTGCGGATTTTCGTCTGATCTGTGCGGTGCGGTCAATGAATCTTCGGCGCCAGTTCCGGGGCAACCATCGGAAATGCCGGAAAAGTTGAGAAAAGACTGTCTTTTTCGACGCTGGACCGGATCAGACCTTCCAGTTCGCCGGGATCTGACGTCACTGGCCTGGAAAGATCCTTCGCCGTCACAAGCCCCGTCATCATCGGGTCGTTTGCCAGGCTGGCTGACCGGTCCCGTCGGTAGGCCGGTTCGTAGAAGATCGTCGGCCACCCTGCGTAAAGCGATTGATAAAATGTGGTGGACGCGCTGCAGACCGCAACATCGTATCGTGCCAGCGCGTCTTCGAACGTTGCACCGGTGTCCCATTGAATTTTGTCGGCAATCCCGAAATGGGTCGCGATACGGCGTTCCAGATCGCTCGGATGAGAAGGATGCGCCCGCAGACCTATCTGCCATCCTTCCGCGATCAGGGCGCGCGCAATTGCGAACAGGTCGGTGTAGTACCTGTCGACAACGTAGATGCGATCGGCGTTCCAGAACTCCAGATGGCCGAAAGACAGGATGAGAAGGCGCTTCTGGTGCTCCTGTCTGGAAGACCGTCGCAATGCGAGCATGTCGGTCGTCAACGGGTTGCCGGTCTGGACAACCCGCAACGGATGGCGGGGGCCGCCGTCGCTGGTGTAGAAGTCTTCGTGATCGGCGCCATAGGAAAGATAGTCCACATGTTTCCTGTCCGATCCCGGCATCAGATAAGCGAAACGTTGCAAATCCATACCGTGGGGCATCAGATAGACTTTGCGCCCCGATGTCTGATCCAGAGCCAACAGATTACCCATGAACTCGGCACCGGCACCGGCAACGAAAAGTGCCTGATAATCCAGGACTCTGTGCAGTCGGCGCGACTGCGCGACGACGACAAGGAATGACCATATCTGGGACGCGATAACCGCCCGCACCGCTCCGAAAAGTACGGGTGCGTAATCGATGCCCCCGATGGAAAACTGACTATTGACGGCCTCGCGGACAGCAAGGCGTTTGAGACGCTTGAGCATCGATAACGCGGTCGCTATGTCGGCAATCCGCGGCAGCGCGAACAGCTGTTCGCCGCGATAAGCGTATGTGTTCTGTATGCCCTGGCGATTCACGATGACCCTGAGTTGGCCGCTTTGCGCAAGGCGTGTGGCGACGGCCTCCTGACCGCGGCCCAGAATCATGTATATCGACGGACGATCGCCGGTCCCGGTGCCCTGATAACGGCATTGGAAACGTGCTGTCAGCCAGACCGGCCGGAAGCCGCCCAGGAGACTCTTTCCCGTCTTGATCCAGTTGCTGTGGCGTACCCGTTTCAGCGCCGGGGGAACCGGATCGATAGACGGCAAATTGACCAGATCGGCCCCGTATTTGCGGGCGACCGCGCCGAGAATCTTGTTCAGTGGCAGGTAGGCTGCCTCGACTTCAAAGATACCGTTGCCGTCGCATATATCCGTCACAACAGCCCGCGTCTGCGGATATTTCTCCAGGAGACGCCGAAGAACCTCGCCAAACCGGATGACTACGCGGGGGTTCGTCTGCCGAGCTAGTTCCATGGAGTAGGCAATTCCCAGAGAGATATCGCCGAGGGTCGTAAAATCGGTGCCGTTGGGCCTGAACCAGTCCCTCAGAAACCGGGTTCCGACGGCATCCAGGTCCCTGTTTTCGTCGTCCGTGAACAGCGTGTCAGCAGATACAAGGGTCGCGCCGGCAATCCTCAGCGCATTCTCCTGATCGTTCCCCGGGTCCTGCCCCCGCCGGAAATAACAGATCACGTCGCCCTTCTGCGGCGGCCGGTTTAACCGCGACGCGTCCTTGAGGCCGGTATTCAGCAGAAGATAAAGTCGCAAACGCGCTACTCGATTACGTCCCAGGACAATGGCGTCCCGCGAGAGATCGCCGTGCGTGCTTTCCGGCCGAGCAGGCGTGGGTAGTCCTTCGGCGGCAGACCGAACCCGGGACGGATCGACCGGATGTTTTCTCGCGTCAACGTCTCTCCTGCGCCGATATCCGCCACTGCGTAGAGCGACCGCCGGAATACCGTATTGTCGTTTTCCGCTTCCGACTGGGCATATTGCGGGATGCCGAGCGCATTCCAGGTCGTTTGCAAAGACTCGCAGAGAGCTGTGAGTTCATCGGGTTCGACCGAAAATCCGGAATCCGGACCGCCATCCGCACGGCGCAGGGTCAGGTGCTTCTCGACAAGCGGCGCCCCCAGCGTTACGGCGGCGATCGCCGTCTCCGGCCCGAGCGTATGATCCGATAGTCCGACCGGCGTGCCGAAGGCTTCCGACATGTCGGCAATCGTTCGCAGATTGTAGTCTTCCGGATCTGCCGGGTAGGCACTCACACAATGTAGAAGAAGAAGGTTCTCGCAGCCGGCGGCACGTGCCGCGGCCACGGTTTCGCCAATCTCCGTCCGATCCGCCATGCCGGTGGAAATGATCACCGGCTTGCCGGTGGCTGCCACCCGCTCTACGAGCGGCAGATCTATTGCCTCGAACGACGCGATCTTGTAGGCGGGCGCTTCAAGTTCTTCAAGAAAATCGACCGCCGTTTCGTCGAACGGACTAGAAAAGACCGTCAGGCCGAGTTCACGCCCTTTGGCAAACAGCGGCTGGTGCCAGTCCCACGGCATTGCCGCCTCAGTGTAAAGCTGGTGCAGCGTCTGGCCGGCCCATGGGCCGCTTTCTATCCGGAAACCCGGGCCGTCATGGTCGATCGTCAGGGTGTCCGCGGTATAGGTCTGCAGTTTTACGGCGTTGGCGCCGGCGCGCTTGGCGGCTTCTAAAACTGCAAAGGCGCGTTCGATATCTCCGTTATGATTCGCCGACAGTTCGGCGACGACATAAGGGGGCATGCCCGCGGCGATACGGCGCCCGTCGATTTCGATCGCGCGGTCAGGCACCGATTTTCTCGTGCGCGCGCTCGCGGTCGCGAGGGGTGTCCGCCGGCAAACACGCAAATCCCTCGCTGTCAGGCATGTATCCGGCGCCCTGGAAAAGCGCCAGGGAAGCAACGTTCTCAGGATGAATATCGGCCAGCAGGACGGCTCCCGGAACAAGACGCCGCGCCAGCGCCAGCGCAGCCTTGCCGATGCCAGTCCGATAATGGTCCTGTGCAACCAGCAGCGATACTTCGAACGCCGCCAGTTCATCCCGATGCGGACGGCGATCCAGACGTAATACCCCCGCGGCGTGCCCGTTACATTCGATCACGTTCAAGAGGATTTCAGGATCTTCGAGTGTTGCCTGCATCCAGGCCGCGTGAGTGGCCTTGTCTGGCACATCCGGATTCCGCGCGAAGCGGCGGGCGCCTGGAAATTTCTGCCATTCCAGTATCAGCGCTTCATCCGCCGGTGTCGCGGGTCGCAAATAAACGGGATCTCCGTTTGTCGATTTCTCAGGGGCCAGGATCATGGCGGCCCGGCGGGCCCCCCGTCCATCGCACAATCGTTGTGCCGCCCGGGACATCTGCTTCCGGCGATCGATATCGGCGATAAACGCACGAATGTCCTTCGCGGACGACTGCGGATCCGTCAGATCGACGAGCTGGGCCGCGCCGAATTTCGACAAGCCTTCCGCGGCCGCGCGCTGGTTGTCGGCGGTTACTGCTACCAGCGATGGCACACCGCAGCAGCATCGTTCAAGCGCGCTGACGCCCCCCGCCCCCAGGGCCATGAAGCTGTTGGTGAGAAGGGCAATGGTTTCGCTTGTATCGATATGAAGTTTTGTTTCGGTAGTCATCTTCTCCAGTCGTTCGCCGATCTCTTCCCGATGCGGCGCGGCGGCACCCAGCACGACGTTTATCCCGGCGGATACGCGTGATGCATCCAGTGCGTCCAGACCGCGTCGCGTGTGTTTGCTGGGATCGGTCGCCCCGAATGAGACGTAAATCCCGGATGGTTTGTCCGATGTCGCCGGGGATTGGTTGTCCCGGTGATATCCATATGCAGGATCGAGAAGGGCGAAAACCGCGCCGGCCAGAACTTGGGTGCCTGCCGGCACCAGGCCCGCATAATCGTCGGCGATTCTGCCGGGACCCTGATCCAGCAGGAGATCGCAGTCATGTGGCCGGTCGGCGAGATCGTCGATGACCATCAGGCGGCGCGCCAGCGGTCGGTAGTGTTTCTCCGCCGCGGCATCGATGCCGTAATGGTCGATGACTACCCAGTCCACCCGGTCACGAAACCGCTGCGCCAGGGCCCGCGCGGTGTCTTCCTCGTCGCCGTCGGCGATCAGCATCTCGTAACCGGCGCGTTGAAGCGCAGGTGCTGTATTTAACGTTTCGGGTCCGATGGCGAATACGCATTCGCATTCCAGGTTCGCCAGCACGTTCGCCAGTGCGAGACAGCGTGCAACGTGTCCGGCACCGATCTTCGGCGATGCATCGGCGCGGAATAAAATCGAGTTCAAGCGCCGGTCAATCCCACAGGTTGGACTTCACCCACCCGCCGTCTCGGAACGACCAGACACGCGGATCGCGGAATGTATCGGCGATCCGGTCGAATTCTGCCTCCTCCATTCCCACGTAGTCGAGCCACCGCCCGAGATCTTTCGATTTAACGGCGTCGTGTTTGCGGACTAGCTCTATCGCCTGGCCGCGGCTGAGCTCTCCGGATCTGATGTCTTTGGATGCATGATCGGTGCAGCGCCCGTATCCGAACTTGATGTACTTCAGATAATCGTGAATGCCGTTTTCGTGCATGTCGTCCAGGTTAGACATCCGACGATATGTGCGTTCGAAAGGTTCGTCCGACACTTCGAAACCGTATTTCTCGCGTACGAGATTGATATGATGATTGGCGTCCCAGTGGATGAAATTCGCCAGATACACGCCCCGCAGGCCGAGCTCGAAAAGACGTTCGTCCGACGGGTAGCGGTAATTCAACATATCCAGAGTTGAAATACCGTCCATGCCCACGAAGTAATTCCATTCGAAACCGCGCCCCATGTGTTCGCGCCGGTTGCGATATGTCCATTCGAAGAAATCGTCGTTTGAGTACTGTCCGCAGATATCGGCATATCCGTGTTCGCCCCATACTACAATCGGGATACCCCGCTGCTCCGCGATCTGCATCGGGACGGTCGCTATGCCGATATGGTTGTGCCAGTTCATGTCTCCCATTGCCGTAAAGCCGAGCCGGTTCAGCTTTCTCAGAAGCCCCACGCTCGGCTGGATGATAATATGGTCGACTTCCAGCGCATCCTTCATGCGAAGCAGGTTCCGTTGACCCACTTCCGTGAAGTTGTTGCCGTAATACGTCACTAGCAACGGGTTCAACCCCAGTACATTCTTCACGTAATGCGCCTGGAAATAGCTGTCCTTGCCACCGCTTACAGGGATGACGCAGTCGTGCCGGCTTCCGTCTTTGCTGCGGTTGGAATCCAGGATATCGAACAGTATTCCTTCGCGGCGCCTCCACTCCGCTTCGTCGATATCGTTGTATATGTCCGCCATCCTGCATCCCATGCAGATGCCTTCATCGTCCAGCAGCATCGGCGTCGCGCTGATGATCGGATAGACACATTTGTTACACCATGTCATCGGCGGCGGATCGCCTGAATTCAGTTCGGCCGCCCGGAACTTCCCCTCCCGCGCGCTGCCGATGCGCGAATCGATTTTCGCTTTCTCGGCGTCTGCATCGTATTCCACGTCGCGGGTGAACCAGTCGCTCGATAAATCCCAGGCACGCATCGGCACGCCGGCCTCCATGCAAAGACGCTTGGCTCTGGGATAGGAAAGTTCATGGAAATGAAAAATATTGGCCGCCGCCGCGGCGGCGGCACCGGCTTCGGTGATTGCCAACGGAAAATCGGGGTAGGCACCAACACCGCCGCAGGCGATAACGGGAATGGAAACAGCGTCCGTAACGCGACGAATCAGGTCGAGGTCGTATCCGTTTCCGATCCCGTCGCGATCGATAGAGTTCAGAAAAATCTCTCCGGCACCAGCGCGCTCGGCGCCTTGTGCCCACTCAGCCGGATCGACGCCCGTCGCAACTTCGCCGCCACCCGTAAAGACTTCGTAGCGTCCGTCTTCGTGTTTCCTGGCGTCAATACTGACGACGACACACTGGGCACCGAACGTTTCCGACGCCTCAATTATCAGATCCGGGTGATTGAAAGCTTCCGTATTGATGATGCACTTGTCGGCCCCCGCGGCGATTCGGGCCCGGATGTCTTCCAGCGTTCGAATGCGGCCACCAAACGCCAGCGGCATCGCGCAGGCTTGACTGACGTAGCGGAGCAGGTCGAGCGTCGAAGTTCCGTCATAGCGCACGAAGTGATCGTCCCGCCTCATGTCATGATGGTCGTCGCCGCTGATGTCGAGCAATACCAGCTCGTCCACATTCCAGTTAGACAACCTGTCGATAGTGCTGACGGGGTTTCCGATTATCTGGTGAATGGAAAAGCTCTGACTTCTTACGATCAGTCCGTGTTTCAGAAGGAGAACGGGAATCAGGCGATGATATTGCATGGTTTTCCGTCACTCTCCGTTTCGGATCTCGCCGACGCGGACGCAGAAACGGTGCAAAACGTTCAATCCCGCATCCTGACTTTTCTCCGGATGGAACTGGAGACCCAGGATATTTCCACGCTCCACCGCCGCCGCAACCTGTCCTCCGCCGAATTCGATTTCACCGGCGATGTCGTCAGCGTGGTCGCACACGAAGTGGTAGCTGTGCGCGAAATAGAAGCTCTTCACCGTTTCGGGCGCGGGAAACAGCGTCCCTGCCTTTCTTGGCCGGGTCTGGTGCCAACCGAAATTTGGTACTCGGTCGGCGCTGTCGGCCGGATCGAGAGGCGCCACCATTCCAGGGATCAATCCCAGACCCTCGTGGACACCTCTCTCTTCACTCCTGTCAGACAGGAGTTGCATCCCTAGGCAAATACCGATCAAAGGACATCCGTCGCCCAGAACGCGTGCGCGGATCGCATCGGCGATACCCCGCGACCGCAGCGACGCGATGGCTGGCGCGAAGGCGCCGACGCCGGGCAATACAAGCGCATCGGCCCGTCCAACGCCGTCGGAATCCCTTACTATTTCAGGCGCCGCGCCGATCCGGGAGAACGCATTGACGACGGACTGGATGTTCCCCGCCTCGGTATCTATTACGGCAAGCATCTACCTGGCCCCGCTTTCCGTGAACCGCCGCAGAGCGTCAACAACGCGCGCGACGTCTGCGTCCGACATCGACGGGAAGTAGGGCAGAGACAGGCAGCGTTGATAGAACGCGTCCGCATCCGGCAGATCGATCGCGCCATAGGCATCCCGGTAATAAGGCTGAGAATGAACAGGGATATAGTGAACCTGCGATCCTATGCCGGCGTCGCGCAGCCCGTTCATCAATTCCGCGCGCGAGACGCCCAGTTTCGGGAAGTCGATCAGCACCTGGTAGAGATGCATAAGGGGGTCGGTTCCTGCGTTTCGCCGCACCGGGGTGATTGCCGGCGACAAGGGCGCCAGCAATTCATCGTATGTGGCGGCCAGTGCACGATGCCGTTCGGCAAACGTGTCGAGCTTGCGAAGCTGACTGGCGCCGAGTGCGGCGTGAATATCGCTGAGACGATAGTTCAATCCCATTTCAGGCATCTCGTAGTACCAGGGATTGGGTCGGCCGTCAGGATCGTACGCCTGGTCGCGAAGTGCCAGTCCCGCTTCGTCCCGCACCATCCCGTGGCTCCGCAGGCTTTTCAGCCGTTCCGACAACGCCGTATCGTTTGTGGTGACCATGCCTCCTTCGCCGCATGCGATCGTTTTCACCGGATGGAAAGAAAACGTCGCCATATCCGAATGCGCGCACCCTCCCACCGGAACCTGTTCGCCCGACGTTTCGTAAGTGGTTCCCAGCGCATGGCAGGCATCTTCTACGACCGAAATTCCCGCATCTACAGCAATCTGGGCGATTGCTTCCGGATCCGCCGGTCGGCCTGCCAGATGCACCGGAAATACGGCACGAATGCGCTTTTCCCGATTTGCATTCAATACCCTCGACAGATCCTCTGCGCGCATCAGTCCGGTATCCGGGTCGACATCGGCAAACAGAACGTCGGCGCCGACGTACCGTGCGGCTTTGGCTGTCGCCAGAAACGTGATCGTCGGAACCACGACAAAATCGCCCGGCCCCAGATCAAGTGCCAGCGCCGCCAGGTGAAGCGCCGCCGTGCCATTGGCACAGGCGACGGCATGCCCAGCCCCGGTCCGCTTCGCGAACGCCGCCTCGAACGCCGCGACGGCGGGGCCCGTCGTCAGAAAATCCGAGCGGAGGACATCGGAGACCGCTTCGATGTCGTCGTCATCGATTGCATGTCGACCATAGGGCAGAAACGTCGTGGCGGAACTATCGGGCATGCCGCTCACTGCACCCTGAAGAGCGGCCGAAGCGGCTCGCATCGAAGTTGATCATCCAGGTTTCGATGGGCGATCGCATCGCGCAGAATGGGAAACACGGAATCGTAGGTATCAAGCAGCTTGGCGATATCCTCGTCGGAGTGGGCGAAGCTCATGTTGTGGGTGCCGAGAACCAAAACGCCCCGCGCAAACATTTCCTGAAGAAACAGCGTGCGGAGCTGCCAAACGCTGTAATCCTCCGTATCACGGAAGTTGAGAAACGACCATGCGGGGTGGCCGGAGATCGATAGGAAATCGCCGGCATCGTGGCGCTCTATCAGATCCTCCACGCCGGCCACGACCTTTTGACCCTGAATACGTAGCCGGTCGATGACGCCTTCCCTTGGCAATTTTTCGAGAACGGCTTTGGCTGCCGCCAGCGAAAGCGCCTCCCCTCCCATGGTGAAGGAGAAAAACACGTCATCCAGCATCTGCATGATGTCGGCCCGTCCCGCCAGCGCAGCCAGAGGGTATCCGTTCGCCAGTCCTTTTCCGAACGTAGCGAGGTCCGGGACAATTCTGAACAGTTCCTGTGCGCCGCCATTCGAAAACCGAAATCCGGTGATCGTCTCGTCAAAGACCAGCAGAGCGCCATGGCGGTCTGCGAGGTCGCGAACACCTTCCAGAAATCCCGGTTCCGGGTAAGCGACGTTCATCGGCTCAAGGATCACGGCGGCAAACTCATCCGGGTGCTCACCAAATAGTCGGTCCAGCGAACCAAGATCGTTGAAGCCGAAGCCGTGGGTCAGCGCCTGGATCGCTTCCGGCACACCAAGGTTCTTGGATGTCGAGCCGATATACCAGTCCTGCCAGCCATGGTAACCGCACACCGCGACGTGCTCTCGCCCGGTGTATGCGCGCGCCAGTCTGATGGCGCCCGCGGTTGCATCCGATCCGTTCTTTCCGAAGCGCACCATTTCGGCGCATGGCACCATGTCGCAGATCCGCTCCGATACCTCGACCTCGAGCATGTGGGGCAGCGAGAAAAGCAGGCCGTCATCGAGTTGTCCCCGAACGGCCGCATCAACGTCCGGGTCGCTATATCCCAGGCTGATGGAGAGCAGGCCGTTGATGAAATCAAGGAATTCATTGCCGTCGACATCGGTCAGCTTGCTGCCGTGTGCCCGTGCCGCATAAAGCGGGGATGCACCGACCGGAAGCTGTGTCCGGCTCTTGGAAAACGTTTGGGTACCCAGCGGAATCGTTTTAAGCGCCCGTTCCAGCATCGCTTCGGAAGCGGCAAACGGATGATTACGGAGCATCTTCGGATCTTTGCTCGGCCTGGTGATTGCCGGGGCCGTCCTGCAACGGCTGTGCGCCCTCGTTGCGGGCTATTCCGGCATTGATACCCATCCATTCGGGGTTTGAATCCAGTAGCGCCAGAACATCCTCCAGAGTGAATTCGGGATTCGCGGGCAGAAGCGCTTCGAAGACGCGCGTGACGAGGTCGAAGTCGCGCGGTTCATCCACGGTCAAGCGCAAATCCGACCTGTCGGGCGACGTTTCCACATTCGACATCGAGAAGACGTTTTTGCGCGAGGTTATATAAGAAGTGACGTGTTCCCGTTCCGACGATAACCGTGCATTTGCGGCGGCGTGCGAGAGCACGTTGCGGTTTACGACCTCCACATCGAGTCCGTCAGGCCACGTCGGGGGGTGTACGTTTGACGTATAGTCTGCCTGGTTCCGGAAATGGGTACGGACGACCGTATCGATCACCGCCGGCTCAGTCAGGGGACAGTCGCCGGTCAGTCGGACGACGACGTCCGCATCGTAAACTGCGGCACAAGCATCGAACCGCCCAAGGACATCGTCGAGCGATCCCCGGAAGCATTCCACACCGATCGTGTTACACAAGTTCTGGATCGCGTCGTCCCCGGTTTCGGTCGACGTCGCAACAACGACCTCATCAAGACTTTTAGCCCGCACTATCCGGTCCATCTGGTAGGACAGCATAGGCTCTCCCATTATCGGAAGCATGACCTTGCCCGGCAGACGGGATGAAGAAGAGCGAGCCTGCACAACTGCGACGACGGTCACGGCCGGTCTTCCGCGACTAGGCCCAACAGTACGACATCGACCCGACCTTCTTCGAATTCGTACTGGCTGCGGAGAATACCTTCGCGCTGAAATCCGGCTTTTTCGAATGCCCGCACACAACTTTCGTTCGGCGCATAGACCCCGGCGGTGACCTTTCCAGGCGGAGCGTGTCCCGCGCATAACCGGCAAGTGCTTCGATGGCCTCCGACGCGAAGCCCTGGCCCCAGCAGTCTTTCTCGCCGATCAGCAGTCCGATGTCGCCTGATCGATGGCGCCAGTCGACGGGACCGATCTTGATATTGCCGATGTGGCGCGAATCCGGTTTCGTCTCTATCGCAAGCAGCAACGAGTTCGGATCTCCACGCACCGCGGAGATGTATTCTCTTACGTCCGCGACCGAGTGAGACGAAAACCGGCTTTCAGTGTACCGGACGATTTCAGGATCGTTCATCCAGCCCGCGTAGCTCGTTGAAGCGTCCGCGACTTCCATAGTCCGAAGGACCAGCCGGCCTGTTTCGATTTTCGTCGGCGATTGCGGGATACCGGCCGGCGCATCGGGGGAGCGCGTCAATGCCATAAATACGGGCGGGTAACGCGCTGGTCCGGAGCGGGAATTGACATCAATTCGTCCAGGACATCCTGTTCAAGCGGCGTCGAGCCAAGACAGTTCAGATTGTCTGCAAGCTGATCCGGGGCCTCGCATCCAAGCACCAGAAACGCATCCGGAACGGCCTGAGCGGCGAACAACAGAGCGACTTCGGCCGCCTCCCGCCCCCACCGGCCGCATCTCGCACGCCACGCTGAAATGGCATCGTGTGCGAATGACATTTCCGGCGGCAGATCGCGCGGATCGAGAAGCAACAACCCCTGAAGAAATACGCTACGTAAATGCACAGTGACGCCCAGCTCCTGAGCACGTGCGAACAGACCGCTGCTGAGAAGATGTCGGTCTAGGGCATTGAAGGGCGCCTGAATAAGCTGGCATTCGCTATTGTTCATAGCCTCTTGAAATTCATCCGGCGTGTAGACCGAGACGCCGATCATGGAAATAACGCCGTCTTCGCGACAGCGGATCAGCGCTTGCCCAAGGCCGTCATTCCATCGTTTCAGCATCTTTGCATCGTGAAGCATCATTGCGTCCAACCGGCCTTGGAGCCTCTCGGCACTCCTCCGGATCGCCGCGTAAATCTGATCCGAATCCGCTTCCGCCAGCCCGGGGTCGAGCTTGCTGATGACGCGAATCCGGCAATCGGGGTTACGCAGAAAGAAAGTTTCGATCACCGATTCGCTTTCGCCGTATACCTGTGCGGTATCCAGAAAGGGAACCCCTGTATTCCAGGCCATATCGATCAGCGCGTCGGCGGTAATTTGCGCCGGCTGTCCGCCGCGGTTCGCTATACCGTAATCCATCCCCAGCTGAGCGGTGCCGAGCACAACGCGAGCGGCCGGTTCATTCATTCGCGTTGAGCATTTCTCTCAGGCTGTCTGCCGTGAGCCATTTGTCGTTCGTTGCCGAGCTGTATTCGAAATCTTCGACCACGGGTTCGCCGCCATGTATTTCGAGATAGTTTTCCCGGCTCCAGTGATGAAACGCCGGCTCGATGACGAAGTATTCTCCAAGATCGAGTGTTGTGCGGCCGTCATCCTGGGGAACCATCACTTCATGCAACTTCTCGCCGACACGTATGCCTATGGTTTCGATGTCGCAATCGGGCGCGAGCGCCCGGGCCAGATCTACGATCTTCATGCTGGGTAATTTGGGTACGAATATTTCGCCGCCTGACATTCGTTCCAGATTATCCAGAACGAAACGCACGCCCTGGTCGATCGTGATCCAGAACTTGTCATTCGTTCGTCGTGACGGGCAACGACGTCGCGCCGTCGGCGATCAATCGTTGGTAAAGCGGTACAACGCTGCCGCGCGAGCCAAGGACGTTCCCGTACCGCACCACGGCGAACCGGACGCCTTTTTCGCCGCTCATATTGTTTGCGGCGATAAATATCTTGTCCGATGCAAGCTTGGTGGCGCCGTAGAGGTTGACCGGATTTGCCGCCTTGTCCGTCGATAGCGCAATAACGCGGCTCACGCCGGAACGGATAGCCGCGTTGACGACGTTTTCAGCCCCATGAATATTAGTGCGGACGCATTCGAAAGGATTGTATTCCGCGGTCGTTACCTGTTTCATGGCTGCCGCGTGGACGACGAATTCGATATCTCGCATCGCTGCTTCGAGCCGCTCTGCGTCACGGACATCGCCGATGAAGTACCGTAACTGCGGATGCTGCGATACCGGGAAATCTCGTTCCATTTCGAACTGCTTCAGTTCGTCTCGCGAGAAAACCACCAGCCTTTTCGGCTCGAAGTTTTCAAGCACGTAGGAGACGAACCGGCGTCCAAAGGAACCGGTCCCACCCGTAATCAAAATAGATCGGTCGTTGAGGTCCATCATATTCAAGCTGCCTTTTTGGGCCTCCAGTCCAGCCCGTATCCAAAGTCGTATTCGAGATATCGTTCCATCCGTCCACGGATATACGCCGCCCGTTCGTCCGTCAGCGCGGCACCCTGGGACCGGAACGCCACGCGGGAACTTGAATCCGGATCGGCCTCGGGAAGTTTCTTTTTCATGGCCTCCTTGGTGACGAGACCAAACGCTTCCTGCAGGCATTCCCGAGGCAGTTCCATTCCCCAGAAATCCGTAAGCTCCTTATGCGCATCTACCGAGGACGCGATCATGTCGTCGTAATGAAACAGACGGTTCGCAGGGCGCCGTCGAAAAACCTCCCCCCAGGAATTGTAAAACTCGATCGCGTCATCAACGAGTTGTTCCCAGGGGAAGTTGAAATCGTTTTCCTGCGACGGTGGGTCAACGGCATCCGGCAGATATTCGGACGGGCGGACGCCCATGCCTAGCAGCGTGAGGTGTTTGTGATATTTCGATTCCATCGAATCGTATATCGAGCGCAGTAAAACGGCGGTATTCATGTCGCCCAGTCGCCAGGCGCGAAGCCTGGAATAGGGAAGATGCGAATGGAAAACGGAGGGCTGCCGCATCACCCCCGGCACCCCCTTCTGGACCATCCGCAGGGTCTCCGAGACGCTCAAAATGGCCGGGTCCGCAGCCGTATCCCACAATTGCGTCGGCGCGCGCCAGTCCAGCTTGGTGTACACGGCGCCTGCGGAAGGAATCCATGCATCGTCGCGAAATTCGTAGTCGCCCTTTCCACCCTGCGCGAGATCCCGAGCCAGCGCGATTCCCAGCAACGACCAGTGCGAGCCGGATCTGGTCAAGGTGGCATAAAGGTTCCGGATGCCTGCGGCGGAGAAATAGAATTTCAGACAGGCTGCCTTCTGGCCGGTCGTAAGATCACGCCGCATCGCGACCTGCCCTAGCGACAGGATGTCCCAACATTGTTTCATGGGGAAACGGTTAAAACGCTGAGATTGCGGATTGGCCATTCGTCATCAGCGCCGGTCGGCGGCCAGTCGGGTCTTGATAAAGCGCTCCAAGCGGTCGATCGACGTCTCCGGAGTTTCGCTGGCGGTATCAATATGAAGATCGGGCGATAGAGGCACTTCGTAAGGCGCATTTGGTGAGACGCCGATCAAATTATCGATTTCGCCTTTTTGTTCCCGGGCATAGAGCCCTTTTACGTCCCGTTCGCGGAGGACGCTCAGAGGTGCGGACACATATATTTCTGAATACCAGGGGCTGAGCACACTGCGCGCTGAAGCCCGCGCGGATTCGAACGGCGCAATCACCGGCACCAGGATAGCGTCTGCCTCGGACCGTTTGTTCGCACAGGCGTTCACAACTCTCGCGTTGTTCTCGATGATGTCTTCGGCGCTGAAGCCGAGATCCCGGCTTGTGGTCTGGCGAACGGCATCACCGTCGATTGTCAGGGCGATATAGCCGGCGTCTTCCAGCCTCGCTCTGGCGGCGTCCGCGATCGTCGATTTGCCCGTCCCCGACATCCCGGTCAGCCAAAAAACCTCGGCGCGTGTGTCGCTGTCGGTAGGTGCGTTCAGTGGAACAGCTCCGTCCCAGCTTTGATACGTTCGCGCATCATCTCCTGGACCTCATCGCGCATGAACCATGACGGCAGCGGCTGCTGCGCACGCAGAAGATCCCGCACCTCCGTGCCGGAGATGCTCGACAAACCGTCCTGCGTTGCGGCTTCCACATAGGCCTGCTTGGTCTCGTCGTACCCAACGGCATCGAAATAGACCGGCGTGACACCGATATCGCCCAGAGAATCGAACAACTGCCTATTCGCATCGCGCGGGTAGAAATTGCCGACGCCGGTGTGATCGCGCCCGATCACGAAATGCGAACAGCCCATGTTCTTCCTGCATAGTGCGGTAAACACCGCTTCGCGCGGTCCCGCGTAACGGGAATAGGTGTTGAAGGCGCCCAGAAGCGCCTTGCCCGGAGGGTAGGCGCCGTTCTCCAATATCAGTTGATAGGCGGCCAGAATGTGCTCCGCTCTGAAATCGTTCGCTTTCTTGGGGCCCGTCACCGGATTGATGTAGAGCCCGTCGGTGCCGGTGCGTTCGAGCGCGGCAAGCTGAATGAACTCATGGCCCCGATGGGGCGGGTTCCTTGTATGGAAGCCGACCACCCGACTCCAGTTTTTCTGTCTGAACAGAAAACGCGTCTGTTCGGGTGTGAAATGAAACGACCTGAAAGGCGCCTCGACCGCATTGACAAGGGTGACGGCGCCGCCCACGAAGTTTTTGCCGGCGGCTAGTGTGCGAACAACACCCGGATGCTGTTCCGAGTTCGTCCCGTAAACGGCCCCGCAATAACGGTCCAGATCCATCTGATAAATTTCACTGACGTCTATCACGGCAACGATTTGGCCGTCTCCGGCTGCCAGCACGGCGCGCTCACCGGGTGCGAGCGAAGTGGCGTCCTGATCCGGCAGCTGGAGCGCGATCGGCAGGGTCCAGACAGTGCCGTCCGGCAGCCGGTTGTCGTCGAGGACCGTTTCCAGTGTGTGCTTGTCCATGAAGCCGGTCAGAGGAGAATAGGTTCCGGTCGCAATCTGTTCGGCGTCGATCAGATAGTTATAGGGCAACTGGATCGTCGGCAGACCGTTCAGAGATTCCCGTTCGTTTTGCGGCAATTGCCGGTGAACCAATGATCCGCCATGCGGCTCGACGAGCTGGGAAAACGGATCGATACCGTCGCCGATGCCGATTTCTTCGCCGCTTTCATAGGTTCGGATCAGCCGGGAAATCATAGACGCGCATTCGATAGGATATTTTCCAATGGCTGTTTCCCTTTGACAGCACCAGGTCCGCCCCGTCCAGCAGGGTATTGTATATATCGTTGACCTCCGCTCTCGTGGGCGTCGACGTCGACACCATCGATTCCAGAAGATTGGTTGCCACGTAGACAGGGGTCGAGAGTGCTTTGCCGCGTGCCAGGATCTGTTTCTGCGTCCTCGGAATAAGTTCGATCGGTATGTCGCGCGAGAGATCGCCCCGGTCTATCAGCAACGCATCCGACCGGGCTGCGATCTCGTCTAGATTTGCGAGACCCGGGCGGGATTCGATTTTGGAGATGATAAATGCGTCGTCGCCCGCCAGTCGGCGGATAAGGTCGACATCCCGCGGATAGTTGGCGAAGGACAGGGCAAAGTGCGTCAATCCGAGCGATCGACCGATTTCGATCGCGGCGACGTCTTTGTCCGTCAGCGGCGCAAGTTCGAGCGGTCGCTGCACGGTGACCGCCTTGTTCGAGCCGATAACGCCCCCATTGAGAACCCGCATTGCCACACCGGACTTGTCTGTTTCTACCACTTGAACAAGAACCGAATTGAAATCGATGCTGATGAAATCTCCGACAATCAACTGCGAGACGATCGACAACGGATAGAAGTTGAACCTGTCCGTGTTGCCGGAAACCGACTGGCGTTCGGCTCTTAACACGGCGTTGTCATTAAGCGTTATCGCGCCACCGTTGATGCGGCCGGTTCGAACCTGCGCACCCTCGGTATCCAGACACACCGGGATATCGGTTGCTTCCTGGATGCGATTTACAGTGTCGGCGATATCCTCAAGATTGGTATGAGAAAGGTTTACCCTGAATAGGGAAGCCCCCGCCTGTTCAAGACGTTCGATCATGCGAGGGTTCGCCGACGATGGCCCGAGGGTGCACAGAATCTTTTTCATACGATTATATTCCGGACGTTCTTAAAGTCGGCAACCGCGCCGCGCCGCGCTGGCACGGCCTCAATCATAAGGCCGCCGCGTTTCCCACGACGCCGAAAAGCTTGAGAAAAATCAATGCCGAGTAGCAACCAATCACAAAGGTCAGAATCCTATCGAACATTGGGTTTAGGATGGCGCCAAAAACCAGCCAGTCGACGATGATGAACACGACAATCGCAAGGCCCGCGTAACCGAGCTGCATGAACTGCATCACGTCCGGCCGCAGGTAGGCAAGCGTCGCCAGCTGAATTATCGCGAAACACATGTAGCAAAATGCAATATTGCCACGGACCTCGCGTTTTTCTTCGAAGCGGCTGGCCGCAAAAATCGCAAGCAGCCCACCCCCCAGGTTGGAGAGCCCGTGCACCGTGCCGATGGCCACAAGCCATGCCTTGGGAAGCTTGCAGACTGTGTCGTGCAGCACGGCTTCCATGCGCGGGGAAAGTCTGATCACCACGTAAATCAGCAAAATCGAGGCGACGAATGCTTCAAGCTCAAAGTCCCATCCCAAAGCCAGGCTGCTGAACAGCGCAATCGCAAGGGGAAACAGGCACCAGAAGACATACATGCGAACTTGGTCGCGTTCCGGTACGCCGATCCCCAGCACCTGGAAAACGCTGACTGCCAGCGAGGCCGGAAGCAAAACGGACAGCGTTTCCGCAAATGGAAAACCGAGCAGTAGAAGCGTCGGCGTCCCGAAGAAAAGAATTCCGATGCCGAAAATTGACTGCAAAATTGCGAAAAATAATATCGTCGCGAATTCGATCATGGATCAAAAATGGGGGATAGATTTCCCACGCTCCCGCAGTCCGGGTGAATCGCTCGCCCGGGCTTTTCTTCATTTCTTTGCCCCTGCGGGCTGGTGATCACGCGTGCGCGCTGATGACGTCCAATTTGACGGTCGTTCTAACTTGCCGGCCCAAAAGATCCAACAGAATTACGACCCGCTGGTCATCCGTTACGCTCTCAAAGCATCCAATCTGATCCGCGAAAGCACCCGTCATCACCTGGATTTCGGCGCCTTTTTTAAAAGGAATTTTCCGACCGGTGAGTATAAGCCCGCGATCATCTTCCTGTTCCATGATCGTCTCCACGATACCTGGGGGCACCGGAATGGGGCCCCGCGAATCGCAAATCAGATGGGCGACTCCGATTGTGGAATTTATGGCCCGCCAGCGCTGTTCCGGTCCGGGCACCGCGACGAACAAATAGGCGGGAAAAAGCGGCCTCGGCTGCCAGGTGACCTTGCGCGCGTGACTGATCCGGCGCAAATATTTCGGCAAATAGACGTCGAAACCTTGGCGGGTCAGGTGAAAGGAGGCTTTGTTTTCGGCATTCGGCTTCGTACGGGCAACAAACCATTTCCGCCTCGGCGCCGGTTCGTGCTCCTGTATATTTTCGGCAATCCCTTCATTCATCGGTCAACACCGGCTGGGTGCGGGAAACCTTGAGCAATGGCGCTGTAAGAACCCGTTCCGGTGGGACCGACTTGCTGAGCTGTTCATATACTCGTTGCGCATTTTGTAAGTCCGTCACGATGACAGCGTGGACCTTCTCGAGCTCCGTTAGCTTTTGAACCACTGGCAGTCCTGCAAATCGCGCCGGTGCGGCATTTGAATCGGATGTATCGATGATCCCGACAATTTCTACATCGGCATCTTCCCGTTGGCACAAAGTGAATATTTCGGCGAGGTCGCCGCAACCGGCGAGGGCGATACGTGTCCAGCGCCTATTCTGGCAGGTGGTGAACTGCTCAGCGCACTGTTCACGCGACGAACGAAAAAAATTGAACGACAATGAGAGATATTCTGCGGTCAACCTGCTTTTTTCGGCGAACCCGGTGGGTGTAAGATAATAGGCATACCGGTTCGCGGGGATGTGCTGAACTTTCACAAATCCCTTCTTGACGCAGCGCTTCAGATAGGCATTCGCCAGGCCGAGAGCAATGCCTAGTTCTTCCGATATGGCGCGTTGAGTCGCCCGTTCATCTTCCTCGATTGCACTCAACACGCCGAGCGTGATGATGTCTGGACCGCTCTCGCCGGGATGCTTTCCGTTAGCCATGTGTTGTATTTTGCTGAGGGTCCAATTGATAATCGGCTTTAGAGGTTCTGTTCATCTTATGAACGATATATCGTTCATATCGCGAACGGCAACCCTTCAATTTATTTACACATCCAATCCACCTAACACAGAATTGTTACCAGATAAACCGATTCGGTGCCAGAGGTGTTCATTCCGTGAATCTCAAAGCACACCAAGTGCTAAAAAGGGAATCAGGGAATGTGCTCTCGAGAAATTGCAATCCTCTATTGGAGAGAAACTCCAGGCACGTCCAGACCGGGCGGGTAGTCACGCGCGAAAAATCTATTCGCTAGAATCTCGGACTGATGTCCGATAATGCAAAAAATATGAGCCTGAAGTTGTTAACTAGTCTGAGATCGTTTGGTGCGTCATTCTGACAACTTGTTGGCAAGCGCCACGAAGACGAAATAAAAAAAAGACGACAGCTGCCCACGCCTATCTTGACCCGGGCACATGCAGAATGATTATCCAGAAATTCATTAGCGACATAGCTCCGTGTGTTGCGACGCTGAGATGTTACTGGCACACGGTAACGGCTCTTTTAAGGAGTCGCAAAAAAGCGCCATCCGACGATTGATCTAGTTACATCGTATGTCTGAATCGCCAGTTGAATTGTGAAAATTCCACCGGAAAACACGATCGGGTTCGATCTCTAGGATCCGGGAAATGTGTGTTAGAGCTTGGCCCCTCACTCACAAACCTGATACGGGGGAGCGACGGATCAGCTATAAAAAAATGACAAGTGAGGTATCGCTAAAGTCAATCAAACCGGTTATGTCTGTTAAGATCCTCGTCTCCGGTACCCTTCTAAAAGTATATGAACACGAACAGTAAAATCGTCGTCGTCGGATTGGGCTATGTCGGACTTCCTCTGGCGGTCGCGCTCGCGCGCAGCTACCCGGTGATCGGATTCGACACAGACCCCGACAGGGTAACGGAACTCGAAGCCGGCGAAGACCGCACGCGAGAGGTCGAACCCGACCGCCTGAAGAAGAGCACGCTTGTCTATTCGGTCGACACGGCCGATATCGTGGGCGCCGATGTTTACATCGTCACCGTTCCGACGCCGGTAGACGCCTATAACCAGCCCGATCTCGTTGCGGTGCGCGGCGCCAGCAAGATCGTCGGCGAGGTCATGGCGAAGGGCGCCATCGTCGTCTACGAAAGCACAGTCTATCCCGGGGTGACCGAAGACGTATGCGGCCCTATTCTTGAACAGGCGTCCGGGTTGGAATGCGGCACGGATTTCTTCCTTGGTTATTCGCCCGAACGCATCAACCCGGGTGACCGGGAACACACCGTCGACCGGATTACAAAGGTGGTCGCTGGCCAGACGCCCGACGTCGCCGACGAGCTTTGCGAGATATACAGCGCCGTGACCTCTGGTGGCGTATTTCGAGCGGCCGATATCAAAACTGCAGAAGCTGCAAAGGTCATTGAGAACGCTCAGCGCGATATTAACATCGCCTTCGTGAACGAGGTTGCCACCATCTTTCACAAGATGGGTATTTCGATTCACGATGTTCTTGAAGCCGCAGGGACGAAATGGAACTTCCTGAATTTCCGCCCCGGCCTGGTGGGCGGTCACTGTATCGGCGTCGATCCGTTCTATCTGGCGCATGCCGCGGTCGCAGTCGGCCATCATCCGGAAATCGTTTTGGCGGGGCGGCGGATCAATGACGCGATGGGGCCTTACGTTGCCGAATGCATCGCCTCTGAACTTGCCCAACAGGGCCTCGGCGCCGGCGCGCGTATTCTGGTTCTCGGGCTGACGTTCAAGGAAAACGTTCCCGACCTGCGCAATTCCCGGGTGATTGATATCGTTACGGCACTGCAGGTGCGCGGGTTCGAGGTCGACGTCCACGATTGTTTCGCCGACGCGGACGAAGCCAAACACGAATACAACGTCGATCTGATGCCATCGCTTGACGACGCCTCCGGTTACGACTGCGTCGTCGGCGCGGTGGCGCACGAGGAATACGCCGCCTACACGGCAGCCGACTTCGCGAAGCTGGTTGTGGATGACGCGGTCATCGCCGACGTCAAAGGCATGTGGCGCACGATCGACTTGCCCGCAGGCTATCAGCGCTGGCAGCTGTAATTGCCGCTGGCGTTCGCTCCGGCTTCTATTTTCCGGTAAGTTTCGTTAGCGCCCATTTGACTTGGGCTGCGCCCTGTTGCGACGCGCCCGCTATCACGATCTGCTCTGTGCGCCGAGCCTCCTGACCATCTTCGATATATATGCTTTCCTGCAAAGACGCGATTCCTCCCGAACACCGCATCCGCCAGCCCGATTTGTCGGGCAGTCTCAACAATACCGAGGTGCCGTCTTGGACCAGCGACGCCTTTAATGATGGATGAAGGTGAAAACGGATCGAAAATTTATGATCTCCTACCCCGTCTAATATGTCCTCGCCGCGAATATCGGATCCCGCTGCATTGATGTAAATCCGACGACGGTGAACGACGCCATGGCTTGCCATGTAGCCGTCATGTGACATGTCGATCCAGGTACTGCCGTCCGCTTCCTGCCGTTCCGACGTCACGTTGATGTTCTGCGCGCCGATCGTGCCGTCTTCGCGAACCTCCGCCGAATTTCGGTCTTCCACGACCAGCGTGGAGTGAGCGGCGGTTGCGCGTTGCGCCAGCCGCCAACTTGGATCGCGCCCCGCGTAGGCGCCGCAATTGACGATGACGCGTTGCTTGCCGACGCTCATTTCGAAACTCAGCGCGCCGGCATGGGCGTCTTGTCCGGCCGTTGACGGTGCGCCGCCATCCGCGATCACCAGCGTACGGTTCGCGGCGACGCGCTCGAACCCGGTATGGGGTGCCGACGTCAGCGATTTGCCCCGCGCTTCGGCCTTGGTCAGCACCACGTCGATCAGCCAGGGTTCGCTTTCCGTGCTGCCGTTGAAAAGCGCGAGGCCACCGTCTCCGTGGCGATAGAAACGCAGCATGGGCGCGGCGCGGTCGATCGCCTGATGCAGGGCTTCCGGAATTTCGATTGATGACATGCCCAGGACCGAGCGGATATCGATCAGATGGCGCAGCGCCTGCATCTGCGCGACCGGATTCCGTTCCAGATGTCCGCCGTCGGGTAGGATCTGACGCTCGCTCATCCGCGTGACGGCCTTGATCTGGCGCGGGAGGTAGCGAATGCTGTTGGGCAGACATAGCGATGCATAAACCAGCGCTTTGGTGACAGACATCCGGTCCACCCCGTTGGGGACGAACCGGCCTGCGCGACGCAGGTGACGTACCTGCCGGGCCAGACTGTCGAGAAACTTTTCCGCGAAATCCCCGTCCGCCCCGGCGGAAACGAATTCGGCATGCGTCAGCCAATTGCAGACACGCCGCGCCAGTACGTCGGGCCGCCAGCTGACCGGATGCCATTTCTGGTTAGCGGCTATCCACTCGGTCATGTAGGTCCGTGCCTGTACGCGGGCAGCTTCCGTCCCGACCGCACGCATGTCGCGCAGCCAGTCGAAGCTGTGATACTCGGCCTGCCACGACGGTCCCGTGTCCGCCCGGCCGGCCGCCAGGTGTTCCGCCGGTACCGTGTGGTTCAGAAACCGGAACCGTCCGTCCACCAGCCCGGCGCCGCGGTCCGAACTTCCCGGCCAGTTTTCTTCCGGAATCATGGTCAGCGCCTGCGGGCGCCGTCCGCGAAGGGTACGCCCGTAAAAGACTCCGCGGAACCAGATGCGCGCGACCCAGTATATGCCTGCGCGCAGGCTTTCTCCGATTCCGTTCTGGCTAAGACGCGGCATGTTTCGTCCGGCCCGCTTTCCCCGTGAATTTGGTTTTGACGCCGCCGTTTCGGTGTCGGTCTTTGCGTCTTCCGCCGCGTTCATTTACCGCCGCGAAGTCTGCGGATATTAGCAGCATATCTGCGCCGGCCACCCTTGAAAGTTGCCGACCCGGCGACCAGCACGTCGGCGCCGGCCTTGATGGCCGCCGTCGCCGTGACCGGATCGATGCCGCCATCGACCTCCAGGTCGATATCCCGTCCCGTTGCGTTGATCGCTTCCCGCAACGCTTCGATCTTGGCGATCGAGCCCGGGATGAATTTCTGCCCGCCGAAGCCGGGATTCACGCTCATCACCAGCACCAGGTCGACGTCTTCGAGCACCTCGTATACCGCAGATGCGGGGGTTGCGGGATTGATCGAGACCCCTGCTTTCTTGCCCAGCGACTTGATCAGCTGGATCGTCCGGTGCAGGTGGGGGCCGGCTTCCTGGTGCACCGTGATGATGTCCGATCCTGCTTCGGCGAACGCCGCGACATAGGGGTCGACAGGCGAAATCATCAAATGGACGTCGAAGGTTTTACGGCTGGTCTTGCGCAGCGCCTTCACCACATCCGGTCCGATCGTGATGTTGGGCACGAAGTGACCGTCCATAACGTCGACATGGATGTAATCGGCGCCGGCGCGTGTGATCGCGCGCACTTCGTCGCCCAGCGCGGCGAAGTCTGCTGACAGGATCGACGGGGCAATTCTGACGGGTTTCTGCACGGCGGTTAGGTATCAGGTTGGCCGAGTCGCGGCAAGCAAACGACGGCCCGCAAACATTATTTTTTGCGCAGCCTGGCGATGAAAAACCCGTCGACGCCGCCCTTGTCCGGCAAATGGGCCGGTGTTGTCTGCACCCAGCCCCCGGACCCGATGCAGGTTTCGAAATCTGGCACTTCCACGGGCGCGATCGGATCGACCGCCAGGTTCGGGTTCCGGGCAAGCAACGCCTCTATCTGATCGGCGCCTTCCGCTCTTTCCATGGAACACACGCTATAGACGATGATGCCCCCATCGCGGACCAGCTCGACGGCCCGGTCGAGGAATTTTTTCTGCACATCCGCCTGGCGGGTGACGTCCGCTGCGGATTTCAGCAGCGGAATGTCCGGGTGCCGCCGGATCGTGCCGGTCGCCGTGCAGGGCGCGTCGAGCAGAATGCCGTCGAACTTGCGATCCGGCGTCCAAGACAGCAGATCGGCTTCGACCACGGTAGCGTCAAGTTTCAGGCGCGCCAGGTTTTCCGTCAGCACCCGCAGCCGGCTCGGCGCGATGTCCAGCGCGGTGACGTCGTATCCGGCCGCCGCCAGCTGGGCGGTTTTCCCTCCCGGCGCGGCGCAAAGATCCAGCACCTTGCCGCCCGGGGCAACGTCCCGCATCAGCTGCGCCGGCAAAGCCGCCGCCGCGTCCTGAACCCACCAGGCGCCATCTGCGAATCCCGGCAGAAGGGCGATGTCTCCGCCGCCGGACAGCCGGACCGAACAGGTGCCGATCCTGTCGCCGTTCAGTTGACCGGCCCAGGCATCGGGGTCGGCGGGCACGGTCAGATCGACCGGCGGCGTCCGCAGGTGGGCGGCGCCGATTTGGGCTGCATGCTCTTCGCCGAACGTTTGCGTCCAGGATTGCCGCAACCAGTCGGGCACGTTGGCGCGTTCCGCATCGGCCGTCAGCGCAATGTCGTCCGCGGTGCGAACGATCCGACGCAGGATGCCGTTGACCAGGCCTTTGAACCGGTCCGGTCCACGCTGTCCCGCAAGCGTTACGGAGGTATCGACCGCGGCATACGTCTGCGTGTCGAGAAAAAGTATCTGGCAGATTCCGAGTCGCAGGGCGTTCCGTGCCGCCGCGGCGGATCGCGGCAGGGGACGGTCCAGGCAATCGTCGATGATCGCGTCGATCTGGCCTAGGCGGCGCAGGGTGGTGGCGATCAGATTGCGGGCGAAGGCGCGGTCGCGCGTGTCCAGTTTGGCGAATCGCTTGTCGGATTGCAGTACCTCGTCCAGCGGCCGGCGGCGATCCAGCACTTCGTGCAGGATCGTGTGGGCGCGGGCGCGGGCGGCCAGGCCGGTGGTGTCTGTGCCGGGGGTGTTCATGGCCGGACCATAGCGAAAAGCCCGTTCCTTACAATCGGGTTGTCGCCGGATGTTTTTTCAGCTCCACGGACCGCGTCGCCGGCGATCCTGGCCGCCGGTCGACGGGATGCGAGACCTTCCCGCGCGAGCGGGGCCGGTATGGATTGCCGGCCCGGCACTCGCGCCTCCGCCGGCCGCCATCTCGTGCAGGGCGGCGACCCGGTTTTCCGTGTTCGGATGCGTGGAGAAAAGATTGTCGATCGACCGGGCATGGAGCGGGTTGACGATGAACATATGGGCTGTCGCAGGGTTGTTTTCGGCTTCCGGGTTGTCGATGTGTTCGGCGCCGCGCTGCAGTTTTTCCAGCGCCGAGGCCAGCCAGATCGGATTGCCGCAGATTTCGGCGCCGCGCCGGTCGGCCGCGTATTCGCGGGTCCGGGAAATCGCCGACTGCACCAGCATGGCGGCCAGCGGCGCCAGGATCATGAGCAGGATGGTGCCGATGATGCCCAGCGGGTTGTTGCGGTTGCCGCCGAAGAACAGCGCGAAATTGGCCAGCATCGATATCGCGCCGGCGATGGTGGCGGTAATGGTCATGATCAGCGTATCGCGGTTCTGGACGTGGGCCAGTTCGTGGGCCATCACGCCGGCGACCTCTTCGTCCGACAGGACGCGCAGCAGACCGGTGGTCGCGGCGACGGCGGCGTTTTCCGGATTCCGGCCCGTCGCGAACGCGTTGGGCTGGTCGTTTTCGATGATATAGACGCGTGGCATCGGTAGCTGCGCGCGCCGGGCCAATTGCTCGACCATGCGGTAAAGATCTGGCGCCGTGCGTGCGTCCACCTCGGTCGCGCCGTACATTTTCAGCACCATCCGGTCCGAATTCCAGTAGGCGAAGGCGTTCATCGCCAGCGCGATTCCGAACGCGATCAGCATCCCGGTCGGCCCGCCCAGCATGAAGCCGATCCCCACGAACAGGGCCGTCATACCCGCCAGCAGTATGGTTGTTTTCAGGTAGTTCATGAGATCAATGTGGGACGCACCCCGCTCCGGCGCAAGTGACAAGCGCCAAATCTGATGATGGGCGTCTGACACACCCGCCACGAGCCGGTCCGGCCCCGGGCGAAGGTTTCAGATTGGTCTGCATCACCCGGTTTTCTTTTTTGTGCCGCTGCCGCGCGGACAGGCACGACCCGGCGGCATGAGCACGTCGCGCGTCCTCCGAAACGGCGGGGCTGGATCGTATGTGGCGATGACCTGCGCAGCCGGAATCGTTCGCCGTGCCGTTTTTACGGCTGTCGTGTATGTTTTGCGAAATCGCGACGCGGTACACCAGAACGCAGAAGGATCGGATTCAACAAATGACCAGTGACGAAAAACCCAAGCCCGCCGCAGATCGGTCATCGGCAAAGCCGACGCCGGAAGCGGATGCCGGAAAAAAAACCTCAAAACCTGACGCCGAGACCGAAATAGGCGGTCGGGAAGGCCCCGATCCCACACGTTACGGCGACTGGGAGATCAACGGTCGCTGCGTCGATTTTTAGGAAGAAAAGCCACGTCGATTCAAGGTCTTGCGTGCCAAGGCGCCAAACCCCCAAGCGAATCGGTTAGGCGGTTGATTCAGAATAATATCGTTCGTCGACACCGGGCTGACGTTCCCGGTCTGCCCTACTTACGTTCGATGTTTGTTCTGAATAATCGCGCCCGGCCTTAATCCAAATTACGTCCGTCCGCGCGCCGTTACCGGTTCTGTCGGTTCTCCACCAGGTCGTCCACCACCGCCGGATCGGCCAGCGTCGTGGTGTCGCCCAGCTGGTCGTGTTCGTTGGCGGCGATCTTGCGCAGAATCCGGCGCATGATCTTGCCGGATCGGGTCTTCGGCAGTCCCGGCGCCCACTGGATCAGGTCCGGCGAGGCGATGGGACCGATCTCCTTGCGCACCCACTGCACCAGCTCCTTGCTGAGCTCGTCGGACGTCGTCTCGCCTTCCATCAGGGTCACATAGGCATATATCCCCTGTCCCTTGATATCGTGCGGGTATCCCACAACGGCGGATTCCGCCACTTTCGGGTGACTGTCCAGGGCGCTTTCGACCTCCGCCGTGCCCATGCGATGGCCCGACACGTTGATGACGTCGTCGACCCGCCCGGTGATCCAGTAATAGCCGTCTTCGTCGCGGCGGCAACCGTCGCCGGTGAAATAGTTACCCTTGTAGGTCGCGAAATAGGTTTCGATAAACCGGTCGTGATCGCCATAGACGGTGCGCATCTGGCCCGGCCAGGAATCGGTCAGGATCAGGTTGCCTTCGGTCGCGCCCTCGAGAACCTTGCCATCGGCGTCGACCAGGGCGGGCTGGATTCCGAAGAACGGCTTGCTCGCCGAACCGGGTTTGAGATCCGTCGCGCCCGGAAGCGGCGTGATCGCAATTCCGCCGGTTTCCGTCTGCCACCAGGTATCGACGATCGGACAGCGGCCTTCGCCGACCACATTGTGATACCAGCCCCAGGCCTCCGCGTCGATCGGCTCGCCCACGGTGCCGAGCAGGCGGAGCGAGGATCTGTCGGTCGCTTCAACGGGGCCGTTGCCTTCGCGGATCAGCGACCGGATCGCCGTCGGTGCGGTGTAGAAAATGTTGACCTGGTGCTTGTCGCAGACCTGCCAGAATCGCGAAAAATCCGGATAGTTGGGAACGCCTTCGAACATCAGCGTGGTCGCGCCGTTGGCCAGCGGGCCGTAGACGATATAGCTGTGGCCCGTGATCCATCCGACATCGGCCGTGCACCAGTAGATATCCCCGTCGTGATAGTCGAACACGTATTGGTGGGTCATCGACGCATACACCATGTAGCCGCCGGTGGTGTGCAGCACCCCTTTGGGTTTCCCGGTCGAGCCTGACGTATAGAGGATGAACAGAGGGTCCTCCGCGTCCATTTCCTCGGGCGGGCAGTCGGCGGAGGCGGACGCCATCGCTTCGTGGTACCAGACATCGCGACCGTCTACCCAACCCACATCTTTGCCCGTCCGCTCCACGACGATGCACTTTTGAATTGTGGGGCACTGTGTCAGGGCTTCATCGACATTGCCTTTCAGCGGGATGGACCGGCCGCCGCGAATGCCTTCGTCGGCGGTGATGATGACGCTGGAATCGGAATCGTGGACGCGGCCGGCGATCGAATCCGGCGAGAACCCGCCGAAAATGACCGAATGAATGGCGCCCACCCGGGCGCAGGCGAGGACGGAGACGGCGATTTCCGGAATCATCGGCAGGTAGATGGTGACCCGGTCGCCTTTCCTGACGCCGTTGGCCTTGAGCACGTTGGCGAATTTGCAGACCTGTTCGTGCAGTTCCCGGTAGGTCAGCGTTTTGGAGTCCGCCGGGTCGTCGCCTTCCCAGATGATGGCGGTCTGGTCGCCACGGGTTTCCAGATGCCGGTCGAGGCAGTTCGCCGATGCGTTCAGCGTACCGTCGTAGTACCAGCGGATGTGCAGATCGTCATGCGCGTAGGAGACGTCCTTGACCTTCGTGTAAGGCTTGATCCAGTCGATCCGTTTACCGTGCTCGCCCCAGAATTCCTCGGGCTTTTCGATGGATTGCCGGTACATTTCCTCGTACTTCGCGGCATCGGCGTGGGCGCGCTGCGCCCACTCGGCGGGAACCGGATAAAGCTGTTTCTCGGTCATCGGAGTCTCCCTCGAAATTATAGACGGCGCATTCTCGCGCCCGGTTTCGGGAATTATGTTTGTTTCGGCCATTTTCGGCAAGGCGGCCCGCCGGGCAGGCATCCGGGCTTTATCCTTCCGAAGGCTTCTCGGTCAGGTATATCGCGCCTTCGTCGATACTTACGTTGATCGAGGTCAATGACCGGCCCGGGCACGGACCTTCCGTGCATATCCCGTCGTCGATACTGAACAGCGCGCCATGCATCGAACACAGAATCCGGTCTTTGTCGTAGGACAGGAAGGCATCCGGTTTCCAGTCCAGCGGTGCGCCGTAATGCGGGCAGGAATTGCGGTAGCCGAACACATGGCCGCCACGCCGGACCACGAAAAACGGATCCTGACCGTCGATGTTCTCAAACCCCTTGGATCCGGGATCGGCGATATCGTCGAGCCGGCACAGAAAAACGCGGCCTGTCATGCCCGCCTCAGGGTTTCACGCCGCACATTTTGCACAACAGTTTCCACTCGTCCTTGCCGACGGGCACCACCGACAGGCGCGACTGTTTCACCAGCGCCAGATCGGCCAGTTTCGGTTCCGCCTTGATATCCGCCAGCGTCACCGGCGTCTTGACCGGTTCCACTGCCTTGACGTCGACCATGCCGAAGCGCCCCGATTCGTCCGTGTGATCGGGGTAATGCTCCTTCACGATTTCGACGATGCCGACGATCTGTTTCTCATTCACCGAGTGATAGAAGAAGCCTTTGTCGCCTTTCTTCATCGCCTTCATGTTGTTGTTGGCCTGGTGGTTGCGCACGCCGTCCCAGTGTTCGACGCCCTTTTTCACCTGATCGTCCCACGACCACGCGCCGGGTTCGGATTTGAAAAGCCAGTACTGCATCTGCGTTTCTCCCTCGAATTATCGGACCAAGGCGTCTTTCCCTGCTGGTACCTTGACGGCGCCGGTTTAAGCGGCGCGTCAGCCCGCTTCCGCGCGCAGCGGCCGCGCCAGCAGCGCGCCGATCACGTCGTCGATGTCGGCTTCCCGGTTCAGGACCGCATCGACGGCCGTCGCGATCGGCATGTCCACGGCCAGTTGTTCGGCCAGCGCCACTGCCGCACTGGCGGTGAACACGCCCTCGGCGACGGAATTCCGTTCGTCCAGAATGTCCGCCAGTGTGCGGCCCCCGCCGATCGCCCTGCCCAGCGAATAGTTGCGGGACTGCGTGCCGGTGCAGGTCAGTACCAGATCTCCCATACCGGACAGGCCCATCATGGTCTCGGCGCGTCCGCCTTTGGCGACGCACAGCCGGGTCAGCTCGGCCAGGCCGCGGGTAATCAGCGCGGCCCGCGCGTTGTCGCCGAAGCCGCGGCCGTCGGCGATGCCGCAGGCGATGGCCAGCACGTTCTTGATCGCGCCGCCGATCTGCGCGCCGATCACGTCGTTTCCGGAATAAGGCCGGAACCGTTCGGAGCTGAGCCCGTCTGCAACCCGCTGCGCCGCGTCGATATCGTCGGCGGCCAGCGTGACCGCGGTCGGCAATCCGGCCGCCACGTCCGACGCGAAGGTCGGTCCCGAAAGAATCATGATCGGGTTCGCGGCGAACAGGGACGACACGGCCTCGCTCATCAGGGACAGCGTTTTCTGTTCGATGCCTTTCGAACAGATGACCAGCGGCGTCGACGGCGCAAGCTGACCCGCGAGCGGGCCGACGGTGCGCCGCAGATGCTGCGCCGGGGCGGCGAGCAGAACAATATCCGCAGCAGCGGCATCGCCCAGATCGTTCGTCGCGCGGATCGCCGGATCCAGTTTTACGCCAGGCAGGTACGGCCGGTTTTCGTTGTCCTGCGCGATTCCGTCCGCGACCTCCGGCTCGAACGCCCAGATCAGCACATCGCAGCCCGCGCGCCGCGCGGCCATCGCCAGCGCTGTGCCCCAGGCGCCGGCTCCGACGATTGCTATCTTCATTCCCGGATCAGGCCGGCGCGCCGGAGGGCGCGGGCGTCATGTTGATGGCGATGGATATGCGGACGCCGTCGCCGCGATAGGGCCGCACGGCATGCGACAGCCAGGACGGGAACATCAGCAGCAGGCCCGGTTGCGGCCGCACCAGTTCGCTGGCCCCGATGGACTGGCCGCCCGGCATGGCGAAGGCGAGATCCGGCGCCAGCATCGCCGGGGCGACGCCACGCGGGTCCTGGATTTCGAATTCGCCGCCCAAAGACGGGTCGCTCGCCGCGCCGCCGTCGTCGACATAGTAACTCGCCGACCAGTAGGCGCCGGGATGGGTGTGAAACTCGTTCCCGTGCCCGTCGCGGTTCACGTTGGCCCAGGCATTGCTGATCCATTTGACCGGGACCGGTTTGCCCATGCGGTCGCAAGTCGCCTGCGAGGCGACGGCATGCGCCGCGCGCTGGATTTCGTCGAACGCATCGCCGCCCCACTGCGCCATATCCCAGCCCGACTGCCAGCCGCCGAGATTGCTGTGCTGGGTGCCCTTGTCGCCTTTTTCGCGTTCAAGGATGACGCGTTTCAGCTCCGCGTTCAGCGCATCTGCGTTCGGCAGCGGGCATTCTATTACGGGCGTCGCGAAGATGGCGCGGAGCGACGCATTGGCTTCCCGTATCGGTTGGTCGTTCATCGGCGCGGGCTCAGGCGATGGGGTGACGTTTGATAAAATCGGCGACGGCGGCGTTGTACTCGTCGACCAGCACGTGGAGGACAAAGTGGCCACCGGTCGGCAGGATGACTTTTTCCGCACCGGCGACGCCCTCGGCCAGCTGGTCCGACAGGTAGCGGGGCGTCACCATGTCGTCTTCGGCGACGATCACCAGCGCGGGGACGTCGATGTCGCCCATGCGGTCGCGGCGGTCGAAGGCGCAGATCGCATCGATCCGGCTTTCCATGATCTCTACCGGCTGATCCGAACCCGCGAGGTATTTTTCCATGTCGGCGATCTTGTCCGGGTTTTCGGTGATGTACCAGGGCGGCAGCAGGGTCAGAATCGAATGACGCGCGTATTCGACCGTGCCCAGAAGCGACAGCACGCCCTTGCGGGCCGCGAAGGCGCGGTTGAAATATTCGTCCTGACCCGGCCATGTCGCGCTGAGCACCAGCGATGCCAGCCGGTCCGGATAGTCCTGGGCCACGATCTGACCCATGGCGCCGCCGGTCGAATGACCGACCCAGTGCGCCTTCTCGATTCCCAGCGCATCCATCAGCTTGATCGCATCCGACGCCATCTGGTCGACCGAATATGCGATCGGCGAATACGTGCTTTGTCCGCAGCCGCGATGGTCGTGGACGATCGTGCGATAGTCGCCGGACAGCGCTTCGACCTGGTTGAACCAGATCGCGCCGCCTCCGCCGAGCCCCGGAACGAACATGACCGGTTCGCCCCCGCCCTTTTCCTCGTAAAAAATCTCGGCATCGCCAATATCGACTTTTGGCATAGGGTGTCTTCCTTTCGGCTCAGGTGTCGTTCATGCCCATGGACCGCTCGATCGCGACCACGTCGGCCGGCCGCTCGAACGGTTCGGGCGCGGGGTCGCCCGGGCGACGTTCCCTGCCGATGGTTTCGAAGAAATCCTCCAGCCCCGCAGGCGTGATCACCCACATCATCACCAGGTCTTCGTCGCCGTCGTTATAGATCGCGTGCTTGACGTCGTAGCCCAGAAAACAGGACGAGCCCGGCACGATGTCGTGGCGTTCGCCGTCGACCATCACATGGCCCTTGCCCTTGAAGCAGATTTGCAGCTCGACCTGGTCGGCGTGGGAATGTTCGCGCACATGCCCGCCGACCGCGATGGTCTGGTAGCCCATCGACACGTCGCCGAATTTCGTGTTGCCGGGATACAGCATCGGGTCGGCATGGCCGTTGGCCGGCATCGGCTGCCAGAAACTGGGACCGTCTCCGGGGTGCATCACAACCGCGTGTCCGCGGAAATCTTCGGTGCCGCTCATGATATGTCTCCGGCTATCGTGGTTCGAACAGGGTAATGTCTATCTTACGATGAACCGGCTGAATACCAAACCGCGCGCATGGGCCGCCTGTTTCACGTTTGCGACGGGGTTGCTGATTCCGGCCTGCCTGGCGGCAGAGAGTCTGTCTGTGCCCGGAGGGAGCTTCCGGATGGGTGATTCCGTCGGCGATGCGAACGAAGCGCCGCGCACCGTTACGGTCGCGCCTTTCTGGATGGACAGGACCGAGGTCACCAACCGCGATTTCGGGAAATTCGTTTCTGCCACGGGACACGTCACCGATCCGGAAAAATCCGGCGAAGGATACGTCTGGACCGGCAAATGGCGTCCGGTGAAAGGCGCCGACTGGCGGCACCCGCACGGACCGGCCTCGTCGATTGCGGGCAGGGATGATCATCCCGTCGTGCAGGTGTCGTGGAAAGATGCCGCCGCGTATTGCGCGTGGGCCGGCGCCCGCCTGCCGAACGAAGCCGAATGGGAATTCGCGGCACGGGGAACCGACGGCCGCCGTTATGCATGGGGGAATACGGCGCCTGTCCAGACCGGGCCTGTCTCTATGCGCCGCGCCAATTACGGCACCGACAGTTGCTGCGCCCCCGATGCCACCGACGGCCACCGCACAACGGCGCCGGTCGGCAGCTATCCTGCCGGCCGGTCGCTCTTCGGGCTCGACGACATGGCCGGCAATGTCTGGGAATGGACGACCAGCCGGTTTCCCGGCCGGCCGGACTGGTACGTCATCAGGGGCGGCGGCTGGGGCAACAACCCGTACTGCCTGCGCGCCGCATACAAACACGGCAACCCGCCCGATATCGGGCTCGATATGGTTGGGTTCCGGTGTGTCGCTCGGCGGGGTTAGGCGGCGTCTGTCTTCAGCTCCTCGAGCGGCCAGCGTGGCCTTGGCGCGAAATCCATCTCGTCGGTCAGGCCCAATCGCAGGCGTTCGATGCCCGCCCAGGCGATCATGGCGGCGTTGTCGGTGCACAGCGCCGGCGGCGGGGCGACGAATTTGAAACCGGTCAGGGCGCACAGCGCCGACAGTTTTTCCCGCAGCGCGGTGTTGGCGGCGACGCCGCCGGCGACCACCAGCGTTTTGCCGTCCGGGTGGGCCTCGTCGAACGCGGCGATGGCGTTGGCGCAGCGGTCGGCGACCGTTTCCGCCACGGCGGCCTGAAACGACGCGGCGATGTCGTTCGCGTCTTTCTCCGTCAGCGTATCCGTGCCGGTCTTCAGAATCGCCTGGCGCACCGACGTCTTCAGCCCGGAAAACGAAAAATCGCAGCCCGGCCGCCCTTTCAGCGGGCGCGGGAAGTCGAAGCGTTTCGCGTCGCCGGCTTTGGCCGCCGCTTCGATCGCCGGGCCGCCGGGAAACCCCAGCCCCATCATCTTGGCCGATTTGTCGAACGCCTCGCCGACGGCGTCGTCCATCGTGGTGCCGAGCTGTTCGTAGTCTCCCGGTCCTTTCACGGACAGCAGCTGACAGTGCCCGCCGGACACCAGCAGCAGCAGATAGGGAAACTCCACATCGTCGGTCAGCCGCGCGGTCAGCGCATGGCCTTCGAGGTGATTGACGGCGATATATGGCTTGTCCGCCGCCGCCGCCATGGCCTTCGCCGTCATGGTGCCGACGATCACGCCGCCGATCAGGCCGGGGCCGCCGGTGGCGGCGATCCCGTCGATATCCGCCAGTTCGATATCGGCATCGGACAACGCGGCACGGACGACGTCGTCCAGAACCTCCAGATGCGCGCGCGCCGCGATTTCCGGCACCACGCCGCCGAACGCTCGGTGCTCGTCGAGCTGCGAATACACGATGTTCGCGCGGATCGCGCGGTCGTCGCCGACGATGGCGGCGGCGGTTTCGTCGCAGCTGGTTTCGATGCCGAGAACGATCATGAGAACGTGGCGTCTCTTGCGGTTGGCGGATTTCGGCCAACTTACTCCAGCACCGGCTTTAATTCCACGACGCTGCAGATTCGAGTAGACTCGCGCCCATGACGGTTTCGCAAATACGCATCGGTACGCGCGGCAGCCCGCTCGCTCTGTGGCAGGCGAACGAGGTCAAACGCCGCCTGCAGGACGCCCACCCGGATCTGGCGGGCGACGACGGCGTGCCGATCACAATCATCAGAACCACCGGTGACCGCCAGCAGCAGGGTCTGCTGTCGGATATCGGCGGCAAGGGATTGTTCACCAAGGAGATCGAGGAAGCGCTGCTGGAAGACGCCATAGATATCGCGGTGCATTCCATGAAGGACGTCCCGACCTGCTTCCCGGACGGCCTGCTGATCGATTGTCTGTTGCCCCGTGCCGATCCCCGCGACGCCCTTATCGCGCCCGGCTCGCGCACCATCGCGGACCTGCCTGCCGGTACGACGGTCGGCACCGCGTCATTGAGGCGCAAGGCGATGCTGCTGCACAAAAGGCCCGATCTCACCGTCGTGCCGCTGCGCGGCAACGTCGACACGCGGCTCGGCAAGGTGGCGTCGGGCGAAGTCGATGCCACGTTCCTGGCGCTCGCCGGGCTCAACCGGCTGGGCCGCGACGATGTGCCTGCGTCGCCGGTGCCGGTCGACGAAATGCTGCCCGCCGTCTGCCAGGGAATTGTCGGGATCGAACGGCGGCAGGACGACGACCGCACCGCCGAACTGCTGGCGCCGCTGAACGATCCGGATGCCGCGGTGCAGGCGGCGGGCGAACGCGAATTGCTGGCGGGGCTGGACGGGTCGTGCCGGACGCCGATTGCCGCCTATGGTGATCTCAATGGCAGTGAACTCCGGTTTCGGGCGGCCATCGTTCGTCCCGACGGCTCCGAACTGCTGGAGACCGAACGAAGCGGTCCCGCGTCCGACGCCGCGGCGATGGGACGGGACGCGGCCGACGAACTGCGCGGCAGGGCAGGTCCGGGATTTTTCCATGAACAGTGAGCGCCGCCGCCGTGCCCTGATTACACGGCCGCAGGAGGACGCGGCGGCGGTGGCGGTTGCCCTCGCGAGGCGCGGCATCACGCCGGTCCTTGCGCCGATGATGCAGACCGAATTCGAACCCGCCGATATCGACGCCGATCTCGCCCGGGCGCAGGCGGTTCTGTTTACCAGCCGCAACGGCGTGCGCGCCTTTTCCCGTGTCTCGGACCGGCGCGACATTCCGGTTTACGCCGTCGGGGATTCGACCGCTGACCTGGCGCGGGACAACGGGTTTTCGACGGTTGAGAGCGCTGGCGGCGACAGTGCCGATCTCGCCCGGCTGGTCGCCGGCCGGTTGGACCCTTCGGACGGACCGTTGCTCCACATTGCCGGGAAAACGGTCGCGGGCGATCTGTCCGGCGCGCTGGCCGCCGACGGGTTCGAGATCGTCAGGCGTACCCTGTACGAAGCCAAACCCGCCCCCGTTCTGACCGCCGAGACCGCCGCTGCCATCCGGAACGAGGAGATCGACTATGTGCTGTTTTTCTCGCCCCGCACCGCGCAGGTTTTTTCGGACCTGGTCGAGGCGGCCGGCCTGACGGCCCATTGCCGGAATTTCGAAGCCATCTGCCTGTCCGAAGCCGTCGCCGCCGAACTGCCGGCGGCGGACTGGAAGGTCAGAAGAACGGCGGCATCGCCCACATCCGACGCGTTGCTTCAGACCGTCGATGCGGCAAGCGGCGGCGATACGGCGACGGCGGAGGATGCGGCGCATACGCCTTCCCTGATCCCGCAAAGCCCGTTCGCCAAAGATCCGCCGCCGCCCCCGGCTGAGTCCGGGAACGAGCCCGTGGACGACTCCGGTCCCGTCGATCTGGCGCCGCTCCAGAAAGCCATCGAGCGCGCTGCTGCGCGGGCGGACGCGCCGCGGCCCGGATCGGATGATCCGCCTTCTGCCGATACGGATCCGGTGGAGTCCGACGATGCGCCCGACGCTTCTTCGGCGGCAGACGCCATTGTCGAGGAAACGGAGGAGCAGGCCGCGCCAAAAGGCGCCGGTCCGGTTGATCCGCCGCCGCTATCCGACGATGATGAAAAACCAACACCAGAGAGTTCCATGACAGAGACGGCCACCCCCGAGACGGCGCAGTCGGATCCCGACGAAAAGGTCCTGTCCCCGGCAACCGCGCCGCCGCGCTCCCGCGCTCCGGCGGTTGCCTGGACGCTGGTCGTTGTGTTTGCCGTGGCGATCGCAGGGTATTTCACTCTGCCCATATGGCGGGACAAGCTGCCGCAATACGTTCAGGACCGCCTCGGCGGCGGCCGTCCGGCGACCGTGGTTGCCGACGACCGTGTGACGGCGGAACTTACCGCGCTTCGGACCCAGAACGACACGCTGAAAGCGGCGGTTGCGGATCTCGGAAAAAATCTCGAAGATTCGCGGGCGCGTCTGAGCGCGATCGACGACATCGCCGCCCGCCAGAGCACCGGCGAAAAGGCGCTGGAGGATCTGCGCAGCGAGCTGAAGACGGCAGCGCAGCCCGAAACGCCGGCAGTCGACACCGAGCTGCTGGCCCGCCTCGACGCGCTCGAAAAATCAATTTCCGGCACCATCGCCGCCCAGTCCGGTCAGTCCGCTGCCGGCCAGAAACTGGATGCCGGGATGGCTGCGCTGACGGCCCGGATCGCCGCGCTGGAAGCCGCCGTTGCGGAACTCCAGAGCGCCTCAAGGGCTTCCGGGAAAATCGATGCCCTGGCGCTGGCCGCCGGTCGGCTGCGCGATGCGCTGGCCCGGGCGACGCCCTTCGAAGCGGAGATCGCCACACTGAAAAACCTCGCCGGAGATAACGCGGCCGTCGCCGCCGCCATCGCGACGGTGGAATCCCGGGCGATGGCTGGCATCCCGTCGCGCGCGTCGGTGCTATCGCGCCTGCCCGGTACCGTGGACGCCATCGTGGCGGCGACGCGCACCCCCGACGACGGCGGCTGGATGGACCGCACGGTGTCCAAGCTGCGCAGTTTCGTGACCGTTCGCCGTGTCGATGGAAAAGGCGGCGGTGCGGATGCGATCGTGGCCCGCGCCGAAACCGCTGCCAACCGGGGCGATCTCGCCGTCGCGGTGGCGGAGATGTCCAAGCTGGACGGAAAGGCGGCAGACGTATCGAAAGCCTGGCTGCAGGATGCGCGTGCGCGTCTCGCGGCGGAAGCGGCGCGCACGGCGCTGGACCGCATCGTGCTCGACGGGCTTGCGACGTCCGGCTGATCATGATCCGCTTTACCTTCTATATGGTCCTGTCGCTGGCGGTTGTGATCGCCGCAGCGATCTGGTTCAGCGACAGGCCCGGCGCAGTGTCGATCGAATGGCAGGGCTGGCTGATCGAACTGTCCGTCGGCCGCTTCGTGCTGGCGGCGGCAATCGTTCTGGCCATCCTGGTCTTTCTCGTCGGGATTGTCCGGGCGGTCGGCAAGACGCCGGGGAAACTCCGCGAACGGTACCGCTCGTCGCGCCGCGAACGCGGCTATCGCGCGCTGACCCACGGTATGGTCGCGGTCGCCGCCGGCGACCCGGAAGAAGCCAACCGCCAGGCACGCCGTGCCGATGTTCTGCTGAACGAGCCGCCGCTGACCATGCTGCTGTCGGCGCAGGCGGCGCAGCTGAACGGCGACGAAGCCGCCGCCGCGCGGTATTTCAACAACATGCTCGACCGTCCTGAAACCGCGTTTCTCGGCGTGCGCGGCCTGCTGATTCAGGCACAGAGAAACAACGACCGCCGGGCCGCCCTGCAATACGCCGAACGTGCCTACGAATTACAGCCGAAGACGCCCTGGGTGCTGATCACGATGTTCGATCTGCAGGTGGCGGAAGGCCGTTGGCGCGCCGCGCTGGCGACGCTGGAAGAAGCGGTGAAACGCAGGGCGCTGAGTGCGGATGTCGCCCGAGACCGCCGCGCCACGGTGCTGCTGGGCTGCAGTGCGGAGGCCGAGGCCGCCGGCGATCTGTCCGATGCGCTGCGCTTCGCCCGCCGCGCCAACACCCTCGCCCCCGATTTTTTGCCGGCAGTACTGCGTGTCGTCGATATCATGGTGCGCACCGGCAAGGCGCGCCCCGCATCGCGGATCATTCACAACGCCTGGGCACGGACGCCGCATCCGTCATTGGCCCGGATCTATGGTGAAATCGGCGAGACCGGCGATCCGCTGAAGCGGGTCAAGCGCTACGAAAAACTGCTGTCGTTCAACCCCGACCACCCGGAAAGCCATATCGCCCTGGCCGAGGCCGCGCTCGACGCCGAGCTTTGGGGCGAAGCCCGCAACCATCTGGAAAAAGCGGCCGGCGACGATCCGCCGGCGCGGGTGTGCCGCATGATGGCGGACCTGGAGGAACGGTCCGGCGAACATCCGGAAAACGCCCGCTCTTGGCTGCTGCGGGCATCCGCCGCGCCGCCTGATCCGGCCTGGATCTGCAGCGATTGCGGCGCCGCGTGGGACGACTGGTCGCCCGTCTGCGGCGCTGCAACGCGCTGGGCACGCAGATCTGGGAGCCGCCGGCGCACGCGCGAGCGCTGGGACTGCGCCTGGCGGACACCGAGGCGCCGCTTCTGCTGGAAGACGAGATCCTCGACGAGGACGTGCTGGAACATGCCGATGATGTCGAGGCCACCGATAAAAATTCGGACCCGCCTCTGCGCTAATACTTCTTTCGCTTGTTTGTCCGGTGTTTAGGCGTTATTTCTCGCCCTGAATTTCCGACAGCGAAATTCGCGCCGGCGCCGCCTTAGCTCAGTTGGTAGAGCATCGCATTCGTAAGGATTGGTTCGACAGATAACACGTTGTTTTATATATCAAAAACAACACCCAAAAACACCATGTGAATGATCTGTGAACTTGATTGTGTGCATAAATCACCCCGTCTGGACGGTGATTTCGATCATTCCTTGATAGTTCATGTAGTTGGGTTTAGTAGTCTCGACAGTGTGATATGCCGCAATAGCTCAGTTGGTAGAGCACAGCATTCGTAATGCTGGGGTCCCGTGTTCGAGTCACGGTTGCGGCACCACTTTTCTCCCCCCTACATCGTCCAGAGATGAGTTCTAAAGGGTGTTCCCCATGTCCGATGGGGGTTCATTCGTGAGGAGAACAACGTCTCTCCTGATGCATCTATGACGGTCAGAAATCTTGTTTATTCGTTTATCTGAATAAACAGATAAACAGTCTCAGGGAAAAATCCCTTTGCAGACATTTTCGGTGATCATCCGACCACGGCGTTTGTAACGAAGAATAAGGACACTGATTTCCTTATCACCGTTCTCGTTGGTTTCGTCATCAGGATTGATCGGTGCGACATTCGATCCCCTGCGTTTCTCTGTTGCAATGATCCGACGAGCAATGGCGAGGTTATTGGCACCTCGTTTCTTATACTGAGTTCCCCCTCCATACCGACTTCTTCGAGACACATAGTCTGGGGGAGTGTCTCGATACATCCAGACAAGCCATGTCATCCTGATTGTCTCGGTCTTGGGAGACTTGGTTGAGAGTTCAACCTTGGGAGTTCCGTTTCTCTCTTTCATCCCGAATAGGGATTTCCAGTGTTCCTCCCACCAGTCATCGAACTTCGAGTTCATGACTGCCTTACGCCCACCCCATTTTCGATACTTTGACCAGTCCACCTCATAGTCAGGTGAACGTTCTGCCTCTTGGAGAAACTTGAACCAATAGAGGTAGGTCCGTTTGCGATGGGGAATATACAGACCATCACGATACCGGTTGTGGACGTAGGAGAGGTCCTTCTTCTTTCTCTTAGGTGCCATGACATCGAACCTCTGTTCTGTGGAACAAAGGTTATCGTCCTCTCTCACCTCACCTCAGTCAAACGTCCAGAGCCACTGTGTAGCCAACAACCAAAGTCCGTCTGACTTCTGGTATCTGTGGAGGAAATTTGACTCCAACTTTTGGAATTGACTTTCTATTTTTTGCTAATTATTCAATTTTTACTACGAAAATTCCTTGACGCACTTCCCTAGTTGAACATCGGGAGAACCGGAGAATGATAGAACTGCTTCAAATGAGGGGGGACCGTATCCCCGGCAAAACACTTTGTTACTTTTCCTTGGGTTTAATTTTCTTTTTGATCGTTTCGATCAACCCTCAAACGGTCCAGTCGCAAACTTATGTCTCGGTTTTCGGCGGGTTAAATCTGACGACCGAATCCGACGTTACTGACAAATTTCCTGTCGGAGGAGTGGAGGCCACCGCCAGAGGTTCGTTAGAAACAGATAATGGTTATGTTGCTGGTCTCACAATCGGCAAGAAGTTCGACAATATCAGCCTCGAGTTGGAGTTAAGCTATCGAGAGAACGACCTCGATGAACTCACGTTCGACTCCATCTCAGCTCTCGGCACCACCATCGCGGTTAACCTCGGCGATGTCCCCATCGAAGGCACTCATTCGTCGAGGTCAGCGATGATAAATGGATGGTTCGATCTGCCCATGAACAGCGTCACTCCATATGTTGGTGGTGGGGTTGGAATTAGCAACGTTAATCTAGAAGTCGATAGTATTTCTGGAGCGACCACTAACTTTGACGAGTCAGATACAGTCTTCGCCTTTCAGGCTGGCGCCGGGATTAAGTTTTCTTGTCTGATAGCGCTTCCATTGATTTAGGATATCGTTTCTTTGCAGCCCATGACCCGGTCCATGATGATGGTGTCGATGAGGTTGAGGTGGAGTACCAAAATCATTCCGCCATGGTGAGACTGATCTTCCACCTATGACTTAGACTTCGTGTCCGGCAAATAGATAGCGTCGGATTATCACTGAAAAACCCCATCTGAAACACGGTGGGGTTTTTCTATTAGAAGAACCCCCGGGAATATACCGGACACCTGAGAGACTGTATCAGGGTTCTAAAACCAACTGGGTCATTCTTCTTCAACATGGGAGACACCTTTCACGAGGGTAATCTCCTCAATCTTCCTTATCAGGTCGTCATGAGGTTGCAGGATCAGGGGTGGTTACTCAGGAACACCATCATCTGGGCAAAGACCAATCCCAAGCCATCCTCATCAAAGACCAACCTCAATCCGACTTATGAGTTCATTTTTCATTTGGTGAAGGGTCTTGGATACAAATATCAACACACTCTTGTTCCCCAGAAACACACCAGTGCATCTCACGCACCCAGGCATCGCAACCTGACAAGGAAGGTCGATAAGACTTACCCGTATATTTCTCGTGAAGGTAAGAACATGGGTGACTGGTGGTCTGAGGAGATAGTTCGATCTGCAGTCGCATCACAGACAAACCTCACAAGAGACAACGAACACCCAGCCCCATTTCCAGAGGACATTGTGACCGTTCCCCTACTTCAGACCACTGAGGAAGGTGATCTGGTTCTTGATCCATTTATGGGAACAGGAACTACGGGTAAGGTTGCTAACCGATGGAACAGACGTTTCATTGGGTATGACCTCAAGGAATACGGAAACTGAGGACCAAAATGTCAGGTGACATATTCAAAAAAGCATTTTCGAAATCTGTCGAGGAGGGGAGACAACGAACGTCGGGGGGAACCACCAATCAGAAGAAAACTAAACGGGATTTTGTCAGAGATATCAAAGCAGATATTGAAAATCTGATTTCGCAGATACCTCCTGTATTTGAGGTATCAGACGTCCATTTTCACGAAGGTGTCAGTTTTGTGGTGCATCTCCCCCAGCATGGCAGTGGCATCTTGTTCGAAAAGACAGTTCTGGAGGTGCGCATAATCGTCCCAGACGACGAGAAATCGACCGATTTACCGCCACTATCCAACGAAGACCCTTCAACTACTTACGTCAGGACCCTCCCAGTTCACGTGGAACTCGTGATGAGATGATTGAACAGTTGTCTCTCAAACTGGGAAGAATCCTCGGTAAAGAATACGAAGAACGGATCGATTTCTATAAGAGGATGGAAGACGGTCTTTGAGGTGTTCCAAAAGTCCTCCTGAGATCGAGATTCAAAAACGTTGGTTTTCTGGGATTCCTGATCACCCGAAATCAGACCCTAAACACTGTTCGTAAGTATGTAGTTTAGAACATTCTAGTCATCGAAGACCCCCGTCGTTAACGTGAGGACAAGGGTCGAAGACGGACACCGAAGGGATTTTTGACGAGAGTTTTTGATTTGAACGATAAGTCGGGAAACATGCTGATCGGTTACACCAAATCGATTCTCAAATGGATTGCCATTGTCGTTTTTGTTCCGACTCTCCTTAGCCTTTCCGTAGATGCTCAACAATTAGACAATCAAGACGTCGATAATTCCTTTGGGTCAACACTGTCGAACCCCTCTCTTCCAATTCGTCAGCTCACAGGTGGTCCCTTCACGATCGATAATGCAGGAACTATCGAGTCAACAAATGGAAACACCATCAGGATCGATGTCGACACCACGCTGAACAATACAGGACTGATTGATGCCGATGTGACGACGAATGGCCAAACAATCCAATTTTTCAATAACAGTGGGAATAATTCACTCACGAACAGCGGCACGATTCGTATTGAGTCAACAGGTGCCTTCAGTCCTGCGATTAAAGTACAGGCATCAACCGTCTCCTCAATCACAAACACCGCGACCGGAACGATTCAATCCTCCGGGGCAACCACAGTTGCTGAAGGAATTCGGGTGGATGATGTGGGATCGTCGGTAAATTTAATTACTAACCAGGGAAGCATCACGGCGACGGGGCCAGGAGGAGCTCGCGGCATTTCTGTCCTAGGGGACTCAGCCAGCATTAACCAGATCAATAACTCGGGATCTATTACAGCTCAGGGTGGCACTGGGGTGACGAATGGAATTGTATTTTTTGGTGGAGGAACCTCTGTCGTTAATAGCGGCAGCATTACAGGTACTGCATCTGCTCAGGTTGCCAATGGCATACGCTTCGCAAGAGACCTAACCACCCTGACCAACTCGGGATCGATTTCGGGTAGCCAGCATGGTGTGTCTATCGCGGGCACACTCACCAATATCGTCAATACGGGGACCATTTCAGGAACAAATGGTTTTGATATTTCGAATCAAGGAACGATCATAAATCTTACAAATTCTCAAACTAATCTGACATACACCGACAATATTCCATCCAATTATTTTGTTTTAATCAACGATGCAGCTAACTACGGAAAAGTAACGTTTACTAATCCAAAGGGGGCCATGAATTTCGCGATCTCGGAAAACTCCATAATCGAACGTGGAACATACACTGCCGTGCTTGATGGACTCGAAGCAAAACATCTTTCTAAGACATCTGGGGTACAAACAATCGGATCCGAGGATTTTGGATATAAACTGCGTAATTCTGTTGGATCCCAGTGGGATTTAGAAATTAGACCTCTATCTGACGATACCAACTGCGCAGTAAATTCTGATGGTTCAAATTGTGACAAACGTAATTGTGTGGCCTCATTGATTCAGAAGGGGCTTAACGCGGTTACAGGAGGCAATTTTGCTCACATGAATACTTATGACTGCGACACATTTGGACGCTCGGGTAATTGCTTTTCCTTAGGAGGACGGTATGCCTCGATTAATAACCCTCGTTCGGATACCACTGGGTTAGTATTGGTTTACGGAAAACAGATCACTGACCATCTTCGATTCGGCGCCTTCATTCATTCGAATATGGCCTATGACACGCCTGCAAATTATTCTTTGAGTAATAAGACCCCTCTTATTGGCCTTTATGCGGTTTGGAACGAACACAAGGAACAAACTGGAATTCAACTAAAGGTCGGGACCTCATATCAAGCTGTTAACGCAACAATACTTAGAGAGCAATTAGGCTTTTCAGAAGCCGCAATTGGCAACACTGTTATTGCGGCTAAGGACGTCATTGTAGAATTACGCAACAACATCAAGCTGTCCGAGGAATTCATATTCACTCCTTACATTGCGCAACGTTTTTCAGATAAACGTCAAAATGGTTACACGGAAACTGAGGCCGAATTACCTCTGACGTTCAATACTGTTTTTGAAACCTCGTGGACGGCAATAGGTGGTATCAAATTTAAAAGAAGGACCAGCCGTAAAAACACTTTTTACGGAACGGTTGGCATCGAGCAAGATATATCTCACGATGTCTCACCCCTCTCTCCCTCTGGCGTCTCTGGTATTACAACAGTAGATCTAACGAAGTCGTATAACCCGACGAGAGCCGTAGTAGCGGGGGGGGTTGATTTCGGTTTAACGCAAAACACGATGCTACGACTTAAGTTTCAACATCAACAATTGCCGTATGAGGACATGACCGAAACAAACACTTACATGAGTTTTAACATTTCATTTTAAGTTTGTATCTGGATACGCAGAGTTTCCAGTGATGCATCTCGGTGAACCACTCGTTCTATGTTGCCACGATGTTATCGAAACCCTCTGGTTTGGAACACCCAAACGCATAAATAAGACTGTGACCAAATCTCAGTCACAGTCACACGAGATGTGACCTCCTTGAGAAACGACGAACCCTCCACCTCAGTTGGGTGGAGGGTTCAATCTCATAACGAAATCACGGTCAGACAGATCATCATGTAGGAGGCATCACGTTTTGGGTTTGTCGACCCTTTGCCCCCGACATACCGTCAGACAAATCCGCATCGATGAGTGAATCTCTTCTTAAAGAAGGCTCTCGCAACTCCCGAATCTGATTCGAAGTTGTCTGTTCTACAGTGTTGGTTCTTGAGTGGATTGCGAAGCGATTAGACATAGACGAGCAAGAGCTTTGGTGTTCACGATGTGAATGAAATGTGAACACGAAAAGGTAGTCAAAATCGAAGATCAGTTGTGTCTAACCTATTGTATTATAACGATAGTGAACTCCCTCGATTGGTAAACCTGTTCGTTCGTAATGCTGGGGTCGGGTGTTCGAGTCACCCATGCGGCACCATTTTTGCCACATCTTCCGGGAAAACCGGCCCGGACGGAAATCGGGGAAGCCGTGCAGGCGGTCCGCTCCCTCGAGGCTGCGAGGTTGACGGACGTCTTAACTATCCCGGGTGTTCGTTTGAGGCGGCGTCGCGGATCGTGCTACACGCGACGCACTTACTTAGTGAACTTCCTAGGTAGGAAAAAATCGATGAAAAAACGCCTGATGGCGGCGGCGGTCGCTTTGTTTGTATCCAGCGCACCTGTGTCGGCCGCGCCGGTACAGAACGAAATCATGTTCATGCTGGATTCGTCCGGCGGGCTGAACGATCGGGCCGATAGCAACTGGAATGCCCAGATCGGCTGGGTGCAGAATTTCATCAACCAGACCCACCGCGCGGACGGCAGCAACGCCTATGGCATCATGACGTTTGCCGGCCTGAGCTCCTCTTATTCGTACGCTCAGAATATCGCCGGCAACGGACTCCAGGGCGGCGTCAAGGTACTGCACAGCCTGTGGCCGGGCGCGGAGAATCCGCACCCTGACGGTCCGCTGAATCCCTCCAGCGATCAGCAGCCGGCCGATCTGTCGGATTTCACATCCGGCATTGCGAACTCTGATTTTCTGACCGGCCATACCCGCACCACGGACGCCCTGCAGTTCGTGTATGACCAGTTCCTGACTTTCGGCGACCCGACGGCGAACAGATACATCTTCATGCTGACCGATGGCGGTTCCAGCCAGGGGTTCGAGCCGGCGGATCCGGATACCGGGTACGTGTCGCCCGTTCTGCAGGCACTGCAGGCATCCGATGTCAATTTGGCGGCGGTGGCCATTGCCGGGCAGACTGGGGTGCAGACGGACATGCTCAATGCGATGATATCGGATCCCGGCCTGCTGTTTGCGATCGACGGATTCGACGATTTCTCCAATTTTCTGCCTTCGTCTTCCATTGCCATGCCGACACCCGCAAGTGCTGCTTTTCTGGGCCTTTCCGCGGTATTTCTGATGCGTCAGAGACGCCGGAAAACGTCCGCCGCGTAACAAAACTGTCACTTATTCGTCATATGTCCGTCGCACCCGGTTTCTAGGTTGCGGAGGTCGACGATTGGCGTCGGCCGGACCGGCGGGCAATGGATGTCTCGCCTTCTGCACAAGCCCTTTACTGGAGGCGTTATGACACTCACCCGAATTCTTGGCCTAGCCGCGGCGGCGTCCGTTGCGATGGCCGCTTCCGCGCAGGCGCGCGATCAGATCCGCATCGTCGGATCGTCCACCGTTTTCCCGTTCTCGACCACGGTCGCCGAACAGTTCGGCAAAACCACGAACTTCAAGACCCCGGTCGTCGAAAGCACGGGTTCCGGCGGCGGTCTGAAACTGTTCTGTGCCGGCGTAGGCGTCCAGCATCCGGACATCACCAATGCTTCGCGCCGCATCAAGGCGTCCGAAGTCGAACTCTGCGCCAAAAACGGCGTCAGCAAGATCACCGAAGTGAAAATCGGCTTTGACGGCATCGTGCTTGCCAACGCCAAATCCGCGCCGCAGATGAAGCTGACTCTGAAACAGCTGTTCCTGGCGCTTGCCAAGGACGTGCCGGCGAATGCCGACGGTTCCGAACTGAAACCGAACCCCTACAAGATGTGGAGCGACATCGACGCGTCGCTGCCGAACAAGAAAATCGAAGTTCTGGGCCCGCCCCCGACCTCCGGCACGCGCGACGCCTTCGTCGAGCTGGCCATGGAAGGCGGCTGCAAGCAGTTCAGCGCGATCAAATCGATCCGCAAATCCCAGAAGCGGAAGTACAAGGCGGTCTGCCACGGCATCCGTGAAGACGGCGCCTTCGTCGAAGCCGGCGAAAACGACGTTCTGATCATTCAGAAGCTGGTCGCCAACCCGGATGCCTTCGGCATCTTCGGCTTCTCGTTCCTCGACTCCAATGCCGACAAGGTCCAGGGCAGCGTCGTCAACGGCACCGCGCCTGAATTCGACAGCATTGCCTCCGGCGAGTATCCGGTATCGCGGTCGATGTTCTTCTACGTCAAGAACGCGCATGTCGGCGTCGTTCCCGGCATCAAGGAATACGTCTCCGAGTTCACGGCGGACAAAGCCTGGGGCCCGGATGGTTACCTGGCCGACAAGGGTCTGATCCCGCTGCCCGATGCCGACCGCAGCAAGGTCGCCAATCAGGCGCAGAGCTTCAGCCCGCTCAGCATGTAAGTTTCGGTTTCATCCGAAGCGAAGAACGGCGCCCTGTTCGGGGCGCCGTTTTTTTTGGTTCTTATGCACATCGGCGCTGGCTGCTTTGCACGCGCAAGGGACATCTAGTATGAGAAGACCGACATCGGCAAAGGGTTGGCCGGAAAAAACAGGAAAGGGAGAAACCATGGCTGTAACCGAAATCAACGTTGCCGCATCCGGCGGCGGAAACATCCCCTGCATCGCGGCGTTCCCCGGCGGCGGACCCGCCACCGGCGTCGTGGTCGTTCCTCCTATCTTCGGCGTCAACGATGACATGGCCATGGTCGCCGAGCGGCTGGCAGGCGAAGGCTACGCCGCGGTCGTCCTCGATCCGTTCTGGCGCGATGAGGATGCCGGCGTCATCGGCCACGACGAAGAGGGCCGCGCCCGCGCCTTCGCCCGTCTGGATCGCACCCCGTTCGACCAGGCCCTCGGCGATCTGTCGGACGTGATCGGCGATCTCCGCGCGCGGGAGGAATGCAATGGCAAGGTTGCCGTCATGGGGTTCTGCTACGGCGGCCAGTTCGCCTTCGTTGCCGCGGCCAAATGCGGTATCCAGGCGGGTATCTCGTATCACGGTTCTTTCGTTCAGAATCATCTCGACGTCATGGCGGATGTGAATTGCCCGCTCAGCTTTCACTGGGGCGACAACGACCGCGCGGCGTCGCTGGAGGTTATCGACGAGATCAGAGAAACGTTTTCCGCGCGGGACGATGCGGAAATCTTCCTCTATCCGGGCGGGGTCGAGCACGGCTACATGCTCCCAGGTCATGGAGAGGCCTACGACAAGGCGGCGGCAGAGCAGTCCTGGGACCGGACCTTCGATCTTCTGAAAGCGGTCTGAGGGGGAGACAGGCAGTACGATTCCGCGTTCGCGGGTCGCGCTCTAAGACCCCAGCTCCCGGTTGACCAGCGCCGCGCCGGCGGCAAGCGCGTTCATCTTGCCTTCGGCGGACCGGCGGCTGCGGGGAACCATGCCGCAATCGGTGCAGGCGATCAGGTGCTCCGCGGAGACATGCTCCATGGCATGTCGGATGCGGTCGGCGACGATTTGCGCGGATTCGACCTCTTCCGTGCCGACGTCGATGACGCCGACCATCACGTCCTTGCCGTCCAGACAGTCGAGCACGGACAGATCCACGCCCGACGCCGCGGTCTCGATCGAAATCTGATCGATGGAACTGTCGGCGATCAGCGGCAGGGTGGCGTTATAGTGGCTCCAGTCGGTGTTGGCGTTCTTCCATTTGAGCACGACCTCGGTGCCGTAGCCGTAGCAGATATGGACCGCCCGCTTCGCGGAAACGCCCTCGAACGCGCGTTCCAGCATCTCCATGCCCCAGTCCTTCACCTCGTCGGTATAGATATTGAAACAGGGCTCGTCGATCTGGATGACGTCGGCGCCCGCCGCCGACAGCGCCCGGGCTTCCCTGTTTAAAAGCGTCGCATAGGCGGCGGCGAAATCCGCGTCCGACCGGCCGCCGACCTCGTCATAGACACTGTCGGCCACGGTCATCGGGCCGGGCAGGGTGACCTTTACCGGTTTGTTCGTCCGCGCCTTGGAGAAACGCAGTGCGTCCAGCAGAACCGGGCCGTCCCAGCTCCATTCCTCCAGAACACGCGGCGCCGCGGTGTCTTCCGAGTATCGCTGGCCGCGGCTCTGTTTCTTTGCCGGGTTCTCGAAATCGACGCTGCCGAGATGTTCGATAAAGCCCCAGATGTAGTGCCGGCGGCGCTGTTCACCGTCGCAGACGATATCCAGCCCGGCGCGTTCCTGCGCGGCCAGCCACAACGCCACCGCGTCGTCCTGGCCTTCCGCCAGCGCACTGCCTTCCTGGCGCCACGGCGCGCGCAGCTGTTCGGGGTCGGACAGCCATTCCGGTTTCGGAAGGCTGCCGACGATGGCGGTTTTGATGGGGCCCATGATGTTCTCCGACAGTTATTTCGTTTGTTTCAGGGTGGAGTGTAGCAGTTTGGCGCCGACGACAATCGGAATGACGCCCAGAATCAAGAAGGCGAGACGATAGCTGTCAAGCAGGGCGAGGATCAGTCCGAACGCCGCCGGCAAAAGGATCATGCCGGCATAGGCGAAAAACACCGCCCCGCCCGTGATGACGCCCGCCATGCCCGGCGGGGCGACGCGGGCGATCTCGGCCAGCAGCACGCCCTGGTACCCTATCCCCGTCAGCCCGTAGGCGAAGGCCACGCCCCACACGGCCATGGTCTGCCATTCGGGCGTCACCAAACCGATTGCCATATGCGCGAGTCCCATGACGAAACCGAGCATCGCCAGCAGCAAAAGCGGCGGCACGTACTTGGTGCCCACCCAGCCCCAGATCAGGCGGCCGACGATGCCCGCGCCCATGGCGACGGAATAGGCGATGCCCGCGTCGGTCAGCGTCCAGCCGAGACCGAGCGACAGAAACGAAACGAAGAACGACGCGAAGGCCAGCTGCAACCCGGTAAAGGCGAACAGTCCCATGGCCAGGTCGCGCACCCGTTTGTCGCTGAGGACGGCGGTCATGGTAGCCCGGATGTCGGTCAGTTTCAGGCTGCGCTGAGGCTGGCGGTCGGAATCGAATTCCGCCCGAAGCGGCTGCAGCAGCAGCGCCAGGGTCAGCGCCATCAGCGCCGCGCACACTATCGCGCCGCGCCAGCCGAACAGCGACACATAGACCGGCAGCAGCGCGCCGGCGATGACGCCGCCGACCGGCACGCCGGTCTGTTTGATCGAGAAAATCAGCGGCGCCTGCGCCGGATTGGCGTAGCGTGCCAGTATCTGGGAACTTGCGGGCGTCGACGGTCCGCCACCGAGGCCGGTGATCACGGCGCCGATGACGAACAGCAGCGTCAGTCCGGGCGCGTTTATCAGGAGACCAATGGCGACCACGACGAGACAGGCCTGACTGACGCGCAGCGCGCCGAAGCGCAGCAAAAACCCGCCGCCCGCCAGAGACGAGATCATTGAGCCGCCGTACAGGAACGCCGTGTAAAGACCCACCAGGCTGGGACTGAGCCCGGTTTCCGCCGCGATCGGCGGCGCCAGAACGGGAATGGTCAGGCCGCTCATGGTCGACAACGCCTGCTGCAACAGCATGGCGAAGACAGCGGTGTAGACGACCGGTATTTTCATGGTTCTCTCATGCCAACGTCGTTGGCTCGCGCCGGCCTTCTCCCCCTCCCGGCCACCCACGGAATGATCCTTATGGGTGGCCGGGAGGGGGAGAGGGCCGGTGCCGCCGACATATCAATCGACGGTGTTTTTACGCGCCGCCGATCATCGCGAAAACTTTTTTGCCGAGCAGGCTGTCGCGGTCGCAGAGATCGAACACGATGTCGAAATGGTTGCGGTCCGGGTGTTCGAAAATTTCCGCCTGCCAGCCCTTCGCTTTCCACGCATCGGCCAGCAAGGCGCTCTGGCGTTTGAACTCGGCCGTTTCCGACGCGCCGTAGGATACGATCAGCGGACAGCCCTGTTCGGGCAGGTGGCGCACGGGGCTGTTCTCGGCCGCTTCCGCGGCATCCAGTTTCGCCCACTCGTTGATGCAGGACAGCCGCACCGGTTCGAGATCGTGCAGGCCGCTCAGCGGCACCGCGCCTTTGACCACGTCTTGCGGGACGCCGAAATCGTCATGCCAGCCAGCGGCCACCATCATGCCTGTCAGGTGCCCGCCGGCGGACGAGCCGCAGACGAAGATCCGGTCGGGATCGCCGCCGAAGTCGGCGGCGTTCTTCCAGGTCCAGGCGATCGCCGCGCGGCACTGGCGAACGATGTCGGTGATCGACGCGCCCACGCTGACCAGCGTGTAGTTGACGCTGACGACGGCGATGCCCGCCTGAACCATGGTCGGCGCCATGAATGACGATTCCTTCTGGCTGAGCATGCGCCAGTAGCCGCCATGAATGAAAACGAAGACCGGCGCGCCGTCGCCCGCGGGAAAGATGTCGATCACCTCGTCCGGCCGGTCGCCGTATTGCACGTCTTCGCGGCAGCCCGGCATGTCCCGCGCGACCTCGCTCAGCTTCGCATAGTCGGCGAGGAACGGGTCGATGCTGGGGACGGTCTTGCTGATCAGGTATTCGTTATCGAGGGTTTCCTGGTCGAAATCGCCGTAGACGCTGGTCATGGCCTGGTCCTATAGGTTCGAGTTGGGATCGAAATTCGGATGCCGTTTTTCCCGCAGGCTCGCCAGGCCTTCCACCGCCTCGGGCCCGGTGAAGCCGAGAAACTCAAGCGCCAGCGAGGTGTCGAAATTCGGCCCCATCATACGCAGCCAGTTATTCAGTGCGTATTTGGTGAACCGGATGGCCGATGGCGCGCCGCGCGCCAGTTTTTCGGCGACCTTCACGGCCGTGTCCTGCAGTTCGGATTCGTCGACGCACATCGACACCAGCCCGATGCGTTCGGCTTCCTCGCCGGAGACCGGTTCGCACAGCAGCAAATAGTATTTCGCCTTCGCCATGCCGCACAGCAACGGCCAGACGATGGCGGCATGATCGCCGGCGGCGACGCCGAGCCGGGTGTGCCCGTCGATGATCCGCGCATCCTTCGCTGCGATCGAAATATCGGCCAGCAGTCCGGCGACCAGACCGGCGCCGACGGCGGGGCCGTGCATGGCGCTGACGATCGGCTTGGAACAGTTGATGACGTTGTAGACAAGATCGCGCGCTTCCTTCCAAACCCGGGCGCGGACTTCGAACTTGTCGATCATTTCGTCGATCATGTCGAAGTCGCCGCCGGCGGAAAACGCATCGCCCGCCCCGCGCAGGATGGCGACAGAAACATCCGGGTCGGCTTCCACGTCCTTCCAGATGCGGCCGAGTTCGTCATGCATGGTTTCGTCGGCGGCGTTCAGCCGGCCGGGTGCTTCCATGGTGATGCGCAGGATGCGGTCCGCTGGGGTGTCGAATTTCAGCCGTTCATAGGCGGCGTAGCGGTCGCTCATATCTTCTTCTCCTTTTCCGCCCAGTAGGGATCTTTGAGGAAATTATTCTGGATCTTGCCGATCAGCGTCTTGGGGATATCGTCGACGAATTTCACCAGCCGTGGGCGCTTGAACCGGGCCAGCCGGGTCGCGCAATGCTCGACGATTTCTTCTTCCGTTACCGAGCGGCCCTCTTTGACCAGGATATAGGCCGCCGGCACTTCGCCGAATTTCTCCTCCGGGATGCCGAACACCGCGCATTCGCCGACGGCGTCGTGTTCGCACAGCGCGTCTTCGATCTCCTTCGGATAGATGTTCTCGCCGCCGGAGATGATCAAGTCCTTCGACCGGTCGATCAGGGTAGAGAAGCCGTCTTCGTCGACGGTCGCCAGGTCGCCCGACCAGCCCCAGCCCGCTTCGATCATCGGTGGCGGGCCACAGGAATTCGTCCCCAGAATGGCGGGCGGGCCGGCAATCGCGGTAGTTTGGTCAATAATGCTGACTCGATCATTCGCCTGGGCGATGTCGTCCTGCACAAAGCGGGTGCTCGACCCTAAATACGAGGCAGCTTTACTGTCTTTATTGGCGTCCCGGCCATTCAGGACAACGATTACGCCTGCGTCGGCGAGATGACGGGCGGCTGATAGCGCCAGGCCCTGCGTCCCGCCCAGAACCAGCGCCGTTTTTCCTTCGCTACCAAGATCCATCGTCAATAATCCATATTCTTCAGCAGGTTAGAATGCGGGGGTAGGCCGCGACATTGCCGCGGTCGCGACAACGCGCCAGGAACTGCGTCAGCAGGCGGTTAAACTCCGACGGGTTCTCCAGATTTCCCAGATGGCCGACATCGTATACCAGATGGTATTCGGCGCCGGGGATGCCGTCGGCGATTTTCCGAGTCAGATCCGGCGGAGTCAGGGGGTCGAATTCGCCGCCGATGACCTGGGTCGGCACCGCCAGCTCGGCCAGAACGTGCTCCCGGTCAAATGTCGTCGTCGCTTCGACGGTTTTTATGTAGGACCCGACATGAAGTCTCGACATTGCGGCGACAGCGCGCGTCCTCGCGTCCGCCGGCGCGTTCGGTCCGGCAAGTTTTTCGATCACCTTCGGCGCCAGGTCGGCCGGTGAAAGGTCGTCCTCGACTAGGGGTTTGCGGCGCGCGTCGACGAATTCGCGTTGCGCGTCCGCCGAAAATGCCCCGAAACGCGCGTGAACCCCGGCAAGCGTCAGCGACGCGAACCGGTCGGGAAAGTTTGCGTATGTTTCCAGCGAAATTCGCCCGCCCATCGAAGTGCCCACGATATGCGCCCTGTCCACGGCGAAGGCGTCGAGCACACTGGTCAGGTCGCGCGCCATGTCCGTGAAGCTGAGCGGGCCGTCGTAATCGTCGCTGTCGCCATAGCCGCGCGCATCCCAGGCCGCCGCGCAGTATCCGGATTGTGCAAGGTGCAACAGCTGATGCGCCCAGGTCGACCGGTCGCCGCCGATGCCGTGCAGCATCACCACCAGCGGGCCGTTACCGATATATTCCACGGCAATGCTCGGTCCCATGCCGATCTGGATGACTTTGGCACCGTCGACATAGGGTGCGAAGGCTGACGCGGATTCGGTATTCATGCCTTAAGTTCGCGCGAAGCGGCGAGGCAATCAAGCGGCTGCGAAAAAATTCGCCAAACTGACACGTGACCCGCCGGACGGTTTAGAGAATGCCGTCATCCCCGCGCAGGCAAGGATCTCCGCGCATCTGGTTTCCGCCTTGACGGGAACAACAAACCAGCTTTGCGCGTAGTATCTTGTGCGTCTCTGGAGCATGGACTTTGCCTGCAGTGCCCTTGCCCCGACCGGCGGCATCGACAACAATGCGCGCCGATCCGAAAAAGGAAACCCACACCATGTCCGACGCTTTCATCTGCGATGCCATCCGCACCCCCGTCGGCCGCTACGGCGGCGGTCTTTCCAAGGTCCGCACCGACGATCTCGGCGCGGTGCCGATCAGGGCGCTGATGGACCGCAACGACAGCGTCGACTGGGAACAGGTCGACGACGTCTATTACGGCAGCGCCAACCAGGCGGGCGAAGACAACCGCAACGTCGCACGCATGTCCGGCCTGCTGGCGGGCCTGCCGCTCGAAGTCGGCGGCGCGACGGTCAACCGGCTGTGCGGCTCCGGCATGGAGGCGACGGCGCAGGGTGCGCGCGCCATCCGCGTCGGCGAGGCCGACATGGTCATCACCGGCGGAGTCGAAAGCATGTCGCGCGCGCCGTTCGTCATGGCTAAGGCCGATGCCGCGTTCTCGCGCAAGGCGGAAATCTACGACACCACCATCGGCTGGCGCTTCGTCAATCCGAAGATGAAGGAAATGTACGGCGTCGATGCCATGGGCGAGACGGCGGAGAACCTCGCCGAGGAGCGCCAGATCACCCGCGAGGACCAGGACAGGTTCGCGCTGTGGTCCCAGCACAAGGCCGAGGCCGCGCAGAAGGAAGGCCGGCTGGCGGGCGAAATCGTCGCCGTCACCATCCCGCAGCGCCGCGGCGACGATATCGTGGTCGACACCGACGAACACCCGCGCCACGGCACCACCATGGACGACCTCGCCAAGCTGCGCGCCGCGTTCAAGAAAGACGGTAGCGTCACGGCGGGCAATGCGTCCGGCGTCAATGACGGCGCCGCCGCGCTGCTGCTGGCGACGGAGGACGCCGCGAAGAAGCATGGCCTGACGCCGCGCGCCCGCATCGTCGGTGCGGCGACGGCGGGCGTGCCGCCCCGCATCATGGGCATCGGCCCGGCCCCGGCGACCCGCAAGGTGCTGGAGAAAACCGGCCTCACGCTGGACGACATGGACGTGATGGAATTCAACGAAGCTTTCGCCGCCCAGGCGCTGGCCTGCACCCGCGACCTCGGCCTTGCCGACGACGATCCGCGCATCAACCCGAACGGCGGCGCCATCGCCCTCGGCCACCCGCTCGGCATGTCCGGCGCCCGGCTGATCACCACCGCACTGAACGAACTGGAACGCACGGGCGGGAAATACGCGCTCTGCACCATGTGCATCGGCGTCGGCCAGGGCATCGCAACGGTGATTGAGCGGGTTTAGGGAACGTTGCCCCAGACGTCATCCCGGCGACAGCCGGGATCTTCTTAATGCCGGATTCAGGGCCGGGAGATTCCGGCTTTCGCCGGAAAGACGACTTCAGGGGACGCTTCCGAATCTTCCTCTTGACCCTGGCACTGGTGCGGACCAATAAGCTGCGCCCCATGACACACACGTTTACATCCAAACGAATTGCCGCCGTCGTGCGACTCGCCCGAGTCTCGCGCGGATCGGCCGTGTGCGTCATGCAGGAGAGCGATCCGACCTAGGTTGGCCTCTCCGAGACCACAGGCCGATCCGCCCGCGGGACCCCGCGCGGCGGATTTTTTTATGGCCGAACCTGATTGAAGCCCGAACACGAAAGGAAAACACCATGGGCGCGTTGATAGACCACAGAGACGATCAGAATTTTTACCGCAACGCCTATGCCAAGGTGACGTTCAGCCGCGACGGCGTCGACTGGGAGGCGCTGGCCCGTATCTATGCGCGTGCCCCGCTGGCCGTGCGACCGGCGGTGGAGATCAAACGCGCCTTCGGCAATTCCTATCTCTGCTGCTTCGCCCGGGTCGACGGCGAACTGGTCGGCGCCGCGCGGGCGATGTCGGACGGTGTCTATTACGCGACCATTCTGGACGTGGCCGTCGATCCCGGATTCCAGGGCGCGGGCATCGGACGCAAGATGATGACCGAACTGGTGCGCCGCCTGCCGGTGCGGAAAGTCTATCTGACAACCGTGCCCGGGAAGGAAGGCTTTTACGAAAAGCTCGGCTTCCTGCCGCAGACCAACGCGATGGGCCTGTTTCCGCTGCGCGACCGCGACGAGGCGGTCGAGCCGGGGGTGCTGGCGGCGTGATCCTTCGGGACGTGCCTTTGGCGTTCCTCAGGATGAGGTCAAAGAAAAAAGAGTCCCCTCGCCCCTATAGGGAGAGGGGGAGACAGGCTTAATTCACCCTCTACCTAGCCCTCCCCCTCAAGGGGGTGGGAACTAAAGTAGTATGTTGTCTTGAGGCCTCATCCCGGGGAGGCCCGAAGGGCCGTCCCGAAGGATGGCTATTGCGCCAGCTACCCCTCTAGGCTGGAATCCGTCGTCGATTCGAACGGATCTACGTCGAGCTCGATGCCGAGACCCTGCGCTTTCGCCTTCTCGTAGAGAAGCTTGCCGATGACCTGGTCGCCGACGCCCCAGAACGCATTCTGCTTGAAGAACGTGATCTGGTCGTCGCCGGTGCGCCCGGCCTCGCCGCGCATCACCTGGGCGAGATCGGCGACCTTGTCCCAGGAAATGACGCCTTCCTCCGCCGCGCCCCAGACGATGGCGGTGCGGTCCAGCTTGTCCTGCTCGATCGAATTGCACACCACCACGTCGGCGCGCTGCAGCGTCCGGTCGTCGATTTCGCGCCGCGCCTTCTTGATGAAGCCGGCTTCGTGCAGGCCTTTGTTGGACGACACCAGCGAACAGACATGCGCGCCGGGCGACAGCCAGTCGCCGTCGAAGGTCGGCACGTTGGAATTCGTCGCGGTCAGGACGATGTCCATGTTCTCGACCGCCTCGCGCGCGGTATCGACCGCCGTGACCTCCATGCCGAGGATCTGCGCCATCAACCCGGCGAAGCGCCTGCGGTTGTCTTCGTTGGGGCTGAAGACGACGGCGCGTTCGATGCCGGGGATGGCGGCCTTCACCGCGGCAAGCTGACCCCGGGCCTGGCCGCGTGAACCCAGGATGCCGACGGTCTTCGCGTCTTTCTTGGCCAGCCATTTGGTGCCGACGGCGGTGGCGCAGCTGGTCGGGATGACGACGTTCTGATTGACGCCCGGCAGTTCGACGACTTCCAGCTCGCCGACCTGGATCGACAGCAAGCCGCCGTTCTCGCCCTCGTAGACCACGCGCACGCGGGCGCCTCGATGGGAATAGGTCTGGCGCTGGTCTTCGCCGATCGCGGGTTTTTCGGTGTGCAGCAGCGTGCCGATGGTATTGGGCGTATTGGGCGCGCCGATATGGACGGTCAGCCGGACGCCGGCCTCGGAATGCACGCGCTGGCGCAGCTCCGCCAGCCATTTGTTTTTGGACCAGTCGAGAAAGCCCTGCTCCATCGCATCGACGGCCTCCTTGATCGTGATCAGCCCCTTGACGTCTTTCGGTCCCAGCACCAGCACCATTTATGTCTCTCCGTTTTTTGGGTGTCACAGTCTAGCGATCGGATGGGGGCTGGGGTATGCAAATGACCATGACCGGCATTCCGGAAAATCTGCAGGCGGCGCTCGGCCGCATCGTGACGGCGGAGGATGTCATCACGGCCGCCCCCGTCGCCGGCCTGATGGCGGCGTTCGGCGCCGATGACCCCGACCCGAGGCCCGGCGACCCGCTGCCGCCGCTGTGGCATGGCCTGTTCTGCACCGCCAAGCTGCCGCCGGCGCGGCTGGGCGCCGACGGGTTGGCGAAGGACGAAGGCCTGCTGCCCGCCGCCGCCGATTATCCCAACAAGCTGTTCGGCGGGGCACGATTCGATTTCCGGTCCCCGCTTCGCATCGGCGACACCATCCGCAAGGAGTCCGAGGTGATGTCGTTCGATCTGAAAGAGGGGCGGTCCGGCGCTTTCATCGTCGGGCTGGTGCAGCACCGGATTCTCAATGACGGCGGTATCGCCGTGGTCGAGGAAAACGACATCATCTTTCGTCCCGCCGCCCCCGTTTCTGCTCCCGGGTCCGGTAACGGGGACCCGCCGGCGCCGCCACCGCTTCCGCCGGCAGATGCGATCCGCACGGTCACGCCGGACCCGGTTCTGATGTTCCGTCACTCCGCGGTGACGTTCAATTCCCACCGTATCCATTACGACCGCGACTACGTGCGCGACAAAGGCTATCCGGGGCTGCTGGTGCAGGGCACGCTGATCGCCCGGCTGATGCTCGACATGCTGGCGGCCGAGGTGCCCCACTTCACCGTCGGATCCTTCTCGTTCCGGTCCGGCAAACCGGTTTACGACAACGGCGATTTCACCATCGGGATGACGATCGACCGCGATGCGGCAGATTTCTGGTCGGCGGATTGCGACGGGTTTATCGGGATGATGGCCAGGGCCGCCGGATAGAGCGCTTCCGTGCGGACGGAAAAAATCCGGCCGTCAGTTCGATGCGGGTTTCTTTTCCTCGTGCGCCTTTTGCCAGGCCAGTGCTTTCTTGCGCGCTTCCCTTTGCTGGGCGCGCGTCATGAAGCGCGAGACGCGCCCGGCATAGGCGGCGGCGTCCTTGTTGCCGGCCCGGGCCGAAACGATGAACCATTTCAGCGCTTCGATCATGTCGGTTTCGATGCCTTCGCCCAGCATCAGGGCGGAACCGAGACTTTGCTGCGCCCCGGGGCTTCCGCCTTCGGCGGCCTTCTTGAAAAAGGCGGTGGCCTTATTCTGGTCCCTGGGCACGCCCTGACCGGCGCCGTACATGCGCCCCAGATAGTAAAGCGCTTCCGGGTCGCCCTTCTCGGCGGCCGGTTCCAGATGTTTCAGCGCGTCTTCGTATTTGCCGCGCTGAAACGCGCTGATGCCTTTTTGAGACGACGCGTAGCTTTGGCCAACCGAAACGGTCAGTCCCCGGCGTGTTGTCCCGGCGCCCACAGCACGTCCGCCTTCCCGTTGTCGTTGGCCTGCCGCGCCAGAACGAACAGTAGGTCCGACAGCCGGTTGATGTATTTCAACGCATGAGGGTTTACCGCGTCTTCCGACGCCAGGGCGGTCATCGCGCGTTCCGCCCGCCGGCTGACCGTGCAGGCATGATGAAGATGGGCCGCCAGGTCGGAGCCGCCCCGAAGAACGAAGGATCTCAAGGCTTCCAGATTTTCATTCGCCGCGTCTATTTCCCCTTCCAGCCGCTCCACCTGTGCCGGCTGGATGCGCAGGCTGCCGTCGCCCGGATCGTCGCCTGGGCGGGTGACGTCGGCGCCGAGGTCGAACAGATCGTTCTGCACGCGGGCCAGGGTCGCGTCCGTGTCGCCGCTGCTGTGGCAGCGGGCCAGTCCGATGACTGCGTTGGTTTCGTCGACGTCGCCCTGGGCAACGACCCGCAGGCTGTGCTTCGCGACGCGGCTGCCGTCGCCGAGGGACGTTTCGCCGGCGTCGCCGCCGCGGGTGTATATCTTGTCCAGTTTGACCATGTCGGATTCCGGTTGTTCAGGGTTTCAGGATCATCGTGTCGCCGCGTACTTCGTAGCCCGACAAACGGTTCAGAAAGCTGAGGCCGAGCAGGGACTCGCTCAATCCGTCGCGGCTTACCGTCGCTTCGACGTCGCGTGCCACGATCGGTCCGGCCGCGATCGAGCCGAGCGAAACGGGGGCCACGTAGGCGATGCCATTGGCGGTGCGGGTGCGGATGCCGTAGGTCAGCCTGTCGAGGTCGAAGCCGACGGCCCGGGCATCGCCCGGCGAAAGCGCGACGAGGCTGGCGCCGGTATCGACCAGGAAACGAATGCTGACGCCGTCGACTTCCGCGGTCAGGTTGAAGTGGCCGTTGCGGCCGCGCCGGATGGTGACGTCGCCGTTCCCCGATATCAGCGCCTTGTCGGGCCGCAGCTCGCCCATGATGCGGTTGCCGGCGTTCTGAAAATCCGAACGGAAACTGTAGGCGAGGATCAGCCCCGCCCCGATGGCGATCCAGACGACCGCATAGCGGAGCGCCGTGCCGGCGGGGATGCGGCGGCCCGCAAACAGCGCGCTGACCAGTACGACAAGCAGAATGGCGCTATAGGCGATGCGCGGCTGCGTGTTGCCGTCCGAAAGCACGCCCGGGAACTGCGAATCCAGCACGTAGATCAGCACGGCGACGCCAATGGCACCGATCAGCAGCCACAGCCAGAAGGGCGAACGACCCGCGGGTTGGTTGTTCTCGTCCATGCCGGGGATGTAGCGCGAAGCTTCCGCCAATGCGAGCGGCGTCTGGAAATTTATTGCTGATTCGTGATTATAAGTGTAAATACACTATTATGGCTGGTTCAAACAAGGAAAGCCACCCAACCCAGGTCCGTGTTGCGTGGCACTGCACGTGTTTTAACGTCCGGCGCGCCTCCCGCGCGGTGACGGAGTTCTATGACGGCATCATGGCGCCCAGCGGTGTCAAGGCGACACAATTCACCATGCTGGGCGCGGTCGCCCTGATGGGGCCGGCCTCGGTGACGCGGCTGGCCGAACATCTGGCGCTCGACCGTACGACGCTGACCCGCAATCTGAAGGTCCTTTCGGAACAGGGGCTGGTTGCGATAGGCGCCGGCGAAGACCGGCGCGAGCGGGTGGTCAGCCTGACCGACGACGGCCAGGCAGCGATCGACCGGGCGACGCCGGTCTGGCACGAGGCGCAGTCGGCGCTGGTCGAGAAATTCGGCGAGGAACGCTGGCGTCGCATGATTGAGGACATGGCCGAACTCAGCGCGCTGCTCGACGAAACCGATGCCCGGCGCTAAGCGCGGCCGCGATGGCTTGCCGCACTCTTTCAATCGACTAGACTGCGCGACCTCTCGGCGCTTCGGCGTATTTTTCCGTCCCTTTTTCCGGCGGCACTGATTTGCTCTTCAAAATTCTTTCGGTCATCGCGCCTGTCTTCGTGTGCGCCGGCATCGGTTTTGTCTGGGGACGTACCGGGCGGCCATTCGATACCCGTATGGTGGGCGCGCTGGCGCTCAATCTGGGTATGCCGTGCCTGGCTTTCTCGGCGCTGACGCGGTTGAACGTCAGTCCCACGGCGTTTGCCGAAATGGTCGGCGCGTATGGGCTGGTACTGGCCTGTTTCCTGGCCATCGGGTTGACCACCATTTTCATCATGAAGGTCCCGGCGCATACCTATCTGCCGGTCTTCACGTCGTCGAACACCGGCAATATGGGCCTGCCGCTTTGCCTTTTCGCCTTCGGGCCGGAAGGTCTCGCCCTCGGCATCTGCATTTTCGTGATGTCGTCGATTTTCAGCTTCACGGTCGGGTGGAGCATCTATGCCGGGCGGCTGGCGGCCGACGTGCTGTACAACAACCCGCTGATCTATGCGGTCGGCGCAGCGCTGGTGTTCATGATCTCCGGCATCCAGCCGCCGGTCTGGCTCGCCAACACGACCGAGCTGATCGGCGGCCTCGCCATCCCCTTGATGCTGGTGTCGCTGGGCGTCGCCATCGCCAACATGCGGGCGCAGGGTGCGGGTCGCATTCTTATCATCTGTATCGTCAAGCTGATCGGCGGATTCACCGTCGGCTACGCGGTCGCCACCGGGCTGGGCCTCGAAGGTGCTGCGCGCGGCGCGCTGATGATCGAGGCGGCGATGCCGGTTGCGGTTCACAACTACATGTTCGCCCAGCGTTTCAACCGAAACGCCGCCGACACCGCCAGCATGATCCTGATCTCGACGGCGATCTCGCTCGCCACCCTGCCGTTTCTGATGTGGCTGGTGCTCGAATGAGCATGGAGACCGTCATCCAGCTCGCCAATATCGTGGTGCCGGTATTCATCTGCGTCGGGCTCGGCGCGTTATGGGCGCGTATCGGCACGCCGTTCGATACCAGGCTGATCACCTCGCTGGTCTACAACATCGGCGCGCCCTGCCTCATCCTGGCGACCTTTCAGAAAGTCACCCTGTCGGCCGAGGCCATGGCCGAAGTCGCGCTGGCGACGCTCGCCTGCTATGCCGGCTTCACCGTCATCGCGTTCGCGCTGATCAGGATCATGCGGCTGGATATCCCGTCCTATCTGCCGTCGCTGATCTTTCCGCTGACCGGCAGCATGGGATTGCCGGTGTCGTATTATGCGTTCGGCGACGAAGGCCTGGCGCTAGCCATCGTCTATTTCACCTTCGGCGCAATTGGAACGTTTACTCTGGGCGCCGCTATTGCGGCCGGCTCGTTCTCGTTAAAGAAACTGGCGACTGCGCCGGTGATCTATGCAGTTGCCATCGCCGTTGTACTGCAACTGACGGGAACGCCGCTGCCGGACTGGATCTTTAACACCACCAATCTGCTCGGCGGCATGGTGATCCCGGCGCAACTGGTGGCGCTCGGCGTGTCGCTGCTGCAGCTCAAAACAGGCGGCATTGTGCGCAGCTCGTTTCTCGGCGTTTTTCGTCTTGCGATGGGTATCGGCGTCGGGTTCGCGATCGCCGGGGCGTTCGGGCTCGAAGGCGCAGCGCGGGCCATCGTGATTATCCAGAGCGCCATGCCGGTGGCGGTCTCCAGCTATTTGTTCGCGCAGCAATACGACCGCAAGCCGGAGGAAGTGGCCGGCATGGTGATCGTTTCGACCGCCGTCTCCTTCGTCACGCTGCCATTGCTGTTGCTGGCGGTTCTGTGACAGGGTAAACCGCGTTGCGCAAACCGGAGTTGCCTTATCCCGCTTCCTATCCCAGTTTCGCGGTAACCGAACGCTGCGGAAATCGACCGCAGATATGCCGGTATGCAACGATCGAGTCTTCCGGCCCGAACGCGCCCGGCTGAATACAATGAATCAGGCTTCAACCAAACCGATAACCCGATGAACAATAACTCATTCACACTGCCGACTGTCGCACTGCGGTTGCTCGTGGTCCTCGCCGGCATTCAGCTTGTCCGCACCGTACTGCCGCCGGATCTTGACGCGTATCTGGTTTACTTCCTCGGTTTCGATCTGTTCCGCAGCGGCCAGTTCGATCCGGTCTGGTTGTATGGCGCCGTGACGTCGGTGTTCGTTCATGGCGGCTGGTGGCATCTGCTGGCCAACGCGATGTGGATCGTCGTTATCTCCCCGCAGATCTATCCGCATATTTCCGCCAGTCGGTTCGTGTGGTTTTTCGTCGCGACGGGAGTCGCGGGCGCCCTTGCCCATGCAGTCCTGAACTGGGGAGAAAGCGCTATTCTCGTGGGCGCTTCCGGCGCTGTCTTCGGACTGCTGGGGGCGGGCGCCTATGTCCTGATCCGGGGCCAGGACGGATTTTCCCGGCCCTCCGCCAAGGACATCCTTCAATACGTGCTGATGATGATGATCGTGAATGTCGGCTATGCGCTGCTCAGCGGTGGCAATGTCAGCTGGGAAGCTCATGCCGGCGGATTCTTTGCCGGGATGGCGCTGTTCCCGTTCCTGCGCCGGCCACCCCAAGGCGGCGATTCTCATCTGCGGGTGGTGCATTAAAAAGGGCGGCCATGGCCGCCCTTCTTCGGTGACACTACGGTCGTGATATCAGTGCATCGCCGAGCCACCGTCGACCACCAGGGTCTGACCGGTGATGAAATCGGAATCCGATGACGAAAAGAACACCAGCGTGCCGATCAGATCTTCCGGCATCTGTTCGCGTTTGATGGCGCGCGATGCGGTGTTGCCGTCCTTGACCGCCGACCACTGCGGATCGTCCAGGACCTTTTCACTCATCGTCAGACCGGGGGCGATACAGTTGACTGTTATCCCGTCGTCGCCCACTTCGCGGGCCAGTGCCCGGGTGAAAGCGACCTGCGCGCCTTTGGAGCTGACGTAATGCAGCAGCATCGGCGTGCCCTTGAACACGGTGCCCGAGGCGATGTTGACGATCTTGCCGTAGCCGTTCTTTTTCATTTCGGGCACCACCGCCTTGGTGCAGCTGAACACGCCGCGGGTGTTGATCTGCATCACCCGGTCCCATTCGGCTTCGTCGATGTCGAGAAACGAGCCCTGTTTCAGGTCGGCGAAAAGGGCCGCGTTGTTCACCAGGATGTCGATTTTGCCGTAGGCGTCGATCGTCTCGGCCACCATCGCCTTGATGTTGTCGGTGTCCGTCACGTCGCAGTGTATGCCGATCGCTTCGCCGCCGGCCTGCTTGATGATGTTGACCGTGGTTTCGGTATCGACGATGTCGGTCACAGCGACCTTTGCACCCTCCGTCGCCAGCACCTTCGCATATTCCACACCGATCCCCCGGCCGCCGCCGGTGACGATCGCGACGCGTCCATCAAGTTTTCCCATGTCTTCTCTCCCTGTTTACGTCTGTGATTGATGGTTGTTCGAAACTTGTTCGAAAAAACGCCGGCGTTCAAGGGGGGCAGGTGCCGCTATGGGATTCCGCCCCGTTCATTGATCATTCTGGCGAATTCAACGGTCAGATCGCGCCATTTTGCGGCCGTCGGGGCGTCCCCGCCGGTCGACGAAATCGTCGTACCGAGCGTGACCGGTTCTGAGCAGCTTCCGGGCGCGGCACCTGCGGGGTGCGCGCAGACGGCGATACCTGCTGCAAACACGGTCAAAAACGCAAAACTGGACCTGATCCGGAGCATAGATCCGTTTTTCCTTTCCCCACTGCGATCGGACACACAAAATACAATCCCTGCCGGGGTTAACCTCATGGACCCCAATTGGTTAACGTTTGCTGAACGCCAGGACTCGGATTTTTCCGAACTTCGATGTTTCGGACATCATATGAACGACGGGAGCGGCTCTAATGGCTGATACGAAATACGACTACGTCATCGTTGGCGGCGGATCCGCCGGCTGCGTGATGGCCAGCCGGTTGAGCGAGCGGCCGTCCAACCGAGTGTTGCTTGTCGAAGCGGGCACCGATTTTCCGCCGGACAACCTGCCCGACCAGCTGCAGGACGGGTTCGCCGGCGTTGCCTATAACGACAAACGCTTTATCTGGAACAACCTGCGCGTCACCGTGCCGCCGCGTCCCGGCAATGCGCCCGACACACGTCCCGACAAGCTGTATCAACAGGGTCGCGTGATGGGCGGCGGCTCGTCGATCAACGGCATGATGGCCAACCGCGGCAGCCCTCACGATTATGCCGACTGGGTGGAACGCGGCGCCGCCGGCTGGGGTTGGGACGACGTGCTGCCGTTTTTCAAGAAGATGGAATCTGACCGCGATTTCGACGGTCCTTTTCACGGCACGGACGGGCCGATCGGCGTGCGCCGGCTGTTTCCCGACATCTGGCCGGGATACACCGCCGCGATAATGGATGCCGCAAAGGCCGAGGGATTTGCGTATTTCGAAGACATGAACGCGGAGTTCGAGGACGGCTACTTCCCGATCACCATTTCCAATATCGACGACAAGCGGGTGTCCGCCAACGTCGCCTATCTGACCATGGAGGTCCGTGCCCGGCCCAATTTCGACATCCTCGACCGGGCGGAAGTCCAGCGCCTCAACTTCAACGGCACGCGCCTCGCCGGGCTGACGGTCAAACGCCCGGAAGGGATGCGCACCATCACCGCGAACGAGGTGATCGTGTCCGGCGGGTCCACCCATTCCCCTGCGATCCTGATGCGGTCGGGTATCGGCCCGGCGGCACAGCTGTCGCATCTCGGCATCGATGTGGTCGCCGACCGGGCAGGTGTCGGCCAGCATCTGATGGAACATCCGGGCGTTTCCATCGCGTCGTTCATGAAGCGCCCGGCGCGGCTGCCCGCCGGCATGCGCCGCCAGATGATCGCCTGCATGCGCTATTCGTCCGGCGTCGACGGCTGCGGTCCGGGCGACATGTTCATCGTGCCGACCAACAAATCCGCCTGGCACCCGCTGGGCGACCGCATCGGCGCGACCATGGTGTGGGTCAACAACTCGTTTTCCACGGGCGAGGTGACGCTTGCTTCCGCCGATCCGGCGGTCGAGCCCAATGTCGATTTCAACATGTGCTCCGACGAACGCGACCTGATCCGCATCGTCCAGGCCACCCGCATGCTGGCGCGGATGCACGATCATTCGGCGGTCAAAGACGCCGTCCACGATGTCTTTCCTGCCGCCTATTCCGAACGGGTGCGCAAGGTCGGCGATTTCAACGGCATGAACAAATTCAAGACCTGGGTTGCTGCGACGCTGATGGATCTCGGCGGTCCGGTCCGCCGCGCCTTTATCGACAATGTCATCCGCGAAGGCCCGACGCTTCGCGAACTGCTGGAAGACGACGACGCTATCGCCGACTGGGTGCGTACCACCGTCACCGGCCACTGGCACGCGTCCTGTACCTGCCGCATGGGCGCGGCGGATGACCCCGGCGCGGTGACCGATCCGTCGGCGCGGGTCTACGGTGTGGAAGGACTCCGCGTCTGCGACGCGTCGATCATGCCGCGGGTGCCGCGGGCCAACACGAACTTCCCCACCATGATGATGGCGGAAAAGGTGGCGGATACGATTCTGGCGGGAGGGTAGTCCCCGGGAGATTTCTGCCTTCGCGGGAATGACGCCAGAATTTATGACGCCGTCATCCCCGCGCTGACGATGATCGGCGGCGAGATCGCGGAGGAGAAGGGCGAGACGGCGGCTGCCGCCGAACAGCCCCTTCTGAATGACACGGTACCGGGTTCGCCGTTTTTTATCGCGCCCCGACGATGCGCCGGTAAATCGGCACCGCGACCAGCGGCAGTATGTAGATCGGAAACTGTCCGACAACGAAATAGACCAGCAGGTCGTAGGACGCGCTTTCGCTGACCGCGGCCAGTACCAGGGCCACGTTGGTGTTGCCGGTTATCAGCCCGATGGTCACGGCTGCCTTGCGCCCAATGCGCCAGAAGACAGCGGCCGCGAATATCTGCAGACCGATATTCACGGCGAACGTTGCGACCGTGACGACGGTGGTGAATGCTGGCTTCGCAACCGCGAAATCCGGCAGGCCGGACATCAGCGACACCGCCACGCCGACCATCCCGAACACCATGATGCCGTCCATCCGCGAGGCCTGCGCCTGCAGGAAAGCGGGCTTCAGGACCCGCCGGGCGATCACCGCGATCAGGAAACTGGCGCCCACGATTCGCCCCAGCCGCCACATCAGTTCCCAAACGGTGACGTCCAGCTCTATCCCCAGCAGCCACAGCGCCAGCGGCGGCAGGGTGAACGGCACCAGCGCATAGGACAGTACCGTGATAATCAGCGCCAGTGCCGCGTCGAGCCCGAAAAGCACGCACAGCGCCGGCGCCGACATAATGGGCGTGGTCAGGGCGTGGAACACGATGCCTGCGCCGAGCGGCCCGCCGATACCGGCGGCGACCGTCAGCCCCCACAGGATCAGCGGCGCGATGCCCATCGAAAAGACGAAGATGACCGCGATCAGCCCCGGGCGGCGGAAATAGCCCTTTAGCGCCGCCGGTTCGATCCGCATCATCGACAGCGACAAATTCATCACGATCAGGGCTTCCAGCCACGGGGCCAGCGCATCCGCCAAGGGCTGCCAGGCGATGCCGCCGAACACTCCGGCGGCGAGGAACCAGGTTGCGCGCCCGGCGACCCAGTCCAGCCCGCGCAGCAATATCATGCCTTGATGAGCCGCCGGTAGATCGGCAGCGCCACGACGGGGAGGAAATACATCGGCACCTGGCCGAGGACGAAATAGGCGATCAGTTCCGGCGAGGCCTTGTCGGCCAGCACCACCATGACGAGGCCGAGATTGGTATTGCCGGTCACCAGACCGATGGTCAGCGCCTCGCGCCGGCCGAGCTTCAGGAACAGGACCGTGCCGAACACCTGCATCGCGATATTGGCGGCGAAGGCTGCGATCAGGGTCAGGATGACATAGTCGATCCTGCCGACGGCGAAGGCTGCGATGCCGTCCATGATGCCGAGACAGAAAATGACCACGAACACGACGCCCAGCCCGTCGATCGCCCGCGCGTTGCGCACCAGGGTTTCCCGCCGGAACACCCATCGCCGGAGTGCGAAGGCCAGCGCCGCCGGCACCGCGATGGTCGCGAACAGGCGGATGAACATTTCCCAGATGGTGACGCCCAGATCGAATCCGATCAGCCACACCGACAGCGTCGGCAGGGTGAAAGGCACCACGGCATAGGTCGTAACCATGGCGGCGACGGCCAGTGCGGCATCCAGTTCCAGAATGGTCGCAATGGCGATGGCGGAACTGATCATCGGCGCCGCGGCCATCAGGAACAGCCCCTGTTCCAGCCCCGGCGGGATCGTCAGCGGCTGCAGCAGCAGCCACATCATCAGCGGCGCGGCGATCAGGTTGACGATCACGATGGCCGCCAGCACGCGCGGCCGGCGGATGTAACCGCGCAGCTTGTCGACGTCCAGCCGCACCATGGCGATTGCCAGCAGGATCACCATGGCAGGCAGGATAAAGGGCCGGAAAAATTCGGCGACCGGCTGCGCGACGTAACCGACGACCAGCGCCCCCGCCATCAGCCAGGTGGCGACGCCGGCGATCCGCTCAAAGGCGGTCCGGATCAATAGGGCGAACCGTCCGTGCGGGTAAAGACCGGGGCTTCGCCGGCGACGCGCTTCATCACCATGTCGTCGTCGGGATAATGCACGTCTTCGCGCGCCGACCGGTTGCCGACTTCGAGATAGCGGACCACCGCGTCGCTGCGGTTTTCCAGCCGGTGCGCATCGCCCGAACCGGCCGGGAAACAGGCGCACATGCCGGCCCGCAATTGCTGTTCGCCTTCATCGGTGACCAGCGTCGGCGTGCCTTCGGTGATGTAGATGAATTCGTCTTCTTCGGTATGCCAGTGGCGCAGGGCAGACACCGATCCCGGTTGCATTTCGGTCAGGTTGACGCCGAATTTCGTCAGCCCGTTGGGGTCGCCCAGCGCGCGCCTTGCCTTGCCGTTCAGCACACTGTCGTTGGGCGGCGGATAGGGGTTGCGCTCGATGGCTTCAACGTCGAGCGGATCGAAGGCGGGACCGTTAGCGTTGTTGGACATGGTAAGAAACTCCTCAATCAGGCAGAAAATCGGCGAGGTCGACGCTGTCGTAATTCTTCGGCATCGCCATCGTAAACCGCGCCCGGCCGTCCGGGTCGGTCACTGCCGGCTTGGTCGCGTCGATGATTGTCTTGGTGCCGATGCGATGCATGGCGCTCTGGCCCGGCACGATGTCGGATACGTTGTCGAGCGACCATGTCCGCGCGTTGGGAATCTTGATCACGTCGCGTTCCGCATGCACCCGCGTTGTCAGCGACCAGAATACCTGGCGCATGTCGGAGGCGTCGATGTCTTCGTCGACCGCGATGGCGAGCTTGGGGTGCATCTGCGGGCCAGACAGCGCTGCCATCAGCGCAGTCTTGGCCTGGCCTTCGACGCGCGGACGCAGCTTGACCACCACGGCCATCATCCCGGCAAGGCCGAGACAGCGAAGATCGAGCAGGTCGAGCCCGCCCTCGACGTTCTTCAGATGCTCCCACAGTAGCATGTCGATGGCAGTGGCGACCAACGCCTGGGTATCGGTCATCGGCGCGCCGCACTGCATGGCGTAGAAGATGGGCTTTTCGCGCCGGGTGATGCATTTGACGTCGAGATACTGGGTAAACCCCTCCATGGCATAGCCGCCCGATCCTTCACCGAACGGGCCTTCGGGCGTATGGGCGTCGGGCGGGATTTCGCCTTCGAGAATCATCTCGGCTTCGGCCGGCACCTCTATGTCGATGGTCTCGCATTTCACCATGCGCACCGGCTCGCCCATCAGCGCGCCGGCGACGGTCAGCTCGTCGACGCCATAGGGGGCGGTATAGGACGACGAAAAATAGATCGCCGGATGCGCGCCGACCACCATCGCCACCGGCATCGGCTCGTTGCGTTCCTGGTATTTCTGATAGATGCGCAGCGCCTGGCGCGGGCAGATCAGGTATCCGGTGCGGTTTTTACCCATGATCTGCTGGCGGTGGATCGACATGTTGCGGATGCCGGTATCCGGGTCCTTGATGATGGCCATGCCGGACGCGATGAACGGGCCGGGGTCGAGTTCCGACGTCCATGCCGCTGGCACCTTGGTCAAATCGACGTCGTCGCCTTTCAGCACCACCTGTTTCACGGGTGCGTCGGCGGCATCGACCATCACCGGGTCAATCGGCGATTTCACACGCGTATTGAAGGTTTCGATCACGTCTTCCTCGGCGACGCCAAGGCCGATGCCCCATTTGCGCCGGTCGGTCAGAATCTGGTTGCAGACATGCCAGTCCGGAAAGCCGGTCAGATTGTCGAACAGCGACGCCTTGCCGAGCCGGTCGTATGTTTTCCAGCCGATGGCGGTCAGGTTTTCATGCGGGTCGACTTCCTTGCGAAACCGCACCAGTTCGCCCTGCTGTTCCAGATTGGCGAGATATCCCCGGATCGACTGATCCATGCCCCTTGCACTCCCTGATTTTTCTTGCCCCGTTTATGGCATAATCGGGGAAACCGCGCCATGCAGGGGAGGAACACATGCCGGGTACCGAGATCAGGAAAATCGTCACCATTGTCAAGGACATCCTATCGAAGCTCGGCGGCAGATAGACGCAGCCTTTTTATCGAACGACCGCCCCCCTGACTGTCATCCTGGACCAAGCCGGGATGTTTTTTGATGAGCGAAGACCGGTGCAATACCGCATAAGCGGAACGTGAACTAATCCTTTATCTCGACGATCCGGTCGGACGAAGAATGCACGCCGTGAGTGACGAGAGGCGTATCGCCGATGACTCGGAATCCGTGTGCCGTGTTCGGGGGGAATACCATCGTCATGCCGGGGCCGATTTCGGTGGTGCCGTCCAGGCCGTCGATCCAGGCTTCGCCGGTGCCTTCCAGCACGGTGACGATCTCGACGTAGGGATGCGAGTGGTTCGGCGTGGCGTAGCCGGGCGGCGAGGTCTGGATGCCGCAGCGGACAGGGGTGGAGCCGGCGTCGTCGCCAACCAGCGTGCGATAGGTTGCGCCGCCCGGAAATTCTTCTTCCGCGACATCGACGTGGCGGATGATCGGACCGTTCATGGGACTATTCCTCCGAAGCGAACATACAGGATAGCACCTTTCGGCGATCTTACGGTATGGGCCGATCCCGGCGGAGACCGCGTCCAGGTGCCGGCTGGATAGACGCCGAACTCGTCCTCGAATTCGCCGTCGATCACGAAGACTTCCTCGCCGTTCGGATGGCCGTGATGCGGCGCCTCGGCGCCGGGTTCGAGTTTCAGCAGCTGGGTCCATTCCCGGTAACCACCCTGCCGATAGAGCGGCTTCTGCCACACGCCGGTGTCCGTGCGCGGCTGCCAGTCCAGCGCGTTGGTATTCATTTCCACCTGTGTGCGGCCTTCGCCCCGATACTGGCACAATTTGACGAACAGCGTGCAGCCGTCTTTCGAAAACGGTGCGTGGCTGGTGCCGTCGGGGTTCAGCAGATAGGTGCCGGCGGGGTAATCGCCGTGTTCGTCCGAAAAAACGCCGTGGAGAACGAAAATCTCCTCGCCGTCGGGATGATTATGGGTGGGAAATTCGCTGCCCGCGTCGTAGCGGACGACGGAGGTGACGATACCGGCTTCGGCAGGTCCGACGAGATACAGGCGCTTGCGCCAGACCGTGGGCGACGGGCTCGGCTGCCAGTCCATCTCTCCGGAGCGGACGACCGCGCGGGCGGTCAAATCTGCATTGAGTTTGAGAGCTTCATTCATGGGGTGGAGATCTTGTCTTACGTCCCGCGGTCAGGGCCGGACCGGAACCGGCCGGCCACGTCATTCCGCCGGCGCAGGATCGAGCACCTTGATCGTGCGCGTGATCGCGTAGACCAGCCCCAGACCGGCCGCCGCAACCGCCAGCGTGGCGGGGTTTTCGGCGCCCAGCCAGATCGTTGATGAGCCGACCGTCAGACAGGCGGCGTACATGCCGATGGCCGCCAGCCAGCCACCGGCCTTCCCTCTGCCCAGCACGGTGACCGAATGCGCCAGCAGGAAACCCGCCGCGATACACGTGGTTACGACATAGACGACCGCCATCGTCGACCCGTCGAGAATCAGCGCCGGATTGAACGCCCACAGATAGGGCAGCAGGTAGGCGGTCGCCGCCAGCTGCACGCCGATGAAACCGGTCTTCCACATATCGGCGCCCGCCATCTCGGCCGCGACCATCGATGCGATGGCGACCGGCGGCGTCAGCATGCTGATCAGGCCGAAATAGAACAGGAACAGATGGGCGCCCATCGGTACGAGGCCCATCTTGATCAGGGCCGGTCCAATCACCGACACCAGCACGATATAGACGGTCGCCGTCGGCATGCCCATCCCAAGCACGATGCAGATCAGAGACGTCAGCAGCAGCATCACGAAGATGCCGTAGGTTTCCCCCAGATGGGCGAGAATGATGCTGAGCTGGAAGGCCAGCCCGGTCGAATTCATCACGCCGAGAATGATGCCCGCGGCGCCGGCGATCAGGACCAGCGGCACAAGAATCTCGCCGCTGCCGAACAGGAAGCTCTTCCAGTGTTCAAGGCTGGGCGGGCGCCGGTCGCGGACGACCATCAGCACGATCAGGCTGGCCGCCGAATAAAGCGCCGCCACTCCCGGCGGATACCCCATCCAGAACAGGAAATACATGAGGATCGCGATGGGCAGCACGAAGATCCAGCCGACCTTCATAACCTCCCAGACGATGGGCAGGTCCGCCTCAGGCAGGCCTCGGATGTTGAACCGGCGCGCGACCGCGTCGACCTGGATGAACAGCACCAGGAAATACAGCAGCGCCGGCAATGCTGCGGCGATAACGACGTCCTGATAGGGCACTTCAAGAAATTCGGCGATGATGAAAGCGGTTGCGCCCATGACCGGCGGGGCTATCTGGCCGCCGTTGGATGCAACGGCCTCGATGGCGCCGGCGTATTCCGGCTTGAAGCCGGTCTTTTTCATCAGCGGAATGGTGACGATGCCGGTCGACATGATGTTGCCGACCGTGGAGCCGGAGATCGTGCCGAACGCGCTGGACGCGACCACGGCAACCTTGGCCGGTCCGCCGCGGCGGTGGCCCATCCAGCCCATGGCGAGATCGGTCAGGAAGGATGTGCCGCCACTGACTTCCATCAGCTTGCCGAAGATGATGAAGGCGAGCACGAGGTTCAGGACGACCTGAAGGACCAGTCCCGGAACGCCGTTATTGTCGGCATAGAAATAAGTGATCGTTTTGGTCGGTGGGAAGACGGCGGCTTCGAGCGCGCCGGGCAGGTGGTCGCCTAAGAATGCATATAGGATCAGTACCCAGACCAGGCAGGCGATGATCTTGCCGGCCGCCTTGCGCAGGCCTTCCATCATCAGGATCAGCGCAAGCGCGCCGGGAATCCACTTGTCCGGCGTGCGTTCGTGGGCGGTGACGATCCAGTCTTCGAAATTGTAGGCCATCCAGAACCACGAAAAGAACGCGATTAGCGAAAGCGCGATTTCAAGCAGGCCGGGCTTTTCGAAATAGGGATAGGTGAGAAACGCGCTCGCGCAGGCGAGACCGAGGACGACGGCGATAACCTGCTGGAAAGTCAGGGCGACGCCGAAATAATCCGTGACGGCAAGTATCCAGCCGATACCGATGACTGGAATGGCAGCAAGACAGACGCGCAGGAAAACCCCGTTGAATTTATCCATCGGAGCTCTCCTGCGCGTGTTCGTTATTGAGCGGTGCGATGCCTATCTCGTCATCAACATCGCGTCGTTCTTCGCATTGGCATCCGTGTAGATGCCGACTTCCTTGTAGTACTTGGCCGCGCCCGGATGATACGGGACCGGGTTGTTGGCGGGCGTGATCGCGTTCTGCTTAGTGCCCCGCAGCGGCGGATAGTCTTTCTGCATCTGCGCCCAGTTGTCGTATATTGCTTTCGCCATCTGGTAGGCGTCCTCGTTGCTGACCTGGGTGCCGGCATTCAGATAGGAATCGAACGCGGCGATGGTGATGTCGCCCCGGACGAACGGCTTGCGTTTGCTGTTCTTTTCCTGAACCGAATACAGCCCGGCCATGCCTTTTCCGAGGAATTCGTCCGTGCCTTTGGGGCCGAGCGGAATAATCCGCAGGCCGCCCGGTACGGTGGCGTGGGCTTTGCGCATTGCCGGCATGCCGGTGGCGATCGGGGCAGCGTCGACGCGGCCCTGAACGACCATGCCGATACTGGCGACAACACCGCCGGAATCGACGGGCGTGACGTCGTTTTCGGTCAGACCCGCGGTGCTGAGGATGGTCCGGTTGGCCTGGCCGAGAGATACATTGGTCTTGAAGTTGACGACAACCCGTTTGCCTTTCAAGTCGGCAAGCGTTTTGATGCCGGAGCTTTCCTTGGTCATGTAGGCGTAGGGCAGAATCCAGACACGCGCGATGGCGCGCACGTTCTTGGTCGCCTTCTTGTAAGGCGCCACGGCGCTCCATGCCATGCCGGAATCGAGCGACGAATTCATGCCGAGGGTGATTTCGCCGGCTTCCATCAGCGGCAGGTAGACGGACGACCCTGCGTGCGGCTGCGCATTGGCGCGGACACCCATTTTTTCCTGAAACAGTTTGGCGAAGCCGCTCCCCAGCAGAAAGTAGACCGACCCCTGCGGATTGGTGCCGACAGTAATGCGTTTTAGTTTCGCGTCCGCGGCGCCGGCCGAGACGGTAAATGCGCCGACCGCCGCCGCAAAGACGGCAGATTTTAGGATGGTGGATTTCATGATTAACTCCCTAATTGTTCGTTTTTTAGAACTCGTTTTACGCTATTGAAAAAACCGTAGCATAGCGATGCGTTAAGCGTCCATATCGTTGAGTGTAATGGCATGTTCTGCTGATTTGGCCGGGCGGGCTCGGAACCGGGCGATGCGTTCGACGGTGGCAATCAGGGGTTTGGATCCGCTCGTTTCATACAGTTGAACCCTAGTCTCGCAAAAAATCTTCTTTTTCGTCACGAAGCAATAGATGCTCGACGAGCCGGCCACATTTTGGTTGATCGGTCCTGTTGGCGCGCATGTCGAAGAACCCGAAAGCCAGGAAAAGGCAGATATTGCCATGCACATCGCCCCAGCTGGACAGCAGCCGCCAGTCGGTCAGAAATTCTTCGATATCTATATTACCCAGCGCGCCGAGACTGAAACCGAACGGGTAAAGCGATCTTTACCCGAACAGGAACAGGCAGACGTAGAACAGAAAAGCCATGTTATGCCCAGCTTTTGCTGGTCATAACGCCTACTCTCCGTGACCCGATAATCTGGTGAGTACCGTCATCGCCCGGTCACGTTCCTTTGCCGGCAGCGGTGAGAGTATTCTGGCTTGTGCACGCTCGGCGGCATCGAGCGCCGTCGACAGCATGTCGCGCCCACGTTCGGTGATGAATAGCGCATTGGCGCGTTGGTCTTCTTTGGTCCGGGATTTCGAAATCAGGTCGCGATCGATCATCCGTTTCAGGACTTCCGTCAGGGTGCTACGATCAATGCCGCTCGCCTCGACCAGCGCGGTCTGGCTCATCCCCGGTGTCTTCAGAACGTTGACGAGGACCGCGAACTGACGCGGGTTGGGGCCTTGTTCGCCGACCTCTTCAACGAACAGATCGACCGCGCGCTGCTGGCATAGCCGGATCAGGTGACCCGGTACATCCTGCAGCGAAAAATCTCGCAGCCTGTTTTCAAGCCTGTCGTCTAACATCGGCTCCGCACCAGTTGTTCCGATGCAAATCTTATGGACCGCCCATTGATCTGTACACGGAATAATCATACCGCTAGAGTTCCGTCGCCGCGTTACAATTGTACGATAAAAATTCTGGGAGGCCGATGTGGAATTCGGAATGCAGTTCTTTCCCGCCGTAGGGCCGGAGCAAAAGTCGGGACAACAATATTTCGACGAATGCCTGCGCCTGACCGAGCTGGCGGACGTTTACGGATACACCCACATCAGAACCGTCGAACATTACTTTCACCCCTATGGCGGCTATAGCCCCAACCCGATCGTTTTCCTGGCGGCGGCGGCGCAGCGGACCAAGAAAGCCCGCATCGTCACCGGCGCCGTGCTGCCGGTTTTCAACAATCCGCTGAAACTGGCCGGGGAAATCGGCATGCTCGACGCGATGTCGGACGGGCGCACCGAAATCGGCTTCGCGCGAGCTTTCCTGCCGCACGAATACGACCGTTTCGGGATCGACCTCGATGAAAGTGTCGAACGTTTCGACGAAGGCATGGAACAGATCGAATTGCTGCTGACGGGTGAGAACGTGTCGCACGACGGCCGGTTCCACCGTTTCCAGAATGTGACGTCGTTGCCACGTCCGACGCAGAAACCGCGCCCCAAATTCTGGACCGCCGCATTTACGACGCCGGAGTCTTTTGAAAAGGCGGGTCGGGTCGGCAACTACATCATGGCGATTCCGATTGGCGGTTCGGCCATGGCAGAACTCATAGGCATCTACCGCGAAGCCTGGAATTCAGCAGGACACGTAGGTGAGGGCCGCGTAATGCTGGCCTTCCATATGCATTGTCACGAAGACGCGGACGAAGCTGCCCGTATCGCGCGCGATCCGCTCAATCGCTATCTCAAATCGCTGGTAGATGCGGCCAGCGACTGGATGGACGGAGCGGAGTCCGACAACTACAAGAACTACGGCAAGATGATCGCCGCGCTGGACGCCGAAACCTTCGAATCTCAGGTCGAAAAAGGCTCCGCCTGGATTGGAAAGCCGGAGGTTCTGATAGATCAGATTCGCGACTATAATGCCGATATCGGCGGGTTTGACGATGCTTCGCTGCAGGTCAATTTCAGCGACATGTCTTACGACGATGCCGAACGGTCTGTCAGACTGTTCGGCGAAAAAGTGATGCCGGCGCTGGTCTGAGGTTCTTCGCGCCGCGCCCTATCCCCTGCCCGTCGGATACTCGACGAAATAGCTTTTCGTATGGGGGTTGAAGATTGGCTTCCCCACCACGGTCCCCGCGCTGCTCACTTGTCACCGTGCAGCTGTTGTGTTGAACCGTTGGTCGCGATCGATGCCAGGACGAATGTCGCGCCCAGCGTAGCGGCTTTCCAGCGTGGACCGGTCATAAGATGCATGCGACAACTCTCAGACCTACACTGAATTACGATACTTGGAGTATATCCCGATATCGGATGTATGCTAGATAGCGACCAGGTCCACGCCACCGTAATCTTGTTCCTGCAGGTTCCGAATTTATGAAAACGCTCGTCACCGGTGTCGCCGGCTTCATCGGCTTTCACACCGCAAATCGATTACTTGATCGCGGCAGCGAAGTTGTCGGGATCGACTGCATGAACGATTATTACAGCGTCGAACTCAAAAACGCGCGGCTTGAACAGCTGCAGGCGCGCGACGGGTTTACGTTTCACAGGCTCGACTTGTCCGACCGCCGGGCTTACGAAGAAACTACGGCCGCTATCTCCGGCGTGACGCGCGCCATCCACCTGGCGGCGCAGGCGGGCGTGCGGCATTCGGTCGAGCATCCCTTCGATTACGTTGACGCCAATCTCGTCGCTCATATGACTATTTTGGAGCTCTGCCGGCATCAGCCTGGCTTCGAGCATCTGGTTTACGCCAGCTCCAGCTCGGTGTACGGCGGCAACAAAAAGCTACCCTTCTCCGTCGATGACCGCACGGATGCGCCCGTATCGCTCTATGCCGCGACGAAGCGCGCCAACGAGCATATGAGTTATTCCTACGCCCATCTTTACGGCATTCCGCAGACCGGACTGCGTTTCTTTACGGTCTATGGGCCCTGGGGCCGCCCAGATATGGCGTTGTATATTTTCGCCGACGCGATCATGAACGGCCGCCCGATAGAGGTGTTCAATCATGGCGACATGAAACGCGATTTTACATTCGTCGACGATATCGTCACCGGCGTAGTGACGGCGCACGACAATCCAGCGCCTGCCGAAAACGGACCGCCGCACCGCGTCTACAATATCGGGAACCATCGCCCCGAGCCACTGATGCGGCTGATCGGCATTCTCGAGGATACGCTCGGCCGCAAGGCGGAAACAATCATGAAGCCGATGCAGCTCGGTGACGTGAAGGAAAGCTTCGCCGACATTGACGCCATCCGGAAAGATCTTGGCTTTGAACCCGAGACCCCTATAGATGTTGGAGTGCCGAAATTCGTGGAATGGTTCAAGGCCTATAACGGCTACGAATAAAGCCGGGGTAAATTGACGGACCGGCCCTCTCTCTTTCCGACCTATTAGTCTTCCCGGTCTATCTGCGTTTGATTAGATACCCAGACGCGCCAACGAGGATGTACCCGCGCTCTGCAGCGGGCCTGCCCGTCTGGAGCAGCTGTCGGCTTGGATGTCCGTAATCGCCGATCCTAACCCAACCGCTTCCTGAGGTCTTCCAACACGCGGCCTGCCGTTTTGCCGTCCCAAAGATCCGGGCGCACGCCGCTTCGCCAGTTGCCGGCGAGGATGTCGTCGACGTATCTCTGCAGGTCGGTGATGGTCGCCAGCCGGTTGGTGCCTTCGGTCACGGTGATCGGCCGTTCGGTGTTTTCGCGCAGTGTCACGCAGGGGATGTCCAGATAAGTGGTCTCTTCCTGAATGCCGCCGGAGTCAGTGATAATCAGGGCGGCTTCGCGCACCAGTCCCATGAAACGGATGTAGTTGATCGGCTCGCTGACATGGATGCCCGGCGCGGCCAGGAAATCGTCCAGCAGGCCGTGAGTTTCAAGGTTCTTTCGGGTGCGCGGATGCAGTGGAAAAAGCAGCGGCACTTTCGCCGCCGACTTCTTCAGGGCATCGACCAGCGGACCCAGGGTTTCCTTTGCATCCACGTTGCTCGGCCGGTGCAGGGTGACGATGCCGTACCCCTTTTCGTCGAGGCCGAATGCCTCGCGCGGGCTTTCTGCTTCGATGCGCGGGCGCATCAGCTCGTAGGAATCAATCATCACGTTGCCAACCCGGGTAATGCGCTCGGGTGCGACGCCCTCGGCCAGAAGGTTTTCGTCCCCGTCCGGCGACGGCGTCCAGAGAATGTCCGAGATGGAATCGGTCACGATCCGGTTGATTTCTTCCGGCATGTCCCAGTCGCGGCTGCGCAGTCCGGCTTCCAGATGCGCCACCGGCAAGCACAATTTCTTGGCCGCCAGCGTGCAGGCAACGGTCGAGTTTACGTCGCCGACGACGATAGTCGCGGCCGGCGGCGCCTCTATCACGATTTTCTCGTATGCGATCATCACTGCGCCGGTCTGTTCCGCGTGCGTGCCGCTCCCGACTTCGAGATTGTAGTCCGGCGTCGGCAGGCTCAGGTCGTCGAAGAAACTATCCGACATGTTGGCGTCGTAGTGCTGGCCTGTATGCACGATCAGCGGTGTGCACCAGTCGGCCATAGACATCGCATGGTAAACCGGCGCGATCTTCATAAAGTTCGGCCGGGCGGCGGCGATCAGGTGGAAGATGCGGCGCATGCTCAATTCTGTTTTTTTCCGTATCCGTGAGGGGATAGGTTAGTTTCCCTGTCCGTGCAATACCCGCGAATGCGTTTGCTGTATCCGGGCATTGCCAGACCTCTCCCCCCGGGGGACCACCTAAATGGATCGTCCCGCGGGCGGTCGGTAGGAGAGGAGAGAGCCAGTGCGTTCTGTTTGAGCGGAGCAATCAGTTATGTCCCGCGACGTCGGGAAGTAATTCCTGGAACAGTAGTTCCAGCGTGTAGATCCGGTTCAGGTGTGCGTTGTTTTTCACGCGGTGCATCCGGAAGAACCGGCGCACGAGCGGCATCCCGGTATCGATCCGCTCTGACAGATACCCTTCGTTCAGCCAGTGGGCACGGGGCGTCTGCTTGCGGATGTCAGCTAGAACGTCAGGCGCCGCAACTGCGGTGGCCGCATCAGCACCGCCAGGTCCGACAGCCGGCGTTTCAGAGGTGGCTCGGCGGCAAAGGAATTGCCGCAGTCCGACGGACACACGGTCAGCGAAGGCCTGTTGGCCCGGATAAGCTGCGCCTCGAACAGGCCCGAATTCTTGTGTTTCAACGGCACGGCCAGAGCGTCCGCCGCGACGTTGGCGTTGATGAACGGCGTCTGCGACCCGCCCAGCTTTTTGTTGACGCTGATGTTCCGGCTCATCTAGAAGCGGCAGCGGTATGACGGATACAGCGCCTCTACTGTGCCGAGAGTGAACCGGTCGGGCTCCGCGCCGACCGCATGGCGCAGCTTGCGCGCCTTGTTCGCAATGTAACCCCCCTGTTGAAGGCGTCGCCGCGCCAGGCGGAACGTCCAGCCCTTGACGGTTCTCTGCAGAACGTGTCACCGCTCTGCAGCGGGACGGAATGATCGAAAACATGAATGCTGCGCATGGCCGATTTCAAACAGAATACCCGTCTATATCGCGTCCAGAGTGGCTGCGCGCAACGAGATCGTTTCCAAAGCGCTTGTGATAATCCGTACACGGATTATCATCTTTTCAAGAGACGTAGCCGGGGATAGTGCTATCATAGGATCAAAACCCGTCGATGAGGATCGAGAAATGAGCAGGGCTCTGCACGAAAAACCGGAACTGACGAACGCTCGCGCCGATTTTTACGGCCGCATGGGTGAACAGAATATGACGCCGCTGTGGGAAGTGTTGCACACACTTCTGTCAGAGGCGCCCGTGACCGAGGCTGTTCCCCACAAATGGGATTACGATCAGTGCCGGCCCTATATCATGGAATCGGCCGACATCATTTCCGCGGAAGAAGCCGAGCGCCGCGTCCTGGTTCTCGAGAACCCGGGCCTGCAGGAGAAATCCTGCATCACCGAGGCGCTGTATGCCGGGTTGCAGCTGATCATGCCGGGCGAAGTTGCGCCGGCGCACCGCCATTCGCCCTGCGCGCTGCGCTTCATCGTCGAAGGCACCGGCGCCTATACCGCGCTTAACGGCGAAAAGGCCTATATGGAAGTTGGCGATCTGATCCTTACCCCGTCCTGGGTGTGGCACGATCACGGCCATGACGGAGACGTGCCGGTCGTCTGGCTCGACGGGCTCGATATTCCGCTGGTCCGTCACCTCGGCCCAGTCTTCGCGGAACCCTATCCGGAAGCCGAATTTCCGCAGGCACGTCCAACCGGCGACAACATGGCGCGCTACGGCGGCAACATGCGTCCGTTCGGGGACAGCACGACGTCGCAGAATTCGCCGGTGTTCCACTATCCTTACGTGAAGACCCACGAAACGCTGGAAAACCTGTCCAAGTCGGGCGACATCGACCCGCGTCATGGTTTCAAGCTCGAATACATCAATCCGACAACGGGCGGTCCGGTGATGCCGACCGTCGGCACCTATATGCAGAAACTGCCCAAGGGCTTTTCCGGCGATGCCTATCAGACGACGGCGGCCTGGGTGTATCACTGCGTCGAAGGCTCCGGCAGCACGATCATCAACGGCCAGAAGATGACGTGGAAGGCCAAGGATACATTCGTCGTCCCCGCCTGGTACAAGCACGAACACCAGGCCGAGGAGGATTCCTTCCTGTTCAGCTTCACCGATCAGCCGGTGCAGCAGAAACTCGGCCTGTTCCGCGAAGGCGAAGCGGCTTAAAGAAGAATCTGCGGCGGCTGTCCTTCAGCCGCCGTAGAGCTTCCTCAACAGTTCGATGAGCCGGGCGCGTTCGTCGGGGCTCAGTTCCGCGGCCACGTCGTCTTCGTGGGCGATCGCCTGCTCCTTCAGCTCCGTCAACATGCCGGCCCCGGCGTCAGTGATGCGCAGCGCATGCGACCGGCGATCGGTCGGCGACACGTGACGTTCCACCAGGCCACGGTCCTCCAGCCGGTCGATGATCTGGACCAGTGTGGACCGGTCGAACCGTAATGCGTGGGCGATGGCGCTCTGGCTGATATCCGGGTTGGCCTCGATCAGCAGCAGCGTGCCGAACTGAGGCACGGAAATGCCTTCCTGACCGACCGTTGCGCCGAAATGCTGAAACAGGGCCAGTTGCGCGCAGCGGAGATTGAACCCGATCAGGTCGGGCAGTATACCCATGTCGATGTCGTTCCCGCGCTGGCCGGTATGGGTCTTTGGGCTTTCCGAAGTCATATCGACCCTGCTTATGCGAATATGCGTTTGAAGTCGTCCGGGATTTCGCCGGCCATCAGTTTGGTGTCGTCATCCGGGTCGAACATCCCCCAAATGCGGACTTCCTTGCCCTCGACCGCCAACTCGCCGCCGTTCCAGATATTGTGCGTCACCGTGAAGCTTTTGCCGCCGAACCGGGAAACGAAGCTTTCGACCTCCAGATCGTCGGTCCACCGGCAGCGGCCGCGGAAAGACGCCTGGGCGTCGACCAGCGGCAGTCCGGCGAGACCGTACCGTTCGATGACTACGTCATAGGGATGGCCGGCCGCGTCCAGCAGCGTGTGGGTGCCGATATCGAACCAGCGGAAATAGTTCGGGTAGAATGTCTGCCCCAGCGGGTCGCAATCCGCCCACTCGGCGCGTGTCTGGTATCGGTTCGTAAACGGCAACGCGGTGCCTCCCCCTGTCTGCTTGGCGGGAAAGGCGGGAACCTATTCGGCCCCGTCCGCTAAAACAAGGTATAACCGGTTACAGGAAATAAAACGTGTCGCCGTAGACGCCCAGCGGCCAGTGGCCTGCCTGGAACAGGCGGAATTTGGCGGCGAACGGATGGGCGCCTGTTTGCCCGGCGGCAAGCGCCAGCGCCGCCTGATGCACGGCGATCGTGGCCGATCCCGCGGCGCTTTTGCCCAGCCCCGCATCGGCCAGCCCGGCCCGGGCAAGCGCGGTGGAAGCAACTCCCTGCAAGTGATCCGACGCTGCGTGTTCGATGTCGGCCAGCCGGCGCCCCACGGCCTCGCGCCCCAGCGATTGCACGGCTTCGTCCATCAGTTCAGTCGCCAAGCGGTCTTCGCCATCCCACCACGCAGGCGTGAAATCCGTCCGGCGGATGATTTCGCCTGCCGCCTGCCAGCCGGCAGCGGCTGACATCTCCGTCGCGTCGATGTCGAGACCGCGCAGATAGGCCTCGGCGTCGCTGCGTTCGGCGGAATCCAGCGGCGTGGCCGCTGCCGCGAACCACGGCAGCGCGGTCAGGGATTTTTCGAACGCGGCGAGGTGTCTCAGCCGGTCGTCGGGGCCGTCAGGCAGTTTCCAGCTCCACGTCCGGCAGTTTCAGGCCGAATTTTCCCTCGATCAGGTCGCGGGTGCGGTTGATGTAATCGTCGCGCATGTCTTCGTTGGTGCGCATCTTGATGCCCCACTTGCGATAGATCTCGTTGTTGCGCGATCCCGGCCGGCCGAAAAACGCCGGCATCAGGGGGAAGACCTTGTTCACAGCTTCCTGCACGGCGTCGCCTTCGCCGGCTTCCAGCAGATCGGTGCAAAAATCCTCGCCGAACTGGGCGTGGAAGCGTTCCTCCGGCATCGTCATGCGCGCCAGGTTGCGCAGCGGGTGGAACGAACAGTGGATCAGATCCTCGACCTGGATGATTTCCGCCAGGTCGCCGATCGCCTTGATCACGCAGAACTCGATCCACGATTCCATGTTGTAGTTCATGATGCTCAGCGGTTTCTTGTCGCTGGTCTGCGGGTTCAGATCGCTGTCGGGAATGCCGATCTGCACACCCAGCTCCGCGAACCGGACGTGATGGCCGTATTCCTCCATCACGACCCGGCAGGTGAGCCATTTCGCATAGGGCGTCGGCGCCAGCGCGATGGCCGGCTCGTCGTATACCTGCGACCCGTAAAGTTCGTTGATCGCATGGCTGATGACGATCTTCTTGACGGCCGTCCGGTACTCTTCCGGTTGTTCGGCGAATTCCTCGGGGGTTTTGACTTCCGGGAAATTTTTATCCGACATCTCTACCTCCTAAACAGCGGGGTCCGTATTGAACACTTCCAGGTCGGTCTGCAGATCGGCGAAATGTGCGCGGAACTGCGTGTTGACCACCTCCGTCAGGCCGTCCAGCGACCATTCGGCATCCTCGGCGACGGCGGTTACCGCCGGCCGCGCCTGCGAAAACAGCATCGTTTCGCGTCCGCGTACGCCGAATATCTGACCGGTGACGTCCCCGGCGTCTTCCGAACACAGCCAGGCGACGAAATTCGCGACATGCGCCGGGTCGATCTTCAGCGCCCGTTCCTTGTACGCCGCCTGTTCGTCGTTCGCCGGCTGGATGATTTCGGTCACGCGGCTGCGCGCGAACGGCGCTACGGCGTTCGACGTCACACCGGTACGTGCCATGTCGAGCGCCGCAATCCGCATCAGCGACACCAGCCCGCCCTTGGCGGCGGCATAGGGCGCCTGCCCGTAATTGCCGATAAAGCCGGCGGTCGAGACGAGATTGACCAGCCGTCCCCAGCTATAGGAATCGCCGCCGCCGCGCCCGTCCCGGGCCTGTTCGCGCATGACCGGCGTTGCCGCGGCGACCAGGTAGTAGGGGCCGGACAGATTGTTGCGGATCACCGCGTCCCAGTCGTTCGCAGTGCCCTTGAACACGAACGCGTCGCGCAGGATAGCGGCGTTGTTGACCACGATGTCGATGCCGCCGAATTTCTCGACCGCAAGCCCGACCGCCTCGATCGCCGCGGCCTGAACGCCCATGTCTTCGGTATAGGCGACGGCGCTTTCGCCCAGCCCGTCGGCAAAGGCTTCCGCGACGGACGGATCGGGATCGTTGCCCGCAATGTCGACGCCGCTGTCCGCCACGATCACCGACGCGCCTTCAGCGACCAGTTTTTCGCTGATCGCCGCGCCGATCCCGCGGGCGCCGCCGGTGACGATGGCGACGCGGCCCTGAAGGGCGGGATTGTCCGTCATTCCTGTTTCTCCAGTTCGTGCTTTTCGGCCTCGGTATAGAACGCATCGGCATGGATGTCTTCCGCGCGGGCACCGAGTTTTTTAAGTATATCCGTGGCAGCTTCCACCATTGGCGGCGGTCCCGCAAGATAGACCTTGGCGCCGTCGAGATCGTCGAAATCCGCTGCGACCGCTTCATGCAGAAAGCCCGTGCGGCGGACGGAATCGCCCGCAGGCTCCGACAGCACCGGGACGAAATGCAGGTTCGGGTATTCCTGCGCCAGGGCCGTGAAACGGTCTTCGAAATACAGATCCCGTTCGTCGCGCACCCCGAAATAGAGATGAATATCCTGCGGCATGCCCGCCGCCAACGCCTGTTCGACGATCGATTTTATGGGCGCCAGGCCCGACCCGCCGGCCAGCGCGACGATGGGGCCGCGATGCGCATCGCGCAGCCAGGACGACCCGTACGGGCCTTCGACGCGGACCTCGTCGCCCCGCTGCAGCGCGTCGCCGACGAAATTGCTGACCGCGCCGTCCGGCACCCGGCGGATGTGGAATTCCAGCACCGGATCGCCGGGCGTGTTCGCCATCGAATAATCGCGCGCCGGCTGGCCGACGAAAGTCAGCGACGCGTATTGTCCCGCCGTAAACTCGAACGGCCCCCCGGCGACGATCTCCAGCCGCACGCGGCGGATATCGTGAGTGACGTCTTCGATTTCGGCGACGCGGCAGCGCATTTTACGCAGGGGATGGGCGATCACGTCGTCCTCGCCCAGCCAGGCGATTTCCGCGTCCTCCCACGGCACCGCGCGGCAGGCGAGGACCAGGCTGTCCGATCTTTCATCGTCCGACAGCGCGTATTCCGAATAGGGCGACATCTCCACGTCGCCCGAAATCAGCCGCGATTTGCAGGCGCCGCAATTCCCCGACCGGCAGCCATGCGGATACGGTACGCCCTGCGCCAGCGCCGCTTCCAGGATCGTCTGGCCGATCTCGACCGCGATCGGGGCGTCGTGCTGGCGGATGGTGACGGTGTAGGTCATCGGATGAAGTCCACAAAAACATATCCCCCCTCCCCCGCGGGGAGAGGGCTAGGGAGAGGGGGAAGGCCTCTCAGTTATAATTGTTGGCGGGACAGATCACCCTCTCCCTAACCCTCCTCCTCAAGGGGGAGGGGACTAGATTTGACTATTCCCCGAAATCGTCCTTGGTCAGCAGGGAAATCATCCGGATGCCCTGTTCCCTGAAATTGTCTTCCGCGCCCTGAAGCCGGTCGACGATGGTCACCACGATCGGCACCGTGCCGTTGCCTTCGCGTTTCACCGCCTCGATCGCCTGCATGGACGAGCCGCCGGTGGTGGTGACGTCCTCGACGATCAGCACCTTGCCGCCCTTGACCATGTTGCCTTCGACCTGTTTCTCGGTGCCGCGTTCCTTGACCTCCTTGCGGACCAGGAACCCGGGCAGGGGCCGGTCGGTGCCTGACGATGCCATGGCGACGGCAGCGACGATGGGCACGGCGCCGACCGCCATGCCGCCGACGCAGTCGAGATCTTCGCCGGCGACGGCTTCCAGGATCAGTTCCGCGGCCAGCCGCGCGCCTTCCGGGTCCATCACGGTCGGCTTCATGTCGAAATAGAATCCGCTGGACTGCCCCGACGCCAGCTTGAAATCGCCCCCCCTGGAAAACGATTTGGCCGCGATGATGTCGCGCAGTTTTTTCTTCCGGTCGTCCATCAGGCAGCTTTTCCCTGTTGTATGGCCTGCCACACCCGCAGCGGGGTGGCAGGCATGTCGATATCCTTTACGCCGTATTCCGACAGCGCGTCGACGATGGCGTTTATTGCCGCCGCGATCGAACCCACCGTGCCGGATTCGCCGCCGCCCTTCACGCCAAGCGGGTTGGTCTGGCAGGCTTCCACGAAATCCGAGGTTTCGATCATCGGCAGATCGTCCGCCCGCGGCATGCAGTAATCGAGGAACGATCCAGCCAGGATCTGGCCGTCCGCGTCATACGTTACGTCCTCCATCAGCGCCTGGCCGATGCCCTGCGCGACGCCGCCATGCACCTGGCCGCCCAGCAGCAGCGGGTTGATGACCTCGCCGGAATCGTTGACCGCCACATGACGGACCAGTTCCACGAACCCGGTGTCGGGGTCGATTTCTACCTCCGAAAAATGCGTGCCGTTGGGCCAGTTGGGGCCGGTTTCCGGCGTCCAGGTGGCTTCCGCCTCCAGCCCCAGCCCCAGCTCGCCGGGCCAGCCCATCGGCATGTAGGCCATCGGCGCCATGTCGCAGATATGGATGGATTTGTCGGTGCCGGCGACGGTCAGGTTGCCGTCGGCGAATTCGATGTCTTCCTCCGCCGCTTCCAGCACGTGCGCGGCGATCTTCTTCGCCTTCTCGATGATCTTGTCGGCCGCCAGCTTCAGCGCCGAGCCGCCGATGGTCATCGAGCGCGAGCCGTAGGTTCCGCGCCCGTAGGTGACCTTGTCGGAATCGCCCTGCACCAGGCGGATCTTCTCGAACGGCACGCCGAGCCAGCTATGGATCATCTGGGCATACACCGTCTGGTGGCCCTGGCCGTGGCTGTGCGTGCCGGCGACCACCGTCACCGCGCCGGTGTCGTCGAAGCGGATTTCCATCCGGTCGTTGAACGGCGAGGCGAAATCGATGAACGAGCACGTGCCCAGCCCGCGCAGCTTGCCGCGCGCGGCGCTTTCGGCCTTGCGGGTCTCGAAGCCGGCGATGTCGGCGACCTCCGCCGCGTGATCCGTGATGCCGGAAAAATCGCCGGAATCGTATACCGTCGGGATCAGCGTCGTGAACGGCATCCTGTCCTTGGCGATGTAGTTCCGCTGGCGGATTTCGACCGGGTCGATGCCCATCTCGTCGGCCGCGATGTCGAGCAGGCGCTCGACCACGTAGACGGCCTCGGGCCGCCCGGCGCCGCGATAAGGCCCGGTCCAGGTGGTGTTGCTGAAAACCACGCGGATACGGATATGCATGGCGTCGTATTCGTAGACGTTCTGATACACCATGGAACCGATGCACGCGGGCACCGGCGCCGAGGCCGAAAGATAGGCGCCGACGCCGTAATCCGCCTTCACTCGGATGGCGAGGATCCTGCCGCTTTCGTCCAGCGCCATTTCGCTGTCGGTCTCGGCGTCGCGGCCGTGGGTGTCGCTGACCAGCGATTCCGACCGGTCGGCGGTCCATTTCACCGGGCGGCCCAGTTCGCGCGCCGCCCAGGCGCACATCGCGTCTTCCGGGAACACGCCGTTCTTCATGCCGAACCCGCCGCCGACGTCGGGTGCGATCACCCGGAACGCCGTCGCCGGCTGGTGGAAAATCTCGCCGAAGGTAGGACGATGCTGATGCGTGCCCTGGCTCGACATGTAGATCGTCCATTCGCCGCGCGCGCTGCTGTATTCCGATAGCGCGGCGCGCGGCTCCATCGCGTTGGCCGAAATGCGGTTGTGATGCAGATCCGCCTTCACCACGTGCGCCGCCTTGGCGAAGGCGGCTTCGGTCGCCTCCGCATCGCCACGGTCCATCTCGAACCACAGATTGCCGGCGTTTTCGTCCCACACCAGCGGTGCGCCGTCTTTCACCGCGTCGCGGGTCGATCCGACCGCCGGCAGGGCTTCGTAATCGATTTCGATCATCTCGGCGGCGTCCTGCGCCTGTGCCAATGTCTCCGCCACCACGAAGGCGACGGGGTCGCCGACGCAGCGCACCCGGTCGCGCGCCAGAATCGGATGCGCCGGGGTCGGCGACGGCGGGCCGCCGAACGCCATAGGCGGCACGTGGCAATGCAGCGTACCCAGACCCTGGGCCTCGGCATCGGCGCCGGTCAGCACCAGCACAACGCCCGGCGCGGCTTTCGCCGCCTCGGCGTTAACGGCGTTGACCTTCGCGTGCGGATGGGGTGAGCGCAGCACATAGCCGACCGCCGTGTGCGGCAGTCGGATATCGTCCACATACTGCCCCTGACCCATCAGAAATTTCGGATCCTCCGTGCGCGGCACGGGCTGTCCAACACCAAATTGCATCGCCATTTCCCTTTGTTCGGTCGTCGTCCCCGATATAGCGCGATATTTACGGAATCGCCGGCTTGAGTCGAGGGGGACGGGTATCTAATCCGCTGGACTTCGCGCCTTTTCCCGCCATATTACGCGCGCTATGACCGGATTGCCTTTCACCAAGATGCACGGGCTCGGCAACGATTTCGTGGTGATCGACGCGCGCCGCGGCAAACCCGCCGCCGGCGTGGAGATTTCGGCTGCCCGGGCGGCGGCGATCGCCGACCGGCGGACCGGGGTGGGGTGCGACCAGTTCATCCTCATCGAGGACGCCCCGGACGGCGAATCCCACGCCTTCATGCGCATCCGCAATGCCGACGGCGGCGAGGTCGATGCCTGCGGCAACGCCACGCGCTGCATCGGCGCCGTGCTGCTGGACGAGATCGACGGCGACGAGGTGCGCGTGCGCACCGGGGCCGATTTGCTGACGGTCAGACGCGCCGGCTACGGGCTGGTGACGGTCGACATGGGCATCCCGCGCGGCGACTGGGACGATATCCCGCTGGCCGCCGAGGCGGACACACTGCATCTCGATCTTTCCTGCGGGCCGCTCAGCGATCCGGCGGCGGTCAGCATGGGCAACCCGCATGCGACGTTTTTCGTCGACGAAATCGATTCGGTGCCGATCGCGCTGGTCGGCCCGGAGCTGGAGCACGATCCGATATTTCCCGAACGCGCGAATATCGGCGTCGCCCAGATTCTGGCGCCCGACCGCATGCGGCTGCGCGTCTGGGAACGCGGCGCGGGGCTGACATCGGCCTGCGGCACCGGCGCCTGCGCCGCGGTGGTCAACGCCAACCGGCGCGATCTGGCGGGCCGGCGCATGGTTGTCGTGGTCGACGGCGGCGAATTGCTGATCGACTGGCGCGAAGACCGGCCCGGCGAACAGGGCCGCGTGTTCATGACCGGCCCGGCGGCGACCAGTTTTTCCGGTACGATTTCCGAAAGCCTGCTGGGATGACCGCGCCGGAAATTCTTACCTTCGGCTGCCGTCTGAACGCCTTCGAATCCGAGGTCATGCGCGGCCATGCCGCCGATGCCGGGCTGGAAGACGCGATCATCGTCAATTCCTGCGCCGTCACGGCGGAGGCCGAGCGCCAGGTGCGCCAGTCGATCCGCCGGGCGCGGCGCGAAAACCCGGATGCCGAAATCATCGTCACCGGCTGCGCCGCGCAGATCGATCCCGACAGATACGCCGCCATGGACGAGGTCGACCGGGTGATCGGCAACGAGGAAAAGCTCCGCGCGGAGACCTGGAAGTCGCTGGGGGCGCTGGATATCGACACCCCCCGCGTCTCCGTCAACGACATCATGACCGTGCGCGAAACCGCGCCGCATCTGATCTCCGGCTTCGAGGGCCGCGCCCGCGCCTTCGTCGAAATCCAGCAGGGCTGCGATCACCGCTGCACGTTCTGCATCATCCCGTTCGGCCGCGGCAACAACCGCTCGGTCCCCATCGGGGTGATCGTCGAACAGGTGCGCGCCCTCGTCGACCAGGGTTATGCCGAAATCGTGCTGACCGGCGTCGACATCACCGATTACGGCCGCGATCTTCCCGGCACGCCGCGCCTGGGCGAAATGATCAAACGTCTGCTGGCGCTGGTGCCGGATCTGCCGCGTCTTCGGCTCAGCTCGGTCGATCCGGCGGAGATCGACGACGCACTGTTCGGCCTGATCGCGGACGAGCCGCGCCTGATGCCGCATTTCCATATCAGCGTGCAGTCGGGCGACGACCTGATCCTGAAACGCATGAAGCGCCGCCATACCCGCGCCGATATCGAACGCTTCGTCGCCCGCGTGCGGGATCTGCGCCCCGGCGCGGCGTTCGGCGCCGACATCATCGCCGGCTTCCCGACCGAAACCGACGAAGCCTTCGAAAATTCCGTGTCGCTGGTGCGCGATTGCGGGCTGACCTGGCTGCACGTGTTTCCCTATTCCGAACGCCCCGGCACCCCGGCGGCGAAGATGCCGCAACTGCCCGGCGACGTCCGCAAGGCCCGCGCCGCAGACCTGCGCGCGGCGGGGGCGGAACAGGTACGGCGCTTCCTCGACGCGCAGATCGGTTCGGTCGCCGACGTGCTGGTCGAACAGGACGCGCAGGGCCGCTCGCCCCATTTCGCCAGTGTCCGGATCGAGGGGGCGACGGCGGACGGGCTGATCGTGCCGGCCCGGATCGTCGCGCGTGACAACGACACGCTGATCGCGCAAAAAGCGGCATGACCGAAGATAAAGAGAAAAAGGGCTGGCTCGCCCGCCTGCGCGCCGGGCTCAGCCGTACCTCGTCGCGCCTGTCGGACGGCATCGGCGGCATCTTCACCGGCCGCAAGCTGGACGACGATGCGCTGGAAGAACTGGAAGACCTGCTGATCACGTCGGATCTGGGGGTTGAGACGGCGGCCAGGCTGTCGGGGGCGCTGGCGCGCACGAAATTCGACAAGGAAGTCTCGGCGGAGGAAATCCGCACCGCCCTGGCGGACGAGGTGGCGAAAATCCTCGCCCCCGTCGCAAAGCCGCTGACCGCCGGGTCCGGCCACCGGCCGCACATCATCCTGGTGACCGGGGTCAACGGCTCCGGCAAGACGACGACCATCGGCAAGCTCGCCAAGCGGCTGAAAGAGGACGGTAAGTCCGTCATGCTGGCGGCGGGCGATACGTTCCGCGCCGCCGCGATCGAACAGCTGAAAATCTGGGGTGAGCGCACGGGCTGTCCCGTGGTCGCCAGCGAACAGGGTTCTGATGCCGCCAGCCTCGCGTTCGAGGCCATCGACCGCGCCCGGGCCGAGGGGGTCGACGTGCTGCTGATCGACACGGCGGGCCGTTTGCAGAACCGCGACGATCTGATGCAGCAGCTGCAGAAGGTCGTCCGCGTGATTTCCAAGCAGGACGAGACCGCGCCGCACGACACGCTGCTGGTGCTCGACGCCACTACCGGCCAGAACGCCCATTCCCAGGTCGAAACCTTTCAGAGCATGTGCAGCGTCACCGGGCTGGTCGTTACCAAGCTCGACGGCTCCGCCCGCGGCGGTGTGCTGGTGGCGCTGGCCGAAAAATTCGCGCTGCCCGTCCACGCCATCGGCGTCGGCGAAGGCGAAGACGACCTCCGCCCCTTCGAGGCCGACGCGTTTGCCCGGTCGCTGGTGGGGCTGGACGGGTAGTCTTAGCGAGATTCCCGGCCCCCATCCTGAGGCTGAGACCGCGAAGCGGACGAAGGCTTGCGCGCATCTGGAAGGAGCGGGAATGACATGTTTGATAACATCGTGTCATTCCCGCGCTAGCGGGCGCTTGGGCCTCGAGTAGCCAGAGGCGACCGCTTAAGGTTTTTATTGTGTGCTGGGATATTCTTTTCTAACTTCCCAACTAGGTTGGCCTATCGAAAGTTGCATATAAAACAATGGAAACTCGACTTTTGCGTAATGCACTGTTTATCGCGTTGTTGTCCCTCTTTTGTCTCCTCCAAACAGCTTCGCTAGGATTTGCGCATACTGGCGATTACCTGTCAGGCGACTTTTTGAGCGGACTGACACATCCGATTTTCGGTTGGGATCACGTGGTTGCCATGGTTGCGGTGGGGCTGTGGGGCGCTGTTCTTGGGCGCCCTGCGATATGGGTCCTTCCAATCGTCTTTCCGTTGGTCATGGCGCTGGGGGCAGCGCTTGGGATTGTTGGTATTCGTATCCCATTCATCGAAGCCGGAATCGCACTGTCGGGTGCCGTATTAGGTCTTTTGATAATGTTTTTGATAAAGGCGCCAATGGCCATTGCGGCTGTTTTGGTGGGGTCGTTTGCGATTTTTCATGGGCATGCTCACGGGACGGAGTTGCCCGATGCCGCTAACCCGATTGCCTATGCGTTTGGCTTTGTCGTTGCTACCGGTTTACTGCATTTGGCAGGTATCCTCTTTGGTAACTTGATGGGAAACGAGGTCGGTAAGTTGGTCGTGCGGGGTGGGGGCGGAGTTATTGCCTGTGTCGGGGCGGCATTCCTTTTCGGCGTCGCTTAATTTTAATGCGTTTGGCCCTTCATTTATCCTGTCGGCGCTTTGCGGTTACGTTACTCGCGGTGGCGACGACCTTGATTAACAGCATATACCCGGGATCGGTCCTCGCACATGATGATTTCAGCGCCCAGCAGAGTCTTTATCAGATCGCCTATGCGGAGTTCCTTTCAGGCATCCGGGCCGTCACCATAAACACCCCGGTATTGCTGGGGCTAATCGCGGCCGGACTGTTTTCGGGCATATGGAAACCTTTTGGATTTCGCTTGATTTGGCCCGTTTATCTCGGTGGGATTGTTGCGGGCGCCCTTGTCGGGTTTTCCGGGGTGGCGCCGTCGACAGTGCCCGCTTACGTCGTGTGTATTGCCGTCAGCCTGCTGGGCGCGGCCGCGCTAAGCATTCCGGCCGGTGTGATGCGGGTTATTTTCTTTGTTCTAGGTCTAGTCTTGACGAACGAGATCCTGAGCGGACATCGGGCTTCCGATATTCCCTTGTTCGCATATGTTGGAATTGCGCTGGCGCTTAACCTTGGCCCGTTTGTTCCCGCCGGGTTTGTCGCGTTATCTCATCGCAGATTGCCTTTTACGTGGACTCCAATTGTCTGGCGCGCCGGCCTGTCCTGGATCTCCGCGGTTTTATTGTTGACGCTGCTGCTCACGATGAGATCTCCACCTTAATCGGGATCGCCTTTTTTAATTCCTTCACGGGGTGCGGAAGGTCAAAGAGGCCCAAAGCGACTCCCATCGCACTCCGTTCACAGGCTCACCGTTCGCTTCCCGGATTACTACGGAATCCAGCAGGTATTCCGTCGCCGGTTTTACCGGAATATTAGCGAACCCGCTCGCGTCGGTGCGTGTCGTCGTCACGGTAACTCGATCGGAATCGTTTTTTGCAAAGATTTCGACCTGTGCGTCAGAACGAGGTTCGCCTTGATAAAGGACACGAACCGGTAACCCGCCAGAAATATCGTCGACGTAGGGATTTTTCTCGGCCACGATTTCGAGTTCAAGACCAATAGCCCGGTCTCTACCCGTCCCCTTACCGACAGCGATAAAACTCTTCGCAAAGCGTGTATATCTCTCGCTAAACCTCCATGTCGACCATCTGTTGAATTTGTGTCGTGCCAGCACCCAGTCGCTGTTCTTGTGTTCGACGAAGGCCTTGAACTGATCCCAATCGTGGTAGGTTACATACTCAGGCCTCGTGACATAAACCAAGATAGCTAAACCTCTGGGCGCCTTAGTAATCTGCAATGCGGGTTCGTCGCCGTCTTTACCTCTGATCGTTGACATACCGCTTTGGGTGTAAAGTTCCAGACGCTGAATATTTTGGGCGCGATGCTCACGTGCGGCTCCTCTGAATTTTTCACCGATCCTTATATCAGCGAGAATCTCGGCACCCTCGTCGACGACGAAGCGCTGCGGAGAGAGCCAGAGCTCGTGTGCCCCCACGTCTGACGCTGTGAGTCCAAATAAACATAATGTAATGAATAGTATTCGGCGTATGGGAAACACTTTCACCTCGTTTGGCGCAATCTTCTCACATCTTCGTTCAGTCCAAAAAGGGCGAGATAGTCCGGGAAAATCTCTGATCCGCGATGTATTTTCAGGGAACGATGCAGCATTTGTGATAAGAATAAGTTACGCAGGGTATTTAATTGATCAGCGGACATTTAATGCCACTTGGCCGAGTTGAGACCCTGAACTGATGACAGAGGCATGCACTATTCATGCCTGCAGACCGCCCCTTAGCAGAAAGTCTAGCCGCAGATCCAGCTTTTTGCCCATCCAGAAGGGGTACCAGGCGTGGTCGCGGAACGCGTCTTGGGCGTCGGGGTGCAGCAGTATGTTTAAGCCGTCACGGTTATACATCAGCCAGGGCACGATCTCGGCGAATACGTCGTGGTCGAACTCAATCTGATACATAGCCTGGGGGTGCGGGCCAACAGCGGTGTCGCGGAAGCGTCCCATACGGACCCTGCCTCGCCATTTGTTCCACACCTTTTCCCGCAGTCGCGATGCTTTCTCGCGCACGGCGTCGTCGTCGCCGTAATAGACGTGGGCGTGATAGTAGTTGATCTTGGTCTCGTCGCCGTTCTCGAAATTGTCGAGCGTGTTCCCGGTCGTGTTCTGGGTCATGGCCGCCTCGGTCGAATCCTTTTGTGAGAGGGAGGATACATCGTTCAAACGGCTTTCTCAAAATAAGTTCCCGCCCCCTCGAGATGGAGGGATTCCGCTGTGCCGGCGCCCATTCCCTCATCCTGAAGAGGCCCGAATGGCCGTCTCGAAGGATAGCAAGCGCCGCCAAAAAAAACTTCGCGTGCGCATTCGGACATCCGGGAATCGCGTGATAGCTTTGCCGGGCAATCAGGCAGGGGAAGAAAGGCAGGGTTTGCATATGACCGGGATAAAATCATCTACAAATCGCCGATATCCGAGCCTGCAAATTGCATGCAGGCTTTCCGCGGGCCGGTATTCCGAAATGCGGAATGGTATTCCGGCCAGTCCTGTGCATGGGGTTGTTTTGAGGGTTTCTGAAATTGCGGCCCCGATGTGACCCAAAGGCGTCCACATGCCTCGCTTTGTAATGTGCCGAGCATTTGACTCCCGTTCTTCACGGGTCTTCAATCCGGTCGATAGCAACCGAATGAAAAGCGGGAGGGACAGATGCCCATCAACGGATTTGACGTCTTCGACGGAGACGGGCACGTACTGGAAAACGACGACGAGATCGCCGAATATTTCGAAGGCGATTTCGCCGGGCTGCAGAGGTTCAAGACGTTCGGCGTCTGGCCCAGTCTCGACGGCTGGGCGCGCGGATTCATAATGGCGTCCAACGACGGCGAACCGCGCCGCTACACCCATACGGATGCCGAGGTCTGGAAGGAGATGCTCGAGATCATCGGCGCCGACGGCACCGTGCTGTACCCGACGGCCGGTCTCGCCGCCGGTCTGATCTCCGATCCCAAATGGGCGGTAGAGACGATCCGCGCTTACAACAACTGGCTGGAAGACCGCTACACGGCGAAGGACGAACGGCTCTACGGCGCCGGCATCGTGCCGGTGCAGGACCCCGAATCGGCGGCGAAGGAGATCGAACGCTGCGCCAAAGACCGCGTGCGGTTTCCGGCGATGATGCTGCCGTCGCAGACCTATCTCGGCAAAACCTACGGCGACGAATTCTTTCTGCCGATCTTCGAGGCGGCGGAAAGGTGCGACATGCCGCTCGCCATCCACGGCGGACCGAGCCGCGGCATGGGCTTCGACCATTTCCGGGAATTCGTGAAGGTGCACACGCTGGAACATCCGTTCCCGCTAATGATCCAGCTGACGGATATCGTTTTCTCGGGGCTGTGGGACAAATTCCCCAAGCTCAAGATCGCCTTCCTCGAAGGCGGCGCCACCTGGGTGCCGTTCATGATGGACCGGCTGGATTACGAGTACGAATCCGTGTTCGGCGCCGCCAGCCGGGCCCAGCTGAAGAAACGTCCGTCGGACTATCTGCGCGAAGGCGACAATTTCTGGGTCGCGATGGAACTCGGCGAGCGGAACCTGAAATACACCATCGACGCCATCGGACCCGACCGCATCCTGTACGCGTCAGACTATCCGCACGAGCCGACGGAAGAGGATCTGACGACCGAGCTGCCGGAATTCCTCGAAAGCAACGAATTCCCGGACGAGATCAAGCGCAAGCTGGTGCATGACAACATGATCAGCTTCTACAATCTGGGCTGAAGCGTTCGACAAGTTTGATAGAGCGGCCTGCCCCTTAGCGGGGGCGGGCCGTAACCGTTTCAGCGGGGGTCCGGCTGTCCCGTCGAGGTGACGACGTCCGGTGCGGTTACCAGCGTGCCGTGACCGGTCAATTCCTTGCCGCGGTCCACGCCTGCGGCGGCCGCCGCGCCCAGAAACAGCGCCATCCCGGCGATTGCGCCGACAACTTTCAATGTCGTTCGCGAGGTCTTCATCCGATAACTTCCTGTTCCAGCCGTGCACGTGCTTCCTGTACTGTCCGCGCACGTAATCTGCCGTCTCCCCGTAAACTGGGGATTAAGGATTACGGTTAAAGCGCAAAAATGAGGCAATTGTGTGACTGGTGTCACAGGGACGGTTCGACGGTTCTAAGTCCTTGACGCCGCCGCCAAACCCCCCTAGTTTCCGCCCCGCCCACGACAAAAGACATTGTCCAACGCTTTCGGGTGTACGTCGGTCCGCGCAGGTGCGCGCACTGGCGCGATTTGCGTTGGGGATTTTTTGGCCGGTACGCGGCTGGGGCGGACGCAACTGAACGGAGTGCCAGGGGCACATGTTCGACGGACTGACAGATCGTTTCGGCGAGATATTCGACAAGCTGAAGAAGCGCGGCGCGCTGTCCGAAGCCGACGTGTCGGCCGCGATGCGCGAAATCCGCGTCGCCCTGCTCGAAGCCGATGTCGCGCTGCCGGTCGTCAAGGATTTCATCGACGGCGTGAAGGAACGCGCCGTCGGCGAGGAAGTCCTGCGTTCGGTCACGCCGGGCCAGCAGGTCGTCAAGATCGTCAACGACTACCTCGTCGAAATGCTCGGCCCCGAAACGGACGAGTTCGAGGTTCGCGCCGCGTCGCCCGCCGCCGTGATGATGGTGGGCCTGCAGGGTTCCGGTAAAACCACCACGTCGGCCAAGATCGCCAAGCGCATCCAGGAAAAGCAGGCCAAGAAGGTGCTGATGGCGTCGCTCGACGTCCGCCGCCCCGCGGCGCAGCAGCAGCTCGCCGTGCTCGGCGAACAGGCGAAGGTCGATACGCTGCCGATCGTGCCGCTGCAGACGCCGCGCATGATCGCCGATCGCGCCATGGATACCGCAAAGAAGGAAGGCTACGACGTGGTCATCCTGGACACTGCGGGCCGCCTCCATGTCGACGATGAGCTGATGGCCGAGGTCGCGGATGTCCGCGACGGCGCGCGCCCGGCGGAAATCCTGCTGGTGGCCGACGCGATGACCGGCCAGGACGCGGTCAACGTCGCCCAGTCGTTCAATGAAAAGCTCGCGCTGACCGGCATCGTGCTGACCCGCGTCGACGGCGATGCCCGCGGTGGCGCAGCGCTGTCGATGAAGGCGGTGACCGGCACGCCGATCCGCCTGCTGGGCACCGGCGAAAAGCTGGAAGCGCTGGAAGCCTTCCACCCCGACCGCATCGCGTCGCGTATCCTCGGCATGGGCGACGTCGTCAGCCTGGTCGAAAAGGCGTCCGAGCTGGTCGAGCAGGACGAGGCCGAACGGCTGATGAAGAAGATGGAAGCGGGCAGCTTCGATCTGGACGATTTCGCCTCCCAGCTGCGCCAGCTCCGCAAGATGGGCGGGCTGAGCGGCGTGATGGGCATGCTGCCCGGCGTCAAGAAGGCGCAGGCCCAGATGGCGGCGGCCAATGTCGACGACAGGATGGTGATCCACCAGGAAGCCATCATCGGTTCCATGACGGTCACCGAACGCAAGAAACCGGACCTGATCAAGGCATCCCGCAAGCGCCGGATCGCCGCCGGATCGGGCACCACCGTGCAGGACGTCAACAAGCTGCTGAAGCAGTATCAGGAAATGACCCGCATGATGAAAAAGATGAAGAAGATGGGCAAGAAGGGCCTGATGCGGTCCGGCATGCCCGGCATGATGCCTCCCGGCATGCCGCCGGGACCCGGCATGAGATAAAGACGCGGCATTGCCGCACGGAACTGGAACGAAACGAAAGACTTAATCGAAACGCCTAAACAACCGCGATCAAATGGAGGGTTAATAACTTAATGTCGCTTAAACTCAGACTATCACGGGGCGGTGCCAAAAAGCGCCCCTACTACCGTATTGTCGTTGCAGATTCGCGCATGCCGCGCGACGGCCGCTATATCGAACGCGTCGGCACCTACAACCCGATGCTGCCGCGGGAGCATCCGGACCGGATCAAGCTCGACGGCGAACGCATCAAGCACTGGCTCGGCGTCGGCGCCAAGCCGTCGGATCGCGTGGCCAAGTTCCTCGGCCAGGCGGAGATTATTCCAATGCCGAAAATCCGCGATACGCCGAAGAAAAGCGCGCCGCGCGCAAAGACGCAGGAACGCATGAGAGAGGCGGAAGAAGCGGCCAAGGCGAAGGCCGAGGCCGAATCCGCCGCTGCGGCGGAAGAGGCCGAAGCGCCGGCAGAGGATGCGCCGGCGGAAGAGGCGCCGGCCGAGGAAGCTGCCGCTGAAGAAGCACCGGCTGAAGAAGCGCCCGCCGAAGAGGGCGGCGAGGAAGAAGAGAAGAAGGAGGACTAATCCTGGCGGCAGGTCGTTCGTCCGGCGGCCGGCGGGGAGGGTCCTCCACGGCGGTTGCGTCGTCGGCACGGGTTCAGGGCGCGGCGGATCGCGACCGGGTCTGTGTCGGTGCCATCGCGGGCGCGCACGGCATCCGCGGATCGGTTCGGATCAAACCGTTCACCGATCTTGCGGAGGACGTCGCCGCCTACGGACCGGTGTCGGACGAGGCGGGCAACCGCCGGTTCGAGATCGACATCGAGACGGTGCGCGGCGGCATGGTGATCGCGGCCCTCGACGGGGTCGCGGACCGGAACGCGGCGGAAGCGCTGAAAGGCCTTCGGCTTTACGTGTCGAAGGACGCGCTGCCGGAACCGGACGAGGACGAGTTCTATCACGCTGACCTCCTCGGGCTGGAGGTCGTGCAGGATGGAGAGACGATCGGCACCGTCAGGGCGATCATTCCGGCAGGCGCGGGCGACGTGCTGGAAATCGACCGTGGACCGGGACAGGAAACCTTGCTGGTGCCGTTCACGAAAGCGGCGGTGCCGGACATAGACATCGGTGCGGGGCGGCTGACCGTCGATCCGCCCCGAGCTGTGGAGGCTGAGAAAGACGACGAAGACGAACCGCAGGACGACGCGGAAACAGAAAGAGAAGACGAGACCGAAAAGTGACCGACGAACGCAACATATGGACGGCGAAGGTGCTGACGCTGTTCCCGGAGATGTTTCCGGGGCCGCTCGCCCATTCGCTTGCCGGCAAGGCGCTGGCCGATGATGCGTGGTCGCTGGAGACGGTCGATATTCGCGACTATGCGACCGATCGGCACCGCACCGTGGACGACACGCCTTTCGGCGGCGGCGCCGGGATGGTGATGCGCGCCGACGTCGTCGATGCTGCGATTGAAGACGCCGCGCTATCGGATGCGCCGCTGATCTATCTGACGCCGCGCGGCGAGACTTTCAGCCAGGCGCATGCGACGGAATTTGCGACCGGGCCCGGCGTAACGCTGATCTGCGGCCGCTATGAAGGGATCGACCAGCGGGTGCTGGACGCCCGCAACGTGACCGAAATCAGCCTCGGCGATTTCGTGCTGTCGGGCGGCGAGCCCGCGGCGCTGGCGCTGATAGATGCCTGCGTGCGTCTGCTGCCCGGCGTGATGGGCGCCGAAGCGTCGCTCGAGGAGGAAAGTTTCACCCGGGGATTGCTCGAATATCCCCATTACACGCGGCCCGCCGACTGGTGCGGCCGCAAAGTGCCGGACGTTCTGCTGTCCGGCCATCACGAGAATATCTGCGCCTGGAGAACCGAACAGGCGGAGATCGCAACGCGGGACCGGCGGCCCGATCTGTGGGATCGGTACCGGCAGGCCCTGAAGAACCAAAAGGAACATTGTCATGAACGTGATTGAACAAATCGAAAAGGGCGAAATCGACCGCCTGGTTGCAGAGCGGCCGATACCTGAATTCGGCCCCGGCGATACGGTCCGCGTCCACTACAAGGTGGTCGAAGGTACGCGCGAACGCGTGCAGGTCTATGAAGGCGTGGTGATTGCCCGCACGGCGAAGGCGCTGAATTCGTCCTTCACGGTGCGCAAGATCTCCTACGGCGAAGGCGTGGAACGCGTGTTCCCGCTCTACAGCCCGCGGATCGAGAAGATCGAAGTCGTGCGCCGCGGCGCCGTCCGCCGCGCCAAGCTGTATTATCTGCGTTCGCGCCGCGGCAAGTCCGCCCGGATCGCCGAGAAGGTCGACCGGCGCTTCGCTGCCGCCACCGTCGGCAAGGACGCGGCGCCGGCGACGGCGTCCGAGGCGGTCGAAATGGAGGACGAGGCCATGGCCCAGGCAGTCCCCGCCGTCGAGGAAGCAGAAGCCGCCGAAACCGCGGATGCGCCTGCCGAGGACAACAGCGAGGACAAGAAAGACTCCTGATCGCGAAAACGCGGCAGGAGGGGATGAAAGGGAAGAAGATGGCCGAACCGAAAACACTGTTCGACAAGATCTGGGACTCGCATTTGGTTGAGGAAAAGGATGACGGTACCTGCATCCTCTATATCGACCGCCAGATCATTCACGAGATCACCAGCGCCCAGGCGTTCGACGGGCTGCGCGAAAACAATCGCCCGGTCCGGGTCCCGGACGCGCATCTGCTGGTGGCGGATCACAACGTGCCGACCGCCGGCCGCGCGAACGGGATCGAGAACGAGGAATCCCGCATCCAGATCGAACTGCTGGAAAAGAACGCGAAGGAATTCGGTCTTCCCTTCATCGACTTTCTCGACGTTCGCCAGGGCATCGTTCATGTGATCGGCCCGGAACAGGGTTTCACCCAGCCCGGCCTGACGCTGGTCTGCGGCGATTCCCATACCGCGACCCACGGTGCGCTCGGTGCGCTGGCGTTCGGTATCGGCACGTCCGAGGTCGAACACGTGCTGGCCACCCAGACGCTGCTGCAGAAACCGTCGAAGAACATGCGCATCACCGTCAACGGCGAGCTGCGCGAAGGCGTAACCGCCAAGGACGTGATCCTTGCTATCATCGGCAACATCGGCACTGCGGGCGGCACCGGCTGTGTGATCGAATATGCCGGCAGCGTGATCGAGAACATGTCGGTCGAAGGCCGCATGACCGTCTGCAACATGTCGATCGAAGCCGGCGCCCGCGCCGGTCTGGTCGCCCCCGACCAGAAGGTGCTCGACTATCTCGAAGGCCGCCCCATGGCGCCCAAGGGCGCCGCCTGGGAACAGGCGGTCGAATACTGGAAGACGCTCAAATCGGATGACGGCGCGACCTACGATATCGAGGTCGAACTCGATGCCGCCGATATCGAACCCTATGTTTCGTGGGGCACCAGCCCCGAGATGGTCGGCCCGATCGGCGGCGTGGTCCCCAATCCGGCGGATATCGACGACGAAGCGAAACGTCAGACGGTCGAAGGCGCGCTGGCATACATGGATATCAAACCCGGTATGAAGCTGACGGATATTCACGTCGACAAGGTCTTTATCGGGTCCTGCACCAATTCGCGGATCGAGGATCTGCGCGCCGCTGCCGCTGTCGCAAAAGGCCGCAAGGTGGCGGACGGCGTCTATGCCATGGTTGTGCCGGGGTCCGGCCTGATCAAGGAACAGGCGGAATCCGAGGGCCTCGACGAAATCTTCACCGAGGCCGGTTTCGACTGGCGCGAACCCGGCTGTTCGATGTGTCTCGGCATGAACGGCGACATGCTGGAACCCGGCGAACGCTCGGCATCGACCTCGAACCGCAATTTCCAGGGCCGCCAGGGTCCCGGCGGGCGCACCCACCTGGTCAGCCCGGCCATGGCCGCCGCCGCCGCGGTGACGGGCCATCTGACCGACGTGCGCGAACTTGCCGCCGACGCCGCCGAATAGGGGAGACAACATATGAAAAAATTCGAAACCTTTTCCGGCGTCGCCGTGCCGATGCCCGGTCACAATATCGATACCGACCGCATTATTCCGGCGCGGTTCCTGAAAACCATCAAGCGCACCGGTCTCGGCGTGAACCTGTTCAACGACGTCCGCTACAATGAGGACGGCTCGGAAAAAGAGGATTTCATCCTCAACCAGCCGCAGTACCGGAATTCGGAAATCCTGGTGGCCGGCGATAATTTCGGCTGCGGCTCGTCGCGCGAACACGCGCCCTGGGCGCTCACCGATTTCGGGATCAGATGCGTCATCTCGACGTCCTTCGCCGATATCTTCTTCAATAACTCGTTCAAGAACGGGCTGCTGCTCATCAAGGTGACGCCGGAACAGCGCGATGCGCTTCTGGAAGATGCGGCCCGCGGCGAAAACGCCCGGATCGAGATCGATCTGGAAAACCAGAAGATCGTCCGCCCCGACGGCGAGGAAATTCCCTTCGACGTCGATCCGTTCCGCAAGCATTGCCTGCTGGAGGGCCTCGACGACATCGGCATCACGCTGCAGTCGGACGACAAGATTTCGTCTTTCGAGGAAAAGCAGAAACAGTCCATGCCGTGGATGCAGGGCGCGCGGGTCTGAAGACCGACAATCAGGGAGAGCCGCCGAATGGCCGCCAATAAAAAAGTACTCATGCTGCCCGGCGACGGGATCGGCCCGGAAGTCATGGGCGAAGTCCGCCGTCTGATCGACTGGATGGACAAGCGCCGGTCGGTGACGTTCGATGTGACCGAGGATCTGGTCGGCGGCTGCGCCTATGAAAGCCACGGCGCCGCCATCAGCGACGCGACCATGGAGGTCGCGCTCAATTCCGATGCGGTCCTGTTCGGTGCGGTGGGCGGGCCGCAATGGGACAATATCGGCTTCGACGTGCGGCCCGAGGCGGGCCTGCTGCGCCTGCGCAAGGACATGGATCTGTTCGCCAATCTGCGCCCGGCGATCTGTTTCGACGCCCTGGCCGATGCGTCCAGCCTGAAGAAGGAACTGGTCGGCGGGCTCGATATCCTGATCGTCCGCGAACTGACCGGCGGCGTCTATTTCGGCGAACCGCGCGGCATCGAAGACCTGCCCGACGGGCAGCGCCGCGGCATCAACACACAGGTCTACACAACCGAGGAAATCCGCCGCGTCTGCCGGGTCGCGTTCGACCTTGCGAAAAAACGCGACAACCGCGTGTGCTCGGTCGAGAAGATGAACGTCATGGAATCCGGCCTGTTGTGGCGCGAAGAGGCGACCTGGGTGCACGACAACGAATTCGCCGACGTGGAGCTGTCGCACATGCTGGCCGACAATTGCGGCATGCAGCTGGTGCGCAATCCGAAACAGTTCGACGTCATCGTTACCGACAATCTGTTCGGCGACATGCTGTCGGATGTCGCGTCGATGCTGACCGGCTCGCTCGGCATGCTGCCGTCGGCGTCGCTGGGCCCGGCGGACGAATCGGGCCGCCGCCGCGCGCTGTACGAACCCGTCCACGGCTCCGCGCCGGATATCGCCGGGCAGGGCAAGGCCAACCCGCTGGCGATGATCCAGTCCTACGCCATGATGCTGCGCTATTCGTTCGACATGGGCGAAGACGCCGACCTGGTCGAACAGGCGGTGCGCAACGTGCTCGACGCGGGTCTGCGCACCGGCGACATCATGCAGGACGGCAAGACCCTGGTGTCCTGCGAACAGATGGGCGAAGCGGTGACGGCGGAACTGGACAAGCTGGCGGCGTAAACCGGGTCTGCTTTCGCGGACCGGTGCCGCCGACGGTATACGAATCCGGTTGCGAATTTAACCCGCCGGTATTACGGTTTTGAAGTCCGTTACTTCAGACGAAGGAAGATCGCGATGAAAAAGATCATGTCTCTGGCCGTTATCGGCCTGTTCGCCGCCTCGACGTTCGCCTTCGCGGGCGAGGGCTATTCCTGCGGTGGATACGGCAAGGTGGCCGAAACCAAGAAACCGACGATCACGTTGGCGCCGGGCAAGGCGACGACGAAACAGACTGCCAGCACCGAGGTCAAGACGACCAAACCCGGAAGCTGATACCCGCCGGTGCCCGGCGGGGCGCCGCGTAACAGAGTTTGAACGAGGCGTCCCCCGGACCGGAGGGCGCCTCGTTTGTTTTGCGTGGATGCTTTGGAAACGCGGAACGATCTGTTAAACACCGCGCGCCGCACTGGCCGCACATACGAAAGCAATAACCATGGGTTACAAAGTTGCCGTCGCCGGCGCGACAGGGAATGTCGGCCGCGAAATGCTGGAAATTCTGGCGGAAAGAAATTTCCCCGCCGATGACGTGATCGCGCTGGCATCGTCGCGCTCCGTCGGGCGCGAAGTGTCGTTCGGCGAGGACGATATCCTGTCGGTGCAGGATCTCGCGCATTACGACTTCAAGGACACCGATATCGCGCTGTTCTCGCCGGGCTCCAAGGCGTCGGCCGAATACGCGCCGCGCGCCGCCAAGGCCGGTTGCGTCGTGATCGACAATTCGTCCTATTTCCGTATGGATCCGGACGTGCCGCTGGTCGTGCCGGAGGTCAATCCGGAAGACCTCGACTGGCACACAAAGCGCAACATCATCGCCAATCCCAACTGCTCGACGATCCAGATGGTTGTTGCGCTGAAGCCGCTGCACGACATGGCGAAAATCAAGCGCGTGTCGGTGTCGACCTATCAGTCGACGTCGGGCGCCGGCAAGGCGGCGATGGACGAACTGTTCAACCAGACCCGAGGCATCTTCGTGAACGATGCCAAGGAACGCGAACAGTTCACCAAGCAGATCGCGTTCAACGTGATCCCGCATATCGACGTGTTCATGGACGACGGTGCGACCAAGGAAGAATGGAAGATGGCCGTCGAGACACGGAAGATCCTCGACAAGGATATCGCCGTACAGGCGACATGCGTCCGCGTGCCGGTCTTCGTCGGCCACGGCGAGGCGGTCAACATCGAATGCGCGAAACCGATCGACGAGGACGAGGCGCGCGAGGTGTTGCGCGAGGCGCCGGGCGTCGTGGTGGTCGATCACCGCGCCAACGAAGGCTACGTCACGCCGGTCGAATGCGCGGGCGAGGACGCGGTCTATGTCAGCCGCATCCGCAAGGACCCGACGGTGAAAAACGGGCTGTCGATGTGGGTGGTGTCGGACAATCTGCGCAAGGGCGCGGCGCTGAACACGGTGCAGATCGCCGAGATGCTGGTGCAGAAGAAGCTGGTGAAGGCGGCCTGAATTTTCCTGTTTGGCGACGACGGCGGGGTCCGCTTGTGTTCGAACGAATGGCGCTGCGTCTTCGGGGTCGACATGCGAAAAGCAATAATCCTGACGCGCATCCGCGCAGGGAGTTTTCAGTCACTGGCATCGTTTCGGAAGTAAATTGAGGCGCCGGGCGCGTAAGTCTCTCAACCTACGCTGTGTGTCCCGCGAAGACACGCCCGACGCCCCAAGAGCCGGTGAAGGCTCGTGGACGCGAGAACGAGATGGCCTCGATCCGCAGACTCCGGCGGTGCCCTTGGCGATACACCGCTTTCGTCTTCGAGCCGTCCCGTTGCCGGGACCTGAAGCCGACGCAACCGGTTTTGCCTCTCCGCTTCCGGATCTTCCGATCATTGGGCGCGCGCTTCGGGGAGTGCGCGTCGTCCTGACGGGCGGCGATCCGGGGCCGGTTGCCCGGCTTTCGACCCCCTCCCTGCGGCGTTCTTCCGGCCGAAACCGGCGTCGCGCCGCCGAAAAATCCGTCCCTTTCCACGGACAGAACCTGCTGCAGACAGGAGCCACGGGATGGAACCCTGCTGACCCTCACCCGATCCGACCGGCGCCCGCGCGTCCCGTTTCCGGGACTTGCCGACATCCTGCCGGTGATTTGCCGTTACCGTCCGGAAACCCGCCCCAAGGGGCCGGTCTACCAGCCGACAACGCCGCCTCATACGCTCTCGCGTACATTTATGATCCCTGTGCCGCCTGGCGGGTGCAACGCTCAAACATCCTTTCGCTTAGATTTCCTGTGCATAAACGGGATTCGGATGCACAAATAGTCCACATACTTGTCCACAAGTCCGGTCCGCGGCGTCGTTGCGCAGCCTCTCGGGCATTCCCGAAATCCGCGCTCGGATTGACTTGACTCACCCATCGGCGTAAACCGGGGCCGCTGAAAAAACGTATCCGTTTCAGCATTGTCGAGCACGAAAACGGGAATCTTTCCATGGCGAGCCAAAATCGCCCCCTGTCCCCGCATCTCCAAGTTTACAAACCGCAACTCACCTCCGTCATGTCGATCATGCACCGTGCCACGGGCATCGCACTGGCGGTAGGCACCCTGCTGCTGTTGTGCTGGCTGATTGCCGCCGCGACCGGGGAGCGCGCCTTTAACGACGTGCAGGCGTTCAACGCCTCGTGGATCGGGCGGCTGCTTCTGCTCGGCTGGTCCTATGCGCTGTTCTATCATCTCTGCAACGGCATCCGTCACCTGTTCTGGGACGCCGGCAAGGGCTTCGAACTGGATGCCGCCTACCGCAATGGGTGGCTGGTCGTCGCCGCGTCGGTCGTGCTGACCGCCGCCGCCTGGATCTGGGGCTACGCATCGATGGGAGCCTTCTGATGAGTTTACGTTCGCCTCTCGGCAAGGTTCGCGGGCTCGGGTCCGCCAAGGAAGGCGTGGTTCACTGGTGGGCGCAGCGGATGACCGCCGTCGCCCTGATCCCGCTGGTCATCTGGTTCGTCGCCTCGATCGCGGCCATGGCCGGGGCCGATTACAGTACCTTCCGCGACTGGATCGCGACGCCGATGGTGTCCATCCTGCTGGTGCTGCTGACGATCGCCACGTTCCATCACGCACAGCTCGGCCTGCAGGTCGTGCTCGAAGACTACGTGCATACCGAATGGCTGAAGATCGCCTGCATCGGGCTGGTCAAGTTCGCGGCCATCGGGCTTGCCGTCGCAACCATTTTTTCCATCGTCAGGATCGCCCTCGGCTGACCGCGCCGCAGGGGTTTCAGGATCGCGCACAGGAACGCCATGAATACCAACGCATACGAAATCATCGATCACACCTACGACGTCGTCGTTCTCGGGGCCGGCGGGGCCGGCCTCCGGGCGACGTTCGGCATGGCGCTGAAGGGCCTGCGTACCGCCTGCATCACCAAGGTGTTCCCGACCCGAAGCCACACGGTCGCCGCCCAGGGCGGCATCTCCGCCGCGCTCGGCAATATGAGCGAGGACGACTGGCGCTGGCATTTCTACGATACCGTCAAGGGTGCCGACTGGCTCGGCGACCAGGACGCCATCGAATACATGTGCCGCGAAGCGATCCCGTCGGTGCTAGAACTGGAACACTACGGCGTCCCCTTTTCGCGCACCGAAAAGGGTGAAATCTATCAGCGCCCGTTCGGCGGCATGACCACCGAATACGGCGAAGGTCCGCCCGCGCAGCGCACGGCCGCCGCCGCCGACCGTACCGGGCACGCCATTCTGCACACGCTGTACCAGCAGTCGCTGAAACACGATGCGGAATTCTTCATCGAATATATGGGCCTCGACCTGATCATGGACGACGACGGCGTCTGCCGCGGTCTGATGGCCTGGAATCTGGATGACGGCACGATCCACCGGTTCCGCGCCAACCAGGTTCTGATCGCGACCGGCGGCTACGGCCGGGCCTATTTCTCCTGCACGGGCGCCCACACGCAGACCGGCGACGGCTCGGCCATGGTGCTGCGCGCCGGCCTGCCGCTCGAAGACATGGAGTTCATCCAGTTCCACCCGACCGGCATCTACGGCGCCGGCTGCCTCATCACCGAAGGCGTGCGCGGCGAGGGCGGATACCTGACAAACTCCCAGGGCGAACGTTTCATGGAACGCTACGCTCCGTCGGTGAAAGACCTGGCGTCGCGCGACGTCGTGGCCCGCGCCATGACCATGGAAATCCGCGACGGCAACGGCGTCGGCCCGGACAAGGATCACATCCACCTTCATATCGAACATCTCGATTCGGCGGTCATCAACGAACGCCTGCCCGGTATCTCCGACACGGCACGCATCTTCGCCGGCGTCGACGTGACTAAGGAACCGATCCCGGTGCTGCCGACGGTTCACTACAACATGGGCGGCATCCCGACGACGTATCGCGGCGAGATGGTGAAACCGGGCGATAGCGGCCCGGAAGAAGTACAACCCGGTATCATGGCGATCGGCGAGGCCGCCTGCGTATCCGTCCACGGCGCCAACCGCCTCGGCTCCAACTCGCTGCTCGATCTGGTGGTGTTCGGCCGTGCCGCGGGCGACCGCGCCGCCGAACTGGTCACGCCGGGCCAGAAACAGCCCGAACTGCCCAAGGACGCGGGCGAAAAGGAACTCGCCCGTTTCGATGCCCGGCGTTTCGCCAAGGGCTCGACCCCGACGTCGGAGCTGCGGCTCGAACTGCAGCGCACCATGCAGGGACACTGCGCCGTGTTCCGCACCGAGGAGCTGATGCAGGAAGGCCGCGACCGGCTGACCGCGCTGTGGGCGCGGAACGACGACGTCCGGGTCAACGACACCTCGCTGATCTGGAATTCGGATCTTGCCGAGACGCTGGAATACGACAACCTGCTGGCGCAGGCGGTGGTCAGCCTCGACAGCGCGCTTAACCGAAAGGAAAGCCGCGGCGGGCATGCTCGGGAAGACTACCCGGACCGCGATGACGAAAACTGGATGAAGCACACCTATGTGTGGCTGAACGAGGACGGCACCAGCCGGATCGACTACCGTCCCGTCCACGAAGAAACCATGACAGACGACGTTAAGGCCGTTCCGCCCAAGGAACGGGTATACTGAGGACGCATCAATGGCCGAATTCACACTTCCCGCAAATTCCAAAGTCCGCGAGGGCAAGACCTGGCCCGCGCCGGAAGGGGCGAAAAACACCAAGACGTTCCGCGTCTATCGCTGGAACGGCGACGACGGCAACACGCCCCAGGTCGATACCTATACGGTCGACATGGACGATTGCGGCCCGATGGTTCTCGACGCCGTCATCAAGATCAAGAACGAGATCGATTCGACGCTGACCTTCCGCCGGTCCTGCCGCGAAGGCGTGTGCGGATCGTGCGCGATGAATATCGACGGCACCAACACGCTGGCCTGCACCAAGTATATCGACGACGTAAAGGACGACGTGAAGATCTACCCGCTGCCGCACATGCCGGTGGTCAAGGATCTGGTGCCAGACCTGACGCAGGTCTACGCCCAGTACAGGTCGATCGAACCGTGGCTGAAATCAGATACGCAGCCGACGCCGGGCAAGGAACGCCTGCAGTCGCCGGAAGAACGCAAGAAGCTGGACGGCATGTGGGAATGCATTCTGTGCTTCTGCTGCACGACCAGCTGCCCCAGCTACTGGTGGAACGGCGACCGGTATCTCGGCCCGGCGATCCTGCTGCAGGCCAATCGCTGGATTCAGGATTCGCGCGACGAGGCGACCGGCGAACGGCTCGACGAGCTGGAGGATCCCTTCCGGCTTTACCGCTGCCACACCATCATGAACTGCACCAAGACCTGCCCGAAGGACCTCAATCCGGCGAAAGCCATCGGCGAGATCAAGCAGGCGATGGTGGCGCGCAGGTAAATTGCATCGCATCGCGGCACTCGAAAAAAAGGGCGGGTCATGGACCCGCCCTTTGTCGTTTCATTCTGCTTTGCTTCTATCGGGCCGCCGCAGAAGTCTCGAGTACGTATTTCCGTTCGTGGCTGAGACCCATATAGAGCGACACGCACATCAGCAGCAGGACGACGGTGAACGGCAGTCCGACCGTGATTGCCGCAGCCTGCAGCGCGCCTAACGCATCCGCGCCGCCGCCGAACAGCAGCGCGCCGGCAATGATGCCTTCCATGGTCGCCCAGAAGATGCGCTGCGGCACCGGCGCGTCCACCTTGCCCCCGGCGGTGATGCTGTCGATGACCAGCGATCCCGAATCCGACGATGTGATGAAAAACACCAGGACCAGCACGATCGCGACGAAGGAGGTGATCTGGGTCAGAGACAGGTTTGCGAGCATCTGAAACATCGCGAGCGAAACTTCGCTGACGCCGTTGGCAAGTTCGCCGACGCCTGCCTCGATCTGGCCGATGCCGGTGCCGCCGAACGCCGACATCCAAACGATCGTCACGAGCGTCGGCACCAGCAAGACGGCGGTGACGAATTCCCGCACCGTTCGGCCCTTCGAAATCCGGGCGATGAACATGCCGACGAAGGGCGACCAGGATATCCACCAGGCCCAGTAGAACACGGTCCATCCGTGATAGAACTTCTCGTCTTCCCGGCCGATCCAGTTGCTCAGCGGAATGATGTGTTCGATATAGGCGACGCCGGTCGTCCAGATACCGGTCAGGATGGCGACGGTCGGGCCGGCAATGATGACGAACAGCAGCAGCAGAACCGCCAGCGACATGTTTATGTTGCTCAGCACCTTCACGCCGCCGTCGAGACCGCGAACGACCGAGACGATCGCGATGGCCGTCACGCCGATGATGATCGCGACCTGGGTCGCGATTCCGTTATCGATCCCGAACAGGAATTTGAGACCGCTCGCCGCCTGCTGGGCGCCGAAGCCGAGCGATGTGGCCAGTCCGAAGATGGTCGCCAGCACGGCGACGATATCGATCAGATGACCGGTCCAGCCCCAGGCCCGGTCCTTGATCAGGGGGTAGAAACCCGACCGGATGGTCAGCGGCAGGCCCTTGTTGTAGGAAAAGAATGCCAGCGTAAGCCCGACCACCGCGTATATGGCCCAGGGATGCAGGCCCCAGTGAAACATGGTCGCGCCCATCGCCGCACTGGCGCCGGCGGGCGTTTTGGCTTCGGCATTCAGCGGCGTGCCGTACCAGTCCGTGTAGTATGCCGCCGGTTCGGCCACGCTCCAGAACATCAGTCCGATGCCCATACCTGCCGCAAACAGCATCGCGAACCAGGACAGGGTCGAAAATTCCGGCTTGGCCTCTTCGCCGCCGATCCGGATTCGCCCCACCGGCGCGAAGATCAGCACCAGGCAGAACAGGACGAAAATATTGCCGCCCACCATGAACAGCCAGTCGAAATTCGCGATCGACCATCCTTTCGCGCCGTCGAAGCCGGCTTTCGCCGTATCGGGCGCCATCAGGGTGCCGATGACGAAGACGAGCACCAGGATGCTCGCAATCCAGAACACCGGATTGTGCAGGTCCATGCCGAATTTCTGCACATTGTCCTGGCCGACTTCGTAGCTGGTTTCGTATGTATCGGGCATTTTTGTTTCCCCCCATTTGTGCATGGCGCGCGAAAACGCCCCACCCGGCCGACCTGTCAGGTCCGCCGGGCGCGCGCGCAACGTTGATATGTGGATGCCGGCGACCCTAAGCGAACGGGCACGGGATGGCAAATTGCGCAATTTTTCTTGATTGCAGTCGCGATTCCGCTATCCATGCCGCGCTTTGACTGACATGTCCGATTCCCATACCGATGACGGTCCGCTGTTTGCCTATCGGTCGCTGATCGCCGATGGCGAACTGCATGGCGATCCGATCCAGGAGCTTGCGGCGGAGAAGCTGCAGTCGCTGTGGCATGCGCTGCGGAAGTACCAACCCGCGCGCGGCGGCGGTAGCTGGCGCGAACGGTTCGGACTGACGCGGCGGCCGTCCGAACCGGCGCCGCAGGGGCTGTATCTGTACGGCCCGGTGGGGCGCGGTAAATCCATGCTGATGAATCTGTTTTACGCCTCGGTGGCTGGCGATCAAAAACGCCGCGTGCATTTCCATGAATTCATGCTCGACATTCACGGCACCATGCATGACTGGCGACAGAAAGACGGCAAGCTGCAGGATCCGTTGCCTAAAATCGCCGCCGATATCGCCGCCGATACGTGGCTGTTGTGCTTCGACGAATTCCAGGTCGACAACATCGCCGACGCCATGATCCTCGGCCGCCTGTTCGAGGCCCTGTTCGACGAGGGTGTGGTGGTGGTCGCGACCAGCAACACGCATCCCGACAATCTGTATAAGGACGGACTGCAGCGCGACCGGTTCTTGCCGTTTATCGACGTGCTGAAAGGCCGGATCGATATCCTCGAGCTCGAAGCCCAGCGCGATTACCGCCGCGACCGGCTGGTCGACATGGGGGTCTATCATACGCCGCTGGGGGCGGAAGCCGATGCCGCGCTGGACGCGGCGTTTGCGGCACTGACCGACGACGCACCGGGCGAGGCGGAAGAAGTTCCCGTCATGGGGCGCGTCGTGCCGGTGCCGAAGGCGGCCAAGGGCGTCGCCCGGTTCGAGTTCGCCGATCTCTGCGAAAAACCCCTCGGCGCGCCGGATTATCTCGCCATCGCGAAGGCCTATCACACGATGATTCTCGCCAACGTGCCGCTGCTGCCGCCCGCCAAGCGCAACGAGGCCAAGCGCATGGTCACTCTGATCGACGCGCTGTACGAGGCGAAGGTGAACATGGTCGTCTCGGCGGCGGCGGATCCGGACGCGCTGTGTACCGAGGGCGATACCGCGGCGGCGTTCGAACGCACGGCCTCGCGGCTGATCGAAATGCAGTCGGAAGAGTATATCCGGGCGCGCGGCGGCGGCTGACGCGATTCGCCGGCGGGTGAGAGAACTTCGGTGTTTACCGCGCGCCCGCATTGTCGAAAATGCGGCAGAAGTCCTGTTTTCCGGAATGACGCCGCAGTGTGTTCACACCATGAACGGGTTTTGCCGCTTTTCCTTGCCCTGCAAGGTTAACGGCGTTAGAAACCCAGCGTCCCGGCGGTTCTCCGGCGGGCGGCTACATCCTTTTTCATAACAGCCCGGAATATTCCATGGCCCGCAATAAAATCGCCCTCGTCGGCGCCGGCAACATTGGCGGCACGCTGGCGCATCTCGCCGGATTGAAAGATCTCGGCGACGTCGTCCTGTTCGACATCATGAAAGGCACCCCGCAGGGGAAAGCCCTCGATCTGGTCGAATCCTCGCCCGTCGAAGGCTTCGATTCCCGCATGACCGGTACCAATTCCTACGCCGGCATCAAGGGCGCCGACGTCGTTATCGTCACCGCCGGCATCCCGCGCAAGCCGGGGATGAGCCGCGACGACCTGATCGGCATCAATTCCAACGTTATGAAACAGGTCGGCGAAGGCATCAAGAAATATGCGCCCGACGCGTTCGTGATCTGCATCACCAACCCGCTGGACGCCATGGTCTGGGCGCTGCAGAAACATTCGGGCCTGCCTGCCAAGCGGGTCGTCGGCATGGCCGGCGTGCTCGATAGCGCGCGGTTCCGTTATTTCCTGGCCGAGGAATTCAACGTTTCGGTCGAAGATGTGACGGCCTTCGTGCTCGGCGGCCACGGCGATACCATGGTGCCGTCGATCCGCTATTCGACGGTTGCCGGCATTCCGCTGCCCGATCTGATCAAAATGAAATGGACGACGCAAAAGCGCCTCGACGAAATCGTCCAGCGCACCCGCGACGGCGGCGGCGAGATCGTCGGCCTGCTGGGCAACGGCTCGGCATTCTATGCGCCGGCTTCATCCGCCATCGCCATGGCCGAATCCTATCTGAAGGATAAAAAGCGCGTGCTGCCCTGCGCCGCCAAGCTGAACGGCGAATACGGTGTGAAGGGTCTCTATGTCGGTGTGCCGGTGGTCATCGGTTCGCAGGGCATCGAGCGCATCGTCGAGGTCAAGCTCGACGCGGGCGAGAAACGCCAGTTCAACAAGTCGGTCAACGCCGTGCAGGGCCTGGTCGATGTCGTCAAGAAAATGGAACGCGAAGGCGCCAAGAAGGGCAAGTAGCCCTTTTTCGTGCCATGTCGGCGCCGGCAGCGCCGGAGCGAGTCTGACCTCCGGGTTTATGGTTAATAATCGCTTAACAATGCGCGTTTACGTTTTGGCAATGCCGCAGGAGCATACGGACAGGATATGAATATTCACGAATATCAGGCGAAGCAGCTGCTCGCCAAGTACGGCGTCGCCGTGCCAAAGGGCGGCGTGGCCTATACCGCCGACGAGGCGGTCAAGGTCGCCGAGGATCTTGGCGGGCCGGTCTGGGTCGTCAAGTCGCAGATTCATGCGGGTGGCCGCGGCGCCGGGCGGTTCAAGGACGACGACAGCGACAAGGGCGGCGTCCGCGTCGTCAAGTCGGTCGACGAGGTTCGCGAAAACGTCGCCGGCATGCTTCACAAGATTCTGGTCACCAAGCAGACCGGCGAAGAGGGCAAGGAAGTCAAACGCGTCTATATCGAGGAAGGCTGCGACATTGCCCGCGAACTGTATCTCGGCATCCTGATCGACCGGGCGACCAGCCGGGTCACCATCATGGCGTCCACCGAGGGCGGCATGGAAATCGAGGAAGTCGCCGAGGCGACGCCGGAAAAAATCCTGCGGATCGATATCGACCCCGCGACCGGCATCCAGCCGTTTCACACGCGGCAGATCGCGTTCGGTCTCGGACTCGAAGGCGACCAGATCAAGGCGGCGTCAAGATTCCTGCTGGCGATGTACGAAGCCTTCACCGAACTCGACGCCTCCATCGTCGAGATCAATCCGCTGGTGGTCACCGGTTCGGGCGACGTCATCGCGCTAGATGCCAAGATGAATTTCGACGACAACGCGCTGTTCCGGCACAAGGACGTTGCCGAGCTGCGCGACGAGGACGAAGAAGACCCCACCGAGTTGGAGGCCGCGAAGCACGACCTCAACTACATCACGCTCGACGGCAGCATCGGCTGCATGGTCAACGGCGCCGGTCTCGCCATGGCCACCATGGATATCATCAAGCTGTATGGCGGCTCGCCGGCCAACTTTCTTGACGTCGGCGGCGGCGCGACCAAGGAACGGGTGACGACGGCGTTCAAACTGATCCTGTCGGACCCCAACGTCGAATCCATCCTGGTGAATATTTTCGGCGGCATCATGCGCTGCGACGTCATCGCCGAGGGCGTGGTCGCGGCCGCGCGCGAGGTCAGCCTCGACGTGCCGCTGGTGGTCCGGCTCGCCGGTACCAACGTGGAACTGGGCAAGAAAATTCTCGAAGACTCCGGTCTGCCGATCGTTTCGGCGGACAATCTGGCGGATGCCGCCGAAAAGGTTGTCAAAGTAACGCAGGAGGCAGCCTGATGTCGGTGCTGGTCGGAAAAGACACGAAAGTTATCTGCCAGGGTTTCACCGGCGCGCAGGGAACCTTCCATTCGGAACAGGCGATCGCCTATGGCACCAACATGGTCGGCGGCGTGACGCCGGGCAAGGGCGGGACCACGCATCTGGATCTGCCGGTATTCGACACCGTCGCCGACGCGGTCGAAAAGACGGGCGCGAACGCGTCCGTCATTTACGTTCCGCCGCCCTTTGCGGCCGATGCCATCCTGGAAGCGATCGACGCGGAAATTCCGCTGGCGGTCTGCATCACCGAGGGCATTCCCGTGATCGACATGGTGCGCGTCAAGCGCGCGCTGGCAAATTCGAACACGCGTCTGATCGGGCCGAACTGCCCCGGCATCATCACGCCCGACGAATGCAAAATCGGCATCATGCCGGGCCACATTCACCAGCGCGGCAGGATCGGTATCGTCTCGCGCTCGGGCACGCTGACCTACGAAGCGGTCGCGCAGACGACCGCTGCCGGTCTCGGCCAGACGACGTGCATCGGCATCGGCGGCGATCCGGTGAACGGCACGAACTTCGTCGACTGCATAGACATGTTCCTCGGCGACGACGAGACCGAAGGCATCGTCATGATCGGCGAAATCGGCGGCTCCGCGGAAGAGGACGCGGCCGATTTCATCAGGCAGTCGAAGACCAAAAAACCCGTTGTCGGATTTATCGCCGGTGTGACCGCGCCCCCCGGGCGACGCATGGGTCATGCCGGGGCGATTATTTCTGGCGGCAAGGGCGGCGCCGACGACAAGATCGACGCCATGAAAAGCGCAGGGATCAAAGTATCCGATTCGCCCGCCGGTATCGGCGACGCGATGGTGGAGGCGATGAAGGGATAGGACGGGGCTGACCGCGCCGGCGTTTTCCGGCGAAGTAGCATTGAAAGGGGCGGTGAAGACACCGCCGCAGACGTCATGACCGGACCGTTAGAACGGACATCTTTCCTGACCAGCGCGAACAGCACGTTCGTCGCTGAACTCTATGCGCGCTATCTCGAAAAACCGGCGACCGTGGATTCCGAATGGGCGGCGTTCTTCGATGAGCTGAAGGACGACGCGCCCGATATCCTGAAGGATCTCGTGGGCGCCAGTTGGTCGCCGCGCGAAACCGCTGTGATCGGAACCGAGACCGCGGCGGAAGTTCTGAGCACCAACGGCGCGACGGCGCCGGGCAGCGACGGCGCGAACCTGTCCGACGTCACCCGGGATTCCATCCAGGCGCTGATGATCATCCGCTCGCACCGCGTGCGCGGGCATCTGTATGCCGAGCTCGACCCGCTGGGGCTCGAACAGCCGCTCAGCCATACCGAGCTCGATCCCGAATCCTACGGGTTTTCGGAATCCGATTACGACCGCGAAATCTACATCCACGACCGTCTCGGCCTCGGAGAGAAGGCGCCGTTGCGCGACATCGTCGAACGCGTCCGCGCGACCTATTGCGGCCATATCGGCGTCGAGTACATGCATATCACCTCAACCGACGAAAAGGTGTGGATCCAGGACCGGATCGAGGCGATCGGCAACCAGACGGACTTCACCGACATCGGCAAGGTGACGATCCTCGAACGTCTGACCGAGGCGGAACAGTTCGAGCAGTTCCTCCATGTCAAACATACCGGCACCAAGCGGTTCGGCCTCGACGGCGGCGAGTCGCTGGTGCCGGCGCTGGAACAGGTGCTGAAACGCGGCAGCCAGCTCGGCGTCGAAGAGGTCGTGATCGGGATGCCGCATCGCGGCCGGCTGAACGTACTTGCCAACGTCATGAACAAGCCGTTCTCGGCCATCTTTTCCGAATTCCAGGGTACGGCGGCGACGCCGGAAGACGTTCAGGGGTCGGGCGACGTCAAATACCATCTCGGCACTTCCGCCGACCGAGAATTCGACGGCAAGCAGGTGCACCTGTCGCTGGCCGCCAACCCGTCGCATCTGGAAGCGGTCGATCCCGTCGTGGTAGGCAAGGTGCGCGCCAAACAGCGCCAGCGCGGCGACAAGGAACGTCGCAAGGTGCTCGGCCTGCTGATGCATGGCGACGCCGCGTTCGGTGGTCAGGGTATCGTCGCCGAAACGTTCGGCCTGTCGGACATCAAGGGCTACCGGACGGGAGGCACGATCCATGTGGTGGTCAACAACCAGATTGGCTTCACCACCAATCCGGCGGCGACGCGCACGTCCCGATATCCGACGGAAATCGCCAAGATGGCGCAGGCGCCGATCTTTCACGTCAACGGCGACGACGTCGAGGCGGTCATTCACGTGTCGCGCATTGCCGCCGAATTCCGCCACGAATTCCGCAAGGACGTGGTCATCGACATGTGGTGCTACCGCAGGTTCGGCCATAACGAAGGCGACGAGCCGGCGTTCACGCAGCCCAAAATGTACCGTGCCATCGCGGATCATCCGACGGTGCGCGAAATCTACGCCAACCAGCTGATCGCCGAAGGCGTGGTGACCGAGGAACAGGTCGCAGAGATTCAGGACAACGTCCGTACCCGTCTGGAAGCGGATTTCGAGGCGTCGAAATCCTACAAGCCGAACAAGGCGGACTGGCTGGAAGGAAAGTGGCAGGGTCTGACCACCGCGCCGTCGATGGAGGAACGCAAGGGCAAGACCGATGTATCGATGGACCTGCTGAAGGAAGTCGGCGCCGCGATCTCGACCGTGCCAGAGGATTTCAATCTCAACAGCAAGCTGCGGCGGTTTTTCGACAACCGGAGGAAGACTCTCGAAGCCGGTGAGGGCATCGATTGGGCGACCGGCGAATCGTTGGCGTTCGGCACGCTGCTGACCGAGGGACATCTGGTCCGGCTCAGCGGGCAGGACGTCGCGCGCGGCACGTTCTCGCAGCGCCACGTCGTGGTTACCGATCAGGAAACGGAAGAACCCTTCATACCGCTGGAACAGATCCGGCCCGGCGAGCAGGCGAAATTCATCGCCCGCAATTCGACCCTGTCGGAAGCCGCCGTGCTCGGCTTCGAATACGGCCTGTCGCTGGCCGATCCGGACGTGCTGGTGATGTGGGAAGCGCAGTTCGGCGATTTTGCCAACGGTGCGCAGTTCATTTTCGACCAGTTCATATCGTCTGCCGAATCGAAATGGTTGCGCATGTCGGGACTGGTCATGCTGCTGCCGCACGGTTTCGAGGGGCAGGGGCCGGAACATTCGTCCGCCCGGCTTGAACGCTATCTGCAGCTTTGCGCGGAAGACAACTGGCAGGTCTGCAACATCACGACGCCGGCCAATTATTTTCATGCATTGCGCCGTCAGATCCGGCGCGATTTCCGCAAACCGCTGGTCATTATGACGCCGAAATCGCTGCTGCGGCACAAGCAGGCGGTCTCGACGCTGGAGGAATTCGGCCCCGGCACGTCGTTCAACCGCGTGCTGCCCGAAACCGGCAATCTGGTGGCGCGCACCAAAGTCAGGCGCGTCGTTCTGTGCAGCGGCAAGGTCTATTACGATCTGCTCGCCGCCCGCGAAGAGATGAATATTTCGAACGTCGCGCTGATCCGGATGGAACAGCTTTATCCGTTCCCCAGCGTGTCGCTGTCCAAGGAACTGAAAAAATATCCCAATGCCGACGTCGTCTGGTGTCAGGAAGAGCCGAAGAACATGGGTGCCTGGACCTATCTCGACCGACGTCTCGAGGAACTGCTCGGCAATGTCGATATCAAGGCCGAACGGCCGGTCTATGCCGGCCGGCCCGAAGCGTCGTCGCCGGCCACGGGCTCGTTCGGCAAACATACAAAGGAACAGCAGGCGCTGGTCGAAGACGCCCTGACCGTCTGACCACACCATCATTCCGCTCCGGGAGCACAACGCACATGGCTACTGAAATCACCGTTCCGACGCTCGGCGAATCCGTCACCGAGGCTACAGTTGCAAAATGGTTCAAGGCGGAGGGCGACGCCGTCGCCGTGGACGAGCCTATCCTCGAGCTTGAAACCGACAAGGTGACGCTGGAAGTCAATGCGTCCGCCGCCGGCACGCTGAGCGAGATCACCGCCAAGGAAGGCGACAATGTCGAAGTCGGCGCCTTGCTGGGCATGATCGGCGAAGTCGGCGCCGCTCCGGCGAAGAAGGCCGAAGAAAAACCGGCTGCAGCGCCGGCAAAGGCGGAGAAAGCGGAACCGGCCCCCGAACCGGCCGCGGCGGAAGACGACAGCGACAAGCTGTCGCCCGCGGTACGCAAACTGGTTGACGAGAACGATCTCGATCCGTCGCAGATTACCGGCACCGGCAAGGACGGCCGCCTGACCAAGGGCGACGTGCTGCTGTTCATGAAGGACGGCGGCGGCGCGAAGGCGGCAGAGGCGAAACCGGCGCCCGCGCCCGCGAAACCGGCCGCACCGTCGGAACCCCGCGCCGAGGATCCGCGCGAGGAACGGGTGAAAATGACCCGCCTGCGTCAGCGTATCGCCGAACGCCTGAAAGAGGCCCAGAACACGGCGGCGATGCTGACCACGTTCAACGAAATCGACATGACCAACGTCATGGCTGCCCGTAAGAAATTCCAGGACGATTTCGAAAAACGCCACGGCTGCCGCCTCGGATTCATGTCGTTTTTCGTCAAGGCCTGCATCGTCGCGCTGAAGGAACTGCCCGCGGTCAACGCGGAAATCGACGGCGACGAGCTGATCTACAAGAACTATTACGACATCGGCGTGGCGGTCGGTACCGAACAGGGTCTGGTGGTGCCGGTGCTGCGCGACGCCGACAAGAAGTCGTTCGCCGAAGTCGAGAAGGGCATCACCGATCTCGGCTTCCGGGCGCGCGACGGTAAGCTCGGCATGGACGAACTGACCGGCGGCACGTTCACCATCACCAATGGCGGCGTCTACGGTTCGCTGATGTCCACGCCGATCATCAATCCGCCGCAATCCGGCATCCTCGGCATGCACAAGATCGACCGCCGCCCTGTCGCAGTCGGCGATTCCATCGAAATCCGTCCGATGATGTACGTGGCGCTGTCCTACGATCACCGCATTATCGATGGGCGCGAAGCGGTGACGTTTCTCGTCCGCGTAAAGGAATGCATCGAGGATCCTGAGCGTATCCTCCTGGCTGTTTAGTTGGAGGCGCAGAATATGAGCGATACCCATTTCGACCTGATCGTGATCGGGGCGGGCCCGGGCGGCTACGTCGCCGCCATCCGCGCGGCCCAGCTCGGCCTGAAAACCGCCTGTGTCGACAAGCGCGGCACCTGGGGCGGCACCTGTCTCAACGTCGGCTGCATCCCGTCCAAGGCGCTATTGCATTCGTCGGAAAAATTCGAGGAAGCGCAGGACCATCTGGCCGAACACGGCGTCAAGGTCGGCAAGGTGGAGCTTGATCTTAAGACGCTGATGGCGCGCAAGGACAAGGTGGTCGACGATCTGACCAAGGGCATCGGCTTTCTGTTCAAGAAGAACAAGGTCACCGCCATCACCGGCGCCGCCAAAATCGTCAAGCCGGGCGAGGTCGAGGTGACGGGCGGCAAAGACGCCGGCACCTATACGGCCGACAACATTCTGATCGCGACCGGTTCCGAGGTCGCGCCGCTGCCGGGCGTCGAGATCGACGAAGACAAAGTTGTATCGTCTACCGGCGCGCTGTCGCTGTCGAAGGTGCCGAAGCATCTCGTAGTCGTCGGCGGCGGGTATATCGGCCTCGAGATGGGGTCCGTGTGGCGACGGCTGGGGGCCAAGGTGACGGTGGTTGAATTCCTCGACGCCATCGTACCGAACATGGACAAGGAAGTCGGCGCCGCGATGCACAAGACGCTGGCGAAGCAGGGTATGGAATTCAAACTCGGCACCAAGGTGACGGGCGCGAAAACCGCCAAATCGCAGGTGACGCTGACGGTTAAACCGGCGGGCGGCGGCGAATCCGAAGACATCAAATGCGACGTCGTGCTGGTGTCCATCGGCCGCATTCCGTTTACCGAGGGACTTGGCCTCGAAGACGTCGGCGTCGAGGTGGACCGGCGCGGCGTGATCCAGGTCAACGATCACTTCAAGACGAATATCGACGGCATTTACGCCATCGGCGATGTCATCCCGGGCGCCATGCTGGCGCACAAGGCGGAGGAAGAAGGCATCGCCTGCGTCGAGCATCTGGCGGGCCAGGCGCCCCACATCAATTACGACGCCATCCCGTCGGTCGTCTACACGTGGCCGGAAGCGGCCTCGGTCGGCAAGACGGAAGAACAGCTGAAAGAGGCGGGCGTCGACTACAACAAGGGCAACTTCCCTTTCATGGCGAATTCCCGGGCCCGGGCCAACGGCGACACCGAAGGTTTTGTGAAAATTCTCGCCGATGCGGCGACCGACGAGGTGCTCGGCGTGCATATCATCGGACCCGATGCCGGCACGTTGATTGCCGAACTGGCGCTGGCCATGGAGTTCGGCGCGTCTTCGGAAGACATCGCGCGCACCTGCCATGCTCATCCCACGCTGAACGAGGCGGTCAAGGAAGCAGCCCTTGGCGTCGAGGGGTCGCCTATCCATATCTAGCGGATGGCGCGTTCTCTGAAACGGTATGTAATTCTCGGCCTGGGCTGGTTCTTCGTCGTTCTGGGAATCCTCGGAATTTTCCTTCCGATTCTGCAGGGCATCCTCTTTCTGCTGATCGGGTTCATCCTGCTGTCGCGTGAATCGGAGTGGGCGCAGCGTCAGCTGGATAATCTGAGGACGCGTTATCCGAAATTCGCAGAAAAATACGACGAGGCCGAGGCGCGCGCCAACCGGTTGTGGCGACGGATCATTCGCCGACCCTAATCCTGTTTTTCCAGGTCGCTCCGAAGCCTGATCGCCTGCGGACGCGCCCATATCCACAGAGCGACGGTAAGCACGCCGCCGGCGGCGATGGTCGCCTCCATGCCCGCAAAGCTGGCGATCCAGCCGGCGGCCAGCGCCCCGAATGCGGGCAGCCCCCAGGAAATCACGATGAACAGGCTCATCACCCGGGCGCGGACGTCCGATTCGACGGCGTTCTGGATCAGCGTCTGCGAGCCGACGCCGCCGACCAGCATGGCGAACCCGACCACCGCGAAGCTGATCGTGGCGATCCAGATCTGTCCCGCCTGCGTGCTGAGAACCAACCCGATGCCCTGTATCAGCAGGCTGATCGTGACCAGGTTTGTCAGCCCCTCAGTCCGGCCGCGCATCCCGACCCACAGACAGCTGACCATGGCGCCGAACCCGATCGCCGACATCAGGATCGCGAACCCGTCTGATCCGCTGTCGAAGACCTGCGCGGCGAAGCCCGGCATCAGTTCGATGACGGGTCGGATAAGCAGTCCCGTGATACCGAGCATGATCAGCAGGAACCGGATGCCCGGGTGAGTGAACCCGTATTTTATGCCCGTCGCCATATCGCCGAAAATGTCCCGCCAGGGACCGGGCTTGCGTTCCGGTTCCTGTACTTTGATGGCCAGCAATGCGATGCAGAACTGTGTGAACGTTGCGGCCACGACCGCCAGAACGACGCCCGACCCGGACACCGAAATCAGGATTCCCGCGATGGCCGGCCCCACGAAGCGGGACCCGTTGAACGTCGCGCCGGTCAGCCCGATGGCGGCGGCGAGATGATCCTTGGGCACCAGCGCATGAACCAGCGCCATCCGCGCCGGCGTGGTCAGCGATTCCAGCGTGCCGATCAGCAGCGCGAAAACGACGACCAGTTCGATCGTCATCAGGCCCAACAGGGTCATGGCGGCGAAGATCACGGCGGCGACCGCGGTTGCGGTCTGCGCCAGGATGGTGATGCGGATGTATCCGACCCGGTCGGCCAGCGCGCCGGCGACCACGGAAAAGATGACCAGCGGGATGCTCTCGGCGAAGGCGACGATGCCCAGCCAGACGGTGGATTCCGTCAGCTCCCAGGCCAGCCACGCGACGGCGATCCGGTACATCCAGCGGCCCACCGTATTGACGCCGTTGCTGGCCCAGTAGATCGCGAAATCGCGCTGCGACAGCACCTTTCCGATACCACCCAGCATTTTTACCGTCCCGATGCGGCGCGTGGGTGGGCGCGGTCGTAGACCTCGATCAGTTTCTGCGTGTCGACATCGGTATAGCGTTGCGTCGTCGACAGCGAGGCGTGGCCGAGCAGTTCCTGGATGGTGCGAAGATCGCCGCCCCCGGCCAGCAGATGGGTGGCGAAGCTGTGACGCAGGGCATGCGGCGTCACGGTATCGGGCAGGCCGAGATCGGCGCGCAGGTTCCGCATGGTGCGCTGGACGATGCCGGGGTTCAGCCGGGCGCCGCGGGCGCCGTAAAACAGCGGCTGGTCCGCTTCGGTCGAATACGGACACACGTCCCGATAGCGACGCACGGCGTCGATGACGACGGGCAGGACCGGCACCACCCGTTCCTTGTTGCCCTTGCCGGTGATCATCATGGTATCCCCGGACGGCGCGTCGCCCTGGTTCAGGTTCAGCGCCTCGTCGATACGCAGGCCGCAGCCATAGAGCAGGGTCAGGATCGCGACGTCTCGCGCGCCGACCCAGGGTTCGGGAGCGATTTCCACCGCGCGCCGCAACAGCGCGACGGCGTCGTCCGCGTTCAGCGGTTTGGGCACGGATTTGGGCGGCCTGGGCGCCTTGACCGCAGCCAACGCCTGGTTGTCTACCCGTCCGGTCCGGTCGAGAAACCGGAACAGGTTGCGCAGGGCCGACATGGCGCGGGTGATTGAGGTGCGGGACAGACCTTCGTTCAGCCGTGCCGCCAGCCAGGCCCGGAAATCGGCGGGGGATAAATCCGCCAGCGCCGCCAGATCGGCAGTCGCGCCGCGATGATCGCGGACGAAGTCAAGGAAAGACGCCACATCCCGGCAATACGCGTCGACGGTGTGCGGCGATGTCCGCCGTTCGGCTATCAGCCAGCGCCGCCAGTCCTCCAGCGCCGCGAGCAGGTCGCCCGCGGCTGCGAAACGGATCAGCTTTTCGGCCCCAGGCATTGCTTGATCCGGGATTCCAGGATATCGGCGAAAAACAGGATCAGATCGGTCGCCTGATGCGGGTCGAAACCGTCATCCCGCCCCGACCCCAGCGCCAACAGCATTTCCGGGGTGCTGCCGCCTGTGCGCAGGCGCAGATAGGCGACGGATTTTACCCGGTCGGCCTCGTCGCCGAACACCAGCGGCTCTCCCGCCGTTTTTGCCTGCAGCAATACGCGCTGCTTCGGCCCCATCAGGTTGGCGATGCCGCCTGCGCCGATCGCATTCGCCCCAGCCAGCGCCAGCGCGCCGTTGTCTTCGATGCACAGCACCGCGGCTTCAAGGTCGAGCAGGGCGGGCAGCTGGGTCCGGATCAGGCCGTTCAGCGCGTGGATGTCGGCTGCGTCCACGATCGCGGCGACGGCCTGATGGATCTTCGTTTGTCCGGCGGCATTGCCTTCGGCCGCCTGCAGCAGCTGTTTTTCCCGTCGCCGCAGACCGGCCAGCTCTTCCTGAACCTTGTCGAGCATGAAGCGCTGCATGTCGAGGATGCGTTCGCCGCGCTTGAATTCCGGCGGCGTCAGGAAGGTCAGGACCTCCGGATTGTCCTGCAGGAAATCCGGATGCCGGCGGAGCCAGGCCGAAACCGTTTCGGCGGTCAGCGCGTCGGGCTGAAATTCGGCGGCGTCGTCCGCGGGTCCGCTCACAATCAGGAATCCAGGATTTTCTGGCCGGTCTCGGCCCAGTCTGCAAGGAATGCGGCCAGTCCCGCGTCGGTCAGCGGGTGCTTGACCAGCTGGCGCAGCACGCTGGGCGGCACGGTGCAGACGTCGGCGCCCATTTTCGCCGCCTCGATCACGTGGTTGGGGCTCCGGATGGAGGCGACAAGCACTTCGGTTTCGAAATCGGCGTAATTCGCGTAGATCGTGCAGATATCGTCGATCAGTCCCATGCCGTCGCTGCTGATATCGTCCAGCCGGCCGACGAAGGGGGAGATATAAGCGGCGCCCGCCTTGGCGGCCAGGATCGCCTGGCCCGGCGAAAAGCACAGTGTGACGTTTACCTTGGTGCCGGCGTCGGAAAGCGACTTGCAGGTTTTCAGCCCGTCCGTGGTCAACGGCACTTTGACCGCCACGTTCGGGGCCAGCCCGGCAAGTTTCCGTCCTTCCGCCAGCATCGTCTCATGATCGGTCGCGGCGACTTCCGCGCTGACAGGGCCGTCGACCAGTTCGCAGATTTCCGGGATGACCTCCAGAAAGTTGCGGCCCGATTTTGCGATGAGGGAGGGGTTGGTCGTAACGCCGTCTACCAAACCCGTAGACGCAAGGTCGCGGATGTCGTCAACATCTGCGGTGTCCACGAAAAACTTCATGATCTTCCTTCTTTTTGATCATGCCCCATATATCTGGCCCGGGGGCAATTCGGGTCCGGGAGGGATGCCGGCCGATTGGCCGTCCTGTTCCGCTGGGATAGAGTGTACTTGATGGACCCCGGCCTTTCCACACGCCCTCCGACCGATGCAGGCGACGCCGTCAGCGTGCTTTTGCCGCTGCCGCTGACCGCGCCGTACGACTATCTTGTGCCCGAGAACTTGGTCGTGGCGCCCGGGTCCTATGTCGAAGTGCCGCTTGGTGCGCGCCGCGCCACAGGCGTGGTGTGGGGCCCGGCACGGGGCGGTGTCGACGCAAAAAAACTGCGTGAAATCAGTGCGGTAATCGACCTTCCGCCAATGCCTGAAAATCTGCGCCTGTTCGTTGACTGGGTGGCGGGATACACGCTGGCGCGGCTTGGCAGCGTGCTGCGGATGACCATGAGCGTGCCGCGCGCGCTGGAGCCGCCCAAGGTGACCACGGTCTACCGGATGTCCCCCGGAGTAGACGCAAAAAGCGAATCACTTCCCGGTGGCGTGCGCCTGACAGATGCCCGGCGTCGCGTGTTGACCGCTCTGTCCGACGGCAGGCCGCGCGCGGCGGCGGAGATTGCAAAAGCGGCAAAGGCGTCGGCTACCGTTATTCGCGGGCTGGCGGAGACGGGCATTCTGCAATCCATCGCCGTGCAGGAAGACGAACCGGTCGACCGACCCGACCCGGATCGGGCGGGCGCCGTTCTGTCCGACCCCCAGGCCGTGGCGGCCGGCGATCTGGTCGCCGGCATGGAAGACGGCTTTTCGGTCACGCTGCTGGACGGCGTCACCGGGTCCGGCAAGACGGAAGTGTACTTCGAAGCGATCGCAGCCGCCCTGCGCGCCGGGAAACAGGTGATCGTGCTGTTACCCGAAATCGCGCTGACCACCGACTGGCTCGACCGGTTTCAGCAGCGCTTCGGCGTGCCGCCGGTCGTGTGGCATTCCGATCTGCCGATGTCGCAGCGCCGGCGCAACTGGCGCGCGGTGCTGCGCGGCGAAGCGAAGCTGGTGGTCGGCGCGCGTTCGGCGTTAATGCTGCCCTATCGCGATCTCGGCCTGATCGTCATCGACGAGGAGCACGACCCCAGCTTCAAGCAGGATGAAGGCGTCGTCTACAACGCCCGCGACATGGCGGTGGTGCGGGCGCATATCGGCGATTTTCCGGTGATCCTGGCCTCTGCGACCCCGTCGCTGGAAACCGTCGACAACGTGTGGCGCGGCAAGTACCGGCGGCTGTCCCTGCCGGAGAGGTTCGCCGGCGCATCGCTGCCGACCATCCGGGCGATCGACATGCGCTCCGAAAAGATGGACCGCCAGAGCTGGCTGTCGCCCAGCCTGGCGGCGGCGGTCGGCGACACGCTGGCATCGGGCGAACAGGCGATGCTGTTTCTCAACCGGCGCGGCTATGCGCCGTTGACCCTGTGCCGCGCGTGCGGCCATCGCTTGGACTGTCCGCAATGCACCGCCTGGCTGGTCGAACACCGGCTGCACGACCGGCTGCAATGCCATCACTGCGGCTACAGTGCGCCGCTGCCGAAAACCTGCCCGTCCTGCGAGGCCGAAGACCGTTTCGCGGCCTGCGGGCCCGGCGTGGAACGTCTGGCCGAGGAAGCGCGGGAAAAGTTCCCCGAGGCGCGGTTCGAGATCATGTCCAGCGATACGGTGCACAAACCCGCGGATGCGCAGGCGCTGGTCCGGCGTATGCGCGAACGCGAGATCGACGTGCTGATCGGCACCCAGATCATGGCCAAGGGATTCCATTTTCCGCTGCTGACGCTGGTCGGCGTGATCGACGCCGATCTCGGCCTGGCCGGCGGAGATCTGCGGGCGGCGGAACGGACCTATCAGCTGCTGCATCAGGTGTCGGGCCGCGCGGGACGGGCGGACCGGCCCGGCACCGTGATGCTGCAGACTTTTCAGCCCGAACACCCTGTGATGCAGGCGCTGGTCGGCGGCGACCGCGACCGGTTTATCGAAACCGAAGCCGCGGCTCGCAAACAGCACAACATGCCGCCCTACGGCCGTCTTGCTGCGGTCATCGTATCGGGACGGGACGAGCGGAATGTCGACGAAACAGCCACCGCGCTGGGACGGTCCGCGCCGCGCCGCGACGGGGTTTCGGTGCTGGGTCCGGCGCCGGCGCCGATCGCCATTGTCCGGGGCCGCCACCGCCGCCGCCTGTTGCTGCGGGCGCGCAAGGACGTGAACGTGCAGGATCTTCTGCGGCGCTGGGTGTTCGCGATGAAACCGGCCGGCGGCGTACGGATCGCGATCGATATCGATCCTTACAGCTTCATGTGAACCTTCCGACTGACGGAGCTTTTGACTTTCGGCGACTGCTCTCCAATCTCACTGTATGGCGAACAAGACGTTCTTCGATGAGATGCGCGCCGGCGACGGCAGCGTGAGAGACGCCTATATCGACGTCGCAAAATGGCTCGACAATCTCCCGGACGGTCAGCTGGCTGTTAAATCGGAAGAAGCGGAACTGCTGTTCCGACGCATGGGAATTACGTTTCTCGTCTATGGCCGGCAGGGCAGCAACGAGCGGATGATACCGTTCGACCTGATTCCCCGGGTTTTTGCCGCGTCGGAATGGGATCTGCTGTCGCGCGGTTCCATCCAGCGTGTCCGCGCCCTGAACATGTTTCTCGAAGATCTCTACCACAACGCGGAGATCGTGAAGGCCGGCAAGATCCCCGCCGAACTGGTGTTCAACAACGACTACTACCAGATCCAGATGCACGGACTCGACGTGCCGGGCGGCGTCTACACCCATATCGCCGGGATCGACCTTGTGCGGGTCGGCGAGGATGAATTCTACGTGCTGGAAGACAATCTGCGCGCGCCGTCCGGCGTTTCCTATATGCTGGAAAACCGGGCCGTGATGATGCGCCTGTTTCCCGAACTGTTCGCCGACAGAGCCGTCGCGCCCGTCGATCTCTACCCCGAAAAATTGCTCCGCAATCTGCGCGCTGTCGCCCCGCCCGCGACGACGGGCGAACCCAGTGTCGTTTTGCTGACCCCGGGCGCGTTTAACAGCGCTTATTTCGAGTGCCGATTCCATGGGTATCGAACTGGTCGAGCCCAACGACCTGTTCGTGCGCGAGAACAGGGTTTTCATGCGGACGACCGAGGGACCGCAACGGGTCGATGTGATCTATCGACGCATCGACGACGACTTTATCGACCCGCTGGCCTTCCGCCCGGACTCGCTGCTCGGCGTGCCCGGTCTGCTGTCGGTCTACCGGTCGGGCGGCGTGACCGTTGCGAACGCGATGGGCACCGGCGTCGCCGACGACAAATCGGTCTACCCCTACGTGCCCGAGATCGTGAAGTTCTATCTCGGCGAGGAACCGATTCTCGACCGTACGGTCTCCTTAGACATGTCTATCGACCGCGCGGTCAAGGCGGCGCTGGTATCGTTCGATTCCACGATGCGAAGCAATCTGTCGGTCGGACCGCCGATCGACCTGATTACCATTCAGGCCGGCAAACAGCGCGTTGAGCGGCATGTTGTGATCGAAGAAGACGATCCCTATTTCACGGCCTTGCGCCAGCAATACGGGGCCGGCATCGTCTCGGTCTTCGATGGGTTGCCGGAGCCGGATATCTCCGAATGGCCGAAAGGGCCGTCCTGCTGAGAACGGCGATATTATACAGCGACCGTTTGACGCGTATTTCCTGTTCTCGCCGGGTTGCAAGGCACTATCGCCTGTGTTACCTAACGCTGCCTCTCGGGGCAGTCACGGGTCGGAGTCACTAACTCCTCTGATTTGTGAATGAAATCAAAGATTTAACGTTTTTCAACAGGACGCTTCAGAGGTCGATCGCGTGCCCTCAACATCGTCAGTCGTTTCCGGCGTCGCCGGCCGCTACGCGGCAGCGCTCTTCGAGCTCGCCGAGGAACGGAAAAATCTCGATGATATCGCGGCGGATGCCGCGTCGATTCGGGCCATGCTCGCGGAATCGGCGGATTTGCGCCGTCTCGTCGCCAGTCCCGTCATCGGCCGGGACGAACAGGGCGCGGCGATCGCCGCCGTTCTGGAAAAAGCGGGCGTTTCCGAACTGACCCGCAATTTCGTCGGTGTCGTCGCCAAAAATCGCCGCCTGTTCGCGCTCGACGGCATGTGTATCGCTTTTCGCGATCTGCTGGCGTCCCGCCGCGGCGAAATGACGGCCGAGGTCGCAAGCGCGCAACCGCTTACGGATGCGCAGCGTGCCGCGCTGGAACAGGAACTCCGGACGGCCATGGGATCGAAAGTCACGCTGGACGCCAGCGTCGATGCGTCGCTCCTCGGCGGCATGATCGTCAAGGTCGGCTCCCGCATGGTCGATTCGTCGCTTAAAACCAAACTTCAACGGCTTGAACTATCATTGAAAGGGGCAGCGTGATGGATATCCGCGCCGCAGAAATCTCCTCCATTCTCAAAGACCAGATCGCGAATTTCGGGACCGAGGCGGAAGTCGCCGAAGTCGGTGAAGTTCTCTCGGTCGGTGACGGCATCGCCCGTGTCTACGGTCTCGACAGCGTCCAGGCGGGCGAAATGGTCGAATTCCCCGGCGGCATCAAGGGCATGGCGCTGAACCTCGAAACCGACAATGTCGGCGTCGTTATTTTCGGCTCCGACGCCAACATCAAGGAAGGCGACACGGTCAAAAGGACCGGCACCATCGTTGACGTGCCCGTCGGCAAGGGGCTGCTGGGCCGCGTGGTTGACGCGCTGGGCGAGCCGATCGACGGCAAGGGACCGATCGAGGCCGCCGAACGGCGCCGGGTCGACGTCAAGGCGCCGGGCATTATTCCGCGCCAGTCCGTTTCCGAACCGATGCAGACCGGCCTGAAAGCCATCGACAGCCTCATTCCCGTCGGCCGCGGCCAGCGCGAACTGATCATCGGCGACCGCCAGACCGGCAAGACGGCGATCGCGGTCGATACCATCATCAACCAGAAAAAAGCCTTCGACGACGGCGATACCGACAAGCAGCTGTTCTGCATCTATGTCGCGGTCGGCCAGAAGCGTTCCACGGTTGCGCAGATCGTCAAGCAGCTCGAGGAAGCCGGGGCGATGGAATATACCATCGTGGTTGCCGCGACGGCGTCCGAGCCGGCTCCGCTGCAGTTCCTGGCACCTTACGGTGGCTGCACGATGGGCGAATATTTCCGCGACAACGGCATGCATGCGCTGATCATCTACGACGATCTGTCGAAACAGGCGGTTGCCTATCGCCAGATGTCGCTGCTGCTGCGCCGTCCGCCGGGACGCGAAGCCTATCCCGGCGACGTTTTCTATCTCCATTCGCGGCTGCTCGAACGCGCAGCGAAGATGAGCGACGAAAACGGCGGTGGGTCGCTGACCGCGCTTCCCGTCATCGAAACCCAGGCGGGCGATGTGTCGGCCTATATTCCGACCAACGTGATTTCGATTACCGACGGTCAGATTTTCCTCGAAACCGAGCTGTTCTATTCCGGTATCCGTCCGGCGGTGAATGTCGGTCTGTCGGTCAGCCGCGTCGGATCGGCGGCGCAGATCAAGGCCATGAAACAGGTCGCCGGCTCGATCAAGCTGGAACTGGCGCAGTACCGCGAAATGGCGGCCTTCGCGCAGTTCGCGTCGGATCTCGACGCGGCGACCCAGAAGCTTCTGGCGCGCGGCGAACGCCTGACCGAACTGCTGAAACAGCCGCAATATTCGCCGCTGCCGGTGGAAGAACAGGTCGTGTCGATCTTCGCAGGCGTGAACGGTTATCTGGATGATATTCCGGCGAGCGACGTCACGCGCTTCGAGCAGGGCTTTATTTCGGATATGAAATCGAGCCATGCCGATATCCTGAGCACGATCCGCGACGAACAGGCCGTGTCCGACGATACCGAGGCGAAGCTCAAAGGCGTGCTCGACACCTACGCCAAAAACTTTACGCCGTCCTGATCGGCGACCACGGAAACAGGAACCGGTAACGGGACATGCCCAGCCTTAAAGACCTCCGCATGCGGATCGACAGCGTCAAGTCGACGCAGAAGATCACGTCGGCCATGAAGATGGTGGCCGCCGCCAAGCTGCGCCGAGCGCAGGAACAGGCGGAAGCGGCGCGGCCCTATGCCGAGCGCATGGAACGGATGCTCGGCTCGCTCGCGGGGTCGATGGCGTCCACCGAAGGGGCGTCGCCCCTGCTCGCCGGCACCGGCAAGCAGGACACGCATCTGCTGGTCGTCATGACCTCCGACCGCGGTCTTTGCGGCGCGTTCAATTCATCGATCGTGCGCGAAGCGCGCAGGATGATTTCCGAGCTGCAGGCCGACGGCAAGGACGTGAAAATTCTCTGCGTCGGCAGAAAGGGCTGGGCCCAGCTGCGCCGCGATTACGCATCGCTGATCGTCGACCTGATCGAGGATGTCGGCCGCCAGCGGCTCGGTTTCGACGATGCTCAGGGCATCGCAACCCGGGTGCTCGAAATGTTCGAGAACGGCGAATTTGACGTCTGTACGCTGATCTACAACACGTTTAAATCGGCGATTTCGCAAGTCGTCACCCGCCAGCAGCTGATACCGTTTGCGGTCGACACCGCCGAAGGTTCTGCGTCCGATAGCGACGGTCCGGCCGTCGTCTACGATTACGAACCGGACGAAGCCGAAATTCTCGATATATTGCTGCCGCGCAATATGAGCGTGCAGGTGTTTCGTTCGCTGCTGGAAAACAACGCGAGCGAACATGGCGCGCGGATGGGTGCGATGGATAACGCGACCCGCAACGCCGGCGAAATGATCGATAGCCTGACGATGAGCTACAATCGCTCGCGTCAGGCCGTCATTACCAAGGAACTGATCGAAATCATCTCGGGCGCTGAAGCAGTTTAGCGACCCGCAAATACGATGGACGAGGTATGAACATGGCCGACACGGCAAACACCACGGCGAACAGCATCGGCAGCGTATCCCAGGTTCTGGGCGCTGTTGTTGACGTACATTTCGAAGGCGAACTGCCGGAGATCATGAACGCGCTGGAGTGCGATAACGACGGCAACCGGCTGGTGCTCGAAGTCGCACAGCATCTCGGCGAGAGCACCGTGCGCACCATCGCGATGGACACCACCGAAGGTCTGGTCCGGGGGCAGAAGGTTACCGATACCGGCAGCCCGATCACCATGCCGGTGGGTCCTGAAACGCTGGGGCGTATCCTGAACGTCATCGGCGAGCCGATCGACGAACGCGGGCCGGTGAACACGTCCAAGCGTTTGCCGATTCACCGCGACGCGCCTGAATTCACGGAACAGTCGACTGAAACCGACGTTCTGGTGACGGGCATCAAGGTCGTCGACCTGCTGGCGCCTTATTCGCGCGGCGGCAAGATCGGACTGTTCGGCGGCGCCGGCGTCGGCAAGACGGTGCTGATCATGGAGCTGATCAACAACGTCGCGAAGGCGCATGGCGGCTATTCCGTGTTCGCCGGCGTGGGCGAACGGACCCGCGAAGGCAACGATCTGTATCACGAAATGATGGAATCCGGCGTTATCCAGCTGGATGGCGAATCCAAAGCGGCGCTGGTCTATGGCCAGATGAACGAACCGCCGGGTGCGCGTGCACGCGTCGGTCTCAGCGGTCTGACGCTCGCCGAATATTTCCGGGACGAAGAAGGCCAGGATGTGCTGCTCTTCGTCGATAACATTTTCCGCTTCACGCAGGCCGGCTCGGAAGTGTCCGCGCTGCTCGGTCGCATCCCGTCGGCGGTGGGCTATCAGCCGACCCTGGCGACCGACATGGGCAATCTGCAGGAACGCATCACCACCACCAACAAGGGCTCGATCACTTCGGTCCAGGCCATTTACGTCCCGGCGGACGATCTGACCGACCCGGCGCCGGCAACGTCGTTCGCGCATCTGGATGCGACCACGGTGTTGTCGCGCCAGATCGCCGAGCTCGGCATCTACCCGGCGGTCGATCCGCTCGATTCAACGTCGCGCATTCTCGATCCCCGCACGGTCGGCGACGAACACTATGCGGTCGCGCGTGAGGTCCAGCGTGTTCTTCAGACCTATAAGGGCCTGCAGGACATCATTGCCATCCTCGGCATGGACGAACTGTCGGAGGAAGACAAGCTGATCGTCGCGCGCGCGCGCAAGATCCAGCGGTTCCTGTCGCAGCCGTTCCACGTCGCCGAAATCTTCACCGGCATGTCCGGTGTGTTCGTCGACCTGGAAGACACGATCAAAGGCTTCAAGGGCCTGGTCGAAGGCGAATACGACGATCTGCCCGAAGCCGCGTTCTACATGGTCGGCAAGATCGAAGACGCTGTCGAAAAAGCGAAGGACATGGCGGCAGCGGCCTGATTGCAGGCTGGCTGACCCGAACCGCGGAACACCGATATGGCCGAAGCATTCTCTTTCGAACTCGTCTCGCCGGAAAAGCTGTTGCTGTCCGACGATGTTGAAATGGTCGTCGTTCCCGGCGCCGAGGGCGATTTCGGCGTACTCGTCGGTCACGCACCGCTGATATCGTCGCTGCGGCCCGGTGTTATCGACACCTATAACGGTGACAAGGTCGAAAAACGTATCTTTGTCGCCGGCGGCTTCGCCGAGGTGACCGGCGAACGCTGTACCGTCCTGGCGGAAGAAGCCGTGCCGGTCGAGGATATCGACGCATCCGCCGTCGAGGAACGGATCAAAGCCGCGAATAAGGCGATTTCGGAAGCCGACAACGACACTGCGCGCACTGCCGCTGAAACCGAACTGGCGGTGGCCGAAGCCATGCTGGCAGCCGGCCACGCCCGCTCGTAGCATTTAAGTCGCGTCGGGATCTTCACCGGCACGCAATCCCCATTTTCACGCTGTCGCAGGGTAGACAAAACGCCCTGATTTCGGCAGTCTTACCGACAAGATGGCAGAAAATCCCGCCTGAATTTTTTCACCGCCCGTGCGGTATCCGATGAGTGGCGCGCATCCGAGGCAGAGGCGTTCAGGCAAACGAATAATCCGAGGCTGCAAAGAGCCCGTCGGGATACTGCGGAGGTTTACATGTCCAGAACCGTTTATTCGACCGTCCTGGGGGCGGCGGTGGCGTTGATTGCCATATTCGTTTCGCCCGAAGCCGCAATGGCGCAGGATGCCACTTTAAGCGGCGGGGATACTGCATGGATCCTGACCGCGACGGCGCTGGTTCTCTTCATGACTCTTCCCGGGCTGGCGCTGTTTTACGGCGGTCTGGTCCGCGCGCGGAACCTGCTGTCGGTCCTGATGCAGTGTTTCGCAGTGGCGAGCCTGATGTCCGTGATGTGGCTGATTGTCGTCTATAGCCTCGCCTTCGGCGACGGTGGGACGGCGAACGCCTGGATCGGCGGGTTCAACAAGGCGTTTCTAGCCGGCGTCGGCACCGGCACGCTCTCGGGCACGATACCGGAATCGGTATTTTTCATGTTCCAGATGACCTTCGCGATCATCACGCCGGCGCTAATCGTCGGCGCTTATGTGGAACGCATCAAGTTCAGTGCGGTTCTGTGGTTCAGCGCAATCTGGATCGTGCTGGTCTACGCCCCTGTCTGTCACTGGATCTGGGGCGGTGGATGGCTTGCCGACCGTGGAGTGAAGGATTTCGCCGGCGGTCTGGTGGTTCACGTCACCGCTGGCGTCTCGGCGCTGGTTATTGCCAAAATGCTTGGCGGACGCCGCGGATTTCCGAAAGAAATCACGCCGCCGCATCATCCCGGACTCACCATGATCGGTGCGGCCATGCTGTGGGTTGGCTGGTTCGGATTCAACGCCGGTTCGGCGCTGGCGGCGGACGGGGCTGCGGGGATGGCGATGGTGGTCACGCATATTTCGGCAGCCTCCGCTTCGATCACCTGGATGTGCATCGAATGGGTAAAGCATGGCAGGCCCAGCCTTGTGGGCATCGTGACCGGTATGGTCGCCGGTTTGGCGACGATCACGCCTGGCGCCGGTTTCGTCGGCCCCGTCGGCGCGCTGGTGTTCGGATTCGTGGCGGCTTTCGTATGCTATTGGTGTGTCGGCTTTATCAAGCAGAAAATCAATATCGACGATTCGCTCGACGTCTTCGCCGTGCATGGCGTCGGCGGCGCGCTGGGCATTCTGCTGACTTCGTTCTTCGGCGCGGAAGCCCTGGGGGGGCTCGGCCTCGGCGAAGGGATGACCATGACCAGGCAGCTTGGCGCCCAGGTTCTCGGTCTCATTGTCGTCGCCGCCTGGTCGCTGGTGGTCAGCTGGATCATCGTCAAATTCATTCAGAAAACCATCGGGCTGCGCGTTCACGAAGAGGACGAAATCGAGGGACTGGATATCACATCGCATGGCGAACGCATCCACCTGAACTGAACGCCGCTACGGAGGGCCTCTAGTCTATTGATTTGCAGAAGTTTTCCGGCATTTCTTGAATTTTACGCCGGGAACCTTGTGTCCTAGGATAATCTGTGGAGTACCCTCGATAAACTTTAACGGGTGGCGAAATGGACACCTGGACATTGGATGATGTCCCGTGGGACCGCTTCGATGCATCGAAAGTGGATCCTGAGATCATACCGATCGTCAAAGCGGCGAGTATGGTCGAATACAACGCGAACGATTACCGACAGTATCTGAACAACGTCTTCCGCGGCGACGAGCGCGCGCAAAAAGCGATAGACCAGTGGACTGTCGAGGAAGTCCGGCATGGCGCGGCGCTCGGACGCTGGGCAGAGCTGGCAGATTCCGATTTCGATTTCGACCGCGCGTTCAAACGTTTCGTCACCAATTACAACATTCCTCTGGCCGCGACCGAATCGGTACGGGGGTCCCGGTCGGGGGAACTGGTGGCGCGATGCATGGTGGAAACCGGAACGAATTCGTTCTACAGCGCGCTGGCGGATGCGACCGATGAACCGGTGCTTAAGGATATCTGCCGGCGGGTCGCAGAAGACGAGTTCGCCCATTACTGCATGTTCCATGCCTATATGTGCCGCTATCTGAAAAACGAAAATATCGGATTTTTCGAACGGTTTCGTATCGCGTTCCAGCGAACTGCGGAGACCGAGGATGACGAGCTTGCCTGCGCTTATTGGGCAGCGAACCGCCCTGGCGAGCGTTTCGACCGTCGCGCCAATTCGGTGGCCTATGCCCACGGGGCGCTGAAATACTACCAGCCCGTTCATATCCGGCGCGGGGTCGAGATGATTTTCGGTGCGTTGGGACTGGACCCGTCAGGGCCCCTCGGGTGGTTGGCCACCCGCGCTGTGCGCTCTTTCATCTGGTATCGCGGTCGTTTGTGTCCGCGTTTCGCTGTGTGGTCGAACCGGCTTTCGACCAGTTGGTCGGCATCGCCGGTGGCCGATCACGGAATCACGTCTCGATAGAACGTTATCGTCCCGGCCGGGTGCGATTCCGCATAAGAGGATCAAGATCCGGGTTGTGTTCCGCCTGTGCGTTTAATCAGACTTTCCAGTTCGGATAGGCTGTTATCACCTGCCGGTAGATTTCCCGCTTGAATTCCACGATTTCGCGAATCAGGGTTTCAGGGTCGGTCCATTTCCACCGGGCGAATTCGGGTACATCCGTCGCGATATCGATTTCCGCGTCGTCTCCGGCAAACCGGAACGCCGCCCATATTTGGGCCTGACCAAGATATTTTCCGCCCCATGCCTGTTTGCTGATACGGCGGGGCAGGGTATAGGTGCGCCAGGTGTCGTCCATGCCGATCAGCTCGGCACTTTTGATGCCGGTTTCTTCGCGCAGCTCGCGGACAGCCGCATCGACCGGGCTTTCACCCGGGTCGATCCCGCCCTGCGGCATCTGCCAGGCGTCCGGCGCGTTCAGCCGCTCGCCGACGAAAATCCTGTCGCGATTGTTCAGCAGAATAATACCGACGCAGGGCCGGTAACGGTCGGGCGGGGAACCGGGATCGTTCATGGTTTCGCCGCCGTTGCGTCGGCCGCTGCATCGTTCCGGGTGAGCGCCGAGACGGGGGCGAGGACAAAACCCCGGGCCCGCAACTGGCGCGTCCAGTTTGCGATTCTTTCCAGGCTGACCGGATAGGGTGACGCGATCCCGATCGCCTGCTTCTGGCGGCGCGCGCGCCTTTCAAGCTCGCCGAACTTGCGGTCGATATCCTTGCGCGAAGCGCGTTCGTCCAGCGTCAGGGTTGCCATCGCATAGGTCATCTTGAGTTCGCGGGCCACGGCAGGAGCGATGCTGCGCGTCGTGCTGCCGCTGTCCAGATACATCAGGCCCCGCTGGTTCAGGGCGTTCAGCACGGGTTCCATATGTTCGCGCGACGCCGTAAACCGGGATCCGAGAAAATCCACCACGCCGACATAGCCCGTCCCCCGGCTCAGCGCCCAGAACAGCCGGTCGAGATTGCCGTTGGCGTTCAGAGACGTCAGCAGTGTCTGCGGTCCGGGATCGTAGGCGGGATAATTGACCGGCTCCATCGGAATGTTGATCAGTACTTCGTGGCCTCCGGCCCGCGCCAGCCGGATCCATTCGTTGAGCTTCGACGAGTAGGGCGCGAAGGCGAGCGTAACGCCGCCCGCCAGCCCCTGTATGGCCGATTCCGTAGCGGCGTCGGACAGACCGAGGCCGGTTACGACGATTCCGATGCGCGGGCGCCCGTCGGACCGGTTGAATGGTTTTGCGTAAACCTCTGCCGGGCGCCGCCCGTCATCGCCGACCTTGGGAAGCGGTCCGATGGCCGTGGGCTGCTCCAGCGCCGGATCGGGCGCCGGAGGAAGCGGGTCATCCGGAACGATACGAGGCAGCGCCTTTGGCATTACCGGCAGATCCGGTCGCGCCTGACGTCTTTCCAGTGGTTGCGGCGCTGGTTTGGCTCCCGGTTTTTCGGACGGCGCCGCCGCAACGGCGGTGTTCTCCGGCGGCGCGGGGCTTCCTTCGACGCTCTTTGCCGGATCTTTTTCAGGTGTCGGTGCCGGCGCTGCGGCGGTGGGCTGATTGCCGGTTGGCGCATCCTTGGGTGGCGGCGCGGGCTCGGGCGGTTTCTCGGTGGAGGCGCGTTCAGCGGATTGCGACGGTGCCGGAGGATTTTCCTGCCCTGCCGCCTTCTTTTTCTCTGTTTTCTTTGGCGCCGTTTTTTCTTCCGCCGGTGCCGCCGCTTGCGGCGGCGATACGTCCGGCTCGGACAGCGTGATCCAGATAAATACGCCCGCGACCGCGACGACGAAACCGAGCAGCAGAAACAAGGGCAGTCTTGCGCCGCTTTTCATTCCTGCTCCCGGGTCGATCTATCCGTATCCGTTATCCGTTGCACCGGCCGCGCGCAGCGGCTTAGTTGCTGGCGCGGCTGCCGTACAGCGCCAATCCGCGCAGCAGGTCGAGCGCGCGGGAAAGCTGATAATCCTCGGGCCCGTTTTCGGTTTTGTCTTCGCTTGTTTCTCCCGCATCACCGTCGTTCCCCCCGCCCGGATTGTCGAGCCGGCCACGCAGGTTTTCTTCGCGCCGCCGCTGGGGCTGCGTGATTTTCTCCACCTTGGCCTGTTCCACGACGATATCGGGATCGATGCCCTTCGCCTGGATCGATCGGCCCGACGGCGTGTAGTACCGCGCGGTGGTCAGTCGGATCGCGCCGTGGCCCGACAGCGGGATAATGGTCTGGACCGATCCCTTGCCGAATGTCCGGGTGCCGAGAACGATGGCGCGGCGATGGTCCTGCAACGCGCCGGCGACAATTTCCGACGCGGACGCTGAACCGCCATTGACCAGGATCACGATCGGCAGCCCGTCGGTGACATCGCCGGGCTTGGCGTTGAAACGCTGGCCTTCATCGGCCCGCCGCGACCGGGTCGAGACGATTTCGCCCTGGTTCAGAAAGGCATCGGAAATCTTGACCGACTGGTCCAGCAATCCGCCCGGATTGTTCCGCAGATCAAGAACGACGCCCTTCAGCTTGCCGTCCGCTTCTTCCTTCAACCGCTTGATTGCCCGTTCCATGCCGGTCGTCGTCTGTTCGCTGAACGACGTGATGCGGACATAGGCGATATCGTCGCCTTCCATCCGCGAGCGGACCGAGCGTATCTTGATGATGTCGCGGGTCACGGTCACTTCGAACGGCTCGCGTCCTTCGCGCCGGATCGTCAGCTTCAGATCGCTGCCGACCTTGCCACGCATTTTCTCGACGGCTTCGGACAGGGTCAGCCCCTGAACCGGCTCTTCGTCCAGATGGGTAATCAGGTCGCCCGATTTCAGACCGGCGCGGAAGGCCGGCGTATCGTCAATGGGAGACACGACCTTGACGTAGCCGTTCTCCATCGTCACCTCGATGCCGAGGCCGCCGAATTCGCCCCGGGTCTGGGTCTGCATGTCGCGGAAATTTTTCGGGCTGAGATAGCTGGAATGCGGATCCAGCGATGTCAGCATTCCGTTGACGGCCGCTTCGATCAGGGTTTCGTCGGATACTTCCTCGACATAATCGGCGCGGACGCGTTCGAAGATGTCACCGAACAGGTTCAGCTGCCTGTAGGTTTCGGAATTGTTGTTCTGCGCCATTGCGGGCACCGCAAATGCCATCATGCCGGCGACAACGCCTGTTCCGATAAGTCTGTTCATCATTATCCGCGTACCTTGTTCCTGTGTGCCGCTTTCGGCGGCAACGGGTTGATTGGTCGGCCCTGCCGTCTCAGTTCGAAATACAGCTTTGACGAGCTGCGCGAAGAAGGGGCCATTTCTCCGAGCGGTTCCCCCGCCAAAACGTCATCGCCTATCTCGGCGCTTATCCTCGCCATGCCCGATATTAGCGCATGTCCTTTGTTAGGTAGTTCCAAAATGACAAGATTTCCATAACCGCGAAACTCTCCCGCAAACACCACACGGCCTTTTGTGGGGGCGACGACGGGCGAAGACGGCCGGGTTTCGATGAAAATGCCCTTGCTCAACGTGCCGTTTGGCATTTTGGCGCCGAATCCGGTGACTATACGCCCTGGTGCGGGAACCGGGCCTCCCGGCAATGTGAACGGCGTCAGCGATGCGGTTTGCTTCTTCGGCGTTGCCGTTGCGGGCGCGTCGGTTTTCGGTGTTTGCGCGTCCGGGGGCGGTTCGAAATCCTCGCCGCGCAGCGCCGGCGTCCGCTGCCGTTTCGACAGTTCCCGCAATAATTCCCGCATGTTGCCCGCGCGGGCCGACAGGCGGGCGGTCCGCCGGGCGGCGCGCTGTTCCGCGGTCCGGGTCTGTTCCAGAAGTTGCATTTTCTTCGCGGTCAGGCTGCCGAGCGACATCCGTTCCTTTTCCAGGCCGGTCAACGTTTCGGCCAGCGATTTTTTGTCCTCGGCGATTTCCGTCCGCAGCGCCTTCAGCGTGCGTAGCTCCTCCTCCAGGCTGGCTGCTTCGTCCTGAAGCTTCGGCACGGCGGCGCGCAGCAGGATGGCGCTCCGGATCGTATTGTCGGGCGACCGGGGAATCGCGATCAGTGTCGCCGCGGGCATCCGCGCCATTCGCTGCAGCGCCGCGAGGGTTGCCGACAGCTGTATCTCGCGCCGAGCCATCGCGTCGGATTTTTCCTGCTCCAGGTCCTGGAGCTGCCTGAGACGATCCTGCAGTTTGTCCGCCCGGGCCGAATACCTGTAAAGAGAACGGGCCAGAGCGATGCCGCGTTTCTGGATCTCTTTCAGCTCATTGGCCGCTTTCTTGGCCGCGCGGCCCAGTTGGTCGCGTTTCTCCCGGTTCCTGGAAAGGTCGTCTTCGACTGCCTGTAGCCGGGATTTCAGCGCATCCGCATAGGCGGGAGCCTGCATGCTGCCGCCGGTCCATAGCAGAACACCGGCCACGGCGGCGGGAACAATCCGGCTACGCGGAGACACGATTTTCCGGGTCGGCGACATCCTGTGACGCGGCAACCACGAGCGAGGCGCCGGACATTTCCGGCGGCTTTTCCAGCCCCATGAAATTCAGCAGCGTCGGGGCAATATCGGCAAGCCGCCCGTCGCGAAGGGCCTGCATGCCGGGAGGCGGGTTCACGACGACCGCGGGCACCACGTTCAGCGTATGCGCCGTGTGCGGCTCTCCGGTCTCGTCGTCGCGAAGTTTTTCGGCGTTGCCGTGATCCGCCGTGATCAGCATGGTGCCCCCGGCGTTTTCGACCGCCTCTGCCAGCCGTCCGATACAGTCATCCACGGTCCGGATCGCGATTTCCGCCGCGGACAGGATCCCGGTATGCCCGACCATGTCGGGGTTGGCGTAGTTGACCAGGATGAAGTCGTACTTGCCCGACGCGATTTCCGCTACCAGCCGGTCGGTAACTTCTTTGGCCGACATTTCGGGCTGCAAATCGTAGGTCGCTACCTTCGGCGACGGGATGAGAACCCGGTCTTCGCCCGGAAACGGCGTCTCCTCGCCGCCGTTAAAGAAAAACGTCACATGGGCGTATTTCTCGGTCTCGGCGATGCGAAGCTGGCGTTTTCCTGCTTCCGACACGATGCCGCCCAGAATATTGTCCAGGCTTTCAGGCGGGAACATGGTCGCCATGAACGCATTGTGGCCGGTGGAGTATTCGGTCAGGCCGAGCGCGGCGGCGAAACCGGCGACGCGCACCCGCTCAAAGCCTTCGAATGCCGGATCGAGCAGAGCGAGCAGGATTTCACGCGCCCGGTCGGCCCGGAAATTCCCCATCAGAATGCCGTCGCCGTCCGACACGCCGCCATAGCCGTCTATTGACGCCGGTTCGACGAATTCGTCGGTCACGCCGGCGGTGTAGCTGTCGTCGATTGCGGTGATCGCATCCGGGGCCGCCTTGCCCTTGCCGGAAACGATCAGGTCGTACGCCTTTTCCACCCGGTCCCAGCGCTGGTCCCGGTCCATCGCGTAAAACCGTCCGCAGACGGTCGCGATCGCGGCGTCGGTAAGCGTCGACAGCTTGGCGTCGAACTCGGCGACGAACTCCTTCGCGCTGGCGGGCGGGGTGTCCCTTCCGTCGAGGAATGCGTGCACGGCTACAGGAATGCCTTCGGCGGTCAGTATTTCGGACAGCTTCAGCAACTGGTCCTGATGCGAATGCACGCCGCCCGTGGAGAGAAGCCCCAGCAGATGGCAGGTGCCCCCGCTTTTCTTGAGCGCGGCGATGTAATCTTTCAGGGCCGGATTCTGCGGAAGAGAGCCGTCTTCGATCGCTGCGTCGATGCGCCGGATGTCCTGGTTGACGACCCGACCGGCGCCAAGATTCATGTGTCCGACTTCCGAGTTGCCCATCTGTCCGGCGGGCAGACCGACATCGACGCCGCAGGTATCGATGAAGGCGTGCGGCCCCGCCTTTGCCAGGCGCTGGAAGTTGGGTGTATTGGCAGGCGTGATGGCGTTGTCGGCCACGTCGGTCCGGTGTCCCCACCCGTCCAGAATGCACAGAACCACGGGGCGTCGCTTGTATCCTTGGTCGCTACTCATGCGGATATCCTGAAAACCTGGTTCCTACTATATAGGAAAAAGCGCCGGAATTGGTACCGGAGACGACGAAAAACGTCATATTAATCACGGTGGTAGGGGTGCCCCGCGAGTATTTCCTGGGCGCGGTATATCTGTTCCACGAGCATCGCCCGCGCCAGTTGATGCGGCCAGGTGGCCGCCCCGAATGAGATCGTGGCCTCTGCGCTTTTTCGCAGGTCGGCCGCCAGCCCGTCGGCGCCGCCGATCATGAACGCGACGTCCCGCGCCTGATCCCGCCAGTTTCCAAGTCTGTCTGCAAATTCGCGGCTGGAGAGGGATTTTCCGCGTTCGTCCATCGCGACCCGCACGCATCCCTGCGGCAGCGCCTGTTCGATCAGCGCGCCTTCACGCTGTTTCAGCTCCGCCGCCGACAGCTTGCGCCGTTCTTCCAGTTCGACGATGTCGAGCGGCCAGGTAATCCGGCGACGGTACTTATCCAGCAGATCGCGCTCCGGACCGGACTTGAGACGGCCGACCGCGCAGATGGTCAGTTTCACGAAACCGGCCGGTCAGACGGTCGCCGGTTCCGACGCATCCGGCAGGTCGGCATTCCACATTTTTTCCAGATTGTAGAATTCCCGTACTTCTGGCCGGAACAGATGGATGATGACGTCGCCTGCGTCGAACAGCACCCAGTCGGCCTGCGCGCGGCCTTCGGGCGTCACGCCTTTCACGCCGTGGTTCTTGGCGACCTCGACCAGCTTGTCGGCCATGGTCGCGACCTGGCGGCTCGACTGGCCAGTGGCGATCACCATGTAATCCGCGATATCTGATTTTCCTTTCAGATCGATCACGATGACGTTTTCCGCCTTGTGATCGTCGAGCGAGTCGAGAACGTCTTTCAGAAGTTTGTCTGCCGCGTCGGCATTGCCGGGGCGGTCGGATGTTTGATCGGTCAGGGGTCGAGCTTCCTATTTGGCAAGTGACGTTTCCTTTTCACCGGCTTTCGCCGTCTTTCCGGCGTTTGCCGTATCCTGTTTCAGTCCGCGGCTGGCGCGGATCTGCGTGGCCGAACCCGGGTGCAGCCTGGTATGGAAAAACATCCAGGCGGGGGGCGGCAGATCCGCCAGCAGGCACGCATCCGCCCGTTTCCGCTTGAATCGGAAGAATGCGCGCGCCGCCTTGCCCGCGAGGGCGCCGAAAGAATACGGAGCCCGGTCGAAGACCGCAATCGGAACCTGATTGAATATTCGCGTCCAGCGATGCCATCTGGAAATCTGCTTCAGGTTGTCCGCACCCATGATCCAGACAAACCTCGTCGCCGGAAAACTGTGTTTCAGGACTGCGAGGGAGCCGGCGGTGTAGGTGGTGCCGAGCCGCGTTTCGATGTCGGTGACCCGGATATTCGGATGATGCGCCATCTCTTCGGCGCCACGCATCCGTTCTTCGAACGGCGCCATTCCTTCCGTCGATTTCAACGGGTTCTGGGGAGACACCATCCACCAGACTTCGTCCAGCTGCAGCAGCTTGAGCGCCAGCAGACTGATATGCCGGTGGCCTTCATGCGCGGGATTGAACGACCCGCCCAGAATTCCGACCCGAAGCCCGGTGACCGAATGGCCCCGGCGGATATCGGTGATTATTTTCAGGGCCGAACCTGTCCCGCGCCGCGAACGACGTATTTGAATGTAGTAAGCTGTTCGACGCCTACCGGCCCGCGGGCATGCAGGCGACCGGTCGATATGCCGATTTCGGCGCCCATCCCGAACTCGCCGCCGTCGGCGAACTGGGTCGACGCGTTGTGCATGACGATCGCGGAATCGACCGCGTTCAGAAACTTCGCGGCCGCCTCCGGATCGTCGGTGACGATCGAATCCGTGTGGTGCGAACTGTAGGTGTTGATGTGATCGATCGCCCCGTCCAGCCCGTCAACCTGGCGGATCGACAGCACGGGTTCCAGGTATTCCGTTCGCCAGTCTTCTTCGGTCGCGGCGGCGATGCGGTCGTCCAGGGCGCGGGTTGCGTCGTCGCCGCGCAGCTCGCAGCCGGCTTCGATCAGCGCGTTGACGATCGGCGGCAGCGCGTTGCCCGAAATTTCGCGATCGACCAGCAGTGTTTCCGTCGCGCCGCAGATGCCGGGACGACGCATCTTTGCGTTCACTACGATGTCGCGCGCCATGTCGGGATCGGCCGCGCCGTCGATATAGGTGTGGCACAGTCCTTCGAGATGCGCGATCACCGGGATGCGGCTTTCCTGTTGCACCCGTTCGATAAGCGACTTGCCGCCGCGCGGCACGATGATGTCAATATATTCCGTCATGGTCAGCATTTCGCCGACCGCCGCCCGGTCGGTGGTCGGCACCAGCTGGATTGCGCCGGCCGGCAGGTCCGCGGCGGCGAGGCCGGCCTGCAGGCAGTCGAGAATCGCGCCCGACGAATGGAAGCTTTCCGACCCGCCGCGCAGGATGGCCGCGTTGCCGGATTTCAGGCACAGCCCGCCGGCATCCGCCGTTACGTTGGGACGGGATTCGTAGATGATGCCGATCACGCCCAGCGGCACCCGCACGCGGGAAATGTTCAAGCCGTTCGGCCGGTCCCAGTCGGCCAGTACTTCGCCGACGGGATCGGGCAATTCGGCGATCTGTTCCAGCCCGGCGGCCATGGCGCCGATGCGGTCCGCATCCAGTTTCAGCCGGTCGAGCAGCGACGGCGCGATGCCGCGTGCTTCGGCGTTGGCCATATCCTTGTCGTTGGCGGCAAGGAGCTCGTCTGTGCGGTCCCGTAAAGCCGCGGCAGCCGCCCGCAGGGCCTTGTTCTTGCGCTCGGTATCCGCCTGGCTCAGTTCGTGCACGGCGGCGCGCGCGCGGGCGCCCAGTTCCGCCATTTCGCGGGCGATATCTTTCGTGTCGATTGCCGTTGCGACACTCATTTTCCGGGCACCTCCGACGCGCTCATATCCAGGACCATGTCGTCCCGGTGTATCATTTCGTCCCGGCCACGGTAGCCCAGAATTCCCTCTATATCACGGCTTTTTCGTCCTGCGATACGGGCGGCATCCGCCGACGAATAGGCCGACAGACCGCGCCCGACCGTGGCGCCGCCCGCGATCTTTATTTCGACCGCATCTCCGCGTTCGAAACGGCCCTCGATTCCTGTCACGCCCGCAGGCAGCAGACTTTTACCGCCGTTCAGCGCGTTGACAGCGCCGGCATCTACTATGATCGCACCCTGCGCCGCGACCGCGCCGGCGATCCAGCGTTTGCGGGCCGTCAGCGGTTCAGAGGCCGGCAGAAACCATGTACAGCGACCGCCGTCAGCCAGCGCCGAAAGGGCGTTGTCGGCCTTGCCGTCGGTAATCGCCATGGCACAGCCGGCAGCCGTCGCGATCTTGGCGGCGTCCAGCTTCGTCACCATGCCGCCCGATGAATAACCAGCCGGCGCAGAGCCTGCCATGGCTTCGATCTCCGGCGTGATCTCCGCCACTTCAGGGATCAGCTTCGCGCTGTCGCAGGTCCGGGGATCGGCATCGTATAGCCCGTCCACATCCGACAGCAGCACAAGCGTGTCGGCGCTGATCATCTGCGCGACGCGTGCGGCGAGACGGTCGTTGTCGCCGTAGCGGATTTCCTCGGTCGCCACGGTGTCGTTTTCGTTGATGACCGGCACCGCGCCCATCCGGAGCAACGTCTCGATGGTCGCCCGGGCGTTCAGGTGCCGCCGCCGTTCTTCGGTATCCCCCAGGGTCAGCAAAATCTGGGCTACCGTGATATCGTGCATGCCGAGCGCTTCCTGCCAGGCATGCGCGAGGCGGATCTGACCCGTCGCCGCCGCCGCCTGTTTCTGCTCGAGCGCCAGATTGCCGTCGGGCAGGCCAAGATGCGTCCGCCCCACCGCGATTGCGCCGGAAGAAACGATGACGATATCGGTGCCCCGCGCGCGCAAACCGGCGATGTCCGACGCCAGGCCGGCCAGCCAGTCGGTGCGGATCCGGCCGGTGGCGTCTTCGACCAGCAGGGCGGAGCCGATTTTTACGATCAGGCGCCGGGACCCGGACAGGCGGTTGCCGGCGGTTTTCTCTAGGGCGTCCATGGGATCGCGCCTTCTGCCGCCGGATCGGCGTCAGCGGCGTCTCTGTCTGCTTCGATCATGGACCGCATCCGGCGCAGCACGTCCGGTACGCCAGTGCCGGCGGCGCCTGAAATGACCATGACGTCCTGTCCCGAGGCGGCTTCCAGCTCGGCCCGTTTTTCGTCGATGAATTCTTCCGGGATCGCGTCGATCTTGTTCAGCGCCAGGATTTCCTTCTTCTTCGCCAGACCGCCGCCATAGGCCTCGATTTCGTCGCGGATTGTCCGCCATGCGCCGACGATATCGTCTTCGGTGCAGTCGATCAGGTGAAGCAGGGCGCCGCAGCGTTCCACATGGCCGAGGAAGCGGTCGCCCAGCCCGGCGCCTTCATGCGCGCCCTCGATCAGCCCGGGAATGTCGGCGATCACGAATTCCGTCTGATCCACGTGCACCACGCCGAGGACCGGCGTCAGCGTGGTGAAGGGATAGTCCGCGACCTTTGGCTTTGCCCTCGAGACCGCCGACAGGAAGGTCGACTTGCCGGCATTGGGCAGACCGACCAGCCCCGCATCGGCGATCAGTTTCAGCCGCAGACGGATCCAGCGCTCCTCGCCTTCGCCGCCGGTATCGGCGCGGCGCGGCGCCTGATTGGTGGACGATTTGAAGCGTGTGTTGCCGCGCCCGCCCTGGCCGCCTTTCAGCAGCACGATCCGCTGGCCGACGCGCGTGAAATCGGCCAGCAGGATGTCGTGCTCGTCGTCGAATATCTGGGTGCCGACAGGCACTTTCAGCGTAATGTCGTCGCCGGCCGCGCCGAACCGGTTTTTGCCCATGCCGTGACCACCGGTCCTGGCCTTGAAATGTTGCTGATAGCGGAAATCGATCAGCGTATTCAGCCCGTCGACCGATTCCACGATCACGTCGCCGCCGCGGCCGCCGTCGCCGCCGTCGGGCCCGCCGTATTCGACATGGGCCTCGCGCCGGAAGCTGACGCAGCCGGCCCCGCCGTCGCCGCTGCGGACGTATACTTTTGCGGAATCGAGAAATTTCATGGTCTGGCAATCAGCCTGCCGGAAGGCGAACACGCAAAGGCCCCGTCCGGCAGAACGAAGCCTCCACTAAATCGATTTTGGCATAGAACCGGCCCGCCTGAAACGGAACCGGTACAACATCAGGCCTTGTCAGGCCGCCGGGTCGACCGATACGAACACGCGTCCGCCCGATGTCTTGCGGAACGCGACCTTGCCTTCGCTGGTCGCGAAGATCGTGTGGTCCTTGCCCATGCCGACATTGTCGCCGGGGTGCCACTTGGTGCCGCGCTGGCGAATGATGATGTTGCCCGGGATAACGGCTTCGCCGCCGAATTTCTTGACGCCGAGGCGCCGACCTTCGGAATCGCGCCCGTTTCGGGAACTGCCGCCTGCTTTTTTATGAGCCATCGTTCAATCTCCTCCGGACCCGTGTCCGCTGAATGCCTTACTTGCCTTTGGCGGATTTTTTGGCCGCCGTTTTCGCCTTGGATTTGGTTTTTGCCTTGGCTTTCGCCGGCGCCGCCTTGGTCGCGGCCTCGGGCGCCGCGTCCGTATCGGCGTCCGCTGCGGGCGCCGGCGCTTCCTTCGCCACCGTGCTCCCCTTCTGGCCCTTGGCCAGGATGTCTGTAATCCGGATCACGGTCAGCTGCTGGCGGTGCCCCTTGGTGCGGCGGTAATTCTTCCGGCGCTTTTTCTTGAAGATGACGACCTTGTCGCCTTTCTTCTGTTCCAGCACCTCCGCCGCGACGCGCGCGCCGTCGACCAGCGGTGCGCCGACCGTCAGCCCCTTGCCGTCGTCCATCGCCAGGACTTCGCCCAGCTCGACGCTGGCCCCGGCATCGCCGTCCAGCTTTTCGACGGTCAGAACGTCGTTTTTCGCAACGCGGTACTGCTTACCGCCGGTTTTGACCACTGCGTACATTGTCTTTTCCGTCCGTCTTTTCCGTGTTCCTGCCCGCCGGACAGACCGGCAAAGCGGATATAATTCAAAAACATGACCGCAGGCTGAATCCGCCCGAAGGGGCAAAACCCGATGGTCATTTCAGAAGAGCGGGGAATATAGCTCCGGATCGTCCGGTGTCAATGGTTTTTGCCCCGAATCTGGCCCGGTTTTATGCGCTTTGTTCAACCGGTTTCCGGGCGTTAGGGCGGAAGTTTCGGGCAAGTTGCACCGACCGGCGCATTTCTGTACAACCGCCGGCGGAGAGTTGCCGGAGTGG
>JAYQSP010000002.1:0-157082 GCA_038146925.1 Alphaproteobacteria bacterium
CGCGGATCAGGCGGACCAGTTCGCGGGCGTCGGCCGGCGTGTCGTTGACGCCTTTCAGCATGACGTATTCGAACGTGATGCGGCGCGAATTCTTTGCCGTCGGATAAGCACGGCAGGCGTCCAGCAGCTCGGCGATGGGATACTTCTTGTTGATCGGCACGATTTCGTTGCGCAGATCGTCGTTCACCGCATGCAGCGATATAGCCAGCTGCACGCCGAGATCCGCGCCCACCTGCGGAATCATCGGCACCACGCCGGCAGTGGACAGCGTGATGCGGCGGCGCGAGACGTTGATGCCTTCCTCGTCCATGATGATGCGCAGCGCCTGGACGACGTTGTCGTAATTGTAGAGCGGCTCGCCCATGCCCATCATGACGATGTTGGTCAGGTGGCGCGGCTCCTTCGAGGACGGCCATTCGCCGTAGGAATCGCGCGCCAGCATGAACTGGCCGACGATTTCGCCTGGCGTCAGGTTGCGGACCATGCGCTGGGTGCCGGTGTGGCAGAACTTGCAGGTCAGCGTGCAGCCGACCTGGGACGAAATGCAGACCGCACCCCGGTCTTCCTCGGGGATATGCACCGCTTCCGCCATCTTGCCGTCGGCAAAATTCATCAGCCATTTGCGCGTGCCGTCGGTCGAGGTCTGCTCGGTCGCGATCCCGGGGCGTGAAATGACGAATTTCTCCGCCAGTTCGGGCTGCAAGCCTTTGGCGATGGTCGTCATCTCGGAAAAATCTCGCACGCCGTGGTGATAGATCCAGTGCCAGACCTGTTTCACCCGGAATTTGGGCAGGCCCATCCCGGCGAAGACGGTTTCCATTTCGGCGCGCGACAGGCCGACCAGATCGATACGACCGTCTTTGTCGATAGCGGCGCCGCCGGGGGCAAGTGAATCTGCTGTCGTTGACATGGCCGCAATATAGGCGCACCCATCGCCCGATCAACCGTGCATTCGCCGTCCGTCCGGAAAGCCGACCCATGAACCTGTCGCCGACATTGCAGGGCATCCTCTGGATGATCGCCAGCACAACGAGCTTTTCGGCGATGATCATCGCCGTGCGTTACCTGTCGGACACCATCCCGCCCTTCGAACAGGTGTTCCTGCGCAGCGTCATCGGCCTGGCCATTACCCTGCCGACGGTGCTCGGCGTCCTCCGACAGGCATCGCGGACGTTCCGTCCCAATAAAATGGGCGGGCTCTATATGACGCGCGGGCTGTGCACGTTTACCGGCGTGTCGGCGTGGTTTTTCGCCATCGCCGCCATGCCGCTGGCCGAGGCCGTGGCGCTGCATTTCACCCTGCCGGTGTTCGGGCTGATCCTGTCGGCGCTGATCCTGCGCGAGCAGGTGACGCGGCACCGCTGGATGGCGGTCGTCATCGGCTTCATCGGCGTGCTGATCATCCTGCGGCCTGGCATCGCGGTGTTCAACTACATGGCGCTGGCGGTGTTCCTGTCGGCGTTGGGCTATGCCGGCGGCGATATCTGCACCAAGATGCTGTCGCGCACCGAACCGTCGCGGCTGATCGTGCTCAATCTCAATATCTGGCTGATCCTGTTCGCCGCCGTCCCGACGGCGCTGGACTGGCACACGCCGGCGCTGTCCGACCTGCCGATGATCCTGGTGATGGGGATTACCGCTTGGGCGGCACATATGTGCCTGGCGCAGGCGATGAAATGCGCCGACGCCAGCGTCGTCATCCCGTTCGAATTCGTGCGCCTGCCGATCACGGCGTTCTCGGCCTATGTGTTCTTTTCAGAAGTACCCGGGATATGGGCCATCATCGGCGCGGGCGTGATTTTCTTCGGCACATGGCGGCTCGCGACGAAGGAAGGCGGGCACTAGCGTATTTATTCCGCGGCCACCGTCCGGGCGTTGACCGACCGCATCCACCACACCGCGGCGACGACGATCAGGATCTGCGGCACGATGGCGATCATCACGGCGTTCCAGCCGATCTCGATCTGCAGGTAACCGGCGAAGAACGACGAGATCGCGGCCAGCATATAGGCGATGGTGTCGTTGGCGCCCTGGACCTTTCCTTTTTCTTCTTCCGTGTGGCACGTCACCAGCAGCGACGTGGAGCCGATCAGCATCAGGTTCCAGCCGGCCCCGATCGCCATGTTGGTGATGAAGAAATTGGCAAGCGTGATGCCGGTCAGCCCGGCGACGATGCCGATCGCGAACAGCCCGAAACCCATCATGATGACGTTGAGGTTGCCGAACCGGCTGATCAGGTGTCCGGCGAAAAACGACGGCGCGAACATGGCGAACATGTGCCACTGGATGACGAACGGCACGTCGGTTTCCAGGCCGCACAGCTTCATCGACAGCGGCGTCGCCGCCATCATCAGGATCATCCCGGCCCACGACACCGACGTTCCGATCGCCGCGACCACGAAGGCGGGCTGTTTCATGATCTGACCCAGCGGCCGGCCGGACGATTTCTTTTCCTTCCCGACTGCGGGCGCCGGTTTTTCCGGCTCCGGCATGCGCACGAACTGGATCGTAATGGCAAACAGAATGGGCGTGACCGCGAGAATGATGTAGGTGGCGACGAACTGGGGCACCATCAGATTGGCGGTATTGCCAGCCAGTGTGCCGCCGACGAACGCAGCCAGAATGCCGCCGCCGATCACCCAGGAAATCGCCTTGGGCCGGAATTCGTCATCGGCCGCTTCGGCGGCGGCGAAGCGCAGATACTGGTTGAAGGCATTGAACGCGCCGAAACAGGACGTGCCGGCGATGAACACCCAGAAATCGCCGATATAGAGGCCGGTCGTGCAGAAGGTGCAGCCGAGCAGCCCGAAGATCGAACCGATGGCGAACCCGCCGCGGCGGCCGTATTTTTTCATCAGCAGGGAAGCGGGCGTCGCGGCCAGCGCCGTCGCCACCCACATAAAGGCGTGCGGCAGCGTCGCCAGCGACTTGTCTTCGAGGATCAGCAGCGACGCCAGCGCAGACACGCTGATCACCACGGTGACGCTGGTCTGCGCATAGCCCTGGCACAGCGACAGCAGCGCGACGTTGCGCTTCATATGGGGGATGGCGGCGGAGGTCATGGGCCTCAGTCTAACCGCCGCCGGTTAGGGGCGCTAGATACCGATTACTTGACCTTGCATGCGGTGCCGATGGCCTTGTGGGCGGCGGAGATGCCGGACAGCGAATAGGTGTCCTTCGTCTTCGTGCCGCGCGACGAGACGCCGGTGACAATCATCTGCGATCCTGCCCGCATCGCCTGGACGATGGCCGCGTCGTCCTTCTTGTTCCGAGCCCAGGCGGTATCGGCGTTGGTGAACAGTTCGAATTTCCGCTTGCCGATCGCGACCTGCACGGCGCTGCCCTTCTTGAAGGTATAGCCGGCCGTGAACTGAACCTGGTTGGTCACCTTGTCGCCCGGAATGTGCGTCACCAGCGAATAGATGCGCCCACGCCGCTTGTATTTGCCTTCGTCCTTCACCGGTTCGCTGTAGATCCAGCAGGTGCGGGACTTGCCTTTACCCTCGGCGTGGGCGGTCCAGTCCTTGAAACTGCCGATCTGTTTCGCCGACGCCGGCGATACCGCTATTACAATGCCGCCTACCACAGCGGGTACAAGAAACTTCATCACGATCCTTCCGTTTTCGCAGGCCCCCGGCGGATGACCGGCGTCCCGAATACATGTTCCGGTAACGGTTCCGGGGTCGCCCCGGCCATCACCGGCCTGTTGGCGAACCGTCCCATCGACAGCATACGGTCATACATGACGATGCCGCCGGTGGTTGCAAGGTTGAGAGAGAATTTTGTCGGAATTTTGATCAGGTGGTCGCAGCAATCCGTCATTTCCTCGCTGAGGCCGACCCGCTCCATCCCCAGCACGTAGGCGGCGCGGCGCGGGTGGCGGAAACTCGGCAGATCGATTGCCCGCTCGTCGATTTCGATCCCGACCAGCGCACAGCCTTCGGGCAGGCGCATCGACTCGATGGAATCGAATGGGTAGAACGGTACCTGACGGGGGGTATCGGAGGTATCGGACGCGCTGCCGGCGACGTCGTAATTCGCGGCCACGGTAAAGACGAAACTTGCGCCGAACGCGTGGGCGGACCTGACCAGATTGCCGACGTTGATGGGCTTGCTGACCCCTTCGATGCCGATGCCGAAATATCCCCGCATGGCGGGCGATTCTACAGCCGGCTGGAAATCGCGCAAGTCTTTGGAGTAAAACGCTTTATGAACGAAGATCTGCGCGAACAATACGAAAACTACCCCTACCCGCCCCGCGATGCGGCTGATGAGGCAAAACGCCTGATTACCGGCTCGCCCAGCCACATTGCCGAGATCGAACACCACATTTTTGCGGGCAACCGGCCCGATGGCGGAACCTTCCGCATCCTGGTGGCCGGCGGCGGCACCGGCGATGCCGCCGTGATGCTGGCGCAGCAGCATGCCAGCGCCGGAATCGATGCCGAGATCGTGCATCTGGACATTTCGGAGGCGTCGGCGGCCATCGCCAAAGCGCGGATCGAGGCCCGCGGCCTGACGAACACCCGGTTCGTCCACGGCGCGATCGAGGCGATCCCGACACTGGACCTCGGGAAGTTCGATTACATCGACTGCTGCGGCGTGCTGCATCATCTGGAAGACCCGGTCGCCGGGCTCAATGCCCTGCGCGGCGCACTGAAACCGGCGGGCGGCATGGGCATCATGGTCTACGCGCCGCTGGGCAGAACCGGCGTCTATCACGCCCAGGCCATGCTGCAGATGATGGCCGGTACCGCACCTGATCCGGAACGGATCGACGTGGCGCGGCAACTGCTCGGCACGCTGCCCGACTCAAACTGGCTGAAGCGCAACCCCCATGTCGGCGACCACATGGAGCTGGGCGACGCGGGCATATACGATCTGCTGCTGCACCGCCGCGATCGCGCCTATTCGGTGCCGGAACTGGCGGGACTGCTGCAGCAGGGCGGCATGCGGCCGGTCAATTTCGTGGATCCGGCCCGTTACGAGCCCAGCGTCTATCTGAACGACCGGGCGCTGGTCGACCGGCTGCGCCCGCTGAACTGGCTGCAACGCTGCGCCTTCGCGGAACTGCTGGCCGGCAACATGAAAACCCATATCGTCTATGCGGTACACGGCGACAACCAGACCAACACGCTGGCGGTGCCGGACAGTTTCGACGTCATTCCGGTGATGCGCGACGACGACGGCCCGGCGCTGGCCGGGCAGATCAAGCCGGGCATGTCGCTGAACGTGGATATGGAAGGGGTGAAGCTGTCCCTCCCGCTGCCCGAACAGGCCGCCGCGATCCTGGCGCGGATCGACGGCAAACGGTCATTGACGGACATTCATGCCGCGATGGAGAACCCGCCGGACGCAAACAGCTTCAAACAGCAGTTCGAGCAGCTTTACAGCTCGTTCTACGGCATCAGCCGGATGTTTTTGCGGAAACCCGCCGCCACCTGATCGTCAGTTCACGTTGGCCGCTTCGCCCAGCGTCGGGCCGATTTCCCGGTTGAGAACCAGATCGGCGATGCGGTCGAGGTCGGTCGGGTCGCGATTGACGATCACCAGCCCCGCATCGTTCTGTTTGGCCATCGCCGGGAAACCGGCCGCGGGATACACCACCAGCGACGATCCCACGGCGAGGAACAGATCGCAGGCGAGGGTTTCCTCCCGTGCCCGGTCCATGGGTCCTTCCGGCATCGCCTGCCCGAACGAGATGGTGGCGGTTTTCACGATGCCGCCGCAATCGTCACAGACCGGCAGGGTGTTGTCCGCTTCGAACGCGGCCCTGATCGGTTCCAGTTCGTAGCGGGCCGCACAGGACAGGCATGTCGCATAAGTGCCGTTGCCGTGCAGTTCGATCATCCTGTCATCGGGCACGCCGGATTCCTGGTGCAGCCCGTCTATATTCTGGGTGATCACGGCGCTGACCTTGCCGGTGCGCACCAGCTTGGCAACGGCGCGGTGGCCGCGATTGGGCTCGGCGCCGATCATGTCGCGGTCGATCTCGAACTTGCGGCGCCAGGCTTCGATGCGCGCATCGGCGGAGGCGACGTATTCGTCGAAATATATCGGCGTCGTCTGCGACCAGATACCGTTGGGGCTGCGGAAATCGGGAATGCCGGACTCGGTGGAGATGCCGGCGCCGGTGAACACCACCACGCGCGACGCCTCGTCGATCAGCCGGGCCAGCTGCTGAATGTCTTCGCTCATACCGACAGTTTACTCGGCGGCGACCGGTTCCGCACCCTCCGCCTTGCGCTGCTTGCGCCGTTCGATGACCCCGACGGTAATCGACATCATCGGCGGCACGATCGCCATGGTGAGAACCGCCGACAGCGACAGGCCGCCGAGTACGACCGACCCCAGTCCGCGATAGAGTTCCGAGCCCGCGCCGGGAAACGCGACCAGCGGCAGCATGCCGAACACCGAAGTCAGGGTGGACATGAAGATCGGCCGGATACGGTTTTTCGTCGCGGTTTCGATCGCCGTGTTCGCGTCCATGCCGTCTTCGCGTATGTGGAACAGCGTCTGGTGGACCAGCAGGATCGCGTTGTTGACCACGATCCCGATCAGGATGACGAACCCGAGCATGGTCAGCATGTCGAGCGATTGCGGCACATATGTGTTAAGAAGCGCGAGACCGCCGAGACCGCCCGCCGCGGCGACCGGCACGGTCAGCATCACCACCCAGGGATAGAGAAAGCTCTCGAACAGCACCGCCATCACCAGGAAGACGATCACCAGCGCCAGCAGCAGATCGAGCTGCATCTCGTTCCACGTGACGGCCAGCTTGTCGGCGCTGCCGCCGAGCCGGAAGCGTACTCCTTCCGGCAGTCCCTTTTCGCGCATGGGACCGAGGATTTTTTCCTCCAGCAGTTCCGCCGCCGCTTCCAGCGGAATGGAATCGTTGGGCACGACGCTGATGGTCATGGTGCGCGATCTGTCGATACGCTGGATTTCGGTCGGCCCCGTAGTTTCCCGGACATCCGCGAGATTGCCGACCGGCACGATCCGGCCGTCCGACGTCACCACCGGCAACGACCGGATCGACTGCGTGGACTCGCGTTCGAGGTCGGGGCCCTTCAGAGTCAGATCGATGCGCTTGCCGTCAACCGTGACCTCCGCCACGCGGATACCGTCATTGAAGGCATCGATCGATTCACCCAGCTCCCGCGCTGTCAGTCCGTTATCGGATAAACGAACGCGATCCGGCGTGATCCGGACTTCGGGTTCGCCCAGCGTCAGCGCGGGCCTGGGGCGCACGCGATTGCCCTCGTTCGGCGGCAGGATGCTCCGGGCCGAGAAAAAGACTTCCCGTCCGACTTCGTAGATCGTCTCAAGGTCCGGGCCGGCGATTTCGATATCGATCGCGCGGCCGGACCCGATCGACCGGCCGAACAGCGACGGCTGGAACATGAAGGCGAACACGCCGGGCTCCGCACGGGCCGGGCCTTCGATTATCGCTTCCAGTTCGCCCGCGCGCTGCGGATCGACATGGGTCGCGGCCATGAACATGCGGCCGAGCCGTGCGACATAGAAGAACCGGTCTATTTTCTGGTCTTCCGCCTTGTTGATCTCGCCGTATTCGCCGCGGGACCAGTATTTCTTGGTCGCGTTGGCGACGTTGCGGGCGATGCCTTCGTTGGTGTCGAGGTTGTAACCGGCCGGCGGCATGACGATGCCGAACACGAGATTGCGGTTACCCTTGGGCAGATAATCCAGCTTCGGCATGATCAGGATCGAGATCGTCCCGGCAACCGTGACGATCAGCGCAACCAGGGAGACGGCGAAGAATTTCTGCCGCACGACGAACTTCGCGTATCCGGTCCAGAAACGCGTGAACCAGGCGGCAAAATCGTCCAACATTGGAACGCGCAGTCCCTTGTTTTCCGACTTCACGCCGCCGAGCAACCCGTTTGACAGTGCCGGAATCAGGGTCACCGCGACCAGCAGCGACAACAATACCGACACCGAAATCGCGACTGCGATATCGCGGAAGAGTTGGCCAACCTCCAGATCCATGATCAGGATGGGAATGAAAACCATCACCGTGGTCAGCGCCGAAACCAGCACCGCCGGCCACACCTGCTGGGCGCCGTAATAGGCGGCTTCGGCGCGGGACTTTCCTTCCTGGCGCAGGCGGAAAATGTTTTCCAGCACGACGATCGCGGCATCGACCACCATCCCGACGGCGAACGCAATCCCCGCCAGACTGATAACGTTGAGCGACCGGCCGAGAACCGCCATCGCCACGAACGAGCCGACCACCGACACCGGGATCGCCATCGCGACCACCGCCGTCGGCCGCCACGACCGCAGGAAAATCATCAAAACGATGATGGCGAGCACGCCGCCGTAGATGATGTTGGTCTGGACGAGATTGATCGACGCGTTGATGTAATCGGTTTCGTCGTAGACCTGTTCCAGTTTCAGGCCCTCCCGCCCAACGGGGCCGTCGGCCAGGCCTTGCACCACTTCGCGGACTTCGGCCATGGTCTTGATGACGTTTGCGCCCTGTTCGCGCGTTATATTAAAAGCCAGCGCCGGTTCGTTGAGCATCCGAAGACGCGCCTGGGCTTCCTTGTAGCCGATGGAGACCTGCGCGATATCTCGCACCACAACGCGGCCGATGCCCCGATTGCCGCCTTCGCCGTCGCTACGCAGGACGACTTCTTCGACCAGCTGCGTCGTGTTCAGGTCGCCTTCGGTGCGTACGACGTAGCGCCGCTTGCCTTCTTCGACATCGCCGCCGGTAATGGACGCATTCGCCGCCCGAAGCCGGCGCAGAACCTCGCTGACGGTCATGCCGTATCGCGCCAGGGCTTCCGGCGTGATGGTGATCGACATTTCGCGTTCGGTTTCGCCGAAGATATTGACGCCGGCGACCCCGTCTATGCGTTCGATCCGCTCCTGGACGACATCGATCAGAAAATCGCCGTAGGAAGTCATCGTCCGGTTATTGCCTTCCTGCTTGGTGATGATGAACCAGGCGATGGCGTTGTCTTCGGTGCCGGACGTGGAGAGCACCGGTTCGTCGGCTTCTTCGGGATATCCGGATACGCGGTCGAGCCGGTTGGCGACCAGTAGCAGCGCGCGGTCGAAATTGATTTCGGGCCCGAATTCCAGGGTGATTTCGCCCCGGTTGCGGCGCGCCCGGGATTCCATCTTCTTGACGCCTTCGAGGCCTTTAAGCTCGTCTTCCTGGGGATTGATGATTTCCCGTTCGACTTCCTGGGGTGCGGCGCCGGGCCAGTTCGTTTTGACGATGATGACCGGCTGGCGAACGTCCGGTGCCATCTGGATCGGGATACGCTGCATGGCGACATAGCCGAACAGCAGGATCATCAGCACCATTGCGACGATAGCGATGGGCCGTTCAATGGACAGTCTGATCAGGTTCATCGCCCTGCTCCGTGATTCCGGCGGCTGCTTGCCTGCCTAGTTCGTCTTGCCGCGTTCGAGATTGACCTTCGGAGATGCGCTTGTCAGCACCCGGACCGCCGTCCCGGGCGGCAGGGTTTCATTCCCGTGTGTCACCACCTGGTCGCCTTCGTTCAGACCTTCCACCACGACGAACCTGTTGCCGACCGCGGGTCCGATCTGAACCTTGCGCGGAAACGCCTTGCCGCGCCGCACGATGCTCACGACCCGGTCGTCGCCCCGGTAAATGATGGCATCCTTGTGCACTGTCGATACCTGGCGCACTTTTCCGATCGGCACCAGAACGGTGACGGACTGGTTCACGGCGAACGGTTTCCTCTTCTCGCCGAATTCGGGCACGAAGCGCACGGTCCGGGTGCGCGTCCGCGCATTTTCGCGGGGGATGACGGACCGCACGCGCGCGCGATGCTGCGTACCGTCATCGAGCGTAAAACGAACCGGGGTTCCGGGAACAAGGCCGATGATCTGGCGCGACGGCACCTCGGCCTCGACCTCGATATCGGTGTCGCTGATCAGCGTTACGACGCGGTTGCCGACATTCACGTAGGCGCCCACTTCGGTGTGTTTTTCGCTGACGACACCTTCATAGGGAGCGCGAATTTCACCATTGAACAGATCGATTGCCGCCTGGTCCAGCTCGGCCTGGGCTTCTTTCAGCTGCGACTGACGTTCGAGCAGCGAGGCCCGCCGGGCTTCCACGTCGCGCTGAAGGTCTTCGTAGCGGGCCCCCGAAAACGCGGACGATTTTTTCAGGTTCGCCATCCGTCGCAGTTCCTGGTTTTTCTTGGCATATTCCGCCTGAGCAGTCTGCACCATCGCCCGGCGCGTCGTCAGCGCGGCCGCGTATTTGTCGCGTTCCGCCGTGAGCCGTTCGAGGGCAATCGTCGCGATCACATCTCCTTTTTTCACACGGTCGCCAACCGATGTCGGCATCGAGACGATCGCGCCGTTGATCCGGGCCGCGACATCGCCGGTGCGGCGGGCAACAAGGCGGCCAATGACGGGGCTGGTCTGCGACAACGGCTCGACGATCACCGCATCGACCCGGACGGCCCGCGCGCGCGGACCACCGCCGGGTTTGCCGCCCGTCGCGGCGGCGGCGGGCGCGGGTTTGGCCGCTGCCGGCGCCGCCGCCTGTTTCGGGCATTCCTCGCCGGTGAAGAAACCGCGGATTTCCACGCCGTCGAGCGTGCCGGACTTATCGCAGTCCATTTCATTGAAATTGGCTTTCAGCGGGCCGCCGGCTTCGTCGCGGTCGATGACGCCGTTCTTGTTCTTGTCCGCCGCTTTGGCACGATCCGACAGAGGCGGAACGGGTTTGGCCGGCGCTGCGGCGGCCGGCGCCGCGACCGCCTGTTTCGGACATTCCTCGCCGGTGAAGAAACCGCGGATCTCCGCGCCGTCGAGCGTGCCGGACTTATCGCAGTCCATTTCGTCGAAATTGGCTTTCAGCGGGCCGCCGGCTTCGTCGCGGTCGATGACGCCGTTCTTGTTCTTGTCCGCCGCTTTGCCGCGCTCGGACAGCTCCTTGCCCTGCGCGAAAGCGGGGGCGGTGACAGGCATGATGAATGCTGCGACCCCGAGAGAAACTATGCCGGCTTTGAACAAACCGGCGGAAAAACCACCAAACATGCGTTTAAACCGTCTCCATAGAGCCCCGGAGAGCTATCGATAGTTCACGGCCGGAGTCACCCGGTTCCGTCGCGGAAAATGATCCCGGAATCTGTACGGGTCAAAGCATTTTTTGGATCAACAAATATCTTTTACGTCAGGCGGATAGCTGATCGAACGCATCCAGCGCCTGGGCACCGTAAACCGCTGCCGGTCCGCCCCCCATTTCGATGGCCACGGCAGCCGTTTCCGCCACCTCTTCGCGGGTCGCGCCTTTCCGGATGGCTTCGCGCGTATGGTAATTGATGCAGCCTTCGCAGTGGACGGCGATCCCGACTGCCAGCGCCATCAGTTCCTTGGTCTTCGAATCCAGCGCGCCGTCCTTGCCGGCGCTTTCCATCAGGCCGCGAAACGCCCGCATCGTGTCTGGCGCCGCCTTGAAAAGGTTCGCGGCGCGTCCGTCGACTTCCCTGGCAAAGGCCTTGTGGTCGCTGACCATTTCCGTGTCTCCCCGATTGATTGAAATTCAAATGTGCAGTGTCAGCCTATCAGCTAACCCGATCCGCCGGAAAGGTCGTCCGTCAGGACTTTCGGCGTCGGGTAACCCAGGACAGCAGCGCCGGCGACAGCCTTTTGAGCCAGACATTGCGCCGGGCCACGCCGGAAGCGATCAGAACTTCTCGCTTCCGGGCATGCACTGCGTCCAGGATTCGGCCGGCGCAGTCGGCGGGATCCATGCCGGACGCAAGAAACGGATCCATCCTGCCGTACAGCGAGCCGTCCCCGCGCAGCGCGTTCAGCGACACATCGGTCCGCACCGTGCCGGGCACGATCAGCGTCACGTCGATGCCGTGCCGGGCGACCTCTTCCCGCAACGAATCGAAGAACCCGTGGGCGGCATGTTTCGCCGCATTGTAGCCGGACCGCATGGGCGATCCGTACTTGCCGGCGACGCTGGTGACGCACACGATCCGGCCAGACCCGCGCTCTGTCATGGACGGCAGCACCGCCTTGGTCAGCATCAGCGGACCGAAGAAATTGACGTCCATAATACGGCGATAGACATCCAGAGACGTCTCCGCGATGCGTCCCCGCTGGGTAAGTCCGGCGTTGTTGACGAGAATATCGACCCGGCCAAACCGCGCGGACACCTGCCCGGCCGCTGTGCCAATGGCGGTTTCGTCCGTTACGTCCAGGGGAAGAATCATGGTATCGCCCGGGCCGTCGCACGCCTCAGCCACCCTGCTCAGTGCATCTTCGCGCCGCGCGGACAGGACGACATGTGCGCCTTCGGCATGAAACAGCCGGGCCAAATGTTCGCCGATTCCCGACGATGCCCCGGTGACCCAGACGACCGAGTCGCGAAAACGCATCGACATCCCTCCCTGTCGGCGGTACTCCGTTCATTGGCCCGCCCATGATCCAGACTGTCCGCACCACTTTCACCCGTCTGCCGCCGTCCGTGCAAGGCGCGATATGGATGACCCTCAGCGCTGTGTTCTTCGCGGCGCAGGCCGGAATTGTGCGTTATCTGGCCCGCGACCTGCATTTCATCGAGATCTCTTTCTTTCGCGCGGCCTTCGGCATCGTCGTGATGCTGCCCTGGCTGTTCCGCGTCGGCGCGACCGCGCTGAAAACGCCGCACACGAAGCTCTATATCTGGCGCGGCTTCCTCGGCACCGTGGCGATGTATGGCTGGTTCGGCGGGCTGACCCTGGTGCCGCTGGCGGACGCCACCGCGATTTCGTTCACCTTTCCGCTGTTCATTGCGCTGTCCGGCGTCCTGTTCCTGAAGGAACCGGCGCACCTGACCCGCTGGATCGCGCTGGCGGTCGGGTTCGCGGGGACGCTGGTCGTCATCCGGCCCGGTTTTCAGGAAGTGAATATCGGCGTTTTCATGGTGATCGGCGCGGGGGTTTGCATCGCGGGCTCCGCAATGATCCTAAAGATCACGCTGCGTACGGATCAGCCCGATACGGCGGCGCTGTACCAGGTGATCTACATGCTGCCTTTCGCGCTGGTCGCCGTGCTGTTCGTCTGGGTGTGGCCGACCTGGGAACAATGGTTCTGGGGCTTCATGCTGGGAGGTCTGTCGACGACGGCGCAGCGGTTGTATTCCCGCGCCTTCGCCACCGGAGACGTCGGATCTATCGCACCGTTCGATTTCACCCGCCTGCCTTTCGTAATTGCCATCGGCTTCGTGGTGTTTTCCGAGTTGCCGGATCTCTGGACCGTGATCGGCGGAACGGTCATTTTCTGCGCATCGATTTTCGCCGGCCGGACCGAGTCCCGCCGCAGCCGGAAACCGCAGGCATGATCCCCGCGGCGACCCAAACCTGGTTCGACGGATTGCCGGGACCGATCCGGGGGGCGATGTGGCTTATCGCCAGCGCGTTCTGCCTGACGGCCATGGCGGCGACGATCCGCCACCTGTCGGCGGACGTGCACACCTTCATCATCGCATTCTTTCGCACGGGCCTGGGTTTCGTCTTCATGGCACCCTGGCTGCTTAGAACACGCGGCCAGGGCCTGAAGACGGACAAGATTCCCCATTTCATGGGACGCGCCTTTTTCGTCGCCATCGGTACGCTGGGATATTTCTATGCTCTGTCGAAAATTCCGCTGGCCGACGCGGTGGCGATCATGTTCAGCCGGCCGCTCTACGGGACGGTGTTCGCCATCGTGTTTCTGGGAGAGCTGGTGGGGTTGCGGCGCTGGATCGCCCTGATCGTCGGTTTCATCGGCGTTCTGATCATGGTGCGGCCCGGGTTCGAGGTCTTCAATGTCGGCCTCGCCTCGGTCTTCATCGCCTCCATTGCGGGCGCCGGATCGGCGGTTTTCATCCGCTTCCTGTCGCGCACGGAAGCGCCGGACACCATCACCATCTATTACGTTATTTTTACCACGCCGGTGATGCTGATCCTGGCGCTGTTCGTATGGCAGACCCCGACCTGGGAACAGCTCGGCTGGCTGCTGTTCATGGGGCTGGTGGGCACGCTGGGACAGCGGGCCATGAGCCGGGGTTTCTCCGCCGCGGACGCGTCGATCATGCTGCCGATGGATTACACCCGCCTGATCGTCGCGGCCCTGTTCGGCTTCGTGCTGTTCTCGGAAATCCCGTCGATCTATACCGCGCTGGGCGGGCTGCTGATATTCTGCTCCACTGTCTATATCGCACGCCGCGAAGCGCAGAAATCGCGCGACCGTACCGCGGCCGCAATCACACCGGAATAAGGCGACACAGGATCAGGATGACAGCTGCCGGATTTTCCACCCGTTTTCACGCCCTGCCGGGACCGGTGCGGTCGGGTATCTGGATGTCGATATCGGCAGTCACCTATGTCGTGTCGATCGCCATCGGCCGGTACATGGCGCCCGATATCGAGGTTTTCCAGATTGCGTTCCTGCGCAATGCCTTCGCCGTGATGTTCATGATGCCGTGGCTGATCAATGTCGGCATGGGTGCGATGCGAACCAATCAGCTCGGCCGTCATATCGTGCGCGGATTCATGTCGTCGACCAACGTGACGCTGCTGTTCGCCGCCGTTGCGCTGATCCCGATCGCGGACATGTCGGCGATCGGGTTCCTGCAGCCGGTGATTGCCGCCGCCGTCGCCGGCTTCGTCCTCGGCGAGGTCGTCACCCGGCATCGATGGCTCGCTATTGCCGCCGGGTTCGCCGGGGCGCTGATCGTCATCCGGCCCGGTTTCGCGGAGTTCAATCTCGGCATCGCCTTCGCGCTGGGTTCGGCGCTGGCGGGCGCTCTTGTCTCCATCATGATCAAGACCCTGGTCCGCACCGACCCGCCCGACACGATCGCCGCCTGGCTGTTCGTAACCCAGACGCTGATCCTGCTGATCCCGACGATCATCGTCTGGAACAATCCGACGCCGGAGCAATGGGGGCTGTTCGCCGTGATCGGATTCATGAGCGTGATCCTGCAGCGCACCTATAACCGCGGCGTGCAGGCGGCCGACATGTCCATCGCCATGCCGTTCAATTTCACCCGGCTGATATGGGCCGCGATCCTTGGATGGCTCGTGTTCGCCGAACTGCCGGATATCTGGACCTGGATCGGCGGCACGATCATTTTCGCGGCGTCGGTCTGGCTGACGCAGCTCGGGCGGTCGGGCCGATGAAAACCTTCGGCGAATGGTTCCAGTCGTTGCCGCCCAACATGCGCGGTGCGATTTTCGTCGTCCTGGGCACGGCTTTCTTCGTCCTGACCGATATTGCCGTCAAATTCGCCGGCGACCGCATCCACCCGGCCCAGATGGCAATCTTCAGATACGGTCTCGGCTTTGTCCTGCTTATGCCGCTTTTCATCCGGACCGGTCCCGAAAGACTCAGATCGAAGCGCCTGAAGCTGCATTTCTTCCGCGCCATCGTCGCCTCGCTGGGCCAGGCCGGCATATTCTACGCGGTCATCCACCTGCCGCTGGCCGACGCGACCGCGATGAATTTCACCCGGCCGCTGTTCCTGACCGTCCTCGCGATCTTTGTCCTGAAAGAAATCGTCGGGTTGCACCGGTGGAGCGCGACGCTGGTCGGCTTCGCGGGCGTGATCGTGATGATGAGGCCCTTCGGCGGCGAAATTGACATCGCCTGGTTCGTGGCGCTTTTCACGGCATTCCTGTTCGCGTCGGGACTGATCATCATCCGGGTGCTGGCGCGCGACGACCCGCCGGGCACGATCCTGTTCTGGTACCACATATTCGGCGCGCTGATTTTCGCCGGCCCTGCCGCCTATGTGTGGGTGAATCCGACACCGACCGAATGGTTGCTGCTGTGCCTGATCGCGACCTTCACGGCAATCGGCATGAATTTTTTCGTGCGCGGCTTTTCAGTCGGCGAATCCAGCCTGATGGGAACGATGGAATACATCCGCCTGGTGTTCGCGGTGGTCGCGGGGTACGTGATCTTCACCGAGATACCGGATATCTGGACCGGCGTGGGCGCAACGATCATCGTCGGCGCGACGCTCTATATCGCGCGCTACGAAGCACGCAGGGAGACGCGAAAGGGAACGCCGCCAGACGATCGGCAGGCAACGTCCGGCGATAAATAGGGTCCCGCCCCTATTTATAACGTTCGGACGCGACCTTTTTTCGCCTTCTCCGCCCTGGCCAGTTCGGCGACCGCTTTGCGACCCGCGATTCGGTCGATGAATTTCGCCAGTTCAATATCCCGTTCCGATACGCCGCCGGCATCGTGCGTAGTCAGCGTCACCAGAACCTGATTGTAGACGTTGAACCATTCAGGGTGGTGATCCATCTGCTCGGCCCTCATTGCGACCCGTGACATGAAGCCGAATGCCTCGTTGAAATCCCCGAACCGGTAGGCCTTCGAAATTGCATCGCGGCCTTTGACCTTTTTCCAGTGCTTGAGCGGCCTCAGCGCTTTCTGCCGCGCCTTTCCCTTAAGTTTGTCGACCATGAAACTCTCCGTCCGTTGGACGGGTGAAACCCTCCGTCCGTTCGACAGCTAGGGTGAAGCGCCTTGGCCCGGCAATCAAGGGAGGGTAATGATGCGGTCATGACAGCATCCTTCTCCATCGCCCCGTCGCTCGACGACATCGCGGCGATCGCCCGCGCGGCCTTCGACGGCCTGCCCGAAGAGTTCCGGCAATTGACCGCCGGCATCGTTTTTCGCGTGGACGATTTCCCCGATCCGGCGACGGAGCGCGAGATGGGTCTGCAGAGTCCGTTCGACCTCATGGGCCTCTATAGCGGGATTCCCATCGGGGAAAAGGAGTCCGGCATGCAGACCGGTCCGGACATGATCTTTCTCTATCGTCGTCCGCTGCTGGATTACTGGTGCGAAACGGAGGAAGACCTGACCCATCTGGTGCGCCACGTGCTGATCCATGAAATCGGCCACCATTTCGGCCTGTCGGACGAGGACATGGAACGCATCGAGGCGGCGGCGGGGGAATAAGCCCGGCCCCGTGAGGGCCTTTATTGTTGAACGCCGCGTTTTCGTTCGCGCATGGCGGTGTAATAGGCGCTCGCCGCGATGATCGCCGCGCCGGGCCATACCCAGACCGACGGCACCTGCGCCAGGATCAGAAACGCCAGCCCTGCCGCGAACGGCATCTGCAGATAATGCGCCGGCAACACGACGCTGGTGTCCGCTACCCGGAAAGCGCGTGCCATGCAGTATTGCGACATCATCGTCAGCAGACCGAGCAGCACGATCAGCGGCATATGGTTCCAGCCGGGGGTGGTCCAGTGCCAGATGGCCGGACCGGCGGAGATCGGCACGATCAGGGCATACATCCAGAACGCGACCGCATCGGGATGGTCCGTCCCTGTCAGCGCCTTGGTGCCGGCATTGGCGATCCCGTAGCCGAAGGCGGCGAACAACCCGGCAAAGCTGGCAAAGGTGATGACCGCGAAGCCGGGCCGGATAATCAGCAACGCGCCGGCAATACCCGCCATCAGTGCCGCCCATCGGTGTATCCCGACGCGTTCTTTCAGAAACAGCGCCGCGAACAGAACCGTGAACAGCGGCGACGCCAGCAGCAAAGCCGTCACGTCGGCAATCGCGACATGGGCAATGCCGTACACGGTACACATCATTGCCGCGTAGGTGGCGATCGACCGGATCCAGTAGAGTTTCCAGCGGGTCACGCGAATGGCGGCGGGCCGGGTCGCCAGTATCCAGGGGCCGAGAAACAGACAGGCGATGACCGACCGCAGAAACGTGATTTCGTAGATGCTGATGTCGTCCGACAGCAGGCGCATGGCAACGTAGCTCGCCGCATAGCAGGCAGCGGTGACGCTCATCCATAACAGGCCGGTCACGGCGGGCGGCAGGGCCGGTCCGGTCACGTCGAAGTCTCCCGTTCTTTCTCGGCGCGTCTTCGGCGCGCCTCGCTCCACAGCGAATAGTAGCTGCCGCCGATGATAAGCGCGGCGCCCGGGATCAGCCAGATTTCCGGCACCTGGCCGAACAGGAAGAACCCGAACATCGCCGCCAGCGGCAGTTGAAGATAGAATGTCGGCATGACGACCACCGCCTCGGCCAGCGCCAGTGCGCGCGTCATGTAAATCTGCGAGTACAGGCTAAGCAGCGCGAAGGCGCCGATCAGCAGCCAGTCGGAAGCCGACGGCGGCGTCCAGTGATATATCCCCGGTCCAAGCGCCAGCGGCAGGTTGAGCGCGAACATGTAGAAGACCACCACGCTTGGATCGTCCTTGTAGGTAAGCACCCGCGTCGAAGCGGTGGCGCCCCCGTAGGCGACCGTGGTGTACAGCATCCCGATGGTCGCAAGGCCGATTTCCGCGAAACCCGGACGGATCACGATGAAGGCGCCGGCAAGACCGAGCGACAGCGCAGCGATGCGTGGCCCGCTGAGATGTTCGCGCATCCAGACGGCGAGAATGATCGCGGTGAAGACCGGTATCAGAAACGACAGCGCGGTCGCATCCGCCAGCGCCATTTTCGCCAAAGCGTAAAACCAGCAGAGATTGCCCGTGTAGACCAGGATCACCCGAAACCCGTACAGCTTCGCCTGCGACGTGCGCAGCACGCCGATGCCCGAACGGTACAGCCAGGGCAGCAGGATTGCGGTGCCGATCGCGGCCCGCAGCATGACCAGCATGTAAACGGAGAACGTTTCAGACAGTTCGCGCACTGTCACGAAGGTCAGCGCATAGGCCACTGCCGACACCGTCATCAGGACGATTGCCCGCGTCTGTTGCGGCAGTGCCAGATAGGCGGCGGGCGCTTTCATCCGATCAGCCCGTGTATGCGGCGGCGCAGTTCCGGCAGCAATTCGTCGTCGAACCACGGATTCTTCTTCTGCCAGCCAGCGGTCCGCCAACTCGGATGCGGCGTCGGAAAAATATCCGGCAGATAGTCCCGCCAGGCGCGTACGGTTTCGGTCATGTTCTTCCGGCGCGATCTGCCGAGGTGATAGGCCTGCGCGTAGGAGCCGATCAGCAGCGTCAGTTCGACGTTTGTCAGCGCCGACAGGACGGGCGCATGCCACAGCGGCGCGCATTCCTTGCGCGGCGGATAGTCGCCGCCATTTTCCATCGTGCCCGGATAGCAGAACCCGACGGGGATGATGGCGAAGTTGTCTTCGTCGTAGAACGTGTCGTCGTCAACGTCGAGCCAGCCGCGCAACCGTTTGCCGCTGGGGTCGTCCCAGGGGATCCCGCTTTTGTGCACGCGAATGCCCGGCGCCTGGCCGATGATGCAGACCCGTGCCCGTTCGGTGCCGCGCACGACGGGACGCGCGCCCATCGGCAGGTGAGCCTCGCAATGGGTGCAGGCGCGGATATCGCGGAAAAGCGTTTCGAGGTCGTCTGTCATGGGCTTTCGGAAAGATAATGTCCTAGTATACGCCCGCGCCAGACAGGGAGGCCATGCGTGTTCAAAGTATTGTTCGTCTGTACCGGAAACATCTGCCGGTCGCCGACCGCCGAGGGCGTGTTCCGTCACCTGGTTTCGGAACGCGGTCTGGCCGACCGGATCCAGGCCGATTCCGCGGGGATCGGATCCTGGCATGTCGGCGATCCGCCCGATCCGCGTTCGGCGGAGACAGCACTGGCCCGCGGCGTCGATATCAGCGACCAGCGCGCACGCAAGGTCCGTCCCTACGATTTCGAGGAATTCGACCTGCTCCTGGCGATGGATTCCAGCCACCACGACGCCATGACCCGCGCCTGCCCGCCGGAGCTGCAACCGCGCATTCGCATGTTCATGGACTATGCGCCGGATGCCGGCGTCCGCGACGTACCCGATCCCTATTACGGAGCGGGCGACGGCTTCACCCGCGTCTACGACATGATCGAAGCGGCGTCGACCGGCCTGCTGGACGAGATCGAGGCGAACCATCTCGGCGGTTGATCTCGCCACCCGGATTGCCGCCATTACGGGCAGTCCGGTATCCACGCAGTCGTCCCTGTCCGGCGGCACGTTCGGCAGGCTGACGCGCCTGACACTGGCCGGCGGCGAACAGCTTGTCGCCAAAACTGCGCGCGGCGCCTCCAACTTGGCGCTTGAAGGCTGGATGCTGCAATACCTTGGGGCCCGCTCGCCTTTGCCGGTGCCGTCTGTCCTGCACGCGGACGATACACTTTTGCTGATGACCTACCTGCCGGCGGAAGGTTCGATCGACGACACGGCGGAAACCCATGCCGCCGAATTGATCGCCGCGCTCCACGATGTGCGGGACGCGGATTTCGGGCTCGACCGGGATACCGTGATCGGTCCTCTGCCGCAGCCGAACGGCCGGTCGCCCGAATGGATCCCGTTTCTGCGGGACCGGCGCCTGGTGTATATGGGCCGCGCGGCCTATGACGCAGGAAACCTGGACGGCGATACCCTGGCCCGGCTGGAAACCTTCTGCGCGCGGCTCGATGCCTATATCGAAGAACCGGAATACCCGTCACTGCTGCACGGGGATCTGTGGACGGGGAATGTTCTGGCGAGAGACGGGCGCATTTCCGGATTCATCGATCCGGCCATCTATTTCGGCCACCCGGAGATGGATCTCGCCTTTTCAACCCTGTTTGGAACGTTCGGAACGACGTTTTTCGACAGATACGGCGAAATTCGCCAGCTTAAACCGGGATTTTTCGAAGAAAGGCGCGATATCTGCAATTTATGGCCGATACTGGTGCATGCGAAACTTTTTGGGGGTCAATACGGCCTTCAGGCGGCCGACATACTACAGCGCTTCGTATAGGAATATTATTCTCCTTATTTCGCATGAGTTAGAAACCAATAATCGGAAAAACCTATAAAAGCGAAAACATTATTCGATTTTTTCGTTTATACCGCTGACGAAACAATCTTTTTCTCTCGGAGGCATTGTCCTGCGCCGTGGAACGCGCCATGTCCCCCACATGAAAGACGTTGCTGAAAGTACCGATATGCCCGTTTTCGAACGCCTGAAAGAAGACATCGACGTCATTCTGGAGAAAGATCCCGCCGCCCGATCGCGACCGGAAGTCATTTTCTGCTATCCGGGTCTCCACGCGCTTCTGTTTCACCGGGCCGCGCATGCGGCCAGGCACGCCGGGTTTAAGTTCGTCGGCCGGTTCCTTTCCCATATCGCCCGTATGCTGACCGGGATCGAAATCCATCCCGCCGCAAAAATCGGCCGGCGCGTATTTATCGATCACGGCATGGGGCTGGTCATCGGCCAGACTGCCGAGGTCGGCAACGACGTCACGCTCTATCACGGCGTCACGCTTGGCGGCGTGTCGCTTAACCGCGAAAAGCGCCATCCCACCATCGGCGACTGCGTCGTAATCGGCTCCGGCGCGCAGGTGCTGGGGTCGGTGAGCGTCGGCGAAAAGGCGCTGATCGGCGCAAATGCCGTGGTGCTGTCGGACGTGCCGCCGGGCGTGACCATGGTCGGTATTCCCGCCCGCCAGGTGATGCCGCGCGACCGTACCGGCAGCCGCGACGAGTTCGCGGCTTACGGCATCCCGTACGGCGACCTGCCGGATCCGGTGGAAAGGTACTGGAAGGCATGATGGGCGAAATTCAGACGTTGCGGGCGCGGCTGGACGACATCGACGGCAAGACGCCGGGAAACGACAACGAAAGAGGCAACGCGGACGATCCCTGTATCGGCGAAACCCGCTGATCCGACACGAAAGCATTCAGACAATGAACATAAGAGACGGCTTTTGCGAAACAGTCGGCAACACGCCGCTGATTAAACTGAAAAAAGCGTCGGAACTGACAGGCTGCACTATCCTCGGCAAGGCGGAATTCCTGAACCCCGGCGGCTCGGTCAAGGACCGCGCGGCGCTCTATATGATTCTCGATGCCGAGAAGTCAGGCACGCTGCAGCCCGGCGGCGTCATCGTCGAAGGCACGGCCGGCAATACGGGCATCGGTCTTGCCCTGGTAGCGAACGCACGCGGCTACCGCACCGTGATCGTCATTCCCGAAACCCAGAGCCGGGAAAAGATTGACATGCTGCGGCTGTGCGGCGCCGAACTGATGCCGGTTCCAGCCAAACCCTACAAGGACCCGGAAAACTATGTCCGCCGCTCGGAACGGGTCGCGGCCGAATATGCCAAAAAGGAGCCCAACGGCGCGCTGTGGGCGAACCAGTGGGACAACCCGGCAAACTGGAAAGGACATTACGAGTCCACCGGCCCCGAAATCTGGGACCAGACCGACGGCACGGTCGACGGTTTCATCTGCGCCATGGGGACCGGCGGTACGCTGGCCGGCATCTCGACCTATCTGAAAGAAAAGAACCCCGACATTAAAATCGGTCTTGCCGACCCGGAAGGTGCGGCGATGTACAGCTACTTCAAGACCGGCGAGCTGGCGAGCGAAGGAAACTCCATCACCGAAGGCATCGGCCAGGGCCGCGTCACCGGCAACGTCGCCCAGGCGCAGGTCGATCTGCCGTTTCGGATTCCGGACGCCGAGGCGCTGCCGGTCGTGTTCGACCTGCTGAAGGACGAGGGCCTGTGTCTCGGCGGGTCGTCGGGCATCAACGTCGCCGGCGCGATCCGGCTGGCGCGGGAACTAGGCCCGGGCCACACCATCGTCACTATCCTCTGCGACGGCGGCCAGCGCTATCAGTCGAAGCTGTTCAACCCGGTATTTCTGAAGGAGAAGGGATTGCCGACGCCGGACTGGCTGTAAAACCGGTTTGCGCCGGCGGCATCGCATCAACGGTAACGCTTCTCCAGCATCTCAAAGACGGCGCGCAGGCTTTGCGCCTCGCCGCCGACCGGCCGGCCGGGGCGCGGCGACGTGTTCCACGCCATGATATCGAAATGGGCCCATGGCGTGTTCTCGCCCACGAATTCCTGCAGGTACAGCGCCGCCGTGATGGCACCGCCGAACCCGCCTTCAGACACGTTGTTGATGTCCGCTACCTGGCTTTCGAGCAACTTGCGATAAGGCTGCCACAGCGGCAGACGCCAGATCGGATCCTGCACGGTCGCGGCCGCCTTTTCGAGATCCGCCGCGAGCCGGTCGTCGTTGCAGAACATGGCCGCAAGTTCGATCCCGACCGCGACGCGCGCTGCGCCCGTCAGGGTCGCGAAATCGACGATCATGTCCGGGTTTTCCGAATCGGCCGCCGCCAGCGCGTCGCACATCACCAGACGTCCTTCAGCGTCGGTATTGCCGATTTCGACCGTGATTCCTTTCCGGGTCCTGATTACGTCCAGCGGGCGGATCGCATTACCGGCGACGTTGTTCTCCACCGCCGGTACCAGCATCCGCAACCTCACCGGCAGCTTTAGCGCCATGATGAGGCTGGCCAGCCCCAGCGCATGCGCACCGCCGCCCATGTCCTTTTTCATTCGCAACATGCCGGCGGCGGGTTTGAGATCCAGCCCGCCGGTGTCGAAACACACACCCTTGCCGACGATCGACACTTTGGGATCGGATTTCTTTCCCCAGCGCAGATCGATCAGTCGGGGCGGATCGTCACTGGCGCGGCCGACCGCGTGAATGGTCGGAAAATTCTGTTTCAGCAGCGCGTCGCCGGCGATGACCTTTACATCCGCCCTGAACTGTTTTCCCAGTTTTCGCGCGGCGGCCGAAAGTTCCGACGGACCCATGTCTTCCGCCGGCGTGTTGATCAGATCGCGGACCAGCGCGATCGCATTGGCCATGGCGTTGACACGCGCCTTGTCAGCGCGGGCCGGCCACACCAGGGTCGGCAGCTTCACCGACTTGCCCGACTTGTAGGCATCGAAGCTGTAACCACCCAGTGCCCACCCGGTCGCCGCCGCGGTTGCGCCCGCCGCGCCCATGCGGGCATCGATGCGGTAACTGCCTTCCGGCAGGTTCGTCGGGAGGCCCGCGTAATCCCACATCCCGTCATGATTTTCGACACCGAGCAGCACCCGCGACAGTTCCCCGCCTGCCCCCGAAACCAGGCTGACCTGCCCGGGTTTCGCTCTGAACCCCGACGATTTTACCCAGGACTGGATGTCTTTGGGCTCCTTCTTCAGCCACGCGTCGAAGACCACGGTCTCGACGGGGGTAACGGGAACGGTTCTGGAATCTGCTTTGGCTCTGAAACTGGCGGTCACGGGGCGCTCCTGTATTCTTCTCCCCCGAATATAGCGGATGCCCGTCGCGGGGCCAGAGCCGCCGGGACTTTACCCGCAACCGGAGATGGGCAAAGCTGGCCGGATACTCACGCCGACGCCGGGATCTCCCGCATGACTGAATCACATACCGCCGCCCCTGCCGTCGCGGCCGCGGCAGAGCCGCCGAAGCAGCTCCTGTTCGACGGTTCGCGCAAACCGCTGTTCTGGTTGCTGCTCCGCAATCTGGGGCTGACCATCGTAACGCTGGGGATATACCGGTTCTGGGCCAAAACGCGCGTCCGGCAGTTCTTCTGGCGGCATACGAAACTGCTGGACGAACCGCTGGAATATCTCGGCACCGGCGCGGAACTGTTCGTGGGCTTTTTGATCGCCATCGTGATCCTGGTTCCGCTGGCCGCTATATACTCGCTGCTCGGCTTCTTTTCAGTCGGTCAGCCTTTCGCGCTCTCGCTCGCAATCGATATCGTCTATTACACGCTGCTCGCGTTTCTGGTGCAGGTCGCGATCCACCGCATGCGGCGTTACCGGCTGACACGCACGGCATGGCGCGGGGTTCGGTTCGGCCTCGACGGTTCCTCGATCAGATACGCGCTGATTTCGTTCGGATACGGCATCCTCAGTATCATGACGTTGAGTCTGGCCCATCCCTGGCTGCGGGTCGCCACCATGAAATACTTTTTCAACAACGCCCGCTTCGGGACCGCGCCGCTGTCATTGGAGGCCAGCGGGCGCTGGCTGTTCAAACGCTGGCTGGTCGTCGCCGCGCCGCTGGCGGTGGGTCTGGCCTTTTTCTATATCGTTAACGGCCCGCTGTTTCTCGAGATGATGGAGATCGACGCAAGATCCCAGGCCGGCGAGGAAGTCGGCGACGAAGCGCTGGCGCTGTTAAATCAAATTCTGTTATGGCCGATTGCCCTGTTCTTCCTCTCGATCGTTCTGAGCATCTGGTACGGCGTCGTGGAATTCCGCTATCTGACGAACGGCGTGCAGTTGAAGAATGTCGGCCTGCGATCGGAGATATCGGCGCCGTTCGTGTACCGGGTTTACTTGGTGTTCTGGGTAGCGTTCCTGATATTGGGAGGGCTCATGGCTGGACTCGTAGCTTTGCTGGTGGGAGCGATCTCGGCCATCGCGCAGAATACCGGACTAGCACAGATTCTTCCGATCGGTTTGTTGATCACGTTCTTCCTGTTTTACGGCATCCTCCGCACATTGCTGGTCGACGTCACGTTGCTGAAACGCGCCTGCGCCACCATGTCGGTCGCCAACCCGCAGGAACTGGACAGCGTGATCCAGTCCTCCGCCGATCTGCCGAGCCATGGCGAAGGCCTGGCGGATGCGCTGGACGTGGGCGGATTCTGACGCATGTCTGATGGCACACGATACGCCGCCCGCTATTTCGACGGCAAGACGGTGCGGGCGCAGGACGTGTCGATTGCGTTGACGGAGGAAGGGATCGCGATCTATCGGCAGACGGGGATTTTGCTCGCCACATGGGCCTCGGGCAATATCGTCCTCGCCGAACGGCCGCGGCGGGGCGAAGCCGCGCGTATCGGTCTGGAAGGCACCACGGCGCGGCTGATCGTGGAAGACCCCGGAGTGATCGAGCAACTGTCGGAGATCGCGCCTGCCGCCCATCGGAGAATACGCGCCAATCGCAAAGCGGTTTTTAAAATCGGCGCGTGGTCGGGATTGGCGATCGGCGCCGTCGCCGTCATCGTGCTGGTTCTCATTCCGCTACTGTCGGCCCAGCTCGCGGAGCGTACGCCGGAGAGCGTCAAAAGGCGGATCGGCAACGCCACGTTGGACCAGATCGTCGATATCCTGCCGCGCCTGCCGACAGAAAGCGGGCAGGTCAAATTCTGTACCGACCCGGAAGGCCTGACCGCGCTGCGTCGCCTGACGGACCGCATGATGGCGGGCGCGGAAACAATACCCGATCTGCGGCTGACGGTCGTGAATGCAAAACTGGTGAACGCCTTTGCACTCCCCGGCGGCATCGTCGTACTGACCGACGGATTGCTCAAATCCGCGAAATCCCCCGAGGAAATCGCCGGCATCCTCGCGCATGAGATCGGCCATGTCGTCTACGCGCATCCTACCCAGGCGATTTTCCGCACCACGGCGGTGTCGCTGCTGATCAGCGCCATGATCGGCGATTTTACCGGCGGCATCCTGATCGCGGGCGTCGCCGAGTGGGCACTCAACAGCGCCTATTCCCGCGACGCGGAGCGTGAGGCGGATGATTTCGCCGTCCAACGCCTGAATGCCGCCAATGTCGACGGAGAAGGTCTGGCCCTGTTTTTCGAGCACATCATGAAAGAAGCGGGAGAATCTGGCGAAGAGTCGGAAGACAGCGTTTTCAAACTGATATCGACCCATCCGCCGTCGGCGGAACGCCTGGCGTTTATCCGTAGCAACGCCAGCGGAACCGGGAAGGCCATGACGGCGGCAGAGTGGAACGATCTGAAATGGGCCTGCCTGACCACCGCCGACCGGGCGCCGTGACTTCAGCAGGCGCGCCGCAGTCTTTCATTGCCCAAGCCATCCCGCTAGCCTGTCGGGCCGCAACGCACTGACAACAGGAACGACCCCATGGCCATGAAACCCAGCGAACGCACTCCTTTTTCCGCCATCGACGACCGTCCGCCGCTGAAACTGCCGGACGGCGGGCGGATGATCCTGTGGCCGCTGATGTCGCTGGAAGTGTGGGATATCGACCGCGCCATGGCGCGCACCGTGCTGCCGCCGCCGCAGCACCAGCCGATGCTGCCGGACGTGCCAAACTGGTCGTGGCACGAATACGGCATGCGGGTCGGGTTCTGGCGGCTGCGCAAACTGTTCGCCGATATGGGCGTCAAGGGCACGGTGACGATGAACGGTCGCGCCTGCGAGGTCTATCCCCGCGTGGTCGAGGCATGCATCGAGATGGGCTGGGAATGCAACGCCCATGCCTACGAACAGATTCCGATGCACAAGGTCGAGAATCAGGGCGAGAACATCCGCAAGACCATCGCCGCGATCGAGAAGATCGCGGGCTACAAGCCGCGCGGCTGGTTCGGGCCGGGTCTGACCGAAACCTTCGAGACACTGGATCATCTGGCCGACGCAGGATTCGAATATATCGGCGACTGGGCGTTCGACGACCAGCCGATCCCGCTGAAGACCGAACACGGCGAGATCGTCTCCCTGCCCTATAACTTCGAAATTCACGATATCGTCGTGTCGCTGATCCAGAATCAGGACTCACCGGTCTACAAGAACCGGGCCATCGACTATTTCGACACGATATATGAGGAAAGCGCGGACTCCGTCCGGGTGATGTCGTTTGCGGTTCACCCTTATATTTCGGGCGTCCCCCACCGCATCCGCTACGTCCGCGAGTTGCTGGAATACATGCTTTCCAAACCGGGCGTCGTGGTTATGACAGGCGAGGAAATTCTGGACTGGTACCGGGAAGCTGCGGGTTGACCGATCCGTTCCGGGCTATTTTCACTTACTTCCCCGGGCTTGCACCGGGGGAATAAAACGGGTGTGTGCCTAATCGAAATCGGCGGCTCCGTTGCCGAGCAGAAAAGCTCCCAGGGGGCCCATCGGCGCGATCACCGTTACCGCGCCGGCATTTTCCAGACGGTCGACGAAACCGGCCGTCGAGGACTGCACGACGATCGCCTTGCCGTAACGCGTCGGCGCCAGCTTTTCGCCCTGTGCGATCGTCACCGCCACCGAAATTTCGGCCTCCGACATCGCCGGCGGAAACACCGCAATGACGGTGCCGGTTCCGTTCGGCGGCAACATCTGATCCACCACGAACGCACCAACCAGGATCGACCAGCAAATAATCGAGCTGGCCAGAAAATTGAGCGCAGACGCCTGTTTTGTGCGAGGAGGCGCCGTGGGCGCGGTCTCGGGGTTATGGGTAGTAACGGTTGTGGTCATCCCCCAAGGATACCGGTCAACTTCCCATAATCCGTTAAGGAACAGGGTTTACCAAAGGTTACTGAACTGGGTTGCAACCACGTCCTCGAAGGCCGGGTCACCCGTCATCAGCCCCATGTCGCGGCAGAAGGCATTCATGCCGGTCACGAACTCCGGCGTGATTGCCGCGTCGTAGAACGGCAAATCGCGTTCCACAACCTGCGCGATCAGCGCGGTTTCGGCTTCGGGAAAGCTCTTGCGCCCCACCTCTGTCGCCAGGCTGACGTCTTCCTTCATCGCCTTCTGTACATTGACGATGGCGCGTACGGCGGCAGCTACGGTATCGGGCTGTTCGTCGATCATCTTTTGCGTCGTCGCGAAGACCGGCTGGGTGAAATTGAACGACGCCGCCGGACCAACCCCGCGGCGCGGGTCCAGCACGATGGTGCCGACACCCTTGGTTACCGCGACTTCCGCCCCCATGCCGTTGGCCCAGAACGCATCGATCTTGCCGTCTTCCAGCGCGGCGGCGGCGGTGACGCCGAACGACACGCCGGGTACGACCGTGCCCGGAATGGGTGCGATGTTCACGTCCGTATCGGGATCGATGCCCTCTTCCTTCAGCAGCGCGCGAAGACCGAGATCGACCCAGGGCGCGGCACCGATATTCAGGCCTTTCAGCGCCTGCGCATCGCCCAGCGCGATGTTCAGATCTTTCCGCGCGACCAGGAACCAGTACATGCCCTGCGACAGCGCGCAGACCAGCTTCGCGCCCTCCCATTCGGGGAAGCCCGCCAGCGTCGAATGCGCGGATCCACCGACGAAATCGACCTTGCCGTCGCGCAGCGCCTTGTTGGCGTCATCGACGGGAAAGATCAGCTCGTAGGTCATGTCGAGGCCTTCTTTTTCGAAGAAACCCAGCTCGACCGCGGCCGGCGCCGGCAGGTACGAATTCGAAATCAGGTCGGGTACGGCGATTTTCATGTGTCTTGATCCTTTTCTTCAGTCTGTCAGCCCTGGCCGAAATCGAGGCCCTTTTGCACGCCGGGGCGTGCGCCGATTTCATCGTACCAGCGGTCGATATTGGGGCAGTCTCGGGTAAATTGCGGCACCACCGCCTTGGCGCGGTAGACCACGGGATAGAACGCGAAATCGGCGATGGAGACTTCGTCGGCGCCGGCGTATTTCTGCTCCGCCATCAGTCCGTCCCAGTATTTGAGATACCGGTTAAACCGCGCGCCGAAATCGTCCATGGTCGGCTGGTGCGGATTTTCCATGCGGCCGATCGTCAGGATCGCCATCAGTACGCCGGTCATATCCGTCGCGATGGACATGGTGTTCCGCCAGAAGATCGTGTCCGTTGCCAGATGGTCGGGCATGAACTTGCCGGATTTCGTCGCCAGATAGGTCAGAATCGTCATCGACTGGGACAGCGTGAGCGGTTTGCCGCCGGGCCCGTCGGGATCGACGATGGTCGGGATCAGGCCCATCGGATTCAGCGCCAGATATTCTGCGGATTTATTTGCGCCTTCCGCCAGATCGACAGGGTGCAGCGCGTAGTCCAGACCCGTTTCGTCCAGCATGATTTTGGCCCGCAGCCCGTTCGACGTCGGCGCGGCATACAACTCGATCATGTCATCCTCCCCGTTCAATGTGCCCCGGTCGGATTGATTAGCATGTTTGAAATCGGCGGGCGAGACGTGGGAACGTCATTAAACGAACGCTGGCCTTACCGCCGCTGGTCTACCCCACCGCCTCGGCCGCGGCTTCCAGTTCCTGTTGTGCGGCGAGCCAGGCTTCCTCGGCTTCGGCAAGCTGCTGCGACACCCAGCCGAGATCCTTTTGCAGGCCGACAAGCGCATCGGCAGCCCCGTCGTACAACGCCGGATCGGCCATCTTTTGCTCGAGTTCCGCCTTATCTGCGGCCAGCTTTTCCATGTTCTTCTCGATCCGGGCGATCTGCTTGCGCAACGGAGCGAGGGCCTGGCGCTGCTCCGCCGCCTGTCGGCGTTGCTCGCGCTTGTCCACGGGCGTCGCCGGGGGCTGTTCGCCGGTCTCGGTCGTTTCCTTGCCGCGCTGCTTCTTTGCGCCGCCCAGAAGCAGCGCCTTGTATTCGTCGAGATCGCCGTCATAGGCGCTCACGCCACCCTCCGCGACCAGCCAGAACCGGTCGGCGGTGAGTTCCAGCACGTGCGGATCGTGGCTGACGATCACCACCGCGCCGGCGAAACCGTTGATTGCCTGGATCAGGGCCTGGCGCGAATCCACGTCGAGATGGTTGGTCGGCTCGTCCAGCAGCAGGATGTGCGGTGCGTCACAGGTCATCAGAGCGAAGAGCAGCCGCGCCTTTTCGCCGCCCGACAGATTGGCGATCTTGGTATCCGCCCGCTGCTGGCTGAACCCGAAGCGGCCGAGCTGACTGCGGAGCTGTTCGTCGCGGTCGTCAGGGCGTTTGCGCCCCAACTCGATCACCGGCGTCGCCTCCATGTCGAGCTCGTCGGTCTGATGCTGGGCGAAATAACCGACCCGCAGCTTGGGCGCCGCCGTCACCGTGCCGGACAGCGCCTTCAGCCGCCCGGCCAGCAGACGGATCAGTGTCGACTTGCCGTTGCCGTTCGCGCCGATCAGCGCGATACGGTCGTCTTCGTCGAGGCGCAGGGACAGGTTTTTCAGCACCGGCGTGCCGTCGTACCCGACCGCCGCATTCAGCACGCTGAACAGCGGCGGCGCCAGCGGGGGATCCGGATCGGGGAAATTGAATGTGACCGGCGGCCCGTCGGAAAATTCCGGGATCGGCTCCATGCGTTCCAGCATCTTGATCCGCGACTGCGCCTGTTTCGCCTTTGTCGCCTTGTAGCGGAACCGGTCGACGAACTTCTGGATATGGGCGCGCTGGGCTTCCTGTTTGCTGCGCGCGCGCTCGTTCTGTTCCAGCCGCATGCGCCGTGTCGCCTCGAACCGGTCGTAGCCGCCCTGATACATCGTGAGCTGCGCGTTCTCGAGATGCACGATCTCCTGCACCACCCGGTTCAGCAGGCCGCGGTCGTGGCTGACGATCACGATCGTCCCGTCATAGCGGCGGAGATATTCCTCCAGCCACAGAGCTGCTTCGAGATCGAGATGGTTGGTGGGCTCGTCGAGCAGGAGCAGATCCGGTTTTGTGAACAGCAGCGAGGCCAGCATCACGCGCATGCGCCAGCCACCCGAAAATTCGTTGAGGGAGCGCTGCTGCGCCGCTTCGTCGAACCCCAGCCCCGCCAGGATGCGCGCCGCCCGCGACCGCGCGCTGTGGGCATCCTTTTCGGCGAGACGTTCGTGAATGCGGGAAATCCGGTCAGGGTCGGTAGCGCTTTCGGCCTCGGCGTTCAGATCCTGCAGTTCGGTATCGGCGGCCAGCACGGCATCGACCAGCGACCCTGCGCCTTCGGGCGCTTCCTGGCGCGTCACCCCTATGCGCCAGCGCGGCGGCACGGAAATCGATCCGCCGTCGGCTTCCAGCTCGCGCATGATCAGCTTCAGCAGCGTCGTCTTTCCGGTGCCGTTGCGCCCCACCAGCCCGACACGGTGTCCCGCCGGCACCGACGCGGACGCCCCGTCGAAAAGCACCCGGGGCCCGATCCGGTAGGTGATATTTTCGATCTGCAACATGGCGCGCGGTGTGACACGGCGGGCGCGTAATTACAACGGCTCAAATACAGGTGCCGGCGTTGAGTTCAGTTACGGCACCGATGCGCTGCCGCATCAAACGGTACGCTTTCGCGAAAGAGCTAAAGCTTCAGCAAGCGACGCGCATTGCCGCTCAATATCTTTACCCTGTCCTCGCGGCTGAAGTTCAGCTGTTCGGCCCACTCGGCGCCGGGCCGGTTCTCCACGAACGGATAGTCGACGGAGAACATGATGCGGTCGACGCCCATTTCCTGCACGGCACACAGCAGCGCCGGGTTTGAGAAATTGCCGCTGGTCGTGATGTGGAAGTGTCCCTCGAAGATTTCACGAAATGAACGCGATTGCGTGTTTTCGACCCGCGACAGCGCCTGGTTGATGCGCCACAGCAGGAACGGCAGCGCTTCGCCCATGTGGCCGAGGATCATCTGCAGTTTCGGGTGCGCGTCGAACACGCCGGACAACACCATGCGGATCGCCTGGGTCGCGGTCTCGACCGTGTAGCCCCATCCCGCCGTCGCCAGCGCCGGAAAATCGTCGAGGTAGTCCTTGTAGTAAACGTCCACGACCTGGGGGTGCGGATAACCGGGATGGAGATAGATGGGCACGTCCAGCGCTTCGGCCCGGGCGTAGATCGGCCAGTATTTCTCGCCGTCGCAGAATTCGCCGTTGGTCAGCCCGTGGATCATGGCGCCGCAAAAGCCGAGATCCTCGACGCAGCGTTCCAGTTCGTCGGCGGCGGAGGCGGGCGCGGTGGTCGCCAGTGCGGCAAACGCGGCGAACCGGTCGGGATTGGCCCGCACCGTGGCGTGCAGATTGTCATTGGCCTGGCGGGCAATGGCCGGGCCGGTGTCCGCATCCAGCCGCTGCGCGGACGGCGCGCCGTGGCTGAGCACCTGGATGTCGATGCCGGCCTCGTCCATTTCGGCCAGACGCAGTTCGCCGACATCGTAGAGCCGGTCCAGCAACGCGCCGCGCCGCGAGGCGTTGCGCCCCTCAAAATGCTCGGTGACCACCCTGTCCCAGTAATGTTCTTCCAGCGCGATAATTTCGAGCCCGGATGCTGTTGTCATGATGTCCTCCCTGTCTTCAGGGAGAGTATCAGCAGGCCCCCTCGACGGCATAGCCATCACGCCGCTAAAGTTCGCCCGTAACACAGGGAGCGAAAATCATGGCCGCAGACGGACGCATCGACGTGCATCATCACGTCCTGCCGGAATTTTACATCGAGGCGCAGAAAAGCGCCGGCATCACCAGCACGGCCTATCGCGGCTTTCCCGACTGGACGCCGCAGCACAGCCTCGATGTCATGGACAATGAATCCATTGCCGCATCCGTCCTGTCCTTCACGTCGCCCGGCATCTGGTACGGCGACATCGACCAGACGAAATCCCTGGCGCAGCGGTGCAACGACTATCTGGCGACTCTGGCGCAGGATCACCCGGGGCGCTTCGGCGGGTTCGGCTTTCTGCCGTTGCCGGATATCGACGCCGCCATCGCCGAATGCGGCCGGGCGCTGGACGAACTGAACCTCGACGGCATCACTCTGCTCACCAGCATCGACGACAAGTATATCGGCCATCCGGATTTCGAGCCGCTTTACGCGGAACTCAACCGGTGTAAGGCGGTGGTGTTCATTCATCCGTGCTATCCGCCGGGAACCGAAGCCGACGGCTGGGACATCCCGCGCATGCTGATCGACTATCCGTTCGAAACCACCCGCGTCGCCGTCAACCTGATCCTGCAGGGCGTGGTGCAGAGATATCCGGACATAAAGTTTATCCTGTCCCATTCCGGCGGCACGCTGCCGTTCCTCGCCCACCGGGTCGCGATCTTCGACAAGGACATGCCGTTCCGCGACAACTATCCGGAAGGCGCGATGGCGTATTTCAGAAAGTTCTGGTTCGATACCGCGCTGTCAGGACATCCGGTGCCGCTGGTCGGGCTGACCGGGATCGCCGACAAATCCCGCATCCTGTTCGGCACGGATTATCCGTATATCTCAACCGACAAGGTGACGGCGGAATCGAACGGCTTCGATTCGTGGGACGGGTTCACCGACGCCGAACGCGCCGCGGTGAACCGGGGCAACGCCGAAGTGCTGTTCCCCAGGTTCGCGAATTCGTGACGCCGAGACGTCAGGCGGCGACGTAAGCCGAAGAGGCGACCCCGCTTGCCGGCCGCGTGGACTGAACCGTCACGAAGGATTTCAGCGCGCCTTTCTCGGAAAACACCGGCCGGATCGACATGTCGTTCCAGAACGGCGTGCCATCCTTGCAATAATTGAGAATCTCGATCTCCAGCGGCGTCATGCCGGCGTAAGCGTCCTCGATCGCCGCGACGGCCGCCCGGTCTGTCTGCGGCCCATACAGAAACCGCGGATTCCGACCGAGAACTTCCGGCTTTTCATACCCCGTCTGACGCTCGAATTCGGGTGTCACATACACAATCGGGTTGTCCGGCCGCCTGGGGTCGGTAATCACACATGCCCGGGACTGCTCGTCGGACGAAATTACTTCGAATGCTTCGTCAAGTGACGTGATGTACCGCATGATAATCCACCTGCGCTTGTTCGATGGAATCGTACGAAGCACGTGGTTAACCAAAAGTTAAAAACGACCCATGATTGAAACGCATATATTTCAATGGGTTACCGTATATCATCCGCGGCTACGAATCGAAGACGGCGGCCGATGCGACGTCATACTCATAAAATGCCGACGCCTGGCCGGCGGAACTGTCGGCCCCGAAACGGCTGTTCCAGGCCATCTTCACATCGCGCCGGAACCGCGCCCAGGGCGACACAAGATGATTTTGGCGCGCGCGGAAGCGGGAGCCGAACTGCGCCCGGGTCGCGCGCGGCTTGCGGACCCGCTGATATTCCGACAGCGCCGTATCGAGGTCGCCCGGCGACCGGGAAATCGCTTCCGCCAGCACACATCCGTCCTCGATGGCCATGCATCCGCCCTGCCCCAGATAGGGCAGCATGGGATGCGCTGAATCGCCCAGCAGCGCGACACGGCCGTCGATCCAGCTCGCCAGCGGATCGCGGTCGTACAACGCCCATTTGTAATACCTGTCGCTCGACTCGATCAGACCCAGCAGATCGGCGTTCCAGCCGGCGTAGGTTTCCATCAGTTCGGACCGGTCGCATTCATAGGTCCAGGATTCCCCGGTCCACCCGTCGCTGTCGTAATGGGCGACGAAATTGACCAGCTCGCCGTCACGGCGGACCGGATAATGCACGATATGCCCGTGCGGCCCCCACCAGGCCTGCATTTGTTGCGCAAAGGCGGGGTCGGGCAGCGCATCGCGGTGGACAAGGCCGCGCCAGCAGATGCACCCGGTAAAGCGCGGTTCGGTCTTTCCGAACACACTGTCGCGCACCGCCGAATGAATGCCGTCGGCGCCGATCACGATGTCCGCTTCGATTTCCCGACCGTCGGCAAATCGGGCGAGCGCGACGCCGTTCCGCGTCTCCGCGCCTGTGCAGGCAGCGTCGGTGTGGAACAGGCGATCGGGAAGCGCCGAGACCAGCAAATTCAGCAGATCGGCACGGTGCATGGTGATGAACTCTGCGCCGTATTTTTCCGCGATATCGCCCGCCCGGCGCGGCCGCGCGATGACACGTCCGCTGCGGAAGCTGCGGATAACCTGCTCCCTTGCCTGATACCCGGTTTCAACGGCCTGATCCTCGATACCGAGATACCGGAAAGCCTTCATCGCGTTGGGACTGAGATTCAGCCCGGCGCCGATTTCGCCCAGTTCGGGCGCCTTCTCGTAGAGCGCGACCTCGTACCCGCGACGGTGCAGCGCCAATGCCGCCGCCGCGCCACCGAGCCCGCCGCCGATGACGGCAATCTTCGCCATGCGGGTCAGGGCAGAGGGTTGAGATTGTTTTCGCGCACCGCCCGCTCGTAAACCGGGATATCGATGATGGCCGGCATGCTGTCGGCCTGGCCGAACATGTCCGCGATCCAGCCGCGGTGGTAGCTGCCATGCGTCACCACATGCGCCAGACACATCGCACGTGACATCGACCCGGTATTTCCGCCGATCAGTTCGTAATCGACGACCTCATCAAGTTCGGCGTCGGACAGGCCGTCAAGATAATCGATCAGCGTCTTGTCCATCGCCCGGCGCGCCGCCCGCAGGTCGCCCAAGTCTTCATGCTGAATGGCGCGCAGTTCGGTAATGCCGTGCGGCCGTTTTTCCATATGCGCATGCCACATCAGATCAACGGTCAACAGATGGTTGAGACTGCGATGAATGGATTCCAGAAGCGTTTTGCGCTTTTTGGTGATTTCCTCCGGCGGAAGCTCCTCGACCTTGTCGAACAGCTCTTCATGAGCCCAGGCGTTGTATTCCAGCAGGCTCCGCAGATAAGCACGACCGTCCATGTGAATTCTCCCTGATCAAACGGTTTTTCCAATTCTAGCTATAAAGCGCCGGCCAACGGAATCCTATATACTGTCGTTATGTTCCCGATCATGTACGCGGCCTGATGTCGCGATTTCTGCCTTCCGTCGCGCCGGAAATCCGGGCGGGCCATGCCGCCGACCTGAAAGCGATCGGCGCAGTCATGCCGTATCTGTGGCCGCGCGACGACCCGGGCATGCGGATGCGGGTGGTGCTGTCGGTCGTCGTCCTGTTCCTGACCGCCATCCTGAACGCCCTGCTGCCGGTTTTGTTCGCGCTGGCGATAGACCGGCTGACGCCCAAGGACGCCTCGCTGATCGTGGTCGCGCCGGTCGCCCTGCTGCTGGCTTACGGGTTTATCTTCTGGTTCTCCCGGTCCCTGAACGAGCTGCGCTGGATCCTGTTCGGGCCATTGGAGCAAAGGGTGCGCCGACGGCTGGGGCTCGCCGTGTTCGATCACCTCCATACGCTGTCGCTGCGCTATCACCTGTCGCGCCGGACGGGGATGCTGAGCCGAATACAGGAACGCGGCCTGGAAGCGACGGCCGAACTGCTGTTCAATCTGGTCTTCGTCATCGCGCCGCTCGTGACCGAGATCGTGATCATCACGGCCGTCGTGCTGGGCCGGTTCGACGCCCACTACGCGCTGATCATGGCGGCAACCCTGTCGCTGTTTCTGTCGGCCGTCATCTTCGGCTCCGAAATGCTGCGCCGGTATCAGCGCCCGGCGGTCATCAAGGCGGCGGAAGCGCACGGCAAGGCGATCGACAGCCTGCTGAACTACGAAACCGTCAAATATTTCGGCAACGAAAACTACGTCTCCCGCCGCTACGACAGCGAATTGTCGGAAGCCGAGCGCCTGACCGTCCGGTCGCTGATTTTCCGCAGCCTGCTGGGCGTGGCGCAGATGACCGTCCTCGGCATCGGCGCCGGGGCCATCGTGGTGCTGGGCGGCATGGACGTGGCCTCGGGGGCCATGACAGTCGGCGCCTTCGTGCTGATCAACACCTACCTGCTGCAGCTGGTCCGCCCGCTGGAACGACTGGGCAATCTGTACCGGTCGATCAAACAGGCGCTGATCGATCTGGAACAAATGGTCCGCATCTTCGACGAAAAACCGGAAGTCACCGATGCCGAAAACGCCGTCCCCCTGCCCGACGGGCCGGGTGCGATCCGCTTCGAAAACGTGTCATTCGCCTACGATCCGCGCCGGCCGATCCTGAAGAATGTCAGCTTCGACCTCGAACCCGGGCACAAGCTCGCCCTGGTCGGGCCGAGCGGCGGCGGCAAAACGACGCTGGGGCGGCTGCTGTTCCGGTTCTACGATCCGGTCGAGGGCCGCGTCGAAATCGACGGGCACGATATCCGCAATCATACGCAGGACAGCGTCCGCGCCGCCGTCGGCGTGGTGCCGCAGGATACCGTCCTGTTCAACGAAGCGATCGGCGAGAACATCCAGTTCGGCCGGCCCGACGCAAGCCGCGAAGAGGTGGAGAACGCCGCCAAACTTGCACAGATCGAAGGCTTCATCGAAAGCCTGCCCGACGGATTCAACACCGTCGTCGGCGAACGCGGCCTGAAACTGTCAGGCGGCGAAAAGCAGCGCGTCGCGATTGCCCGGGCGGTCCTGAAACACCCGCGCATCTTCCTGTTCGACGAAGCGACATCGGCGCTGGACAGCCATACCGAACAGGCAATCCAGAACAGCCTGACGGAGGTATCGCGCGGATCGACCACGGTAGTGATTGCGCACCGACTGTCCACCGTCGTCGATGCGGATCAGATCCTGTTTATCGAAGCCGGTGAAATCGTCGAACGCGGCTCGCACCTGCAACTGCTGGCGAAGAAAGGCCACTACGCCGATTTGTGGGAAAAACAGCAACGCGCAAGCGATGACAGCAACACCCTTGGGGACGACACAGATGTTTCCATCCCGGCCCAGTGAATTTCGGCGGTTCGGATAAGGCGTCATGAAGATGAAACAATCCAATGAAACCCTGCGAACGCATTCAAATTGCGTAAGCATCTCCCCCCCCGAAACGCCGACCGGCCGCCAAATCACAACAAATAACTCTTTAGCGGAATAATGATCGACGACGCACCTCAGAACAGTACGCAGACGCCCGAGACTGAGCAGGGCGGCATCGGCTTTTTCGAGAAATGGCTGTCCGTCTGGGTGGCGCTCTGTATTGTCGCGGGGCTGATCCTCGGCAACGTTTTTCCCGGCCTGTTCGAAATACTGGCCGGGATGGAATACGCGTCGGTCAATCTCGTCGTCGCCGTCCTGATCTGGGCGATGGTTTATCCGATGATGGTGAATGTCGATTTTTCGTCGATTCGCCATATCGGCGACCGGCCCAAAGGACTGGTCATCACGCTTGTCGTCAACTGGCTGGTAAAACCGTTCAGCATGGCCGCGCTCGGCGTCCTGTTTTTCGAGATCGTTTTCGCCGACATGATCGCACCCGAAGATGCCGCCCAGTACATCGGCGGCCTGATCCTGCTGGGCGCGGCCCCCTGCACGGCGATGGTCTTCGTCTGGTCGCAACTCACGCGCGGCGATGCGACCTATACGCTGGTGCAGGTTTCGGTCAACGACGTCATCATGATCTTCGCGTTCGCGCCGATCGTCGCCCTTCTGCTTGGGATGACGGATATCACGGTGCCGTGGCGGACGCTGCTTCTGTCGGTGGGACTATATGTCGTCATTCCGCTGGCGGCCGGCTATCTCACGCGCCGCCAGCTGATACGGCGCGCCGAACGCAATGCAACCGGCAACGAGGCGGTAGACCGCTTCGTCGGCAGCATCAAGCCGTATTCGGTGATCGGCCTGCTGGCGACGGTGATTCTGCTGTTCGGTTTCCAGGGCAACGTGATTATCGAGCAGCCATTGCTGATCGCGATCATCGCGATACCGCTTCTGATCCAGTCCTACGGCATCTTTTTCATCGCCTATGCCGCGGCGTGGGCATGGCGGGTTCCCTACAACGTCGCCGCGCCCTGCGCCCTGATCGGAACGTCGAACTTCTTCGAACTGGCCGTCGCCGTCGCCATCAGCGTGTTCGGCCTGAACTCCGGCGCGGCGCTGGCGACGGTCGTCGGCGTGCTGGTCGAAGTGCCCGTTATGCTATCGCTGGTGGCCTTCGCAAACCGGACCCAGGGACACTTCCCCAGGTCCTGACGCGGGAAACGGCCGCGGCTATACGTCTTTCTCGAAATGCTGCACGGTGGGCGGCGAGCCCGGAAGGCCCAGGCGTTCCCAGTCCGCGACGACCTTGTTGTAGACCTTTTCGTCCAGCATGGTGCGTTTCGAATATTCCTTGATGTGCTTGTGATCCTTGCAGGCATTGATCAGGCATTTCGATCCGTAGGGCCTGTTTTCCGGCGGATACTGGCTGGGATCGAGCTGGGTGCTCCAGGTGTTTTTCAGTATTTCGACGTCATCGACCGGGTTGCTGCGGCTCGCCATCGCCCACAGCACCTGATCCATGTCGCAGGGATCGATATCCTCGTCCACGACGATGATCCACTTGGTGTAATACGCGCCGCCCGGCACCTGCGCGGCGAGCGCCAGAACCTGCGCCGCGTGACCCGCATAGCGCTGTTCGATGCTGACGCAGGTCATGCCCCAGCCGCCGGCGGCCGCCGGGTGGCAATAGACGCCCTTGATACCGGCAATGCCGAGCTTGTCGAAATCGTTCCAGACCCGGGCCGAGCGGATGATGGCGAAAAAGCCCGACTGTTCGCAGGACGGATAATCCGCCATCAGTGCGTTGGTCATGATCGGCTGGTTGCGGTGATGCAGCGCCGTGATTTCGATCAGCGGAGCCTCGCCTTCGGGCCGGCCGTAATAGCCGGTGAACTCGCCGAACGGGCCTTCGCCTTTCATCGAGCCGGGCTTGAGCACGCCCTCGATCACCAGTTCCGCGTTCGCCGGAATCAGCAGATCCGTCTTCTTGCCTTTAACCACCGACACCGCCTGGTCGCGGATGCCGCCGATGAATTCGTATTCCGAGATGTTTTTGGGAAAACCCTGCGAGCCGACCAGCATAAAGATGGGATCGACGCCCCAGGCGGCCGCAACCTCGATGGATTCGCCGCGCTCCCAGGCGCGTTCGATATGCAGCCGCGCGTCCTTGCCGGGCGACAGGTAAAGCCCGGAATGGCGCTTGCCCTGCTGCATCATGCGGTAGGTGCCGACATTCAGATATCCGGTATCCGGATCGCGCGTGATCACGCAATCCGCCGTGCCGGGATAGCGCCCGCCATCCAGTGGCCAGTGCATCGGGATCGGCAGCTTGTCGAGATCGATATCGTCACCCGTCAGCGTGTTCTCGAACACGGGCGCCTCGTCGGCCGTCACCTCGCGCGGCGGGATGCGCTGCATCAGTTTCGATTTGACCTTCTGGATCAGCTCGATCGTCGGCGTTTCGGCATCCTCTCCCAGCGTAATGGCAATGCGTTTCAGACTGGGTCCGGCAAGATTCCACAGAAGCCGCGCACCGATTCCGCCGTCGTCGAACCCTTCCGCCTTTTCGAACATCACCGTCGGAGACGGCTGCTGCTTTGCCAGCAGATAACCGATGGCGCTCATTTCCTGGTCGCGATTCACTGGTTCGGAAACCTTCACCAGTTCGCCAATGCCTTCGACGGCCTCCAGCCACTGCCGCAGATCCTGAATGGGTTCGTTCTGGCCAGTGGGTGTGGTTGTGGTGTCGGTCATCGATAAGCTCCCTGTCGTCGGCGTTGATTGCGGGGATAATGGACAAGCCGCGCGCGTTGCGCAATCGACCCGGAAAGACGGCAAATTTCCGATGATCCGTGTACACTTTCAGGATGGAGGAGAGCTGGATATGGCTAAAGTGTCGTTTCTTGCGCTGGCAGCCGCGCTTATATTCGCGGGGTCGGCCGGCGCAAAAGAGTACGTCGATCTGGAACTTGTGATTGCAACCGATGTATCTCGCAGCATCGACAGTGATGAAGCAAGGTTGCAGCGCCAGGGCATCGCGGCAGCGTTCAAAAGCGACGATGTCGTGAAGGCCATCTCATCGGGTGTGCTGCAGCGCATCACGGTTGCCTATGTGGATTATTCGAGCCGCGACTGGAACAGGCTGGTGATCGACTGGCGTGTCATCCGGGGACGCGCCGACGCACACGCATTCGCCGACGAGCTGCTGAAAGCGGAACTAACGTTCGGACGGCGCACCTCCATCGCCGACGCGCTGGAGCATGCGACGCAACTTATCGAAAGCAACGATATCGAAGGCACCCGGCGCGTCATTGACGTCTCGGGCGACGGGCCGAACAATTTCGGCCGCTATGTCGATACGGTCCGCGACGAAACGATCGCCAAACGCATCACCGTGAACGGTTTGCCGATCATCAACCAGGCCAATAACGTTTTCAGCCGCTACAATCTGCCCGATCTCGATCTTTATTATCGTGGCTGCGTGATCGGCGGGCCGGGGGCCTTTCTGGTCGTCGCCCGGGATTTCAAGGATTTCGCCCGCGCCATCCGGCGTAAACTGATTCTTGAAATCGCCGGTCTGACGCCGCCGCCCGAACCGCGCGTCTGGCGCGCGCAGCTCGCACCGTCAGACCGCGTCAGACCCTCGCCCGGTGGATACACATACGCCAAGGGCTGCGATATCGGGGAACGCATGCGCGAAGGCTTCTGGGCCGACGACGATACCTGATCCGCTGGTCACTTCGTTGCCGTACCCGCCGACAGTTTGTCCAGCCACCGACGAAGCCGCCGTTTGTTGGCGCCGGTATCCCAGTAGCCATAGTTCGACTGGCTGTGGATGACGAGAGCCGCCCCTGCGCCGGCTTCCACCCCCTGAACCCGAACGGTATCCGGAAATCCGAAGACTCTGGATCGTTGCACGAAGATCAGTTGAGGCAAATCTTTATCCTCCGCAACCAGCTCCGTTCGGGGCTCGGAAGACAGAACGTCCTCAACCCTCTTCATTAATTTCGGAACGCTCAACCCCACGGCCGGACTGTCCAGATCCGGCGTGGCACGGCAGACTCCCGCCGGACAGGCCAATGCGTCGTTCGGCGCGGAACTTCTCTGGAACTGGCGGAGATCGACGATCTCGTCGCTGAAATCGCAACCGAACATAACAGGCATAAGAACGACCAGTAACGCGAGACGGCAGAAGGATTTTAATTCTGTCATCGCGTCCCCCGCTATACATCCAAATTGACGGTCTGGTTCATTCGTCCTGCGTCAGAACGATGCGGCCGCGCACGGCGCGATCCTGCACTTTCCGCAACCCGGTTGCAAAATCTTCAAGCGGCATTGTCTCCGCCGGCAGAGGCCTGATCTTTCCGGCGTCGTAAAGGTCGAATATCTGCGCGAAACACTTTGCCGTCAGATCGGGACGGCGGCGGCGGTAATCGCTTATCTGCAAACCGCCGACATCGATATTCTTCACCAGCAGATAGTTGGCTTTCAGCGTCGGAATGCGCCCGGCGGCAAAGCCGATCACCACCATCCTGCCGCGCCAGGCGACGGCACGGATCGCGGCGTCGAAGATATCGTCGCCCAGCGGATCGATCACCACGTCGGCGCCGCGGCCGTCCGTCACCGCGAATACCTGGTCGCGCAGGCTGTTTTTCAGATCGTCGGCAGCCAGATCGATGATGTGGTCGGCGCCGGCATCGCGAACCAGATCGGCCTTGTCCGGATTCGCAATCCCCGCCAGAGCGACCCCTCCCAACGCCTTGACCAGCTGGATCGCCGCCAGGCCGACGCCGCCCGACGCTCCGAGGACGAGAACGGTTTCGCCCGCCTCGAAACGGCCCCGTTCGACCAGGGAAAACCACGCGGTATCGTAGACCAGCGTCATTGACGCTGCGTCGGCGAAGGACAGGGAATCGGGAATTCTGTAACAGTTGTTGCGGTGAATAGGCGTCAGTTCGGCATAGCCGCCCTGTTCCGCCATCGCGACCACCCGGTCGCCGGGGGCGAAATCGTCAACGTTCCCGCCGACCTGCTTCACGATTCCCGCCGGCCCCTTTCCCGGCACAAAGGGGATGTCGGGCCTGAACTGGTAAGTGCCCCCGATCAGAACCAGGTCGACGTAGTTCACCGCCGTCGCGCGGACATCGACGATGATGTCGTCGGGTCCGGGAATGGGATCCGGAAATTCCGTCAATGCAAGATTGTCCAGAGATCCGTATTCGTTCAGGACGACGGCGCGCATGCGAATTCCTCAGGTCACGGGTTGGGGCACCAGATCGCCTGTTCCGATCCGGCGCTGGATCTCGATCTTGTCGAGTTTGCCGTTGGGCATCAGCGGGATATCTGCGACGGGCAGCCAGTATTCCGGCATATCGTAGCGCGACAGGCCCTCTTCGGCGAGATGGTCGAGTATGTCGGCGATCGCGACGCTCTGCCCCTCCTCGAACATGACGGCGAGGCAGGCGCGTTCTCCCAGCCGGTCGTCCGGCACGGGTATCGCCGCGGCAAGGTCGATCGCGTCATGGCGCAGGGTCAGGCTTTCGATCAGATTTGGATTGATATTGTGGCCGCCACGCACGATCAGCTCCTTGCGCCGGCCGGTCAGGGTCAGATAACCGCCTTTATCCAGCGTTCCCAGGTCGCCGGTCATAAACCAGCCGGCATCGTTCATCGATTGCGCCATCGCATCCGGGTCGTTGAAATATCCCGGCATCAGGGATCCTCCCTTGCCGCCGACCAGCCCGGACGTGCCGACCGGCAATTCCCGGTCAGGGTCGTCCGGATCGAAAATCCGCAATTCGTATCCCGCGCAGCAAACGCCCGAAGTGCCGGTCACCCGGTCTCGGCTGTCGCCCGGCAGGCCGTGCTGATGACCATTCGTTTCTGTCATCCCGTAGCCCTTCTGCACCGGGATGCCAAGATCGTAGAGCGCGCCCGAGACGTGCTCCGGGCAGGCGGCGGCGGAGACGCGGAAACTCTTCAGCCGGTCGTATGTCTCTACACCGCGGCTTTCCAGTTCGGCCAGAAAATCCATCGCATGGGTGGGGACGCCGACCAGATAGGTCACGTGGGCGGCTTCCAGCCTGTCCACCAGCGAGTCCCCCCGCGGCCAGTCGTAGAGGACGAATTCGCCGCCGCAGACCAGCGACGTCCACAGCGTGCCGCAGCCGAGATTGTGACTGAACGGGCTGAGCGAACACGTCACTGTGTCCGGGCCGAACGACCAGGCGTCCGCAATCCCCCGGGCGGCGACGAGTTGCGAATTGTCGCTGTGCATTACACCCTTGGGCCGGCCGGTCGAGCCGGAGGTGAACGCAAGATAGGTGATCAGATCGGGATCGCCGGCAGGTGCCGGCACATCGGAGATGTCGGGACGCAGCAGTCCGGCGAACGGCACGTCGTCGTTCGCGGGACCCAGGCGGTAGATATGGCGGAGCGACGCAAGCCCGCCGATCGCAGCCAGTATTTCATCGCCGTCGGCATCCGCGCCGTGGCCGGGTTCGTGAATATAGGCGGCACAGCACGCCCGTTCGCACATATCGGCAATTTCGGCGACCGTGTGGTTCCGGTGCGGCGACGGGCAGCAGACATAGCCGTCCCGCGATGCGGCCAGCAGGGCGATCACGGTTTCCGCCCGGTTGGGCGCCCCGACGAAGACGGTTTCTCCCTGCCGCATTCCGCGGGCCGCCAGATCGGCGGCCAGAGCATCGACCGCGGCGGTCAGTTCCGCCCAGGTAAAGGCGCGATGGCTGCTGCGCAGCGCGATTGCGTCCGGCCGGTCGGCTGCATGGGCGGCCACGATGTCGTAAATCGTGAGGTCGCGCCACACGCCGGACGCGTGATGCTCCTCCACCGCCGCCGCGCTCAACGGCGAAGTTATGATAGCGGACATGCAGGTATCAGACGCCGTGCGACGCGGCGACCAGCGGGTCCATCTCCATGTCGTCGTCCTTCACCGCGCCGATCAGATCGGTGACCTTCTCGATGCCGCGTTCGTCGCACCAGGCTTCCAGGTCGTCGATGATGGTTGTCAGCGCCGTCGGATTGCGGAACCCGGCATAGCCGATGCCGACCGCATGCGCGCCCGCCAGCATGTATTCGACGACGTCCTCCGCCTTGGTCACGCCGCCGACACCGATGACCGGAATTTTCACTTCCTTCGCCACCTGATAGACCATGCGCAGCACGATGGGTTTCAGCGCCGGCGACACCATGCCGCCGAACTTGTTGCCGAGCGCGGGACGGAAATTGTCGGTGCGGATTTTGAGCGACAGGAACGTGTTCGCGATCACCAGCGCGTCGGCGCCGGCTTCCTCCGCCGCCAGCGCGATCGACGTAAGATCCCCCGCATTCGGCGACAGCTTGGCCCAGACCGGCTTGTCGGTGGCTTCGCGAATCGCGCTCATCACTTCCTTGGTATGCTCTTCCTGCAGGGCGAAATTGCCGCCGGTGGTGTTACGCGTCGGGCACGAGATGTTGCATTCGATCACGTCGACGTCCGGCACCGACAATTCGCGCGCCAGGGCTGCGAAATCCTCGATCGATTCCGACGACACGCTGACCACCAGCGGCGGTTCGAACTTCGCATATTCGGGGACGATGTTTTCGAGGAAGTAGTCGATACCTTTGCCCGGCAGGCCGATGGACTGGATGATGCCGGCCTCGGTTTCCGCCATGCGCGGAGTCGGATTGCCGAGGCGCGGTTCGCGGCAGATCGTCTTCGCCACCAGCGCGCCGAGACGGTTGAGATCGATAACCTCGTTGTATTCCCAGGAAAACGCGCCCGATGCGGGCTGAATTGGATTCTGAAACGTCAAATCGCCGATTTTTACCGAAAGATCTACCATCCCACTGCCTCCTGCATGTTGAACACGGGCCCTTCGCGGCAGACGCGTTTGAGGGTCCTCTCGCCGTTAATTTCAAAGGTGCGCATGCAGACGTAACAGGCGCCGACGCCGCACACCATGATCTGTTCCATCGCCACCTGGCCAGGTACGTCGTGCTTCCTGCCGAGATTCTGCATCAGCTTGAGAAGCCGGCTCGACCCGCACGTAAAGAACGCATCCGCCTTGCCGTCCGCAATCAGCCCTTCGAGGATCGCTTCGACGTTTTCGACGTCGCTGCTGCCGTCTTCGTCGACGACCGTCACCGTCTCCGCGCCCAGTTCGCGGAACAGGTCTTCCGACATCACCAGATTTTTTTTCCTCGCGCTGAGGATCGCCGTCACGCCGACGCCGTTTTCCGCCGCCAGTTGCGACAGCGGCGCCAGGGTCGCGAGACCGACGCCGCGCCCGAGCACGACGATGTTCTTCCACGCCGGGTCGAGATGAAACCCGATGCCGAGCGGGCCTGAAATGTTGAATGTATCGCCGGGTTCCAGCGTCGCCATGCCCTTGGTGCCGCGCCCCTCGCACTTGTACAGGAACTCGATCTGTCCGGCGGGCCGGTCGACTTTGTAGACGCTCATCGGGCGGCGCATCCATACTTCGGCACCGTCGGGCGTCGGGCACAGCAGATGAAAGAACTGCCCGGCATAGGCCGTCAGCGCCTTTTCGTGCGTTTTGAGCACCATCAGCTTGTATTCGTCGTTGACCCAGTCGTTGGACACGACATCGGTCAGATATTCGCCAACGGGCTTGTCCGGATAGGGGTCGGATTCGTCCGGTCGGATGGCGGAATTCGTGTATTTCTCGTTGGGGGCGAGATCAGTCATGACATCCATGCTTTTTGTGCGGTCGGGTGCGGCTGCTTATACGCCTAAAATGTAACAAAAGAAAGACTTGTCCCATTTTTGTTACAGTTATCCACAGCTGCCGAACAGCATTGTGACATTAATCCGGTGATTTTCGTAACCTGGCGCGAAATCCGGGTGGTGGGTGCCGTGAAACAGGCGGGATTCGAACAGAACGCCCCGGTTTTCGCGATACGGCACGGAGATCGCATTGTCTCCGTGTTTGGCCAGAAACGCCCGAATTCGTGCCTTGTCGGCATCGTAATCGGCAATCGGCCAGTCCGGCGGCGGCGGCGCGCGATACACGATAAGCCCGCCCGTATCGGGATTGCGGTTCGCCGCGTCGGGCGTCACCCAGAAATTGAGACTGACCGCCGCGTCGTCGGCATGGATGTCGATGGGCCGGTCGCCGGACAAGGCCTTGAAGGCCCAGGCCTGTGTCAGCGGATGCGGCCCCAGCAGTTCGGGAAGCGCGGCGCGAAACTCGTCAGCGATCTGCAACACCAAAGGACAGGCGAAGCCGTCTTCCAGATAGGTGGCGACGAACCCGCCGATATGGGTGAAATCATGCCAGATGGTGCTTTCCGTCAGAAACCTCTGCAGCAGCGCCAGCGCCTTCGGCGTCAGAAGGTCGTCGACCGCCACCACACCAGTCTGCGCGGCGTCCCACGCTCCCTGTACCGCGGCGGTGTCGAGGGCTGGGTTTATCGCCCCGCTAAAAATCTCCGGCGCATCGACCATGTGTATGGCCGTGTTGTAATCGGGGCCCAGCGTGTCGAGCTGTTCGTCCGTCAGATCCACCACCCCGTCGGCCAGTTCGGCCGCGACCCCGTCATAGAGCCTGGCCAGCATTTCGAAACGCTGGCCGTCCCGCGCGCGCGGCGGCAGGTGGCGAAACAGGTCGGAATCGTGTTTCAGCTTTTCAGCCGACGCAGTGCGCAACGATCTCTCGGCAATGCCGATCCGGCCCTCGCCGCGCCGCAGATCGTAGGTCCGCGCAAAATGATCGAGCGACCGGTCGCGATCGCCCAGCGCAAGCCACTGAAACCCAAGCGCCCGGTGGGCGTCGATATGGTCCGGTTCCAGCGCCACCACGGCATGAAAAGCCCGAATGGCGTCTTCGCGCCGGTTCAGTTCAAGCAGGGCATGCGCCCGGTTGAGATGGGCGGATGCGTATCCCGGCTCGTCCGCGACCAGCATATCGAGCATATCCAGCGCTTCGGCGGCCGCGCCGCGACGCGCCATCAGCGCCGCCAGGTTGTTCCGCACCATCGGGTGTCGGGGATCGATTTGAAGCGCCTGCCGGAGCGCTTCTTCGGCGGCGGCGAAATCGCCCGCGCGTTGCGCCGCCATGGCCCGCCCAATCGCTTCTTCGGTCGGATCGCCGGCCATGTCAGTCGGGAAGCTTGTCGATCAGATCGCGCATGAATGCCGCCGCATCGCGACCCTTATGCGCGCGGCGCCACATGTCGACGACGGTGCGTTCATGCAGGTCCAGCGCTTCCGGCGCCGAGGTGATCATGGCGATGCCGCCGTGGATATTGGGTTGTTCGCCCAGCCTGAACGGACTGAGGGTCAGTATCTTGCGGTCGGCCTGGCGGAAAATCTGGAAGCTGTTATGCGGCAGTGCGCCCGGCACCACGCCGATCTGAATACCGATCGGCTCTTCTTCCATCAGCCGGATCAGGTGGTCCGCTTCGGCCCGGGCGCGGGCGCGTCGGTCCGCCAGCACCTCGTCGGGGAGGTCGAGCCGGCCAACCAGCCCGTTGCGCAGGAACCGGTCGATCTCCGCGCCGGAGATCAGGTTCAGAATACCGGGTTTGCGTTCCCGCCAGGTTTCCTTTCGCTGCCGCAGGATCGGTATCAGTTCGCGGACGATATCCTGCGCCCGGTCCCGTTCGGCCGCACCGTCGGGAATGCTCTCGGCCAGCACTTCTTCCAGCGTTTCGCCGAACGCATCCGATGCCAGCAGGAACGATACGGGCCCGGCCAGGACGATGATGTGTTCCGAGGATTCTTCGATCTGTCGCAGGCGTTCGAAAAACGCCACCGCCGACGAGATGTACTCCACGCCGACGCCCAGCAGGGTCGGGACGGATACGTCCAGCAGCTCGGCAAGGTTCTCGAGGGTTTCGATCTTGGCGACCTCGCCTTTCTCGAAACGGTACAGCGCGGTGCGCGATATCCCGAGCCGGGACGCCACTTCGTCGGCGCTGAGACCGGACGCGATGCGAAACGCCTTCAGGCGGTTGCCGATATCGTCGAACCGGATGGTCATGCGTCCGTTCTGCGCCTCCCGCTTTTCGTAGCCCTCCCGAACAGGTACAAGGTTTGCCGAGGGAGGGTCAACGATCCACATGACGAAATGGCAATACACCAAGGGCCTGCACGATCTCGGCAACGGCAGCTGGGCGTACCTGCTGCCGGACGGCGGCTGGGGCTGGAGCAACGCCGGACTGATCGCGGATGGCGGCGAGACGCTGCTGGTCGACACCCTGTTCGACCTGCCGCTGACGGCGGAGATGCTGACAGCCATGCGCGATGCCGTGCCGGACGCGAAAGAAATTGACACATTGGTCAACACGCATGCCAATGGCGACCATACATACGGCAACCAGCTGGTCGACGGGGCGGAGATCGTCGCCTCGGCCGACTGCGCCGCGGAGATGGAAATCCGTCCGCCGGAGGCCTTTATCAGCCGCGTCAAAGCCTGGCAGGACATGGGCGAAGCCGGCGCCATCATCTGGGAACTGATGGGCCGCAAGTTCGATTTCGACGGGATCGAAAACCGGGTTCCCACCCGCACTTTCGACCGCGAACTGACGCTGATGGTCGGCAACAAAAAGGTGGAGTTGACCAATGTCGGTCCTGCTCACACCCGCGGCGACGTACTGGTCCATGTGCCGGAAGACAAAACGATTTTTACCGGCGATATCGTGTTCGTGGGCGGACATCCCGTGATGTGGGCCGGGCCGGTCGACAACTGGATCGGCGCCTGCGATCACATTCTGGGGCTCGACGTGGAAACCGTGGTACCGGGACACGGACCGGTCAGCGGCAAGGACGAAGTCCGCGCGTTGCGCTCCTATCTGACCGAATTGCGGGACGAGGCGCGCAAGCGTTACGACGCGGGCCTCGACTGGGTCGCGGCGTCCGAGGAGATCGTCGCCGATTTCTTCAACCACTGGATCGATCGCGAACGCGTCTTTATCAACGTCAACAGCCTGTACCGGGAATTCGACGAAGACCCCAAACCGCCGGCGGCGATGAAGGTCTTCGCCGAGATGGCGAAATGGTACTGGTCCGAATATCCTGACCGACACCCCCACGGCAACTGCACGGGACACTGATACGCATGGCACAGAACATCACCCGCACCGTCAAGCAGATGGTCGCCGAGGCAAACGAACATGTCGAGGAAATCAGCATCGCGGACGCCCGGGAACTCGTCGGTCGCGACGACGTGCTTTTCATCGACATCCGGGATATCCGCGAGGTCGCCAAGACAGGACGCATCACCGGCGCCCGCCACGTGCCGCGCGGCATGCTGGAAATGTGGATCGATCCCGAATCTCCCTATCACCGGGAGTTTTTTGTAGAAGACAGGAAATTCGTTTTCTATTGTGCCGGCGCCTGGCGGTCGGCGCTGGCCGCAAAGACCGCACAGGACATGGGACTGACGCCCGTCGCCCATCTCGAAGGCGGCATCAACGCATGGATCGAAGCCGGCGCATCTATCGATCCGCCCAAAGACAGAACTTAGAGGAAGAACCCATCATGGACGGTTTGTCGAACCAGCCCTACACCCCGGACCTTCGCGGCTTCATTGAATATCTCGACAGGGAACATCCGGAGGAAATCATCCGGGTCACCAAGGAGGTCGACCCCGAATACGGCGTGAGCGGAATCCTTCACCGGCTCGAAAAGGAGGGTCACTTCAAGGCCGTCATCTTCGAGAACGTCAAGGGATCGGACATCCCGCTGGTCGCCAACATGCATGGCAGCTTCAACCGGCTGAAATACGCTATCGGCATGGAAGAAGGCACCGAGAAGGAGTTCCTCCGCGCCTACGGCGCGCTGGAGGCAAACCCGATCGAGCCCGTCATGGTCGAAGACGCGCCTGTCCAGGAAGTCGTAAAAACCGGCGACGTCATCAATGTCGAGGAACTGCCGGTCTGCACCTATCACGAGCTTGACGCCGGCAAGTTCATCACCGCGGCGCTTGGTCTGATGCGCGATCCGGACACGGGGATCGACAATATCGGCATCTATCGCCATCAGGTTTTCACCGGTAAAGAGCTAGGCGTCCAGTTCTCGGAAACAGCCGACGCCAACGTCATCTGGAAGAAATACGAACAGCGTGGCGAACCGACGCCGATCGCGCTTGTCATCGGCCACCACCCGGCGTTCTTTCTTGGCTCGCTGAGCTATACACCGATCGATTCGAACGAGTTGCACGTCGCAGGCGGCATACTGCAGCGCGCCGTGCCGCTGGTGCCCTGCAAGACGATCCCGCTGGACGTGCCCGCGGACGCGGAAATCGTGATCGAATGCTTGATCCGGCCCGGCGAACGCCGCGCCGAGGCGCCGTTCGGCGAATTCCCGGGCACCTACGGACCCGAACGCATGAACCCGATCCTCGACATCCAGGCGATCACCCACCGCAGCAATCCTTTGTACCAGAACGCGTTCGTCGGCCACGCCGACAATCTTCTTCTGTCCGGCGTGATCCGGTCGACCGCGATCGAGGAAACGGTAAAGATCGCCTGCGGCACGGTCACCGGCGTGCACATGCCGAGGTCGGGACGGTTCCGTTTCGTCTGTTACATCGCCATCGACCGCAAGATCGAGGGCGAGGCCAAGGCCGCCGCGATGGCCGCCTTCGTCACCGACCCGTTCCTGAAATTCGTGGTGGTCGTCGATCACGACGTCGACATCACCAGCGACACCGAAGTAATGCACGCCATCGCCACACGGGTCCGCGCCGACCGGGATACCTTCATGGTGCCCTACGCCAAGGGGTCGCCGCTCGACCCCGCGTCATACGATCCGGAAGGCGGTTCTCATCTTGTGACCAAGATGGGTATCGACGCGACCCGCAAGGACAACTACCCCGACGAAATCCACGTGCCGGGCAACGAGGACATCGACATGTCCGAGTTCATTCCGGGATACGACGAACTGTAAGAAAGCCAGCCACATGACCGACTGCCACCGCATCGACGTCCATCATCACATCCTGCCGCCGAATTATGTCGACATCGTCGGCGACGACCGGATCGGACCGCTGATTCTGGCCGGCAAGACGCCGGAATGGACGCCTCAGATGTCGATAGAGGCGATGGACCGCAACGGCATCCAGACCGCGCTGACATCCATTTCCGCGCCGGGCCTGTGGTTCGGCGACACGCAGGAAACAGTCGATCTGTGCCGGCACTGCAATGAATACGCCGCCGATATCAGCCGCGATCACGCGGGCCGTTTCGGCGTCTTCGCCAGCCTGCCGCTGCCCGATGTCGACGCCAGCCTGAAGGAAATCGCCTATGCGCTGGACGATCTGAAAGCCGACGGCATCGGTTTGCTGACGTCTTACGGCGACCGTTACCCGGGCGATCCCGAATTCGCGCCCGTCTTCGACGAGCTGAACAGGCGCAAGGCGACCGTCTATTTCCACCCGACGAATGCGCCCTGCAACCAGTGCCAGCCGGAAATCCCGGCCGCGACGCTCGACTTCCCGTTCGACACGACGCGCGCCGTCGTCAGCCTGCTGTTCAACGGCACCTTCGCGCGCTGCCGGGACATCAACTTTATCTTCAGCCATGCGGGCGGGACGATCCCGTTTCTCGCCGAGCGCATCGGCCGGCTGCAGGGCCGGCCCGGGTTCAAGGAACACGTGCCGAACGGCGTCGTGCCCGAACTGGAACGGCTGTATTACGACACGGCACTGTCGACCAACTGGCTGGCTTTCCGCAGCCTGTTCGAACTGGTCACGCCTGATCACGTGCTGTTCGGCAGCGACTATCCGTTCGCGCCGGAACAGACGATGACGGGGTCGATCAAACAGCTGCAGGAAATGGGGCTGGAGCCGGAAGAGCTGAGGGGCATCGAACGCGACCACGCGCTTAAACTGTTCCCGCATCTCGCCAACTGAGACGCCAATGGAAACGTTGACCCTGACCGTCAATGGAGAGGCACGCGAAGTCGCCTGCGATCCCGCGACGCCGTTGCTTTATATCCTGCGCAACGATCTCGATCTGACCGGGGCCAAGCTCGGCTGCGGACTGGAGCAGTGCGGCGCCTGCGCCGTCCTGATCGACGGCGAGGCCACGTTCTGCTGCAACCGCCCGGCGGGCGAAGTGACCGGCAAGGAGATCGTCACCGTGGAAGCCCTGTCGGCCGACCGGACGGGGGCCGCCGTCCAGCGCGCGTTCATCGCCGAGGGCGCGGCGCAGTGCGGGTACTGCACCACCGGTCTGGTGGTCGCCGGCACGTCGCTGCTGAAACAGAATCCAACCCCCGACCGCGACGCGATCGTCGCCGGCCTGGCAGATCATCTGTGCCGTTGCGGGTCGCATGCGCGGGTGATCGCCGCCATCGCGCGCGCGGCGAAGGACCTGACAAATGGCTAGCGTTTTTTCCAGCCCCAGCCTCGCCAATCATCCGGGTCTCGACGAATGGATCGCCGTGAAAGCGGACGGCCGCATCGCCGTCAGAACCGGCAAAGTCGATATCGGCCAGCGCATTTCGACCGCGCTGGCCATGATCGCGGCGGAAGAGCTGGACGTGCCGCTGGACCGGATCGACATGATCCGCACCGTAACCGGCGAGGCGCCCGACGAAGGCATCACGTCGGGCAGCAATTCGATGATGGAGTCCGGTCACGCCGTTCGTCTGGCGAGCGCGACCGCGCGCCGCCACATGCTGGCGCGGGCGGCAGAAGTTCTGGATGTCGACGCCGCCATGCTGGAAGTCGAAGACGGCCGGATCCGGTCGCGCGACACCAACCGCAGCGTATCCTACGAGGAACTGCAGGGCGACAAGCCGTTCGGTATCGACGTCGCCCCCGACATCGACGTGAAGGACCCGGACACCCACCGCATCGTCGGCGAAAAGGTCGCTCCGCTGGGCCTGTCGGAGATCGTGACCGGCGAGTACCGCTTCCTGCACGACATGAAAATGGACGGCATGCTGCATGCCCGCATCGTCCGGCCGCCGCATTACAAGGCGCGCCTGATATCGCTGGATGAGGAAGCCGTCAGCCGCCTCAGGGAGAACGGAATCGAGACCGTGCGGGACGGCAGTTTTCTCGCCGTCGCGGGACCAGACGAATACGCCGTCATCCGCGCCGCCGAAAGGCTGTTCAACGCCTGCGACTGGGATGCGGGAGACGGCCTGACCGAAGGAGACATTTTCGAAAGCCTGACGGCAAACGCCCGCGAAAGCAGACCGGTGGAAAACGACGGCGTGCCGCAGGACAAGCCCGTCCCGCCGTTGGCGGCCCCGCCCGAACAGGCGTCGGTCACGCTCGAAGCGCGTTACGACAAGCCCTATCAGGCGCACGCGTCGATGGGCCCGTCCGCCGCGGCAGCGATCTGGTCCGATAACGGCCTGCAAATATGGTCGCACAGCCAGGGGATATACTTCCTCCGTGGCGCCGTGGCGGAAGCGCTGGAGATCGCGGAAGAGACCGTGCGGGTCGAACACGTACCCGGCGCCGGGTGTTACGGACACAACGGCGCCGATGATGTAGCGCTGGATGCGGCGCTTGTAGCCCGCGCCCTGCCGGACAAACCGGTCCTGTTGAAATGGACGCGCGAGGACGAACACGCATGGGCGCCCTACGCCACAGCAACATCCATGATACTTCGCGCCAGCCTCGATGCGGACGGCAAGGTGATCGACTGGAACCACGAAACCTACGGCGACACGTTCAACATGCGTCCGCGATCCGGCCCGAACATGGCCGGCGCGGCACGCCTGCTGTCGAGCCGCTACCGCGACAACCCGCCGCCGGAATTCGTTCCCCAACCAGCGATGATCCGGCACATGGGCATTCACCGGAACCTCGATCCGCTTTACGTCTTTCCGCAGAAACGCCTGGTCAAGAATCTCGTGCGGGGCCTGCCGCTGCGCACCTCGGCGCTGCGCACGCTGGGCGCGTTCGGCAACATTTTCGCGCTGGAATCCTTCATGGACGAGCTTGCGGAGGCCGCGGGGATCGACCCTGTCACCTTCCGGCTGAACCACCTGGCGGACCCGCGCGGGCGAGAGGTGCTGGAAGCTGTCGCCGCCCGCATGGATTTTTCCGCCGATGACGGCATTGGCCGCGGCGTCGCCTTCGCCCAGTACAAGAACCTGAAGGCCTACGCCGCCGTCGGCGTGGAGCTGGAGGTTACCGACGCGGCGGAAATCAAGCTTCGGCGCGCGGTGCTGTCGGGCGATGCGGGTGAAATCGTCGATCGCGACGGCATGGCGGCGCAGTATGACGGAGGGTTCATTCAGGCGGCCAGCTGGACCATCCACGAACAGGTCACCTGGGACCGCGACGGCATCACCAGCCGGGACTGGGAAACCTATCCGATCCTCGGTTTCGACAACGTGCCGGAGATCGAAACGGTGCTGATCGAACGGCCGGGCGTACCGTTCCTCGGCGCCGGCGAAGCGGTTTCCGGGCCAACCGGGGCCGCTATCGCGAACGCGATATACAAGGCGACGGGCCTTCGCCTGCGGCGCATGCCGTTTACCCCGGATGCCATCCGTGCCGCGGCGATGGACGCCTGACGCCATGGCAGAGTTCGATATTACCCCGTTATCGCCCGCGCTCGGCGCGGAAATCCGCGGCGTCGATTTTTCGAGTCCGATGGATGCGGAAATCATCGCCGATATACGACAGGCGCTCCTCGAACACCTGGTGCTGGTTTTCCGTTGCGGCGAAATATCCGAAGACGAACAACTTCGGTTCGCAGGGCATTTCGGCCCCACCATCGGCGCCCGCGCAGCGCTGCGGATGGATGGCGGCGACCGGCGGCTGATGGTCATCAGCAATGTTCGCGAAAACGGCGAGCCCATTGGCGCCCTGCCCGACGGCGAACTGATGTTTCATTCGGATTCAGTTTATCTCGAAAAACCGCTGCTCGGAGCCACTCTCTATGCGGAGGAAATCCCGTCGACCGGCGGCAACACGCTGTTCGCCAACATGTACGCCGCCTATGAAGCCCTTCCTGCCGAAATCCGGAAAGAGATCGCCGGACTGCGGGCGGTCAATGTTTTCGATTACGAAACCCAGGTGAAGTCGGGCCGGTTCGACCGGACGACATCTCCACATGCGACGCATCCGGTCGTCCGCACCCATCCGGAAACCGGCCGCAAGGCTTTGTACGTCAACCGGCTGATGACCGAGGAGATCGTCGGTCTGCCGGCAGACAAAAGTGAAGAATTACTGCAAACGCTGTTCGCGCACGCGGAAAACCGGGATCACGTTTACGAACATGTCTGGCAGCTGGACGACCTGGTGATGTGGGACAACCGCTGCACTCAGCACGCGCGGAGGGATTTTCCAGCGGATGAACGCCGACTGTTACGACGCGTCGGTATAGAGGGCGACGTACCGGTATAGCCTGAACGAGGTCTCAGAAAACCGGTTTCGAATTATCCAGCGGAATACTGAGCGACATGCCGCTGCCGCCGCAGCACGGGCAGCTCAGCGCGACCAGGATCTGCTGTTTCTGGGTTTCGGTCATGTCCGAATCCTGCAGCACCTTCAGGATCTGTTGCCGGATCGCTTCATGCATCGACATATCGGTAATGACGCCGGTGCCGCCGTCATCGATCATGCCGGTATCTACTCCGCCGCCTGCGCCATGGACGCGAACGGCGCCAGGTGGCCCATCATCGCGCGCGCATTGCCCGACCGGATCATGTCGCGCTCGTCATCCGTCAGGCTGGTTTCGGCCAGCGCCTTGTTCGTCCAGTCGCAACCGAAGGCGGTGCCGTCGGTCGCGTAGACGATGCGATCCACGCCGAACAGATCGACCGCCATGTCGATCGATTTCGCGCCGAACGAATTGCAGTCGAACCACAGATTCGGCTTCGTCAGCCGCGTCGATGGCAGCGGTTCGTCCGGCGTATCAAGCAGGCTGCGGTGATCGAGACGCTCGACCTCGAACGCGACGTTGCCGCCCAGATTGTGAATATGGAACCGTGCATCCGGATAGTCGTCCAGCAGATCGGTCATGGTCAGCGTGACGGTGCAGGCCGACAGGCTGGCCTGCATGTCGAGCGTACCCATGCGGCGTATGAAATTATCTGTCTGCATGCCGGTGCGCGGCCACTCGTCGCCCGGCCGCGGCCCCCAGTGGATGAACAGCGCCGCCTTGTGACGGTTTGCCGCCGCCAGGATCGGCCGGTAGGCATCCACATCGGCCAGCGTCATGAAGGCATTGCCGGGCAGAATCGCGCCGATCATGCCTGGCAGCGCCATTACCCGATCCAGCTCGGCGACGGCGGCGTCCATGTCCGCCAGCGGCAGCGAGGCGTAGGCTACGAACCGGCCGGGATTCCCGGCACAGACCTGCGACACGGCATCGTTGAATATACGCACCGCGGGAACGGATTCCTCGACAGGCAAGCGTTCGATCCACTGATGCGGTCCCCATAAAGACAATACGCCGGTCGCAACGCCGTGTTCGTCCATCTCTGCCAGCCGGGTTTCCAGATCGTCGAACATGTCGCCGAATGCCTGTTCGCCCCTTCGAGTTTTGATGATGTCGTTCCCGGAGCCGTCGGTGTAGATCATCGGCGGTTCTGTGCGGGCCCGGTATATGTCGATCAGTTCGGGCGGGCTCCAGTGGGCGTGCATGTCGATGGTCATCGCGCGATCCTCTCCGAAATCAATCACTGGATACTGAGCGATTTCGCGACATCTGACAACGCATCGATTCCCCTCTACACTGCGCGACAAATCAATCCGGATAAGGGACTCGGACACCAATGAAAGCAGTTTATTTCGAAGAACACGGCGGGCCGGAAGTATTGAAATACGGCGATCTGCCCGACCCGACGGCAGGCGACGGTGAAATCGTCGCCGATATTCATGTGGCCAGCATCAACGGCGCGGACTGGAAAGTCCGGACAGGATCCTACGCGCAGGTCGCCTATTACCCTTATATCTGCGGTCGGGATTTCTCCGGCGTCGTGACCGAGGTCGGCCGGGGCGCGGATTTCGCCGTCGGTGACGAAGTCTTCGGTGTCCTGCCCGTGGGACAGGAAGGCACATATTGCGAGAAAGTCGCGACCAAGGCATCGGTGCTGGCCAAAAAGCCGGCGGATGTGTCTCATATGGATATCGATGCGCTCTCCTTGGTCGGACTGACGGCCGTGATCTCGATCGAAGAAACCCTCAAACTGCAGCCGGGCGAAAAGATCCTGATCCAGGGCGGCGCCGGCGGCGTGGCGGGTTTCGCCATCCAACTTGCCAAGCATATCGGCGCCCATGTCGTCACCACGGCCAGCGCGCGCAACCACGACTATGTCCGCGACCTCGGCGCCGACGAGATCATCGATTACAACGCCACCGATTTCACGCAAGCGGTATCGGATTGCGACGCCGTGTTTGAAACCGTTGGCGGCGAAACCGGCATCAAATCCTTCGACGTACTCAAGCCCGGCGGACGGGCAGCATTCATCGCGTCCGGTATGCAGTCGCCCGAGCCGACGCGCGACGACGTAGAATCGCTCCGCCCCAGCGTCGGGCGCGACCGGCCCTACATGGAACGGGTCGCTGCGCTGCTCCAACAGGGCGTCGTAACGGTGCCGGAACTGCAGGTGTTCGATTTAAAGGACGCAGTTGCGGCGCAAAAAATTAGCGAAAGCAGGCACTTGCGCGGCAAACTGATGCTGAAAATAAGATAGTCAATTCCGCTATTGGTCTCATACTGATTATTTGCGCAATACTCCCTCCGAACCAATCAGGGAGGAATTCAGAACGAGGTAGTTGACAGTCGCACTGGCACTAGCCGGGGCCGTGTTAATTGCGGCGGGTTTTAGCGCGCCGGCAGCGACCGATTCCGTCGCCGATTTCTAGAAAGGCAAAACCGGGAACCGCGGCATGGGCGGCATCTATATCGCCATGAACGAGAAAAGGTTCAGGGCTTCCAGTCGTCGCGTTCGGCCTTCACGATTGCCCGTTCGTATCTGGTGCCGGAGGTCAACTTACTTGCCGCCAATGCGACGGCGCCGCTGTCGGACCGGCCGGATGCGCCCTTGCGCAAAGACGTCGTCACCGATCCGCATGACCAGCAGATCGCCTAACTGACGGCCGGCAACATAGTCCTCGGCCGCGGCTGGATCGCCCCGCCAGCGCGCCAGCCGCCCGCAGCGCTGCGCACCGCATTTGCGAAAACCTTCGCGGATCCGGCGGCGATCGAGGGCGCGAAGAAGCGCAAAATGACCCAGGATTCGGTCAGCTGGCAGGAATTGCAGGCGGTCCTCGGCTTCAAGAAATAGGCGTCTGACGCCGCTAAGCCTCGGCCGGGAAAATCGCTGAAGTTTTTTTATGCTACACATAACATTGCAGCACTGGGGAGAACACGAATGGCAAATCCAAAGGTTCTGATCTACACCCCGATGGGTGATGTCGATGCGAAATACAGCGAGCTGGAGGACGCAGGCTGCAGCCTGACCTTCGGCAACGCGGAGTGGCGGCGCGCCTTCGGTGCGTCGGAAGAAAACGTATTTCCCATCGCCGTGGGCCGCGACGCCATTATCGGCGCCGTAATGCGCGGCTTCACCTTTACCCATGACTTCATGAGCCGACTGCCTAATACGCGAATTATTGCCAAGCTGACCATAGGCTATGACGACGTCGATATCGACGCGGCTGCCGATCTCGGCATCCTGGTCACGCACTCACCGACCGAAGCCAACTGGGGCGGTGTCGCCGAAGGCACGATGACCATGATGCTGACCATGCTGAAACGGGTGCGCGAAAAGGACCGCCACGTGCGCGACGGCGGCTGGCGCGACGACGCGCTGGCCGGCACGTTCCTGGGCGCCCGCCAGGACGGTTACGAAGGAATCACGGTGGGCATCATCGGACTCGGCCGCATCGGCTCTCGCCTTTGCGACCTGCTGGCGCCGTGGCGGGTCAACCTGATCGCTCACGACCCCTATGTCGACGAATCCAAATTCGCCCATCACAACGCCAAAGCCGTCGATCTCGACACTCTGCTACGGACGTCGGACGTGGTTGCGATCCATGCCAACCTGACCGACGAAACCCGGCACCTGATGTCGGAGGCCCGTTTCGGCCTGATGAAACCGACCGCCATCCTGCTCAACGCAGCGCGCGGGCCCATCGTCGACGAAGACGCGCTATTCTTCGCGCTCGACCGCAACAAGATCGCGGGCGCGGCGCTTGACGTGTTCGAGAACGAACCGCTGGACCTGCAGTCGCCGCTCCGAGGTCTTGGAGACAAAGTATTGCTGTCACCCCACATGGTCAGCGCCAACAAGGGCGCCAGCCTGGAACCAGCCGTACCATGGGCGATCAACGCGGCCCTGACCGCCATGCGCGGCAAAATCCCGCGCCATGTCGTCAACGAAGCGGCGATCCCGAAGTTTCTCGAACGGTTCGGGGGAAAAAGACTGGTTTAGAGAGACGGGGCAGCTACCCAACATATCCCCTCTCCCGAACCCTCACCCCAAGGGGGGAGGACACTTATAAGACTGCGTCTACTCTCAATGCCGCCGCATGAAGCCGGTCAGCGCCTCGGCAATCCGGGGCTCGTGCGGTGCCCAGTCGGGATAGGGGATCAGCGGCACGTCCTCGTCCTCCAGACCCAGATCGAACATCTCGCTGCCGGGTATGCGCTCGTGCGCGGCCCTGCCGCTGGCGGAGGCATGGGTGTTGTCGTTTCCGGGAATGATCAGCGTCGGCATTTTTAGGCCGTTGAGCTCTTCGTCGGTCACGCCCATGACCGGATAGTGCGCACCGGCCTCGAACAGTTCCTTCCAGCGGCTCAGCGTCGCGATGAAATCCGCCGGATCCATCGCCATCAGTTTTTCGCGGTTCGCCGGATTGCTGTCGATCCGTTCCTTCCACATATCGGTGGCGCAGACCGCTTCCATACCGCCCTTCTGCGCCGCCGTGATGAACTGGCCGTAATACATTTCCGGCAGGCGCCTGGCGGGAAACGCGCCGCCGGTCACACGCAGCAGCAGCAGTGCCCGGGTCGCGCCCGGATGACGCAGACCGAACATGATCGCCGTCCGCGCACCCGACGACGAGCCGCCGATAAACGCCGGAGACGCATCCAGCTGGCCGAGCAGTTCGTTCAGATCGTCGGCCCAGGTGGCTTCCTCCACCTCCCGCGCTTCGAGCTTGATATCGGACGACCCCGTATTGCGCCGGTCGTGCAGCAGCACGCGGAAGCCTTGGCCGGCCAGCCGATTGGCCAGGGGGACAAATTCCTGATACCCGCGTCGGCCGCCGGTGATCAGCGCCACCCATGGGCCGTCGTCGCCGATGATTTCGTAGTTGATGTTCAGTCCCCGGACGGTGGCGTTGGGCATGGCGTTCCATTTTCAGTTTGTGCGGATCAAATATTTTACCTTTTCAGCATAAATTGCTGACGTAGCGAACCAAAATTCGCATTCAGAGAATTTTGATACCTCTAATGTTCATGTGCGTTGATTTAGAAGATTTGCACAGATTCAACTGATCATTAGCACTCTGCTCTGACAGGCGACCCGATTCACATGGGCGGACATTCAGTTAATTCCAGAGTTCGCGGCTGGCGATTTCGGCGCCTTCGACCAAGGCGCCGAGCTTCGCCCACATGATCGACGGGTGCACGCGCTGGTAAAGCGGGCTCTGCGCGAACCCGCAATCGGTGCCCGCCATGACACGCTCGCGGCCGATCAGGTTGGCAAGGCGCACAATGCGCTCGGCGACCAGTTCGGGATGTTCGATCACATTGGTCGAATGGCTGATGACGCCGTGGATCAGCACCTTGTCATCCGGCAGGTCGACTTCGCCCCACACCTTCCATTCGTGTTCGTGGCGCGGATTGCCGCCCTCAATCACATAGGCGCCCGCGTTGATCTGGAGGATCAGATCGATGATCTCCTTCAGCGGGACATCGGTGACGTGCGGTCCCGGCCAACTGCCCCAGCAGACGTGATAGCGCACTTTTTCAGGGGGGATGCCCTCCAGCGCCTTGTTGGTCACCTCGACATGCCGCGCAAGCCAGGCGCGGTAGTCGTCTTTTGTCGCGGGCGGCACCATGCGGTCATAGGTCACGGCGGCGCGGGCGTCGTCCAGCTGCACCAGAAGTCCGGCATCGACCACGGCCCGGTATTCCACCGCCATCGCCGCGCCTATTGCCTCGAGGCAGGCTTCGTCATCGTCGTAATATTCGTTGCGCCGGTCCGGAATAACACTTGCCGGCGCGGCGACGGGCAGGAACCCCTCGGTCACGTTCACCTCGGCGAGAGCGGCTTTGAAATTGGCGATGTCGCGTTGGAGCTCGTCCTGACCGGTATATTCTATCGGCCCGACGCAGACCGATTCCATGACCGTGGCCGGCGGCTGTTCGGAATCGAGGCTTTCGTAAAACTGGGAAAACCGGGTGCGGTCCGCGCCGGCCTTGAAGGGGTTCTCGCCTTTCATCGCCTGGCGTTCGAAACCGCTCAGACGCCTGAGCACGTACTGGGCCCAGCTGATGGACTTGCCGAACTCGCCGTCGGAGATAACGTCGATACCGTGATCGGCCTGTTCGCGGACAATATCCCGGACCGAACTTTTCAGACATTTCGTGTATCCGTCCCGGTCATAATCCTCGCCGGCCTGAAGCGGACGGATGTAATCGACCAGGTCCGGCGGGCGGATGAGGCTGCCCACGTGGGTCGTCAATATGCGGTCGGTGCTGCGTTCCATGCCTGTTACCTCTTCTGCTGCGATACCGGCGCTTGGCGGCGAATTTCCCTGATTTAATTAGGCGAGTCCGAATGGCCTGTCCATGCACACTCTGAGCGGCCCCGTCACCGCATGCGGATTGCACCGGCATCGTGCTGGTCGTAACCTTCGGCATCCGAGTGACAGCAAACGAAGAACGGATACAGGATGAAAACCAGCACCGACCGCATATTGACGACCCACGTGGGCAGCCTGCCCCGCCCCGACTCGCTTATCGATTTCATGATCGCGGAAGACAAAGGCGAGAGCTATGACGAGGCAGCTTTCGAAACCGCGCTGACGGCGGCGGTCAAAGACGTGGTGGAGCACCAGAAGAATCTCGGCGTCGACATCGTCTCTGACGGCGAATTCAGCAAGCGTGGCTTCGCGGTGTACGCCCATGAAAGGCTGGCCGGGCTGGAACCGACCGGCCGTGCGCGGCCGTCCCCTTGGGAAATTTCACGCGAATCGGACTCCTTTCCCGAATTCTATGCCGGCGAGGCTGCAGCCAAGGACCGCAAGCCGACGCAAAGCTCCATGCAGATGAGCTGCACCGGGCCAATTTCCTACAAAGGGCAGAAGCAGCTCAATCGCGACCTGGCAAACCTGAAAGCGGCCTGCGAAGCGGCGGGTGTGGAAGAGGCATTCATGCCTGCAATTTCGCCGTCCGACGTGGTCGGCAACCAGCTGAACGAACACTATGCCACAGAAGAAGAGTTCCTGACCGCGGTTGCCGATGCACTGAACGAAGAATACAGCGCCATCGTCGATGCCGGGTTCATCCTTCAGATCGACGACCCTCGGCTGATCAACTACTACGTCAAGAACCCGCAACTTAGCATCGATGATTGCCGCGCCTGGGCGGAGGAACAGGTGGAAGCCATCAACTATTCTCTGAAAGGCATTCCGGCGGACAGGATCCGCTATCACACCTGTTACGGCATCAATATGGGCCCGCGTGTGCACGACATGGAGATGAAGGACTATGTCGACATCATCCTGAAGATCAATGCCAACGCTTATTCGTTCGAGGCCGCCAACCCCCGCCACGAGCACGAATGGCGCCTGTGGGAAACCGTGACCCTGCCGGACGAGAAAGTGCTGATTCCCGGCACGATCACGCATTCGTCCGTACTGGTGGAACATGCCGAGCTGGTGGCCGACCGGATCGAACGCTATGCCAATGTGGTGGGTCGCGAACGGGTGATCGCGGGGGGAGATTGCGGCTTTGGGACCCAGGCCAGCGCCGAGCCGGAAGTTCACCCCACCATTGTCTGGGCCAAGTTCGAGGCGATGGGCGAAGGCGCTAAGATCGCTACAGCCCGCCTCTGGGACTGACCGCGGCGGTTATACGCCCGGCACGACGCCGAAAAAGACGAAGGGCCACCCCCCTGGGGCGGCCCTTCCATTGTCAGACACAGTCCTGACGCGGACCATGAATGCGTCGCATCAGCCGAAGCGAACCCCGTCAGAGGCGACGATCCAGATCCGTGCAGTCGAAGACCGCACCTTGAGACAATGAGACACTGGATCACCTCCTTTCGATTGTTGAAAACCACGGAGGAGTATGAGCCGGCGACTGAGTCGCCGCAAGCGACACCTATGCGCCTGACCGGGTGACACCCGTTTCAGGGGTCTGCGCTCGCCATCTGGAAGGACGCAACGCTATTCACCGAAGACAGCCCCAACATCGTCTGGCGTGGGGCGGAACCGGCATTCTATTTTTTAGCGTGCCCGCGTTGGATGAGATCTTTTTTCGACGAGCTGGGCACATTTCTGCCCTTTATTACCTTGTTCACCGCCACAGCCATACCACTCAGCCTGACCCCTGGCTTCTCATGGAAATCCGTCGTCAGTCTCCGCAGGTTCAGCGGTTATCTGCCGGAAACGATCGCCTGAGCAATGGGGTACGGCGCAGTCACATTCGGGTTCGCCTATCTATTGGCACCTGAGAGAATTTTCAGCTTTCCGCGCTCCCGTCTGGACCGCTTGCCGCCAGTGATTTCGCTCTATTCGTTCCTATCGGTGTTGGTGCAGGAGATCGCCGACAGCCTGCTGTTTTTCGAACGCAACTGCTGCCTGCTCCAAAGCTGTGCCAGCGCGATCCTGCTCAGTGCGGTCGTCTTCGCAGCCGCGCCCGGATTTTACCAGAACTGGGTGGCGGTCATCCTATCGTCCGGGCGGCGAGCTGGACTTCGCCTGGTCATACGTGCGGACATCGTCGCTCCTGCTGCTCTGAATTTTTCAAGGTCGGGTCGGCCAGATCCTGTTCGCCGCCGGGCTGGGTATCTTTTTCTATCACGGGGCCATCGGCTGAAAGCCGGAACCGAACGCCAACGGAACGGTCAGTTCAATTCGACTTCCCATGCGCGATACCCGTATACCCAGTCGGCGTTGCCCTGCTCCTTCATCCATTCATTGGCAAGCGAGTTACGCTGGATCGACGCGGTTCGTTCCATCCGGGCGTTCTCGTAGCAGCGCAGCGCAGCAGGCACGGTGTCGAGGTCAGCACCATCGAGCGCCCGTGCCAGCACCACCGCATCCTCGATCGCCATGCAGGCCCCCTGGGCCATGAACGGCACCATGGGATGCGCCGCGTCGCCCAACAGCGTCGCCCGACCAGCCGACCAGCGTTCCATGGGCTCTCGAACATGCAGCGCCGACTTAGTGACCTCCGAGCAGGCATCCAGCAGGGCGCGCGCTTCCGGATGAAAATCGCTGTACATGTCGCGCAGTTCCTCGACATCGCCCGGCAGGGTCCAGCCTTCCTCGGTCCAACCTTCCTGCGGCGTGGTCGCGAAAACGAAGATCTCCTCGCCCCGGGTCAGAGGAAACACCACCAGCTGGGTTTCCGGGTTGGGTCCCCACCATTTGGTGAAGGCGTCGAGATTGGGAATGTCGCCCGCCCGCTCGCGGGGGAACGTCGCGCGATAGGACACGATGCCGGTGAATTTCGGATCGTCTCTGCCGAACAGCGCAGTGCGCACCGCCGAATGGATGCCGTCGGCGCCAACGATGACGTCCACGTCCTCGGTCGTGCCGTCTTCGAACGAGATCTCCGTGCGGGCATCTTCACTGACGACGTCTTTGACTTTTTTGCCGAGACGCAGCCGCTCGGCTGGCACCTTGCCCTCGAGCGCCTTGAGCAGATCCGCGCGGTGAATTGTCAGCTGCGGCGCGCCGTATTTCTCTTCCGCGGCGCTGCTCATCGGCAGACGGGATGTTTCCTCGCCGGTGTCCCAGGTGCGACTGATGCGAAATGTGGGCCGCGCCGCCTTTTCGCGCAGCACGTCGCCAACCTCCAGCCTGTCTACGGCGTGCACCGCGTTCGGCGTCAGGTTGACGTCGGACCCGATCCGTGTGAACTGGGTTGCTTGTTCAAACACCACCGGATCATGACCCTCCTTGTCGAGGGCGATCGCAGCGGCGAGGCCTCCTACCCCACCGCCGCAAATTCCGATACGCAGTCCCTTCACCTGATTTATCCCCGCCGGATGATTACCGGCAGCAGTCTAACATCCACCGGAACGGGCAGAATAGCGCCCAAGCGAAAAGGGGCGGGCGCATCCAGGGTGTTTAGGCAGCAACCTGCCAGTCGTCGATGGCGACTGGGTGCATGTCGTAAACCGCCCGGTATTCGATTTCGAACGCCTCGTCGATGGAAATACCGTCAGCCTCAGCGCGATCCTCAGCCAGATCCTTCGCCACCTCGCGGGCATGGGCATCGCGCTCCGCCTCTGTCCAGCACCGATAGAGTGGCCACTGGTTGGAGTATTCGTTGACCCATTCGCACCCCGTCATTTCCGACAGGATCCCGTGCGCCAGATGATCGCGGGTATCCGCGAACAGGGTGGCGCCACGGATGTAGCCGTGATCGTCGGTCGACGCTAGAAATGCCGTTCCGCTGAACCGGTCGCGGATCACGCAGCCGCGGTGGCTCAGGCTAATATCCAGCGGCACCGCACGCCGGCTATTCCAGGCATAAAGCTGGCTGACGGGGATTTTCTGGGTCGGCAGGAAATCGCTATACATGATCTGTTCCTTTCGCTTGGTCGTGTCGTCTGTGCTTTCCGATAATTGAACTTTACCCTCATTATACGTCATTTTCCGGGGTATAATAAAAAGAGGGAGGACCGACATTTGGCTTACGCGAAGCTATGCGAATTGCTGGAGACCGCACTTGAGCTGCAGGCAAGCTCGCTGGGACTGACCATTGACCAGTTGATGGAGCGCACCGGCCGCAGCCGGAAATCGGTGGAGCGCATGCTGGCGGGTCTCGCCGAACTGGGTCTCGAAGCCGAGGCCAGCCGGCTGGAAAGCGACCATCATCTGACAAAGCGCTGGCGATTGCGCGCCGACCTGCCGGGTCTGCTGCTGAGCCTGCAGCCACAAGAACGGGGCGCGCTGGAACGCCACCTGCAGACCGTGACCGACGGCACCACGTCCCGTGCGCTCTCGAAGCTTCTGGCCGCTCAGAAACCGCTCGCCAATCATATAGCCATCGACGAAGAAGAGTTGATCGCCCGCACCGCCCATATCGGCCGAACAGGTCCGCGCACCCAGGCCAACGAGGCACATATGGCGATCTTCGAACGCGCCATTCAGGGTTTCGAAAGCCTGAAAATCCGATATCGCACACAGGGGCGTCCGCGCGCGAGCTGGCGCACCGTCGATCCGCTGGGTTTGCTTTTCGGGCGGTTCGGATATCTGGTCGCAGCGCGAAAGGGCCAGCCCGCGACCTACCGGCTCGACCTGATCGAGGACGTACGCTCAACGGGTCGAATTTTTGAAGCCCATAAGAGCTGGAACATGAAGGCGTGGGCCGCCGATAGTTTTGGCATCTATCACGGCGACGATATACTCAAGATCCGGCTGCGCTTCATCGGAGAAGCGGCCAAACGGGCGGAAAAAGTGCGCTTTCATCCGAGCCAAAAGATGCGTCGCGCCCGCGGCGAGTTGGTAGTTGATCTCCGCTGTCAGGGCCACCGCGAACTAATCCACGAACTGTGCCATCCCGACTGGCTGGGTCAGGTGAAGATCGAAACGCCTGACAGTCTGCGTGAAGAATTCGACGATTATTTGCAACAGCTACGCAGCGTCACAGCCTGAGGTACGCGTGGCGCTTTTAGGCGGCAGGTGCTACCCCCCCGAGAGTCTGCTCAATCCGTCACCCAGTATCAGGTTTCCCGAGTGCCTATACCCAGATGGATAGGGATATCAATCGGCGGTGCCAATCAGCAGGAAACACATAACGAGAAAGCCCGGAAGCGATCGTTTCAAGACCCCGCACCTCCCTCAGGAAAAACTGCAAACGATGAGATCAGCACGGGGACCATGGGCCTAAGTCGTTGACGGCGCAGCGTAAAGCCGGCGTCGCAGAACAAGAATGAGATGCGGGAAGTATGGTGCAAACCTCCCTGTGAGACGACGCACCTAAAAAAACAGGGAGTCAAACAGGTGCATACCCAGCTCGATGAACCGGTTTGCCAGATTTTCCGCCGTTGCAGCGATAGACTCTTGATAAAGGCTAGCTCCACAGACACCATCTGAAACATGACTACACTGCCGATCGACGCCATATTTCCGGAACTCTGTGCAAGCCTCGAACAAACGCCCAATGCCGTTGTGCAGGCTGCGCCCGGCGCAGGCAAAACCACCCGGGTTCCCCTGAAGCTTCTGGATGCGCCCTGGCGAAAGGGTGGCAGGATCATCATGCTGGAACCGCGCCGTCTCGCGGCGCGGGCTGCCGCCTTGCGCATGGCGCAAACGCTGGAGGAACCCGTCGGCAAAACGGTCGGCTATCGTATCCAGCTGGACCACAAGACCGGTCCGGACACTGTCATCGAGGTCGTTACCGAAGGTATTCTGACCCGCCGCCTGCAAATCGATCCGTCTCTCGACGGCGTCGCAGCGGTTATCTTCGACGAATTTCACGAACGTAATTTGCAGGCCGATTTGGGCCTCGCATTTTGCCTAGACTGTCAGGCGGGACTGCGTGAAGACCTGCGCATTCTGGCGATGTCGGCGACGCTGGATGTCGCTCCGGTTGCCAAACTGATGGGAAGCGCTCCCGTTATTACAAGTGCCGGCCGCGCCTTTCCCGTCGAGACCTGTTATCTGGGCAAACCGCCAGTCGACCGTTTCCGGGACACGTTCTCCCCAGCGGTGTCGTCGGCCGTAAAACAGGCTTTGGTAAACGAAACCGGCAGTATACTGGTTTTCCTTCCCGGCGAAGGCGAGATCCGGCGCGTTGAGACGCTACTGAACGAATCGAACCTGTCTGACGATGTGGACGTGCTGCCGCTTTTCGGCGCGCTTCCCCAGAGCCTGCAGGATCTGGCCATATCCCCACCCCCTTCCGGGCGTCGGAAGGTCGTACTGGCAACGGCCATAGCCGAGACCAGTTTGACCATCGAAGGCATTCGGGTGGTGGTCGATGGCGGCCTGTCCCGCATTCCCAGGTTCGACCACCGAAGCGGCATGACCCGTTTGTTCACGGAACCGGTTTCGCTGGCGGGCGCAGCGCAACGGCGGGGCCGCGCCGGGCGCATTGAACCCGGCGTTTGTTACCGGCTCTGGGATCAGGCAGGCGAAGGCGCCCTCAGAAAGTTTTCTCAACCTGAAATTCTCAACGCTGACCTCGCTCCTCTGGCGCTGGATTTGGCAAACTGGGGTATTCGCGACCCGGATGCCCTGAGCTGGCTGACGCCACCGCCTGAAGCGGCGCTGGCTCGGGCGCAGGAATTGCTAAGGCAGTTACGCGCCATAGACGATCAGGACAGAATCACCGTCCATGGGCGAGAAATAGCCGGCCTGTCCATGCACCCGCGGCTGGCACATATGGTCATCGAAGGCGCAAAATTCGGATGGGCAGAGAATGCCTGCAATGTCGCCGCCCTGCTGACAGACAGAGATATTGCCCGGCGCGACGGCGGCACCCCTGTACCGGTGGATCTGACCCTGCGTGTCAGCGCTCTTAAAGGCGAACGCACAAGTCTGTCCGTCAACCGCAATGCACTCGGTCGAACCGAGGCGCTTGCAAAGCACTGGCTGAAACGCGCGCCCCAAAACGAAAGTGATGGGAACGCCCTGGAATTGTCCCGGGATGAACAGATCGGCGCGCTGGTCGCTCTCGCCTATCCCGACCGCCTGGCGGAGCGCCGCCCCGGCAGAGATTCTCGTTACCGCCTGAGTAACGGCAAAGGCGCGATTTTGCCTGCCGAAGACGGCTTGCGGGACGCGCCCTATCTGGCAATCGCCTCGGTCAGCGGAGATACCCGCGATGCCCGGATCCGGACAGCCGCCTCCATTTCTGCCGCGACCATCAAACGCTTATTTGAGAACGATATACGGGACGGGGAAACCGCGGTGTGGGACGGCAAAACCCGCTCCGTAATCGCCCGCAGGCAGAAACGCCTCCAAGCTCTGGTGCTCGAGGATACGCCGGCCCGGAATATTTCGGACGATCAAATCGTGCATGCTCTTCTCGACGGCATTCGCGACATTGGACTCGAATGCCTGCCCTGGAGCAGGGAGGCCAAAGAATTGCTGCTGCGGGTGCAGTGCTTCCATCTGGCCACGGGAACCGGGCCCGATCTGTCGGAGAGCATTCTGCTTGAGACGCTTGAAGAATGGTTGCTGCCCAATCTGGTCGGCATGAGCCAGTTACAGCATCTGAAATCACTGGACCTGCGAGCCATCCTGCAAGCCCTGCTGAGCTGGTCAGAGCTGCAAAATCTAGAGACGCAGGTCCCAAGCCATTTCACCGTCCCCAGCGGATCCAGCATCCGGATAGATTACACCGACCCGACCGCACCGGTGTTGCCGGTAAAACTTCAGGAAATGTTTGGCGCGACCGAGACGCCGAGCATCTTTGACGGCGCCATCGCCCTGAATATACATCTTCTGTCTCCTGCAGGACGTCCCTTGCAGATCACCCGCGACCTGCCCGCCTTCTGGCGGAACGCTTATCTACAAGTTAGGGCCGAAATGAAAGGTCGCTATCCCAGGCACCCCTGGCCGGACAATCCGTTGGCGGCAGCGCCGACAAGGCATACCAAGAACCGAATCAGAGAGAAATAATCGGACCTCTGCGCCTTAACCCTCCGATATGCATTCTGGCAGAACACTCTTATCGATGCAGAATCATGGATATGCCTGGGGTGGCGTGCTGAACTAATATCGACGCTCTATCTATTGATGGCGCGGCAGGCCTTACCCCCAAATGCGCCAACTGATGCTAAACAGCAAAACGAACGCGATCGGTACCAAGCCGCAGCTGATAGCTCTTCTCAAACTAGGCTTCATCAATCTTCTGCCGGTTTCTTCTGCATCTCTCGGAACAGTACCTCACTTCATCCCAGACCTTCGCCCACTTCTTACGCCAGACAAAGGGTCGCCCGCAGACTATACAAGTCTTTGTCGGCAAATCGCCTTTCTTCATCTTTTCTAAACGCGCGTTCAGCAACGTTCTCCATTTGCGACAGACGTCAAGATTTTCATTCAGGTGACGCGCTCTCATTCCTGCGCCCCGGCAAGCGTCGGCGTTCGACAGTTTACCTGACAGTAGCCCCAACTGTTTGGACGCTGACCTCCCGCACTAATACAGAGGCTGACATTCTTCGCAGGCAAAAGCCTTTCTGCCCGCCATACTGTGACACTGAATGTCCCCGCCGCATCTGGGACACCGGGTTTTCATATATATGTTAACTTGCTCTCTATACTTACCAGATGAAGGCTTGCCTTCTTGAACAGTGATGATCGAATTGTGCTTAACCCCAAGCGCGAGCAGATCCTTCGCGTCGTCCCAAATCTTATTAAAAGTCCTTTCGTCAATCGCGTTGCCGGGCGTTTTCGGGTGTACGCCCTGACGCCACAAAATTTCGCTTCGGAAAATATTACCGATCCCCGCTATCACAGATTGGTCCATTAATAACTGCCCGATGGGCAGCTTACTTTTTGCAATCCTCGCAAATGCCCTGCTGGGTTCCGCATCCGACCGTAAAATATCCGGGCCAATGCGATTGAATAGAGCTTTGGTTTCGACAGGGCCCATTACTTCACAGATCGCAGGACCATTTATATCTATGCAGTGCGTATCACCAACTAGGCGAACACGCACGGCCCCAATAGGTTCCTTCAATGGCAACCGTCCGCTTCGGATCCTTCCGAAAAGTCCAAGATGGATGTGAAGAACATCTCTGGAACCGAAGCGGTACAATAGATGTTTTCCCAGGGCCTCGACGGAATGGCACATTTTACCCGATAAAATTTTTGAACCTGCGCTGAATTTGCCTTGGGGTGATGAAACTTGCAGCTTTTGTCCTGATAATTTTTTGTGATGGTCTCGCGCTGCCCGATGGATCGTATGTCCTTCCGGCACTTTCATCTCCTTTCTATTTCTCTATTTCGGTCGTTTCTAACTGTTTAAATCTCGGGCATTCAATTTTCTATCAAACTTAGATTGGACAGATGTTTAACGTTATCGACTATGGGCCAAATTGAATGGCAGTGCGACATTGTCCTCTGTCATTTCGCTGTTTAATGGGGAAAACTTGTCCTTCCCCTTTTTAGCTGGGCCATTGTTTAAAAAGGGCAAGGGGGGATGCGATGGCTGGGAAACGCCCCTCGGTCGAGGATGTGCCGCCAAGATCTCTCAGTATTGCAACAGGTCAATCTGCGAGCCTCGCAGACCTAGGGATCCAAGTGACATTCTGTCGTTTTAGACCACAAAATTCGCAAAGAGCTATGTCGTTACCTGAAGACCAGGTGGCTTTCTGATCTCATAGCTCCCATTATTGTCTCACAGCGCACGGGCCAGCACTTCAAAAACACTACGCTAGGTATGCTGTTCTCTAGCTTTTACAAAAAGGCTAGCATACGGAACTCGTCGCATGCAGGTCGCAGGACCTTTGCCACTAAGCTCAATGCACAGGGTATGGGTATGCGTACGATCCAGTTGTTCATGGGTCATCAGCACATCGCCACGACCGCACTCTAGTGAGATGTCACGGACGGACAGTTCCACAGGTCCGCAAACCTCGCCTGAGGTATTAGTGTGCTAAAACGCAACCTGTAAAATTTTGATGGCCAAAATTCAGGCTTCTTGACATAGACAAATATCGTCCAGATCCTGCTCCAGGAGTCCAAAATCTATGAAATTCCAAAAAGTCGCGCTGACAGTCATCATGGCATTCTTTGTGCTAACCCATGCTGTTGCGCATGCAGAACCTATTTATCACGAAATCAACTACCCAGAGGGTAATGGCCCGTTTCCTGTCGTGATCGCCCTGCATACCAGCGGTGGATTCGATACTGTCAAACCGATGATATCAAATTACACGAACGCGGGGTATGCCGTTTATGCACCAGATTTTTTTAAGCGACATGGTATCTCGAAATATAACCGTTTTGAGACGTGGACCACATATCGGACAGCTATAGAATCAGAGCTTGTAGAGCTGATTGAGGTAATCAAAAAAGACCCCAAAGCTGATGAAAAAAATATCTTTGCTGTTGGCTTTTCAAACGGGGGCTTCTGGGCAAGTTTTCTAGCGGCTCGCAAGCACGTGAATGCTGGAGCATCACATTATGGTGTTTGGCGCTGGCGTAAATCCGACGGATGGAATGGCTACCCGGCAGACTATTTTGACGGCGATAGCAACCCTGTTCTGGCCATTCACGGCGACTACGATAGTATCCAGAGACCCAGGTTTGTATATCCTCAATTGGATATCATTGAGCGAAAAAGCCCTAAATTCAAAAAGCATATTTTTAGTGACGCAGGACACAGTTGGGACTGCGAAGAGTGTCGCCAGGATGGTTATGACGAAGAAGCGACAAGACAGTCTCTAAGAATGACCTTGGATTTTTTTGAAGCGAATAAACGCTAATCCTGGCCCTCAGATACGGGCACAAATTTTGTCCGTCTTCAGAATATTTGGGCCAGTTGGTCGCCTGGTTTAGCGTAAGCTTTGGCTCACCTTGGTTGATGTGAGGCGGCGTGCCGCTGCTGGTGCTGCTCAGCAATGCAGCCGATAAAATGCGTTCATTTTTAATAGTATTACTGGAGGATATGCGGGGTCCCAACTGACAAAGCGGTGGTACCCGCCGGGGGTGGGGTCGCGGCTGCCGCGGCTTGGCTTTTCGGTTCAATGAAATTTTCTGAAGCTGCTGCACACGCGCTATCGGCGAGCTATTAGAGCCGCTGCGCTGCCGAAAACCGAGAAATTAAGGATAAATGGCGGACGGGGTGGGATTCGAACCCACGATACGGGGTTACCGCATACACGCTTTCCAAGCGTGCGCCTTCAGCCACTCGGCCACCCGTCCGCGGCGGCGGATAATGCCCAAGCCGGCGGCGCGATGCAACAGCCGGTTTTCACCGAATTCCGGCCCGTGTTACGGTGATATTGATCTCAGGAATGGCAAAGTCACGAGTAATGAAAACAGGACGTTACATCGGCTGGATACTGCTGGCGCTGGGGTTGATATTCATCGGCCACGAAGCGCTGAACGCGCTGGAAGGCGAAGGATACCGCCTGATCGCGCTGGGCGAGCTGTGGTTCCGCCTCGATCAGGCGATGGGGACCGGCTCGCTCAACGCCACCCAGGCGTTTATCCAGCGCTATGTCTGGGCGTGGCTGTGGGAAGGCGTGATCCAGAACATTCTGATCGCGCCGGCGTGGGTGGTGTTTGGTACCCCTGGCGCGTTCCTGTCATGGACCTGCCGCAACCGGGGACGGCCGACGGGATCGAGGCGCTGGGGTATCTAAAAAGCACAGCCCCCCTCCCCGGCGGAGAGAGGGGATTACCGGCGATGGAATCCTGAAAGCCTAATCGTCGCCGATACGGAGCGCCTCGATAAACGCAGACTGGGGAATTTCCACGGCGCCGAACTGGCGCATGCGCTTTTTGCCTTCCTTCTGCTTTTCCAGAAGCTTGCGTTTTCGGCTGACGTCGCCGCCATAGCATTTGGCGGTCACGTCCTTGCGCATGGCGGAAATGGTTTCGCGGGCGATGATCTTGCCGCCGATCGCCGCCTGCAGCGGAATCTTGAACAGCTGGCGCGGGATGAGATCCTTGAGCCGCGAACAGATGGCGCGGCCGCGGAATTCAGCCTGGCTGCGGTGCACAATCATCGACAGCGCGTCAACCGGCTCGGCATTGACGAGAATGCCGAGCTTTACCAGATCGCCTTCCTCGTAGCCGGTGACCTGGTAATCGAAGCTGGCATAGCCGCGGCTGACCGATTTCAGCCGGTCGTAGAAATCGAACACGACCTCGTTCAGCGGCAGCTTGTAGACCAGCATGGCGCGACCGCCGGCATAGGTCAGTTCCTGCTGGATGCCGCGGCGGTCCTCGCACAGCTTCAGGATCGCGCCGAGATGTTCGTCCGGCACCAGGATGGTCGCCTGGATCCACGGCTCCTCGATATAGTCGATCTTGACCACGTCGGGCATGTCGGCGGGATTGTGAAGTTCCAGAATGGTGCCGTCGGTCATGTGCATGCGATAGATGACCGACGGCGCCGTGGTGATCAGGTCGAGGTCGAATTCGCGGCTGAGCCTTTCCTGCACGATTTCGAGATGTAGCAGGCCGAGAAAGCCGCAGCGGAACCCGAAGCCCAGCGCGGCGGACGTTTCCGGCTCGTAATGAAAGCTGCCGTCGTTGAGCCGCAGCTTGGCAAGGCTGTCGCGCAGGTCTTCGTAATCCGCGGCATCGATCGGGAACAGGCCGCAGAACACCACCGGGACGCTGGGCTTGAAGCCCGGCAGCGCTTCGGCGGCGAGATTCTTTTCCTCCGTGATGGTGTCGCCGACCTGGGCGTCGGCCACCGTCTTGATCGAGGCGGTGATGAATCCGACCTCGCCGGGGCCAAGCTCGGCGACGTCCTTGCGCTTCGGCGTGAACACGCCGCACACGTCTACCTGGTGCGTCGCGCCGGTCCCCATCATGCGGATCTTCATGCCTTTTTTCAGCACGCCGTCGCGCACACGCACCAGCACGATGACGCCAAGATACGAATCGTACCAGCTGTCCACCAGCATCGCCTTCAGCGGCGCATCGCGGTCGCCGGTGGGCGCCGGCAGGCGCTGGACCAGCGCTTCGAGCACTTCCGTGATGCCTTCGCCGGTCTTGGCAGACACGGCGATGGCATCGTCGGCCGCGAGACCGACCACGTCCTCGATTTCCCGGCGCACGCGGTCCGGCTCCGCGGCCGGCAGGTCGATCTTGTTGAGCACGGGTATGATCTCGTGATCGGCCTCGATGGCGAGGTAGGAATTGGCCAGCGTCTGCGCCTCGACGCCCTGCGACGAGTCGACGATCAGCAGCGAGCCTTCGCAGGCCGCCAGCGAGCGCGATACTTCATAGGTGAAATCGACATGGCCGGGCGTGTCCATCAGGTTGAGCTGATAGGTCTCGCCGTCGGATGCCTTGTACATCAGCCGCACCGTCTGCGCCTTGATGGTGATGCCGCGCTCGCGCTCGATATCCATGGTATCGAGCATCTGTTCCTTCAGCTCGCGCTGCTCGACCCCGCCGCATTCCTGGATCAGCCGGTCTGCCAGCGTCGACTTGCCATGGTCGATATGCGCGATGATCGCGAAATTGCGAATATGGGCGAGCTCTGTCATGACGCGATCAGTTTACGCTCTTAAAACGCCGTCGGTACGTTTTTCAACCTCCGCCGTGACCTTTTTCGCGACCGCATCAATCTGCTCGTCCGTCAGCGTCGCCTCCGTGGGTTGCAGGGTGACGGAAATTGCCACGGACTTCTTGCCCTCGCCCACGTGCTCGCCTTCATACACATCGAACACGGACGTATCGACGATCAGCTCCTTGTCGGCGCCGCGCGCGGCGCGGACGATATCGCCCGCGTCGGTACCCGCATCGACCACGAAGGCAAAGTCGCGGTGCACGGCCTGGAACGGCGACAGATGCAGCAGCGGCCGCGCGGCGGATCCGCCGGACTTGCCTTTTTTCTGCTTGGGCGTCGGGATCAGATGCAGGTTGACGACGATGCCGACCGCCGGGCCGTCGATGTCCATCGCGCGCAGCACCGCCGGGTGAATGTCGCCGAACGAGGCGAGCGCATTGGGGCCGAGCCGGAACACCCCCGACCGGCCGGGGTGGTACCAGGCGGGGGCGTCCCTGGTGACCTGCAGGTTGGCGACCGGCGCGCCGGCGGCTTCGAGCGCCGCATAGGCATCGGCCCTGGCGTCAAAGGCGTCGACGTCGCGCTGCGGCACGCACCAGTGGCGCGGATCGTGTTTGCCGGTACGGATGGCGGCGGCGACGATGGCCTGGCCGTCATCCCCGTCGCCGGAATATTTGGGCCCGACCTCGAACAGCGCCACGTCGGGATAGCCCCGGTCGGCATTGCGGCGGGCGGCGTCCAGCAGGTTGGGCAGGATCGACGGGCGCATGGCGTCGAGATCGGCCGAAATCGGATTGTCGACCACCAGCGCCTCGTTATCGAAGCCGAACAGCTCCGCGGTGTCCCGCTTCATGAAGGAGAACGTCACCGCCTCGGTCATGCCGCGCGCGGCCAGTGCCCGACGCGCTGCGGATTCGCGCCGCTGGCTGACCGACCAGGCCGGCGCGGCGATCGTGGTCCCGCGCGGCAGCGGCACCACGGGGATGTCGTCATAGCCGCGGATACGCAGCACTTCTTCGACCAGATCGGCTTCGCCGTCGATATCCTGGCGCCAGGACGGCACGGACGTGCGGATGGTATCGCCCTCGTCCACCGGCTCGAACCCGAGATCGGCCAGAATACGCATTTGTTCGTCGCCGGGCACGTCCAGGCCGCCCAGCGCCGCGACACGCGACTTGCGCAACGTCACCTCGCGCTGCCAGGCCGGCATGTCGCCGGCGACCGTCAGCTCGGACGCTTCGCCGCCGCAGAGATCGAGGATCATCCGGGTCGCGACATGGGCGCCCCAATACGCGCTTTCCGGATCGACGCCGCGCTCGAAGCGGTAGCGCGCATCCGACATGATGCCGAGCTTGCGGCCCGACGTCGCCGTGCGGATCGGATCGAACAGCGCGACTTCGAGGAACACATCGGTCGTGTCCTCGGTAACGCCGGATACTTCGCCGCCCATGATGCCGCCGATGGCCTCGACGCCGTTGTCGTCGGCGATGACGGTCATCGTGGAATCAAGCTCGTATTCCTCGCCGTCCAGCGCCAGCACCTTCTCGCCGTCTTTGGCGAGCCGCATGGTGACGTTGCCCTGCACCTTAGCCGCGTCGAATACGTGCAGCGGCCGGGCCAGATCGAAGGTGACGTAGTTGGTGATGTCGACCAGCGCCGAAATCGGGCGCAGGCCGATGGCGCGCAGACGGTCCTGCAGCCATTGCGGGCTGGGACCGTTTTTCACGCCTTTGAAATAGCGGCCCACCACCAGCGGGCAGGCATCCTGGGCTTCTGCGGGCAGATCGCGCTGCCACTGGATCGGCGAGGCGAACGTGCCGCCCGTCTCCGGCGCATCCAGCGGTTTCAGCGTGCCGAGCCCGGCGGCGGCCAGATCGCGGGCGATGCCGCGGATACCGGCGCAGTCCTGGCGGTTGGGCGTCAGGCCAATCTCGATGACGGGATCGCTCAGCCCGAGCGCATCGACGGCGGGCGAGCCGATTTCGGTTTCGTCGGGCAGCTCGACGATGCCTTCGTGATCGTCGGACAGGCCCATCTCGCGTTCGGACAACAGCATGCCGTTCGATTCCTGGCCGCGGATCTTGCTTTTCTTCAGCGTCACGTCGATGCCGGGGATATAGGCGCCGGACGCGGCGAATACGCCCTTCATGCCGGCCCGCGCGTTGGGCGCGCCGCACACCACCTGCACCGGGTCGCCGTCGCCGTAATCGACCATGCAGACCTTCAGCCGGTCGGCGTCGGGGTGCTTCCCGGCGGAAACGACATGCGCGACGCGGAACGAGGCGAGCGCTTCGGCGCGGTCTTCCACGCCTTCGACCTCGAGCCCGATCATCGACAGCTTTTCGACGATGTCGGCGAGCGGCCGGTCGGTTTCCAGGTGTTCTTTGAGCCAGTCGAACGTGAACTTCATCGACCAGCCCCCCCAACGAGCCCGGCCGCGACATTGGGCACGTCGAGCGGCGCGAAACCGTAATGCTTCAGCCAGCGGATGTCGGACTCGTAGAACGTGCGGAGATCCGGGATGCCGTATTTCAGCATCGCCGCGCGCTCGATCCCGAGGCCGAAGGCGAAGCCCTGATACTTCGTGGAGTCGATGCCGCAGTTTTCCAGCACGTGCGGATTGACCATGCCGCAGCCGAGAATTTCCAGCCAGTCGGCGCCGGCGCCGATGGTCAGCCCGCCGCCTTCGCGGCTGCAGCCGATATCGACCTCGGCCGACGGTTCGGTGAACGGAAAATAGGACGGGCGGAACCGCACCGGCAGGTCGTCCACGTCGAAGAACGCACGGCAGAATTCGATCAGGCAGCCTTTCAGGTGCCCCATATGCGTCGCCTCGTCGATGACCAGGCCTTCGATCTGGTGAAACATCGGCGAATGAGTCGCGTCATGGTCGGCGCGGAAGGTGCGGCCGGGCACGACGATGCGGATCGGCGGTTCCTCGTTGACCATGGTGCGGATCTGCACCGGCGAGGTGTGCGTACGCAGCACCTTGCGGTCGCCGTCCTCGTTCGGCGGCAGATAGAACGTGTCGTGATCCTGGCGCGCCGGGTGTTCCGGCGGGATGTTCAGCGCGGTGAAATTGTTGAAGTCGCTCTCGATATGGGGGCCTTCGGCCACGGTGAAGCCCATCTCGCAGAAGATCGCGACCATTTCGTCGATGGTCTGGCTGATGGGGTGAATGCGCCCTGTGTCTTCGGGGCGATGCGGCAGGGTGACGTCGATGCGGTCCTGTTCGAGGCTGGCGTCCAGCGCCACGGCTTCCAGCACGTCCTTCTTCGCGTCGATGGCGTCGGCGACCGCGTTCTTCAGAACGTTCAGCTGCTGGCCCGCGTCGCGCCGGTCTTCCGGCGGCAACTGGCCGATGCCCTTGACCATCTCGGTGATGGTACCGGACTTGCCCAGCGCCGAAACGCGCAGTTCTTCCAGCGCCGCCAGATCGGCGTCTTCGATCTGCGCCAGCAAATCTGTCTTTAACTGATCTAGATTTTCCATGGCAAAAGACCGGCCGGAACTTCTCCGGCCGCCCCAAACATCTGATTAACGAAAATCCGGCTTAGCCGGCGTTGTCGAGGGCGGCCTTTGCCTGTTCCACGACGCTGCCGAACGCTTCCGGTTCCTGCGCGGCAAGATCGGCCAGGACCTTGCGGTCGAGCTCGATCCCGGCCTTGTTCAGACCGTGCATGAACTGCGAATAGGTCAGCCCGTGCAGGCGCGCGCCGGCGTTGATCCGCTGGATCCAGAGCGCACGGAAATTGCGCTTCTTCACCCGTCGGTCGCGATAGGCGTACTGGCCGGCCTTTTCGACCTTCTCGACGGCAACGCGGAACACCTTGGAATTCCGGCCGCGATAGCCCTTCGCCTTTTTCAGAACTTTCTTGTGGCGGGCGTGCGTCGTGACGCCGCGTTTTACTCGTGCCATGTCAAATCTCCTTTATTTCGCGTAGGGCAGATAGGATTTGACGATCTTCGCGTCTGCATCCGCCAGAATCTGCGTACCGCGGGAATTGCGCTTCATTTTCTGCGTGCGCTTGCGGAGGTTGTGACGTTTTTTGGCGAAATTGGACCGGACTTTCCCGGTCGCCGTGGTGCGGAATCGCTTCTTGGCGCCGCTTTTCGACTTCAGCTTGGGCATTTCCGTCTCCTGTGTTTGTACCGCCGCCGTTCGATATGTGTGGCGGTACGGACGTCGTATAAACGGCCCCGGCATGCCCTTACAGGCCGGACCGTTTGCTTCAAGGCGGCGGGTTATAACGGGTTGCGGAAGGGAGTGCAAGCAGAGACGAGAGGGACGAACTCTCGCATTTGTGGCCGTTATTCCCCTGGGGTTGTCCCGGGGGCCCATGGCAGCCGCGTTACCACAGGCAAAAATGGACTCCCGCGACAAGGGCGGGAGAATAAGTGTATTGGGGACACAGCGTCCCCATTCGGGCATCACCCAACAAAAAACCCCGCAAAAGCGGGGTTTTTCGCCGTTATGTGCGTCTCGTCAGACCGAAGACTGGATCCATTCGACCAGCTTGCCCTTGGGCAGCGCGCCGACCTTGGTGGCCGCGACTTCGCCATCCTTGAACAGCATCAGGGTCGGGATGCCGCGGACGCCGTATTTCGACGGCGTCATCGGGTTATCGTCGATATTGACCTTGGCGACGGTGATCGCATCGCCCATTTCGTCGGAAATTTCTTCCAGCGACGGGCCGATCTGCTTGCACGGGCCGCACCATTCCGCCCAGAAATCGACCAGGACGGGGCCGTCCGCGCCGAGAACGTCGGTTTCGAATGTATCGTCGGAGACTGGTTTGCTCGCCATCTGTTGTTTTCCTCTGTTTAAACGGTTGGCATGCCACGATTGACGTTGCCGTGCCGTCCCTGCCCTTTTTATTTACCTGAACTGAATCTAGGGACGCGCCGGAACACGGTCAAGGTTCATGGGCGTCCAGGAGTTGTGCGTCCAGTGGCATTAATCGGGGGCCGTCCGTCCACACTAAAACACACTCAACCTGCTGATTCTCATATATTTTTCGTAACAGCGCCCTGTACGCCGCCATCTGGCGAAGATACAGCGCGGGAACGTCTTCGACCCGCTCCGGCGGAGGACGATTCGTCTTGAAATCGAGGGTTTTTACCACATCCGCGCCGACCACCAGACGGTCGATCCGGCCCGAAATCGCGGTATTGCCGACAACGCCTGCGATCGGGACTTCGGCCCGCGATCCTGGCCCGAAAAGGCCGGCGCAGGCGGGGTCGTTCAGGACGGCCAGGGTTTCCGCAATCAGCGCATCGATCCTGTCGGCATCGAGCGCATGGACGGGGCGGGCGAGAAAAGCGCGGGCCGCCGTGTCGCGGTCGGCTACCGCCAGGTCGGGCAGGGTCTGCAGCAACCGGTGCACCAGTAAACCCCGCTGGAAAGCCAGTCCGCTGTCGTCGCCCAGCGGCGAGCGGGTCGCCGGTTCGGGCATGGCGGGACGAGACGGCGCCAGCGGACGCGGCGGTTCCGGTTCCGCCGGCGCGGCGACATCGACCCAGTCCGGCAGTGCTGGAACCTCCGCCGCCGCGATATCGCCGGTCTGTTTCCTGTCGGGACCGCTGCTCTGCGATGTTTCCAGGCGCAGCCCGTCGCCGTGCCAGGCCAGATCGGGCTCGTCGTCGGGCCCGCCGGGATGCGATTCGAAAGCGAACGGTTGGGCGACCGTTTCCAGCCCGCGTGAAATCACGTTCCACCACGCCGTTTCGGGCGCGGCGCGGCGGGTACCATAGCCGGCGATATACAGGCGGTCCTCCGCGCGCGTCATCGCGACGTAAAGCAGTCGCCGGTATTCCTCGTCCTGCCGGATCCGCTGATCGGCGGCGAGACGCTGGGCGGTGCGTTCGCGGACCCGCGACCGGGGCGGCCACAGCAGCGCATCGGCATCCTGACCGTCAGCGCCGCGGCCGCCATCCCACATCAGCCCGCTGTCCGGCTGGGGCACCTGCATGGTATCGGCGAGGATCACCACCGGCGCCTGCAGCCCTTTCGCGCCATGGACCGTCATGATTCGCACCTCGTCGCGCAGCCCCTGGTCGAGATCGCGCTTGATCTGGGCGTCGCCTTCAGCAAGCCAGCGCAGGAATCCCTGCAGCGACGGCGTATGCGTCTGCTCGAAAGCCAGCGCCAGCGACAGGAATTCGTCGATGGGATCGTTGGCTTCCTCGCGCAGACGGGCAAGCAGATGCGCCCTGCCGGTCATCGGACCGAGGATATGGGCGAAGAATTCGTAGGGCGGCGACAGGTCGGCGCGCGCCAGCACGTCGCCCAGCGTCCGGTACGCGGCGGCGCAGGCGGGATCGGTGCGCGCAAGTTTTCGCAGAGACCCCCAAACCGTGCCGTCGCGCCGGTGGCAGATATCGAACAGCTTCGCCTCGTCGAAACCGATCAACGGTCCTTTCAGGATGGCGGCGAGGTTCAGATCGTCATGAGGCATCAGCGCGAATGCGCCGAGCGCGATCAGATCCTGCACCGCAAGCTGGTCGGTCAGCACCATACGGTCGAGACCGGCGACATCGACCTGTCGCTTCTTCAGTTCGCGGATCAGGTTGTCGACGAAATCCGTCCGCCGCCGGACAAGCACCATGATATCCCCGGGGCGAACCGGTCGGTCGGCGCTCCGCAGTATTTCGCCGCCGTCGATCCATTGCGATATCCGCCAGGCGATCGCATGCGCCAGGCGCCGCGCCGGCGTGGCGTCGTTGCGCAGGTCGTCGGGCGTTGACCAGGGCGAAATCTCGCCCCGGTCTTCCGGCACCACCGGCGGCCACAGTTCCACCAGGCCGGCCTGGCCGCGCCGGTGCGCGGTGTGACTGATCGCCGTCATGGATACCCCGTCGCGCGCGGCATCGTCGGCGAACACCGCATCGACTGCCTGCAGCACGGCGGAGGTCGACCGGAACGACACGTCCAGCGGCACCGGATGCCAGTCCTGTCCGGCCGCGGTGACCCGGTCCTCGAAATAGTCCCGCATCGCCGAGAACTGGTCGGGAGCGGCGCCCTGGAAACTGAAAATCGACTGCTTTTCGTCGCCCACCGCAAACACGGTGCGTTCGGTCTCCCGCGCGCCTTCGCCGGCGTGGAATTCGTCGACGATGGCGCGCACCACCGCCCACTGGTCGGCATTGCTGTCCTGCGCCTCGTCGATCAGCACGTGGTCGAGACCGCCGTCGAGCTTGAACAGCACCCACGGTGCGGCCCGCTCGACCAGCGCCCGCGCGCGCAGGATCAGATCGTCGTAATCCAGCATCGCATTGCGCTGCTTGTGACCCTCGTAGCGCTCGATAAGTGCGGTCGCGATGATCAGGATCGCCTCCGTCGCCTCGGCGGTCAGGATGGCCTTGCGCCTTTCCTGGACGGCAAACACGCGGTCGGCTTCGCGCTGCATAATGTCGGCGATTTCCGGTTTGACTTCCTGGGCGCCCTTGCTCGCCAACGATGCGCGGATGGTGCCGCCGCCCGTCAGATAGGCCGCCGCATAGGCATCGAACCCGGCGGCGCGTTCCGCCGCATCGCCTGCGAGCCAGGGCCCCATGCGCGCGGCTTTGTCCTTGTCCTGCTTGCCGCCGGCGGACAGAACATCGGCCGCTTCGCGCAGACCGGCCAGGTCGGTCGCCGGGTCGGCGGCGGCGGCGCGCAGCAGGGCCTCCACGGTTTCTTCCGCAGCCACATCCAGCACCGCCCGCGTCGCCCGCACCGCGCCCTCCGTTCCGTCATGCGCGAGAATCAGACGGTGCAGCCGACCGCGGCTGGACGCGATCGCCGCCATCAGATCGGCAAATTCGTCTTCGTTGACCCAGCCGGTGACGATATCCAGCGCGGCCGCCAGGGTCCCGTCCGCGCCGCTGCGCGCGGCATCGAGTATCTCGTCCCGCGCCGCCAGCAGCGCTTCCGCCGCGCTGCGTTCGTCCATCACCTCGAAATAGGGGGCAAGCCCGGCCTCGACCGGAAAACGCCCGAGCAGGGATTCGCAGAATGCGTGGATAGTCTGGATTTTCAGGCCGCCCGGCGTGTCCAGCACCTCGGCGAACAGCCGCCGCGCCAGCGCCCGCGTCGCCGGCGCCGGTTTCTCGCCGGACAGGCCGACGATAGCGGCGTCGAGTTCGGCCTCCGGCATCACTGCCCAGTTGCCGAGCAGCCGCCGGATGCGGTTCTGCATTTCCGCCGCGGCGGCCCGGGTAAATGTCAGACAGAGAATTTTGCCGGCCGGGCTGCCCCTCAGCAACAGGCGCAGCACCCGGTCGGCCAGCACCTTGGTTTTGCCCGATCCCGCCGACGCCGACACCCAGACCGACGCATCGGGCGTCGCCGCCACCGCCTGGTTGGCGTAAGCGACGAAACCGCCCTGCCCCCCGCCCGTATGTTCCATTGCCGTATCAGTCATTGGCGGACGACCATTCCTGCACCCGCTCCAGGTGCTCGAAATCCGAATGCCTCGGCGCGATGTCCGGATCGGGACGCGCGATATAGGGCGTTTCCGGATCGTCGTAGTAATCGAGCAGCGCGATAAGACCGGCCAGCGCCTCGTCCGCCAGCAGCATCGGATCGTCGCCGGCATCGCGGATTTCGCCGGCGGGGTCGCCGCCCGACAGCTTCCAGTAGGTCAGCGCCATCACGTCGCCGGGCGAAATATCGCCGAACGCGCCATTGACGATCATCGCGGCCTCCAGCGGCAGCTGCGGCGACAGGCCGGCATTCACGTCCTTTTTGGTCGGCACGGCGCCGGTCTTGTAGTCGACGATTTCGTAACCGCCACCGGTCCGTTCGTCGATCCGGTCGGCCCGGGCACGCAGGCGGAACGGACGGTCCCGCCGCTCGATGGTCAAGAGACCGTCGACCTCGGTGTGGCGCCGGACGATGCCGGGCGCACGCTCCGCTTCCAGAGCGACCACCCAATCGGCGATCCGTTCGAAGCGCGGCCACCAGAAGGCACGGATGCCGGGACGGTCGAGCCAGGGCGCGAATTCCTCCTCGCCGATGGCCAGCAACCGGTCAAGCGCGTCGTCGGGAAGATCGTCGCCGCATTCGCGAACGAAGCGGTCGATGGCGTTGTGGATGATCGAGCCGCGGTCGGCGGCGCCGGGATCGGCGTCCAGAGGGTCGAGCGCGGAAAGGTCGAGAATGCGCTTGGCATAGATCGCATAGGGATCGCGCACCAGGGTTTCCACATCCGTCACCGACAACCGGTCGGGCCGGGCATCCAGCGGCGGCACCGGCGCGGGCGCCCGCATCGGCAGCGTATCCAGCCGGGTATCGAGATCGGTCTGCCAGGCCAGCCATTTCCGTTCCTCGTCGGCCCAGCGCCGCAGGACCGCGCGTCCAGCGGCGGACGCCGACAGCAGTGTTTCGATCCGGGTCAGCCAGCGGGCGGGCACGGTGGGCGACCCGTCGATACGGGTCGAGCGCGTAACCACGGCGTCCGGCGCGGCGATGGCCTGGATGAAATCGTGCGCCGTCAGCCCGATGCGGCGTTCCGGCGGGGAGAGGCCGAACGCGTCGCGCATCGGCCGGCTCATCCATGGATCGATCGCCGGTTCCGGCGGCCAGACGCCTTCGTTCAGCCCGCCGAGGATCACCAGATCGGCCTGCTGCAACCGCGCCTCGAGCAATCCCCAGATGCTGAGGCGCGGATGACGGCCATAGCGCGGACGCACGACGGCGCCGGTCATCAGCGCGTCCAGCAGCGCCGGCCAGTCGCGTCCCGGGATCGGCGGCAGCGCCTCGGCCGCGGCGCGGAGATCGTTGATCAGCCCAGCCGCGCTTTCACCCGCCTCGCCCGCCCAAAGACGGTCTATCCCGGTTTCGTCGCCCGAGGCCGCAAGCTCCTCGGCGAAAGCGACATGCGCTTCCAGCAGATCGACTGCCGATACATGGCGGCGACGCATAAGATCCGACAGGGGGGCGGCCAGTTCCGCAAGATCTTCCGCCCACAGAGTCAGCCCCGCTTCGGGTTCGATGTGGGACAGCCGCGCGTGCAGCCCCCGGAACCCGGGCGCCGGGCGCGGGCCGCGCAGAATGGCAATTTCCATCTCCCGCACCCGGTCGCGGAACCGCCCGGGATCCATGCCGCCGGCCGCCAGCGGGTGTTTCAGCGCCGCCAGCAGCGGCACCGGCGCCGCGTCGGTCGCCACCGCATCGGCGGTCAGCCGCAGAAACACACCGGGAACCGTGTCGGCCAGCGGCGTACCGCCGGAATCGTCGATATCGACGCCCCAGCGGCGGAGTTCGGCTGCAACCCGCCGCGCGAGACGCCGGTCGGGCGTGATGAGCGCCGCCGTCCGCGCCGGGTCTTCCAGCACGTCGCGCATGATCAGCGCGATGGAAAGCGCTTCCTGCTGCGGTCCGGGCGCGGTCACCACGCGAATATTCGAAAACGCCGGCCCGGGATCATCGGGCAGGTCGATGGCGGCGGCGGTGGCGGGCGGTCGCAGCGCCGCATTCAGCATCGTCACACGGCCTGAAACGACGTTATCCAGGTCCTTCCATGCGATCACATCGGCGACATCGACCTTCATACGCCGAAGCAGTTTGTTCATCCCGAACTGGGGATGTCCCGGACCGAGCGCTGCGCGGCTGTCGTCGTCGAGCGACAGGTCCAGCCCCGGCAGCACGACAGCTCCGGCCGGCAGGGCGGCGACACAGGACAGCAGGTCGGCCGTCGCCGGGATGCTGCCGGTCGACCCCGCGGCAATCACCGGTGCGGTCGGCGGATCGGCCTTCCACAAGGCAATCTGCGCGTCGATCAGGCGGTTCCGCCGGTCCGCCGGATCGATGCACCCCTGTTCCTGCAAAATCGCCGGCCAGTATTCGGTGACGATTTTCAGGAACTCGAGCGTTTCCTGCCAATGGCCCGCATAGCGGTCTGGGACGAGCCGGTCGAGACCGTCGAAATCCAGCCGTTCGGTCTGCGCTTCGTCAAGCAAGCGGGCAAGCTCATGCGCGAGTCGCGCGGCATGGGCGGCGGAGACGGCATCGTTGCCCGCCATGATCAGACGCGACAGCAGCAGCTGACGGCGCAACGCCGGGATCGCGGGCGGCAGGTCCAGAGCCGCGGCAACCGCCGGTTCCTCGGTGGCGAGAAAGCCGAGTTCGTCCTCGTCGATATCGCCGATCGGAGTCATGGCGGGCAGCAGCACCGGTGCGCCGTCCGTGACGCGGAGAAACGCTTCGCCCAACGCACGGCAGGCCCGCCGGGTCGGCAGCAATATCTGCACCGCCGCCAGCGCTGCCGGATCGCCGCCATGTCGATCCAGAATGCCCGCCGCCAGCGCATCGAGAAACGCGGTACCGGCGGGAATAGTGAAAATTTTGCCCGCGCGCGACGGCGGATTCGGAGACTCCGCCGGGCCGGTCATCAGAAGAGGAGCCGCACGCGGGCGCCCTCTTTTTCCAGGATCTCGGCGTCCGCAACGTCGATCGCTTCGGGCGTGCCGACATGATACCAGTCGCCGTCATGCGCCATGCCGTAGAGCCGGCCCGCTTCGAGCGCGCGGTCGTATAGCAGGTTCATCGAGAACGGACCGGACGGCGCGCCCTCCAAAAGACGGGGATGCAGGATCTGGACGCCGGTAAATACGTAGGGCGCGATCTGGCGTTCCGGCCGACGGGACAGTTTTCCCAGCGGGTCCATCATAAAATCGCCGTCGCCGTCGTATCCGGTGGCGCGCACGGTCGCCGTCACCATCAGCAAGGCGTCCATTTTTTCATCGTCCCAGGCGCGGGCCAGCCGGTGCAGCGCCGGGATCGTGCCGTCGCGCCAGACGATATCGGCATTGGCCGCATAAAAGGCCTCGTCCCCCAGCATGGGCAACGCCCTCACTATCCCGCCGCCGGTTTCCAGAAGCTCGTCTTCGCGGGAGATACTGGTCGCGGGCACGGACCGGTTTTTCAGATGATCCTCGATCTGTTCCGGCAGCCAGTGGGTGTTGACCACGACATGCGCCACCCCCGCATCTTCCAGACGATCGAGTGCGTGGTCCAGCATGCTGCGCCCGCCGACGTCCAGCATCGGTTTGGGGACATTCCGGGTCAGCGGCCTCATGCGCAGCCCCAGCCCGGCGGCCAGCACCATGGCATGGGTGGGGATTCGCGTTTTCGCCATGCCCGTCATGCCGCCGCCCGGTCCGGCGGTATCACGCGCCGGTCTGCAGGCACGTAGTCGTCGAGCCAGGTTTTCAGATCGGCCAGGGCGGGATGGCGGGCCGCACGATCGAGCAGGCGCCATAGCCGCGGCACGTGGCGCAGATATCCGGCCTTGCCGTCGCGGTCGCGCAACCGGGTGAAGATGCCGAGGACCTTGCAATGCCGCTGCGCACCGAGGATGGCGCAGGACCGGTCGAAGGCATCGGGATCGAGATCCGGAAATGCGGCGAGATAACGCCCGCGCATCGCGGCGGCCAGGTCGTCCGGCACGTCGCGTCGGGCGTCTTCGACCAACGAGACGAAATCGTAGGAAACCGGCCCCGACACCGCGTCCTGGAAATCGAGCAGGCCGCAGGCCGCGATGCCGTCACGGCCGGCGACGCGGATCAGATTGTCGACGTGGAAATCGCGCAGGACCAGGGTATCGGGAACGGTGCGTGCGGCGGGCAAGAGCCGGGACCAGACATCGCGATAGGCCGTGACGACGTCATCGCCGGGTGCATCGGCCAGCACCGCCGGCAGGTACCAGTCGACGAACAGACCGGCTTCGGTCTGAAACAGCGCATCGTCATAACGCGCAACGCCGCGCGGCACCAGCTCCGCTGCAGGACGGCGGTGCAGATCGATCAGCACATCCACCGCGAGCGCATAAAGGCCGGCTGCGTCCGCGCCGGCGTCGAGCAAACGGGTAAACGTATCGTCGCCGAGATCCTCCAGCAGCAGGAACCCCTGCGCTACGTCTTCGGCCAAAATGGCGGGGGCGCTGTAGCCATGGTCTTTGAGCGTGCGCGCGATGCGGAGAAACGGCCCCACGTCCTCCCGGTCGGGCGGAGCATCCATCAGCACCGCCCGTTCGGCTCCGCGTGTCACGCGTTCATAGCGCCGAAACGACGCGTCCTCGGCAAGGATTACGCGATCCGCCCCTGCCCAGCCGGCCGAAGCGAGGAACAGATCGATCGCCTGCGCGCGGTCATCGGTCATGTCGACGCCTCAATCTCGGAGACGGGTTCTCCGGTGATTTCAGCGATCCGCGCCGTGACGTCCGCGCCGGGCGTCAAATGGACGCGAACCGTGCCCGCCGGCAGAAGCGTATCGATCCGGTCCGCCCATTCGATCAGCGACGCCCCCTCGGCGAAGGCCTCCTCGAGCCCGATCTCCCACGCTTCTTCCGGGTCCGACAACCGGTAGAGATCGAAGTGGTAGATCGGCAAACCGGGCAGATCGTATTGCTGCACGAGTGTGAAAGTCGGGCTGGGCACCGCGCCGATCCCGACGCCCGCCGCCGCGCCCAACGCCTTGATCAGCGCCCGCGCAAACACGGATTTGCCGACGCCCAGATCGCCGGTCAGCGCAATCACGTCGCCCTTGCGCAGTTTGGCGGCAAAAGACGCGGCCAGAATTTCTGTTGCCCGTTCGTCGGGCAGCGCGACCGTCCGGGAGCCGGTGAGTGTCGAGGTGGCGACCATGGAGATGGTTTATCCCCGCCGCCGATTCCGCGCAATGGACGGTCACAGTCCGGGCAAGCGGAAATCCCTAGCCGTTGCCCGCGAGACGCGCCGCTTCTTCCTCCTGCCGCCGGGCCGGCAGACGGCAGACGACCTTCGTCCCGACGCCGGGTTCGGATTCGAGGCCTACATCGCCGCCATGCAGGCTGATGAAGCTCTGCACCAGCGACAGGCCCAGCCCGGCACCGGAGCGGCGCGCTTCGGCATTGTGACCCCGTTCGAAGCGTCCGAAGATGCGGTCGTGGTCCTCCGCCGGGATGCCGATGCCGGTATCGGTGAACGTGATGACGATGTGATCTTCGACGCGGCGGGCGGAGCCCGTGATCTCGCCGTTGTCGGGCGTGAACTTCACCGAATTGCTGAGGATGTTGAACAGCGCCTGTTTGAGCCGGCGCTCGTCCGCCGTGATCATGCCGATATCTTCCGGGCAGTCGAAATCGAGCGTCAGGCTTTTGCGGAGCACGCACTCCTGTGTCAGGCCAAGCACGCTGCGCATCATGCCGTAAACGTCGACGGTTTCGAGTTCGAGCGACATCTGTCCGGATTCGATGGTCGCCAGATCAAGTATGTCGTTGATCAGCGACAGCAGCCGCTGCGAAGACTCGAGGATGCCCTTGCTGTATTCGGACTGACGGTCGTTCAGATCGCCGAAATATTCGCCGGTCAGAATCTCCGAGAAACCGATAATCGTGTTCAGCGGCGTGCGCAGTTCGTACGATACGTTGGCGATGAATTCCGACTTCAGACGGTCGGCGGTTTCCAGCGCCTCGTTGCGCTCGCGCAAAAAATGTTCGACCCGGTGCGAATCCGAAACGTCGACATAGGATAGAAGCATTGCCCCATCCGGCAGCGGCACGGTGGCAAAATCGATGACGGAGCCATCGGCCCGTTCCAGACGTCCCGATTGCCCGCCGCGGTCGGACAGCAGGTTGATCAGATCGGATTTTTGCTCGGCCCAGTTTCCCTGATCGAGAAAATCGCGCATGTGCTCGACGATTTCCGAAATATGCGGTGCGGTCGCCAGCTCGTCCTCGGTGAGTTGCCAGATGCGCCCGAAAGCGGGATTCGACAGTTGCAGCCGCCCGTCGCCGCCGATTACGGCCACGGCTTCATACAGATTATCCAGCGTTTCCTTCTGCACCGCGATCAGTGTGTTGTAGGACCGCTCCATCGCCAGCGACGCGGTGACGTCTTCCCAGGTCATCAGCAGCCCGCCGAAAGGATGCGGCGCAACAACGGAGCGCACCGTTTTGTCGTCCGGCAGGTGAACCAGTTCCTCGATCGGGTCGATCAGGGACGTGAACAGCGCGTTTCGCCCGGCCTTGAATTCGGGGAAGTTGGCGTGCTCCGGAATCTTCCGGGCCTCGCGCCCCTGTTCGAGAATTTCGCCGAGCGACGGCCGCGTATCGAGGAACGCTTCCTCCAGATCCCACAGCTTGGTGTAGGCCGTGTTGTAGAATTCGAGCCGTCGGTCGGCGCCGAAAATGGCGATGGCCGTGCCGAGATTGTGCAGCACATCCTCGTGGCGTGCGATATGCCGCGCCAGTTCCTCGCGCACCTCTACGATTTCGGTTCGGTCGATGGCAAAGCCGCCGATCGCGCCGTCGGCGCCGATGGGCGCTTCGGTCAGCTCCATAAGCCGCCGGTCGCCCGCCGCGATGATATAATGTGTTTCGGTCTGGCGATCGCGGGTCTCGGCAGCGCGGGCGGCAATGGCGCGGCCGCGATCGGGCAGCGCCCCGGCGGCGAGTTCCGCCACCGCATCCGGATCCGCGTCCTCCGGCGCCTCGACGGCTTTACGGTAGGCCGGATTGACGTATTCGAAATCCAGCCAGCGGCCGCGGCGCCAGACCGGAAACGGGAACGAATCGAGCAGTTTGCGAAAGCCGTCGCCGATACGCTGCGCTTCCGCGGTTTCGATCGCCGCTGGCGTGTCGTCGCGAATCCACAAAATGGCTAGCGGTTTGCCGGCATCCTGCTGGATGGCGCGGCCGGACAGCTCGAAGCGTTTTTCCGCCGGTGCGTCGAATCGCATGTCGAACTCGGCGCCGTCGGCAATCAGTGCCGCCACGGCATCGCGCAGATCGGAGCGGTCATCTTCCATTGCAAGCGCGGCGACGGTATCGGCGGACACGGGATCGGAAACCGCGCAACCGAGGATGCGCAGGGCGGCAGCGGAAAGTTTCTGTTCCCCGGACCCGGTATCCCAGCAGATGATCGCTTCCGGCGAGGTTTCAACGAGGGCGCGTTCGCGGTCGAGTTCCGCCAAGAGTTGTTCGGCGCGTGCTTTTTCGGCCCGATACGCGCGCAGTTGCCAGACGAACGCCAGGGCAAACGCCAGTGCGACCAGCGCAGCGATCCAGGTAGCGGTCGTCGCGGCAGGCAGCATACCACCGTCCCGTGCCTGCGCGGTGGCCGGCCACAGGGCCGGCAACCCCGTCAGGCAAACGCCTTTAAAGCGGAAAATCTCAAAAGGGGCGTCGGACGCATCTTCCTCCGAGCCTGCTGTGCCGGAACGGGCCGCAACCCGCCTGAAACGAGCTGCGCCCCCCGGGCGGGCCATGTAGTTAACCGAACCTACTACATGGGCCCCAAATGGTTAACGGCGCATTAATACCGGTAATGATCCGGCTTGTACGGGCCGGCCTGGTCGAGACCGAGATAATCCGCCTGTTCCTTCGACAGCTGGGTCAGTTTGACGCCCAGTTTTTCGAGATGCAGCGCCGCGACCTTTTCGTCGAGATGCTTGGGAAGCACGTAGACTTCGTTCTTGTAGTTGTCGCTGTTTTCCCAGAGCTCGAGCTGTGCGATCACCTGATTGGTGAACGACGCGCTCATCACGAAGCTCGGATGACCGGTCGCGCAGCCGAGATTGACCAGACGGCCCTCGGCGAGAACAATCAGCTTCTTGCCGTCGGGGAATTCGACCTCGTCGACCTGCGGCTTGACGTTGTCCCATTTGTAGTTGCGCAGGGCCTCGATCTGAATCTCGCTGTCGAAATGGCCGATGTTGCAGACGATCGCGCGGTCTTTCATTTCACGCATATGGTCGAGCGTGATGACGTCGATATTGCCGGTCGTGGTGACGAAGATGTCGCCGAGCGGGGCGGCTTCTTCCATGGTGACGACCTCGTAGCCTTCCATCGAGGCCTGCAGCGCGCAGATCGGATCGATTTCGGTGACCAGCACGCGGGCCCCCTGGTTGCGCAGGCTCGCGGCGGAGCCCTTGCCGACATCGCCGTAGCCGGCCACGACGCCGACCTTGCCCGCCACCATCACGTCGGTCGCGCGCTTGATGCCGTCGACCAGGCTTTCGCGACAACCGTAGAGATTGTCGAATTTCGATTTCGTCACCGAATCGTTGACGTTGATCGCCGGAACCAGCAATTCGCCCTTTTTCATCATCTCGTAGAGACGATGCACGCCGGTGGTGGTTTCCTCCGACAGACCTTTCACGTCTTTCAGCATTTCCGGGTATTTCTGATGCATGACCAGCGTCAGGTCGCCGCCGTCATCGAGTATCATGTTCGGCGTCCAGCCGTCGGGACCGGTAATGGTCTGTTCGATGCACCACCAGAATTCCTCGTCGGTTTCGCCCTTCCAGGCGAAGACCGGCACGCCCGCCGCCGCAACCGCGGCCGCGGCCTGGTCCTGGGTCGAGAAGATGTTGCACGAGCTCCAGCGGACAGATGCACCGAGCGCCGTCAGCGTTTCGATCAGCACCGCCGTCTGGATCGTCATGTGCAGACAACCGACGATACGCGCGCCCTTCAGGGGCTGCGCCGCGCCGAATTCCTCGCGCAGGGCCATCAGGCCCGGCATCTCGGTCTCGGCAATGGCGATTTCCTTGCGGCCCCATTCGGCCAGGGACATATCGGCGACTTTGTAATCGTTTTCGGCGCTCATCGGCGGGCTCCAGTCTGTATCGTTTGGAATAAGATGTCCGAATATCGGGTTCGTCCCAACATTCGTCCCACTATTGCTGTTCCAAGAATATGTAGGATATGGGGTGGGTATAGCAGGGGAAACATCAAAAAATCAATAATGGTTAATTAGACAACCGGTTTTGCATCGTGCAACACTGACGCTTCATACCTAACGGAAAAAGGGTCAGGAATGGCAACCGACGCAAAAGACGCCTACCGCCTGAAACCGGTCGCACCGCATCGCGTGGACCCGCCCGGCACGGTCACGACCATGCCGACGCCGCGGGAAATGCACCACGCACATATTTTTACGGACGACAACTACGACGCGATGGTCGCGTTCTACCGAATGCTATTCAACGGCAGCGTCACCAACGAGCACGTCCAGGGTAACGGCCCCAGGCTGGCCTTCATCACCTATGACGACCACGACCACCGCGTGGTGATCATCAAGAAGCCGGGCTGGGGCAAAAAGCCCGAGCGCGCAGTGGGGCTGTCGCATATCGCGTTCGCCTATGCCAGCCTCGGCGAGCTGATCTTCATTTACAAGACCCTGAAGACCGCTGGACATCCCGCACCGCACTGGACCGTCAACCACGGCAATTCGACGTCGTTCTATTATCGGGATCCGGACGGAAACGAAGTCGAAACCATGCTCGACAATTTCTCCGCGCTCGAAACGCAGGATTACAAGCGCTTCTACCAGTTCACCGACGAATTCGGCGAGATGTCCGAGGGCAATTTCGACCCTGACAGGATGGTGGAACTGTACGAATCGGGCGTGCCGGATTCCGTGCTGCTGGACCGCGAGCAGGTCCGCCGACTGGCGCGCGACGGCAAGCTGTAAACGTTACGCCACGTCCTCGCCGAATCCGCCCGTCACCAGGTCGCATAACGCGGCGAGCGCCGCCTCGGCATCCGCCCCCTCGGCGCGTATGCTGATCTCCGACCCCTTTGCCGCCGCCAGCAGCAGCAAACCCATGATCGATCGTCCCCCGACCTCTTCGCGCCCATTGGACACGGCGATCCCGGCATCGAATTCCTCCGCGAGCGCCGAGAATTTGGCGGCGGCACGGGCATGCAGCCCGCGCGCATTGACGATGGTGACGGTACGTTCGACCAAGACCGCCTCAGCCGGCCGGATCGTCCAGCAGCTCGGAAGCCAGCTTGATGTATTTTCGGCCGGCGGCATAAGCCTCGTTTACCGCTGTCTGGAGATCCTCGGTTTTGCGTACCCCCGCCAGCTTCACAAGCAGGGGCAGGTTGACGCCGGCAATCACCTCGATATTGGCTTCCTTCAGGATCGAGATCGCGAGGTTCGACGGCGTGCCGCCGAACATGTCTGTCAGCACGATCGCGCCGCCCCCGGTATCGGCCCGTGTCACGGCGTCCAGAATGTCCTGTCGCCGGTGATCCATTAGGTCGTCCGGCCCGATGCAGACGGTTTCGATGAGCTTCTGCGGTCCAACGACGTGTTCCAGTGCGGCGACGAATTCGTCGGCCAGCCGGCCATGGGTCACGATTACCAGTCCGATCATGCTCATATCATCCCATACGGTCGCAGCAGCAACCTGCGTCCCTTATCTCTTATCTTTGGCGTTCGAGGTCGCGATGGCTGACGCTGACCCTCTCCCCCCTGGCGTTCAGCCAGTCTTTCAGTTTTTCGGCAATATAGACAGACCGGTGTTTGCCGCCGGTGCACCCGACCGCGATGGTCAGGTAGCTTTTGCCTTCGGCGCTGAAGCGGGGCAAGAGCGGTTCGAGAAGGCGCGTCAGGTTGTCGAAATAGGCCGCGAAATCGGGATCGCGTTCGATGAATTCGCCGATCGACGCATCCTTGCCCGTCAGCGCGCGCAAATCGTCCTCGTAATGCGGATTTTTCAGAAACCGCACATCGAAGACAAGATCGGCTTCGTGCGGCAGGCCACGGCGATAGGCGAACGACGTGATGAAAATCGCCAGGCCTGGCGCCGCGTCCAGCGCGTAGTTGGAATCGAGCAGGCGTTTCAGATCGCCGATCGCCATGTCCGTTGTGTCGATCACTTCGTCGGCGCGATCGCGCAGCGGACGGAGCAAACGTCGTTCGCCTTTGATGCCGTCAGTGACCCGCCGGTCGGGCGTCACCGGATGCCGGCGGCGGGTTTCCGAAAAACGGCGCTGCAGCACCTCGGAATCGCAGTCGAGAAAAAGCAGGCGGACCCGCAGATCGTCTCTCGCGATCAGACCGTCCAGTTCTTCGATAAACGGGGCGGCGCCGAAATCGCGGGTACGGGCGTCGACCCCGATGGCAAGCGCGCGCCCGCCGCCGTTTCCCGGCGACAGCAGACTGGACAGCAGCGACAGCGGCAGGTTGTCGACCGCTTCGTAGCCCAGATCCTCCAGCGCCTTCAACGCAGTCGAGCGCCCGGCGCCGGACATGCCGGTCACGATAACGACCGGCGAAGCATCGCCGGATGGGTCCTGATCGTTCGCGGGAGCGCCGGTGGGTGCCGTCATGCCTTGGGTCTATCCCTCAAATTCGTCCGTCTCGGAGGCGATCGTCGTCGCGTCGGTCGCCGGATCGGCCCTGCCGGCCGCCGCATACGCCGCCAACCGGACCTTGACGGAAGCCGATGCCTCGAAGGGCGCAACATCCATGCGGCGAATCCGGACCCCTAAATACGCGCACCACCCGGGCACTGGCAACCGCTCGATCGCGTCCGGATTTCCAAGATCACAGATAAGACGGATCGGCACGTCGTCAACGGGAGGAAACGAGAGAATACCGAGACCCCGCACCTCGAGGCGTCCCGACAGCGGTTCCGGGGACCGGGCAACCACGTCACCTGCTTTTTCGCAAAGCGCGACACGGTCGTCGGCGACCAGCGCCGCGCCCGAATCGATCAGCCGGAGGGCAAGATCTGACTTGCCGGCGCCCGGCGGACCGCGCAGCAGGACACCGACATCGCCGAAGGCGATGCAGGTGGCGTGTATCGTCTCGCCGGTCACGCCGACGCCGCGCCGAGCCGCACGACGAACCGCGCGCCCAGGCGTTTGCCGCCCGAATCATGGACGTTCTCGGCATGGATCGTACCGCCATGGGCTTCGACGATCTGGCGCGAAATGCTGAGCCCCAGGCCCGAATGCCGGCCAAAGCTCTCGCCCTCGGGACGTTCGGAATAGAACCGTTCGAAGATCGAATCGAGACTGTCGACCGGAATGCCGGGACCGCGATCCTCGATGGTGACGACGACATCCCTGCCATCGCGTCTGACGGAAAGGACGATTTCCTCGCCGGGCGGGGTGAACGAGCGGGCATTGCTGATCAGGTTCTGGAACACCTGCACCAGACGGCCCTCGATCCCGCGAACCACGCAACCGGTCTGGTCTCCGGTGAAAACGATTGCGGGTCCGCGGGCGTCACCCGCGTGGCCTTCGGCGGCGGTGCGGTGAACCTGGACCAGCGCCGGCAGAACCCTGCCCAGATCGACGGTTTCCATCTGCCCGCGCGCTAGTTCGGCGTCGAGGCGCGACGCATCCGAAATATCGCTGATCAGCCGGTCCAGCCGCTGCACGTCGTCCTGGATGATTTCCATCAGCGCCGTCTGCTTTTCCGGATCGCGCACCCGGGAAACGGTCTCGACCGCGCTGCGCAGGGACGTCAGCGGGTTTTTGATTTCATGGGCAACGTCGGCGGCGAAGCTTTCATTGGCCTCGATCCGTTGCCACAGCGCGTTCGTCATGTCGCGTAGGGCTTCCGACAGATCGCCGATCTCGTCCCGGCGGCGGGTGAAATCGGGAATCGCGTCCGCCTCGCCGTGTCCGCGCCGCACCGAATCCGCTGCGGCCGCCAGGCGGCGAACCGGCCGTGCGATGGCGCCGGCAAGATACAGAGACAGCAGAACCGTGACGCCCAGCACGATGCCGAACACCTTCAGGATATCGAAGCGGACGTCGCGGACGGCGGCGTCGATTTCGTCCGAATCCGCGGTCAGCAGCACGGCGCCCAGCACCTGCTTGAAGCGCTGTACCGGAACGGCAGCCCCGAGCTTGATCCCTCCGTCGGGCAACGACCACCGTCCGGTGCCGGCATGCCCGGCAAGCGCGGCGGAGAGAACCGGAAGCCGTGCGACATCCAGCGGCGCAGATTCGGGAAAGGGAGGCTCGCGGTGCCTCTCGGGCAGCAGCGCCAGGAAATTGTCGTAGATTCGGTTCAGGAACGAGCCGGTGTCGGGTTCTTCTCCCGGCAGGGGCAGCGGTTCGACCTGCACCGCTCCCCCCTGCCCGGCGAGAAACCGGCTGTCGGCGATCTCCGTGCCGTCGGCGCCGAACACCAGCGCCCGGGTCCGTGTCGGCGCAGTCAGACGCCGCAGCATGGGACGCGCGACCCCTGGCAGGATGAACTGCGACCCGTTCAGCCGGGTTCCGATCGCGCCTTCGCCCAGCGCGCCGGCGAAAATCTCGGCCTGGGTTTCGAGAGCGGCAAGATCCGCTTCGATCAGCCCGTCGCGGTACTCGTCGAGATACAGCACCCCGATCACCAGAATGGCGAGCGGCAGGATATTTACGGTGAGGATGCGCCGGGTCAGCGGCGAGAACAGCCGGAACGTCATGATTTATTGCAACCGCTGCTCCGGCCCGCATCCATGCGGACAGAACTTCCTTCTAGCTTTCCCGGTAGCGGTAGCCGATTCCGTACATGGTTTCGATCTCGGCGAAGTCGTCGTCGACGGCGCGGAATTTCTTGCGCAGGCGCTTGATGTGGCTGTCGATGGTGCGATCGTCGACATAGATGGATTCGCCATAGGCTGCGTCCATGAGCTGATCGCGCGATTTAACATGCCCCGGATGCTGCGCGAGCGCTTTCAGGATCAGGAATTCCGTTACCGTAAGGTCAACCGGCCTTTTTTGCCACGTGCAACCGAACCGGTCGAGATCGAGCCGCAGATCGCCGCGCAGGATGGGCGGTTCCGACTCTGCCGGGTCTTCCTCCTCGGCGCGGTTGCGGTGACGTCGCAGCAGCGTGTGGATGCGTTCGATCAGCAGGCGCTGCGAAAACGGCTTCTTGATGTAGTCGTCGGCGCCCATCCTGAGGCCGAGAATCTCGTCGACCTCGTCATCCTTCGACGTCAGAAAGATCACCGGCATCTTCGACTGGCGGCGCAGACGGCCAAGCAGCTCCATGCCGTCCATGCGCGGCATCTTTATATCCAGAATGGCGAGATCCGCCGGACGGGCGGATAGCCCGCGCAGCGCCGAATCGCCATCGACATAGGTGCGGACCTCGAACCCTTCGGCTTCGAGTGTCATCGATACCGAAGCCAGAATGTTCCGGTCGTCATCGACCAGCGCAATGGTCGCGGGGCCGTCGGCGGCGGCGGATCGGGTGAGCGTGTCGGTCATGGTCGTCATGTTATCACTCCGGACTGAAAATTAGGGGGAAGTAACTGGAAGGCCGCGCTTGAGCCAGCCGGGTCCCGCCTCAGGACTGCCGAGCATACCCTCGGAAATATCCCTCAGATTGGTGAACCCGTTGGCGGCGAGGATCCTGAGGGCCCGCGCCGAGCGTACGCCGGCGGCGCAGATCAGGGCGATCGGCTTCGATTTGTCGCCGCCGACCGCCTTCGTCATTTCGCGAACGAAGGCCTTGACCCCGTTGGGATTGTGAATGGTGACGGTGGCGGCGCCCTTGGCGATGCCCGTCTGGCGCCATTCGCCGGGCGAACGCACATCGACGATGGTCGTTTTTCCCTGGGCAGCGGATTTGACCGCCGCGGTCGCCGTGACGATAGTGTCCGCCATCGCCGAAGACCCAGCGAAAACGATAAGTATCAACGTAGCCAGCCGGACAGACATTTTGCACCCCGAATTGCGGAAATTAAATATTTACACACGAATTAGGGCGGAAATGGGGCATGATTCCAACGACTTCAAGCGAAGTTGATCGCCGCGCAACGGACCCGATAACATGACCGAAACCGAAAACACCGCCAAACCCGCCCCGGAACTGCTGTCCCGCCGCCTGATCCGCGCCTGCGACCGCGCGGTTCTGTCGACCGCTCTGCCGGACGGGGCATGGCCGTACGGCTCGCTTGTGATGACCGCCTGCGATCACGCCGCCAAACCGCTGCTCCTGATATCTGACCTGGCCGAACACACCGCCAATCTGGCGCGCGACAACCGGGCCTCGCTTCTTTTCGACGGTACCGCGGGACTCGACAGCCCGCTGACGGGCGCGCGGGTGACGGTGCTGGGCACCGTATCCAGAACCGAAGATCCCGGCCTGATCGCCCGATACACCGCGCGTCATCCGGAAAGCGAAATGTTCGCCGGCTTCGCCGATTTCAACTTTTACGAAATGACGGTGGAACGCGCGCATATCGTCGCCGGGTTCGGCGTCATTCACTGGATCGACGCCGCCGACCTGCTGTTCGACACGGACGGTTTCGAAGAGCTCGGAGCCGCCGAAAACGACATCGTGACCCATATGAACGAAGACCATGCAGATGCCGTCGCGCTCTATGCGACGGTGCTGCTGGGGCTGGCGGACGGCGACTGGAAGATGACCGGAATCGACCCGGAAGGGTGCGATCTCCGACACGGCGGCCATGTCGCGCGCGTGGATTTCGACAAGCCCGCCAAAGACGCAGAATCGGCCCGCGCTTCGCTCGTGCGATTGGTGAAGACGGCGCGCGCCGCCGCCGAAGCATAGGGAAACACCCCGGCCCGCCCCCGCCGAAACACGAAACAGTCAAAAAACCGCAGAAAACCGACTCATTCACGTTTGACTCCCGTCCCGCCGAAGGTATGTTGCGGGTGTTTCGCAATCACGAACAACACGGCAAAATCGCTGAACGCGGGATCGAGAGGATCGCCGCGGAGAATTGCCTGTTACGCTCAGGAGGTAAACGTGGAGCATACCGGACGTCCCAGCTCATTCGGGCTTGAAAATCACGGCCTGGAAAATCTTGTCGGCGCGCACTGGAATCTGTCGATCCCGGCGCTGTACGAACATTCGCTACGCCGCGGCGAGAGCGAGCTGGCCGCCGGCGGCGGTCTGGTGGTGACCACCGGCGAATACACCGGCCGGTCGCCCAAGGACAAATATATCGTCGACGAGCCGGAAAACACGGACAACATCTGGTGGGGCCCGGTCAACAACAAGATCTCGCCCGAGCATTTCAACACCATGCGCAACCGCATGCTGGCCTATATGCAGCACAAGGAAGTGTTCGTGCAGGACTGCTACGCCGGCGCCGATCCCGATTACCGCATCAAGGTGCGGGTCGTCACGGAACAGGCCTGGCACAGCCTTTTCGCGCAGAACATGTTCATCAACCCGTCGGAAGAAGAGCACGCGGATTTCGAGCCCGATTTCACCGTGCTGCACGCGCCGAACCTGCAGTCGATCCCGGCGATCGACGGCACCGGATCGGAAGTGTTCGTGATGCTGAACTTCGCCGAAAAACTGATCCTGGTCGGCGGCTCGCACTACACCGGCGAAATCAAGAAGACGATTTTCTCGGTGCTCAACTATCTGCTGCCGGCGCAGAACGTGCTGCCGATGCACTGTTCGGCGAATATCGGCGAAAAGGGCGATACGGCGATCTTCTTCGGCCTGTCGGGCACCGGCAAGACGACGCTGTCGTCGGATCCGACGCGCACGCTGATCGGCGACGACGAGCACGGCTGGTCGGATAACGGCATCTTCAATTTCGAAGGCGGCTGCTACGCCAAGGCGATCAACCTGTCGCGCGAAGCGGAACCGGAAATTTTCGACGCATCGATGCGCTTCGGCACGGTGCTGGAAAACGTGACGCTGCATCCGCACACGAAGCTCCCGAACTTCGACGACGATTCGCTGACCGAAAACACCCGCTCGTCCTATCCGCTGCACTACATCCCCGGCACCAGCGAGACCGGCATGGGCGGACAGCCCGAAAACATCGTCATGCTGACCGCCGATGCGTTCGGCGTGCTGCCGCCGATCAGCCAGCTGACGGCCGATCAGGCGATGTATCATTTCCTGTCCGGCTATACCGCGCGACTGGCGGGAACGGAACGCGGCGTCGACACCCCGCAGGCGACGTTCTCGACCTGCTTCGGCGCGCCCTTCCTGCCGCGGCATCCGACGGTCTACGCCAAGCTGCTGGGCGAACGCATCCAGAAATCCGGCGCCAAGTGCTGGCTGGTCAACACGGGCTGGAGCGGCGGCGCCTACGGCACCGGAGAGCGCATGAAGATCGCGCACACGCGGACGATGGTCCGGGCCGCGGTCGAGGGCAAACTGGCCAGCGTTGCGGTCGCGCCCGACCCCAATTTCGGGCTGCTGATTCCGGAAAACGTCCCCGACGTGCCGAAGGAAGTCCTCAACCCGAAGGAAACCTGGTCCGACAAGAGCGGCTACGACGACACCGCCCGCGACCTGGCCCAGCGCTTCGAAAGCAATTTCGAACAGTTCGAGGATGCAGTGACCGACGACGTCAAGGCCGCCGGCATTCACGCCGCCGCCTGACGCACATCATCATTCGATCAGAAGGCCGGCTTTTCAGCCGGCCTTTTTGATTCGGAAACTGAACGCCGGTTCAGTGGACGATTGTTCCTGCAGCGGAACATTCGGTCCCGCTTTTCAGCATGTCCAGGCGCTGATCGACCCAGGCAAGTCGGTCCGCCATGGTCGCCTGGAGAAAGGGCCGGTCCGCGGCGAGGCTTTCACGGCGGTCGGTCAAGCCGCGCCGCATATCCAGGTAGAACCGTTTCAGATCGGCCACCACCGCCGGCATGTCTGCTGCATCCGTCACGTCGAGCAGTCCGAATTTGATGGTCGCGGCCGATCGTGAAATAGGATCGTCCCAGTCCGGCAACGGTCGCTTCATGAGTTCGCGAAACGCCTTCGCGCCCTTCGGCGTCAGCGTATAGAAGAACGGAATCGACCGGACCCAGCTTTCCGTGGCAAGGATGGTGCCGCGCGCCGACGCGGCGCGCAGTCCATCGGCGATGACTTCCTGTGGCGGACGCCAGCCCCCGCCGGTCAGGCACCAGACGGTATCGATCAGACGGGCCAGCGACGTCATGCGACAGGCGGTGGCGCCGTACAGCGCGAGTTCGAGCGCGGCGTCGGCATCGAGATGGGATGCTGCGGCGCCGTCGCGTCTGGGGAGCACGGCGAGGCCGGACGAAACGGTAGTTTCCGTAAAAGCAGGCATGTGGCTGGATCCTTCTGATGGTCGCCTGGACGGCGGGACTCAATGGACGATAATTATTGCGAACCATTCGCATTTGTAAAATCATACCCGGTCTAGGTGCCAGAATCATATTATATTGCGAATGATTATCATTCCTATTGACAATCCGCCCACGGGACAGTTAAGAAACGTTCGCAACTGGACATCCACGTCCGTCCGTTCTTCAATACGAAAGTCGAACAAGGATATCGAAAATGAAACTCAGAACCCCCCTCGCCGCCGCGCTGATACTGGCCCCCACCGCCGCCACGGCCGCCGGCGAAGTGAACGTCTACTCCTACCGTCAGCCGTTTCTGGTGAAACCGCTGTTCGACGCCTTCACGAAGGAATCGGGCATCAAGGTCAATGTCGTGTTCGCCAGGAAGGGCCTGATCAAACGGCTTCAGGCCGAGGGCCGCAACAGCCCGGCCGATCTGATTTTCACGACCGATATCGGGCGCCTTGCATCGGTGGTGAATGCCGGGCTGGCACAGCCGGTAAAGACACCCGCGCTGGAAAAAGCGGTCCCGGCCAATTTCCGCGACGCGGAAGGCAAATGGTACGGGCTGACGCTCCGCGCCCGCGTCGTCTATGCCTCGAAAGACCGGGTTAAACCCGGCGCGATCACGTCCTATGAAGAGCTCGCCGATCCCAAATGGCGCGGCAGGATCTGCACCCGGAAGGGCGATCACGCCTATAACATCGCCATGCTGGCCGCCTATATCGATCACCACGGCGAAGCGAAAGCCGAGGAATGGCTGCGCGGCGTGAAGGCCAACCTGGCCCGCAAGCCGCAGGGCAACGACCGCGCCCAGGTCAAGGCGATCATGGAAGGTGTGTGCGATCTCGCCGTCGGCAATCACTATTACATGGCGCTGATGCTGCAGAACGAAAAGCAGAAGGCCTGGGGCCAGTCCGCGAACATCGTGTTCCCCACCCTGGCGGGCAAGGGCACGCACATGAACGTCAGCGGCGTGATGATGACCCGGCATGCCCCCAACCGGGCCAGCGCCATCAAGCTGATGGAATTCCTGACCGGCAAGACCGCCCAGGGCATCTACGCGCAGGTCAATAACGAGTACCCGATCGATCCCGGCGTGAAGGCCTCGCCGCTGCTGGAATCCTGGGGCAAGTTCAAGCGTGACACCACCCGGCTGGAAGTCATCGCCAGGAACCGCGCCGCCGCGCTGAAGATCGTCAACAAGGTCGGCTACAACGACGGCCCGGTGACCAACTAGCGCAGGCTCGAAAGGCTCTCTAAACTGCGCCGGACATGACGGCGCTGGGTACCACCAAGAACGACACGCCCGCGGCGCGCGGCTTCAGGTTACGCCTGGATCCGTGGGCGGCGTGCGCCGTCGTTATCGCGGTACTGGTGGCGCTGCCGGTCGTGACCGTTGTCGTCATGGCGATGTTTCCGACCGAGAATATCTGGCCGCATCTGCTGGACACCGTGCTGCCGGGATACGTCATCAACACGCTGGAACTGATGGCCGGCGTCGCGCTGGGGACCATACTGATCGGCGTCACCGCCGCCTGGCTGATCACGATGTGCGAGTTTCCGGGACGACGGATATTCGAATGGGCGCTGGTGCTGCCGCTGGCGATGCCCGCCTATGTGGTCGCCTATGTCTATACCGACATTCTCGAGTTCGCGGGGCCGGTTCAGGGCCTGCTGCGCGACCTGACGGGATGGAACACCGGACGGGATTACTGGTTCCCGGAAATCCGATCGCTCGGCGGTGCGATCACCATCATGACCATGGCGCTGTACCCCTATGTCTATCTCCTGGCGCGGTCGGCGTTCCTGGAACAGTCGTCGGGCGTCGGCGAAGCCGCCCGCACCCTCGGCTGTTCCGCCTGGGCCGCGTTCCGCCGCGTGTCGCTGCCGATGGCGCGGCCGTCGATCGTCGTCGGCGTCGCGCTGGTGCTGATGGAAACGCTGAACGATTTCGGGACGGTGGAATTTTTCGCCGTCGAAACCCTGACCACCGGCATGTTCAATGTCTGGCTGGTGATGGGCAATACCGGCGGCGGCGCTCAGATCGCCGTCGTCATGCTGCTGTTCGTGATCGGGCTGCTGATCGCCGAACGCACGGCGCGGCGGCGGCGCGGATATCACGACACCTCGACCCGCCCCGGACGCGCGCTGCGCTATAAGCTATCGACCGGGCGGCGCATCGCCGCGGTCCTGGTCTGCGCCGCGCCGATCGTCGTCGGCTTCGTCGTCCCGGCGGGTCTGCTGATTTCCTACGCCATCGAATTCTACGACGTGTCGATGGAAAACCGGTTCCCGCAGGCGGCGGCGAACAGCATCATGCTGGCCGGGCTGGCCGCCGGGATCGCCGCGATGGTGGGGCTTTTTCTCGCCTATGCGGTGAGGATGCGCAAAAGCCGGGCGCTGACGCTGCTGGCCCGGTTTGCCAGCCTGGGCTACGCGGTGCCCGGCGCGGTACTGGCAATCGGCATCCTGTTTCCGTTCGGCCTGTTCGACAACGCGCTCGACCGCTTCATGCGCGATACCTTCGGCGTCAGCACGGGCCTGCTGCTGTCAGGTACGATCGCGGCGCTGCTGTTCGCCTATGTGGTGCGCTTTCTGGCGCTGGCCTACGGCACGCTGGAAGCGGGGCTCGGCCGTGTTACGCCGCACATGGACGACGCCGCGCGGACACTGAAGCACGGCCCGGCGAAGGCGCTGATCAAGGTCAACCTGCCGATCATCCGCGGCAGCATCATGACCGCCGCCATTCTGATTTTCGTCGATTCGATGAAGGAACTGCCGGCGACGCTGCTGCTGCGGCCGTTCAATTTCGATACGCTGGCGACCTATGTCTACCAGTTCGCATCCGACGAATTGCTGGAAGAATGCGCGCTGGGCGCGCTGACCATCGTCGCGGCCGGCGTGATCCCGGTCATCCTGCTGACCCGCGTGATGAGCCGGCGGCGCCCCGATCAGGAAATTTCTGTGGTCTGAGCCGAAACGTCAGGCCGCTTTTTGGGCTTCCGCTGCGGGGACGGCGTCTTCTTCCGAAACAGCCGCGTCTTCGGCATCGTCGGCCGCTGCTTCCGGTAAAGCGGGGTCGTCCGCATCGGAATCTGCATGTTCGACCGTCTCGCCCTCCGGCGCACCGGTACGTTTGTCGCCTCGGTCCGTATCCTTTTCGCCGCGCACGATCTGTTCGAACGATTTGACTTCGACCATGAATTTCTTGAGCAGCTCATCGACCGACGTCGTCTCGTCGCTCAGCGCATGGGCCGACATGTCCAACACACCGGCCGCGTTGTCGGTATCCTTCGCGGCGGCGTTCACGTCGACGATGTTGGACGTGACTTCCTGGGTCTGGGACGCGGCATTGGCGGCGCTGCTGGCGATTTCCTGGGTGGCGGACATCTGCTGGTCGGCGGCGTCGGAGATCTGCTCGGTGCTTCTGGCGACGCTGCTGATCGTCTCGCTGATCTGGTTGATCGCGCCGACCGCGTTCTTGGTCGCCTCCTGGATCTGGACGACCTGGGACGAAATTTCCTCGGTTGCGCGCGCGGTCTGGTCGGCCAGCGACTTGACCTCGGTGGCGACGACGGCAAACCCCTTGCCGGCCTCGCCGGCGCGGGCGGCCTCGATGGTCGCGTTCAGCGCCAGCAGACTGGTCTGGCTGGCGATCTCGTTGATCAGGCTGACGACATCGCCGATTTTCTGCGCGGCCTCGTCGAGAACCATGACGCCTTCGTTCGCCTTCGACGCCTCTTCGACCGCCGAACGCGCAATCGCCGTGCTTTCCTCGACGATGCGGGCGATTTCCTGGCCGGACGCGGACAGTTCCTCGGCGGCGGCGGCCACGGTTTCGACGTTGGACGTCGCGCGGCCGGCGGCGTCTTCCACCGTTTTGGCGCGGCCGGTCGTCTGGGTGGCGTTTTCCTTGATCGATCCGGTCGTCTGCTGAACGTCGGTCGATGCCGATGACAGGCTCGACATCGCGGTCGCGATCCGGTGTTCGTAGGCGCGGCAGATGAGCTCCATATACTTGGCGCGGGCGGCTGCTTCTTCCTGCGTTTTTTCCATGTCCCTGGCGCGTTCGGCTTCGCCGGAAAGCGCTGCCTTGACGGCTTCTTCCTTCTCGACGATGGCGGCTTTTTCGCGGGCCTCCATATCTTCCCGGAGCTTCGCCACCTGCATCGCGGTTTCCTTGAAGACCTGCACCGAACCCGCCTTTGCACCGATTTCGTCGCGACGGCCGGTATAGGGAACGTCGTCGAGCTGCTGCAAGGCGTCGCCGCCTTCGCCGATACCGTCGGCCAGTTCGCGCATCACCGATTTGATCCGGTTGATCGGATTGCTGATGGCGACGCCCAGCCAGTACGCAATCATCAGGCCGATGGCGGAAAAGATGCCGATACCGATCAGGTTAGTGAGTTCGGCTTCTTGGATGCTCGCAGTCGCGGCTTCGCGGGCGAGATAGCCCTGTTCGTTCGCGTGATCGACCAGGGCCTCGATTTTTTCGTTAATCGTCGCGTTCACCGCGACGAGGGAGTCCGGGATGACGACGGCGGCGGCGCTCTGCTTCTGCTCCAGCAGCGCGGCGCTCTGCTTGCCCCAGGCCTCGACACCGGCGGTGATAACCTCGCCCAGCTGTTTCGCGTCCGGCGTGCCGAGACGCGTCACCGCGACCTCAACGTCTTCGAGCAGCGTTTCGTTGGCGTCAGTGAACTCCTCTACAAGTTCCTCGCGGTCTTCGATCTCTCCGCCCGCCAGGGTCTCGGCCAGCATGCGATCCATTTTGTTGAACTCGATCATCGACGATTTCGAGAAACTGATCGCCATGAGCTGACGGTCGTAGATATTGATCGCGAGCTGGCCGGTTGAGTTGATGGTCTGCACGGCGAAGTATCCCTTGCCGCCGGCCAGAACCAGGACAACCAGGAAACCGATGAGGAGTTTTACACGGAGAGACATAGTGCGTCCGATCAGAACTGGTTACTGGCGACGAACGCGATTGGTTCGCACCCGCTGCCACATTCAGACCGGATTTACGGGTATTTCTCTAAAATTCGGTAAATATCCGCCGTATCGCCGAGGCTTAGTGCGCTTCGTCCCAGTTAGGTCCGGTGCCCGTATCCACCACCAGCGGCACGTCCAGATGCGCCGCGCCCTCCATGGTTTTGGACACGACAGCGGATGTTTCCTCCACCTCGGCCTCCGGCACTTCGAAGATCAATTCGTCGTGAACCTGCAGCAGCATGCGCGCGCCGAGACCGGCATCGTCCAGCGCGCCGGGAATGCGGATCATGGCGCGCTTGATGATGTCGGCCGCCGCCCCCTGCAGCGGCGCGTTGATCGCCGCCCGCTCGGAAAAATTGCGCCGTGCCGGGTTCTTGTCCTGGATACCCGGCGTATGGCACTTGCGCCCGAAGATGGTCTGCACGTAGCCGTGTTCGCGAGCAAAGGTCTTGGTGGTCTCCATGTAGTCCCTGATGCCGGGAAATTTCTCGAAATAGCTCTCGATGTATTTCTTGGCCTCGCCCTGCGGAATGGCGAGCTGACGCGCCAGCCCGAACGGGCTGATGCCGTAGATAATGCCGAAATTGATCGCCTTCGCGCGGCTGCGGACCGAGGCTTCCATTCCGTCTACCGGAATACCGAATACCTCGCTCGCCGTCATGGCGTGGATGTCCTGGCCGTCGCGGAACGCCTCGCGCAGCACCTCGATGCCGGCGACATGCGCCAGCAGCCGCAATTCGATCTGCGAATAGTCGGCGGACAAAAGCACATGGCCCTTGTCGGGCACGAAAGCCTGTCGAATCTTGCGGCCTTCTTCGGTCCGGATCGGGATGTTCTGCAGATTCGGGTCGGTCGACGACAGCCGCCCGGTCGACGCGATCGCCTGCGCGTAGGACGTATGGATGCGTTTCGTCTCCGGGTTGATCTGCTTGACCAGCGCCTCGGTATAGGTGCTGCGCAGCTTGGACAGTTGCCGCCAGTCCAGCACCCGGCGCGGTAATTCGTGACCCTGCGCCGCCAGCCCTTCCAGCACGTCGGCGCCGGTGCCGTAGGCCCCTGTCTTGGTCTTCTTGCCGCCCTCGATCCCCATTTCGTCGAACAGCACCTCGCCGAGCTGCTTGGGCGAGCCGATGTTGAATTCGTGGCCGGCCAGCTTGAAGATGTCTTCGGCGATGTCCGCGGTGCGCTTTTCGAAGTCGCTGGACAGTTCCTTCAGGAAGGTCGCGTCGACGATGATGCCGGTGCGTTCCATGTCCGACAGGACCGGGACAAGGCCTCGTTCCAGCGTCTCGTAGACCGACGTCATGTGCTCTTCGGCGATGCGCGGCTTGAACTGGCGGTACAGCCGGCCCGTGACTTCGGCGTCTTCCGCCGCATAATCGAGCGCCTTGTCGAGCGGCACCCGGTCGAAGGTGACCTGCTTCTTGCCGCTGCCGGCGACCTCGGCGAATTTGATATTGGTGTGACCCAGATGCAGCGTCGCCAGCTCGTCCAGACCGTGGCCGTGCGATCCGCCTTCCAGGACGTAGGAAAGGAGCATCGTGTCGTCGATGGGTGCGATCTCGACGCCGTATCGCGCCATCACCTGCATGTCGTATTTGATGTTGTGGCCGACCTTCAGGATGCCGGGGTCTTCCAGCACCGGTTTCAGCATCTCGACCGCGCGGTCGCGCGCAATCTGTTTCGGCGCTTCGCCCGCGCCGCCGCCGTCGCCGAGGTCAAGCTCGCCGTCGCCATCGCCGTCTGGCGCCACATGCGCGACCGGCACATAGCAGGCGCGGCCGCCCTGCACCGACAGCGACAGACCGACCAGATCCGCCTGCATGGAATCGAGCGAATTGGTTTCCGTATCGAAGGCTACGATGCCGGCTTTCTCGATCTCGTCTATCCAGGCCTGCAAGGCGTCTTCATCCTGCACCAGCTCGTAGGCGCCGTCCCCGGGCGCGGTCTCGGTATCCGGAGTTGAAATTTCTTCCTCGACCCCGAATTCGGACCGCGCGCGCGACAGCGCCGATTTGAACCCCTGTTCTTCCAGCCAGGGGATCAGCACGTCGGGATCGGGGCGCTTTTTCCGGAACGCAGAAATGTCTTCCTCAACCGGGGCGTCGATACGCAGCGTGACGAGTTCGCGCGACGTGCGCGCGATGTCGCGTTCCTGGTTCAGAAGCTCGGCGTAGCTGGTGTTGACCTTGGAATAGAACCGGTAGTCGATGATCTGCTGCGCGATTTCGTGACCCTTGGCCGCCAGTTCGTTCAGCGCGGCGGCATTGGTGGTCGGCTTGCCGGTTTTCTTGTCTTTCGGCACCGGCAGCTTCAGCTCGTCGATCAGCACTTCCTTCAGCTGCTTGGGCGAGCCGATGCCGAATTCCCGGCCCGCCAGTTCGAAGATGCGGACCTGGCAGGCCTCGGCCTTCTTCACCGCATCCGCTTTCACCGCGTCCGGGTCTTCAACGGCCTCCAGCAATTTGTCGAGATCGCCGTATTCGCGCACCAGTGCCGCCGCGGGCGCTTCGCCGATGCCCTTGATACCGGGGACGTTGTCCGTGGAATCGCCCAGCAGCGCCTGTACGTCGACGACGTTTTCCGGCCCGACGCCGAATTTCTCCACCACCTCGTCCGGGCCGATGAACTTGTTCTTCATCGGATCCATCATGCGCACGCCGGGCCCGACCAGCTGCATCAGGTCCTTGTCGGACGAGACGATGGTGACGTCATAGCCCTGTTCGACGGCGAGCCGCGCATAGGTCGCGATCAGATCGTCGGCCTCGAAGCCCTCCATCTCCAGACAGGGCAGCGAATAGGCGCGCGTCGCTTCCCGGATCAGATCGAACTGCGGGACCAGTTCTTCGGGCGGGGGCGGCCGGTGGGCCTTGTATTCCGGGTAAATATCGCTGCGGAACGTCTTGCGCGACGTATCGAATATGACGGCCAGGAAATCGGCCTCGGAATCCTCCACCAGCTTGGTCAGCATGTTGGTGAAGCCGTACACCGCGTTGACCGGCGTCCCGTCCGGCCGCGTCATCGGCGGCAGGGCATGAAAGGCGCGGAAAATATAGGCCGAGCCGTCGACCAGATAGACGTGATCCGGTTCGTCGTTGCCTGCCGGTTTCTTGGCCATGCCGCTGTTTTCCCGTTGATGATATACGTGCCGACAGCATGCAGAATCGCAGGCCGGGAGTCGAGAATCCCCGAGCCCTTAAATCGTCAGACCGGCAAAAACCCGGCGGCGGAAGACAATCAGGGTTTGAGAACGATCTTTCCCCGAAGATCGCGCCCGTCCAGCGCCTCGTGCGCCTGACGCGCGTCGGTCAGCGGCAGGCGGGCATGGATCGCCGGCCGGAGCGATCCCGACGCGAACCGGTCGATTACGAGTCCCAGAATCCGGGCCCGTTCTTCGGGCGCGCTGTCGAACGCATGCCACGAAAAACACCTGATGCCGGGACTCCGCCCCAGATTGGCGCGCATCGCGGCGAAAGTTTCCCGTTCCGGCAGACCCGCCAGCGCGTTGAACGACACGATGGTGCCGAGCGGCGCCAGCATCGGGATGGTATCGGTGAAATCCGGCCCGATCAGCTGGTCGAGCACCAGATCCGCGCCGCGCCCGCCGGTCAATTCGAGCACGCGATCGGGCACGGACTGGGAGGAATAATCGATGGTATGATGCGCGCCGAGACCCGCGGCAAACGCGCATTTGTCGGCGGAGCCAGCGCCGGCGATGACGGTCATGCCGAGATCGCGCGCCAGATCCACCACCGCGGATCCCACCCCGCCCGAAGCGCCGTTGACGTAGACGGTGCGGTCGTCCCGCCCGGGCGCCACCTCGCAGAGCAGGCACCAGGCGATCGCATAGTTCGGTATGCAGACGGCTTCGTCGAGATCGATCCCACCGGGCAGCGCGGTCACGATATCGGCGGGGGCGGAGGTCAATTCCGCATGACGCCCCCCGCCGGTCCCGAAAACGAGGACGGGCTGGCCGATGGCGAAATCGCTTACCCCGTGGCCGACCGCCGCCACATATCCCGACATTTCGTTGCCGATCACGGCCGGCAGGTCGGGCATCCATTTATAGACACCGGTCCGCAGCAGGACGTCGGGCTTGCCCACGCCCAGCGCCGCGGCCTTGACCAGCACTTCGCCGGGACCCGGCGTCGGATCGGGCAGATCGACAACATGGAGGACTTCGGGTCCGCCGGTCTCGCTGAACTGAATTGCTTTCAAGGTAGGGCTCCCTGAGATTTCGGCGTCAACCCTTTCGGCTCGACAGCGTCACGCCGATGATAATTATCACGGCTCCGACGATGTGGAAAATTCCGATAGTCTCGCCCAGCAACGGAATGGCGAAGATCGCGGCGTAGACCGGCGTCAGATACATGTAAAATCCGGCGCGGCTCGGCCCGATGCGCGCGATCGCGCTGTTCCACAGCAGGATGGCGCAGACCGACGGAAAGATCGCCACGAAGGCCAGCGATATCCACGCCTTCGCCGTCCAGATCACCGCAATGCCGGACATCAGTTCGTAGATGAAAAACGGAATGTGGCAGATCGCGCCCACGGCGCAGATGATGGTGATCAGCGACAGCGGGTGAAACCCGCCTGGCAGCCGTTTGACCGCCACGCCGTACCCCGCGAGGCCCAGATTGCAGACGATCAGGATCGCGTCGCCAATATTGAAAGACAGGTCGACCAGCGTCGCCGGGTTGCCGCGTGCCACGATGTAGAGCACGCCGGCGATGGCGACGGCGATGCCGAGCCACTGGATGCCGCGCGTCTTCTCGCCGAGGAACATCCACGACAACAGCACGATCATCACAGGCATCGACGTCTGAATGACGCCGCCGTTGATCGCTTCGGTATAGGTCAGCGCCACATAGGTCACGCCGGCACCCATGAACGGCATCAGGAATCCGGCAAGGCACAGCAGCTTCCAGTTGGCGCGGATGCGGTCGGCGTCGCCTTTGAGATGGGCATACGCGAAAGGCAGCAGAATCAGCGCGCCCGCCGTCCACCGCACGAAGCCGAGCACGTAGGGCTGCACGTCGCCTGCGACCCAGCGGCCGACGACGTAGTTCAGGCCGAAGATCAGCACGGCAACCAGCATCATCACATGGGCGATGCCTTCGCGGCCTTTCGGCGCGGCGGGAGCGGCAGAGTCAGTCACGGGCGTGCCGGCGGGATCGTTCGGATACCAGTCATCCGGGCAGAGTAGCATTCGCGCCGGCGGCGGCAAACGCGTTGTCACGGCATCGGATTTCCCGGAGTATTGCGGTTCAAATCCGTGGAAGAGCCGATCATGCCAGATTCAGCCCCTGCTCCCGCCCATGCGCGTCCGGACGCCGCCGAATTCTACGCGCGGGCGGAAGCCCTGCAGCCGGTCCTGCGGGAACGTGCGGCGGCGGCGGAACACGACCGCTGCGTACCGGCGGAATCGGTGCAGGCGTTTCGCGATGCCGGGCTGATCCGCATGACCCAGCCGGAACGGTTCGGCGGCAACGCGATGGGCTGGGACGTGCTGTGCGGCGTGGCGCAGCGCCTGACGCGGGGCGACGGCGCCCAGGGCTGGGTAATGGCGATTATGGGCGATCACGCCCAGATGCTGGGCTCGTTCCCGCTGCAGGCGCAGGAAGACGTGTGGAATGAAAACCCCGAAGCCGTCATGGCGGCCTCGTTCGATCCGAAGGGGCTCGCCGCCCCGGTCGACGGCGGCTACCGGTTTTCCGGCCGGTTCGGGTTCTCCAGCGGGATCGATCATGCCGACTGGCTGATCTGCGCCGGCTTCATTGTGGATGGTGAAAACAGGAACGGACCCCATTTTTTCATGGTGCGCCGGTCGGATGCGACGCTGATCGACGACTGGAACGTCGTCGGGCTGGAAGGCACCGGATCGAAAAGCTTCGAGGTCGGGGACGCGTTCGTCCCCGATTACGCGGTGCTCGACGGCGCGCTGGCGCGCCTCGGCCGCAGCCCGGGGGCCGAGGTCAATCCGCAGGGCGTCTACCGGGTGCCGCGCGGCTATCTGACTCCCGCTCTGTTCGCGTCGATGTCGATCGGCATGGCGCAGGGGCTGATGGATGCCTGGCTGGACTATACGGCGACCCGCAAATCGCGCGGCATACCGGTCGGCGACAGCCCGTCGAGCCACATGATCGCCGGCGAATGCGCCGCCGAGATCGATGGCGCCGACGCGCTGAACCGGCTGACCGTGGGCGAGGCGATGAAGGTGCTGGATGCCGGGAAGGAACTGTCGGAGATCGAGCTGCTGACCGCCAAGCGTAATTCCGCCTGGGCCTGCCGCACGGCGCTGAACGCAGGTACGCGCCTGTTCAACACGGCCGGCGGCAATGCGATTTTCCACGGCAGCCCGGTGGAACGCATCTACCGCAACCTGCTGGCCAGCGCCGCCCACCACATCGTCAACTGGGAGCTGAGCGCGCTTGAAAGCGGCGAAGCGCTTATCGCGGAGAAACGCTGAACTGGCGAACGATCCTCTCCTCGGGATCGAGACCCGTATCGCCGACCGGCGGGAACCGGGCCTGACCCTGTTCAGTATCCGCCCGGGCGTCAGCGCCGACGACCTGCCGTTATCCGTTTTCCGCGCGCAGCAATACCCGGAAGCCTGAGAGTTTTCCCAACCATTAGGTGCCAGGGGTCAGCGGAAACGATGCCGCGCCGAGGACCGGTCCGTTATCGGCTGCCTGCAGGACAACCACGCAGCCGTCGCGGCCCGACGCGCCCAGCGCTTTCAGGTCGACACGATGGGTTAAGGCACTGCCGTCCCAGACGCCGATGCGGCGGAATGCCCGCACCACGTTGGCATTGACGATCGTCGCGCCCGCGTTTTCGCCGGCCGCCACGTCGGTAGCGCCGCCGTCGTCGTAAAAGCCGATCCACAGCTCGCCGCGCGCCGGTCCGCTTGCCGCCGGCACGGCGATGTGAGCCGTACCGTCCTTACCGTGCGTCACGTCGATCGGCACTTTCTGCGCCGCCGCCGCCATGCGGATCAGGTTCTCGACCGCGTTGCGGTTCGACCCGACGGCCTCGGCCCGGCCGTCGACCACGATCTGCGGGGTATAGACGTAGCGCCTGCCCAGAGCGCGGCCATAGGCGCGCTGGCGGGCGGCGGCTTCCGGCGAAGAATACGGATCGGTCCAGCCGATATAGTTCCAGTAATCAACATGGAACGACAGCGCGATCACGTCGTCGCGCTTCGCCAGTTCGGCAAGATGCGCATCCGCCGGGGGACAGGACGAACAGCCCTGCGAGGTGAACAGCTCGACCACGATCTTCCTGCCCCCGTCGGCCGCGAAGGACGGCGCGGCGGCAAAGGTGCCAAGCGGAACGCTCAGCAACAGCGCGGTCAGAATTATCCGGACGGGACGAAACATGTCCGCAGATATAGGGAGCGCCCCCTAAAATTCCCTAATCAACCGGGATCACTTGTCGGTGAAGGCGGGCGGCATTCAGCCGCGGCAATGCCCATGATCGGCCGGGGCGGCCTGTCCGACGCCGCGATTGCCTGCCCCCGGGCTTGCTCTATGATCGCCCCGACAATCGCCGCTGAAAGCATTCCATGTCCGCGTCACCCGCAAACCCCGCCTCCGCTACCGAACCCGCTTATCGCTGGGTCATCGTCATCGTGACCGCCGTCATCATGGCGGGCAGCCTGGGGCTGATCATGAACGGAATTTCGGTTTTCCTGGTGCCGCTGGAACAGGAATTCGGCTGGGGCCGCGGGCCGGCCTCCTTCATCAGCTTCGCGGGGCTGGCCGGCATCGCCATCGGCGGCATCGTGATGAGCCGCCTGTCGGAAGCCATCGGCATCCGGCGGTCCGTGTTGCTGGGCACCGTCACGATGGGCGTCATGGTGCTGATCGCCAGCTTCGCCGACCAGCTGTGGCAGTTCTACGCCATCTTCTTCATCGGCAGTTTCATCGGCGGCGGCAGCCTGTTCGCGCCGATGGTCGCCAATACCAGCCGGTGGTTCAAAACCGGCGTCGGCCTCGCCATCGGGATCGTGTCGGGCGGCCAGGCGCTGGGCCAGGGACTGGTTCCCTATTTCGGCGGCAAGGCGATCAGCGCCATCGGGTGGAGCGACACGTTTCTGTGGATGGGCGTTTTGATGCTGGTGACGCTGCCGCTGCTGGCGCTGCTGATCCGGCCGCCGGAAGCCCCGCCCGCCACGGCAGGCGGCGGCGCCGCGCAGGCCGCAACGGACGCGCCCGATATCCCGCTGTCGACCAACGCCGTGATTATCTGGATGAGCATCGCGGTCGTCCTTTGCTGCACCACCATGTCGGTGCCGCTGATCCATCTGGTACCCTATGCGCAGAGCTGCGGCATTCCGCTGTCGGATGCCGGCGGCATCATTCTGGTGATGCTGATCGCCGGGATCTGCGGCCGCGTCGCGTTCGGCAAACTGGCCGACATGATCGGCGCGGTCCGCGCCTACTGGGTGGCCTCGGCCTGGCAGACGGCGCTGGTGGCGGTATTCCTGCAGTTCCAGTCGCTCGACAGCCTGTTGATCTTCGCCGTGATCTACGGGTTCGGATATGGCGGCGTGATGACCACCATTCTGGTCACCATGCAGGTGCTGACCCCCGCCGCCCGGCGCGCGTCGGCCACCGGCATCGTCACCGCGTTCGCTTTCTTCGGCCATGCCATCGGCGGGTATCAGGGCGGGTTGTTCTTCGACCTGATGGGAAATTACGGCTGGGCCTTCGCCAACGCCGCGATCGCCGGCGCCGTCAATCTGATCGTCGTCGCCGCGCTCTACATCGCCACCACACGCCGCCCCGGAACGCCGACGGGGGCCGCGGCGGCGTAACCGGGCGGAGCATTTTGGAAAGGGGACCCGTTCCGGCTAACATCGGTCGGCTCTGAAAACCGCCCCGAAGGACGCCGGAACGCCATGGACCTGACGCTCGCCCTCAACCGCTACGACCGACACATTCCCTTTTTCATGGGCACGTTGCCGCCGATCGACGGCGTGAATCTCGTTCCGCTGGAAGTCGGCGAAAGCTCGGCGTTCCGCGACGGTACGGAGCGGCACCAGCGCATGCTGGACGATCTCGAATTCGATATCGCGGAGATGTCGCTGTCGAGCTTCATCATCGCGGTCGACCGCAATCCGGACCTGCCGCTGGTGGGCCTGCCGATCTTTCCGCGGCGCTTTTTCACCGCCGGCCAGGTATACGTTTCCGCGAAATCCGATATCGAGGCGCCGGGCGACCTCAACGGCCGCAGGGTCGGCGTGCATGCGTTCCAGGTGACGATGAGCGTGCTGGGGAAAGGCGACCTCGGCCTCGATTACGGGGTCGACTGGAAAACCATCGACTGGCACTGCATGAAGCCCGAGCTGGTGCCGGTCGATCTGGGATCGGACGTCAGCGTCGGCGTCATCCCGGACGGCAAGGATATCGGCAACATGCTGTGCGACGGCGAAATCGACGCGCTGATCTCGCCGCAGCCGCGCAAATCCATGCTGTCGCGCCCCGGCGATTACCGCCGCCTGTTCCCCGACGTGCGGGCCGAGGAGGTGCGCTATTTCACCACGCACGGCTACTGGCCGATCATGCATTTGATGGTGATGAAGCGCGACCTCGCCGACAAACTGCCCGACCTGCCGGGCCAGTTGATGGAGACGTTCGACGAGGCCAAGCGCCAAGCCTACGGCTTCTACGACGATTCGAACTATTCGCTGATGGCCGACGCCCGCCTCGCGCTGGAAGGCGAACGCCGCGACTTCGGCGACGACCCGTGGACGAACGGCCTGGCCGCCAACCGCAAGAACCTCGAACGCTTCATCGGCTACAGCCACGACCAGCGCCTGATCGCCGCGCCCTATCCCGCCGAGCGGCTGTTCCACGAAAGCACGCATGCGAGCTGAACCGCTTTGAGGACTGAGCCGAATGGATGAAGCGTGGGCGCCGCTTCCGACTAAACGCAATCGTTATGGCGGCTTGCCGGTTTTGTCCGCTTCTGACCCATTAGCGGACCAACGCTCCAGCGTTGGACAAGACCGGCATTCCTGATATTTTCCGGCTGTTTTATCGTCTCTCCCTTGCGGTTATCTGACGGGAGCTCGTCTGACTGCGGCGCTCTGCTCCCGCGCGCCTTAAACGGCCATCTTAATTACCGCACCAGGACTTTGGACCAAACCATGACACTGATTGAACAAGTCGAACATCACGAAATTTTGGATCTCGCCGAATTTTCCGAAGAAAAATTCGTGCGCAAAGCAGTCATGCAATCAAAAGGTATCGTGTGCGATTTTGTCTGTTTCGAGCCCGGACAATCCGCCGACTTTCACAAACACCCCGTCCAGGACGAGATATTTTATGTCGTTGAAGGAAAAGGGGTCATAACCTTCGAAGATCGGGACGATATCCCGGTCAAGCCCGGTAGCGTGGTTTTCACGCCTTCCGGTGTCGTGCATGGTGTCGAAACCACGGATAGCGACCGCCTTGTTCTCATGCTGATAAAGGGACCCGGGTTTCCCGATAAGGCATCCAGATTCTTCATGCACGGTGACTGACGGTCTCTGCCAGAAGCGAAATTGAGGTATGGTCAGACGTCCAAACAGGATTCGGAGCAGACTATCCCGGAATACGAAATGGCAGCCTTGCGATAACGGCCGACATAAACTGCCGGATTGCCCGATGGGACGTCAGGGAACGTTTAAATCCCGAGGGAAGGAGGGCGAAATCTATGCCGAAGGTAAGAGACGAAATCGAAATATCGCATTCCCCGCCGTCGGCCGAAGAATACCGTTCTCTTATGCGATCTGTCGGTTTCACGGTTTTCCCAGCGGCTGTCGCCGCTGAGAGCCTTAAACGATCCTGCCACGCGGTGACGCTACGCAAGGACGGCGTGCTCATCGGCATGGGCCGAATTGTCGGCGATGGCGTGTGTTTTGTGGAAATCGTCGACGTCGTCGTCGACCCAGTGCATCAAGGCAAGGGATTGGCCAAAATTGTCATGGACGCGCTGATATCTTATGCGACAACGCAACTGGCAGAGGGGGCGTTCGTTTACCTGTCCGCCCATGTGCCGGCAGACAGGCTGTACGCCCAGTACGGCTTCGAAGCGACCGCCCCGGATGCGGTCGGCATGTGTTACCGGGTAGGTTCGGCCCCGACGTGATTCCTTGTTGCGTCCGATGCCTGCCCGGAAGGCTTCAGACGGCCCGTTAGCCAAACGGCATTAATCGGTGAAAAATACGCCCCGGCCCGTCCCCGCGCGGGGAACGGGCCGGCGCCGTCCGGGTTAACGTCGCGCTACGCCGCGTCGAGCATGTTGCGGATCACATATTGCAGGATGCCGCCGTTCTTGTAGTAGTCGAGCTCGTCCAGCGTATCGATGCGGCACAGCAGCTTGACGTCGACGCTGGAACCGTCGGCGCGGTGGATCGTACAGTCGAGCTCCGACCGGGGGCTGAGGCCGTCGGCCACGCCCTTGATGTCGAACGTCTCGGTGCCGTCGAGGCCCAGCGTTTCGCGGGTGTCGCCGCCGGTGAACTGCAACGGCAGCACGCCCATGCCGATCAGGTTCGACCGGTGGATGCGTTCGAAGCTTTCGACGATGACCGCCTTGGCGCCCAGCAGCGTGGTGCCCTTGGCCGCCCAGTCGCGCGACGAGCCGGTGCCGTATTCCTTGCCGCCGACGATGACCAGCGGCACGCCTTCCGCCGCGTATTTCATCGCCGCGTCATAGACCGGCATCTGTTCGCCCGACGGCTGGTGCGTGGTGACGCCGCCCTCGACGCCGGGCACCATTTCGTTGCGGATGCGGATATTGGCGAAGGTGCCGCGCATCATCACTTCGTGGTTGCCCCGGCGCGAGCCGTAGGAATTGAACTGCGCGGGACGGATCTGGCGTTCCAGCAGGTATTCGCCCGCCGGGCTTTCCCGCTGGATCGAGCCGGCCGGCGAAATGTGGTCGGTGGTCACCGAATCCGCGAGGATTAGCAGCGGCCGCGCACCGGTGATGTCGGTGATTTCGCCCGGTTCGCGTTCCATGCCCTCGAAGAAGGTCGGGTATTTCACATAGGTGCTGGCCTCCTGCCAGCTGTATGTTTCCGACCCGACGCTGTCGATCGACTGCCATTCCTTCGGCCCTTCGAACACGTTGTCGTAGCGCGCCCGATACATATCGGCGGTCAGGCATTCGCGCATGGTGTCGTGAATTTCCTGATTTGTCGGCCAGATGTCCTTCAGATAGACCGGGTTGCCGTCGGCGTCGTTGCCGAGCGGGTCGGCCGCCAGATTGATCTTCAGCGAGCCGGCCAGCGCGTAGGCGACGACCAGCGGCGGCGAGGCAAGGAAGTTCGCCCGCACCTGCTGATGCACGCGGCCCTCGAAGTTGCGGTTGCCCGACAGCACGGCGCCGGCCATCAGGTCCTTTTCGTCGATCTGGGTGGCGACCTTCTCCGGCAGCGGGCCGGAATTGCCGATGCAGGTCGTGCAGCCGAAGCCGACGATGTTGAAGCCGAGCGCGTCGAGATCGTCCTGCAGCTCCGCCTTCTCGAGATAATCCTTCACCACCTGGCTGCCGGGGGCGAGAGACGTCTTCACCCACGGCTTTGCCTTCAGGCCCTTGGCCACGGCGTTGCGCGCCAGCAGCCCGGCGCCGACCAGCACGGACGGGTTCGACGTATTGGTGCAGCTGGTGATCGCGGCGATGACCACGTCGCCGTCCTCGACCTCGAAATCGTCGCCGAGGTTGCGGGAAAGCTGATCGGTTTCCGCCGGGGCGGCGCCGCGGTAATCCGTGATCGCGTCGACCGCCGTCTTCGGCACGGCGGACAGAACCACCCGGTCCTGCGGCCGCTTCGGTCCGGCAAGCGACGGTTCCACGTCGCCGAGATCGAGTTCCAGCGTCGCGGTGAAGACGGGATCGGGCGTGTTTTCGTCGCGCCACATGCCCTGCGCCTTGGCGTAGGCTTCGACCAGCGCGACCCGGTCGGCATCGCGGCCGGTGAATGTCAGGTAATCGCAGGTCTCCCGGTCGATGGGGAAGAAGCCGCAGGTGGCGCCGTATTCGGGCGCCATGTTGCCGATGGTCGCGCGGTCGGGCAGCGACAGCGCATTCAGGCCGGGCCCGTAGAATTCGACGAACTTGCCGACCACGCCCTGGGCACGCAGCATCTGCGTGACCGTCAGCACCAGGTCGGTGGCGGTGGTGCCTTCCTTCATTTCGCCGGTCAGCTTGAAGCCGACGACTTCCGGCAGCAGCATGGAGATCGGCTGGCCGAGCATCGCGGCCTCGGCCTCGATGCCGCCGACGCCCCAGGACAGGACGGCGAGGCCGTTGACCATGGTGGTGTGGCTGTCGGTGCCGACCACCGTGTCGGGATAGGCGACCGGCTTGCCGGACGCATCTTCGGTCACCCACACGGTCTGCGACAGATATTCCAGGTTGACCTGGTGGCAGATCCCGGTGCCGGGCGGCACGACGCGGAAATTGTTGAACGCTTTCGATCCCCAGCTGAGGAATTCGTAACGTTCCTTGTTGCGTTCGAATTCCAGCTCGACGTTTCTGTCGAACGCGCCGTCGGTGCCGAATTCGTCGATCATCACGGAATGGTCGATCACCAGATCGACCGAGTTCAGCGGGTTGATCTTCTGCGGATCGCCGCCGAGCTGCACCATTGCGTCGCGCATGGCGGCAAGGTCAACCACCGCCGGCACGCCGGTGAAATCCTGCAGCAGGATGCGCGCCGGTCGATAGGCGATTTCCAGATCGGATTTCTGGGTCTCGACCCATTTGGCCGCCTGTTCGATATCGCTGACAGAGACCGAGCGGCCGTCTTCGTAGCGCAGCAGATTTTCGAGCAGAACCTTGAGCGAAAACGGCAGGCGCGAAATATCGCCGTATCCGGCGTCGGACACGGCATCCAGGCTGTAATAGTCGTAAGATTTTCCGCCGGCTTCCAGCGTGCGGCGGGCCTTCAGCGTATCCTGTCCGGTTGCGCTCACGTTCGTTCTCCTCAAGCAATGATCGGGCGGGAAACTAGCGGCAAACGGTCCTGAATCCAATAGCCATACGCGCATCGGGCGCGGCCGCCCGAACAGAACGAAACCGGGGGCTTTTTTCCCATACGCCTGTATCGTTTCGATATATGCGGGCGCGGTACAAATCACAATTCCGCCACATTTGCGCCCTTGTCCGGCCCCAATGCCCGTCCCACATAGAACTGTAGCCCCCTGGACGTTCTCCCCAGAGCGTCCAACCAGCGGAAACGCTGGATCCCTCCTCGGCCGCCGATCGCTAGATCGGCGGCCCTTTTTTCTGCCGCAGCCCGGACACAGGCCACAGCCCGGATGACGAATCGGCGTTTATAGGCTATCCCGTCCGCATGGATGGTTTCACCGGCACGGGCCTTGCCTGTATCAGAAGCGAACGGATCGTTTTCGCGGGGCTCGACTTTTCGGCGGCGCCGGGCGAGGCGCTGGTGCTGACAGGTCCGAACGGATCGGGCAAATCGAGCCTGCTGCGGCTGATGGCGGGAATTGCACGACCGGCGGCCGGTCACATCGCCTGGCAGGGCGTGCCGGTCGCGGAAGATCCGGAACGGTATTTCGCAGACATGCACTATGTCGGTCATCGCGACGCGGTGAAGGCGGCGCTGAGCGTGCGCGAAAATCTCGCGTTTCACTGCGCGCTGCGCACCGCCGCGCCGGATATCGACGGCGCGCTGGAAACAACCGGGCTCTCGGCGCTTGCCGATCTGCCGGCGCGCATGCTGTCCGCCGGCCAGACCCGCCGACTGGCGCTGGCGCGCATGCTCGCTGCGCCCGCGCGGCTGTGGCTGCTGGACGAACCGACGGTCGCCCTCGACACCCGGTCCGTCGCCAGACTGCGGACGGCGATCGCCGACCATCGCGCGGGCGGCGGCATCGTCGTGGCGTCGACCAACGTACCGCTGGGAATCGACGACGCGGCGACGATCGACGTTTCCGTCCACGCGCGCGACGACGAAACCCTGTGGGGAGATGCGGTCGCGGACGACGCCGCTGCAGGTGATTCGGCATGAACGCGTTTTTCGCCCTCGTCGGCCGCGATATCCGCATCGCACTGCGCCAGTTAAGCGACACCTTCATGGTGATCGTTTTCTTCGTTATCGCCGCCGCCCTGTTTCCCTTCGGCGTCGGCGCGGAGCCGAACCTGCTTGCCCGGATGGCCCCCGGAATTCTATGGGTTACGGCGCTTTTATCCGCGATGCTGTCCTTTGATCGGCTGTTTCAGAACGACTTCGAGGACGGCACGCTCGACCTGCTCGTCATCGCCCCCCAGCCGCTGTGGCTGGCGGCGCTGGCCAAGATCGCGGCGCACTGGCTTACCACCGGCGTTCCGCTGTTGGTGGCCACGCCGCTGATTGGTATCATGCTTAATCTCGAGCCGGAGGGGTATGGCGTGTTGATTGTAGCGATGGCTCTGGGGACGGCGATCATCAGTCTGATCGGGGCGCTGGGTGCGGCGCTGACGTTGGGTTCCCGCAGAAGCGGTGTGTTGTTGTCGTTGCTCGTGCTGCCGCTCGTCATTCCGGTGCTGATTTTCGGCGCCGGAGCGGTCGAAGCGTCGATCGGCGGGTTTCCCGCCGCTCAGCAGCTGCTTGTTCTGGGCGGGTTGTTGCTCGCCTGTCTTGTACTTTGTCCGTGGGGGTGTGCAATCGCGCTGAAAACGGCCGCCGAGTAGCGGCCGGGTATAAACGGGATGGATGGAAGCGACTCGATAAGCCCGGGTATTGCGTCGGTGACCGGCCTCGACATCACGGGGGCCTGGCACCTTGCCGACTGCCTGTTGACCTATGCCAACGGCAAAACGCAGCGGCCCTGGGCCAGCAGCACGTCCGGCTATCTCATCTATTCACCCAACGGGCACATGTGCCTGTCGCTGAACTATCCCGGCCGGACCGGAAACATCGAATGCATTTCCTATTGCGGGCAGTACGAGATCGTTTTGCGGGCAGTACGAGATCGTTGCCGACCGCGTCTTTCACTCGATTGCGGTCAGCGCGAATATCCGCGACATCGGCACCGTTCTGGAACAGACCGTCATGATCGAGAACGACCGTCTGGTGCTCATCGTGTCGCCGGCGCCGGCGGGCGGTCCGGGATCGACACTGCAATATGTCTGGAACCGTGCGCAGGGTCAGGAGTTCCCAATGGCTTCAACACCCCGTGCGCTGCTCTGAAATTGCTTTAACAGGAAGCATTTAGCGGTTAATCCTAACGTCTTATTAACCATAATTCCGCACAAAGGCGCTCAGGGAAACACAGGCAGTCACCGGGACGGTAATGCTCCAGAAATACGCAAATCCGACACGCTTTCTGAAACTCGCCAATGCGGTATTGCCGTGGGTCGCGGGCCTGACGGTCATCCTGATCGCGGCGGGACTGTATTTCGCCTTCGCCGCCTCGCCGCCGGATTACCAGCAGGGCCAGACGGTGCGCATCATGTACGTGCACGTCCCGTCGGCCTGGATGGCGATGTTCGCCTATGCCTTCATCGTGGTTGCCAGCGCGGTCGGACTGATCTGGAAACATCCCGTCGCGCATGTCAGCGCCCTTGCCGCCGCACCGATCGGCGCCTGCTTCACCCTTGTCTGCCTGGCGACCGGTTCGCTTTGGGGCAAGCCGATGTGGGGCACCTGGTGGGTTTGGGATGCGCGGCTGACGTCGGTGCTGGTGCTGTTTTTCCTCTATCTCGGCTTTATCGCGCTCGCCAATGCGTTCGACGACGCGGCGCGCGGCGAGAAAGCCTCCGCGATCCTGGCGCTGATCGGCGGGATCAACCTGCCGATCATCAAGTTTTCCGTCGACTGGTGGAACACGCTGCATCAGCCGGCCAGCGTCACCAAGATCGGCATGCCGGCGGTCCACAGCTCTATGCTGATCCCGCTGCTGCTGATGGCGGTCGGGTTTACGACGCTGTTTTTCACCCTGGTCATCATCCGGTGCCGCGCCGAACTGGCGTCGCGCCGGATCAATGCGCTGCGCGCGGCGCGCATACACGCCGAAGCGGCCGGCGGATGAGTGATGACCTGTATGAATCCCACATGCGAAACGATAATCGGTGCGTCATCCCCGCGCAGGCGGGGATCTCTGCCGAGTTACGTGAAGACATAAACGGATTTCCGTCCTGCTTCCGGGCGCGCGCTGGCACGGTTCGAAAAAGCGGGATTGACGAATGGCCGAAAGAGAACGAACGGTACGATGACTGAAATTTTCGATATGGGCGGGTACGGCGCATACGTCTGGCCCGCCTGGGGCATCGCGGCGGCGGTTCTGGGCGCCCTGATCGTCGCCAGTATCCGTGCCATGCGGGCGCGGGAACGCGAACTGGCGGATCTCGAAGCCGCATCGCCGCGCCGACGGCGGCGCCGGGAACAAACGGCCGGAGAATCCGCGTGACCCGGAAACGCCGTCGACTGACGGTCGTCCTGCTGGGCGGGCTGCTGCTGGCCACGGCGGCTGCGCTGGTACTGACCGCATTCGAGGACAGCATCGTCTTTTTCCACAGCCCGACGGACATTGCCACGAACAAGGAGCTCGGCGGCGACCGCCGCCTGCGCGTCGGCGGCCTGGTGAAACCCGAAAGCTGGCAGAAGGCGGCGGACGGGCTGACGCACAATTTCGCGGTGACCGATCTCACCAACGAGGTGCTGGTTGCCTATAAGGGAATCATGCCCGACCTGTTCCGCGAAGGTCAGGGCGTCGTCGTCGAAGGCCGTCTGCTGCCGGACGGCAGCTTCCGCGCCGACGAGGTGCTGGCCAAGCACGACGAAAACTACATGCCGCCGGAGGTCGCCGAGGCGTTGCGCAAATCCGGCCAGTGGAAAGGCGGCGGCGAGAAATGATCCCCGAAATCGGTCATTACGCCATTGCGCTTGCCTTCATGCTGTCGGCGAAATGCCGGACATAGGTTTTCGGTTCCCATGCCAGGACGTCTTCGATGATGTCCGGCATGTCAGGCACCATTTCGATAAGCATGATCACTTCGTTGAAGTGATTCAGATAGTCGGTCGCCAGCAGCGTGGTCCCGTTGATATTGGTTCCCTGCAGGCGGTCCGCCCAGGCGGCGTAATCCGCGGTATCGATTTTGGTCGTGACGCCCGTATGCCCGATTGCGATTCGTGTCGAACGGGCATTCTCCCAGCCGGGCCCTAACGATCGATTAACTTCTTCCGCAGGGACTGCCCTAAACGGGCCGCCGTGCCTTGAGCGCCGCCGACAGGGTGCCGTCGTCCAGGTAATCGAGCTCGCCGCCGACAGGGACGCCATGCGCCAGCCGCGTAATGTTGAGCCCGGCGCCCTTTTCCGCCGCCAGGTCTTCCAGCCGGTCGGAGATGTAATGAGCCGTCGTCTGCCCGTCGACCGTCGCCGAGGTGGCGAGGATGACCTCCGTCACGTCGCCGGCCGCGACCCGGGAAACGAGCGCGGCGATGTTGAGGTCTTCGGGACCGCGCCCGTCCAGCGCCGACAACGTGCCGCCGATGACGTGATAGGTGCCCTTGAACGACGCCGCGCGTTCCAGCGCCCAAAGATCGGCCACGTCCTCGACCACGCAGACCTGTCCCCGGTCGCGGCGGGCATCGGCGCAGACGCCGCAGGGATCCGTGGCGTCGAGATTGCCGCATACCCCGCAGGTCGTGACCGACCGCGCCGCCTGCGCCATTGCCGATGCCAGCGGATCCAGCAGCGAATCCCTGCGCTTGATGAGATACAGCGCCGCCCGCCGTGCCGAGCGCGGACCGAGGCCGGGCAGCTTGGCAAGCATCTGGATCAGGCGTTCGATTTCGGGAGAGGACATTTAATCTGATTTCGCGGTTTTGGCCTTGTCCCTCCACCCCGTCATCCCCGCGAAGGCGGGGATCTTTTTCCCGGAGATTCCCGCCTTCGCGGGAATGACGTGGAAGGACAGACCGTTACGAAACATTCAGCCTAGAACGGCAGCTTCATGCCCGGCGGCAGGTTCAGCCCGCCGGTGACTTCCGCCATCTGTTCCTGCATGTGCTGTTCGGCTTTGGCTTTCGCGTCGTTGAACGCGGCCACGATCAGATCTTCGACGACTTCTGCGTCCTCGCTGTTGAACAGGGACGGATCGATCTTGATGCCGCGCATTTCGCTCTTGCCGTTCAGCGTCACCTTCACCATGCCGGCGCCGGATTCGCCCGATATTTCCACGTCGGCCAGACGGTCCTGCATTTCCTGCATTTTCGTCTGCATTTCCTGCGCCTGTTTCATCAGGTTGCCGAGATTTTTCATATGTAGTCCTCGTCGGTGTCATCGGGATCGAAGCGATCGGGATCGAATCCCTCGTCCTCGTAATCGTAGGAAAGATAGTCGTCCGGCGCGGGCGGCAGACCAGCCGGCTCATCCGGTACGGCGTCACGGTCGGCGACGCTGCGGACATCGGCAACCTCGGCGCCGGGAAACGCTTCCAGCGTCATCTGAACCAGCGGATGGGCGATCGCCGCTTCGCGCCGCCTGGCGGCGGCATCGTCGCGTTGCTGTTGCAGGGTCGCCGCGCCTTCTTCCCGGCTGGCCTCGATGAACCAGGCCCGGCCCGTCCATTCGTTCAGACACCGGCTGAGATTTTGCGTGAAATCCTTCGGCGGACCCTCGGACACGCGCAGCGAGATCTTGCCTATCTCGTACTTCACCAGATGGACGTTATTGACCAGATACGCATGAAGCAGCGGTTCGCCGTTGGCGGAGAACATCGCGACCATATCTTCGAAGGTCGCCGGGATACCCGGATGTCCGTCGGATGCGCTATCGGCCGGGTCGGGCGCCGGCTGGATGGCCAGCGCGGTCGGGCCGTCTGTTTCGGGAACCGCGTTTTGCGGCACCGGATCGGCAGACACGGGAGCCGGCGGGGAAACCTGTCCCGCGGACGCGGTATCTGCAGACAGCGCAGACGTCGCGGCCGCCGGTTCCGGCGCGCCGGTTGCGGCGGCGGGCGCAGGCGACGGCGCTTCCCTGTCCAGCGCGGAGATGGCTTCGGCCGGGGTCGGCAGCTCGGCGGCGTAGGCAATGCGGACCAGCACCATTTCGGCTGCCTGGGTGGCGGAATGGGCGGTACGTACTTCGGCCAGGCCCTTCAGCAGTATCTGCCACGTGCGGGCCAGCGCCGACATCGGCAGGCGGGACGACACGTCGCGTCCGCGGTCGAGATCGAGATCCGACGTCGGTGTCGCCTCGGCGGCGTCGGGCGCGGCCTTCAGGCGGGTCAGCCAGTGGGTCAGCTCCGCCAGATCCTGCAGGATCGTCCCCGGATCGGCGCCGGCGTGATACATGGAATCGAATCGTTCCAGCGCGTCGGCGATCTCGCCTTTCATGAGCCGTTCGAACAGGTCGAATACCTGCACGCGTTCGGCGACGCCCAGCATCTCGCGGACGACGTCTTCGCCGATCTCCGTTTCGGGACCGCTATGGGCGATCGCCTGGTCGAGCAGCGACAGCCCGTCGCGCACCGAGCCGTCGGCGGCGCGGGCAATCAGACCGATGGCGCCGCGCGTGATGTTGGCGCCTTCCTTTTCGGCAATGCCGGCAAAATGATCGACCAGCACGTCGAACTTCACGCGGCGGAGATCGAACCGCTGGCAGCGCGACAGCACCGTGACCGGCACACGGCGGATTTCCGTGGTCGCGAATATGAACTTCACATGCTCGGGCGGCTCTTCCAGCGTCTTCAGCAGCGCGTTGAACGCGTTGCGCGACAGCATGTGCACTTCGTCGATAATGTAGACCTTGTACCGCGCCGAAACCGGCCGGTAGAGCACGCCGTCGATCAGCTCGCGGATATCCTCCACCCCGGTGCGGCTGGCGGCGTCCATTTCCATGACGTCGACATGCCGGTCTTCCGAGATCGCGACGCAGTTCTCGCACACGCCGCAGGGCTCGGCCGTGGCGTCGCCATTCCCGTCGGTACCGGTACAGTTCAGCGCCTTGGCGATGATGCGCGCGGTGGTGGTTTTGCCGACCCCGCGCACGCCGGTAAGAATGAACGCATGCGCCAGACGGCCGGACGCGATGGCGTTCGACAGGGTCTGGACCATCGCTTCCTGGCCAATCAGCGAGGTGAAATCGCTGGGCCGGTATTTGCGCGCCAGAACGCGGTAAGGCTGAGTGTCCGGGCTGTCTGCCATTGCGGGCGTTAGGTCTCTCCGGTCTGGCGCGCCGGGCGGTACGCCCGGTTTTGCCCCGATGTCCTGCGGGACGTGGCCTTGAACGGCCCTCCAAAACCGGAGGAGCCAAAATCGGGTGGGAGACTGGTGAGGCGACCCGGAGAAATCTCGTTACGGCTGCTTCCTTCCGGACCTGACCGGGTTGGCGAGCAATCCGTCCGCCGCCAGCCTCCCGCGGGCAGTATATCAGGTCCGGCGCGGGGACCAAACGGAGTCAGCGCCTTATTCGCAATATTTCGGCGATCCTGCGGAATTGCGCCGTCCGCGCCGGTATGCGAGTACTAGCGCCATGAACGGCGATAATCACTACACCGACGAAATTCTAGACCGCGTCTCGCACCTGCGGAGCGACGAATCGTGGCTGAACTCGCAGATCCGCGCGGACCACACAATGGTGATCCCGGTCTGGCGGTCGCGGAATCTGGTCGCCAACCCGGCGGAACCGCGCGGCGTGATGCTGCCGACGGCCCGCGCCCGCGACCTGATGGAAATCGCCAATGCGACCGTGCTTCTGGGTCTGCGCGACGACATCGCTCATTTCGCGGTCGATATTTCGCATCTGGAAGAACACGAGGTCCGCGATCTGCACGACGACAGCGAATTCGTCGATCTGCGCTCGGTCGGCGCCGTGATGGACCGGTCGGAAGCGTCGATCCTGGCCTACGCCAAGGGAATCATGCACTGGCACGCGCGGCATCTGTATTGCGGCGTGTGCGGCAGCCCGACCGAGATCCGCGATGCGGGACACCTGCGCAAGTGCCTGAACCGCGATTGCGGCGCGGTGCATTTTCCGCGCACCGACCCGGCGGTCATCATGCTGGTCGCCAGGGGCGACCGCGCCCTGCTGGGCCGCAAGGCGGAATGGATGCCGGGCATGTATTCGACCCTGGCGGGCTTCGTCGAACCCGGCGAAAGCCTGGAACAGGCCGTCGCGCGCGAGGTGTTCGAGGAATCCGGCGTGCGGATCGAAAACATCCGATACCATTCGTCCCAGCCATGGCCGTTTCCGGCGTCGCTGATGCTGGGCTTTTTCGCCGACGCGGTGACCGAGGAACTGGTCCGCAGCGAGGAAGAACTCGAAGACCTGCAATGGTTCACGCGTCAGGAACTGGCCGATGGCGGCGCCGGCATTGCCCAGCGTCCGCGATCCGATTCCATCGCAAGACGACTGATCGACGAATGGATCCGGATGGATAGGTAGTAGAGTAAAGGCAGGAAACTGATCATGTCCGCACTGAAAGATCTGGACTGGTGGCTGGCGGCGAAAGTGGGACTGCCGTGGCTGCGGCTGACGCGCGAGCGCGCGATCCACGAACGGTTCCGATATGGGCTCTCCCTGATGGACGAGCTGAACCTGCAGCGGCCGAATTTTCTCGATGTCGGCTGCGGCTCAGGGCTGATGCTCTACTACCTGGAAAACATCCGCGACAACGTGTCGGAGTATACCGGCATCGACATCCATGCCGCGCGGCTGGTGGAACGGTATGCGCGCATGAAAGTTCCGCACAGGTTCCACAACATGGACCTCGACGACGACTGGACCATGCCGCCCTGCGATATCGCCTGGGCGTCGGAAGTGCTGGAACACATCATGGACGATCACGGCGTGTTCAGACGCATCGCCGCATCGGTCAGACCGGGCGGTTATGTCGTCCTCACCATGCCGTCGCTGCTGTATCTGCAACGGGTCGCCAAAAGACACCCGGATGCGCTTAACACCAGCGAGACCCAGGATGGCGGGCACGTCCGATCGGGCTACACGCCGGAAATGATGCGGGCGCTGGCCGACACGGGCGGCCTGACGCTGGAAAGCATCGACGCGATCTCGCCGCGCACCGATTTCGAATTCGCCAACCGTTTTCTCGGTATCAAAGGCCTGTGGCAGGTGATCGACCGGTTCAACCTGTCGGGGCGTCCGGCCTTCGTGCGCGGCGCCGGGCCGGAAGATCTGGAATGGTGCTATTCGATCGCCGCGGTCATGCGCAAGCCGGAATAGACCGCGTCTTCTAGCCCTGCCGGAAACGGAACGGATCGGCCGGATAAGTGCCGAGGATCGTCACCTCGTGGGTGTAGAAATCGAGTTCCTCGAAGGCGAGCCTGACGTTGCGGTCGCGCGGGTCGCCCTCGACATCGGCATAGAATTGCGTCGCGAAGAAATCCCCGCCGACCATGTAGCTTTCCAGCTTGGTCATGTTGACGCCGTTGGTCGCGAAGCCGCCCAGCGCCTTGAACAGTGCCGCGGGCACGTTGCGCACCCGGAAAACGAAACTGGTCACCACGGGATCGCCGTTGCGTTTGGGGCGCACCGGTTTCCCCGACATCACGACGAAGCGCGTCGTGTTGTGCGCCGCATCTTCGACATTGGCGCGAATCGACTTCAGGCCGTAAACCTCTCCCGCCAGCTCGGACGCGATGGCCGCCTCCGTCGTATCGCCGGCGGCCGCAATATCCGCGGCGGCGCCGGCGGTGTCGGCATGCACCACGGGTTCCAGTTTGTGCTTGCGCAGGAACTTTCCGCACTGGCCGAGCGCCATCACATGGCTGTGGACGCGCCGGATGGATTTCAGCGTCGCGCCCTTCGGCGCCAGCAGGTGATGCTTCACCCGCAGGAACCGCTCGCCGATGATGTGAAGACCGGAATCGGGCATCAGGTGATGGATATCGGCGACGCGTCCGGCGACCGAGTTTTCGATCGGGATCATCGCCAGCTTCGCGCGGCCGCCCCGGACGGCATCGAACGTGTCTTCGAAGCTGGCTGTCGGCAGCGGAGTCATGTCGGGAAAATAGTTACGGCAGGCGAGATGCGAATACGCCCCCGGATGCCCCTGAAAGGCGATCGTGCGCGACGGCGCGACAGATTGGGTTTTCGAGCGGGCGGCCATGGCCAGTTTCCCCTACGTCAACGGCGTTTCGCCAGCGGGACTCAGCGCGAACCGGCCGCCAGCAAAGCCCGCGCCCGGTCCAGATCGGCGGGAGTATCGACACCGAGCGGAACGGTGTCAACGAGCGCGGCGTCGATCCGCATCCCCGCTTCGAGCGCGCGCAGCTGTTCCAGCCGTTCAAGCACCTCAAGCCGGCCGGGTGGCAGCGCCACGAAGCGGTCCAGCGCTTCGCGGCGAAAACCGTATAGCCCGATGTGATGATAGTGCGGCCCGTCGGGCGCAGACGGCACGGTCGCGCGGCTGAAATACAGCGCGCGGCCGATCCGCGCGGCGTCGTTATCCAGCGCAATGACGGCTTTGACGACATTTGGATCGGTACGTTCCCGGTCCTCGGTAATTTCGACCGCCAGGGTCGTGATATCGACCTCGGGCGTTTCGAAAGGATCGAGCACCGCCGCGATGACGCCGGGATCGATGGTCGGCAGATCGCCCTGTACGTTGATCACGGCATCGTGCCGCCGGTCCGGATCGAACTTCTCCAGCGCCTGATGTACCCGGTCGGATCCGCTGGGCAGGTCGGCGTCGGTCATGACCGCATCGCCGCCTGCCGCCGCGACCGCGTCGGCGATCGCAGCGTCGCCCGCCGCGACCACCACCGGTCCGATCCCTGCTTCGACCGCCCGCCGCCAGACATGAACGATCATCGGCTCGCCGTCGATGTTCGCAAGCGGCTTGTCCGGGAACCTGGTGGCGGCGAGACGGGCGGGAATAACGGTGACGGGGTTGCTGAGTATCGGCATGAAATACGGGCTTTGGAGAAGGTGTCTGCAGGTCGGGTGCGACATTATACCCCTTGTACGCTGGCGGGAATGCCGTATTCGTGTTCTCGACATTAGACATACCGGTGCGCAGAGTTTAAATTTGCGCAACCGGATCAATCGGTTGCAACCTACTTATTCCAGCGGAATCCCGACATGTCGTCTTTCGAACTCAACAAGATCATCGGTGCATTGCTGCTTGCCGTCCTCACCATGGTCGTCATCGGCAAACTGGGCGACAATCTCGTCTCCACCGGCGGCGGACATGGCGGTGGACACGGTGCCGAAAATGCCGTGGTCGCCTCCGCACCCGCCAAACCGAAGAAGCCGGAACCGCTGGAACCGATCGTCGGCATGCTTGCCTCGGCGGATGTCGCCGCCGGCGAAAAAGTGTTCGCGAAATGCAAGGCCTGCCATCAGGTCGCGAAAGACGGCAAGAACGGCATCGGACCCAACCTTTGGAATGTCGTCGGCGCCAATCGCGGCGCGGTCGCCGGGTTCGGCTATTCCGACGCCCTCAAATCCAAGGAAGGCGACTGGACCTACGAAAGCCTGAACGCTTTCATTGCCAAGCCCAAGGATTACATCAAGGGCACCAAAATGTCGTTCGCGGGTCTGAAGAAGGTCAAAGACCGCGCCAACGTGGTGGCGTATCTGCGCAGCGCCGCCGACACCCCCGCGCCCCTGCCGAGCCAGTCGGAAATCGATGCCGTCATGCAGGCGCTGGAAGCGGCCAAGGCCGCGGCGGAACAAGCTGACGCTGCGGTCGCCGAAAAAGCCGCCGGCGCCGTCAAGGAAGTCAAACAGGCCGTCGCCGCGGAGGCGCCCAAACCCGATATCACCGCGATGCTGGCGTCCGCCGACGCGGACAAGGGCAAACGTGTGTTCAACAAATGCAAGTCCTGCCACAAGGTCGACAAGGGCGGCAAAAACGGCATCGGACCTAATCTCTGGAATATCGTGAACAGCACGCCGGCCTCCGTCGACGGCTTCGGGTATTCGAAGGCGCTTTCCGGCATGACGGACAAGCCGTGGAATTACGAAAACCTCAACGCGTTCCTGCTGAAGCCGCGTGACTACGCCAAGGGCACCAAGATGACCTTCGCCGGGCTGAAAAAAGACAGCGACCGGGCGAACGTGATCGCCTATCTGCGCAGCCTGAGCGACAATCCCGCGCCGTTGAAATAGCTGTTAGAAATAACCGCTCTGTAATTCTGAATATTATTATATGTAGACAGACGAATAGTCTTGCGGCTAATTACGTTTTGTAAACCATCGCGCTGTCAGGGTAGGGTCTGATTTGTAGTTGGATAGTTTGCGTTTTGGGGGGCTGGCATTGGACCATCAGGAATCGGCGATCGCGACGGACGACCGTTCGCATGTGGAAAATCGCCTGGTAGGCAAAGCACTTAAATTCTGGGAAAACGCGCGCACGGAAGGCGGCTTGCCGCCGGTATCCGCGCCCGAGGATCTGAACTGTCCGTTCGGCGCTACGGACAGCATGGTCATCGAAGTGTGCGCGACCGAATCCGAAGACCGCGTCGTGACGGCGGGACGATCGGTCGCCCAGGCACTGGGGCGCGATCCGACGGGTCTCTCCGTTCTCGACGCGTTGCCGTCGGCCACGGAAATGGGACTGTCTTTCTGCCGCGCGTCCATCGATCTGAAGAAACCGATGGCCGATGTCGGCCGCTTCTTTAACCGGAACGGCGAGGAAATCCTCTATCGCAGTATCCTGCTGCCGCTGTCGGAAAACGGCACCACGGTGGACCGCGTCGTGAACGCGTTCAGCTACAAGGTCGTGCACTAGTTATCCATCCGCTTGCGCGCAATCGCACCGGACCGCTCCCACTTCCCCTTTCAAACCGCACCGCTTTGCGACAGACTGCGGCTATGTCCGCTATGGTTCCTTCCGATCTCATCGACCTCGCCAACCTCCTGGCGGATGCCAGCGGCGAGATCATCCGCCCCTATTTCCGCCAGCCCATCGCCATCGACAGCAAGGCCGACGCATCGCCGGTGACGATCGCCGACCGCGAGGCGGAACAGGCGATCCGCGCCCTGCTGGCGGCGGCGCGCCCGGACGACGGCATCATCGGCGAGGAATTCGGGAATGAGAACACGGACGCGGAATTCGTGTGGGTGATCGATCCCATCGACGGGACCAAATCCTTCATCACCGGCCGGCCGATTTTCGGCACGCTGATCGCCCTGTTGCGGAACGGCACGCCGTTACTGGGCCTGATCGATCAGCCGATCGGCCGCGAACGGTGGGTCGGACTGCGCGATCACGGCGCGACGCTCAACGACGCCCCCATCCGCGTCCGCGACTGTCCGGCGCTGGCCGACGCGACCATCGGCACCACGGCCCCGGATCTGTTCGACGGCACCGGGATAGAAGGCTGGCAGCGCGCCGCCGCGGCCGCGCGCCACGCGGTCTATGGCGGAGATTGCTATACCTACGCCCAGGTGGCCGGGGGGCTGGTCGACGCGGTCATCGAGGCCGGCCTGCAGACATACGATTTCGCCGCGCTGTCCCCGGTGATCGAGGAAGCCGGCGGCATCGTCACCGACTGGCGGGGAAATCCGCTGACCCTGGACTCGGACGGCACGATCGTGGCCTGCGGGGATGCGCGGGTGCACGCAGAAATTCTGAAACTGCTGGCGGACTGAATTCTTAACTTTTGGTAAGGGTCTTGCCCCTAACCGTTGAACATCCAATCTAAGTCAGACCGAGAACAGGGAACCGACCGTCATGAGACCGATCGCCGCCGCGCTGACCGCCGCCCTGCTGGCCTTCCCCGCCGCCGCCCAGGAAAAATCACCCGGTGCAACCGTCAGTCACGGCCTGACGCTGCTGGAAGACCTTAAATATCCAGAGGACTTCAAGCATCTGGACTACGTAAACCCCGAAGCACCGAAGGGCGGGACGCTGCGGCGCTACAGCATCGGTACGTTCGACAGCTTCAACCCCTATATCATCAAGGGCAATCCCGCCGGAACGTCGGGCCTGATCTATCAGAACCTGATGGACAGTCCGCTGGACGACATCTCAGCCGGCTACGGTCAGATCGCCAGAAGCGTGGAAGTCGCCGCCGACCTTTCCTACACCACCTTCAATCTGCGTCCGGAAGCGCGCTTCCAGGACGGCACGCCTGTGACGGCGGACGACGTGATCTGGACGTTCAATGCGCTGAAAAAGGACGGGCGGCCCTTCTACCGGTTCTATTACAAGAACATCGCCCGCGCCGTGAAGCTGGGCCCGCACAAGGTGAAGTTCGAATTTTCCGGGCCGCCGAACCGGGAACTGCCCCACATCACCGGCCAGCTCCCCGTGATGTCCAAGCAATGGTGGTCGACCCGGGATTTCTCGAAAACGTCGCTCGAACCGCCGATGGGCAGCGGCCCCTACCGGGTGACCAAGTTCGAACCGGGGCGGTTCGTGGAACTTGAACGGGTCAAGGACTGGTGGGGCGCCGATCTGCCATTAAACAAGGGACGGTACAATTACGACCGCATCCGCATCGACTACTACCGCGACCAGACCGTCGCCCTGGAAGCATTCAAATCCGGCCGCTACGACATCCGCCGCGAAAACGCCTCGCTGGTCTGGGCCACCGGGTACGACTTCCCGGCCCGCAAGGACGGCCGCGTCAAGCTGGAGGAAATCGAGCATTCGCGACCGACCGGCATGCAGGCTTTCGTCTTCAACACACGGCGGCCGATGTTCCAGGATGCGGAGCTGCGCCGGGCCGTCGCCTATGCGTTCGATTTCGAATGGTCGAACAAGAATCTGTTCTACGGCCAGTACGCGCGGACGAAGAGTTTCTTCTCCAATTCGGAGCTGGCGGCCACCGGTCTGCCGTCGAAGGAAGAACTCGCCCTGCTCGAACCCTGGCGCGGCAAGATTCCGGACGAGGTGTTCACGAAGGTGTACGAGCCGCCGTCATCGGATGGATCCGGCAATATCCGGCGCAACCTGCGGGCGGCGCTCAAAATTCTGAGAGCCGCCGGCTACAGGATCGAGAACAATCAGGCGATTTCGCCGAAGACCGGCAAACCGGTGGTATTCGAAATCCTGCTGGTCAGCCCGGCGTTCGAGCGTATCGTGGCCCCGTTCGTCAAAAACCTGACGCGGTTGGGCATCAGGGCGAACGTCCGGACGGTAGATCAGTCGCAATACATCAACCGCCTGCGCGCGTTCGATTTCGACATGATCATCAGCAGTATCGGACAGTCGGATTCTCCCGGCAACGAGCAGCGCGATTACTGGAGTTCTGATGCCGCCGACCGTCAGGGCGGTCGCAACTATATCGGGGTCAGAAACCCTGCGATCGATGCGCTGATCGAAAGGATCGTCGACGCCAGGGACCGCAAATCGCTGGTTCACGCCACGCGGGCGCTGGACCGGGTATTGCTGTGGAACCACTATGTCGTGCCGCAATGGCATGTTCGGATCGACCGCCTGGCGTACTGGGACAAATTCGGCGTCCCGAAACACCCCAAATTCGGACCGGACACGATGAGCTGGTGGGTCGATCCGGCCAAGGACGCCGCGCTGAAAGACGGCGGTAAAAAGCGTTAACACCGGAACGATCGCGCAGCGTAAGATGCCTTCGCAATGAGACGGCTTTATCTTTGGCTATCCGCGGCCCTGGTATTTGCGGCACCGGCCTTCGCGGCGGATCCTGAACCGCGCCACGGCCTGAGCGTTTTCGGCGATCTGAAATACAGCGCGGGCTTCAGGCATTTCGACTACGTCAATCCGGACGCGCCCAAGGGCGGCGCGATCAAGATTCCGGGCCTCGATACGTTCGAGACCATCCATCCCTTCATCCTGAAAGGCCGCAAGGAGCTGCTGGCCGAGGCACTGCTCTTTGATACGCTGATGGCGCGGGCGGCGGACGAGCCGGATTCCTATTACGGGCTGGTGGCGCAAACGGCGGAAGTGCCCGTCGACAAATCCTGGGTCGCCTTCAATATCGACCCCCGGGCGCGCTTTCACGACGGCACGCCGATCACGGCCGACGATGTGGTCTTCACCTTCAACGCACTGAAAAACGACGGGCACCCCCGATACCGCGTGAATTTTCGCGACGTCGACCGGGCCGAAGCCACGTCGCCGTCGCGCGTGAAGTTCACCTTCAAACCGGGCACCCATCGCGACCTGCCGACGCGCCTTGCCGCGCTGCCGGTGTTGTCGAAGGCCTATTACGACAAGGTGGATTTCAAGAAGACGTCGTTCGAACCGGCGCTCGCCAGCGGACCTTACAAGGTCGACAGGTTCGAACCCGGCCGGTCGATCACCTACGCCCGCGCCGAAAACTACTGGGCGAAGGACCTGCCGGTAAACCGGGGCCGATACAATTTCGACCAAGTCACGGTCGAATATTACCGCGACCGCGAAATCGCGTTTCAGGCGTTTTTTTCCAACCAGTACGATTACCGCGAGGAATTCACGTCGCGGCAATGGGCGATCCAGTACGACAAGCCCCCGGTAAACAAGGGCCTGATCGTGCGCGAGACTTTGCCCGACGAAACCCCGTCCGGGGTACAGGCCTTTATTCTGAACCTGCGACGCGAGAAGTTTCAGGACGTCCGCGTCCGGGCGGCGATGGATCTGGCCTTCGATTACGAATGGACCAACAAGACGCTGTTCTACGGGCTGTACGACCGAACCAATTCGATGTTCGAGAATTCGGCCCTGGCGGCGAAGCAACCGCCGTCGCCGGAAGAACTGGCCCTGCTGGAACCGTTTCGCGGCCAGGTGCCGGACGAGGTGTTCACCACGCCGTTCGCCGCGCCGGTCAATGACGGCACGGGACGCATCCGCGGCAACCTGCGCAAGGCCAGCCGGCTGCTGAAACAGGCGGGCTACGCGGTGCAGAACGGCGTACTGGTGGACAAATCCGGCAATCCGCTGACGGTCGAATTCCTGCTGTTCGAATCCAGCTTCAAGCGCATCATCAATCCCTATATCCGGAACCTGAAACGTCTCGGCATTCAGGCCGGCATCCGCATCGTCGACGTCGCCAATTTCAAGCGCCGCCAGGACAGCTTCGATTTCGACGTCGTCATCCGGCGCATTTCGCAGCCGCTGACCCCGGGGCTGGAACAGCGCAACTATTTCGGATCGGAATTCGCCGACGTGCAGGGCTCGTTCAATATCGGCGGCGTGAAGGACCCCGCAGTCGATGCGCTGATCGAGAAAGTCGTCACCGCGAAGACGCGCGAGGACCTGATCGTCGCCACCCGCGCGCTGGACCGGGTGCTGATGTGGAACCGCTACGTCGTTACCCAGTGGTACAAGGGCGCGCACAACGTCGCCTACTGGAACAAGTATAACCGCCCGGCGACAGCGCCGAAATTCGATACCGGCGTGATCGACACCTGGTGGTACGATGCCGACAAGGCGGCAATGATCGAAAAGGGCGAGGCCCCGCCGCCGCCGCCGGGCGCGCTGCCCCCGCCGAACGCGAACTGACCGGAAGCCCGACCGCCCATGCTCGCCTATATCGTCCGCCGCCTGCTGCTGATCGTCCCGACCCTGCTGGGCATCATGGTGATCAACTTCGCCATCGTGCAGCTGGCGCCGGGCGGGCCGATCGAACAGATCATCGCCGAGGTCACGGGCACCGACGCTGGCACCACCGGACGGATCAGCGGCGGCGGATCGGAAGTCTCCGGCGGCTCGTCCCAGGCCGCCGCCGGCGCGGCCACCGCCGACAGCGGCTATCGCGGGGCGCAGGGTCTCGACCCCGAATTCATCAGGGAGCTGGAAAAGCAGTTCGGTTTCGACAAGCCGATGCACGAACGCTTCATCGACATGATCGGCAATTTCATCGTGTTCGATTTCGGCACCAGCTTCTTCCGCGACGAAACCGTGATCGATCTGGTGCTGGAAAAAATGCCGGTGTCCATATCGCTCGGCCTGTGGACCACGCTGATCGTCTATCTGGTGTGCATTCCGCTCGGCATTCGCAAGGCGGTGAACGACGGCACGCGCTTCGACGTCTGGACCACCACGATGCTGACCATCGGTTTCGCGATCCCATCCTTCGTGATGGCGATCCTGCTGATCGTGCTGTTCGCGGGCGGCAGTTTTCTCGACATCTTCCCCCTGCGCGGGCTGGTGTCGGAGGATTTCGAAGAACTCTCGCTGGGCGGCCAGATCCTGGATTACCTGTGGCATCTGGTGCTGCCGATCACGGCGCTGGTGCTCGGCGGGTTCCTGTCGCTGACGATGCTGACCAAAAATTCCTATCTCGACCAGATCAACATGCTCTACGTGCAGACCGCGCGGGCGAAGGGGCTTAGCGAAAAGCGCGTGATGTACGGCCACGTGTTCCGCAACGCCATGCTGATCGTCATCGCCGGGTTCCCCGGCGCCTTCGTCGGCATCCTGTTCACCGGCGCGATGCTGATCGAGATTATCTTTTCGCTCGACGGACTTGGCCTGCTGGGGTTCGAGGCCGCGATCAAGCGCGATTACCCGATCATGTTCGCGACCGTCTATTTCTTCACCCTGCTGGGGCTGGTGATGAACCTGATCGGCGACCTGATGTACACGATCATCGATCCGCGCATCGATTTCGAGGGCCGTCATGTCTGAGACGGCGCAAATCGACCCGGAAACCGCAGCGGATTTCGCCGAACCAGTAAAACACCCGACTTTGTTCGGCATCCGCATATCGCCGCTCAACGCGCGCCGGGTTGAAAACTTCAGGCGAAACCGGCGCGGCCGCTGGTCGTTGTGGCTGTTCCTGGCGCTGTTTCTCGGCACCCTGCCGGCGGAATTCATCGCCAACGACCGGCCGCTGCTGATCTGGTATCAGGGATCGGTCTACACACCGGTCTTCAACACATACCCGGAAACCGTGTTCGGCGGCGATTTCGAGACAGAGGCCGAATACCGCGAACCGGACGTGAAGGATCTGATCACCGAAAAAGGCGGCTGGATGATCTGGCCGCTGATCGAATACAGCTACAACACCGTGAACCTGAACCTGCAGGTGCCGGCCCCCGCCCCGCCGTCGGCGGACAACTGGCTGGGCACCGACGACCAGGGCCGCGACGTGCTGGCCAGGGTGATATACGGATTCCGCATATCGGTGCTGTTCGGCCTGATCCTCACCGTTCTGGGTTCGATCATCGGGATCGTTGCCGGCGCGTTCCAGGGCTATTTCGGCGGGCTGCTGGATCTCCTGTTCCAGCGCTTCATCGAGATATGGGGCGGGCTGCCGCAGCTTTATATCCTGATCATCCTGTCCAGCGTCATCGTGCCGGGATTCTGGACGCTGCTGCTGATCCTGCTGCTGTTCGGCTGGACGGCGCTGGTGGGCGTCGTGCGCGCCGAATTTCTCCGCGCCCGCAATTTCGAATTCGTCAAAGCCGCGCGGGCGTTGGGTGTCGGCAATGTGACCATCATGTTCCGCCATGTCCTGCCCAACGCCATGGTCGCCACGCTGACCTTCCTGCCGCTGATTCTGACGGGATCGATCACAAGCCTGACAGCGCTCGACTTCCTCGGCCTCGGCCTGCCGCCGGGCTCGCCGTCGCTGGGCGAACTGCTGCAGCAGGGCAAGACCAACCTGCAGGCGCCGTGGCTGGGCCTGACCTCGACGGTCGCGATCTCGCTGACTCTGATCCTGCTGATTTTCGTCGGCGAAGCCGTCCGTGACGCGTTCGATCCCAGGAAGACGTTCAATGACTGACGCGGCGAACACCGGTCCGCTGATCGAGATCGACGATCTGTCGGTGTCGTTCGGCGGCGGCCAATCCGAAGTCCGCGCCGTGAAACACGTGTCGTTCGATATCGGGCGCAGCGAAACCGTGGCGCTGGTCGGCGAATCCGGATCGGGCAAATCGGTCAGCGCGCTGTCGATCATGCAGCTTCTGCCCTATCCGACGGCCCATCACCCGTCAGGGTCGATCAGGTTTCTCGGCGAAGAACTGATCGGCGCGCCGGCGTCGCGTATGCAGAAAATCCGCGGCGACCGCATCGCCATCATATTTCAGGAACCGCTGACGTCGCTGAACCCGCTGCACACCATCGAAAAGCAGATCGGCGAAATCCTGTTTCTGCACAAAAATCTCGACAAGGCGGCCGCCCGCGCCCGCATTATCGAACTGCTGACCGAAGTCGGACTGCCCGATGTGGAGGAACGCCTCGGCGCGTATCCGCACCAGTTGTCGGGCGGCCAGCGCCAACGCGTGATGATCGCCATGGCGCTTGCCAATGACCCCGATCTGCTGATCGCGGACGAGCCGACCACAGCACTCGACGTCACCATTCAGGCGCAGATTCTCGCCCTGCTGCGCCAGATCCAGCGGAACCGCGGCATGTCGATCCTGCTGATCACGCACGATCTCGGCATCGTCCGCAAAGTGGCGCACCGGGTCTGCGTGATGAAGGACGGCGGCATCGTGGAAAGCGGCGAGACCGAGCGCCTGTTCTCCGATCCGCAGCACGAGTACACCCAGCACCTGCTGGCGGCTGAACCGAAGGGCAATCCGCTGCCGGCGGAGGACGACGCCGCGCCGGTGATGCAGGCGGACAACCTGCGCGTCTGGTTCCCCATCAAAAGAGGCATCCTGCGGCGCACCGTCGGTCACGTGAAGGCGGTCGACGGGGTCGATGTGACGGTGCGCGAAGGCCACACCGTCGGCGTGGTCGGCGAATCCGGGTCGGGCAAGACGACGCTGGCGATGGGGCTACTGCGGCTGGAAAGCAGCCAGGGCGCGATCACCTTCAACGGCGAACGGATCGACGGATACGATTTCAAACGGATGCGCCCGCTGCGCAAGGAGATGCAGATCGTGTTCCAGGACCCGTTCTCGTCGCTGTCGCCGCGCCTGTCCGTCGGCCAGATCGTCGAGGAAGGGCTGCGGCTACACAATCTGGCCGGCGCGACCTACGACGAACGCCGCGACGTGATCGCCACCGCCCTGACCGAAGTCGGCCTGCCGCCGGAAGCGCAGGACCGCTACCCCCACGAATTTTCCGGCGGCCAGCGCCAGCGCATCGCCATCGCGCGCGCCATCGTCCTCAAACCCAAATTCATCGTCCTCGACGAACCGACCTCGGCGCTCGACATGTCGGTGCAGGCGCAGATCGTCGACCTGCTGCGCGACCTGCAGGATCGCCACGATCTGGCCTACATGTTCATCAGCCACGACCTGAAAGTCGTCCGCGCACTGGCCGACGAGCTGATCGTCATGAAGGACGGCAAGGTGGTGGAACAGGGCCCGGCGGCAAAGATTTTCGATAGCCCGGCGGAGGAGTACACAAAGGCCCTGATGGCCGCCGCCTTCGACATCGAGGCCGTGGAGACCGACGCCGTCGCAACGTGACTGTTTTTTGCTTCACAAACGAAAACGGCGGCCAGTAGGCCGCCGTTTTGCGTTGGAGTCGACTGCATCTTGTTTACGCGGCCTTGCGGCGGCGTGTATAGGCGAGACCGGCGAGGCCCAGACCGAAGATGGCGATCATGCCCGGTTCCGGAATACCGGTGCCGGTGATTTCGGCAGACAGCTTATTGGTGATCGCCGTTTCGAAATCGGAAAAAGTCGATGCCGTCAGCGCAAACGCGGGGGAACCGTTCCCGTTCGTGCCGCCGATCACATCGCTCTGATAGTGGGACAGAACGCCCGAGGATCCGCCGATCACGAGGCCGTTGATAACGTCGACACCCGCGGCCAGCGCATTGTTGCGACCCGTCGCGGAAGCGATGCCGTCATTGGTCGTCCCGTCGCCCGAGACGTCGATCACCTGGCGCAGGCTTTCGAAACCGTTGGCCGTGCCGCCGACTTCGTCGCCGATCGAGGCGAAGGTGTTGTTGATCGCCGCACCGATGGCCGTCGAGCCGCTGAACGACCGGGACATCGCGGCAATCGCCGCGCCTACGGCATTGGAGCTGGCAACGTCGAAAATATGCGTCCAGGCGATCGATTCAGCCTGCTGGGTTGCCCCGGACCACTGAACCAGCCGAACCGCTACGCCGTTCGTGGTGCTGGCGATGGCCGAATGCACGGCGGCACTCTGGAACGCGTTGGCGTATCCGGTGCGCTGGAGATTGAACTCCGTCGAGTTCACGCTGCCGGACACGTCCATCAGCAGCAGAATTTCGGCATCGACCGGGACCGCTTTGGCGGGCGCGGCAACCGACAGGCCGAGCGCAACGATCGGCGCGGCGACGAGAGTGGAAAACTTGTTGAATGTACCCATAGTTCTGACCCCGGAATCTTTTCTTGTTCAACACAGCCATTAAAGCTGCATTAACCAATGCAATTTCCGTGCCAAACAAATTATTCGCTTAAAAACAATGGGTTAAATGGTTAACCATCCTGGCGCATCGGGAATCTGTAAAATCCACCGACAGTACGCGGGCACCGCACCGCGTGCTTCGAAGGAGGGTCAGAAACCCGTATCGTCCGCCTGGGGCACGCCGGCCTCGAACGGGGTCGGGCTGTCAAGTTCGCGCCCCGCTTCGGACACCTGGTCGGCGAATTCGGACAGATACACAGCGCCTTTTACCGTGCGCTGGACCTGCACGCTGCGGCGGTCGTAATCGTCGCGGCGGCGGCGGATGTAGCCGAGCTGGCCGAGCCGGTCGAGCGCGCGGGAGATCGCAGGCTTCGAAATATTGAGGGACTCGGAGAGGCCGCGCACGGTATGCGGCGGCTGCAGCGTATAGACCGTCAGCAGGATCGACATCTGACGCGCAGACAGATCGGGGCCGTCGCCGCGGACGCTGGCGGAAAGCGCATCGCGCCACAAGGCAAGCGCATCATCCTGATTGAGGTATACGGGCATCTGGTTCTGCGAAGGCTCCGGCGCGACGCGCCCTCATTTCGTTTCGGTACCGGATTGAGTCTAGCACGAATCAAACGCCGCTTGACCATCGGTCCCCACCGCCGGAAAAGAACACAGTCATTCACTGGCGGGAGAGTCCATCATGACCATGAAACTGCTGCTGCGCGGCCCGTCCCCGTTCGGGCGCAAATGCACCTTCGCGATCGCGCATCTGGGTCTGTCCGACCGGATCGAGGCCGGCGAACCCGACAGCGAGGACCATATCCGCGGGCTCAATCCGCTGGCCAAGGTGCCCGCGCTGATGCGCGACGACGGCGACGCGCTGTTCGACAGCCGGGTGATCCTCGAATATCTCGATCACCTCGCCGGCGGCGGGAAAATCATCCCGACCGAGTCTTCCGCCCGCTTCGCCGCGCTGCGCGACGCCGCCCTCGCGGACGGTATCCTCGAAGCCGCCCTGCTGGTCACTTACGAAGGCCGCTACCGTCCCGACCAGGAACCCTACGCACCCTGGATCGATTTTCAGCGCGGCAAGATCCAGCGCGGACTGGCAGCCATGGCCGATGCCCCGCCCGCGATCGACCCGCTGACCGTCGGCGGGATCGGTCTGGCCTGTGCGCTGGAATACATGGATTTTCGCAAGCAGTACGACTGGCGCCCCGAATTTCCCGCGCTGGTGGCCTGGCTCGACGATTTCAACGCCGCCCAGCCAGCCTTCGCGGAAAGCCGCCCGTCGGCCTAAAACGCCGCATCAGTCCGACATCGGGAACTCCGCTACCGGCAGGTAACTCGGACCGTTGCGCCCGAGACGGCTTTCGTACAGCACGAATTCCCGCGCATCGAAGGGCGGGGCGCAAAACGCGCCATTGGCTTCCAGCCAGTTGAGCACCCGGTTGGGCCGGGCGTCGCGCAGCCGGCCGATGGTGACATGCGGGGTATATTTACGTCCTTCCGGCGGCAGACCGATCCGGATCAGCGCCTGATCGATCCGATCATGCAGCGCGTCGAGCGCCGGCGTTTTCTCGACGCCGATCCACACAGCCCGCGCCCGTCCCCGGCTGGCGAACCGGCCGGCGCCGGAGAGCGTAACCGGCACCGGCGGGCCGCGCAGCGCGTCCAGCGCGTGGCCGATGTCGTCGGCCACCGGTTCCGATACCTCGCCGATGAAGCGGAGCGTTATGTGCAGATTTTCCGGCGCCACCCAGCGCGCGCCGTCGATCCCGCCGCCGAGTGCCGCCAGGCGGGGGCGGAGATCGTCGGGTAACGGGATGGCGGTAAAGAGACGGATCATCTGGCGTAAGCCTAAAATGTTGTCCCTCGCCCCCACGGGGAGAGGGAGAGGGGACTAAGTTCTCAGTCGGAGCCTCACCTCATCCTGAAGAGGCCCACAGGGCCGTCTCGAAGAATGTACGACTTCACGCGATCAGCGTCAGCACGCCGGTATAGCCGTACAGCCGGTTGTTCGAAATCTCGCCGTTCGCGAAGAACCCGACCACGGGCACGTTTTCGCCCAGCGCATCCTGCACGGCTTTCAGTTCCTCGGAATCGGGGCCGAACAGGTTGGGTCCGCGCGCGACGCAGGAATAATACAGCGCGGCCCTGGGCGTGCCGGTCGCCCGCGACGTCACATCGGCAAGCATGCGGTCGAGGTCTTCCATTGCCGACGGCCCGTCGCGGCGGACGAACATCACCCGGTCGCCGGCGGAAATGCGCTCGCCGATGGCGACCAGCTTGTTGTCGGGATCGATGCCGACCACGTTACGCACCAGATAGTCGCCGCCGTCGTCGCCGGAAACCGGAAGAGCCGCGTGGATATAACCGCCGACCCGTTCCAGGTTGCGCGCCAGCACGTCGCCGATGTCGTCCTTGAACACGTCGAGCGCCGGCCTGCCATCGAGCTCGAACAGGATATTGTCTTCCGCCTTCGTGACTTCGTGGATATCGCCGACCGGCGAACACCCCTGGCTCAGCCCCGTGGTGATGCCGACATCGCCGGCGAACAGCACGCCGGAGACGCCGCCCTCGGTCAGCCCGTCGGCGATCTGCCCCTGCTTTCCGCGCGAGGCCGTCAGCCCGCCGACCAGAAACGCTTCGGTATCGTCAGTGATCGAATTCAGGATGTCGGCGACATAGGCGTTCCGCGGATCGGCGTGCACCACGCCTAGCATCGGGTTCTTGCGTCCGACCCAGTCCATGATCTCGTCCGGCAGCGGGTCGCCCGGCGTGTCGACGGTCGACATGACGCGAAAGGCGTCATCGTCCAGCGCACCGACCATGACGACCATCGCAGGGGTATCGAAATATTCATGCCCGCCGACCATGACGCCGAACCCGACCGTGCCGACCCAGTGGTCGACGCCGGTATCCTCGCGCAGACGGTCGGCGATCAGCGGCAGGTCTTCGTCCAGCGTATCGGTGACGTAGACGAAGCCGAGATTGGCGTCCCCCGGCACATCGCCGATCTGGCCGAGACAGGACGCGGTCAGGGTTTCCCAGTCGGCATCCGACGCGTGGCCGAAGCGGAACGTCTGCGTGGTGGTGTCCATGATCTATTCCTTCTCGCCCAGAAACTTCTCGATCGACGGCAGGATGCGCTTGACGATCACGGCCACGCCCTTTTCGTTGGGATGAATGCCATCGTCCTGATTGAGTCCCCGCTCCGCCGCCACGCCGTCCAGAAAGAAGGGATACAGCCTCACGCCGTGCTTTGCCGCCAGGTCGGTATACAGCCCCTTGAACGCCTCCGTATAGGTTTTGCCGAGATTGGGCGATGCGTACATCCCCGCCAGCATCACGTTAATGCCGCGCGCTTTCAGTTTGGTGACGATGGCGTCGAGATTTTTGCGCGTCACCCCGGGATCGACCGCCCGCAGCATGTCGTTGGCGCCCAGTTCGACAAGCACGTGGGTCGGGTTCGCTGCCAGCGCCCAGTCCAGCCGGGCCAGCCCGCCGGCCGTGGTGTCACCGGATACGCCGGCGTTTATGACCGCGACGGTCCGGCCCTTCGCCCGCAGCGCGGCTTCCAGCCGGACGGGGAAAGCCTGGTCCTGCGGCAGGCCGTATCCGGCGGTCAGGCTGTCGCCGAGGATCATCAATCTCGGCGGATCGGCCGCCAGGGCCCCGCCGGACAGGACGGCAAAGCCCAGCAGAATTGTAACGGCTGTTACATTCCGGCGCTTGAGAACGCGCGTAAACAAGCTATATCGGGGGCAAGATCCTTCCCCGTCCCAACGCTTGGCGAGATATATGAGAGACGATAGCGGCATGCGGGAACCCATGGTTCTCCTCGAAGATGTTGAACTTAAGCTGGAGAGTGAAGCCGGTTCCGTCAACATCCTGAAGGGCATTAATCTCGAAATAACGGCGGGCGAGACCGTCAGCGTCGTCGGCCCGTCCGGGTCCGGCAAGACGTCGATGATGATGCTGATCGGCGGGCTGGAGCGTCAGACGGCGGGCAAAATCCATGTCGCGGGCAACGATCTGGCGGCGCTGGACGAAGACGGGCTGGCCCGGTTCCGGCGCGACAATGTCGGAATCGTGTTCCAGAATTTCCATCTCGTGCCCACCATGAATGCGCTGGAAAACGTCGCCATTCCGGTTGAGCTGGCGGGCATGGACAACGCGTTCGACCGGGCGGCATCCGCGCTCGCCGCGGTCGGGCTGGACCACCGGGTCACCCACTATCCGGGCCAGCTGTCCGGCGGCGAACAGCAGCGCGTGGCGCTGGCCCGCGCCATCGTCGCCGGGCCGCGCCTGCTGCTGGCGGACGAGCCGACCGGCAATCTCGACGGCAGGACCGGCGATTCCGTGATGGAACTCCTGTTCAGCCTGCGCGCCGATCACGGCGCGACATTGCTGCTGATCACCCATAACCCGGCGCTGGCTGAACAGTGTGGCCGGGTCATCGATCTGCAGGACGGGCTGATCGGCAGCGATCGGGTCTTGGCGTGACCGGATATCCGCGTGACTAAGGTCCTCTCGTGACGGAGCTTTCCGCATGATCAACGCCTGGCGTATAGCCCGCCGCGAATTGCGCGGCGGCCTGCGTGGTTTTCGCGTGTTCCTCGCCTGTCTGGCGCTGGGCGTCGGCGCCATCGCCGCGGTCGGCTCCATTGCATCCTCGGTGATCGGTGGCCTGGAAAAGGACGGCGCGGTGCTGCTGGGCGGCGACGCTGCGCTGCGCGTCACCTACAGGGACATCACGCCCGACCAGCGCGCCTGGCTCGACCGCAGCGCCGATATCTCCCGCGTCGTCTATCTGCGGTCGATGGCGCGCGCCGCCGACAGCGACAGGCGGACACTGGTCGAGATGAAGATGGTCGACGACGCCTATCCGCTTTACGGGGCGCTTGAAATCTCTCCGCCTGCCGACAACGCCGCGCTGTTCGCCAAACGCGACGGCGTCTGGGGTGCGGTCGCGGACACGGCGTTGCTCCGGCAGCTCGGGATCGGGCTGGGCGGCACGCTGCGCCTCGGCGAAGCGACCTATCAGGTTCGCGGCACCATCGACACAGAGCCCGATCGCGTGTCCGGCGCCCGGGCGCTGCAGATCGGCCCGCGTTTCATGGCCTCGACGGACTCGCTGGCCGATAGCGGGCTGATCCAGCCGGGCAGCCAGGTCTGGTTTTTCTACCGGGTGCGGCTACCGGGCGGGACCGGGCTTAAGACCTGGAAGGCGGAACTGCAGGATGCCTTCCCCGACGCGCTGTGGGTAGTGCGCGACCGCACCAATGCCTCCCCCGTGATCAAACGTTTCATCGACCGCACCACCCTGTTCATGACGCTGGTGGGGCTGACGGCCCTGCTGGTCGGGGGCGTCGGCGTCAGCAACGCGGTGCGGGACTTTCTGTCCGGCAAAATCGCGACCATCGCCACCCTGAAATGCGTCGGCGCGTCGTCGGGCCTGATCTTCGGCGCCTATTTGTTGCAGGTCATGATCATGGCCCTTGCGGGAATCGCCATCGGCCTGCTGATCGGCGGGCTCGCCCCGGCGCTGGCGAGCGACATGCTGCGCGACGTGCTGCCCATTGTGTCGCGCATCGACGTCTACTGGCAGCCGCTGGCGCTGGCGACGTCGTTCGGCTTCCTGACCGCGCTGGCGTTCTCCATCTGGCCGATCGCGCGGGCCTGCGATTTGCCGGCCGCCGGACTGTTCCGCGATTCCATCGCCCGGTTCCGCGGCGTGCCGCGCTGGCCGTTCGCGGTGGCCACCGTGGCGCTGCTGGCGGCTTTGGCGGCGCTCGCCATTACCACCGCACACAGCCGGATCATCGCGATGTGGTTCGTCATCGGCGCGTCCGGCGCCATGATCCTGTTCGCCATCGCCGGCGTGATGGTCGCGCGGGTCGCGAAATCCGTTGGCGGCAGTGGCGGGACGGGTCTGCGTCTTGCGCTCGCCAATCTGCACCGCCCGGGCGCACCGACCGGCAGCGTCGTGATGTCGCTGGGGCTGGGACTGACGGTACTGGTGACGGTGGCGCTGATCGAGGCCAATCTCGGCAACCAGATCACCAAATCGCTGCCCGAACGGGCGCCCGGCTACTTCTTCATCGACATACAGAACGATCAGGTCGATGCCTTCGAAGCCACGGTTCAGGGCGTCGAGGGCTTCCGCGAGCTGCGCCGCACCCCGATGCTGCGCGGACGCGTGACCCGGCTCAACGGCGAGACCGCGAAGTCCGAAAACGTGGCCGAGGACGGCCGCTGGATCCTGCGCGGCGACCGGGGCGTCACCTGGGCGCGGGAGCTGCCCGACGGCGAAACCGTCGTCGCGGGGCAATGGTGGCCGGCGGATTACAGCGGCAAGCCGCTGGTTTCCATGCCGGCGCGAAACGCGGCCGCGCTCGGTCTCGGCATCGGCGACACCGTCACCATCAACATCCTGGGCCGCAACGTGACCGCAGAGATCGCCAGTCTGCGCGACGTGCAATGGGGGTCGCTGCGCATGAACTTCCTGTTCATCTTCTCCCCCGGACCGCTGGACGGCGCGCCGCAGACGCATCTCGCCACCGTGCATGCCGACCCGGCGCTGGAAGAAGGCATCGAACGGGCCGTCGCCGACAAGTTCCCCAACGTCACCACCATCCGGGTGCGCGACGTGCTGGAAACCGTCAACGGCTTCCTCGGCCGCCTTGGCCTCGCCATCCGCCTGACCGCAGGTGTCGCCATCGTCGCCGGTACGCTGGTGCTGGCCGGCGCCATCGCGGCCGGACATAGGCGCCGGGTATACGATTCGGTGGTCCTCAAGGTCCTCGGCGCGCCCCGGCGGCGGATCATGGGCACCCTGCTGCTGGAATACGGCCTGCTCGGACTGGTGACCGCCATCGTGGCGTCGATCATCGGCTCGGTCGCGGCCTGGGCGGTGGTGACCGAGGTCATGCGCTTCGAGTTCGTCTTCGACATCCTGGCCGTTGTCACGGCTGTGGTCATCGCGGTGGCGGTAACGCTGGCGTTGGGCTTCTACGGCACCTGGCGGGCGCTCGGCCAGAAAGCCGCGCCCCTGCTGCGCAACGAGTAGCTGTCCCACACCCTTACCGTCATCCCCGCGAAGGCGGGGATCTCCCGCCGCACGGTCTGGCTTCCGATAGCTTCCCGCCCGCGCGGGAATGACGAACGACGGTGAATCGTTAAAAACCGTTAACTATCCCAATAAATCCAACGGCTTCCGGTTGATTTCGGGTCGATATCATCCCATATTCGATACAGGGTTTAACGTTTGGGTCTGAAAGGGATCTGAAATGGCATTCGGAACGGAAAAACGGGTCTATACGGGCACGCGCACGATGGACCAGGCGGAATTCGACGCCGGTTTGCGGGCGCATATGCTCCGTGTCTACAACTACATGGCGTCCGGTCTGGCACTGACCGGCATTTTCGCCATCGTCATCGCGCAGATGTCGGTCGTCACCAACGACGCCGGCCAGATCGTCGCGCTGACCAATCTCGGCAACACGCTGTTCAATTCGCCGCTCAAATGGGTGGTGATGCTGGCCCCGCTGGGCATGGTGTTCTTCCTCAGCGCCCGGCTCCACAAGATGAGCCAGGCGACGGCGCAGACGACGTTCTGGATCTACGCCGCCATGATGGGCATCTCGCTGGCGACGATCTTCATCGCCTTCACCGGCGCCAGCGTCGCGCGCGTGTTCTTCATCACCGCCGGCACCTTCGCAGGGATGAGCCTCTGGGCCTACACCACGAAGAAGGATCTGTCCGGTTGGGGATCGTTCCTGTTCATGGGCCTGATCGGCATCATCATCGCGTCGATCGTGAACATCTTCATCGGCTCCTCGGCGCTGCAGTTCGCGGTCTCGGTGATCGGCGTGCTGGTCTTCGTCGGCCTGACCGCCTACGACACCCAGAACATCAAGAACGAATACGTCGAGCACATGGACGAAGATTCCGCCGGCAAGCTCGCCATCTCGGGCGCGCTTCGGCTCTACCTCGATTTCATCAATCTGTTCATCATGCTGATGCAGCTGTTCGGCGACCGCCGCTAAGCACAGCGAACAGAGCGTAAATCAGACCGGGCCCCCTTCGCGGGGCCCGGTTTTTTTTGTGGCTACTCCGCCGCCTGCGCCGTGGGCGTCGGGTCGTTCTCTTCCTCGATCAGCGCGTTCAGGGTGCGGATGGCCTGCAGGCCGCCGCCGTCGTGATTGATGTCGACGCGTTCCGGCGAGGTGCCGCTGTCGATGTTTTCCTGTTGCAGGCCGATGATCCAGAGATCTTCCAGAAACGCCTCGTGCACGTTGGCGACCAGCAGATCGGTGACCCACGGCTCGTCGATACGGAAATCGTGCGCCTGGGCCCAGAAGTAATGGGTCGTCTTGTCGGTCTCCGGCGTGATGGCGTTGAGGTTGCGCATGGTGAAGCCCTGGCTGCGGTCGCCGTTCTCCGCGCCGGTACCGGCCCTGGCCGCGCCGACATCGAGCCGCACGAAGGCCGGCGGCGTCCACGTGATGTGCTGCCAGCGGTCGACATGCTCGTCCGGCGCGAACCCGCCCGCCTTGGTGAAGAAGGGCGGCGGCACCGAATCCATCACCCAGCGGGTGACGGTCACATGCCGGTCGCCGCGTTCGAACTTCATCGGCGTCTCCGCCACCGCGTCGGTGCCGAGCGTGGTCGCATGGATGTAGGACAGATGCGACAGGTCGAGCAGATTTTCGACCAGCAGCCTGTAGTCCGCCTTCAGGTGCAGCAGCTCGCCCTTGGCGCGCCACTCGGGGTCGTCCATCCAATGGAAATCCTCGATCTCGTCGGGGTCGGCCAGCGCCGGATCGCCCATCCAGATCCATACCCACTGATACTTTTCGACCACCGGGAAGGACCGCACATTGCAGCCCGGCGGCACCTGCGACTGACCCGGCACCCGCACGCCGGCGCCGGACGCGTCGTATTCGATGCCGTGATACGGGCACTGGATGTTGTCGCCGACCAGCTTGCCTTCCGACAGCGGCGCGTGTCGATGCGCGCATTTGTCGGCCAGTGCCACCGGCGTGCCGTCCTCCTGGCGGAAGAACACCACCGGCTCGTTCAGCAGCGTGCGCCGCAGCAGATTCTGACGGCCGACTTCGGTGCCCCAGGCACCCACGTACCAGGCGTTTTTCAGAAACATTCCATCCTCCCGATCAATCAGGTCCCAAAATACTGGCGCCGTTTTACCTTACTGCGCCGCGATAGTGCCAATTTCTTTTTGTTCCGCAGCGATCCGTTCCGCCAATACCCGTCTTGCCGCAAGGCCGGGCGCATCGACATTGAGGTCGACCAGGGGCCGGTCGGGGTCGCGGTCCATCGACGCCTGCTGCGCCTCCAGAATGTCGACGTCTTCGAGGAACGTCGCCAGGAAACCGTCATACATCTGTTTGGTCCAGGCCGGATCGTCGAGCCGGAAATCCCAGACATGGGCGTAGAAGTAGAAGCTCGACGTCTCGGTCTCCGGCGTCGGCGCATTCAGCGCGCGGATGTGGATACCGTCGTCATATTCCGTGCGACCGCCGAATTCGCCCGCGCCGACAGGCCCGCAGCCGGCATAGACTACCGTGTGCGCCGGCACGTCCGTTTCGACGATCTGCCAGCGGTCGACGTTGCCGTCGAACCCGCCGCCGGTCTTGAACAGCGGCGGCGGCGGCCGGTCCTGGATCCAGCGAGACATGCGCACGCCGTCGTCGCGCCGCTCGGTCTTCACCGGGAAGTCGACGATGGCGTCATTGCCCAGCGTCTTCTGGTGCACATAGCCCAGATGCGACAGATCCAGCAGGTTGTCGGTGATCAGTTCGTAGTTACAGGCGATGTGCAGGAACGCGCCCGGATTGTGCCCCCAGCTGGGATCGTCGACCCACCACCAGTCCGGAATAAGCGCCTCGTCGGCCTGCGCCGCATCGCCCATCCAGATCCACAGGAAACCCCACTTTTCCACCAGCGGGTAAGACCGGATCGCCGCGCCCGGCGGCACCATCGACTGGCCCGGCACCGTCACGCAGGCGCCCGTGGCGTCGAATTCGAGGCCGTGATAGCCGCATTGCAGCGTATCGCCGGTCACCGCGCCCAGCGAGAGCGGCAGCTGGCGGTGACAGCACCGATCTTCCAGCGCGATCGCCTTGCCCGCGCTGTCGCGGAACATGACCACGGGCTCGTTCAGCAGCTTGCGCCCCAGCGGGCCGCCGTCCTCCAGCTCGCGGTCATAGGCCGCGACGTACCAGCAGTTTTTCAGAAACATGGGTGAAGTTTATCGCATCATCGGTTTGCGTAAAGTCATGTCGGTTCTAAGATTGGTTCCGGCCATTAACGGAGTATCCAAATGCCTGCACCTTATACCGGCGGCTGCGGCTGCGGCGCGATCCGCTATCGCGTCACGGCGGAACCGCTGATTTCCTATCTCTGCCACTGCACCGAATGCCAGCGCCGGACGTCGAGCGCGTTCGGTCTCAACATGCAGATTCCGGCCGAGAACCTGGTCATCGAACAGGGCGAACCGGCCTCGCGCACCCGGACCGCCGCCAGCGGCAACGATCTGGCGCTCAATTTCTGCGGCGATTGCGGCACGCCGCTGTTCTCGGTGCCGTCGGCCCGGCCGGGCGTCCGGGTGATCTATTGCGGCACGCTGGACGACCCCGGCTGGGTGCCGGTGAAGCTGCATATCTGGGCCGACAGCGCCCTGCCCTGGGCGATCCCCGATGACGGCATCGAGCGCGTGCCCGGCCAGCCCAATATGGCCGACTATATCGGCAAGGTCTGAGCCGTGCCGAATTACGGAGACCGCGCCCGCATCGGCATGCTGCTGCCGTCGGTCAACCGCGCGGCGGAACCGCAGATCACCGAGATGCTGCCCGACGGCGTGTCGCTGCACACCACGCGGCTGCGCCTGCAATCCAGCAAGGAGGAGCACATCAACGAGATGGTCGCCGACGTCGAGCGCGGCGCGGTGATGCTGGCCGACGCGGATGTCGATCTGATCGTGTTCCACTGCACCGCGGCGTCGATGTTCGCCCCCGGCTTCGACGACGGCATCATCGACCGCATCGAAACCGCCACCGGCAAGCCGGCGACATCGACGTCCAAGGGCTGCGTCGAGGCGTTCGGGATTTTCGGCGCGAAGAAGATCACCCTGACCACGCCCTATATCCAGGCGACCAACGACCGCGAGGTCGCGTTCCTCGATTCCCACGGCGTCGAGGTGCTGTCCGAAACCGGTCTCGGCATCACCGGCGACGGCGGCGCCATGCTGGCGGTCGAGCCGGACGAATGGCGCCGGCGCGTCACCGCGCAGGACGAGCCGGCGTCCGAGGCCGCGTTCCTGAGCTGCACCGCCATCCGCGCGGTCGAGGCGATCGAGCCGATCGAGGCCGAGATCGGCAAGCCGGTGGTGACCTCGAACCAGGCCATGGTGTGGCACGCGCTGAGAAAGCTCGGCATCGAGGACCGGCCGGCGGGGTACGGACGGCTGATGGCGGCGGGGTAGGCGGCGACAGGTTCCACGGCCGGAAGATTCCCGCCTGCGCGAGAATGACACTCTTATCGTAGAGGCCGTCATCCCCGCGAAGGCGGGGATCTCCCTTCGACAGGTCCGCCCTATTCCATGAATTCCGGATACAGCCGTTCGGCCATGCGAAGGCAGGCAGGCCAGTCCTTGCCGCCGACGAGGCCCTCGCCTTCCTTCGCCACCTGATCGGCCGCGAACTGGCAGGCTTCCTCGTCCGGGAAATTCAGGTTCTCGTAGCCCGCCGATAGGGCCGCGATCTGACCCCGACAAGCGAATTCGAGGAAATGGTGCATTACGAAGGCCTCCGGGATGGTGTCGCCCAGCACCAGCGAGCCGTGATTGCGCAGCAGCGCCACCTTGTAGCCCTCTATGTCCTTCAGCAGCGGGTCGCGCATGAACAGGTTGAACTCGAAACCCTTAAATTCGTGATAGGCGATGCGGTTGTGGAACCGCATGGCGTGCTGGTTGACCGTCAGCAGTCCCCATTTCTGGGACGACACGCCCATATTGGCCTCGGTATGGGTGTGGAAGACGACGTTGATGTCCTGACGTTCCTTCAGCAACCCGGCATGGATGATCAGCCCGCCGCCTTTCAGCTTGGGCGCGCCGGCGGTCAGCGGATTACCGTCGTAATCGTACTTCAGCAGGTTCGACGCCGTCACTTCCTCGAACATGATGTCGTAGGGCTTAATCAGGATTGTCCCGTCCTCATCCGGAATGCGGGCTGATAGATGGTTATAGGTCAGGTCACTGACATAGTAATGCGCGATCAACCGGTAGGCGCAGGCGAGGTCGACCCGCGTTTTCCATTCCTCGGCGCTCACCTGATCGCGAACCGAAACGTCTTCCTGAATTGCGGCGACGGCCATGACTAAATTTCCTATGCTGTTGGCGGCGTGGGTTCTTGCGGCATTCTGTTTGTCCGCATAAAGAGTGTCGTGTGGCTGCCCCTCCGTCAACAGCAGCGGAAAAGACGCGCGAAAGACCATGACCACGACACAGAGTCAAAAACCGCGGAAACGGCCCACCCACCGCAGGACTGAACGCAAGATCGTCGGCTGGCGCGAATGGGTGGGGCTGCCCGATCTCGGCATTTCCCAAATCAAGGCGAAGCTGGATACCGGTGCCCGCACTTCGGCGCTGCACGCCTTCGATATCGAGCCATTCAAGAAACGAGGTGCCGACTGGTTGCGTTTCGT
>JAYQSP010000003.1:0-127678 GCA_038146925.1 Alphaproteobacteria bacterium
CTACGCCGAGACGGTGGAAAAACTGTCCGACGGCGCTCGCGACGATTTGATGGACACGCTGCGCGCCGCATTCGACCCCTATCGGCAGGACGGCAAGGTATACATGCCGAACTACGCACGGCTGGGAATCGGGTGGAAGGCGGTCTAGACGCTACTCCGCGGCGGCGCTTTCGCCGGCCAGCACCCGGGTAATCAGGTCGACGCTTTCATCTTTGCCGTAGAGCGCGACGAACGAGCCGAAGCGCGGACCCTGGCTCTGGCCCAGCAGGACCTCGTAGAGCGCCTTGAACCAGTCGCGCAGGTTTTCGAAATCGTGACGCTTGCCGACCTCGTAGACCTCGGTCTGGATGGTTTCGGCGTCGGCATCGGCGGGCAACGCGTTAAGCGCGGCGACCAGATCGTCCAGCGCAGCCCGCTCCATATCGGTCGGCGCGCGGTAGCTTTTGTTCGGTTTCACAAAATCGCGGTAATAGGCGATCGCGTAACCGACGAGCTTGTCGAGGATCGGCGCGGTTTCCGGCGTCGCATCGGGCGCGTAGCGGGTGATGAATCCCCACAGCACGGCCGGGTCCTCGGAATTGCAAACACTAACCAGGTTGAGCAGCAGGCCGAACGTCACATGGCCTTCCGGATCGGGCGGCGATCCGTCGTGGATGTGCCAGACCGGGTTTTCCAGCCGCGCGGCCTCGTCCTGATCGCCGTATTTTTCGAGATGCGTCAGGTAATCGTCGACATGGCGCGGGATGGCATCGAAATAGAGCCGCTTCGCCTTTTTCGGCGAATTGTACATATAGAGCGCCAGGCTTTCCGGCGTCGCGTATTCCAGCCACTCCTCCACCGAGAGGCCGTTTCCGCGCGATTTGGAGATTTTTTCGCCGTTTTCGTCGAGAAAAAGCTCGTAAGTGAAACCTTCTGGCGGTTTTCCGCCCAAAATCTGGCAAATACGGCCCGATAATCGCACTGAATCGATCAGATCCTTGCCCGACATCTCGTAATCGACCGATAAGGCCGTCCACCGCATGGCCCAGTCGGCTTTCCATTGCAGCTTGCAATGCCCGCCGGTGACCGGCGTTTCGACCAGCGATCCGTCCTCGTCCTCGTAGACGACCGTACCGGCATCGGGTTTCGTCTCCACGATCTTCGCCAGCAGCACGCGGCCCGTTTTGGGGCATACCGGCAAAAACGGGCTGTAGGTTTCGCGCCGTTCCTCGCCCAGTGTCGGTTTGATTACGCCGGTGATGGCGTCGTGACGTTCCAGGATCTGGAGCAGCGTTTCGTCGAACTGTCCGGATGTGTAGCACTCGGTCGCGCTCTTGAATTCGTAATCGAAACCGAACGCATCCAGAAATGCCTGCAGCCGCGCGTTGTTGTGAGCGCCGAAACTGTCATGGGTGCCGAACGGGTCGGGGACGCTGGTCAGAGGTTTGCCCAGATGTTCGGCCATCATGTCCTGTTCGGGCACGTTGTCCGGCACCTTGCGCAGCCCGTCCATGTCGTCGGAAAAGGCGAACAGCTTGGTCGGGATATCCGAAACCGCCTCGAACGCGCGGCGCACCATCGTGGTGCGCACGACCTCGCCGAACGTGCCGATATGCGGCAGGCCGGACGGTCCGTAGCCGGTTTCGAACAGCACGTAGCCCTTGTCGGGCACGGCGCCGCCGGTGCGTTTCAGGATGCTGCGCGCTTCCGCAAAGGGCCATGCCTTGGCGTCCGCGCCGAAAGATTTGAGATCGGCCACCTGCCGGATCCTTTTAAGACGATGAGAAGGCCGGGAACCTAAGGGTGGAAGCCGGAAGCGTCAATCAGTTGGATGCGGTCACGGGGTAATCCACGAACCCCCGGAACCGGGCGCGCGGATGATGCAGCGCGGCGCCCGACGGTTCGATCCTGGCGAAACGCTGCACGAAGCCGAGCAGCGCGATCCGCGCCTCCATCCGGCCCAGCGACATCCCGGCGCAGGCGTGGATGCCGGCCCCGAAGGCAAGGTGCCGGTTGCGTTCGCGGCCGATGTCCATTTTATCGGGGTCGGGAAATTCCTGCGGGTCGCGGTTGGCGGCACCGATGCAGAGCCAGATATAATCGTCTTTCTTCATCGCCACGCCGCCGATCTCGGCATCGGCGGTCAGCTTGCGGTTATTAAGCTGGACCGAACTTTCGAACCGCAACAGTTCCTCGATGGCGGAGACAATCAGAGGGGGTTCTTCCCGCAGACGTGCCAGCTGGTCAGGGAAACGCAGCAGCGCGTCGATGCCGTTGGTCACGGTGTTGGCCGTCGTCTCATGCCCGGCATTGAGCAGGAAGATACAGTTGTGCAGCAGCTCCAGTTCAGTCAGCGAGTCCCCGTCCTCGTCGGGGCCTACGAGTTTCGACAACACCTCGCCGGTATCGTCGGACAGGGGATTTTTCTCCCGCTCGGCGATCAACCAGCGCAGATAGTCCTTGAAGTCGTCGACCGCCTGCGCCGCTTCGTCGCGCCGGTCCGGCGTCAGATCCGCTTCCAGCCCGCCGAGAATCGCCACCGCCCACGGCGAGAGTTTCGAGCGGTCTTCGCGCGGCACGCCGAGCATGTCGCCGATCAGCTCGATCGGCAGCTTCATGGCGTAGTCGTGCAGCAGGTCGAACGATCCCATCTCCGCGACCGCGTCGAGCGATGCCTCGACCACCTCGACGACCCGCGATTCCAGCGCCCTTAATGCCCGCGGCGTGAAAGCGGGCGCGAGGCGCTTGCGCACGCGCGTATGGCCGGGCGGGTCGTTGAACACCAGGCTGGTGGTGTGATGTTCGTAGAGCGACGTCTCGCCCATTGTCCTTTTGAAATCTACCGTCTTGTCGGACGAGAACAGCACAGGGTCGTGATAGGCGAAATCGAGATCCGCATGGCGGGTCAGGAACCATGCCCCCGACGGCATTTTATGCACCGGCGCATTGCGGCGCAGAGCGTGAAACACAGGATAGGGATTTTCGTAAAAATCCCGGTCGAGCGCCGCGATGTCGAATGCGGCGGCGGCCTCGGGACCGGCCTCTTCGATATCTTTGTATAGATCGTCGCTCATCGCGCCCAGTCCTGTTTCATCATTTCCGCTGCCTTCTCCGCGATCATGAGAGTCGGTGAATTGGTATTGCCGGACGTGATGGTCGGCATGATCGAGGCATCGGCAATACGCAACCCGCCAAGACCACGCAGGCGCAGCCGGTCGTCGACCACGGCCATGTCGTCCGAACCCATCTTGCAGGTGCCGACAGGATGGAAGATCGTGGTCGCGATATCGCCGGCGGCGCGGGCGAGATCCTCGTCGGTCGCGACCTGCGGGCCCGGCAGATATTCCTCCGGCGCATATTTTTCCATGGCCGGGGCGCTGACGATCCGGCGGGTCAGCTTCAGCGCGTTGGCGGCGATCTGGCGGTCGGTTTCAGCGGTCAGGTAATTCGGGCGGATCGACGGCTGCACGCGCGGATCGGGGCTGGAGATACGGATATGTCCCCGGCTGTCGGGTCGCAGATTACACACCGACGCGGTGATCGCCGGGAACGGATGCAGCGGTTCGCCAAACCTGTCGAGCGACAATGGCTGGACGTGATACTGCAGGTTGGGCGTTTCCAGACGAGGATCGGATTTGGTGAACACGCCGAGCTGACTGGGTGCCATGGTCATCGGCCCGCGCTTGAACAACAGGTATTCCAGCCCCATGCTGGCCTTGCCGATCAAACTGTTGGCGCGTTCGTTCAGCGTCTTCGCGTTCTGCACCTTATAGACGGCGCGGATCTGCAGATGGTCCTGCAGATTTTCGCCGACGCCGGGAAGTTCGAGCACCACATCGATGCCGTGTTCGCGCAGCAATCCGCCGGGTCCGATCCCGGACAACTGCAATATCTGCGGCGAACCGACCGAGCCGGAGGCCAGCACGACTTCCCGCGCGGCGGCGGCATGCGCATCCGCGCCGTCGAGCCAGAAATCGACGCCCGTGACACGGCCATCGGCAACCATCAGTTTTTTCGCCTGCGCATGGGTTAAGACCGTCAGGTTGGGACGGTGCTTTACCGGATGCAGAAAGGCGTGCGCCGCACTCCACCGGACACCGCGCTTCTGATTTACCTGGAAATAGCCGGCACCTTCGTTTGTGCCGGCGTTGAAATCCTTGGTCCTCGGAATGCCGATCTGGGTGCAGGCCTCGCGAAACGCATCCAGCACGTCCCAGGACAGGCGCTGGTCCTCGACACGCCATTCGCCGCCGGCACCGTGCAGATCGCTTTCGCCGCCGACGAAATCCTCCGACCGCCGGAAAACGGGCAGCACGTCGTCCCACCCCCAGCCCGTATTGCCCAACTGACGCCACTGATCGTAGTCCCGTGCCTGGCCGCGCATGTAGATCATGCCGTTGATCGCCGAGCAGCCGCCCAGCGTCTTGCCGCGCGGGTAGGCCAGCGCACGGTCGTTCAGCCCCGGTTCCTCCTCGGTCTGGAAGCACCAGTCGGTACGGGGGTTGTTCATGGTGTAGAGATAGCCGACGGGGACTCTGATCCAGAAATAGGTGTCCCTGCCGCCGGCTTCGAGCAGCAGCACGTTGACGTCCGGATCGGCGCTCAGCCGGTTGGCGAGCACGCAGCCGGCAGTGCCCGCGCCGACGACGACGTAGTCGAAATTGTCGAATGTTTTGACGCCGGTTTCCGGCATGCGGTAGGTCTCCCCCGTCGTATCGTCATCTTCCCCGGAAGCCACCTGCCGTGCAAGCCGTCCTCAACGTCGCCCTTCCCGTCTTCGGGATCATCCTCTGCGGATATCTCGCAGGAAGGGTGAAGCTGCTGGGCGCAACCAGTTCCGAGGCGCTGAACGCGTTCGTGTACTGGTTCGCCCTGCCGCCGCTGATCTTCATCGGCATGGCGCAGACGCCGGTGGACAAAATCCTGCACGCCGATTTCGTCCTAACCGTCTCGCTGGGAATCACCGGCACCGGCGTGGTCGTCGTGTTCGGCAGCAGGTTTCTGTTCGGCAATCGCGGCGCATCGACCGGCCTGCACGCGATGACCGCGCTGTTTTCGAACACCGGGTATATGGGCATCCCGCTCTTCATCGCGGCATTCGGCGAGGATCGTGTACTGCCGGCGGTGACGGCGACGGTGCTGAACATGTTCTTCTACGGCGCAATGACGGCCTGGGTCGCCGCGGTGAAGGACGAGGCAGACCGGCGCGGTGTCGTCGAAATCGCGGCCACGATCCTTGGCGCGCTTGTCAAAAATCCGCTGGTTGTCGCGCCGGTGTTCGGCATCGCGATCAGCGTGGCCGGGATAACGATCCCAGTGCCGCTGGAAAACCTGTGCCGGATACTGGGCGATGCCGCAGCCCCCGGCGCGCTCTTCGCCCTCGGCCTGTTCCTGGTTGGCCAACGGGTGACGGCAGGGCTGGCCGAGATCGGCTGGATCACGTTCTTCAAACTGATCGGCCAGCCGGCGCTGACCTGGTGGCTGGCGTTCCACGTTTTCGACATCGACCCCTTCTGGGCCGTCAGCGCCGTGCTGTTAGCCGCCCTCCCAACCGGCGCGCTGGTGTTCGTGACCGCGCAGCAGAACGGCGTTTACGTGCAGCGGGCATCTGCTGGAATCGTGATTACGACGCTCATATCGGTAGTCACACTGTCGGCCCTGTTGGCCGGGCTGGGAGATGTTTGAAAGACTCGACTTTGCACAGCAGAGCGTGGCCGTCACATAATTTCATTGGTCACAATTTCACAAAACTGACACACGGCGCCAGACCTCGATCAAGGTACAGACGATGAATTTCTTGTTGGTGTCGAAGATCGTCCGCCGCTCTTCAACGACGCCAACGATGGTGACGAAATTTTCGCCCTTCAGGACCATGTCGATCGTTTCCTTCGCGACATCGGTGTCATTCAGGCCCATTGCTACGCCCATATCTGCGTTCTTCAGGGCCGGGGCGTTGTTTAATCTGTCGCCAGGCACGAGGTCTTCCGCTGCGACCTGCGCGCGTTCTCGGTCCCACAACACACGCACCGTCGGCGGCAGCATCCGTTGGAAGCTTTCCATGATCTTTTCGCTCTTGTGTTCCTGCAGGTAGGCGAAGGAAGAATTGAGAAACATCACACCGAACACGCCACAAGTGATATAGAGATTACCGCTGTCGGGTTCGAGATAATCGGAGAGCAGGGGAAGGCAACCGCCCACGATGAGTTGGGTGTTGAAGAAATTCGTAAATTCCTCCAGAAATTTGACGATTTCGGGCGTGTTTTTACGGACTTTTAAGACATTCTCGCCGAACTCGGCGAGACGGCGTTCCGCGTCGACTGTCGAGAAACCATCTGGCGGTGTCTCGAGACGAGCAGTGTAACGAAAATACGACAGCACCTCACGGGTGACTTGAACGTTCAGTCGGCCAGATACTCCTGGCGCCAGCCGAACCGGACGATCCAGTCGCCCTCTTCGTCCTCCAGACAGAAGGCTGTGCCGAAATCGGGCTTGAAGGCGATTACCTGCGCACTCTCGTCGCCGGTTACAAGTTTCGCGGCAGCGCGTCGCAGAAATTCGACATGGCCGACCATCATCAAGTCGCCGTCGCCGGCCTTGATATCGGCGAGAAACGGGGCGAGATCGTCGCCGGTGTTGATTTCGTACCCGGCGACGGCCGTCCGGTCCGACAGGTCCATCGCGGCGGCGATCCGCTGGGCGGTTTCCTTCACCCACTGCTTGTCGCTGTGCAGGATACGCGCCGGATCGACGCCTGCGGCGGCGAAGCGCGCGCCGAGCCGGTCGGCCTGTGCGCGACCCAGTTCGGTCAGGTGGCGTTCGGGATCTTCTTCAAGACTGAACGCGGTGGCGTGGTGGATCAGGTAGACTTTCATATCATCCTCACAAATTGTCGATCAGCGCATCGAGGGAGTCGTCCGGGCGCTCGACCATCATGATGTGACCGCACCCTTTCAGGACCACGATCTTTGAGTCCGGTATCGCTTCGGCCAGCGGCATCGCGGCTTTGACCGGGGTCATCATGTCCCGGTCACCGGCGATAATCACGGTGGGGCACGCAACCCGTGCTGCCGCGTCCGGCGCGCCCTTATAGACATCGCAGGCCGCCATATCGATGCCGAGCACATCGGCCGGCGCACGCGCCAGCAGCGACCGCCCGCCACCATGCATCCACATCCCCGGCGCCTTGTTGAGACCAAAATGGGCGGGCCTGCCGAATCCCCAAGAAACAATCAGGTCCCACGCTGCGGGATCGTTCGATTTCGCAGCCGCCAGAAGATCGGGATGCACCGGCATCTCGGCGCCGACACCGAGCAATGCCAGTGAGGAAAGCCTGTCTCCCGCCTTGGCCGCCGTGGCGAGCGCGATCAGGGATCCCATCGAATGACCGACCAGAGATATTTTCTCCGCACCGCAGCTGCCGATCAGACGCCCCAGCCAGTCGGCCATGTCGTCGATGCTCTCCAGCGCCGGACCGTCGGATTTGCCGTGCCCTGGCAGATCGATCGCCAGCACGCCGTAACCGTGCCAGGCAAACCAGCGGGTCTGCAGCGCCCAGATGGTGTGGTCCATCCCGGCGCCGTGAATGAAGATCACCGCGGGCAGAGACGCGTCGAACGGCTTGCCGCCCGTGGCCGCGAAGACGGATTTGCCTTCGACCGTCAGCTCCATTATTCGGACGCCTTCTTTCTGGTCGCCCGCAGGGCGGCACCCAGCGCCTGATCGAGATCGGCGATCAAGTCGTCCGGATCTTCCAGCCCGACCGACAGGCGCACAAGTTCCTCGCCGATTCCGGCCGCTTTCAATGCCACAGCATCCATCTGCTGATGCGTGGTCGACGCCGGGTGAATCACCAGCGACTTGGCGTCGCCGACATTGGCGAGATGCGAAAACAGCCCCAACCGTTCGATGAACACGCGCCCCGCCTCGCGCCCGCCCTTGATGCCGAAGGAAAAGATCGCGCCCGGCCCTCTCGGCAACAGTTTCGCCGCAAGCGCCTTGTCCGGATGATCGCCCCGTTCCGGCCAGGTGACCCAGTCCACGGCGTCATGCCCGCCGAGAAAATCGACCACCTTCCGCGCATTGGCGACATGGCGCTCCATGCGCACATGCAGGGTTTCGACTCCCTGCAGGATATTGAACGCGTTGGTCGGGCTGAGCGTCGCGCCGAAATCGCGCAGGCCCTCCGCCCGCGCCCGCATGATGAAGGCGGCGGGGCCGAACTCCTCCGCGAAATCGAGCCCGTGATAGCCTTCGTAGGGTTCGGTCAGGGTCGGGAACTTTCCGGACGCTTCCCAGTCGAAATTCCCTGAATCGACGAGGACGCCTGCGATTGACGTCCCGTGACCGCCGAGAAACTTGGTTGCCGAATGCATGACGATATCCACCCCGTATTCGAAGGGCTGACAGAGGTAGGGCGTGGCGAAGGTGTTGTCGATCATCAGTGGAACCCCGGCATCGTGGGCGATCTCCACGATGCGCGGCAAATCCATGACCTCCAGCCCGGGATTACCGAGCGTTTCGCCGAAGACCAGCCGCGTGTCCGGCGTGATCGCCGCGGCGAAGGCATCCGGATCGCGCGGATCGACGAAGGTGGCCGTGATCCCGAAGCGCGGCAGCGTGTGATAGAACATGTTGTGGCTGCCGCCATAGATGGACGCGGACGACACGATATGCCCGCCCTGCCCCATCAGGGTAACGATCGCCAGGTGCAGGGCCGCCTGCCCGGACGCCGTCGCCACCGCCCCCAGCCCGCCTTCCAGCGCCGCGATACGTTCCTCCAGCACGGCCACGGTCGGGTTGGAAATCCGCGAATAGATGTGGCCGGCGCGCTCCAGGTTGAACAGCGCCGCCGCATGGTCGGTGTCCTGAAAGACATAGGAGGTGGTCTGGTAGATCGGCTGCGCCCGCGCGCCGGTGGCGGGGTCGGGCTGCTGTCCGGCATGAAGACCGAGGGTGTCGAATCTGAAGAGCTTGGGGTCGATCATGGCGCTGGTTACTCCGCGTGGATCAGGAAAATCGCCCACGGCCATTTTCCCTCTTCTTCCGCCGTGGCCGGCCGGGCCCCGGGCGGATCGAACACCAGCCACAGCGGGCGGCGCTGACCGATCCCGAAAGGCCTACCGTTGCCTCGGGTCGCCAGGATCCAGTTACGGGCGTCGAGGTCCTTCTTTTCGATCGCGGTGCCGAAGCCGTCCAGCGCCAACGTCGTGATCTTCGTGCCGGACCAGCCGACGGCCTTCAGTAGATCGGCGAGGCACGGCCCTTCGAAGGTGACAGGCCCCGGCCAATCCGCATAGGTGATCCACGCGCGTTGCAGCCCCCAATCCTCCAGCATGGCGCGGTCGAATGCGGCGGCCCTGTCGAACTTCCGTTCGTGATAGGCGATAAAGCTGTCGCGCGATTTTCGGAAAGCATCGCGGTTCGCGTAGGCGATGTTCCCGGTGATCGTGAGGACGACGGCATCCTTCGACGGGTCTAGGTTGGCGGCTGCCGGGAACGCCGTCAGCAGAACGAGCAGGAATGTCAGCAGTCTCATCGGGAACCTCTCTATATCCGGCCCGGCGGCCCATGTTGCAGGCAATCTACGGGGGTTTGCGACGCGCCGCAAAGCATGTCATGTGTGGCGCATCAAACAAACGCAAGGGAGGATCTAATGGGAAAGCTTGACGGAAAGGTCGCCATCGTTACCGGCGCGGCGCAGGGAATCGGCGCGGCCTATGCGAAAGCGCTGGCAGAAGAAGGCGCGAAGGTCGCGATCGTCGACGTTCTGGACGGCGCGGAAACCGCCGACCGGATTTCATCCGAGGTCGGGGGGTCCGAGGTGGCTGCGTTCGGCTGCGATATCAGCGACGAAGCGGCGACCCTGAAACTGGTGGACGATGTCGCCGGGAAATTCGGCGGCCTTCATATCCTGATCAACAACGCCGCCATGTTCGGGACGTTGCAGCCGCAGCCCTTCGACAAGATCGATATCGAGCTGTGGGACAAGGTTCAGTCGGTCAACGTGCGCGGCATGCTGCTGATGTGCCGGGCCGCCGTGAAGGTCTTTCGGCCGCAGAAATACGGCAAGATCGTCAATGTCGGATCCGACACGGTCCTCAAGGGCGTGCCCTTCATGGCGCACTACGTGACGTCTAAGGGCGGCGTCTGGGCGATGACCCGGTGCCTCGCCAATGAACTCGGCGCTGACAATATCTGCATCAACACCCTGGCGCCTGGCTTGACGATGAGCGAAGCGGTACTCGACTGGGGGCCGGAAGGCGATGCGGACAAGAACCGCGTGATCGACTCCCGCGCACTGCAGCGCGAACAGGTGCCGGAAGACCTGACCGGGGCCTGCGTGTTCCTGTCGTCGCCGGAAAGCGACTTCATGACCGGACAATACGTGGCGGTAAACGGCGGCGACTGCTTCAGCTAGTCGCAATCATGCAAACCTGAACGGGTCCGGCTGGACCGGCCGCAGGTCGCGGCGCAATATCCGGCCGGACAACAAGCCGAATTCCCAACGGAGGCAAATCGATGAAGCTATATTACACCAAGGGCACGTGTTCGTTCGGCCCGCACATGGCGATGCGCGAACTCGGCATCGAACCGGAACTGGTGCCAGTCAATCTGATGGAAAAGAAGCTGTCGGACGGCAGCGATTTCCGCGCGAAAAACCCGAAAGGCTATGTTCCGTTCGTGGAGGCCGACGACGGCACGGGCATCAGCGAATGCGGCGTGATCCTGCAATACTTGGCCGACCGTCATCCTGAAAAGGGCCTCATTCCGGCTGCGGGCACGTCCGAACGCTACGTCGCGCAGGACTGGTTGAGCTTCATCGGCACGGAGCTGCACAAGAACCTGCCGGCGCTGTTCCTGCCCTACGTGCCGGACGAATACCGCCCGGTCGCACGATCGCGTCTGGAAACCCGTCTGGATTTCCTCAATGACGCGCTGGAGGGAAAAAAGTATCTGATGGGCGACGAATTCTCGATCGTCGACTGCTACGCAACCGCCATCCTTAACTGGACCAAGCCCGCGAAATACGATCTCGCGGCGCACCCGAACGTGAAGGCCTATTACGAACTCTGCTGCGCCCGCGACAGCGTCAAAGCGGCAAACGCGGCGGAGGAAGCGGCGGCGGTCTGACGCCGCAAGGCCTGTTTGATCCGGGAGATGGTACGGGCGGGGAGACTCGAACTCCCAAGGTGTTGCCACCGGTGGATTTTGAATCCACTGCGTCTACCAATTCCGCCACGCCCGCAGCGGGACTGGCTTTACCCCGGCGCGGGCCGGGGGGTCAAGTAGTCCTCTCGGCAATAAGCGTCTTCCACAGTGTGCTGGCGCGGGGCACAGGCATCCCATATTCTTCGGACTGTCTGAACAAACACCCACGAGGCGGGCAGATATCATGTACAGCACCCTGCCGGTGCCGGTCGTCCCCGGCGTCATCTGTTCCCGGGCAGGCGTCACCTGCGAGAGGCCGGTCTCGAAACGCGGCCGCGTGCAGAAAGACACAGCGCCCCTGGGAGCGATGCAGGCACCTGGCCGGTTCGGGTCCGGGCCACACGATACCGGGCATACCCGTCAAAAATATGGCCGGCTATACCAGCACTACTGAACGGAAAAGAGCCGATTTCCAAGTGTTACAGAGAGACAGTCATACCACCTCCCCGGGGACCGCGCTGTATCCCGCGCACCGCGAATGCTTCTCCCTGGCCATGTCCGGGCCGCCCCCCGGCGCGGCATGGCCGCATAGAAATCACAGCACTACCACCCACTTTCGGAAGGTTCCAGATCCTCTCGTTAAATGGTTGGCCGCGCCGGAAAAAAACCCGCCGGCAGTTTTCGGAATCGGTTGGTTCGAGGCGACCGGCAATGGAGAGTGGCGCGGCAATGGCGGAGGCAACGGCTAGGCCATGGCTCAACGCATACCCCGCTATCTGGTCCGGCAACTCTGGGCCACCATCGGTTTCTGCGCCCTTTTCGCGATCCTGGTCGCGCTGGGCGAAAACGCGAAGGGATGGGACGGGCTGACCTATGTCCTGGTCGCGCTGGGCGGCGCCGCGATGTGGGTGCTGGTCAGCACGGTCTACATGATCCGGATCATCGTCCGCGAACGCGGCCGCCGGGCGAGCTGGCCGGCAATGGGCGTGCTGGTGGTCGTCCTGATACTCACAGGACTGTTCGCGCACTGGATGGAGGGCTGAGTCGGATACCTTCTTCGCCTCGGCGGAGACAGAGACCGAAATCCGTTCCCACCATCCCGGCCAAACCGGATTACGTCAGAGAATATCCGACCCCGGCTCGAGACCGAGAATCGTCCGGCCGTAGATTTCAGCGTTAGTCGACAGCTGCAGGAGCGCATGCTGGTTGATGGCGTGGAGATCGCGCCACGCCCGCTGGACCGGATTGGTCTCGGCCAGTCCGGACCCGCCGCTGACCAGGAACATCGCCTCGCCAGCATTCATGCAAAGCCTGACGGCATAGGCGCTGTCCATTCGAATCCGCGCGCGGACCTCCACCGTCATATCGCCACCCCAGTCCGCCGCGTCGTAGATGTCGCCTGCCGCCCGGTGCAGCAGCATCCGAGCCGCATCGACGTTTGCCTTCGCTTCCGCCACCGTCTGATGGGTCAGCGGCGAGTCGATCTGGGCCGCGCCGCGCAGATGCGGGTTGGCCCGACCGGGCACGTAACCGACGAAATCGTTTATCGCACCCTCGGCAACGCCGACCGCTGGACCGCACAATACAATGGCCAAAGGCGGCGCCAGCGGCGCCCTGAACAGCGTGCCGTCATGCAGGTGTGCGCCCGGCGTCCTGCCGGCACGGCCGTCGACGAAGGAAATGAACCGGTGCACCGGCACCTCTGCGTCCGTCGCCATCAGGCTACAGCTGCCAGTGCCGCGCAGGCCAGCGACATGCCAGTCGTCTTTGATCTCGATTTCCGACGTAGGGATCACAAAACATCCCTCGTCGACGACCTTGCCGCCGGAATCCTGCACCCGCGCACCGAGGATCGCCCAGTCGGAAACCTGCGAGCCGGAGCCGAATGGCCAGAACCCGCTGACCCGGTATCCGCCGCCCGCCGGATGCGCTTCGCCCCGCGCATTCAGCACGGCGACGATCAGCGCGTCGGGATCCGCGGCGTAAAGATCATCCTGGGCCTGCTCGCTCATCAGGCCCGCCACCCAGGAATGAATCTGCAGCACCCCCAAGGCACCAGCCGGACGCACCGCAGCCGGCGGCAATTTCCGCCACGACGTCGAGATGGGCGTGGAAATCCATCTGCCAGCCGCCGCAGCGGGCCGGCTGGATCACCCTGAACAGTCCGGCGGCCTTCATGTCGGCGACGTTCTCGTCCGGCAGTCGGCGCAGCGCGTCGGTTTCGACGGCGCGCTCGCGCAGGACAGGAGCGAGTGCGCGGGCGGCGGCAATCGCCGACGCCGCATCCGGCGGGCTGATCGGTGCAGGTTGCGTGTTCATCCCGCCAGACTAGAGGGATTCGGATTTATGCGAAACCGATGGCGTGAACCGTAACCTTGCCGCTGCCGGACACCCCTGCTACACCCCGCCCCACAATAAATAGGACGTGTATCGTGATACGCCGCCTCTACGACTGGACCATGGACCTCGCCTCCCGCAAGAACGCGGTATGGGTGCTGGCGGCGGTCGCCTTCGTCGAAAGTTCCGTCTTTCCGATACCGCCGGACGTGCTGCTGATCCCGATGATCCTGGCCGCCCGCAACAGCGCCTGGCGCTACGCCGCGATCTGCACCATCGCATCCGTCCTGGGCGGCATGCTGGGCTACGCCATCGGCGCCGGGCTTTACGAGGGCGTCGGGCGCCCGATCCTCGATTTCTACGGTTACGGCGCCAAGTTCGCCGACTTCACCGCGCAGTACAACGAATACGGCGGCTGGATCGTCTTCATGGCCGGCGTCACGCCCTTTCCCTACAAGGTCATCACCATCGCCAGCGGCGTCACCCAGCTCGATCTGGGCACGTTCACCATTGCATCCGTGCTGGCGCGGGGTCTGCGGTTTTTCGTGGTCGCAACCCTGCTCTATTATATCGGCCAGCCGATCCGCGAATTCATCGAAAAGCGTCTCGGTCTGATGTTCACGCTGTTCTGCGTACTTCTGATCGGCGGGTTCGTGCTCCTTAAATTCATGCACTGAAGCTTGTATCGGAAACCGCATGAGAATTGCCGGCATCACCATCCAGGACCGCGACGCGACGCTGTGGGCCATGGCGGCGTCGGCAATCGCGCTGCTGGCGGCGCTGGGATCGCAGTATCTGGGGGGGCTTGCCCCCTGCAAGCTGTGCCTGTGGCAGCGGCTTCCGCACGGCGCGGTGATCGTGATCGGCGTGGGCGCGCTGCTGTGGTTCCGCGGCCCGCGCGAACGCCTGTTCTTGACCTGGCTGTCGGCCATCGCATTTGCCGTCGGGGCCGCCATCGCCCTATATCACACGGGCGTGGAACAGCGCTGGATTGCCGGGCCGACGTCGTGTTCCGGCGACAGCGGACTGAACGCCGCGCAGTCGGTGGAAGAGCTCCGCAAATTGCTGCTGGCCGCGCCGGTGGTGCGCTGCGACGAGATACCCTGGTCGCTGTTCGGCCTGTCGATCGCCGCGTGGAACGCGCTGGCCTGTATCGTGCTTGCGGCGTTTTGCAGCGTTGCGGGCTGGCGGCAGCTAAAGGATAAAACCGCATGAACGATGAGACCCCGGCGCGGAAAAAACGGACCGAACACGGCATCCTGCCCGGCGACCTGCCGGCGGACAAACTGCTGGAACGGATCGTGCGCGTCGATCATGCCGGGGAATACGGCGCGGTGCGCATCTACGAGGGCCAGCTTGCGGTTCTCGGCGACAGCGACAAGGCCGACGCGATCCGTCATATGGCGGACCAGGAACGCGAGCATCTCGAAAAATTCAACCGGCTGATCGGCGAACGGCGCGTTCGTCCCACCGCCCTGATGCCGGTCTGGCACGCCGCCGGGTTCGCGCTCGGCGCGGCGACCGCCCTGATGGGCGAACGCGCCGCCATGGCCTGCACCGTCGCGGTCGAGGAAGCGATCGACGAACACTATGCCGCCCAGGCCGCGATGCTGGGCGACGACGAGGCCGAACTGCGCGATACGATCGAGAAATTCCGCGCCGACGAGCTGGAACACCGCGACACGGCGCTCGCCCACGAGGCGGAGGAAGCCCCGGGCTACGAAGTGCTGTCGGCCGTCATCAAGAAAGGCTCCAGGCTCGCCATCTGGCTGTCGGAGCGGGTTTAGGCTGTTTCACTCACTTCACCATACTAATCCCCTCCCCCTTGAGGGGGAGGGGACGAAACCGAAGAACCCGCTCCGCCAAGTTATCCCTTCCCCAAAAAATGCTATAACTCCCGCACGACGCCGGAGGACACGACCATGCCCATCAACAACCGTATCGCCGAATTCACCCCGGAAATGACCGAGTGGCGGCGGCATATCCATCAGCATCCCGAAACCGCGTTCGAGGAGCACAAGACGTCGGATTACGTGGCGCTGCGGCTGCACGAATTCGGCATCGACGTGCATCGCGGCCTGGCGGGCACCGGCGTGGTCGGCACGCTGAAGGGCGACAGGGGCGACGGGCCGGCCATCGGGCTCCGCGCCGACATGGACGCGCTGGATATCGAGGAAGCCAACGACGTCGATTACAAATCGCAGAACCCCGGCAAGATGCATGCCTGCGGCCATGACGGCCACACCACCATGCTGCTGGGCGCGGCCAAATACCTGGCGGAGACGAAGAATTTCGCCGGCACGGTGCATTTCATCTTTCAGCCGGCCGAGGAAAACGAGGGCGGCGGGCGCGTGATGATCGAGGACGGCCTGTTTGAAAAATTCCCGGTCGAGAGCGTCTACGGCATGCACAACATGCCGGGTATCCCGGTCGGCGAATTCGCCATCCGCCCCGGCCCCATCATGGCCTCGTTCGACATATTCGAGATCACGCTGAAAGGCATCGGCACCCATGCGGCGCTGCCCAATCTGGGCCGCGACACCATCGTCGCCGGATCGCATCTGATCTCGGCGCTGCAGACGATCGCCAGCCGCACGGTCAGCCCGTTCGACGCCGCCGTGGTCTCGGTGACGCAGATGCACAGCGGCGATACCTGGAACGTGATCCCCGAAGAGGCCGTGATCCGCGGCACCACCCGCGCCTTCAAGGAAGAGGTGCAGGACCACATGGAGGCCGAAATCCGCCGCATCGCCAACGGCGTCGCGAAGACATTCGATGTTAAAGCCGACGTCCATTACGAGCGCCGCTATCCGCCGACGATCAACGACGCGGCGGAAACCGACGTCACCGCCGCCGTCGCCCGCAAGATCGCCGGCGACGAGCGCGTGTTCCTGGATAAAGACCCGATGATGGGCGCCGAGGATTTCGCCTTCATGCTGAACGAAAAGCCCGGCGCCTATATGTGGATCGGCAACGGCCCCCGCGAAGGCGGCTGCATGCTCCACAACCCCAATTACGACTTCAACGACGAGGTCCTGCCGCTGGGCGCGAGCTACTGGGCGGAGCTGGTGGAGACCCGGCTAGCGGGGTGAAGCGGTACTTCCGGTTCAGGATTCCCGCCTTCGCGGGAATGACGTTCCAATTGATTTTTTCTCGTCATCCCCGCGAAAGCGGGGATCTCCCTCCGAGGAAATGCTCAAAAAATAAGCGGCCCCGGGGCCGCTGGGAGAATGTCTGGTGTTGAAAGAATAAGTCTCGGTCGGCACCGTCGTGGAACCGGTGAGTTCGCGTCCGGGCCGACGTCGCTTGGCTTCTTTATGTTTGGCACCCTCCGGGTACGCGCCCCCGGGACACCCATAAACGCTATGCCCACCCAGTTAGGTCGTCAAGCGAATGATTCTGACTGAAACACGACAGAACATCTCCCACCTCCGCATTGACACCCCGCCGCCCATTGCCGACATTCCCCTGACCAACAGGGAGAAAAACACATGGCGACCGACGTTTTTGCCGGCGTAAGGCTGGCACGCACCCCCGTATACGGGACCAGGGGGATGGTGGTGTCCGGCCATTCGCTGGCCTCCACCGCCGGGCTGCGGACGCTGGACAAGGGCGGATCGCTGGTCGACGCGATGATCGCGACCTCCGCCACGCTGTCGGTCGTGCTGCAGCAGGCGACGTCGCTGGGCGGCGATGCGTTCTTTCTTTATCACGATGCGGCCGAAGGCAAGACCATCGGGCTCAACGCCACCGGCCACGCGCCGGACGGGGCGACGCCGGAATACTACAAGGACGGCATCCCCGACCGGGGGCCCAACGCGGTCTCCGTGCCCGGCATGGTGCGCGGCTGGGAACGGCTGCACGAGAAATACGGCAAACTGCCCTGGGCGGAGCTGTTCGAGGACGCCATCGACGCGGCGGAAGGACATCCGGCATCGCGGGTTCTGACCGCCGGGCTGGATCTGTTCCGCGACGACGTGATGGCCGATCCGGCCAGCCGCGCGCTCTATTTCGACGACGCGGGCAACCGCCTGCAGGCCGGCGACATCCTGCGCCAGCCGGCGCTGGCCGAGACGCTGCGGAAAATCGCGGCGGAGAAGAGCGCCGTCTATTACGAAGGCGATATCGCAAAATCCATTGGCGACTATGCCGTGGCCAATGGCGGGCTACTGGGCGCCGACCAGTTCGCCGGCTACGAGCCCGAATGGGTGGAGCCGCTGGGCACCGATTACCGCGGCCACACCGTGCAGGTGATGCCGCCCAATTCCTACGGCATGCTGATGCTGCTGCAGCTCAACGGGCTGTCGGCACTGTCGTCCGAACAGATCGCCGATAACGATACCGACCGGCTGGACTACCTGATCCGCGCCATGCAGGGCGCGTTCACGCTGGGCCAGCCCTATATTTCCGATCCGCGTGTCGTCGACATCCCGGTCGACCGGCTGCTGGGCGCGGAAACCACGAAGAACCTGCAGGACTGCGTCGTCAACGGCACCAATCCCAGCACGTTCGAGAATAAGGGCGGCACGTCCTGCATCGTCATCGCCGACGGCGACGGCAACGCCATGTCGGTGGTGCAGTCGGTATTCCACGTGTTCGGCAGCGCCTTCATGGACCCCGGCACCGGTATCCTGATGAATAACCGGATGACCGGCTTCCGCGTCGATCCCGCCGATCCGCGCAACGTCGCCCCGCGCAAGCGGCCGTCGCACACGCTGAACCCGGTGATGGTGCTGAAGGACGGCAAGCCCAAATACCTGATGACCACACCGGGCGGCCCAGGCCAGACGCTGTCGATGGTGCAGGTGCTCACAAACCTGGTCGATCGCGGCATGGAGCTGACCACGGCAATCGAATACCCGCGCTGGTCGGTCGGCCTCGACGGGTCGTTCATGCTGGAAGACGGCTATTCGGAAGACATCGCCGCCGAGCTCGGCCGCCGCGGCCACGCGGTGAAGCACGGCTCCGGCGCGTCCTATTTCGGTTCCGCCAAGACCATCGAGATTCTCGACAACGGCGTGCTGACCGGCGCGGCCGACACGCGGCGCGAGGCCTCGGCGGTGGGGCGTTGAAGCCTATTTTATAACGGCGCCAGCCCGCTCCCCCTCCCGGCCACCCATTAGGATGATCCCGTGGGTGGCCGGGAGGGGGAGCGGGCCGGAACGGGAGCAAAAAATGACTGATCTCCACCCCGACCTGATCGTCACCAACGGCAAGGTAATCACGGTCGATCCGTCGAACGCCATCGCCGAAGCCGTTGCCTCCAGGGGCGAACGCATCGTCGCAGTCGGCGGCGCGGCGGAAGTGTCGGCGCTGGCCGGGCCGGACACGCGCATCGTCGACGCCGGCGGCCGCGCCGTCATCCCGGGCCTGATGGACGGTCACGCCCATATGGACCGCGAAGGGCTGAAGGACGTGTTCCCGTCGCTGGAAGGCTGCAAAACCGTCGGCGACGTGCTCGACCGGATCCGCGCGCTGGCGGCGGACGCCGCGCCCGGCGAGTGGATCGTGACCATGCCGGTCGGCGATCCGCCCTATTACTGGAACGTGCCCGGCTGCCTGGCCGAGAACCGGTTTCCCACCCGGCAGGAACTGGACGAGGCGGCGCCCGACAATCCGGTCTATATCCGTCCGATCTGGGGCTTCTGGCGGCACCAGCTGCCGCTGGAATCGGTCGCCAACACCCGGGCGCTGGAACTCGCCGGCATTTCGAAGAATACGGACCCAGCCACTTCGACCATCGAGTTCGAAAAGGATTCCGCGGGCGAGCTGACCGGGCTGATCCGCGAGCAGCATTTCATGCCGGTGGCGGAGCTCGGCTATTTCCACATGGCGCCGCGTTTCACAAAGTCGGACCGCATCGACGGGCTGAAAAAGGCGATGACGATCTACAATTCGACCGCCACCACCAGTATCCTGGAAGAACATGGCGCGGCGCAGGAACTGATCAATACGTACCAGGCCGTCCACGCCGCGGGCGACGCCACGGTGCGCGCGCATCTGGTCTACAGCCCGGCCTGGGGCGGCACGAAGGACATCGAATATTCCACCGTGATGCAGAACTGGACGTCGTGGCTGGGCCAGCGCGGCCTCGGCGACGACTGGCTGCGGGTCGGCGGCATGTTCACCGATACCGGCATGGACGCGGACGCGATCTTCCGCGCCACGGCCGCGCCCTATACCGGCTGGTCCGGGTTCAACTACGACAATGGTGTGCCGCAGAACCGCATGGTCGAATTCATGATCGAGGCGGCGCGCAACGGCATCCGTCTCGCCGTGATCGGACCGCGCTTCCTCGACATGTTCGAAGAGGTCAACCGCGCCGTCGACATCACCGACAGGCGCTGGGTGATCGGGCACCTGGACGTGCTGAACGCGGAGCAGATTCAAAAGGCCGCGGATCTCGGCGTCGTCATGACGACCCACACCAACCGCTATATCTACAAACACGGCCACATCCTGCGCGAAGAGCTCGGCCCGGAGCGCCTGAACGACATCGCGCCGGTACGCAGCCTGCTGGATGCCGGCGTGAATATCGGGCTTGCCACCGACAACGTGCCGACCACGCTGTTCTATCCGATCTGGCATGTTGTCTCGCGCTGGAACATGATTTCCGAGGACCGCATCGCCCCCGATCAGGCGCTGAGCCGCGAAGATGCGCTGCGCTGCGGCACCATGGGCGGCGCCTATCTGACGTTCGAGGAAGACAAAAAGGGTTCGATCGAGGAAGGCAAGCTCGCCGATATTGCCGTGCTGTCCGACGACCCGCTGACCTGCGCCGAAGAAACCCTCAAGGACATCGTCGCCGAGACCACAATCGTCGGCGGCGAGCTTGTCTACGAACGGGGGAGCGCATCGTGAAAACTGAAGAGCTCGACACTCCCGTCCTGACGATCGACGCCGACGCGCTGGACCGCAACATCGCGTGCATGAAGGAAATGACCGAAGCGGCGGGCGTTTCCTACCGCCCCCACGCCAAGACCCACAAATCCGCGGCGATCGCCCGGATGCAGATCGACGCCGGAGCCGTCGGCGTATGCTGTGCCAAGCTGGGCGAGGCCGAAGTGCTGGCCAGCGAAGGCATCGACAACATTCTGATCACCACGCCGGTCGTCGGCGAAAGCAAGATCGGCCGCCTGCTGGCGGCCCGCAACATGGCGCAGATTTCAGTAGTTGCCGACAACGAAGACAACATCAACATGCTGGGCAGCATGGCGCAGCTTGGCGGCGTCGTGCTGGACGTACTGATCGAGGTCGATATCGGCCAGGGAAGATGCGGCGTGCCGCCGGGACCGGAAGCCGCGCGGCTGGCGCGGATCGTCGCGGGTCACCAGTGTCTCAACTTCGCCGGACTGCAGGGCTACCAGGGCAAGATCCAGATGACCGTCGATCCGTCGGAACGCGCCGCACAGACTGAAACCGGCCTCGACCTGTTGGCCGCGACGATCGCCGAGGTGGAAAAGGCGGGGCTACAAGTCGGTATCCGCACGGGCGGCGGGACCGGCTCCTCGCCGTTCGACCTGGACCGAGGGCTGCTAACCGAAATCCAGACCGGATCCTACGTGTTCATGGATTCACGCTATGGCAGCATCGGCTGGCCGGGTGCCAACGCGCCGCCCTTTGAAAACGCGCTCCACATCCTGACTGCCGTGGTCAGCAAGCCGGCGCCGGACCGCGCCATCGTCGATGCCGGGCTGAAATCCGCCAGCAACGACCACGGCCCGCCGGCCGTGGTCGGAATCGAAGGCTGCGTGTTCGAATACGGGGGCGACGAGCACGGTATCCTGCGCATGGAAGACGGCGGCGAGGTGCCGCTCAATGTCGGCGACAAGCTGCTGCTGACCCCCAGCCACTGCGACACCACGATCAACCTGTACGATCAGTACATCGTGCTTAAGGACGACGAGGTAATCGACGTTTGGCCGATCGATGCGCGGGGCTGCGTGCAGTAACCGGGGCCGCTACCCTCCGTCATTCCCTCGAAGGCGGGAATGACGATGACAGGGATGCCGCCGCCCCGCCCCTATTTCTTCTCGATCAGCGTGCCGGTCTTGAACGGCTCGAAGGTCGGCTTGTAGCTCTTCTCGTCCAGGAACTGGCGCAGGCCGGTGTTGTAGGAATCCTCCTGGTCGCCGACCTTGATCGCCTGGCCTTTCTCGGCGAGGTAATCGTAGGACTGCCAGAAATCCATCGTCCGGACGTTACGCACGGCCTGTTTCGTGGCACGCAGCACGCGCGGGCTCTTGGCCATCAGCTTCTGCGCAAGTTCCTCGACCTTTGCTTCCAGTTCCGCCGCCGGGACCGCGAAATTGATCATGCCGATCCGTTCGGCCTCGTGCCCGTCGAAAGGATCGCCAAGGCAGCAGTAATAAAGCGCGTGGCGCGGCAGCACCGAATCCGCCACGACCTTGGAGACGAGCGCGCCGGGAAGAATGCCCCAGTTGACCTCTGACAGAGAGAACGTCGCGTCATCCGCCGCGATGGCGAAGTCGGTCGCCAGCAACTGCATGAAGGCGCCGCCGACGCAGTATCCTTCGACCATGGCGATGGTCGGCTTGTCGTAATTGTAAAGCAGTTCCCAGCGCCAGCGATTGGCCGCGCGCTGGGATGTCTTCCGGCCGAGCGGGTTTTTTTCGTTCTCGCGGAAGAACATCTTCAGGTCCTGCCCCGCGGAAAAATTGCCGCCGGCGCCGCAAATCACGACCACCTTCGCGTCGGGATCGACTTCTAGGTGCGTCAACGCCTCTTCCATCTCGTCATGAAGCTGGGGATTCATGGCATTGCGTTTTTCTGGCCGGTTCATCCGCACATAGGCGATGCCGTCGTGAAGATCCACCTTCACGCATTCGAAATGGTCGAACATTTTCTCTCCCTTTATAGGCGTCGTTTTCTCAGATTATGTCGTGTCGCGGTCGAATGATGTCGGAAAGGCCAAGGTGAGTCAAAACGCGGCCGGCAAAAAACGGCGGCCTCGGGAGCCGCTGTTTTACGTCCCCGCGAAGACACCCTGCAGGGTGCGCTAGCTCGCTGTCTTTGGTTTATGACAGGCGGGTGTCACCAAGCCGTTAATGACGAAAGCTAGTCGATTGTATTGGGTGAGTGTCACAGGACAGGAACTTGGACCCTGCCCCCTCCCCTTTGAGGGGGAGGGGGGCAGATATGAATTCCGACAGACACTCTCGAAAATTCAACCCCCGTACTGCCGCAAAACGTGCCGGGCAAGCGCCATTTTCAGGATTTCGGTTGGTCCTTCTGTGATGACGAAGCTGCGTTGATCACGCCACATCCGTTCGATCGGCAGATCGGTCGTCAGCCCCATCCCGCCGTGAATTTGCATGCAGCGATCGGCCGCTTCGAACGATTTGGTATCCCCGAGATACTTGCACATGTAGGCGTCGTAGCGGATGTCCTCTCCGGCATCGTGCTTGGCCGCCGCCGTGTGAACCATCAGCCGCAGCATGTGCAGATCGGCATAGGAATCGACCAGCATCCACTGCACCGACTGGCGTTCGGCGAGCTTCTTGCCGAAGGTTTCCCGCTGTTTGGCATAGGACGCCCCGAGTTCGAGACAGCGTTCAATGACGCCGATGCCGCGCGCGCCGTGACGGATACGCCCGGCGCTGATCCAGTTCTGGGCGAACTTGAATCCGTCGCCCTCGCCGCCGATCATGTTCTCCGCCGGCACGCGCACGTCCTCGAAGGCGATTTCCCAAGGGCGGTCGTTCATCATCGTTTCCTGCGCCCGCAACAGCTTGACGCCGGGGCTGTCCATATCGACCAGGAAGGCGGAGATACCGCCGCGCGATCCCTTTTCTCGGTCGGTAGCGGCGATGACCTGGGCGAAATCGGCATCCGCGGCGCCTGTGATGAATCGCTTCATGCCGTTGATGACGTAATGATCGCCGTCGCGCACCGCGGTGGTCCGCATGCCGCCGGGATCGCCGCCGGCTTCGGGTTCGGTCTGGGCAAAGCAATGCCGCAGCTTGCCCTCGAGGACAGGATACAAATACCGCTTCTTCTGCTCGTCGTTCAGGTAATACAGGATCGGGCTGACGATCGGGCCGAAGATGTTCACGTTGCGGGTCGGCAGCGCGATGGTCCGCGCCAGCTCGGTCCACACGATGGATCGCGCCAGCAAACCGAGGCCCTGACCGCCGTATTCCTCCGGTACATCGAAAAGCCAAAGACCGATGGCCTTGGCCTTTTCCTCAAGCGATTTCTGAACCTCCGGCTTCAGCTTGGGGCCGTCCATGCTGTCCTGTTCGATGGGGATCAGTTCGCGGTCAACGAAACGCCGCACCGTTTCCTGCAGCATCCGCAATTCTTCGGGGAGCTGATAGTCCATGTGTCTATCCTTCTAAGCTTGTTCTCGGGCGATGCTGCGGATATCGACGGCGACCACGCCTTCGCCTTCCGCGCCTACCATGATGGGATTTATTTCGATATCGGAAACGCGATCCCGCAGGGCGGGCCACGCGTCCGACAGTCCGACGACGGCGGAGACCAGTGCTTCAACATCGCGCGGCGCGGCACCCCGGAACGGCCCCAGCACCGCCTTGGCCCGCAGTTCGTCGATCATATCGCGCACGTCTGCCCCGGTCACGGGCAGCAGCCGGAACGCCACGTCGCGCATGGCTTCGACCATCACGCCGCCGATGCCCAGCGCCAGCACCGGTCCGAATTGCGGATCGTCCCGCACGCCGGCGATGACTTCGAGGCCGTCGACCATCCGCTGGATCAGAAATCCGTCGATCTCGGCGCCGGGCTCCACGCGGTGCAGTCTTTCCGTCATCGCAGCCGCCGCGTCATTGGCATCCTCCGCGGACGAAATATTCAGCGCGACACCGCCGACTTCGGTCTTGTGGACGGCCTGGGGAGAGACGATTTTGACAACCACGGGAAATCCGAGTTCGGAAGCCGTCTTACCGACCTCATTTGCGGTGGCGGCGAAGGCCGATTTCGGACCTGAAATTCCGTACCGTGCCAGAACGTCCTCGACGGGTGTATCGGGGTCGTCGGATGCCATACCGGCCCCGTATCTCGCTATCCCCCGGCGGCGGCGTTCGGCATAGGCGGCAAGCGCCTTCAGCGTGGACACAACCTCCGGCAGGCGCTGAAGAAACGGGATGCCGGCCGCATCCTGAAACGCGCGGCCGGCATCGTTGATGTTCTGCGACATGCGATTATGCGCGACGACGGGCTTATCCGTACTGTCGCGGATCTGGCGGAACAGGTCGGGATCGCCGGCCGCACCCTCGACCAGCGGCAACTGGCCCTGAACCGAGATCATGTCGATGTTGGGATCCTGCGCCACGATTTTCGCGACCTCGGTAAATTCGGGAAACCGCCGGGCGAGTCCGGCGCCGGTGTCCAGCGGATTGCTGGGCGGCACCCCGGAATCGATATGTTCGCGGAGAAGTGCCTGCGTCTCCGGCGTGAAGTCGGGCATGGAGACACCCTGGGTCTCGGCGATATCCAGGAACAGGCCTTTCGCCCCGCCCGAATAACCGACCAACGCCACGCGGTCGCCCTTGGGCAGGCGGCCGGCAGAAAAGGCCAGGCTCATCTCGATCAGCTCGTCCAGCGTGTCGACCGGCACCACTCCGTACTTTCGGCACATGGCGGTAAACACATGATCGTCCGTCGCCAGCGCACCGGTATGGCTTTGCGCTGCGGCCTGACCCGCCGCGCTGCGTCCGACCTTCAGCATCAGCACGGGCTTGCCGGCTTCGAAGGCGCGTTCGACGGCCGCCATCAGCGCGTCGGGCCGGCGCACGCCTTCCGCCATGCAGGCAATGACACTGGTATGATCGTCGTCGACCAGAAAATTGATGTAGTCGGCCATATCGAGGTCGAGCTCGTTGCCGCTGGACACCGCATAGGAATAGCCGAGGCCCCGCGCCGCACCCTGTTCGAGCCAGAACTGGAACGTGCCGCCGGACTGGAACACCACGCCGACCGAACCCTGCGGCAGTCCGCGTACCCGCGACGTCGGATAGAACAGCAGCCGTTCCGGCAACGAAATCGCACCCATGCAGTTCGGCCCCGAGATCCGCAGCCCTGTCCGGTCGCAAATTTCGCGCAGCGCCGCGGCCCGTTCCGCGCCGACATCGTCGCCGCCTTCGCCGAACCGGGAGGCATAGACCAGCGCATTGCGCAGCCCCGCGTCCGCCGCTTCCGACAGGACATCCGGGATGGCTTCGGCGGGGATGATGACGACAGCCAGGTCGATAGTCTCGGGCAGAGAGGCGAAATCGGGATATACCTTTTGACCCCACAGTTCGTCCCGGCGGGGATTTACGAGGTAGACCTTCGCGGGAAAATTCTCATGCGCGAAGTTTTCGTACAGCCCTTTGGGCCAGCCGGCGCCGCCGGTTTCGGAAGCGCCGACAATGGCGATTGTCTGCGGACGCAGAAAGCTCTCGACCGAGTGGAACAAGTTATCTTCTCCCCGGAGGACTGGTTTTTGGCCGAATGGCGGGGAAAGTATTTAGTGCACGCACAGGCCGGTCAAGACCGGGCGCCATACCGAAGGTCGGAATATCTGTGTCTGGAGTTTAAAAATAAGGCAAAAGGTATTGATATTGAACGTCTTTCTGGACATCCGGGTAATGATTCTTTAAGGTTAATCCGGTATTGGTTAATCATTGTTAATCCATCTGGCGGAAGGCCTGCGTGTCGTTTTTCTCGTCGCTGATCGCGCGTTCTGACTCGAACGCATCCGATTCGTTTACCCCTGACTCATTCTCCTATGTCGGGCGCGAAGGGTGCGGTCCCATCCGGATCGCCCTGAGCGTTCTGGTCGTCGGCCTGTTCGTGGGCGCCGTTGCAGGGCCCGGCGGCAACGGGGTATCGGCGTTTCCGGGGCCGATGGCAGCAGTGGAAGAAACAGATATTCAGACCGCGCCGGCGCTGGAACAGTCGGCCGAAGTGATCCTCGCCTCCGTCGCGCCGGACCCCGCGGAATCGGTCCGCGCCGCCGAGAAGAAACGCAGCCTGAAGGTGCGTAACGGCGATACCCTGATGTCGATCATGCTGTCGGCGGGCATTGCCCGCGACGATGCCCATGACGCGGTCAGTGCGTTGCGCGCGGTGTACGATCCCCGCGATCTGCGCGTCGGACAGCGAATCCATCTGACGTTCTCGCCGGACGACAACCTGAAGGAAATGCAGCTCGACCCCAGCGTCGTGCGACAGGTCGCCGTGCGCCGCGACGCGGCCACATCCTTCCGCGCGTTCGAGACCAAGCGTACGCTGACGCGCAAGATCAGCTTCGCCCGCGGCACCATCAATTCAAGCCTGTACAAGTCGGCGGTGAACCAAGACGTGCCGTTATCCGTGCTTGCGGAACTGGTCCGGATCTACAGCTGGGACGTCGATTTCCAGCGCGAAATACAGAAAGGCGACGCCTTCGAAGTCGCCTACGAACGGTTTGTCGACGATGACGGCCGGATCGTTCGCCATGGCGAAGTGATATACGCCCGCATGGTCCTGTCCGGCGCCGCGAAACCGCTTTACCGGTTCGAGCTGCAGCCCGGCAGGGTCGACTATTTCGACGACAGCGGCCGCAGCGCCAAGCGTCCGCTGCTGCGCACGCCAATCGACGGCGCGCGGTTGTCGTCCCGCTTCGGCAAGCGGCGTCACCCGGTTCTGGGGTACACGAAGATGCATCGCGGCGTCGATTTCGCCGCGCCGACCGGTACGCCGATCTACGCCGCCGGCGACGGCGTGATTTCCTATCGCGGTCGCAAGGGCGGCTACGGCAATTACATCCGCATCCGCCATGCCGGCGGCTTCAATTCTGCCTACGCCCATATGAGCCGGTTCAGGAAAGGCGTGACGCTGGGAAGCCGCGTCAAACAGGGCGAGGTGATCGGCTATGTCGGCAGCACCGGCCGATCGACCGGCCCGCATCTGCATTACGAAATCCTCGCGGGCGGCCGCCAGGTCAACCCGCTGACGATCAAGATGCCGTCGGGCATCAAGCTGGGCCGCAAGGATTTCGCACGCTTCGAAGCCAAGCGCGCCAACATCGCCGCCCTGGTCGCCGATCTCCAAAAAGAAACGACGATCACCCAGCGCTGAGGCCGGGTGACCGCCAAAGCCTGAGCCGGCTTTCTACTACTCCGCCGCGATCTGCTCGACGGCGGCGCCGTTGATGATCAGTCCGCCGTCGCCGGCGCCGACCGTCACCGTCTCGCCGTCTTCGATGCGGCCTTCGAGGATCATCGTGGCCAGCGCGTTCTGCAGGCTGCGCTGGATGACCCGTTTCAACGGACGGGCGCCGTAGACCGGATCGTAGCCCGCATCCGCCAGCCAGGTCAGCGCGGCCTCGTCCAGTTCCAGCGCGATCTTGCGGTCGGCGAGCATCGCCCGCAGCCGGTCGAGCTGGATGTCGACGATGCCGGTCATGTGTTCGCGCGACAGCCGGTGGAACAGCAGCGTTTCGTCCAGCCGGTTCAGAAACTCGGGCCGGAACGCGCCTCGGACCACGTCCATGACCTGTTCGCGCACCGCATCGACGCTTTCGCCCTCGGCCTGATGCGCCAGCACTTCGCTGCCGAGGTTAGACGTCAGGATGATCAGCGTGTTGCGGAAATCGACCGTTCGGCCCTGTCCATCCGTCAGACGGCCGTCGTCCAGCACCTGCAGGAGCACGTTGAACACGTCCGGATGCGCCTTTTCGATCTCGTCGAACAGAACCACCTGATAAGGTCGCCGGCGTACCGCTTCGGTCAGCGCCCCGCCCTCCTCGTAGCCGACATAGCCGGGCGGCGCCCCGATCAGCCGGGCGACGGAATGCTTTTCCATGTACTCCGACATGTCGAGCCGCTGCATCGCGGTCTCGTCATCGAACAGAAAAGCCGCCAGCGCCTTGGTCAATTCGGTTTTGCCGACGCCCGTCGGGCCAAGGAACAGGAACGAGCCAAGCGGCCGGTTCGGGTCCTGAAGCCCAGCGCGTGCGCGGCGCACCGCATTGCTGACCGCGACGACCGCTTCGTCCTGACCTATCACCCGTTCGCCGAGCATCTCCTCCATGTGCAGCAGTTTTTCACGCTCGCCTTCCAGCATCTTGTCCACCGGGATACCGGTCCAGCGGGAAACGACGGAGGCGATATCGCTGTCGGTGACTTCCTCGTCCAGCATGCGGGCGTCGTCGCCGTCATGCTCGGCCGCGTCAGCCAGCTTCTTTTCAAGATCCGGAATGATGCCGTAGGCAAGCTCGCCCGCCTTCGCCAGGTCGCCGTCGCGCTGGGCGCGTTCGAGCGCCATCCGCGCGGCTTCGAGTTCTTCCTTCACCTTCTGGGAGTCCGCCAGGGTTTCCTTTTCCGCCTGCCAGATCTCGGTCAGCTCGGCCGATTTGTCTTCCAGCTCCGCCAGCTCTTCCTCAAGTTTCTCAAGACGTTCGCGAGACCCCCTGTCGGATTCCTTTTTCAGCGCCTCGCGCTCGATCTTGAGCTGGATGATCCGCCGGTCGAGCTCGTCGATTTCCTCCGGCTTGGAATCCACCACCATGCGCAGGCGCGACGAGGCCTCGTCGACCAGATCGATCGCCTTGTCGGGCAGGAACCGGTCGGTGATATAGCGGTTCGACAACGTCGCCGCCGCCACGATCGCGCCGTCGGTGATACGGACGCCGTGATGGACTTCGTATTTTTCCTTCAGCCCGCGCAGGATCGAGATCGTATCCTCGACCGTCGGTTCCTGGATCAGAACCGTCTGGAACCGGCGCGCCAGCGCGGCATCCTTTTCGATATGCTTGCGGTATTCGTCCAGCGTGGTCGCGCCGATGCAGTGCAGTTCGCCGCGCGCCAGGGCCGGTTTCAGCATGTTGGAAGCATCCATGGCGCCTTCCGACGCGCCGGCGCCGATCAGCGTATGCAACTCGTCGATAAACAGGATGATCTCGCCGTCCTCGGCGGTGATTTCCTGCAGCACGGCTTTCAGGCGTTCCTCGAACTCGCCGCGGAACTTCGCACCCGCCACCAGCGCGCCGAGGTCCAGCGACATCAGCTTCTTGCGCCGCAGGCTTTCCGGCACGTCGCCATTGACGATGCGCTGCGCCAGTCCTTCGGCGATGGCGGTCTTGCCGACCCCGGGTTCGCCGATCAGGACGGGATTGTTCTTTGTCCGCCGCGACAGCACCTGCACGGTACGGCGGATTTCCTCGTCCCGGCCGATGACCGGGTCGATCTTACCTTCACGCGCGCGCTCGGTCAGGTCCGTCGCGTATTTGTTCAGCGCATCGTAGGAATCCTCCGCGGTGGCGCTGTCGGCTTTGCGGCCTTTGCGCACGTCCTCGATCGCGGCGTTCAGCGATTGCGGCGTGATGCCGGCCTTGGACAGGGCGGCAGCCGACGGCGTACCGGTCGCCATGGTCAGCGCCAGCAGCAGGCGCTCGGCGGTGACGAAACTGTCACCCGCCTTGTCGGCGATTTCTTTCGCGCTTTCGAAAAGCTTGGCGGTTTCAGGCGCCAGATATATCTGCGTCGCGCCGGATCCTTCGACTTTCGGAATCTTGGCAAGCGCGGCATCGAGTTCGCTGCGCGCGACCGCGGGATCGCCGCCGGCGGCGGTGATCAGATTGGACGCCAAGCCTTCCTTGTCGTCGAGAAGAACCTTGAGCAGATGCTCCGGCTTGAAATGCTGGTGATTGCTTGCGAGCGCCGAGGTCTGTGCAGCCTGCACGAAACCGCGCGCCCTTTCTGTGTAGGACTCAAATTCCATTGTCTGCAACTCCATCGTGAGACATTGCGACGAGTGCTCCCGCGAGGCGGCGAGCGTCTATTTGGACCCGGTAACCGGCGTCCTCACCAGATATGGGAAAATATCGATATTTTACAAGACCCGTTGCGGGCGGAATTCGGGCATCCGCATACCCGACTTTGGCCCATATCACATTAAGGCCGGGTTAATGCGGGGTTAACCGGAATTTCGGGCAACGGCTCTGTCGCCACCGACTGACGTCTTCGCCCCCCCGATCACGTCCGGGACAGGGCTGAGCCGGGCATCTATGGCGATAGCGATCAACGGACCCTAGGGTCGGGGTCCGAGAGGTAATCGGCAGATCGGATCAGGCGCTGGCTTTTTCGCCCGCGTCTTCGCCCGAGGCCGCTTCGGGTGCGGGGGCCGCTTCGGAAGCCGGGGCCGCTTCGTCGCCGGCTATGTCCGACTTGCCGGCAGCTTCTTCGCTGGCACCGTTGCTGTTACCCCGACCGTTGCCGCGACCGTTCCGGCGGCGCCGGCCGTTATTCTGATTGCCGTCGTTGTCGGACGTTTCGGCGGCTTCTGCCGCGTCGCCGTTCGGCTGAGAATCTCCCTCGGCCTCGGCATTTTGCTGCTGCTGTTGCTGCTGGCGCTGCTGTTCGTTCGCCGCGTTCATCACACGATAATAATGTTCGGCAAACTGATAGTAGCTTTCGGCGTTGATGCGGTCGCCGGCCGAAGAGGCATCGCGTGCCAGCGTCAGGTACTTTTCGACGACCTGCTGCGCATTCCCGCGGACCTTGACGTCGGGGCCGTTGCTTTCGAATGACTGATTACGCGGATTTCCGCCCTTGCGGCCGTTACCCCGGCCTCTCATACGATTTTTGTTCTGGCCCTGTCTCATAGCGCCTTCATGTCCGTTTCCATTATGATTTTGTCGCCCCGCACTGCAATGGACTTACCAAATCCATCGGCCAGCAGCCGAATTTCGGAGATTGGCTTTGGTTTGCAGGGTGTTTTCAAGCCGACGGTTAAAACGGTGTTTTTCACATCGCCGACAAAGGCACCCTAGTCGGGAATCGGACGCTTTCCAACCCTTTTTTTGGAGCGCGCGTTAACCATTCGGCGGTGCAATCCGAAAAAAAACCAGGGCCCTGTCGTGCCCCGCGATGTCCCTGCGCGTTCCGGCCAGACCGAACCCTGCCGACGCGAAGATCGCCTGGACGTCGCCCGCCTGCCCGGCGCCGATTTCGAGCACGACCACACCCGACGGCGTCAGGATGGGGCCGACGACAGCCGACAGAGCGCGATAGGCATCCAGCCCGTCGGGGCCGCCGTCCAACGCCGCCGCCGGATCGTACCGCGCCACATCCGGCGCAAGGCCGGCGATATCGCCGGACGGAATATAAGGTGGGTTGGACAGGACGACATCGAACGTCCCGTCCACACCTTTCGCCCAGTGCGTCTCCATAAAGATCGCCCGGGCGGACAGCCCGAGGGCGGCCGCATTCCGCCGGGCACAGGCCACGGCATCCGGATCGATATCGGTCCCGATCCCCCGGGCGGCCGGCAATTCGTAAAGTGCCGACAGGAGCAGACACCCGGACCCCGTGCCGATATCCAGCATGCGGAGATCGGGTTGCATCGCGGCAGCGTATTCCAGTACCGCCTCGACCACCGTTTCGCTGTCGGGACGCGGGTCGAGAGTCGCCGGTCCGATCTCGAAGTCCAGACTGCGAAATTCGCGTTTCCCCAGGATGCGCGACACAGGCTCGTGCGCCGACCGGCGGACAATCGTCTTCACGAATGCGTCCACCGCTTCCGGATCCAGCGTCGCCGCCGGATCGCGCAGCATGTCTTCCCGGCTGAGCTCGAAAGCGGCGGAGGCCAGAATTCGGGCATCCGCCGCGGCATCTTCGATACCGGCGCCGCTTAGCGCCGAAACGGCACGCCGTAAAACAGTGTTGAGATCGTGCGCGGCGGACGTCACGTCACCTCAGCCAGTTTCTGTGCCTGGTCTTCGGCCGTCAGCGCATCGATGATCTCGTCCAACGCCTCGCCTTCCAGCACCCGTTCCAGTTTGTGCAGGGTCAGGTTGATGCGGTGATCGGAGACACGGCCCTGCGGAAAATTATAGGTGCGAATACGCTCCGACCGGTCGCCGGACCCGATCTGGTTGCGACGGTCTTCCGCCCGGGCGTTCGCCTGGGCTTCGCGTTCGGCATCGTAGATACGCGCCCGCAGAATCTTCAGCGCCTTGGCACGGTTCTTGTGCTGCGATTTTTCGTCCTGCTGCTGCACGACGATCCCGGTCGGCAGATGGGTGATCCGCACGGCGCTGTCCGTCGTGTTGACGTGCTGACCGCCTGCCCCCTGCGCCCGATAGGTATCGATGCGGAGGTCGCTGTCGTTGATTTCCACGTCCACATCCTCGGCCTCCGGCAGCACTGCGACGGTCGCGGCGGAGGTATGGATACGCCCCCCCGATTCGGTTTCCGGCACGCGCTGGACCCGGTGAACGCCCGATTCGTACTTGAGCCGCGCAAACACCCCCTTGCCGCTGATTTCGACGGATGCTTCCTTGATGCCGCCAATCCCCGTATCGGATGAACTGAGAATATCGAACTTCCAACGGTTCTTGTCGGCATAACGCTGATACATGCGCAGCAGATCGGCTGCGAACAGCGCCGCTTCATCGCCGCCGGTGCCGGCGCGGACTTCGAGGATGGCGTTCTTGTCGTCAGCGGCATCGCGAGGCAACAGCATTATCTGAAGATTCTTTTCCAGTTTCGGCACGCGTTCCGTCAGTTCCTGGAACTCCTCCTGCGCCAGGGTCTTCATTTCGGCGTCCGTTTCCGGATCGGCAATCAGTTCCGCCAGGTCGCCGGCTTCGCTCTGCGCATCGCGCAGTTCGGCAATACAGGCAACGACCGGATCGAGTTCCGCAAATTCCTTCGACATGCGCACGAATTCCTCGGCATCGCCACCGTCGCCGCTCGACATCAGGTTCGACAACTCCTGATGTCGGGACACGATCTGATCCAGTCTTTCATCGAGGCTCACCGTGATTACTCCTTCATGCTGTCGTCTTTGCCGGCGATGCCGAACAATTGTCTCACCAGGCGTTCGGCGTCCGCCCCTGCACCGACGTCTTCCGCCGCAAGCTTGCGCAGCGTTTCGGACGGGTCATGCAGCAAACGGTTGGTTAGCCGCCGCGTTGCCTCATCGACCGCCGGGTCGTCGCCGCCCATATCAGACAGGACGTTCAGCCGGGTGCGTTCGAAATGTTGCCGCAATGCAGAGACAACCGGTACTGCATCGCGCTCCGCCACCGCCCGCAGATACTCCCGCATCTCAGTCTCGATGATCGCTTCCGCTTCCGCTGCCGCCTCGTCACGCTGGAACCGGCCTTCCAGAGCGATCCGTTCCAGGTCGTCCAGCGAATAGGCGAACGCCCCGTCAAGATCGTTGACCGCCGGATCCACGTCGGAAGGGATAGCGGCATCTAGGAACAGCATCGGCCGGCGGCGGCGCGCGGCAAGCGCCTTCGATACATTATCGGTGCCGAACAGATGCTGTCCGGCACCCATCGACGTGATCACGATGTCGGCATCCGCCAGCATGCCGGTCAGTTCGTCCAGCGCTGAAAAGTGGCATGCGTAGCGGCGTGCCGATATCTCTGCCCGGGCGCGGCTGCGGGCGACGACGGTCAACTGCGACAGGCCGGCATCCCGCATCTGGTCGGCGATCAGTTCGCCCATCTCGCCGCCGGTAACAAGAACCGCGCGGACACGCGACAGATCGCCCTGGACATCGCGCGCCACCTGGACCGCGCAGGCCGCCATCGACACGGGGCGCTGCCCTATCGTCGTTTCGGATCTCACGCGTTTGGCCGTCCGGTTGGCTGCCTGCACGATTGTGTTGAGTTCCGGCCCCAGAAAGTTTCCTGCGTCGGCGATCCGCACCGCATCGCGAAACTGACCCGTTACTTCCGGTTCTCCGACGACCGGACTGTCGAGGGAGGCGGACACCCGAAACAGATGGCGCAAGGCATCCTCCGCCTCGTGAAAGTAGGTCTGCGGTTCGATCTCGTCCGCGTCGAACCCGCCCAGCCTGGACAGCGCCGCGATCGCGCCTGCGCGGGCAGTTTCCGTTTCCGGCGCAAGCCCGAAAATCTCTGTGCGCGCACAGGTGGACATCGCCACCGCATCGCTGAAACCGGCCGCGCGAATGGCGGTCAGAAAACCGGGAAGGTCTTCTTCCGCAATGATAAGCCTGTCGCGCGTCGTCTCGGAGCTGGTCCGGTGACTGGCACCAACGACGACGAGACGGCTGAGGGTCCGCTCGTCAGACATTGGCTCGCTACAGAAATTGTTCGAGACGGGCTTGGAGATCGTCCAGCGGCACCAGTTCCTGTTCTCCGGAATCGAGATCGCGGACAGTCGCCGAGGATTGTTCGAGCTCGTCGTCGCCGATGATGACAGCGGCGCGGGCATCGATGCTGTTGGCGCGTTTCATGCGTTGCTTCATCTTTCCGCGATATCCCAGATCAACGGCGATGCCGGCGCGACGCAGCCGGTCGGTGAGCTGCAAGCCCACTGCCTCGGCCGCTTCGCCCAGGGGGACGACCGCGATGGGCCGTGTTCTGGCGGGACCGTCGCCGATCAGCATCGACAGACGCTCGATGCCGGACGCCCAGCCGACGCCGGGTGTCGACGGGCCGCCCATTTGTTCCACCAAACCGTCGTAGCGCCCGCCCGCCAGCACCGCGCTCTGCGCGCCGAGCGCATCGGTCGTGAATTCGAACGCGGTGTGGCAGTAATAATCCAGCCCGCGCACCAGACGCGAATTCCGTTGCCAGGCGATGCCCAGCGCATCCAGTCCGGCGCAGACCTCTGCGAAGAAGTCGCGCGATTCGGCATCCAGGCTGTCGTCGAATTCGGGCGCGCCGGCGACGATGGCGCGGTCGCCTTCGTTCTTGGAATCGAGAATGCGCAGCGGGTTACGGTCGAGGCGGTCCTGACTGTCAGCGGACAGACCGGCCCGGTGGTCGCTGAAATAGTCGACCAGCACATCCCGGTACGCCGCCCGGCTTTCGGTGTTACCGAGGGTGTTCAGTTCCAGCGTGGTGTTTCCCTGCACGCCCAGCGCGTCGAGGATGGCAGCGCCGAGGGCGATCACCTCGACGTCGCCGACGGGGTCCGCCACCCCCAGCAGTTCGACGCCGATCTGATGAAACTGGCGCAATCGACCCTTCTGGGGACGCTCGTAGCGGAACATCGGCCCCGCATAAAAGAACTTCAGCGGCAGGTTCTGGCTCAATCCGCCGGAGATCAGCGCCCGGGCGATTCCGGCGGTCCCTTCCGGGCGCAGCGTGATGCTGTCGCCTCCCTTGTCGGTAAAGGTGTACATCTCCTTGGTAACGATATCCGACGTTTCGCCGAGCGTTCGGGCGAACACCTCGCTGAACTCGAAGATCGGCGTGGCGGCCTCTTCATAGCCGTAGCATTCGGCAATGGATCGGCCGGTATCCGTTACGTGACGCGCACGCCGGGCCTCGTCGGGGAGAAGATCGTGCGTGCCGCGGACAGGTTGAAGAGACGCCATGTTTAGATTCTGAATTTCAAGGGCCGGAAAACCGAGGTGTCGGAGTGGCGCGTTATAGCCGATTCGCCGGCAACGCCATAGGGCGCAGTTTGACCGCTAGTTCGCGCCGCTCAACAGCCCTTCGGCGTCCAGCGGAATGTTACGCCGGACCTGGCCCATGGGGCCGAGCGAGGGCACACGCCTGTCGCCGACGGATATCTGAAGCCCACCGGCATTGCCGGTTTCGAGCACAAGGTCGGCGCCCGACGGCACTTCGTAGCTGTCGCCCGGGCGCATCAATTGAGAGAACAGGGGCTGCCCGTCCGCCGTCTTCACGGCGACATAGCTGTCGGCGGTGGCGCGTACCACGATACGAACCACGTCGGGAGAATCGCCGGGCAGGATGCGGCTTGCCGGTTGCGCCGGGGCGGGAGCCGGTGTAACGGCGGCCATCTGGTCCGGTGTTTCGGCAGGGACCGGTGTTTCGACCACCGTCGGAGCGGGAGCAGGCACGGGTGCGGGTTCGGAAACCGGCGCCGGTGCCGGTGGCGTTTCGGCGACGGGCTCTGCGCGTGCCGTCGGCGCAGGTGCGGGTTCCGGCGCTTCCGTGCTGGTTGTAGCGACAGCAGGGGCAGTCGTCTCCGCCGCCGGGGTCTCAGGCTGGGCGGGGGCTGCGGGAGCCGCCGCCGTCTGGTCAGGTTCGCTTGCCGCAGGCGGAGATCTTTGTTCGGGGCTGTCGGGGGTGATCGGCGCTTCGGCTGTATCCCCCGGCGTATTCGCCTCCACGGCACCGGATTGAGCATCCGCGGGTGCTGCGGGCGATCCGGTCGCCGTCTCTGGGGCTGCCACCGCGTTCCCTGCAGGGACCGCATCCGACGTTGTCGCGGATTGCGGGGCGCCCGACGGAGCGTCTTCCGTCTGCGGCGCTTGCACGGCTTGTGTCGATTCCACCCGAGAATCCTGCTGCGCGGGCACCGGCGCGGGCGACGTCTGGTTGGCGGCGTCTTCGACCAGCCCCGATAGTTCGCTCGGCAGTTTGGCCACGGTTTCCATCGGATCGCTGCCCTGCGATGAAAGATAGTACCAGCCGCCATAGGCGCCAGCCGCGATGACGGCCGCGACCATCAGGATGAACGCCGTCGGCAGCCGCCCCTCTTCAACAGGCGACGGCAGGTGAAGTTGCGTCTGGTTGCTGATCTCGGCGCCTGCCATCTTGAAACGCCGGACGATCTCCTCGCCGTCGAGGCCGAGATAATCGGAATAAGCGCGAAGAAAGCCGCTGACATAGGCGTTTCCGGGCAGATCGCCGAGGCGCCCGGTTTCGATCGCTTCGAGATATACGAGCCGTATGCGCAGATCATCGGCGACCTTTTCTAGATCGTGACCGAGATTTTCGCGCATTTCGCGCATCATCGCGCCTAGTTCGGTGGCGTCGAATTCTTCCGTCTGGGCCGGCGTCGTCGCATTCATGATAAGGCGTCCCCCCAACGCGCAGCAGACCGGGCGACGGTCCCGAATTCCGTCTCGCGGCCGGTTTCTCGCACCCCGCCGCCAGTACAAATTCGCGCTTACCGTAGCCCTACCCGTTGTAAGCGGGAGAGAAATAGCAAAGAAATCAATCGGATATCAACGTCAAACTGCGTTCGAAACAACTCTTCAAGATTCCAGTACGACCCCATGATCCAGGGCATAGGCGCTTAATTTGCGCCGCAGACTGTGATCGGGCGCTGCGATAAGCGTCTCGATGTAAGCGCCGAGTTCGGCAACATCCACGGTCAGGGTCATGGCTTTCACCGCGCCGAACAGGGACGGCGACAAAGACAACGACCGGACACCGAGTCCCAGAAGCGTCATCGCCTCGATGGGCCGGCCCGCCATTTCGCCGCACAACGACACCGGCACGCCCGCAGCATCGCACCGGACCACGATATCTCGAATGACCGACAACATGCCGGGCGACAGAATGTCATATCGATCGGACACCCGGGGATTGCCCCGGTCGGTCGCGAACATGAACTGGAACAGGTCGTTGCTGCCGATCGACAGGAAATCCAGATCGGGAAGCAAAGCGTCGAGCTGCCAGACCAGCCCGGGCACTTCCAGCATGGCCCCCACACTTACCGCGGCCGGCGGTTCGATCCCCTGTCTGTCCAGGCGGGCACGTTCCATTTCCAGCACCCGCTGGGCGGCCCTGAATTCAGCAACTTCGGCGATCATCGGGAACATGACGTACAGATCGCGCCCGGCCGCCGCATGCAGCATCGACCGCAGCTGCTGCCGCAACATGCCCGGGCGGTCCAGCCCGACACGTATCGACCGCCAACCGAGCGCCGGATTAGGGTCGTCGTTGACATCCATGTAAGGCAACTGCTTGTCGCCGCCGACGTCGAGGGTGCGAAAACGGACCGGCTTGCCGTCCGCCCTGTCGAGCACATCGCGGTAGATTGCGGTCTGCTGCGTCAGATCGGGAAACGACGACCGGACCATGAACGGTATTTCCGTCCGGTACAGCCCCACCCCGTCGGCGCCGGTTTCCTCCAGCCACTGCATGTCGGCGAGAATGCCGCAATTGATGTTGAGAGAAACATCGACGCCGTCCCGCGTCACGGTTTTCAATCCACGCATCGACGCATAGAGACTCCGACGCTGTTCCCTGGCGCGCAGCGTCTCCGTCATGTGACCTTCGATGTCGTCGGACGGCCGGACAAAAACCTGCGCGTTGTCGCCATCGACGATGATCCGGTCTCCGGGATCGACGTTCTGCATGACCCCTTCGACCTTGCCGACCACGGGAATGCCGAGCGCCCTGGCGATGATCGATACATGCGACGTCGCCGTCCCTTCCTCCGTCACCAGCCCCCGCAGACGGCTGGTGTCGTAGTCCAGCAATTCGGCAGGGCCCGGATTGCGGGCCACGAGAATGATGTCGTCGGGCAGATCCTGCGTCTTCACCTCGCCGCCCAGATGCAGCATCAGCCGGGTGGCGATGTCTTCCAGATCCGACAACCGTTCTCGGATATACGGATCGCTGGCGCTGCGCATGCGGGCGACCGTGTCCTCGCGCACCTGCTGGACGGCGGCGTCGGCGGTCAGCCCGCTGTCGATGCCTTCGCGGATCCGACCCAACCAGCCGCGGTCTTCGGCAAACCGCCGGTAGGTATCCAGGACCTCGCGATGTTCGCCGGCTTCGTGCAGACGGGACGACGACAGCAATTCGTCCAGTGACGTGTGCATGGCAGTCATCGCTTCGCGCAGCCTGTCTTGCTCGGCGTCGATGTCGTCGGCGAATATCTGGCGGATGCTGATATTCGGCGCGTGCAGCACCGCTTCGCCGATGGCGAAGCCTTCGTTCACCCGCAGCCCCGCCATGCGGCCCGACCGGAAGGCATGACCGTCGCCCGGCAGATATCGTTCGTCTTCCCTGACCAGCTCGCCGGAGACGATCAGCTCGGCGATCACGGTGGCGATGATCTCCAGCGCCTCGGACTCCTCCTCCGAATAGGTCCGCTGGTCGCGGTGCTGAATAACGAGAACGCCGCGCACCCGGCCGCCGCGGATAATCGGAACGCCGAGCAGCGACGAGAACGCTTCTTCGCCGGTTTCGGGACGATAGCTGAAATCGGGATGCCGCTGTGCATCCGGCAGGTTCAGGGGCGCCGCAGTCAGCGCGATGGTGCCGACGAGGCCTTCGCCGACCTGAAGACGCGTGACGTGCACCGACCCCGGATTGAGGCCCTCGGTCGCGAACAGTTCGAGGATATTGCCCGCGCGCAGCACATAGACGGAGCACACTTCGGCGGCCATCTCGGCGGCGATGATGCGGACGATTTCGGCGAGACGTTCCTCCGCCGAGCCCGAGCCCGCCATCACCAGCCTGAGGCGGCGCAACGCCTCGCGATGACCGGTGACGCGGGGCTTGTCCATCAGCCGGAGGCCTGTTCGCGGGCCGCAAGGGCGTCGACGGCCTCGGCGACAAGTCCGGCGATGATATCTGCGACGGGTTTCTCTTCCTTGACCATGCCGACGCTCTGGCCCGCCATCAGCGAACCGGTTTCGACATCGCCGTCGACTACGGCGCGGCGCAGCGCGCCCGCCCAGTAATGCTCGATCTTCAGCTGGGCTTCGGTCTGATCGACCTCGCCACGACCGAACGCGTCGATGACCTCGCGCTGGGTCTGCTGAAATTCCCGTGTCGCGTCGTTCTGCAACGCGCGCACCGGGATAACCGGAAACTGCGGGTCGAGCTGGACCGACGGCACGGCATCGCGGGCGGACGCCCGGATGAACGCCTTCTTGAAATTCTCGTGCGCGATGGATTCGGTCGCGCAGACGAACAGCGTGCCGAGCTGACAGCCGGACGCTCCCATCTCCAGATAGGCCAGCACCGCGTCGCCGCGGCCGATGCCGCCGGCGATAAAGACCGGCACGTCTTCGATATGGGGCAGGATTTCCTGCGCCAGAATGCTGGTCGCAACCGGACCGATATGGCCTCCGGCCTCCGCACCCTCGATCACCAGCGCATCGGCGCCCTGGCGGATCAGCCGCTTGGCTAGGCTGAGGGTCGGCGCGAAACAGACGACCTTCGCACCACCGTCCTTCGCCCGTTTGATGGCCGGCGCACCGGGCAGTCCGCCCGCCAGAATAATATGGCCGACATTGTGGGACAGGCATACGTCGATCAGCTCGTCCAGCTGCGGGTGCATGGTGATCAGGTTCACGCCGAACGGCTTGTCGGTCAGCGCCGCGGTGGCGACGATCTCGCCATCCAGCAACTCGGGCGTCATCGCGCCGCAGGCGATCACGCCGAATCCGCCCGCGTTCGACAGGGCGGAAACGAGATTGCGTTCCGACACCCAGGTCATCGCCCCTCCCAGGATGGCGTATTCGGCGCCAAGAAAATCCCGGCCCCGTTGCCAGAGCGTATCGAGCTGTTTGCGCGGCGAGATCATATCCATGTCCGGCGCCCCTATACCGCGTCCAGCCCGTAGGCCGTGTGAAGCGACCGCAGCGCCAGTTCGGTATAGGCGTCGGATACCAGCACGCTGATCTTTATTTCCGAGGTGGAGATCACCTGGATATTGATCCCCTTGTCGGCCAGCGCCTTGAACATGCGTAGCGCGACCCCCGCATGGCTGCGCATGCCGACGCCGACGACGGAAATCTTGACGACGTCGGGATCGCCTTCGACGCGTTCGAACCCCAGCTTCTCCTTCTGGCCGCCGAGAACTTCCAGCGTGCGGGCGAGATCGTCCTTCGGCACCGTAAACGTGAGGTCGGTCGCCTTGCCGTCTTCGGACACGTTCTGGACGATCATGTCGACATTGATGCTGGCTTCCGCCAGCGGGCCGAAGATAGCGGCGGCGATGCCGGGATTGTCGGGCACGCGCACCAGCGTGATCTTGGCCTCGTTGCCGCTATGGGCGATTCCGCTGACGATTTCCTGTTCCACGATTTCTTCCTCATCTACGACCAGGGTACCGGGCGCGTCGATAAAGCTCGACAGCACCTGCAGCCTGACCCGGTGGTTCATGGCGAGCTCGACGGACCGCGTCTGCAACACCTTGGCCCCGAGCGACGCCATTTCCAGCATCTCTTCATATGTGATCCGGTCGAGTTTGCGCGCGCGGGTGACGATGCGCGGATCGCTGGTGTAGATGCCGTCTACGTCGGTGAATATATCACACCGGTCGGCATCGATCGCCGCGGCAAGCGCCACCGCCGACGTATCCGAGCCGCCGCGCCCCAGCGTGGTGATGCGGTTGTCGGAGGCGATGCCCTGGAAACCGGCCATCACCGCCACCTGGCCCTGTCCGAACCGGCGGACGATTTCGTCCGCCTTGACGTCCTCGATCCGCGCGCGGCCATGCACGTCGTCGGTCACCATAGGAATCTGCCAGCCGAGCCACGACCGGGCATCGACCCCGATATTCTGCAACGCCATCGCCATCAGACCGACAGTGATCTGCTCGCCGGCGGAGACCACGACGTCGTATTCGCGGGCATCATGCATGGGCGATATTTCGCGCGTCCACTCAACCAGCTGGTTGGTGGTTCCCGCCATGGCGGAAACCACGACGGCGACTTCGTCGCCCGCGTCGACCGACCGTTTCACGCGCTGGGCCACCGCCCTGATGCGGTCGATATCGGCCACCGACGTGCCGCCGAATTTCTGCACGATACGCGCCATGGAGGCTCCTCGAATTCATCTGCGCCGCAGTGTCGCACCCGGTCCCGGAAAACCGCCCGTCCGACCGATTCAACGGTGTTTGAGAGTATGGCTTACTTGCCCCGCGCGACGCGGGCGCATACATACTCGGAAGACCCTTTACAGGCAAGTACAGGCAAGGAAACCCGCCATGCCCGCCGCAACCGCCCCGCAGGCCGCGACGACGATCGACCCGGAGGACGTCGCCCGGTTTTCCGCCATCGCCGACGAATGGTGGGATCCGGACGGCAAATTCAGGCCGCTGCACCGGTTCAACCCGGTCCGCCTGCAGTATATCCGCGACCGGATGTGCGCGCATTTCGGCCGCGATCCTCGATCCCTGCGTCCTTTCGAGGGGCTGAAATTCCTCGACGTCGGCTGCGGCGGCGGCCTGATCTCGGAACCCCTGGCCCGCATGGGCGCTTCCGTTACCGCCATCGATGCTTCGGAAAAGAACATCGGCACCGCCCGGGTCCATGCGGAAAAAAACGGCCTCGACATCGACTATCGCGCAACCACCGTGGAGGACCTCGCGGCTACGGGCGAGTCTTTCGATGCCGTTATTTCGATGGAAGTGGTCGAGCATGTAGCGGATGTCGATCTGTTCCTCGACGGCTGTGCGGCCCTGATGGCCGATCGCGGCGCCATCGTCCTTGCGACCCTGAACCGCACGCCTAAATCCTTCGCCTTCGGCATCGTCGGCGCCGAATACATCATGCGCTGGCTGCCGCGGGGCACGCACGACTGGAAGAAATTCGTGCGCCCGTCGGAACTGGCCCGCGCACTGCGCCGCAACCGGGTTGCAGTCGACGACATCTCCGGTCTGACCTTCAACCCGCTGAACGGCGCGTGGCGGATCAGCGGCGACGTATCGGTCAATTACGTGCTGTTCGGGACCCGCTGACTATCCGCTTTCACCCGGCCCGGGGACGCATTTCCGCAAACCCTTAAAACAACCCCATGCACAGGAAGCCCCGTATTACGCATCACGGAATACGGAATGGGCAAAGACCGGTGCAGCGCCGGAATCCTGGTCGCCCGGATCGTCTTGACATATCCGCTTGTCCGAAAATGTCTGGTCCCATTCCTCCCTGTTATTGATTTCTTTGCAAAAGTTTCAACAGCATACCACGTACAGAACAAAAAAAGAACATTCAGACATGAAATAGTGTGCAAAATGGGCTCGGGCCGCTACCGGTGAAGCCTGTTCCCGGTTTCAGGTTGCTACCGGTTCGCCATAGCGGCGGCCCCTCGGGTCGTGGCCCGAGGGTGACAGCAAGGGAGGAGAAAGACGCGGTATGCCTGTCACGTCGAAAAATCGGCGTCCCACGTCACCGTCTTCACCCCCACGAACCGGGCCAGCCGGGCTAGTTCCGCATCGAGCTTTCTTCGCCGCGCGGCGGTCCAGGGCACGCCGGGTTCCTGCCAGAACCGGAGCACCGCGAGCTCGGACGCCTTGCGGTCGGCCTTGACCTCGATACGCCCGACGAACCTGTCGCCCTCCAGTAACGGGTAGACGTAGTATCCCCAGCGCCTCTTCGCCGCGGGGACGAAAATCTCGATCCGGTAGTCGAACCCGAACAGGCGTTCCAGCCGCGTCCGGTCGCGGACGGCCGGATCGAACGGGTTGAGAATCCGCAGCCGCGATGTGGGCGGCCGCGGCGCGGCGAGGCGTGCCTCGATATCGGCGGACGCCAGCACGGGCATCCAGACGCCGTCCGCGGTCTCGACCTCCACCGGGACCAGCGACCGCGCCGCCCGTTGCGTCCAGGATCTGACCTCCCGGCTGTCGGCGGCGTCCCAGAACCGCTGGATGTCGCCGGGCGTCCCGAAGCCGAGCCGGTCCAGCGCGGCGTCGCACAGCCAGTCGATCTGGTCCTCGTCTGCGTGTTCCTGCTGCAGAAATTCTTCGGGAATCACCCGTTCGGTCAGGTCGTAGAATTTTGTGAAGTTCTCGCGATGCGAGGTCGAGAGCTCGCCCGCATACCACATGTGATCGAGCGCCAGCTTGTGCGGCGGACGCGACCACATGCGGTCGGGATCCTTTTTGCCGCTGTCGAACGCATGGGTCGACAGCGGGCCTTCGTCGGCGATCCGCTGTTTGATTTCGGCCCGGAAAGCCGGGGCAGGCAGGTTTTTGTAGTACCCGGATTTTTCCCGTTTGGCGGCGAGCCGCCGGAACTGACGCCGCCACACGGGATAGATCTCCATCGGCAGCACGGAGGCGTCGTGGGTAAAATGTTCGAACAGATGGCGGTCATTGGCGAGCAGCCTGTTCAGCATCGGTTCACGATAGGCCTGATTGCGGCTCCACAGGATATGGTGATGGGCACGCGACACCACGCGGATGGTGTCGAGCTGAACGAAGCCGAGCCGCCGGATGATGTCTATTGTTTCGCGGTTGCCGGTCGGCGCCTCGGTCAGCCCCTGCGACGACAGCCACAGCCAGCGGGCATCCCGGTTGCGGATTCTAAGAACGGGTAATGTCACGGATGGGAGGCAGCGGGCGGGCGGACGCGTCACCGCCGAGGCACATCATGAATTAGGCGTCGGGTTTCGGCCAGGGAATGCGCTGGAAGTCGACACCTTCCTCGATCAGCTCTTCGGCTTCTTCGGGCGTGGCTTCTCCGTGAATCGACCTTGGCTCTTCCTCGCCGTAATGGATCTTGCGCGCTTCGTCGGGGAATTTGTCGCCGACATAGTCGCTATTCTCCTCGACGTGCTTTTTCAGCTCGTAGAGCGCTTCGACGTAGTCGTTGAGGGTCGGGTCCTGCGGCGACATCGCCGCATTGGGTGCGGCCTCGTCCTTGCCCTTCCGCATGCCGCCGAGGCGAGGCGCCATCAGGGCTCGGGACGTGTTGGTATTGCCGCATTCCGGACAGGCCAGCGCCCCCGCTTCGACCTGCTCCTCGAAGGATGCGTTGTCCTTGAACCAGCCTTCAAAGACGTGGCCTTTGCCGCATTTAACGTCGATAACAATCATGACAGAGAAATTAAGGTAGAATTACCGATTTCCAAGCCCTATTTTCAGCATAAATATCAATAAGTTAGATTTCTACATTGTCCAAAAATCCGGATTTGTCGCCGCCATCTCCCTGGGTGATGCGTTTTCTGCCGCTTATTCCGGTAGGCGGCAATGTGCTCGATCTGGCCTGCGGGCGAGGCCGTCACGCGGTGGCGATGGCCGATGCCGGCCTGTGGGTCACGGCGGTCGACCGCGACGTATCCGGCCTGCCCGCGCATGACGGGATTGAGAGCATCGAAGCTGACATCGAAGACGGCAGCCCGTGGCCACTGGCGGGAAAAGATTTCGACGCGATCGTGGTGACGAACTATCTGTACCGGCCGCTCTTCCCCGTGCTGATCGGCAGTCTGCGGTCGGGCGGCGTGCTGATATACGAAACCTTCGCCGCCGGCAACGAAGCGTTGGGTCGGCCCCGCAATCCCGATTTCCTGTTGCGCGACGGCGAACTGCTGGACGCCGTCGCCGGCAAACTGTCTGTGGTTGCCTACGAGGCCGGCAGGATCGATCGTCCGGCCCCGGCCGTCGTTCAGCGCATTGCCGCGATCAACGCGCCGCCGGCGCCGACCATTATTCCGCCGCCCGTTTAATTCTCCCGGCAGGCCGATAAGGCCGCGCGTTCGACAGCGACGGAACCGACTGCCGCACCTCCGAAACCCGCGCCGGGTCGATATCCGCGACGATGAAGCCGGGGTCCTCGCCCGCCTCGGCGACGATCTCGCCCCATGGATCGACGATCAGCGAATGGCCGTAGGTCTGCCGGCCGCCCGCATGACTGCCGCACTGGGCCGCGGCGAAGATCCAGCAGCCGGTTTCGATAGCCCGCGCCCGCAACAGCACTTGCCAGTGCGCCCGCCCGGTGGTTCGTGTAAAGGCGGACGGCACGCCGATGAAGTCCGCGCCCGCTTCGGCTAGATGCGTATATAACGGGGGGAAGCGTACATCGTAACAGATCGTCAGCCCCGCCCGCCCCCAGGGCAGGTCGGCAACCACTGCGGCCGTACCGGGCTGGTAGGTAGCAGATTCCCGGTAAGCTTCGCCGTCCGCAAGATCGACGTCGAACATGTGAATCTTGTCATAGGTGGCGCTGACGGCGCCGCCGGGATCGATCAGAAAGGTCCGGTTCGCGATGCGGCCGTCGCCGGAAAGGACTGCGAGCGACCCGACATGCAGCCAGACTTCCAGCTCCGCCGCCAGGTCGCGGAACGCGGCCAGTGCCGGATGATCCGCCTGTTCGAACGATTTTTCGAACAGCGCCGGGCGGTCGGGTTCCAGCAGGGCCACGCATTCCGGAAGCGAGATGAATTCCGCCCCGTCCGACGCGGCTTGCCGGATCAGCCCCGAAGCCGCTTCCACATTCGGCGCGATCTCGTTGCCCGCATTGACCTGCACACAGGCGAGGCGGAAGGGAGCGCCCATCAGGCGAGACCGAGCATCCCGTCAAGCTTGCCGTCGCGTTCCAGCGCGGCCAGATCGTCCGATCCGCCGACATGACGGTCGTCGATGAATATCTGCGGGACGGTATGCCGCCCGTTGGCACGTTCCATCATCTCGGCACGCCGTCCCGGGCTGGTATCGACGTCGATTTCCTCGATCGCGACGCCTTTCTGGCTAAGCAGATGCTTGGCGCGGGCGCAGAACGGGCAGAACATGCTGGAATACATTTCGACTTTTGCCACGGCGGCGGTCCTTCTTTTCCTTGTCCGATAAGTCGACAATATGGGATCGATCGGGAGATTTGTCATCCGCATGCCTTGCCCGGCGATTCAATTGCCCGTCAGCATCACGATCCCGGTTACGGTCAGAATAACGCCGACGATCTGGTTTCCGGCGATCGCCGTCCGGCGCAGCAGAACGGCACCGAACAACAACGTAAACATCGGATAACAGGCGACAATGGGCGAAATCAGCGATACCGGTCCCAGCGCCAGCGACTACACCCAGCACAGCACCGCGAAACCGTTGCTGAGCCCGACCAGCGCGAAAAAACCGGCTCCGCGCCGGGTGATCCGCCGTTCAGTCCCCCGCGTGCGCCAGTATCCGACTGCCAGCGCCACCGAAGCGGACACCGCATAACAGATAAGAACCGCGACGAACGGATTCGGCCACCAGCCGAGGCCTATCTTCAGCGCCGGCGGACCCAGCCCCCGGCAGAATGCGGCACCAAGCGGCAGGGCGATGGCCCAGTGCCGCCAGGACCGGTCCTGCCAGGATCGCCGGACCGACATAGCAGTGACCCCGCCGACGATGGCGCCGACGGCCAGCCATTCCGTCCCGCCCCGCCCAGTGTCTCGCCCAGTACGAACACGCCGACCGCGACGGCAAAAACCGGCGCCAGATTGCCGATCGCGCCGGATACATAAGGCCCCATGATGCGATTGGCCTCGAATGTCAGCAGGGTGATGGCGGCGGGAAAGAAAATTCCGACAACGGCAAACAGCAGCACGGCATCGCCGCGCGCGCCCGCGAAGTCGGCGGCGAAAGGCGCTGCGGCAAAAAACACGGCCGCCGCCGTCGGCATGCTGAACATCGCGCCGACAGCGGGCGTCATATCGCGCAGGCCGAACTGCGTTATCACCAGCCCGAGGCCGAACAGGGCCGCCGACGCGATCGCAAAGAACCAGGCATCCAGCGGCACTGATAATCTCCCTTCTCGATGGAGACGTGCGAAATTCACCTTCGCAGTCAAACCAGCAAACGTTTCGAATCCCGACCGCAACCTAGACCAAACAGAGGCCAAAATCCGAAGATCACCCTCATTCCCTTAGAAGGAAAAACTATGGGCCGTCTTCTCGCGCGAATTGTGAATTTGTTTAGAAAGTTCAAATTAAATTCAATCGATTGAATATCGCCTGCATTGCGCTGTCAGCCGGAGCTCGAAATGATTCCGATGCCTACGAATGAAGATGAGCGGATCGAAGCTTTGTATTCCCACGACCTACTGGACACGCCCCAGGAAGGATCCTTCAATGCTTTAACCCGGCTTGCAGCACGAGTATTCTCCGTACCCATCGCGCTGGTTTCATTGGTCGACCGGGACCGACAATGGTTTAAATCGGCATACGGGCTGGACGCCGAAGAAACGCCGCGCAGCGTTTCATTCTGTACCTACACGATCATGCAACCGGATCCTCTCGTCGTTCTCAATGCCCTGGAAGATGATCGCTTCAAAGATTCACCTCTGGTCACCGGCGCGCCACACATCCGATTCTATGCGGGAGCGCCTTTGTTAGACAAAGATGGATTCCGACTTGGTACTTTCTGCATTATTGATACCAAGGTGCGAACGGAATTTCTGGGATTCGAAAGAAATTATCTGATCGACTTTGCCGCGACCGCTGCGGAATTTATTCAGATCCGCGACCGAGCACAGACGTAGACTCTCCTACCCCGTCCGGGTAACCCGCGCGAGCGTCAGTGCGTCCACACCGGCAGCATGGGCTTTCTGCAGCGCGCGCGCACACGCCGCCAGCGTCGCGCCGGTCGTCAGTACGTCGTCCACCAGCACGATCCGCGACCCGGCGATCCGGTCCCGGACCGGGTCGCGGACCGCGAACGCGCCGCGCACGTTGTCTTCGCGTTGCCGGCGGTTCATCCGGCCCTGGCTCGGCGTCGGCCGCACGCGGACCAGTGCGTCCACCAAAACCGGTATGCCGGACACCCGGCCGAGCGCAAAGCAGATCAGCGCCGCCTGGTTGTAGCGCCGGGAAATCAGCCGGCGGCGGTGCAGCGGCACCGGGACCAGCGCGTCCGCCTCCGCGAGAATTTCGGCTCCGGCCCGCGCCAGCCACTCGCCCCAGACCGGCGCTGCGTCGGTCCGGTCGGCGTGCTTGAAGGCGAGAATGAGATTGCGACCGACGTCGTTATAGACCATCGCCGACCGCGCACGCCCGAAGGCCGGCGCCTGGCTCACACAGGCGCCGCACAGATCGTCCGGCCCCGCGTCATAGGCGAAGGGCAGACCGCAACAGGCGCAGTACGGCTCCGAGATAAAATCGATGCCGTTCCAGCATTCAGGACAGACCGCCCCTCCGGCAGACACCACTTCGCCGCAGCTGAGACAGTACGGCGGCAGGATGGCGTCGACCGCGTGGCGGGCGACGGATTTCACGGCGGCGTGTATCGACATAACGAGAACGATAGCACACCCCGCTCCGATGCACTGTTCCAGGCCGTTAAAGCCCCCTATGTTCGGCCCATGACCGACGATATCGTTCTGTTCGACCGGACCGCCGTCCGGCGGCACCGCGACCGTGCGGCAGCCGCGTTCGGCCAGCACGATTTCCTTCACCGGGAAATCGCCGACCGGCTGGCCGACCGGCTGGCGGACGTGAACCGTACGTTCGACATTGTTCTCGACATCGGCGGCGGGCATGGCGCGACCTTGTTGTCGCCGGCACCGAAGTTGCGCGTGACCGGCGATTTGTCGGACTCCCTTCTGCGCACATCCAATCCGATGGGCGCTGTCGCGATGGACGAGGAAAATCTGCCCGTCGCGGACAACGCGTTCGATCTCGCGATCTCCTGCCTGGCGCTGCACTGGGTCAACGATCTGCCGGGCGCGCTGGTGCAGATCCGCCGGGCACTCAGACCCGACGGTCTGTTCCTCGCGGCGTTCCTCGGCGGCGACACGCTGATCGAACTGCGCCGCTCGTTTCTGGAGGCCGAAGCCGAAACCACGGGCGGCGCCAGCCCGCATACCTCGCCGGTCGCAGATATCGCCGATGCGGGATCGCTGCTGCAGCGCGCCGGCTTCGCCCTGCCGGTCGTCGATACCGACACACTGACGGTGACCTATGACGACATGTTCGCCCTGATGCGCGACCTGCGCGGCATGGGAGAAACCAATGCCGTCGCCGCACGCACAAAATCCTGTCTGCGCCGCGACACGCTGTTCGCCGCCGCCGCGCGATATCAGGAACTTTACGCCGAAGAAGACGGCCGCATTCCGGCGACGTTCCAGATCATCTGGATGACCGGCTGGGCACCGGCGGCGACGCAGCCACAACCCCTGCGCCCCGGCAGCGCCGGCGCCCGACTTGCGGATGCCCTTGATGCGGACGAAATAGCGACGGGCGACAAGGCGACCCCGAAAACGGAATAGGGCCTAAGCGGCGGCAGGGACCGCCTTCGACGGCGGCTGGCGCGTTTCCCTGACCAGGATCGCAAACACGCCGGCCATCGCGGCCAGCGCGACCGACAGCCACCACACGAAATCGTATCTGGCGGAAATATCGAACATCCAGCCGCCGATCACGACGCCGATGGCGGCTCCCAGCGAATGGCCGCCGAACAGCAGGCCCAGCGTCAGTCCGATGATCCGCACCCCGATATGGGTCGCCACGATATTGGCGATCACCGGGAAGGTCGCGAAGTTGAGAATGCCGAAAATCGCGGCGAACACGAACATCACGCTGATATCGACCGAGATGAACATCAACAATACGAATGCCGCGGCGCGGAGGAAAAACATGCTGGCCAGCAGGCGCGGCCGGTTGACGTGATCCGCCATCCACGAAAACAGAACCACCCCCGCCAGATTGCCCAGCCCGTGCACGCCATAGGCCGCCGAGCCTTCGACGAGTGTGAAGCCGCAGGAAATCGCATAGGGGATGAAGTAGACGTCGATCACCCCCGCGGTGGTGAACCCGCACAGCGAGAACGCACCGAGCAGCAGGACGAACGTCCGGTTGGCGAACAGGAACCTCAAGCGGTCGATCAGGGCGTCTTTGTCGGGCGCCGCCGGCATCTCCGTCCGGTCTTCCGGATCGTCGATGGGCAGCCTGAAGCGTAGCAGCACCAGCACCGCCATGGCCGCCATCACGACGGCGAGGATCTGATAGGACTGACGCCAGCCGAGCGCTGCAATCATGATGCCGAGCAAGGTCAGGATCGGAAGCTGACCGCCCGACGCGCCGGACACGCCGATGCCGATCGCCAGGCCGCGGAATTTTACGAAATAGCCGGAGATCGCGGCCGTCGTCATCGGGATGGACACCGACGCCCAGCCGACGCCGCCGACGACGCCGAACAGGATGTAGTAATACGTCGCGTTGCTGACATAGGACGTCGCGCCCACGCCGAGCGCCAGCGCCAGCAGGCCGCAGGCCATAACGATGCGCGCGCCGAACCGGTCCATCAGATTGCCCGCGACGGGCGAGCCCAGCGCCATCATCACCAGCACCAGCGACGCCCCGGTGGAGACCTGCGTCGCCGACCAGCCGAGTTCCTGCGTCCAGATCGGCAGTACCATGCTGACCGACGAACGCGCGCCGAAGGTGAAGCTGAGCGCGACGAAACAGATCGCGACGACGATCCAGCCGCGCTGGCGGTTGATTTCCGCCGCCGTTTTCATGTCGCCGCCTTCATGTCACGGTTTTCATGCCGCTGCCGGCGTCGCCGCCGTTTCCTCGCCGCGCGTCTCGCGGATCAGCCACGACAGGACGGCCGCCAGGAACGCCAGACCGATGGAAACGATCCACACCCAGTCGTAACTCTGGAAATTGTCGAAGAAATATCCGCCCATGAACGCGCCCGCCGCCGCGCCCGCAGAATGCCCACCGAACAGCAGGCCGAGCGTCAGCCCCATGACGCGCACCCCGATATGGGTGCTGACGAGGCTGGCCAGCACCGGCATCGTGGAATAGTCGAATATCCCGAACATGATGGCGAACAGGAACAGCAGTTCCGGGTTGCCGGTGATCTGCATCAGGATCAGGAAAGACAGGGCGCGGAAGAAATAGATCGCGCCCAGCAGCAGCGGCCGGTTGACCTTGTCCGCCAGATACCCGGCGAGAATCATGCCGCACATATTCGCCCCCGACAGGACGCCCAGCGCGGCGGCGCTCTCGATCCGCGGGTAGCCGCAGGACATGGCGTAGGGAATCAGGTGAACCTCGATCACGCCGGAGGTCGTGAACCCGCACAGCACGAAACCGAAAAACAGCAGCCAGAAGGTCGCGTTGCGGAAGATGAGCCGAAGCCGGGCGGTCAGCGCCGCTTCGCCGGAACCGCCGGCGTCATGGGACATACGGCTGGCGGGCGTGATCAGGAACCAGGCAACGGGCGCCAGCGCCATCACGAATATGCCGAACCCGGCAAACGCGGCGCGCCATCCGGCCCATTCCACCAGGATCGCGAGCAGGGGCATCATCAGAAGCAATCCGCCCGACGCCCCCGACGTGGCGATGCCGGTGGCCAGCCCCCGGTGCTCTTCGAAGATCTGCCCGATGGTGGCGGATGCCTGGGGGGCAGCCAGCGACCCGTAACCGAGCCCGCCGATGATGCAGAACAGCAGCACGAACTGCCACGGCTGGGTCATCAGCGAAGTCGAGGCGATGGAGGCGCCAACGCAAAGCAGCGCGCCGGCGACCACGGGACGCGGGCCGATCCGGTCCAGCAGGTTGCCCGCCAGCGGCGATATCAGCGTCATGAAGACCAGCACGATGGACCCGCCGCTGGAAATGAACGTGCGGTCCCATCCGAGATCCTGTTCCCAGGTGGGCATGATCAGCCCCAGGGCGGAACGGGCGGAAAACACCATCCCGAGCGCCAGGAACATGAACATGACGATCACCCAGCCGCGCGGATTAGCGCGGTAGACGGAGGCTAGGGAACTTGAACTGTCGGACATCGGCTATGCGGTACCACGGACACGACGCAATTTCACGTCACAAATAATCGCGCAGCATGGCGATCAGCGGCTTGTCGGCGGGCGGCATCGGATAATCGCCCAGCCGCATCGGCATCACCCATTTGATCTGCTGGTTTTCCATCGGGGTGACGCGGCCTTCCCACTTGCGGCAGACAAAAAGCGGCATCAGCAGGTGAAAGTCGTCATAAGCGTGAGATGCAAAGGTAAACGGCGCAAGGCAGCTTTCCACCGTGTCGACGGCCAGCTCTTCCTTCAGTTCGCGGATCAGCGCCGTTTCCGGCGTCTCACCGTCCTCGACCTTCCCGCCCGGGAATTCCCACAGACCCGCCATGGATTTGCCTTCCGGCCGCTGCGCGATAAGGACACGGCCGTCGGCATCGAACAGGGCGACGGCCGCGACCAGAATGATGGGAAGATCCGGCATGCGCTGTTACAGAGAATCCGGTCGGCGTCAGGACCGGTAGTCGGCGTTGATCGAGATGTAACCGTGGGTCAGATCGCAGGTCCATACGGTCGCCGCGCCCCTGCCGATCTTCAGATCCACCTCGATGTCGATCTCGTCGCCCTTCATGTGCCTGGCGACCGGCGCTTCGTCGTAGCCTTTCACGACCATGCCCCTGTCGGCGACGGCGACGCCGCCGATGCTGATCGTCAACAAATCCCGATCGGCTTCCTCGCCCGACTTGCCGACGGCCATGACGATACGGCCCCAGTTCGCGTCCTCGCCCGCGATAGCGGTTTTGACCAGCGGCGAATTGGCGATGGCGAGGCCGATTTTCTTGGCGGCCCTGGCCGATTTCGCACCGGTGACGTTGACGGTGACGAATTTTGTCGCGCCTTCGCCGTCGCGCACGATCTGATGCGCCAGGTCGGTCATGACCTCTTCCAGCGCCGTCCGGAATGCCCGCAGTTTGGCATCGCCCGGTTTGGAGATCTTCGCATGTTTCGCCGCGCCGGTCGCGAACACCAGCACCGTGTCGCTGGTCGACGTGTCCCCGTCCACCGTTATCGCGTTGAACGACCGGTCGGCGGCGCGGGCCGTGATCGTCTGCAGCACATCCGCCGGAATCTTCGCATCGGTGAAGATAAACGACAGCATAGTCGCCATGTCCGGCGCGATCATGCCGGAACCCTTGGCGATGCCGCCGATGGTGACCTCGGTGTCGCCGATCGTCACCCGCCGCCAGGCACCCTTGGGGAACGTGTCGGTGGTCATGATGGCCGATGCCGCGTCGGTCCAGTTGTCGGGCGTCAGCGATTTTTTCAGCCCGGCCAGCGATTTCGTAATCCTGCCGTCGGGCAGGGTCTCGCCGATTACGCCGGTGGAGGCGACGAAAACCTGGCTTTTCGGCACGTCGAGCACCGATGCCACCTTGTCGACCGTCCGCTGCACCGATTTTTCGCCGGCCTGCCCGGTAAAGGCGTTGGCGTTCCCGGCATTGACGATCAGCGCCCGCGCACGGCCCTTCCCGGCCTGACGCTTGCACCAGTGCACGGGCGCAGCGGCCGTTTTCGACTTGGTGAACACGCCGGCAACCTGCGTGCCCTTGTCGAGCGCGGCGAGGAAGACGTCCTTGCGGCCCTTGTATTTCAGCCCGCAGGATGCGCCGGCGACGCGCACGCCGGGAATGGCCGGGATGTCGGGAAAGCCGGCAGGCGCCAAAGGCGATTTTTTTGCCATGTTCTTGTAGTCGCTTGATGATGAAAATATCGCGCGAGTCTAGCGCATTTTCCGTTTACACGGAATCTTCCGTCACCGCCACGGCATGCACCAAAAAGCGTAACGGGCCGCCGGGCCGGACCGCGTCGAACGGATAACACGTCACCAGCACGACGCCGTTCTCCCCACTGCCTTCGGAGGGCAGACTCCACGTTTGCCGGGCGTCGGCGATGGACATGGCGGCAACCCGGTAGCGGCGCCGCTTCCCGTCGGCACGCTGTATTTCCACCCGATGGCCGACGCGGATATCGGCCAGAACAGCGAGATGCGTATCCCGGTGACCGCCGATCATGCTGATCCCGGTTTCCCCTGGCGGCGCGGTGCCGGACACATGCCCAGGGCCGAATGCGAGCGCCTGCCCGGATACGCCGGCGAGGACGATCAGCTCGGTATCCTGGTCTGGCAGGCGGAGCCGGGCGACCGGCCAGGTATCGGCCCACGGCCAGGGCCGTACCTGCGCCCCGCCTGCCAGTGTCGTATCCCAGGCGCGGTGCAGCAGGATTTGCGCCACCGCCGCCTTCACGGGAATGAACAGGGCCGATGCGGTCAGCCACAGACCGCCCGCCGCCAACACCGCACCGGCGATCAGGACAAACCGCTGGCGCATCAGATCGTTGCTTTGCGGGGACGCGTCGCCAGAAACACCAGCAGTGCCATCGCCAGCAAGCCGATCCCTGCCATCAGATGAACGAAGAACGGCGTCGCGCCCTGCGGCAGCATGACGGCCTGTCCGGCAGCGCCTGTCCCTGCCCGCGCGGGGCCGCCGGGCGCCGGCAGCACCGCGCGCTTTTTCAGCTTCTCGCCGAACGCTTTGAAGAAATTCCAGCCATGCGGCAGGTTCAGCGGCACGTCGCCGGACAGGACAGGCTTATCGCCGGGCCGTACCGCTGTCTTCTCGGTGGCGAGCAGACTGGTGTATCGGGTGACCAGACCGTGGCTGAGCCCGATCCGGGTGACCGCTGCCTTCACAACGTCTTCGGGCGCGCCTTCGTAGCGGCTGTCCATCAGCGCCATGATCTTGGACCGCGCCCAGAGCGTGGCGATCCCGGCAACCGGGGTTGCGTCGGCGAGCGCCAGATGCTGCTTCCATGCCCCGGCCGACAGCGACAACGCGGCGTCGCCTGCATGTGCATTGGCCGGCAACCGGCTGACCAGTACAACCGGTTCGCCGGCATAGAGATCGGGGATCGCCGACGGAAAGCTCTCGGCGGAAACGGCAGCGCCGCCGAGATCCTGCCAGCGATGCGTAATACCGGTCAGCGCCGGGCGTTCCAGCTTTTCGAACAAACCGGCCATGCCGGCGCGTACCTGTTTGACGTCCCCGATATAGACGTAGCTCCCGCGACCGGCTTCCGCCGCCTTGCGCATGAAATAGCTGTTGGGCGCCGAACCGATGCCGATGGTGAACAGCCGCGACGCGCCCAGCCGGGACCGTATGTCCCGCAACAGCCCGGCTTCATTGGCGACCGCGCCGTCGGTGACGAATACGACCTGTCGCAGACGCCCAGAGTCGCCACCAACGCCATTTCGCGGCAACGCCCTGTGAAGGGCCGGGCGCATCATCGTGCCACCGCTGGCCCTGGTCGAACGCAGGTAGAGCTTGGCAAACAGCCGGTTCGCCAGGCCGGCGGCACGTTCTTCCTCCCACAGGCTGTCGGTGACGTCGGAAAACCGGATCAGGTTGAACCGGTCTTCGTCGCCCAGCCGGTCGATGGCGGCGTCCAGCGCTGACCGGGCGGCGCGGATGGACTCGCCGCCCATGGACCCCGACCGGTCCAGAATGAATACGATATCGCGGGACTTTCGCTTTCCGGGCAACTGCGTCCCGGCGGGCGGCATGATCATGGCGAGAACGTAGACCCGGTCGCCGACGGTCTCGCGGAAGAAGGCGGTAAACGGTTGCGCGCCCAGCTTCGGCGTCCAGTCGAGAATGAAATCCCGGTCGGCGGGCACCGCTCTGTCGGCCAGCGCGATGCGGCGCTTGCCGATGCCGGATTTTTCGACAGCCAGCGCATGACTGGGGCTGGCGACTGCGGCCAGCGCCATGCCGGCATCGAGCGTGACGGTCAGCGACACCGGGTTCATCGGCGACTCGATTTCCGTATTGCGCACCGGGATGACGACCGGCGGTTCGCCCGCCTGCCCTTCCGACTCCTCCGTGTGACTGACCAGCTTGCGGGATCGGGACGCGGGATCGAACCGCGGCGCGACGACCAGGGGAAACCGGAGGCTGAACTTCCCCTGGTCGAAGCGGAGCTGCCGGAGATAGTGCAGCTCGACCGCGATCCGGCCGCCCGGAGGGATATTGGCGACCTCGTTGGAAAACATGTTGGGACGGTGCTGTTCGACCAGCGCCGCTCGGCGGCCCTGCGCCTTCGCCGCGGCATAGGCTTTGCGCGCCGCCCGGCGCTCGGCGATCCGCGCCTCGATCACCCGCTCTCCTACCGTCAGCGTCATGCGGTTGACGGCCGCCCCCTCCGGCAGCGGAAAGACATAGCGCCCTTCCAGCCAGTCCCTGGTCGGGTTGACGAAGTGCTGCTTTACCACCGTCCGGGCGACGATGCCGCCGACGGTTATATCCACCTCCGTCGCGACAAGCGGCGCGGGCGCGTAGCGACCCGCATCGACCGTGCGGAACAAAAGCTGACCGCGCCCGACGTCGTTCAGGGTCATCAGCTCGGCGGATTGCGCGGCGCCAGCGGCGGAAAGGATGAAGAGGGCGACGAGTAACAGAGTGAGGGGCATGGGCAGGATCCTTGTCGGAGGGACGAGGACGCCAATAGATCCCCGCACTGTGGCGCCGCGATGGCGAATTGCGGCGAAGCTGCGAAAAATCGCGGCGATTTTGTGATATCGGGCGGGGACCCATATTGCCTGTTCCGAGCGGCGGGCGTAGGTTGCGGTCGCACTCCAACCGCTCGAAAAAGGGTACAGCGTCATGTCCATCATCGCGCAGCGTCTGTCACGGATTAAACCGTCTCCCACCAACGTGCTGACCGGCAAGGTCGCCGAGCTGAAACGCGAAGGCCGCGACATCATCGGCCTCGGCGCGGGCGAGCCGGATTTCGATACGCCGGACAACGTGAAGGCCGCCGCCAAGGCCGCCATCGACGCGGGCGAGACCAAATACACGCCGATCCCCGGCACGCTGGCACTGCGCGAAGCGATATGCACCAAGTTCAAGCGCGACAACAATCTGGACTACACGCCCGATCAGGTGATCGTCAGCTGCGGCGGCAAGCAGGTGATCTACAACGCCTTCATGGCCACGCTGGACCCCGGCGACGAGGTCATCGTGCCGGCGCCCTACTGGGTGTCCTATCCCGATATGGTGCTGCTGGCCGAAGGCACGCCGGTCTTCGTCGACGGGGTGGAAGACAACGGCTTCAAGATCACGCCCGAAGACCTCGAAGCCGCGATCACGCCGAAGACCAAATGGGTGCTGCTGAATTCGCCCAGCAATCCGACCGGCGCGGCCTACACCCGCGACGAGCTCAAGGCATTGTGCGACGTGCTGATGCGGCACGAACACGTCTGGGTGATGACCGACGACATGTACGAACACGTCGTCTACGACGATTTCGAATTTTCGACCCCCGCCGAGATCGAGCCCGGTCTGTTCGACCGCACCATCACGCTGAACGGACATTCCAAGGTCTATGCGATGACCGGCTGGCGCGTCGGCTACGGCGCCGGACCGGTGGAACTGATCAAGGCGATGACGGTGGTGCAGTCGCAATCGTCGACGCATACGTCGTCGATCAGCCAGGCCGCGGCCGTCGAGGCGCTGAACGGCACACAGGATTTCATCGCGCCGCATAACGAGATGTTCAAAAAGCGGCGCGACCTGGTGGTCTCCATGCTGAACCAGGCCGACGGCATCACCTGCCGCACGCCGGAAGGCGCGTTCTACGTCTATCCGTCCTGCGCCGGCGCCATCGGCAAGACGACGCCGGACGGCACGAAGATCGAAAACGATTCGGACTTCTGCACCTATCTGCTGGAATCGGAGGGCGTGGCGGTGGTCCCCGGCGTCGCATTCGGCCTGGAGCCCTATTTCCGGATTTCCTACGCCACGTCGGACGAGCTGCTTGAAGACGCCTGCCAGCGCATCCAGCGCGCCTGCGGCGCGCTGAGCTGACGGGTCCGGTTCAGGTTCCTTGATGTCGATCAGGGACGATCGGCGGCGTTGAAGGCATTATAGTGATCCCGGGACGACCAGACGTCCCGTTACGGATGGACACTTTCAGCATGGAACTTCAGTTTCTCGGCGCCACCGGCACGGTAACAGGCTCGAAATACCTGCTGCGGCACGGCGGCCGTAAAATCCTGATCGACTGCGGGCTGTTCCAGGGGCTGAAAGAACTGCGCCTGCGCAACTGGGCCGACCTGCCCGTGCCGCCCGGCGACATCGACGCCGTGATCCTGACCCATGCCCATATCGATCACAGCGGTTACGTCCCGCTGCTGGTCAGGAACGGCTTCAAGGGCCCGGTATACTGTTCCGATGGCACGGCGGATCTGTGCACGATCCTGCTGCCCGACAGCGGTTATCTTCAGGAAGCCGACGCGGAACGCGCCAACCGTTACGGCTATACCCGCCACAAGCCGGCAAAGCCGCTCTACACGAAGGACGACGCCATCCGGTCGCTTGAATCCTTCGAACCCGTCGATATCGAGACACCGTGCGATCTCGGCGGCGGGCTGACCTTTACGCTGTACCGCGCCGGCCATATTCTCGGATCGTCCCTGGTGCGTATCACGGACGGCGAGACGTCAATATTGTTCTCGGGCGATCTCGGCCGTCCCGACGATCCGGTGATGACCCCGCCGACGATTATCCGCGAGACCGATTATCTGGTGGTCGAATCCACCTATGGCGACCGGCTGCACGAAGACGTCGACGCGGCGGCGCAGCTCGGCGACATCGTGCGCCGCACGGCCGCGCGCGGCGGCACGGTCGTCATACCCGCATTCGCGGTCGGCCGCACCCAGGGCGTTCTGTATCACCTTTGGCAGCTCAGGAACGACGGCGCGATCCCGGACGTGAAAATCTATCTCGACAGTCCGATGGCGATCAACGCAACCCGGCTTCTCGACCGCCATCGCGACGATCACCGGATGGACGAAAAGCGCTGCGCCGAGGTTTCACGCATTGCGCGCTACGTGAATACACCGGAAGAATCGAAAGAACTCGACCGCGGCAACGGCGTCCCCTCGGTCATTATTTCGGCCAGCGGGATGGCGACCGGCGGCCGGGTGCTGCATCACCTGAAGCATTTCATCGGCGATCCGCGCAATACGATCCTGTTTACAGGGTATCAGGATGGCGCCCGGCTGGTCCACGGCGAACGGGAAATCAAGATACATGGCAAGCTGTGGGCCGTTCACGCGGAGATCGGTGTGCTGCACAACATGTCGGCACATGCCGATTACCGCGAAATTCTGGCCTGGCTGGAGAATTTCGACCGGCCGCCGAAACGCACTTTTATCACCCATGGCGAACCGGAAGCGGCTTCGTCGCTCCGCATGAAGATCGAGGACAGGTTGGGGTGGTCCGTCTCGGTGCCGCAATATCTGCAGAAAGCGGACCTGACGTAACGTCTCTTAATAAGAGACATCGTACTTTATTAACCTACATGGCTGTGCTATATAATCTCGCAACACAATTAAAATCGGGATGAAAACCATGGGGGGCTATGCTTTCGCCGTCGATATCGGCGGCACGTTTACCGACATCGTTCTGCGTCACGAGGACGGGCGCACATGGGTCGACAAGACGCTGACCACCTATGGCGACCTGCTGGAAGGTTTTTTCACGGCGGTCGACGCGGCTATGGAGAAGGCCGGCGCCGCGCCGGCGGATGTCGACGACGTTATCGTCCACGCCACCACGGTGGTGACCAACGCAGTACTGACCCGGTCGGGCCAGCCGACGGCCCTGTTCGTGACCGAAGGCTTCAAGGACGTGCTCTATATCCGGGACGAGCACCGCTACGACATGTTCGATCCGCAGATCGAATACGCCGACCCCATCGTGCCGCGCGAGCTGACCTGGGGCGTCGCCGAACGCACGCTGGCCAACGGCACGGTTTCGGTCGACGTCGACGAAGCGCAGATCAGGCAGTTCGCCGCCGAGATGAAGGACAAGGGCGTGGCTGCGGTCGGCATCTGTCTGCTCAACGCCTATGTAAACGGCACAAATGAACAACGCATCCGCGACATCCTGCTGACGGAAGCGCCCGGTCTCTATGTCTCGATCTCGTCGGAAGTCGCGCCGCAGATCCGCGAATATCCGCGCGCGGCGACTACGGCGCTGAACGCCTATACCCGCCCCATCACCGAGCCCTATCTGACCCGCCTGTCCCAGGAACTGGAATCGCGCGGCTATGCCAGCCGGCCGCTGATCATGATGTCGAACGGCGGCGTGCTGGGGACCGAAACCGCCAGCCGCTTTCCCGTCCGCATGATGGAATCCGGCCCCGCCGCCGGCGCGCTGGTCGCCAGCTATTACGCCGAACGGCTCGGCCTCGACCGGCTGATGTCGTTCGATATGGGCGGCACCACCGCCAAGGCCTGCCTGATCGAGGACCGCAAGCCGCTGGTCACCGGCCTGTTCGAGGTCGACCGCATGTACCGCTTCAAATCGGGCAGCGGCATGCCGGTCATCATCCCGGCGATCGACATGATCGAGATCGGCGCCGGCGGCGGCTCGCTCGCCAGCGTCGATTCCCTGGGCCTGCTCAAGGTCGGCCCGCGCAGCGCGGGATCGGAACCGGGGCCCGCCTGCTACGGACGCGGCGGCGAGAACCCCGCCGTCACCGACGCCGACGTGGTGATCGGCATTCTCGACGCCGACAATTTCCTCGGCGGCGAAATGCAGCTGGATAAAGCCGCCGCCGAGGCCGCCATCCAGCCCCTCGCCGACCGGCTGAACACGTCCGTTGCGCAGACCGCGCGCGGCATCTTCCAGGTGGTCAACGAATCCATGGCCGCGGCGGCCCGCGCGCACGCCACTGACCGCGGCATCGACTATCGCGGCATGCCGGTGCTGGCCTTCGGCGGCGCCGGGCCGGTCCATGCCTGCCACGTGGCGGAGCTGCTGGAATCGACCACCGTCATATACCCGCCGCTCGCCAGCGTGCTGTCGGCGTTCGGCACGCTGGTCACGCCGGTGCGGTTCGATCTTGCCCGCGGCACCGCCGGCGGCATCGACTGGGATGCGGCGGCGAACACCTACGCCGACATGATCGCCGAAGCCGGCACTGCGCTGGAAGCCGCCGGCGCGCCCGCCGACATCATCCGCTACGTCCACGGCGCCGACATGCGCTATGCCGGCCAGCAGAACGAGGTGACGGTGGATTTCCCTGCCGATCCGTCGGCAACCCGCGATATCGACGCCATGCGCGAGGCCTTCGAGACCGCCTACGAAGCGCAATACGGCCTGCGCCTGCCCGACATGCCGATCGAAGTCGTCGCCTGGCGGATCAGCGCTCACGGCCCGGCGGTCGAACGCCACGGCACCCCCGACCTTGCCGATGCCGCCAGCGCACCCAAGGGCCACCGCGACGTGCTGATCGGCGACGAACCCGAATCCGTCGCCGTCTACGACCGCCCGGCGCTGGCCGCGGGACAGCAGATACCGGGACCGGCTATCATCGAGGAACGCGAAACGACGATCTTCATTCTGCCCGGCTGGGACGCATCCGTGGCGGAGAACGGCTGTATTACGGCGGAACGGAAGGAATAGGGTTATGGCCATGGACGGTATCGAACTGGAAATCCTGTGGAGCAACCTGGTCAGCGCGGCCAGCGAACAGGCACGCGCGCTGCAGCGCATCGCGTTCAGCCCCGTGGTGCGCGAAGCCGGCGATCTGGCCTGCGCCCTGCTCGACCGCAAGGGCCGCATGATCGCCCAGGCGGTCACCGGCACGCCAGGTCACATCAACACCCTGGCGGCGGCGGGCGAGCATTTCGTCGAAAAATTCCCGCCGGACAGCCTGACCGAGGGCGACATCCTGATCACCAACGATCCGTGGCTGTCGGCCGGGCACTTCTTCGATATCTCCGTCGTCACGCCGGTGTTCCGCAAGGGACGGGTGATCGCGTTCTTCGGATCGACCATTCATCACACGGATATCGGCGGCTACGGCGTCGGCGCCGGCGCGCGCGACGTGCATGAGGAGGGCCTGTGGATTCCCCGCGCCAAGCTGTACGAGGCGGGCAAGCCGAATGAGCTGCTGTTCGACATGGTGCGCCACAACGTGCGCACGCCGGACGAGGTGCTGGGCGATCTGGCGGCGCAGGTGTCGTCGGGCCGGGTCGGCGCCGAACGGCTGCAGCTGCTGTGCGACCGCCACGGGCTGGACGATATCGACGAGCTGTCGGAGGAAATCATCGCCCGGTCGGAAGCCGCGACGCGGGAGTCCATCCGCAAGCTGAAGGGCGGCACGTATCACGGCGAAAGCCGGTTCGACATTCCGGGCGGCCAGGAAATCCTGTTGAAATGCGCGCTGACCATCGACGCCGACGAAGGCTCGGTGCATGTGGATTTCGCGGGCTCGTCCGGGCCCAGCCCGCACGGCGTCAACGTGGTGCTGAACTACACCCATGCCTATTCGACCTTCGCCCTGCGCTCGACGCTCGACCCCGACCTGCCGAACAATTTCGGCAGCCTGAAGCCGATCACCGTCAGCGCACCGGAAGGCTGCATCGTCAACGCCAAATACCCGTCGCCGGTGGCTGCGCGCCACGTGGTCGGTATGTACGTGCCGATGCCGATCCTGAAGGCGCTGTACCAGGTCGCCCCCGACCGGGTGCTGGCCGAGGGCGCAGGTGCCGTGTGGACGTTCCAGGTGCAGGGCAAGGACGAGGCAGGCGAGCCGTTCACCAGCGCCATGTTCAACTATTCCGGCGGCATGGGGGCACGGCGCGAAAAACCCGGCCTCGGCGCCACCTGCTATCCGACCGGGGTCGCCGCCGTGCCGGTGGAAGTGCTCGAAGCCGCCATGCCGATCGAGTTCACCCAGAAGGAGCTGATCGACGGTTCCGGCGGCGACGGTGCCGAACGCGGCGGCGACGGACAGGTCATCGCCTTTCATCTGCGCACCGAGGACGACTGGCTGCTCAACGCCGTGCCCAGCCGCCTGAAGATCGGCGCCGAAGGCTTCGAAGGCGGCGAGGACGGCAAGGCCGGCCGTTTCCTGATCAACGGCAAGGACGCCGCCCAGGCCAACAAGATGGTCATGCAGCCCGGCGACAAGGTGGTGCTGGAAACCCCCGGCGGCGGCGGCTACGGTAAGATGAAATAGAAACGCGTCTGCCCGCTTCTCCTCCCGGCCACCCATAAGGATCATCCCGTGGGCGGCCGGGAGGGGGAGCGGGCCGGCGCCGAAACTCCGAAGGATACGAAATGGCAGACGGAAACACGGTCGGCGGCGTGCAGATCACGAGCTTCGCGAACTGGGACAATCTGGAAAAGGAATTCGTGCGCGACGGCGTCGAACGCGTCGGCTTCCGCGGCGAGGACACGCTTCTGGTGATGAACTGGCTGCAGCCCGGCATGGAGCCCGGCCCGCACAGCCACCCGTTCGAACAGATCGCGGTGATCGTGTCCGGCACAGTGCGGTTCCATGTCGGCGACGAAACCTACGACGCCACCCCCGGCTCCATGATCCGCATCCCCCCCGACGTCGAACACTGGGGCGAAGTCATCGGCGACGAACCCGCCATGAACCTGGATGTCTTCAACCCCATCCGCGAGGACTACAAGCACCTGGTGGAACACCAGGCCAAGGATTTCGGCGAGGGATAGCGCTCGCCGCTCTTCACCGTCTTTCCCGCGCAGGCGGGAATCTTTTTACAACAAGACTGCGGCGTGGAGATCCCCGCTTTCGCGGGAATGACAACCGCATTTGAGGCGCCCCATGCTCACCCTCTACACCTTCCACAATTCCATCTGCACGCAGAAGGTCTTCATCACGCTGGCGGAAAAAGGCCTCGATTACGACGAGAAGCTGGTGAACCTGTTCGCGGCGGAGCAGTTCGATCCGGAATATCTGAAACTGAACCCCAAGGGGGTGGTGCCGACGCTGGTGCATGAGGGCCGCGCGATCCCGGAATCGTCGCTGATCTGCGAATACATCGACGAGACCTGGCCCGACCACCCGCTTATCCCCGACGATCCGTTCCTGAAATCGCGCATGCGGCAGTTTTCCAAGCTGGTCGACGAGACGATCTTCGAGGCCACGCGCGAGCTGTCGTTTTCCGCCATGTTCCGCGAGCGCATGAAAAACATGCCGGAAGAGCAGCGCGAGACGCGCTTCGCCAATGTCGGCGATCCGAACAAGCGGGCGCGGCTGATGTCGACCTACGAGCTCGGCGTCGAAAGCCCCTATGTGTTCCAGGCGATCGGCAACTGGGAAAAGGCGTTCAAGGCGCTGGACGCCTCGCTGGATGAATTCGGCGGGCCATGGCTGCTGGGCGAGGCCTTCACCCTCGCCGACATCAACATGATCCCCTATCTGTGGCGCATCGACTATCTCGACCTGATCGATATCTGGCTGGACGATCATCCCGCCGCCGCGGCGTGGTGGGAACGGGCCAAGGCGCAACCGAGTGCGGTCGCCTGCATCCCAGACCGTCTCAACGACGACGATATCGCCAAGATGCAGGAAAGCGGCGGCAAGCTGCGCGAAGCAGTGCGCGCGAAACGGGCGGAATACCTGGAAACGGTACCGAAGAAGTAGGTGCCATCGGCGCTCCCCGTTATTTCCCCGGCCTTGTGCCGGGGATCCATGGCTGACGCGGTAATTGGACCCCAGGGATAAACCCGGGGACTAACTTTCTGTATAGAAACCACCCCACCACCCCTGCTCTGCCGGTTGCCATCCGCCCCCGGCTGCGCGACCATGAACCCCGCCGTTTGCAGAACACGGGAGAAACCGCCATGGAACGCGTACAACACGACATCCCCGCCGAGTTACAAGGCGTGCCGGCCGACGAGCTTGCCCAGCGCCGCGTGGTTCATTTCGACAATCTGGAGGCCGACTGGGACGCCTTCGCCGATTCCCAGGTCGAGGGACGCCGCCGCGGCCAGTTCCGCCTCATCGGCGCCGGCGGATCCGGCAAGCCCGACCCCAACGCGCTGCCCGCGGCCGGCTTCACGCTGTCAATCATGATCCTGCCGCCAGGCCAGGGCGGGTCCGCCCACACGCACGAGGTCGAGGAAGCTTTCTTCGTGCTGGAAGGCGAGCTGACGGTGTTTTTCGACGACGAGAACGGCAACCGGGCGTCGGCGAAACTCGGAAAATACGACGCCGTGTCCTGCCCCGCCGGTATCCCGCACGGCTTCATGAACGAGGGCACGGAAGACGTGCTGATGCAGACCATGATCGGGACCGGCAAGCCGGGCCCCATCGGCTTCATCGACGACGATATCTACGAGGAGGAAGTCACCCGCCTGGCGTCGCGCGCGGGCGCAGCGGAATAGCCGGAACGCCAAAGGAGCCGTCCTTCCCGCGGAGGCGGGAATCTCCTTACAAGGACCCCGACGACAGGGAGACCCCCTTCGCGGGGATGACATCATGGTGGAGAATGGAGTCCCCTCAGAATTTCCCGTTGTCGTTCTTCCATTCGCTTTTCGGGGCAACCTTCTCCGTCGTGTCCCAGTGTTCCGCAATCTTTCCACCGGCAATCCGGAACAGATCGTAAAATGCGGAATGCACCCCGGCGAAATCGCCTTCGCTGACACACAGCACGAAACTGCCCTCGGCAAGGACCCGGTGCACGTGCCGGTAAACGATCTGCCGGCCGCCGTTCTCCGTTACCTCCAGCGCAGTCCGGAGGGACGCCGCCCCGTCCGCCAGGCGTGGGTTGTGCTCGATCAGGTTGTCGGCCACGAACTCCTCCAGCCGGTCGTGATCGCCGCCGACCAGCACGGATTCCACGAAAGACCGGACCAGCGCCCGGTTGGCGTCAGTCCGATCCGGGTCTTCGGCCTCGACCGGCCCGTCCACCATGCTGCGGCCCGATGCGTTGGGGCCAAGGCGCGGCTGGATGTTGTCCCAGTGTTCCACCGCCTGACCGTCTTCGAAGCGGAACACCTCGAACCCGATGCGGCGGGTCGCGAAATCGTACTCCGTGTGCCCGAACACGAAATCGCCGTCTTCGAACGCGCGGACCACGTTCACTCTTGGCGAGGTCTCCGACAGCCGTTTGAACAGGGCGGCCAGCCCCTCGCTGCCTTCGTGGGTCTGGGGATTGTGCTGGATGTATTTCGCTTCGTTGACGACCTCAACGGGGCCGGGATCGCCGGTCTCGATGCTTTTCAGCAGTGCGCGGATACGATCCTCAAAAAACTGCTGGAGGACGAACTGCCTGATGTGGAGGAGATATACGCCAGAGCGGCCGAAGCCATGCGCAACGGTCAGCTAGTGCCGGTTTATTTCGGATCCGCCGAAAAAAACCACGGCATCCGCCGCGTGCTGAAGGCGCTGCGCCACGAAGCGCCGCAGCCGGCGGCCAGGGCCGAAAGCCTGGGCTTCGAACCGGACGCGGAAGCGACCGTGCAGGTGTTCAAGACGTATCACGCGCAGCACAGCGGCAAGGTGTCGCTGGCCCGCGTCTGGTCGGGCACGGTGACGGACGGCCAGACCCTGGGCGGCAACCGGATCGGCGGCATGCAGAAACCGGTCGGCGCCAATACGGAGAAAATCTCGTCGGCCGGCCCCGGCGACGTGGTCGGTCTGGGCCGCATGGAGAACGTACATACCGGCGACGTGCTGACCGGGGCCGCGTCGGAACCCGACCGGTCGCACTGGTCCGATCCTCTGAGGCCCGTGTATGCGCTCGCCATCGCGCCGGTGAACCGCAATGACGAGGTCAGGCTGGCGACGGGGCTGCACCGTCTGCAGGAAGAAGACCCGTCGCTGATCTTTCGCCAGAACGACGACACGCACGAACTTGTCCTGCACGGCCAGGGCGACATCCACTTGCAGATCGCGCTGGAAAAGCTGGAAAACAAATACAACGTGACCACCATGTCATCGATACCCGATGTGCCTTACCGCGAAACCATCCGCAAGCCCGGGGCGCAGCACGCCCGGTTCAAGCACCAGACCGGCGGGCACGGCATGTTCGGCGACGTGCATGTGGAAATCGAGCCGCGTCCGCGCGGCAGCGGCATCGAGTTCGCCGACCGCATCGTCGTCGGCGCGGTGCCGAAACAGTACATCCCGGCGGTAGAGGCCGGGGTGAAGGAATTCGCAACCGAAGGCCCGCTCGGCTTTCCGGTGGTGGACTTCGCGGTCACTCTGACCGACGGACAGTTTCACGCCGTCGACAGCAACGAAATGTCCTTCAAGCTGGCGGCGCGCCAGGCGATGTCGGAAGGGTTGCCGAAATGCGCGCCCGGGCTGCTGGAACCGGTGGTAAAGGTAGCCATCGACGTGCCGTCTGAATACACCAGCAAGGTGCACGGGCTGGTCAGCGGCCGTCGCGGCCAGATTCTAGGGTTCGAGGCCAAGGAAGACTGGAAGGGATGGGATTCGCTGTACGCGAACATGCCCGAGTCCGAGATCCACGACCTGATCATCGAACTGCGTTCACTTACCCAGGGCGTCGGCACCTATACGGCGGAGTTCGATCACCTGCAGGAAATCAGCGGCCGGCTGGCCGACCGGATCGTGGCGCATCGCGCGGAAGCGCGGGGCGGCGGCGCGGCGCACTGATCGTACGATCGGAGACGCATCGTTCCTCGGCATGAGGAAATTCGAAAAAGGCCAAGTGGTGTCCCCTCTCCCCCTCAAGGGGTGGGGACTTTGCTCCTGCCTGTCTTCCAGAGGACGGGGCGCTTCTTATCTCGCCGGCGCGGGCTGAATGCGCTTAAGCCGGGGGGCACTGCCGTCGGCTTCGAAACGCTCGATCTTGGCGCTTTCCATCAGATCCTTGACCAGGTCGGCAGCGATTTCCTGGGACAGTTCCTGCCCCAGCTGGGCGCGGCTTTCCTCGAAACTGGGCGGCTTGGACTGGCGCTTGTCCTCGACCAGAATAACGTGCCAGCCGAACGGCGACTGCACGGGCGTCTTGGTGTATTCGCCCTTGCCCAGCGCGAAGGCCGCTTTTTCGAACGGCGGGACCATCTGGCCCCGGCCGAAATAGTCCAGATCGCCGCCGCGCGATTTCGACGGTCCGATGGACTTGTCGGCCGCCAGTTTGGCGAAATCCGCACCGCCGTCCAGCTCCTTGACCAGCGTTTTCGCCTCGTCCTCGGTCTTCACCAGGATGTGACGCGCGCGGACTTCTTCCTTGGACGGGAATTTCGCCACGGATTCCTTGTATTTGGCCTGTAGCGCCTCGTCGGTCACGCGGGCGCTTATCACCTTGTCGAGAAGCGCTTCTTCCAGAAGGCGGTCCTGGATCAGCGCCATGCGCTTCTTGTAGTCGGCGGATTCATCCAGCTTGTCGGCGCGCGCCTTGGCAGCCATCAGCTTGGACCGGACGAGCTGATTGACGAGGGGGGCGAACAACTGGTCCATCGGCAGGTTGCGGTACTGTTCCGGCAGCTGGGCGCGCGCGGCGGCGACGTCGGATTGCCTGATCTTTGCGCCGTTGACCGTGGCGACGACCGGGTCGGCCGACACGGAAGTATCCTGCGTCTTGTCCTGCGCACCGGCGGGCAGGCCGACCGCAAGCGAGACGGCAACTGCGACCGCGAATTTCCCGAATTTCATAAGCTGTTCCTTTTTCTTAGCGCCGTGAGTGCGAGCGGTGTTGCCGCCATCGTAACCGGTATCGGCACCGGACCGCAGTAACGTTTTGTAAATAGCGCGATTTTTGTCGGATTCCAGCGGCTCCGGCCGCGTTTACATTGACTTGACGGATTTTGGTGCATATCTGTGCGGCAAACCCCCGTTTATGGTAGTGTCCAGCCGCTTTGCCCCCCGGCATGTCAGGGCGGCGGTCCAGTCTGAGGAATTCGAATGCTACAGTCGATCGCGCAACGCTTTTTCGGCAGCGCCAATGATCGCGAAGTCAAACGCCTGCAAGGCATCGTGGCGCAGATCAATGCGCTCGAACCCGATGTGGAAAAACTGACGGACGACCAGCTGCGCGCGCGCACGGACGAATTCCGCAGGAAATACCAGGACGGCGCCGATCTGGACGATCTGCTGCCCGACGCGTTCGCCACCGTACGCGAAGCCGCCAAGCGGACACTGGGCCAGCGCCACTACGACGTCCAGCTGCTGGGCGGCATGGTGCTGCATCAGGGAAAGATTTCCGAAATGCGCACCGGCGAGGGCAAGACCCTGGTCGCCACCCTGCCCGTCTATCTGAACGCCATCACCGGCAAGGGCGTGCACGTCGTCACGGTCAACGACTATCTGGCGTCGCGCGACGCCGAATGGATGGGCGAGGTATACGAATTCCTCGGTCTCACCGTCGGCTGCATCACCCACGGGCTGGAGGACCACGAACGCCAGGCCGCCTATGCCTGCGACGTGACTTACGGCACCAACAACGAATTCGGCTTCGACTATCTGCGCGACAATATGAAGTTCCGCATCGAGGAAATGGTCCAGCGGGAATTCCACTTCGCCATCGTCGACGAGGTCGACAACATCTTCATCGACGAGGCGCGTACGCCGCTGATCATCTCCGGCCCCGCCGAGGACGCTGCCGAACTATACGCCGCCATCGACAAGGTGATCCCGCGGCTCGGTCCCGACGATTTCGAGAAGGACGAGAAACAGCGCACGGTGGTGCTGACCGAAAACGGCACCGAGAACGTCGAGCAGATTCTCGGCGAGATGGACATGCTGAACGGAGAGACTTTGTACGACATCACCAACGTGTCGCTGGTCCATCACGTTCAGCAGGCGCTGCGCGCGCATACCCTGTTCCAGCGTGACACGGACTATATCGTCAAGGACGACGCCATCGTCATCATCGACGAATTTACGGGCCGCATGATGGAGGGTCGCCGGTTCTCCGAAGGCCTTCACCAGGCGCTGGAAGCCAAGGAAGGCGTCACCGTCCAGAACGAAAACCAGACCCTTGCGTCGATCACGTTCCAGAACTATTTCCGCCTGTACCCGAAACTGGCCGGCATGACCGGCACGGCGATGACCGAGGCCGGCGAGTTCGCCGAGATTTACGGTCTGGAAGTAGTCGATATCCCGACCAACGTGCCCCAGGTCCGGATCGACGAGGACGACGAGGTCTATCGCACCACGGAAGAGAAATTCAACGCGATCCTCGAAGAAATCCGCACCTGTCAGGAAAAGAAACAGCCGATCCTGGTCGGCACGGTGTCGATCGAGAAATCGGAACTGCTGTCCGAACTTCTGAAGAAAAACAAGATCGAGCATCACGTCCTGAACGCCCGGTTCCACGAACAGGAAGCCTTCATCATCGCCCAGGCCGGTCAGCCCGGCGCGGTGACCATCGCCACCAACATGGCGGGCCGCGGCACCGACATTCAGCTGGGCGGCAACGTGGAGATGCAGGTCGAACAGCAGATCGCGGCGCTGCCGGAAAGCCAGCGCGAGGAGAAACGCGCCGAGCTGACCGCGAAGATCGAAGCGGACATCGCCGAGGCTAAAAAGATGGTTCTCGACGCCGGCGGTCTCTACGTCATCGGCACCGAACGCCACGAAGCGCGCCGCATCGACAACCAGCTGCGCGGCCGGTCGGGCCGCCAGGGCGATCCGGGGCGCTCGAAGTTCTACCTGTCGCTGGAAGACGACCTGATGCGCATCTTCGGATCGGAACGCATCGACACCATGCTGCGCAAGCTCGGCCTCGAAGAGGGCGAAGCGATCATCCATCCGTGGATCAACAAGGCGCTGGAAAAAGCCCAGAAGAAGGTCGAAGAACGGAACTACGAAATCCGCAAGAACCTTCTGAAATACGACGACGTGATGAACGACCAGCGCAAGGTGATCTACGAACAGCGCAAGGAGCTGATGGTCACCGAAGACGTGTCCGACACCGTGGTCGAGATGCGCGAACAGGCGATCGAGGACGCGGTCGCGCGCTGCATCCCGGAAAAGGCCTATGCCGAACAGTGGGACACCGACGCGCTGCACGAAGAAGCGCTGCGCCTGCTGGGTCTCGACCTGCCGATCGCCGAATGGGCGGGGGAAGAAGGCATCGCCGACGAGGAAATTACCGACCGACTGAAGAAACAGTCGGCCAGCAAGATGGCGGCCAAGACCGCGAATTACGGCGCCGAGCTGATGCGGCTGGCGGAAAAGAGCCTGCTGCTGCAACTGCTGGACCAGACCTGGAAGGAACACCTGCTGGCGCTGGATCACCTGCGACAGGGCATCGGGCTGCGCGCCTATGGCCAGAAGGACCCTCTGAACGAATACAAGCGCGAAGCGTTCGACATGTTCGAAGGCATGCTCGACAATCTGCGCGAAACGGTCACGTCGGTGATGTGCCATCTGGAACTGTCGGTCGACGCCGAGGAACTGGCGGCGATGGAAGCGGCCCAGACCGAAATGGACATGCAGGAAACCCGCATGGACCCGGCCTTCGCCGATGCGGAGATGGCGATGGCCGGCGATCCGGGACTGCACCCCGCCGCGCCGATGCAGACGCAAAACGCGGCGACCAATGTGCTGACGGCGGACACCGATCCGGCGGACGCGCCCCCCGGCTGGGAGCTGAATGCCGCGCTCGGCCGCTGGGTCGACCCGAACGATCCCGAGTCATGGGGCAAGGTGCCGCGCAATGCGGCCTGCCCCTGCGGTTCCGGCAAGAAGTACAAGCACTGCCACGGGCGGGTCTGACGGTCTTTGCCGACACCGCCCCGCTGCGGCAATGTCATCCCCGCCGGAACTTTATACTGCGGCGATTCCAGTCACGACCCCCGCCGCACGATCAGAACACCGCTGACGACCAGCATCGCGGCCCCGATCATGGTCATGACGTCGGGCACTTCCTGCCAGACAAGGAAACCGGCGACGGTCGCCCACAGAATGGCGGTGTAGCGAAACGGCGACACCAGCCCGGCGGCGCCCAGCCGCAGCGCTTCGATCATCAGAAAATGCGCGCCCGCGTTCAGCAATCCATTGACGATCAGCCAGATGGATGCGGAAAGCGTCAGCGGTTGCCAGCCTAGCGGTATCGTAAAAAGCGTCACCGCAACCATGAGGGCGGACGCCCAGAACAGGACGGAAATCGACGTATCGCTGCGCGCCAGCCGCCGGGTCATCAGATCGCGTAGACCGCTGGCAACCGCCGCGGCGACGGGTATCAGCAGTGCCCATTCGAAACCAACGCCACCCGGACGAATAATCGCCAGCACGCCGGCAAATCCGATGATAACGGCTATCCATCGCGCCCACGACACCCGCTCGCCCAACATGCGCATAGAGAAAACCAGCACCACAACGGGGGACGAAAAGACGATCGCCGTCACAGTCGCGATCGGCAAGGCGCTGAGCGCCCAGACGATCAGCGCCGCACCGCCCACATGCAGGATGGCACGTAACGCCTGTCCGGTGCGGTCGTTGATCCGCAAATCCCGCCAGGCGTCCGTGCGCCACACATAGATCAGAACAACGGCGAGGGCCACCGTCTGCCGCAGGCAGAGAATCTGGCCGATGGGAAAGGTTTCGACGAGATGTTTAGACACGGCGTCGTTCATCGACAGGACGCCGGCGCCCAGTATCATGATGCAGACGCCCTTCGCCGCGTCGGATCTAAGTATCATTATCTGCGATCAAGGACCTGACAGGACAGCGCGCCGGTCACGCCGAACCCGTGACCCGTTCCCGATGCTGCTTCACGCGCTCATGCTGGCGCGCTGGCTGTAGGCCTTTTCCGCGTCGACCGCGCTGGCGTCGTCCTTCATGACGAAGTCGTAGTGGCCTTCGTAGAACGGGCCGTCGAAGCCGTGTTCCTTCGCCGCGTCCGCGTCTTCGTTCAGCGTATAGGGCACGACCAGCGATTCCTTCACGCCGAACACGGCGTCCGAATCCAGATACTGGCTGTCGCTGTTGAAAAGTTCGGTCTGAATGGTCTGATAGCCGTCTTTGTAGATCAGGTAATGCAGATGCGCCGGGCGCCAGGAATGACGGCCGGTGCCGTTGAGTATCAGCCCGACCGGGCCGTCGGTCGGCACCGGATAGTCGACCGGCTTGCGCGACAGGAACCAGTAGCGCCCGTCCGCGCCCGTCCGGAACTTTCCGCGATAGGCGTAGTCTTCGTATTCCGCCGGCTGGCCGACCTGCGCTTCGTAGAACATGTTGGGCGCCGTCTGCCACAGATCCATGATCACGCCTTCGATCGGGTTGCCGTCCGCATCCGTCACCTTGCCGTGGATATAGGCCGGCTCGCCGGTCGGATCGCCGAGGGAGATATCGAAACCCATTTCCCGGGCCGGCGCGCCTTCGCGGTAGAACGGGCCCAGCAGACTTGATTCCGTGGCCCCGACGCGCACCCGGTCGCCGAGAATTTCGCACAATGCCGTCATGCCCAGCACGTCGCCCAGCAGCACGCCCTCTTCGCGCTTGTCGTTGGAGATATGGCCGACGTTCTGGATGAAGCGCGCCGCGTAAAGAAGCTCGTCCGAGCTGAGGTTTACCTCGCGGATGAAATCGTGAGCGTGTTTGACCAGCGCCGTCATGATTTCCTTGACCCGCGGGTCGGTGTCGTCGCCGATTTTATCGAGCACCGCCTGGGTGACGTTTTGTTCAGTCAGATCGCGCATTTCTCGGGTCCCTGTATGTTGCGATCAGATGATAGAACAAACTTCGTCGAATTCGTAGCGGTGCAGACGTCCGCCTTTTATTCCGGAAAGATCGCCGTATCCGATATTCACCAGGAAATTCGATTTGACCGTCGTACCGGCGAAGAATTCCTCGTCGACCTTCGCATTGTCGAACCCGCCCATGCCACCAGCATCGAGCCCGACGGCACGCACGGCCATGATGAAATACGCGCCCTGCAGCGTCGCCTGCTGATAGGCGAATTTTTCGGCGACGTTTTCATCGCCTTTGAAACGTTCCGCCATCTCGGGACGGATGGGATAGTTCTTGGCAAAATCTTTCCAGAAACTGTTGTCGTAGCCGATAATCGCCGTGGCCGGCGCGATCATTGTCTTGTCGACATTCGCCGGCATCATCGCAGGTTTCAGACGCTCCTTCGCCTCGGCCGATTTGATGAACACCACGCGCATCGGCTGCGTGTTCGAACTGGTCGAGCCGAATTTCACCAGATCGTAGATTTCGCGCAGCTGGTCGTCGCTGACGGGCTGGTCGGTAAACCAGTTATGGCTGCGCGCTTCGCGGTAAAGAAGATCCAGCGCGGCATCGTCCAGCCGGGCGATTTTCTCGCGAACTTCGGTAATGCGTTTTTGGGCAAGTTCGATCTGGGCGTCGTCTGACATGTCTGGTGTCCCTATGAAATTTCGTTGTTCGAAGAAAATAATATTTTTCGATACCAGAACAATATAGTATTTTTCGGCATATCCTTTCTCAATATGGAAAATATAGATGGATCAGCTCCGACAGATGTCGATATTCGCGAAAGTCTCGGAAACCGGCAGTTTTTCGGCTGCCGCCCGGTCTCTCGGGGTGTCGAATTCCGTGGTCAGCAAATACGTGTCGGGGCTGGAGGAAAGACTTGGCGTGACCCTGATCCAGCGGAACACCCGACGGTTGGTATTGACGGATATCGGCCTCGGATATCTGGAACGCTGTCGACGAATATTGTCGGACGTGGAAGAAGCTAATCTCGCCGCCACCAACGAACACGCCCAGCCGCGTGGTACGCTGAGGATCAATTCGGCGCTCTCCTTTGGCCAGCGCTACCTCGGACCGGTGGTCTCCGAGTACGGGGCAGCCTACCCGGACGTCACTCTGGAGATCGCCCTCGACGACCGGCGGGTCGACATTCTGGAAGAAGCTTTCGATCTGGCTATCCGCATCGGCGCCCTGGAGGATTCGAGCCTGATCGCCCGCCGCTTCGCCAACGTCCGGCGCCTATGTGCAGCGGCGCCTTCCTACCTGGAAAAGAACGGTACACCCCAGCATCCCCGAGATCTGAAAAAACACAATTGCCTGATATTTGGCCGCGGCGGATGGCTGGAACCCTGGCAGGTGAATGGTGCCGACGGCGAAATGCTCATCGACTGCGGCGGCAATCTGTTCTGCAACAATGGCGACCTGATTCTCGCCGCCGCCGTTGAAGGCGCCGGGATCATCTCAATGCCCGATTTTATCGTTTGGGATTCAGTGAAGGACGGCCGTTTAGTTCCGGTGCTTGAAGATTACGTGTTTCCGGAAATGGGCGTTTACGCCGTTTATGCGCCGAGCCGACACCTGTCGGCGAAGATCAGGACCTTCGTCGATCACCTGGTGAAAAACTTCGCGCCGGAACCGTACTGGATGATTAAAGACCCGCCGTTTCGCCCATCTTGAGAAACTTTTCGCGACGCTGCTGACGCAGCACCGTGCCGTCGACGCCCGCGAGTTCCGCCAGGTTCTTCGAGATCGCGGCGCCGGCCGCCCTGATGGTGGCATCGCGGTCGCGGTGGGCGGCGCCGACGGGTTCGGGAACGATCTCGTCGATGACTTCCAGCGCCAGCAGATCCTGCGCCGTCAGTTTCAGCGCGTTCGCGGCATCTGTCGCGTGGCTGCCGTCGCGCCACAGAATCGAGGCGCAGCCTTCCGGCGATATGACCGAATACACCGAATGTTCCAGCATCAGGATACGGTCGGCAACCGCGATGGCGATCGCCCCGCCGGAGCCGCCTTCGCCGATCACCAGACTGATAACCGGCACTTTGAGTTCGAGGCAGGATTCGATCGACCGGGCGATCGCTTCCGCCTGGCCGCGTTCCTCCGCGCCGATGCCGGGATAGGCGCCCGCGGTATCGACGAAAGTGATGACCGGCAGACCGAAACGGTCGGCCAGATCCATCAGGCGCTGGGCCTTGCGATATCCTTCCGGACGCGCCATCCCGAAATTGTGTTTCACGCGGGATTCCGTGTCGTGACCTTTTTCCTGGCCGAGCACGACGACGGAACGGCCGTCGAGGCGTCCCATGCCGCCGATCACCGCGTGGTCTTCCGCGTAGGCGCGGTCGCCGGCCAGCGGCGTGAAATCGGTGATCAGGGCGTTCACATAGTCCAGGCAATGCGGCCGGTTCGGATGGCGGGCGACCTGCACTTTCTGCCAGGCGGTCAGTTTTCCGTAGGTCTGCGTCAGCTGTTTGTCGACGCGGGCCTGCAGCCGTTCGACCTCGTCAACGATGCTGATTTCGCCGTCGTCGCTGAGATGACGCAGCTCCTCGATCTTGCCTTCCAGCTCGGCGATCGGTTTTTCGAAATCGAGGAATGCTCGAACGCTTGTTTCTGCCATTGCTATATCCGGATACCTGCCAGGGGATGAACGTCCTGTACCAGCGACTTCAGCCGTTCGTCCAGGACATGGGTGTAAATCTGGGTCGTCGAAATATCGGCGTGACCGAGCATTTGCTGAACGCTCCTGAGATCGGCGCCGTTGGCCAGCAAATGCGTGGCGAAGGCGTGGCGCAATACATGGGGCGATATCCTGCGCGGGTCAATGCCGGCGGACACCGCCAGATCGTGCAGCTGCTTGGCGAACGCATCGCGGGTGACGTGTCCCGCCGCGCCGCGCGACGGAAACAGCCACGGCACGGGTTTATCCCCCTCCTTGGAGAGCTTTTCCCGAAACGTCAGCCAGGTCCGGATCGCGTCGCGGGCGGCGTCGCCCAGCGGTACCAGACGTTCCTTGCCGCCCTTGCCGCGAACGGTGACGATGCGGCCGTCGCGCGACAACGACGACAGCTTCAGGCCGACCAGTTCTGAAACGCGCAGCCCCGTCGCATAGAGAATTTCCAGCAGCGCCACCAGCCGGGCGCCGCGCCAGCCGTCGACATCCTGCGCCGCCGCCAGCAATGCGTCGACTTCGGCAAAGCCCAGGACTTTGGGCAGCGGCCTGCCGAGCCGCGGCGCATCGACGGTCGAAGTCGGATCGTTGTCGCGCAGGCCTTCCAGCATCAGGAAACGCTGGAACTGGCGGATCGCCGACAATTTCCGCGCCTGCGTCCGCGCCGCCAGGCCGGCATCGGAAAGCTGCGACACGAATCCGCGGACATGCGCCGCGCCGGCGGTGACACCGTCGACGCCCGCGCGGGACAGATAGATCAGATACTGCCGGATATCGCGGCGATAGGCTTCGATCGTGTTCAGGGACGCCCCGCGTTCGGCCAGCATCATTTCGAGAAACGCGTCGAGATGCAGGGTGTCCGTCTGTCCGCTCACGGCGCCGGCGCTCACAACCCGGACGCCACGGCGGTTTCGACGGCAAGACGCCGGGCGTCGCTTTCCAGTCCGACGGCGCGCAGGGCGGAAATCACGCGCAGCGCATCTCCGAGTTTCAGAACGCCGTCTTCGCTTTCTCCCGCGCCGACCGCGGCAAGCAGCACCGCCTCGCCAAGCCGGCGGCCGCCGGTCGCCTCGTCGACGCGGCTCTGCCAGGCGACGTTCAGCCCGGTATCGTCGCTGCCGAAAGGCGCATTAAGCAACGACTGCCAGGCAACGGCGGAAATCGGCCTGCCGAGGGCAACCATCAGCGCGAACAGTGTCCGCGCCTGACGCTCGCCGGTTTGCGGATCGGCCTGGCGGCGGACGGCGTACCAGTCTGTCAAAAGTGCGCCGGTCAGGGGGACGGTGCCGGTGGTATCCGCCAGGACGGCGAGCGGCCACAGCGCCGCCTCAGCAGCTCGGGCTTCGTCCGACGCGGCGCGATCGCGCGCCGCTATTCTGTACCATTGGAGCGCGGCATCCATTCTCCCGCCGGCGAACAATACGCGCGCAGCATCGCCGGCGAACCAGTTCAATTCCACCGCCGGAGTCAGTTCCGCCACCAGCGGCATGCTGGGCCCCGCGATTTCGGCATAGCTGTCGCGTTCGCCGCCTATCTGCCAGGCACGGCGCAAAACTTCGGCCCGCGCCAACGGCACTTTTTGCGCCGCCGCCGACCTCAGGATAAGAGCGCGCGTCCGCGGGCTCCAGTTTTCCTCGGCGGCGGTGATGGGTGCGTTCAGTTCTTCCGGTGCGAACGGAATGCCCAGATACAACCGGAGAACCTGCTCGCCGGTCAGCGCGCCTTCCCGATGCGCTTTCTCCGCCGCGATCAGCCGTGCGCCCAGTGCCACGTTGGGCGAGAGCGCAACCGAGCGCAGGACGGAAACCGCGCCGCCCTGCACGATCTCGGCAGGAATCTGCAGCTTCGCGGCACGCATCATCGCAAGATGCAGCGCCGCCGGAGCCTGCAGCGCCGGCGTTCCGTTCTTCCGCGCGCCGGCCAGGGCGTCGATCGCGGCAAAGAACACCGGTTCGATTTCGCCTTCGCGCTCGCGGATCAGGTCGGCGATCAGGGCGGCCCGGGTATGGTCGCCGGACAACGCCAGACAAAACGCCTGCGCCTGCGACCAGTACAAGCCTGTGTATTTGTCGCGCTCGTTCTGAATGGCGGTGCAGGCGCCGGCCGTGTCGTTGTTGAAGAACATCGATTCGGCCCGGATGCGGGCCAGGTTCTCATCCTGGCGTTCGTCCGCGGTGATCTTCAGAAGGCTAAGCGCCTGCTCGATCCGGCCCATTGCCAGAAGACGGTCGACCCGGAGCGCAATGAAACTGGCATCGACCGGTTTTCTGGCAGGCACCGCCGCGCGCGATATCAGGAGCCGTTCAGCCAGGCCGCGGATCGTCGCACTGGGCGACCCGGCGGGCATGCGCGGCATCAGCGCGCTGACCAATGCCCAGTCAGTGCCCTGCCAGAGATTCGGCGGGAACCCGCCCTGATCTTCCGAAATCAGCCCGTTGGCGTCGGGGTCCAGCGCATCCAGCCGGTTGACCTCGATACCGGACTCTTCGAGCGGGCGCGGCGCAACGGTTTCCAGTGGCGGCAACGTGACCGCCGGAGCGGATTGATCGGGCGATTGTTCGGCGGGAGCGGGCGCTGGCGCGAGATTTTCGATCTGCGGCGTCGGCCGTTTCAGTTGCAGCTGCGCGCCGGCGTGTCCCGCCGCCAGCAATATGGCCGCCGCCAGGACCGCAGCTGCCGGGTGTCTAGCGCGAAAAACGGTCATTCGGGATCGTGCGTTCGACATCGGTCGCCGGCACCGGGATGTCCCAAGTTGCCAGAAAAAGCGCGCCACCGACAAGCAGAAGCAACGCGCCCACGATGATAATGGAAGCCAGTTTTTTCATATCCGCGGACCCTGTCCGGTTTTGCGATTCGTCGCCAGCGCAAAACGCCCGAATACCGTCATCTGAAACGTCTCCTACCGCCCCCCGCCGACAGCGACATCATTGGCGACACGGACGAAAAATCGTCGTATATTCAGCGCATAATGAAGATTTGTGGCGATTCGAGGGCAGTTTACAGACTGCCGGAAATGCTTTCAACGCCGCGCCGGGAAGAAGCCCGCCCGAACGCCGGCCGATTGCACGCGAACCGGCCCTGATACGATGCCCAGACAGATGTCAAAACAACCGTCTCCGCCTGCCCCCGAAATTCCCGCCGCACTGACCGGAAAATCCGTCGTCCTTGTGGGGCTTATGGGTGCGGGAAAAACCTGCATCGGCAAGCGGCTCGCCCGCAAGCTCGGGATGGATTTCGTGGACGCGGACGCGGAAATCGAAGCCGCCGCCGACCGGAGCGTATCGGAGATATTCGCCGAGTTCGGCGAACAGGAATTCCGCGACGGCGAACGCCGGGTGATCGCCCGGCTGTTGTCGGATCGCCCAAGGGTCATCGCCACCGGCGGCGGAGCGTTCATGGATGCGGAAACCCGCGCCAATGCGCGGCAGCACGGAGTTTCGGTCTGGTTGAAAGCCGATCTCGATGTTCTGCTGCGGCGCGTTTCGCGGCGCAATAACCGGCCGTTGCTGCAAGGCGGCGACAAACGCCTCAAGCTGAAAGACCTGATGTCCCAGCGCTACCCGACCTACGCGGAAGCCGATCTGACCGTTGACACGGGCGACGAGCCGCCGGATTCGACGGTGCAGAAAGTCTACGACGCGCTGGCGAATATGGACGCACCCGCCAACAACAGCGCGGCGGCGGAATGACGGCACCTCCCGACTCAGAGCGGGCGGACTCCCTGCGGGTCGATCTCGGCGAACGGTCCTACGACATCGTGGTCGGAGAAAACCTGCTGACGAATGCCGGACAGGCCGTGCGCAACGCCGCAGGCGGCGGCGCGTGCTGGATCGTGACGGACGGGAACGTCGCACCGCACTGCCTCGATACCGTTGCGGGATCGCTGCGCGACGCCGGTCTCGCCGTGCACGACATCGTTCTGCCGGCCGGCGAGGAAAGCAAGAATTTCGGCACGGTCGAGACCGTCGTCAACGCGGTGCTCGACGGCGCGCCGGAACGATCCTCGACCCTGGTCGCCCTCGGCGGCGGCGTGGTCGGCGACATCACCGGTTTCGCCGCCAGCCAGATCCTGCGCGGAATCAATTTCGTACAGATCCCGACGACACTGCTGGCTCAGGTCGACAGCTCGGTCGGCGGCAAGACCGGCATCAACACCCGGCACGGCAAGAACCTGGCCGGCGCGTTCTATCAGCCGCGGCTGGTGCTTGCCGACACGGCGGTGCTGGATACCCTGCCGCGGCGGGAACTGCTGGCGGGTTACGCCGAGGTCGTGAAATACGGGCTGATACGCGATGAAGGTTTTTTCGCCTGGCTGGAAGAACACGGAGCGGCGGTGATCGCCGGTGATCGGGACGCCCGCAAACTCGCCGTCAAAGCAAGCTGTGCGGCCAAAGCGGCGGTCGTTGCGGAAGATGAGCGCGAAAACGGCATCCGCGCGTTGCTGAATTTCGGTCATACGTTCGGTCATGCCCTCGAAGCGGAGACCGGATTCGGACCGGAGATGCTGCACGGCGAAGCCGTCGCCATCGGTATGATCATGGCCCTGGATATGTCGGTCCGCATGGGTCTGTGCCCGGCGGGCGATCTCGATCGAGCTGTCGCGCATTTCGCCGCCGTCGGCCTGCCGGTGTCCGTCTCCGCGGACGGGAACCGCCGCTGGGATCCTGCCACCCTGATCGGACATATGGGCCACGACAAGAAAGTGCGGAACGGCCGGATAACGTTTATTCTCGCCCGTGCGATCGGCGACGCCTTTATCGCCCGCGACGTCGACCTCGCCTCCGTCGAGGACATGCTGCGCCACGCGGTCGCCGCATGACCCGGCATTGTCCTTCACCCTCCAGCCCAGACCCATGACACAAAGGAGCCAGTGCTTAGCCGCATGGATGTAGCAACCCTCGCAACGATCGGCGGTATCGCCGTCCTTCTTGTCCTTTCCGGCTTTTTCTCGAGCTCGGAGACCGCGCTGACCGCCGCGTCGCGGCCGCGCATGCACCAGATGGAAGCCAAGGGAAACCAACGGGCAGGCCTGGTCAACAGACTGCGCGAAGACCAGGACCACATGATCGGCACCATCCTGCTGGGCAACAATCTGGTCAACATCCTGGCGTCGGCCCTGGCGACCAGCGTCCTGATCAGCCTGTTCGGCGAAACCGGCGTTATCTATGCAACGATTGCGATGACCCTTCTGGTGCTGATCTTCGGAGAAATTCTGCCGAAGACATACGCGTTCCGGAACGCCGACCGTCTGGCGCTGACGATCGCACCGACGTTTCTGTGGCTGGTCCGCGTACTCGGGCCAGTCATGTCGGCGATCCAGTACATCACCCAGGGCGTGCAGCGGTTGTTCGGCGTCAGTTTCGACGAGAACCGGGACTGGAGCGCCACGATGGAAGAGCTGCGCGGCGCCATCGAGCTTCACCGCGGCCGTGGGTCCATGGCCCGGCACGAACGCGCCATGCTGCACAGCATTCTGGATCTCGCGGACGTGGACGTCGAAATGGTGATGCAGCACCGGCGCGAAATTTTCATGATCGATGCGTCGCTGCCGACCAGCCAGATCGTCGAAGAGGCCCTGGTCAGCCCGTTCACGCGCATTCCGCTGTGGCGCGACACGCCGGACAACATCGTCGGCGTCATGCACGCCAAGGCGATGCTGCGTGAAGTCCATGCCCATACCGGCGATCTCGATGCGCTGGATATCGACAACGTCGCGACGCCGCCCTGGTTCATTCCGGAATCGACGACGCTGCTGGACCAGCTGAACGCCTTCCGGCGCCGACGGGAACATTTCGCCCTGGTGGTCGACGAATACGGCGCGCTGATGGGGGTCGTGACGCTGGAAGACATTCTGGAAGAAATCGTCGGCGATATTTCGGACGAGCACGATGTGGTGCCGATCGGCGTCCGCCCCCAGCGCGACGGATCCTATCTTGTCGCCGGGAGCGTTACGGTGCGGGATCTGAACCGGCGCTTCGGCTGGGATCTGCCCGACCAGGATGTGGCGACGATTGCCGGACTGGTAATCCACGAAGCGAAGGTCATCCCGAATATCGGCCAGATATTTCACTTCCACGGGTTCCGCTTCGAGATCGTGCGACGCCAGCGCAACCGGATCACTTCCATCCGGCTGAGCAAGGTGGAAGACGCCGCCAACGAAAACGCCGCGGAATAAGAGAATTTTTTGACGGCGGCAGCCATTTCCGCACACGCCGAAATACCATCAAGGAACAGTTCCGATGCCTTTATCGACCGTAGACGTAGACCGCGAGCCTATCCACACGCGCGCCATCGAATGCCGGAGCTTCCGCCGGGCCGACGGGCTTTGGGATATCGAGGGCCACCTGACCGACGTCAAAGCCTATCCGTTCTCGAACGAGTTTCGCGGCGAGATCAAACCGGGCGAGCCGCTGCACGACATGTGGATACGGCTGACGGTGGACCGCGAATTCATCGTGCAACGGGTAGAGGTACACACCGACGCGGGGCCGTACGAATTGTGCCCCGCAATCCTGCCGAATTTTCAGAAACTGAAGGGCCTTAAGATCGGTCCCGGCTGGAACCGTCGGGTGCGGGAAAATCTGGGCGGCGCGCGCGGTTGCGCCCATCTGGTCGACATGCTGAAGCCCATCGCCACGGTCGCGTTTCACACGGTGCGCTTTTCCGATTCGGCGCCCGCCAATGCCGCGGAAAGCGAAGAACTGCCGAAGCCGTCCCGCCCCCCGGTAAATACGTGCCATGTGTGGTCGTCCGACGGCGAAATGATCCGGATGGAATATCCCGACTTTTATACGGGCGATGCGCCCTGATATGTGATTTGCCGTTGCAAAACCGCAATGTGCACCCGTCAGGACGGGTTGGCGGCGGACCGGTAATAGTTGACGATGTATATTCTCATGGCCGACGTAAGCCGCGTTTCGCCGCGGGTTTTGTCAATATCGGAACAGATATCGTGCAGCGTCCGGTTTTCCCGGAGCGCGATCTCCCGGAGGGCCTCCCACAAATCGGGTTCCAGACGAACACTGGTCCGGCGCCCCCCTACGTTCACGTTACGCGTTACCAACGGTGACTCGAACACCACTATTTGCCCCGGTCTTGTGTACCCCAGATTTCGCCCGGCACCTATTGCCGGTTGAGTTACCGGGTCCGGTCGTTCGTCTATTAGTTTAGCCCGACAACTAGCGATCTGACAAGACGGGCCGCTACCCGTTGGAATACAAGGGATAGCACCGGGACGTCCGGTGCGCACGCCTTTCGCGGTAACTCGATACGGTGCAGAAACTGCGCGGTTTTCAGGGAGCGTTCGCGGACACCGACAAGGCATGCACCGGGCCCGCCAGCTCGTCGGCGAGCACGGCATACACCATGCGTTGGCGCTCCACGCGATTTCTGTCGGCGAATGCGCCGGCGACGATTTCTACCCGGAAATGGGTTTCGCCCTCGGGACGGGCACCGACATGACCGGCATGCTGCGACGATTCGTCGATGATGTTGAGCGACACCGGCTGGAAGGCCTCGGTGAGCTTGGTTTCGATATCTTGCGCGACCGTCATGATACGGATGATTTCCTTCGAACGCCGGCCAGCCTGGCCACCCTGGATGATCGACAATAGTATAGCGGCCCGTGCTTGCGCGGCCAAATAGGGGCGATCATACTGCCGGCATGTCGGTAACCGGTTCCAGAAACCCGAATGTCGACGCCGATCTGGCGGTCGAAACCTGCGCGCATCCAGATTGCGATCTGGCGGGGGAATATCGCGCGCCCCGGTCCAGGGACGCGTTGGACAGCTATTACCGGTTCTGCCTCGAACATGTGCGGGAATACAACGCGGCCTGGAACTATTACGCGAATATGGACGATGCCGCCGTCGAGGCCGAAATGCGGAACGATATCGTCTGGCGGCGACCGACATGGCCGCTCGGAACCCGGACCGGGGCCGCGGAAGACAAATTCGCCGATCCGCTGGGCCTGTTCCGGCGCGAGCGGACCGACGGCGCGGAAGCCCGCGCGGCGGACGTACAGTTGCAATCCCTGACCCCGGCGGAGCGCGAGGCGATTTCCCTACTGGGGCTGGTTGCGCCGGTAACGAAAGCCGATGTAAAACTGCGTTACAAGATTCTTGCCAAAATGCTGCACCCCGATGCCAACGGGGGCGACAAAAGGGCGGAAGACCGGCTAAAATCGGTCAATTACGCATACACGACGTTACGGGACAGCGAGCGCCTGCAGTAGCGCGGCTCGTTTAATTTTGTTTACGCTTGAGGAACACAGTTGAATGGCTTCCAAAGACCAGAACGCGATCGTTGAGATCAGCGAAATCGACATGCCGGACACCACGGTGTCGGCCAAAGAGGCCTTCGACCTCGATATCGACATGGAAATTCCGGCTTTCACGAAAAAGACGGAATACGTGCCGGACCTGGACGAAACCTATTGCTTCGATCACGACACGACGCTCGCGATCATGGTGGCGTTCGCGCATAACCGCCGCCTGCTGGTTCAGGGCTATCACGGCACCGGCAAATCGACCCATATCGAGCAGGTCGCCGCCCGGCTGAACTGGCCCTGCATCCGGATCAATCTGGACAGCCATATCAGCCGCATCGACCTGATCGGCAAGGACGCGATCGTCCTGAAGGACGGCAAGCAGATCACCGAATTCCGCGATGGCATTCTGCCCTGGGCGCTGCAGAGCCCCATCGCGCTGGTATTCGACGAATACGACGCCGGCCGGCCGGACGTGATGTTCGTCATCCAGCGCGTGCTGGAAGTCGACGGCAAGATGACCCTGCTGGACCAGAACCGCGTGCTGCGGCCGCATCCGGCCTTCCGTCTGCTGGCAACCGCGAACACCGTCGGCCTCGGCGACACCACGGGCCTCTATCACGGCACGCAGCAGATCAACCAGGGCCAGCTCGACCGCTGGAATCTGGTCACCACGCTGAACTACCTGCCACATGACGAGGAAACCGCGATCGTCCTGTCCAAATGTCCCGACTACAACAAGGACGCCGAGGGCCAGCAGATTATCAGCTCCATGGTGCGCGTGGCCGATCTGTCGCGCGCGGGATTCATGGCAGGTGACATTTCCACCGTCATGTCGCCGCGTACCGTCATCACCTGGGCCGAGAACAATTTGATCTTCGGCGATGTCGGCACATCTTTCCGGATGACGTTCCTGAACAAATGCGACGAGCTGGAGCGGACAACGGTGGCTGAATACTACCAGCGGTGTTTCGGCGAGGAACTGCCGGAACTGCACGCGACCCAGACCGCCGCCTGATCCCGGCATGAGCGACGACCAGCCGGCAGAAGAATTCCGCCGCGTTACCGCGGCCGCCATGCGCGCCATCGCCGAGCGTGAGGACATCACGCTTGTCTACGGCTCGGAGGCACGGCTGGTCGACAATCAGGCGCGTCTGCCGATCCCGTCGCGCGACTTCACCGAAAAGGAAGTCGCGGCGCTGCGCGGCGAAGCCGATGCCATGGCACTGCGTCTGCGCTTTCATGATGAAAGCGTTCACGCGACGCGGGCGCCCCAGGGCGAGAACGCGCGCGCGGTGTTCGAATCCCTGGAACGCGTCCGCTGCGAAGCGCTCGGCAGCCGCATGATGGCGGGCGTCGCCAACAACCTGCGCGCCTCGCTCGAGGAAAAATGCGATTCTTTCGGCTATACCCGGGTGAACGTCCGCGAAGACGCGCCCCTGTCCGAAGCCATCGGTTTGATGGTGCGCGAAAAACTGACCGGCGAAAAACTGCCCGAAGGCGGCGAACAACTGGTCAGCCTCTGGCGCGACTGGGTGAACGACAAGGTAGATACCGACTTCGATTCGCTGGCCGAGTGCATCGACGACCAGGAAGCCTATGCCGAGGCGCTGACCGACCTGCTGGTGGAACTGGAACTGATCGACGAGGAATCCGAAGCCACCGACCAGCAGGAAGGCGAACAGGGCGAGGAGTCGGAAGAACAGGACGCCGAAGACGCGGACGCGGAAGACGCGGACATGGAAGGCGTATCGGCCGAGATGTCGGGCGACGAATCCTCCGAAATGGAGGACATGGAGGTCGAAGAAGGCGACGAATCCATGTCCGAGCAGGGCCAGGACGAAATGATGCCCGGCACCGGCGACGAAGACGGCGAACAGTCGCAGCACCAGCAGCGCCAGGACGGCGGTCCGGGCCGCGACCGCGAACCGCTGTACCAGCCCTATACGGTCGAATTCGACGAGATCGTCGAGGCCGAGGATTTGTGCGACCCGGACGAGCTGAACCGGCTGCGCCATCATCTGGATCAGCAGCTTGCCAATCTGCAGGGCATCATCGGACGCCTTGCCAACCGGCTGCAGCGCCGCCTGCTGGCGCAGCAGTCAAGGTCGTGGGAATTCGACCTGGAAGAAGGCATGCTGGATGCCGGACGGCTGTCGCGCGTCGTCACCAACCCGATGCACCCGCTGTCCTACAAGATCGAAAAGGAAACCGAGTTCCGCGACACCATCGTTACCCTGCTGATCGACAATTCCGGTTCCATGCGCGGACGGCCGATCACGGTCGCGGCGATGAGCGCCGATATCCTGGCGCGGACGCTGGAACGCTGCGGCGTGAAGGTCGAAATTCTGGGCTTTACGACCCGGGCGTGGAAAGGCGGCCAGGCGCGCGAACGGTGGCTCGCCGACGGCAAACCGGCGAATCCGGGCCGCCTGAACGATCTGCGGCATATCGTCTACAAACCAGCGGACGCCCCTTGGCGCCGCGCCCGAAAATCGCTGGGCCTGATGCTGCGCGAAGGCCTGCTGAAAGAGAACATCGACGGCGAGGCGCTGCTCTGGGCCCATAGCCGCATGGTCCACCGGCCGGAACAACGCAAGATTCTGATGGTCATTTCGGACGGCGCGCCGGTCGACGATTCCACGCTTTCGGTCAATCCCGGCAACTATCTGGAGCGGCACTTGCGCGAGGTTATCAAAACCCTCGAACAGCGCAAGGATGTCGAGCTGACCGCCATCGGCATCGGTCACGACGTGACGCGCTATTACAGCCGCGCAGTCACCATCATGGATGCGGAGCAGCTGGGCGGCACGATGATGGACCGGCTGGCGGAGCTGTTCGACGACGGCACCGGCCCGGCGGTTCGGCGACGGGATCGCGCAGCATAGCCCTCCTCAGGTTCCGAAAAAAAACGGGCCGGAAATTTCCGGCCCGTGTCTATTCGTGCTGGTGTCTGGTTTAGCTTTCGCCGCCGAAGATCAGCTTGCGAGCGTGCTTCACCACGTCGGGAGAGGCATTCTCGACCGCCTGGTTGATGATCCTCTGGATCTCTTCGCCTTCCGAGGGGATCAAGCGCAGCTTGCGTTTTTTCAGTTCAGCCTCGAATGCCGGGTCGGCATTCATCTTGCTATAGGCCGAGCGCAGAACTTTGACCGTATCCGCATCGACACCCGGCGGCAACGCCAGGCCGCGGCCTAGCAGGCCCATCACGCTGATGAATTCCACTGCCTTTTTGTCCATCGGATCGGTGACCAGCTCGTTGACCATCGGCACAGATTTCGGCAATGCGGGGTCACGGAACACGCCGATCTGCGCGATCGGCTTGGCATAAGGCTTGTCGCCTTCGAACCAATGCGGAACCTTGGACGCCCAGGCGAGCCAGTTGAACGCGGCCATCTGGGATTCGCCCTGTTCCATCGCGAAGATCGACTTGGAAGAGCCCTTGTAACCGGTGACCATCTTGATCTTCAAGCCGAACAGACCCTTAATCAGCGACGGGATGACGTAACCGGAAGAGGATTTGCCGGACGTGCTGCCGATAATTGCTTTGGTCTTCATGTCGTCCAGCGTGTTGATGCCAGCATCGGTGCGCACAACCATGACAACGTTGGTCTGGTTACTTGATCCGATATAGTTGAACTTGCGCGAGTCGTAGCGCATTTTTTCAGGCCGCATCAGCTGGTTCATGACGCCGTTATCCAGCGGCACGATCATCGTCAGACCGTCCTTGGGCGCGACGTTGTATACCCAGTTCATGGCCTTGGCGCCGCCCGCACCCGGCATGTGCTGCAGGATGATGTTGGGATTACCGGGAATATGCTTTCCTAGGTTGTTGGAAAAAACCACTCCGTATTTGTCATAGGTGCCGCCCGGGCCGTAGGGAATGACGATCTTGATCGTCTTTCCCGCGAAATCCATCGCCGCGGATGCGCTGGTCGCCGCTCCTGCAAGCATGGCGCTCGCCGCGATGCCGGCGAACAATGTCTTCGTGAAGATTTTCATGTCCCTGTCCTTTGTTGAAGCGATTAGCTTTCTAATCGTTTTATTTTCCCATGAGTCGCGGGAACGTGCAAATCCCAAAATCGCGAAGTATGTTAACGCCGCATTTTCGCCACAAACAGCTGAATCAGGGAGTTAACCAATGTCCGAAGATCAGGCGCTTGCCGATGCCCGCGCACGCATTACCGACTACCGTAACCGCATCCGGCACCTGGACGGCAACGCAGCGGATCTGCTGTTCCGCGAAGCCCGCAATCACAACTGGTGGCAGGACAGGGACGTGTCCGACGACCAGCTGCGCGAAATCTGGGATCTGATGAAATACGGCTCGACCAGTTCGAACACCCAGCCCGGGCGGCTCATCTTCATCCGCTCGCAGGAAGCCAAGGAAAAGCTGAAGCCCTGCCTGGCGCCGCCGAACGTGGACAAAACGATGGCGGCACCCGTGACGGCGCTGCTGGCTTACGACCTCGAGTTCTATGAGGATTTCGCCCGGAACTACCCGGTCCGCCCGGAAATGGGCGACAGGTTCCGCAACGACGCCGCAGTGGCCGAGAAATTCGCCTTCCAGCAGGGCACACTGCAGGGCGCCTACCTGATCATGGCGATCCGCGCCGTCGGGCTGGATGCAGGCGCGATGGGCGGTTTCAACGCTGATCTGGCGGACGAAACGTTCCTCGCCGGCAGGAACTGGAAATCCAACTTCCTGTGCAATATCGGCTATGGCGATCTCGAAGGCATCAAGGGACCGCGGCTGTACCGCTACGATTTCGACGAAGTCTGCGAAGTGATCTAGCAGTGAACGCCCTGCTCGGTTTTCTGTCCCGCAATCTGCGGCTGCTGGGGTTTCTGGCGATCGCCGTCTGTGCCGTCACCTGGTGGATCGACCTTGCCGGGCTGGTGCACGAATGCGTCTATTGCCGGACACAACGAACCGCGATCGGCGTCGTCGGGCTGTTTATGCTGCTGCCGGACCCGCGCATCTGGTGGCTGCGCTATCCGGCGCTCTGCGTGGCGTTTCTCGGCGCGCATGTTGCCGCGGCGCAGCTGTTTCTGGTGATCCGGAACCTGAATGCGGGCGAGCCGTCGAATCCGATGAACATGATCCTCGCCGCGGGGGCGCTGGGCGTATTGATCGGACAGGCGCTTCTTCTGTTTACGCCAGCACGCAATAAATAAGAAAAAGGCCCGCGAAATCGCGGGCCTTATCAATTGCGTGGAAAGCGGCGCGATCAGCCGGCAGCGGCCACCGCCTTCTTGACCTTGCGCTTCAGCGTCAGGGCTTCTTCCGGCAGCTTCGAATCGGCGGTGCCGAGGAGATAGGCGTCAAGCCCGCCCTTGTGTTCGATGGTGCGGATGGCGCGCGCCGACAGGCGCAGGCGCACGGTCTTGCCCAGCGCGTCGGACAGCAGCGACGTATCCTGCAAATTGGGCAGGAACCGGCGGCGGGTCTTGTTATGAGCGTGGCTGACATTGTTGCCGGCCTGTACACCCTTGCCGGTCATGGCGCATCGTCTGGACATGGTCTTGTTCCCGAAATTCTTCGCTAAACACGTAAAACGGGCCGTTCGCGGCCCGGAAAGCGCGAAGTTTTAGTCGCCATCGACTCCGGCGTCAAGGATTCTGAGCACCTGTTTTGCGATCTGCTTTCGCAGATACGCACCGCCCGCTCCCCCTGCCGGTCACCCATGGAATTATCCTTGTGGGTGGCCGGGAGAGGGAGCGGGCCGGCGCCGTCAAGCGTCACGACGCATTAACTTCCGACGCCCGGCGTACCAGGATAAACCGGCTGCCCAGCGCCATGATCACCATGGCCGCCGCGCCGAGGAAAAACGGCCAGTCGATGCCAATAGACGCGAAAACCACGCCCGCCAGTGCCGGGCCGACAATCCGCCCCGACCCTGCAAACGCCTGTCCGAGCCCCAAAACGCCGCCGCGGCTGGACGGATCGGCATATTGCGACAACAGGCTGCTGAGAGACGACGCGCAGCCGGAGGTACCGAGAATCATCAGAAACGCCGCGAAATAGAGCAGCGCCGGTTGGCCGGCGAGCGGCATCAGCAGAACCCCCGCCCCGAGCGACATGGCGCCGAGGGTGATCAGCGCCCGTTCCCCGATCCACCGCGCCAGGGGTCCGATCAGAACCCACTGCAAAACCACGTGACAGGCGCCCATCCAGGCATAGAAATAGCCGTTTTGCTGCGGTCCCCATCCCCAGGCGCGTTCCGACCAGAGCACGATGACCACCTCCACCCCGGCAAACACGAAGGGCGGCGCGAACATCAGGAACAGCAACAGGCGCGTCTGCCGGTGTGCCAGCGCGGCGCGCCAGGCACCGAAACCGCGGGCGCCCCGGGCCCGGTTTTTCTGTTCGGGGGTCACGGTTTCGCGGATCAGGATCATCGCCAGCACCAGCGCGACTGCCGAAAAGACCGCCGCCGTCAGATAGGGCAACAGGAACGCCGACCCGCCGACATCGACGCCTGCCAGCAGACCGCCGATCGCAGGACCGGCTACAAAGCCGAGCCCGCCCGCCCCGCTGAGCCGGGCAATATTACGGGTCCTGTCTTCGGCACGCGTGATGTCGGCGACCAGCGCATGCGCGACGCTCATATTCGCCGCCATCGCCCCGCCCAGAAACCTAACCACGAACAGCATGATCAGCGACGTCGAGAAGGCTAGCAGGACATAGGTGCAGAGCGTACCGGTAATCGTGATCAGTAATACCGGTTTGCGTCCCAGCCGGTCGCTCAGCCAGCCCCAGAACGGCCCAAACAGCGCCTGTCCCAGTGTAAAGCTCACCGCCACCAGCGTCACCAGCTCGGGTGAGGCACCGAATTCCTGCGCATAGAGCGGCAACAACGGCAGCACGATGCCGAAACCAACGGTGTCGACGAAGACGATGAATATCAGGGCATACACTAAAGAACTTTCCTTGGGCGTTTTGATTTCAAGCGGCACCAACTTTCCCGACGCCCGCGTAGACGGCTTCCCAGGTTAGGGAAAGCTAACGGGTCAGATTTCGCCGCCAGGCCTCATCCACAGGAAGCCGGGAGGGACGTCTCGCAGGATGTGAGCGCCTTCTTCGTATTGAGCCACCCCCAGCGCGGGCCAGCAGCAGGTAAAGTCTGCCCAACGTCGGCCGAACGGAAGATCAAGCTGAGCAGGTTTTCCGGATCGGATTCGTTCGCCTCCTAGAGCAGCATCTCGAAGTGATTGAGATAGCGTTGAACGTAACGGCAAAACTCATCGTCGTCCTGGTATTTGGTGCTGATGACGTAACGCGCCCGGCGTTCATCGCCGGACGTGATGCTGCGCACGAAAATACGGTGGTCCCCTTGGAATAGTTGGACCACCACTTTTGCGATTTCCCGCTGTCCATCAGACGGTTCAGATCGACAGCGGCGCCTGCGGGAAAGCGCGAAAACGACGTAAATATATCCCGGAAATTGCCTCTCATGGCTACGCTTTTCCGGTCAAATTCATCGGAAGATCGTAATAGAACAAGTTGACTCGTCGAGACTGCTTCGGCATCGAAATCTATATCGATAAATATGCTATCCGCGTAAGCGTCATCGCGCCGGCCCTCTCTACCCTGTCCCTGAATCACCATACAAAGGCCGGAACGGATGCAGAGGGCCGAGCGTGCCATTTTCCGGCCAGATCTGACAGCGCCCCCGGATCAGGCGGCCAGCCGCCGACCTCGTCAGCGTGAATGCCCGCCGCCACGAAGATTGGCGCAATGCCGACATTGACGGCGCCGGCCAGGTCAGTGCGGAACGAATCGCCGACGGCGGCGATACGTGATTTATCGAAATCCGCCAGCTCGCGGAAACAGTAATCGTAGATTTCAACGCGCGGCTTACCGAGCCACCGCACCACGCCACCAAGTTCCTCATATCGCACCGCCAGTGATCCGGCGCAGATGATTCTGCGGCCGCCACGTACGACCACCAGATCGGGATTGGCGCAGATCATCGGAACCCTCAGCGCGGCACCCTGTTGCAGCAGGTCTTCGTAATCCGCAACCGTTTCGCCGTCTTCCCAGGGCCCCGTGTTGACAATCAGATCGCAGTCTTCGACCCGTTTCACCTCTTCCCCGTCCAGCCCATCGAACAAATTGCGATCACGGTCCGGCCCGACATGGAGTAACCGATTGCCGACGTCTGCGTAAAACAGATCTTCGCGATCCCGAAGATCGAGAAAAGTCGCTTCGCCGGACGACAGAATCCTGCAGCAAAATTTTTCAGGCATTCCCATGGAAATCATCGCCTCGGCCACAGCGTGACTGCGGCGCGGCGCATTGGTCAGCATGACGAAAGGCTTGTCGGCTGCGGTCAGCTTTTCCAGCGTGTCGACTACGCCGGGATACAGGTTGACGCCGTCATGGAGCACGCCCCAGACATCGAGAATGAACGCATCGTACCGCTCGGCGATGGCGGCTATGCCGTCATAATGAGGTATTTGGTTTTTTTCTGACATCCCTGCGCTCTACACGGTCGGGTCTGGGCAGTAAAGCCCACGTGACGCAATTGCCATATTGCGGGCGGAAAAGAGGGCTCTGGTCGCGCCACACAAGCGCGTGGACGCCTCAGTGGCTGGCTGGCCGGCGCATGATCTGGCCGCGGTCTACGGTGATGACCGACACTTCGATCATCTTCTGGTCGCGCAGCAGCGCCAGATCGACCGGCACGCCGGCTTCGCCGGAGCCCCAGATTTCCCGGTACAGGTCTGCCAGCGATTTCACTTCCCGACCGTTGACCGCCAGCAGCACATCACCAGGCTCCACCCCCGCGTCTGCGGCCGGACCGCGTTCGGATACCGACGTGATTAGCAGATGCCCCATGGTTTCCACCGTATAAATGCCAAGCCATGGGCGCGGCGGATGTTCGGTACGTCCCTTTTCAATCAAGGACTCGAAAATCGGTTTCAGCAGATCTACCGGCACAAACATGTTGCCCGGCTGCTTGTCGGCGTTTTCGTCCTCAGCATCCTGAACGAACAGTGAGCCGATGCCCACCACCTTGCCTTCGGGATCGATCAAGGCCGCGCCGGACCAGATGGGGTGCGGCGGTTCGGTGAAGATTGCGCCTGAAATCAGGTATTCCCAATAGCCGGCGAATTCGCGCACCGACGACACCTTGGCGGCCAGCGCCTGCGCCGCGCCTCCATGGGCGCCGACAGTCAGCGTATCGCCTTCGCGGACTGCAGCGGAATGCCCCAGTTCCAGCGGCTTCACTCCGAGATCGTCTTGAGCTCGCAACAGACCGAATCCGGTTTCGTAATCGTAAGCAACTACATGTGCTTCGGCGACGCCGCCGATCCTGGTGCCAACGGTAATGAGGTCGCATTCGTTAATCAGATATCCGATCGTCAGCAGCAATCCGTCCTCGGAGATCAGTACCGCGTTACCCTCACGTTCGGTACCCAGATAAGACGCCGAAAACGCGTCTTCCGGCGCGCGTGCCTGCAACGGCACGACGGCCGACAGTGCGTCATTCAGATCATATGAGAGCTTCGCGGAGTCGGGGCGCGGCGCGTCGGCCAGCGCAGGATGGTGAAGTGGGGATAGGCCAGCCGGTTTATGGCCGTTTGCCCGTTCGACGCCTGTCATGACACAACTTAACTCCCAATGTTATAATATAGAATAGAGAATTTTCGGTCGATGTGGAAACCTGGCAGTCTCCCCCAATCATAGAAAGTGTAAAGATACCCTCAGCAACGGTCGCCGGCGGCACTCCGAGGTCCAATTTTGCGAACGGCGCCGCGAATCCAATAGTGAAGAACAGCACCGGCAGGGAGAACAATTTGGTGGCGGCAAGGCATCGAGGATCATGTGTGCTTTTGTTTCGCCGACCTGGTGGCACAACTTGGGACATGTCAATGTTTCATCAAATTGACATAGAACTTTTTAAAAGGCTGCGAGGTTGGTCTCCGATTTTCCGGATCGGAGACCAATGCTGGTCGGCGTACCCCGGATGTAACTATGCAGAAGGTTCTACCAATTCAAAGGTACCTCGGCCCTCATTCAGCCAGTAAAGCTCTCCATCGGCAATAGAAAACCAGGCCCCATGCAATCGCAGACTACCCTCGGCAACGGCGTCTGTGATAAAGGAAAAACTACGCAGGTTCTTGATAGAAAAAAGCACAGCCATCCATTCCAGAAGGCGCTGGCGCCGCTCCGGCGTGAGAGATCCATCGTCATCGGCCAGCATTTCGTCTCGCACCGGCGACAATAGATCGACCCAAGGACCGATGAACTGGCCGGGCGTCTGCCCTTCCATCCCGCCAATAGACGCGGCGATGCCACCGCACAGACCGTGCCCCAGTACCACGATGTCGCGCACACGCAGTTCCGAAACCCCGTATTCCAACGCCGCGGACGTGCCATGATAGCCGCTCGATGGTTCAAAGGGTGGGATAAGAGCGGCGACATTTCGCACCACGAACAGCTCGCCCGGCGATGCGGCGAAGATGGTCGCCGGATCAACGCGGCTGTCGGCGCAGGCGACGACCATCGTTGCAGGAGACTGCCCAGCAGAAAGCTCGCGATACTTCGAGGCCTCGACCGCATAACGTTCGCTTCGAAAACGTCGATAGCCATCCTTTAGAGCTTTTGGAACCAAGGATCGTACCTCACATATGATCTAAAAGGGGTGGTCATCCAGATAAAATATGATCAGCGTATACCCGCAAATAACTCGAATCGTACAGACCATCACTTTATCCCTCTCAAACAGAACTGCACCCGGCCATAACTTTGTACAGGATAGGCGCGCATGCACAGAAACGCCTCCTGATCAAAACCCGTAATCTCGACCAGCCATTTGACCAGCGCACCTCGCGCGTTCGTTAACAGCGAACCGTCGGCTTACCGCGTGGCGGGCACGACACCGAGATACAGACAGGGCGCGGTCTGGCGGTGGAGCAACACTTCCTCTTCATGGAACTGTCTTCGGTCTCTGGGTTTGCGAAAGTCCAGATATGAAAAGGCAGCGCCCGCTTGAGCGTTTGGACCCGGTCTCGGGCCATAAACACCCGCGAAACACGCGTATTGATCTGGTCGACCTGACCGTCAACCGCACGGGTCTCCGGTCTCGAAAGAGAAGCGTGAAATTCGTCCTGGGCAGGCTCGATCAAGCCGAAACTTATATTAGTGCGACCTCAGCGTATTCGGACCGAAACAGGCGCTGTACGAGAATTCTGGCATAGACGTCTTTCGACGTTTACATGGAACGAGCGTAACATTTTTCAGCGGACGCTCATCCCGGTCTATACTCTGATCCAGTCGTGCTGACGACAGCGTGAGCCTTCCGATGCCCGACTACGTCTTTACATTTCACTACCACACACATGCGATAGAAGATGACTTCCACTGATACAGCCAGCCACACCCTTGCCGTATTCAATCCAATCGATCTTACCCTGGTCGATACCGTCGCCGAGAGCACGGTGGAAGAGATTGACGCGGCGCTAGGCCGCTCGTATGCGCTGTTTCGGGACCGCGCCGCATGGCTGCCGGAACACACGCGCATCGCCGTGCTGGAACGCACCGCATCCCTGATGGAAGACAGGTTCGACCAGCTCGCCGAAACCGCCGTTTGCGAGGGCGGCAAGCCGATGACGGATACCCGCGCCGAGATCGTCAGCGCCATCAACACGGTCAAAAGCACCGTCGCGGCGTTGCGTAGAGATGCCGGCGAGGTGGTCCCGATGGGCCTGACGCCTGCAACCGGCAACCGGATGGCGTTCACGCGTAGGGAGCCGGTCGGCGTAGTGGTCGCGATCAGCGCGTTCAATCACCCGCTGAACCTGATCGTCCACCAGGTCGCGCCGGCCGTGGCGGCGGGCTGTCCGGTTATCGTCAAACCTGCGCCGGACACGCCGCTCTCGTGTCTCGCGTTCGTCGATATCCTGCACGCAGCGGGGCTGCCGAAAGACTGGGGACAAGTGATCGTCACCTCCGATAACGCGCTGGCCGAAAAACTCGCGACCGATTCCCGGGTCGGTTTCTTAACCTTCATCGGCAGCGCCAAGGTCGGCTGGGCGCTACGGTCGAAACTGGCACCCGGCACGCGCTGCGCGCTTGAGCATGGCGGTGCGGCGCCAGCGATCGTGACCGGCGACTCCGACGTCTACGAGGTGCGCGAGGCGATCCTTAAAGGCTGCTTCTATCACGCAGGCCAGGTCTGCGTGTCGGTGCAGCGCATCTTCACACACACCAAGATCGCCACCCGCTTCGCCACCCAGCTTGCCATGAAGGCGGCCGGTCTAAGGATCGGCGATCCGATGGACCCGGAGACGGAAATCGGCCCCCTGATCCGCCCGGCGGAGGTCGACCGCGTCCACGATTGGGTAACTGAGGCGGTCAATGGCGGCGGGCAGTTGCTGACCGGCGGCGAAAAACTCTCGGATACGATCTACGCGCCGACGGTCATCTTCAACGCGCCGAAGGACTGCCGCCTGATGACGGAAGAAGTGTTCGGGCCGGTTGTCTGCGTCGATCCATGGTTCAAGTTAGACGACGCGCTGGACCGCGCCAATTCCCTGCCGACGGCGTTCCAGGCAGCCGTATTCACGCGCGACGTCGAACGCGCTACGGAAATTTCCGACCGGTTGGACGCCTCAGTCGTGATGGTCAACGATCATACCGCCTTCCGCGCCGACTGGATGCCCTTTGCCGGGCTGCGGCAATCCGGCCTTGGCACCAGCGGCGTGCCTTACACCCTGCGCGACATGACAGTCGAAAAGTTGATCGTGCTGCGTACGGACTCGCTGGTTAAACCGTCAGACATGGAGCCGGAATGATCTAAAAATGTATTCCCTCCCCCCTGAGCTAAGGGGGACTTCAGCTAAACAATCGGCCCATCAAGTTCGTAAGCACTGTCTCCATCTTCGATTTCCAGCACCCAAATATCCGGATCGAAACCCGCCTCGCGGTCGATCAGGGCGCGGGCCGCATGTTCATCGACGGGGTCCGGGCCGGTCGCCCGTCGCCACGCCGGTGCACCGCTCAGCGTCACGGTGCGGGCAAACACCTCGAAAGTGCCGTCCAGCCGATCGCGTTTGACCAATACCTGGCCGGCATCGCCGTCTCCGCGGCGCGCGACAATCACCGGGATGAAGTTGATGTCGCACAGGCGGATCTGGGCGCGAATCCAGAGATCGGTTTTTAGGCGGGGCTCAGTCATTTTAGGTCTATACTATTACAGTACCACAGATCCATCGCCGCTAGCTTACTGACCGCCATGATCCCAGCAACCGACTTTCCCCTCGTCTGGATTACCGGCGCCAGCACCGGCATCGGACGCGCGCTGGCGCTGCGTCTGGCCGCTGCCGGCAGCAAGGTTCTGGCCAGCGCCCGAAGCAAGGAAAAGTTGACCGAGCTGGCGGCGGAGGCGGCGGGCCTGAAAGGTGAAATCGTCGCAGTGCCGCTTGACGTGACGGACGATTACGGAGTGCGGAGCGCCTACGAAAACATCGTCGGCGCGCATGGCGTGCCCGATCTCTGCGTGTTGAACGCGGGCACCTATATCCCGATGGACGGTGCGATTTTCTCGGCGGACGCGGTCGCAAAGCAGATCGACCTCAACTGGATGGGCGTCGTGCGCGTGCTGGATGTCCTCATCCCTGGCATGGTGACGCGCCGATCCGGACATATCGCTGTGGTGGGATCGGTGTCGGGGTATCGCGGCCTGCGCACGGCGTCGGCTTACGGTGCAACAAAAGCGGCACTGATCAATATGTGCGAAGCGCTTCACATGGAACTAGACGATCACGGCGTGAAGGTGCAGATCGTCAACCCAGGTTTCATCGAAACCCCGCTGACAGACAAAAACGATTTTCGCATGCCGGGGCTGATGCCGGTCGACAAAGCGGCAGCGGCGTTTCACGCAGGATTGAAAAGTAGCCGGTTTGAAATCACGTTCCCGAAACGCTTCACATGGACGGTAAAATTCATGCGGCTGCTGCCCTATGCGATCTACCTGCCACTGATGAGCTGGATAACTAAGAAACGTGATTAGAGGATGAAACGTTATTTCCTCACCAGCGCCACCTGCAGGGCATCGATATTCCCGGCCCGGAATCCGCCTTCGCAATAGGCCAGATAGAACGACCAGCAACGCCGGAACCGTTCATCAAAGCCGAGCGCGGCCACTTTGTCCGCTGCGCTTTCGAACCGCCCTCGCCAGCACGCCAGGGTTTCAGCATAGTCGAGCCCGTAACCGGCGGCGGTTTTCCAGTGAAAACCCGCGGTGGCGGCGTGATCGCGCAGCACATCGGGGCTGAGCAGCGCACCCCCCGGGAAAATATGTTTCTGGATGAAATCAGCGCTACGGCGATAGGCATCGAAGCGTTCGTTCTCGATCACGATGGCCTGAAGCGCGAAAGTGCCGCCCGGTTTCACGCTGGCAGACACGCGGTCGAAATAAATGTCCCAGTATTTTTCGCCGACCGCTTCGATCATTTCGATCGACACGGCGTGATCCCATTCGCCGTCGAGATCGCGATAGTCGCACAGCCGGATATCGACCTGCTCGCACAAACCTGCTTCCTGTACCCGTCTCCGGGCCGAGTCGTGCTGTGCCCGGCTAACGGTGATGGCGGTCACGCGCGCGCCACGGTGGCGGGCGGCCTGCAGCGCGAACCCGCCCCAGCCGCAGCCGATTTCCAGCACCCGGTCGCCGGGTTTGACGCCGGCGAGATCCAGCAGGCGCCGGTTCTTTTCCGCCTGCGCGCTTTCGAGATCTTTGGCGCCACGGGCGAACACGGCGGACGAATATGTCATGCCGGGATCCAGCCACAACGCATAGAAATCGTTGCCGAGGTCGTAATGCGCGGCGATGTTCTGTTTCGAGCCGTCCGGCGTGTTGGGACGCAGCACGTGGCGCACCCGGTCGCCCAGGCGCCACGGCGAAAGCGACCGGAACGTCATCGGCCGGCGCGGCAGGTTTCTCGCCGCCAGTTCGATCACTTTCGGCAGATCGGGGGAATCCCAGTCGCCGTCCATGAAGGATTCGCCGAACCCGACCGTGCCGCCGCCGAAAAAACGCCGCAGGGCGCGCCAGCGGTGCAGGGTCAGCTGCGCGGACGGTCCGTCCTGCTTCCCGGTCAGATGAACGGTCCGGCCATTGGGCAGATCGATATCGAGCACCCCGGCACGCAGCCGGCCTTCGAGATTGAGCCTTCCCTCCATCAGGCGGCGTCCCGGCGGGGCGGCGGCAGGGAAACCTCCTCCGCCGGCGGTTCAGGTCGGGTGGTGTATTTCACGCCGCGCAGCATCAGGCGGATAGCTTCGAAATGAATGGCGACCATGATTTTCAGCGTCAGAAACGGGATACGGAAAAACCGGCCCAGCAGGGCCGCGTCCGTCATGTCCCGCCGATCGCCGGTCAGTGTCGCCACCAGGAATTCGCCCTCGTCGTCAGATTCGCGGATAAGCACGGCAAGCCGGTCGTCGGGCGACGTCGTGCGGATGCGATATTTCGCATTCATCGCGATCAGCGGCGAGACGTGAAATATCTTGTCGGCGATATGATCCTGCGGCGCGTCGGTCCCCGGTTCGACCGGAAACAGGTAACCGTGCTGGTCGCCAAAGGTATTCTTCACCTCGTACAGGACGGCGGCAAGATTCCCATCGGCGTCCGAACAGTAATAGATCGAGATTGGATCGAACACGTAGCCAAGCACGCGCGGCATGCAGAGCAGGCGGATGCTGGCCGCGGCGTGGCTCAGGCCTGCGTCGGCGAGATGCTTTTCGACCCAGGGGCGCAGCGGCGAACCGTCGCGCGCGCCGTGATCCCTGTCGAAGAGCGAAAACAGATTGAACCGGTTATAGGAAAACAGCCGCCGCAGGCGCGCATCGTCGTCCAGTGTGTCGATATCGACCACGATATTGAATACCCGGTAGACGAATTCATACGCCTTCGGCCGCGACCGGCGGTGCATTACCTCGCCAACATAGAGATCGGCCGTCACGCGCATCCTTTCCCGGTTGTGGCGCTGCGGAACACTGAAAAAGGGAATACGCTCTCCCACCGAGACCGGATTACCTATTCCGCCGCTTTGTCGGCGTTCAGATACCGGACGTAGACTTTCACCGAGTCCTGCATGGAGCGGGATTTGTCGATGGTTTCGCGGCTTTCGCGGCCGAACGGGGTCGAATCCAGCAGCCGGTACATATCGGCGGCCCCCTTGTGGTAATTGGGCGTAATGCCGACGGAGGCATAGGTTTCGGCGATCTGCTCCATCTCTCCGATCCAGCGCCCGGCATCCGCCGGCAGTACCGGCACACGACGGCGCATGCGGTCGAGCGCATCCGGCTGGCTCTTCTCCCATTCGGCTTCGAGGATTTCGCGGATGCCGAGTGCCTCTGCCGCCGTATAGGCGGCTGTCAGCAGGGAATCCGTGCCCTTGGTGACCGAGGCGTAGACCATTTTCACCGCCGAGGCGCGGCCGATTTCGTCGCCGAGCTGAATCACTTTCTTGCCGTTGCCGTCCAGTTGATCCATCAACGCCGCATCGGGACCGGAGACATAGAGCTTGGTGTCCTTGTCGCTCTTCAGCGGCGGCCAGCCGATGATGCCGCCATCGATGAAACCGGCGCCCGCGTCTGCGATCACGGCGGCAATCCGCGTTGCCGTGGTCGGCGCGACGGCATTCATGTCCGCGATGGGCGGCGTTTTGCCGGTACGTTTCATCGCGGCGGCGACATCGGCGGCGATCGCCTCTGCCCGCTCCGGCGGCATGATCGACAACACCAGATCGGCCTCGGTCACCAGTGCATCAAAATCCGCGACGTCGCGGAATCCGGACCGCTCCGCCCGCATACGGGTTTCGTCGCTGCGCCCGGCCAGGACCGTGATCACGTCAATGCCCTGACCCCTGAGGGACGCACCGACCCCTTCGCCCATGTCGCCGGGGCTGAGGATTGCAACCGTTTTGAGTGTCATGTCGTGCCTCGTTATGTATGTCGGGGGGTGCCGGGTTCCGATATGAAGCCATTGTTCTGCTTCGACGGGCAAACGGCAACCACAAAAGAAAGTCGGCGCCCGTGGGCGTAAGCGCCGACTTCTCTTACTGCAGAAACGTGATGCCGGTCAGGCGTCACGCAGCGGCAGCGCGATATAGCGGTCGTTGCCTTTCCGGTTGACCAGAACGAGCACCGCTTTTCGTTTCTTGCCCTTTGCCTGTTCGGCGGCTTTCGCAAGAAGCCGGGATACGTCACCCGGACCGGAAATTTCCTGCCCGGATATCCGGCGGACCACGTCGCCCGGCCGGATGCCTTTTTCAGCCGCGATGCTGCCGGTATCGACCGCGACGACGACCGCGCCCTCGACATCCCTGCCGATCCCGAACCGCGCCCGCGTCCGGTCGTCGACCGCCGTCAGAGACATGCCGAAGCGGGGTGCCGCCGATTCGTCCGGGCTGGCCGCCGCGGCCTTTTCCGGGCCGGGCATCCTGCCGATTACCACGTCGAGCGTGCGTTCGCGGCCGTTGCGGACGATCCGGAACCCGGCGCTTTCTCCGGCGGCCAGACCGGCAACCCGGCGCGGCAGTTCGCGCATCTTTTCGATGCGTTCGCCTTCAACCGCGACAATGACGTCACCGGCCTTCAGCCCTGCCTTCGCCGCGGGGCTGTCCTCGGTCACGTTCGCGACCAGCGCGCCTTCCGGTTTCTTCATGCCAAGCCCGGCGGCGAGGTCTTTCGTGACCTGCTGGATGTTGACGCCCAGCCAGCCGCGCGACACCGCGCCCTTGTCCTTCAGCTGCGCGATGACCGACTTCGCCATGTCGGAGGGCACCGCGAAGCCTATCCCCGCGCTGACGCCGGTGGGCGAAATGATCGCGGTGTTCACGCCGATCACCTCGCCGCGAACGTTGAAGGTCGGCCCGCCCGAGTTGCCCTTGTTGATGGGTGCATCGATCTGCAGGAAATCGTCATACGGGCCGGCGCCGATATCGCGCCCCCGCGCCGACACGATGCCGGTGGTCGCGGTGTGGCCAAGGCCGAACGGACTGCCCAGCGCGATGACCCAGTCGCCGACCTTGGCATCGGCAGATTTGCCGAACCGGACGAACGGGAACCTCCTGTCCGAAGTCACCTTCAGCAATGCGAGATCGGTTTTGGGGTCCCGGCCGACCAGCGTCGCTTCATGGGTTTCCCCGTCTTTCATCATGATCTCGATTCTGTCGGCGTCGCCGATGACGTGGTTGTTGGTCACGACATGTCCGTCGGCGTCGATGAAAAAGCCGGATCCCATGCCCTGGACGCGGGGCGCGCGGCGCGGGGTTCCCGGTCCGGGGTTGCCGAACTGAAAGCCGAAATTCTCGCCGAAGAAGCGTTTGAACGGTTCCGGGATTTCCGGCATCTGCGCGGTGCCCTGCGGAGCGCGTCCGGTCACGCGGATGGACACCACGGCCGGTCCGACCCGGTCGATGATCTCGGAGAAACTGGCCGGCAGAGTGCTGTCGGCGACCGCTTTCGCCGGCGCGGTCAGCGCCGTGGAGGCGGCAAGCTGCTTGCTGGACAGCACGCCGGCGGCGGCGCCCGTAATTGCCACGGCACCCAGTGCGGCAATGGCCGTGACGGTTCTGCTCTTTCGGTTGGTCGACATCTTCTTGCTCCTTGGTTGAGGGGTGCGTCTGATGTCGAATATGGAAACCGGGGCCTTACAACCGCCTGTCCGCCGGATTACAAATTTTTAATGTGGGGATTGGCGGCATGTTGACTCCCGATATATGTTCCTGTTTTGTTCTTATATGCGTAGTGATGGTATCTGGGCGCGGTTTCAGATCGCGAAGTTGTCCAACGACGAAAAAGCCGCCCTGCGGGCGACGTTGACGCTAAGCCATTTTCGCGACGGCGACCGGCTGGTTGCCGTCTGCAGCGTCTGCCATTTCGGCAAGATCAAACGCCCGCGCAGTCTGCGATGGCGGCTTGCGCCGCACCTCCGGGACGCAACATTGCCCATGCTCGAACGGCGGCTGACCTGCAGCAAATGCGGTTCGACGGGGAAAAGCCGGTTTTACTATGCGGAGGCGGAGGACCCGCGCTAGCGGGTGATGCTCCCAGGCAGCACGCGGAATATCAGCTCTGTTCCAGTTCGCTGTCCCAGTACAGGAAGTCGCGCCAGCTTTCGTGCAGATAATTGGGCGGAAAAGACCGGCCGTTGCTCTGCAGCTGGTAATTCGTCGGCTCGATCGGGGCGACCGCAGGGATCATGCCGCAATCACGCGGCATCTTGTTGCCCTTGACCAGATTGCAGTCGGAACAGGCGGCGACGACGTTGTCCCAGGCGGTGTGACCGCCGCGGGATCTCGGGATAACGTGATCGAAGGTCAGTTCGGACGTACCCGGCGCGACGCCGCAATACTGGCAGGCGAAGCGGTCGCGCAGGAACACGTTGAACCGGGTGAACGCCGGCCGCCGCGACAGCGGCACGTATTGTTTGAGCGCGATCACGCTGGGCAGGCGCATGGAGAAATTCGGCGAACGGACTTCTTCTTCGTATTCGGAAACGATGTTCACCCGGTCGAGAAACACCGCTTTCACGGCATCCTGCCAGGACCAGATCGACAGGGGAAAATAACTGAGCGGCCGAAAATCGGCGTTGAGCACCAGCGCGGGGGAGTCCCCCTTCACAGGGCAGTCCCAAAATTGCGCGGTCTGTCGGACCGGCAGGCTGTCGGATCGACGTTCATATCGCGGTAAGGGTAACGCCCCCTGAAATCGAGGGCAACCGGCGAGGCATGAAGATTTTGTGAAATCTTATCCACATGCCTACCGGATATAGTGGTCAGGGGGTTATGTCCCCAGCACCTTGCGGACGAACTCCAGCCCGATCCGGATACCCTGCTCGTCGATCCCGTGGCCGAGCCCGGGGCGGACATGGGTATCGATCTCGACCCCGTTTTCGCGCAGCGCGGCGGCCGCGGTTTCCATTTCCGAGACGGCCAGCAATTCGTCGGAATCGCCGTGCACCATCACCACCGGCGGCTTCGATCGGATCTCGTCCTTCAGCAGGTCGGGCGCTTCCATGCGGCCGGAGTAGCCGACGATGCCTGCCACCGCTTTTTCGCGGCGCGGCGCGGTGAACAGCGACATCATGGTCCCCTGCGAGAACCCGACCAGCACCAGGTCTTTCTCGGTCAGGCTGTGGCGCGCCAGCTGCCCGTCGATGAAGTTATCGAAAATAGCGGCCGTCGACCGGATCGCGGCGAGCCGCTCGTCACGGTCCTGCATCCAGACGTCGTACCATTGATAGCCGAACGGCGAGCCGTCGCAGCGATACGGTGCATTGGGAGAAATAAACGCGGCGTCGGGCGCGACCTGCGCGAAATACTGGCCGAGCGAAATCAGATCGTTTCCATCGGCGCCGTAGCCGTGCACGAAAACGATCAGCTGTTTCGCGGGGCCGCCGGATGCGGGGCCGGCTTCGGGGCCGGAGAGCTCGGGTAGGTCGGTCATTGGGATATCCCTAGGTTCGGGGTGAAGGACGTCGATATCATTTTTTGGCCCGGTTGCTCAATCGCGCCGTTCTCGATCGGGGCGTACTCAGATAATGGTGCCACAGAATACGCGCGGCGACGCTGCGCCATGGCCGCCACTGTTCGCCGATCGCCGTCAGTTCCTCGGGGCCGGGGCGGGCATCAAGACCCTTTATTTCATGCGCCGCCGCCTGCAGCGCGATGTCGCCGACCGGCCACACGTCGGGCCGTTGCAGGCTCATCAGCAGGTAAACGTCCGCGGTCCAGGCGCCGATCCCCTTGACCTGCGTCAGGTGGTCGCGCACGGCGTCGTCGTCCAGATACGGAAGGCGGCCGATACGCAGCGACTTGTCGAGGATGCATTCCGACAAATGCCGGATATAGCGCGTTTTCTGACGGCTGACGCCGGCGCCGCGGAAATCCTGATCGCCAAGCTCCAGCGCGCGCTCGGGCGTCAGTTTTCCCGCGGCGGCCGTCAGCCGGTCGAACGCCGCGCGGGCCGAGGCCAGCGACACCTGCTGTTCGAGGATCAGCAGCACCAGCGTGCGATACCCGCCGGGACGATGCCATATCGGCGGATCGCCGAAACCGGCGATTATTTTTCCCAGGTCCGGATCGCGCTTTGCGAGTATGGTTAACGCTTTGTTAAACGTCTCGGCGGTAAGTCGGGAGGTCATGGGATGCCGCCTGTTCGAGGGTCCCGTCTCTATCTCACAGAAGTGATGTCATGGCAAAAAGCAGCAAGGCAGGTCAGGTCACGCGGTTCGCGCCGAGCCCGACCGGCTATCTTCATATCGGACACGCGTTTTCAGCCCTGACCGCCTTCCATGCCCGCGGCAGGAACGGCACGTTCCACCTTCGGATCGAAGACATCGATCCGGTGCGCTGCAAGCCGGAATTCACCGACGCCATCCTGGAAGATCTGGCATGGCTGGGGCTGGACTGGGAAACGCCGGTCCGAAAGCAGTCGGAACACATGGAAGATTACGACAAGGCGCTGCGCAAGCTCGAAATCAAGGGGCTTCTGTATCCTTGTTTCTGCACCCGGTCGGAAATCAAGACCGAGATCGAACAGTCCGGCCATGCGCCGCACGGTCCGGAAGGACCGGTCTATCCCGGAATCTGCAAAAAACTGTCCAACGAAAAGCGTGAAGACCGGATCGACGCCGGCGATGCCCATGTCCGCCGACTCGACATGCAGGGCGCGGCGGCCATCGCCGGCCCGCTGGCCTGGAAAGACGAGAATCAGGGGCTGGTCAAAGGCAAGCCGGAACGGTTCGGCGACGTGGTACTGGCGCGCAAGGACGTGCCGACCAGCTATCACCTGGCGGTCACGGTGGACGATCACCTGCAGGGCGTCACCATGGTCACACGCGGCGCCGACCTGGCGCCGTCGACCGACGTGCATCGTCTGTTGCAGGGCCTGCTGGGCTATACGCCGCCGGGCTACAACCATCACCGTCTGATCCGCGACACCACAGGGCGCCGGCTGGCCAAACGCGACCAGGACATGACGATCCGCGCGCTGCGCGAAAGCGGCTACACGCCGGAAGAGGTCGTAAACATGACCGGGTTCGAGGGGTAGTGTTTACAGCGGTTGCTGAAGCCGGCAGCGCTGGCCGCGCTGTTCGAAGGGGGGACTGCATTCCCAGCCGTTGCCCGAATGGTCGAGATTGGCGTTGTCGGGCAATCGTATAGCGACGCAGGTTTCGGCCTGCTGAGAATATCCGCGTTCGCACCGCCAGCCGGGTCCGTAGGACGAATCGTCCAGATACGCGTTTTCGGGCATACGGATCTCGACGCAATCCTGATCGACCTGCCGGTACCCGCGCAGGCACTCGAAATCCGCTCCCGACACGTTGAGATACCCGTGAGCGGGCACGCGAACCCGGACGCACCCGTCTTCGCGCTGTCGGTACCCGCGATCGCAGGACCAGCCATCGCCGTTTGAATCCAGGTAAGCGTTTTCAGGAATTCGAATCCGTACACATCCGTCGCCGACTGTCAGAAATCCCCGGAGACAGCTCCAACCCCGTCCATAGGCAGAGCCGTTTCGATACGCATTCGCCGGGACGACCAGCTTGACGCATTGCAGGTTCACTTCCTGGTACCCGGGATTACAGGTCCAGCCGTCGCCATACCGGCTCTTCTGCGAGTTGTCCGGGGCGGCGGATTGCGCCAGCGCGCCGACGGAGACCGTCAGAAAAAGGCAGAGCACGCCAAGCCCGCACCACGTTCGCCGCCGGAGACCGTCTGTCATTGTTTTCCCTTTCGCGGGCGCGTCGTGCCCGGCCGTGCCAAGCGGTTGCCGGCCGCGCGAAGGCGCAGCCGGGTCGTATGTCTGTTTTGCTGTCCGCCTCGCGGCGGGAACGTATCGCTAAACGGCTCTACGCCGCTTTCTGGCGATTGCGGCCGCCCCGTTTCGCGCCGCGGCGCCGGGGTTTGCCGTTGGAATTGGCCGGACGCTGGCCCTGGCGGTGTCCACCGCCTTTGCCACCCCGGCCTTTGCCGCCACCGTGGCCCTGGCGTTTCGGCGGGGCCTGTTCCTCGCCCTGCGGCCCGTCGCCGACCACCGTCAACGACATTTTCAGCAGGCGTTCGATATCGCGCAGGTATTTGCGTTCCGACGGATCGCAGAACGCGATGGCGACGCCGCTGGCGCCGGCTCGCGCCGTCCGCCCGATGCGGTGAACGTAGCTTTCCGGCTCATTCGGCAGCTCGTAGTTGATGACATGGGTCACGCCGTCGATGTCGATCCCGCGGGCGGCGATATCGGTCGCCACCAGCACACGGCACTGGCCGGCGCTGAACCGTTTCAGCGCCTTCTGGCGGGCGGCCTGGGATTTGTTGCCGTGGATCGCGGCCGCCGGCACGCCGATCTTGTCGAGTTGCTCGGCGACACGGTTGGCCCGGTGCTTTGTCCGGGTGAACACGATCACCCGCGACAGTTCGGGATCGGCGAACACGTCGCTGAGCGCCTGGGTCTTGCCGCCACCGGCGGAAACGTGACGCACCGATTGCTCGATACGGTCGACCGGCGTTGCCTGCGGCGTGACTTCGATCCGCAGCGGACCGCGCAGCAGTTCTTTCGACAGTGTTGCGATCTCGTTCGGCATGGTGGCCGAGAACAGCAGCGACTGCCGGTCTTTCGGCAAGCCGGCGACGATCTTCCGCACGTCACGGACGAAACCCATGTCGAGCATGCGGTCGGCCTCGTCGAGGACGAAATATTCGATGCCTGACAGATCGACGAAGTTGCGCCCGTAGAGATCGAGCAAGCGGCCCGGCGTCGCGATGACGATATCGAGCCCGCGTTTCAGCGCGCTGATCTGGCGGTTTTCCTTCACGCCGCCGAAGATCACGGTCTGGCGCAGTTTCATCTGCGCGGCATAGGCCTCGAATTCCTCGCCGATCTGGATCGCCAGTTCGCGCGTCGGCGCCAGAACCAGCGCCCGCGGGCGGCGGATGTTTTCCTTGGGCCGCGGATCGCGGAACTTGTGGAGGACGGGCAGCGCGAAGGCGCCGGTCTTGCCGGTGCCGGTCTGGGCGATGCCCAGCATGTCGCGGCCCTGCATCAGGCCGGGAATGGCCTCCGCCTGGATGGGGGTGGGGGTTACGTGATTACGGGCCGCCAAGGCACGCAGGATCGGGTCGGACAAGCCGAGATCCGAGAAATTAATACTGGTCACTAAGTTACTTCTTTCTGCCGCGTGCATTTATTCCGGGCGTATTCAACGCCATCCGGCACGGGCTATTTCCGGGTACCGGGCGCGGCCGGCACGAGGTGTTTTTGCTTATTTGTTCCCGGGAAATGATACCGCCCTTGGGCGGCACTTCGCGCTATCGCGAGACAACTAACGAGCGGTATATGGGCCTATGCGGCCTCTAAGTCAATAAAATACCTGTATTTTTCGCGGCCCGGTCCCTTTTCCGGACCCACGGGCGGCAGTCTAACGCCGCAATCCTTTCAAAATCGTTTCGTAATCGGGATGCTCCGGCGGCAGGATCCCGTGGCGGATGCAGAAATCGACGATTACCAGATTGCAGTTGAACTTGAAGTCGAACGTCGTGTCGACGATCTCCATCACCTCGGCCGCAGGAAGCAGGCGGAATTCGGCGATCTCGCCGTCGGCGTTCAACGGCATGAAATCCGCCGGTAGCTCCAGGTCCCAGCAGAACATGATGTCGGGCTTCAGGCCGATGTCGCTTTCCGCACAATAGGTAATCGCCCCGGTCGGCAGCGCGGTGGCGGCCAGATCCGGCGGCACGCCGGCTTCTTCCCCTGCTTCCTTGATGACGTTTTCCTTCAGGCTGAGCGTCACCGGCTGGCCGCCGGCGATCATGTTGTCGAACTGGCCGGGGCAAACCGGACGGTCGTCGGCCCGGCGCGCGATCCACATATGGAGGCCGTTTTCTTTTCTGACATAGCCGTTGATATGCACACCGTAGGCTCGCGCGCCGAAGAACGGAGCAGCGGCGCGTTCGACCTCGAAAGCATGCGGGCCGCCCCACTGTCCGCCGACCGGGTAAGGTTCGCCCCGCCAGCCGGTCAGCACGCCGTCCTCGAACAGCGCGCGGACGACCATGTCGACCGCGGCGGTGCGGTCTTCGTAGGATTCAATATTCGGTGCCAGCGAGACACTTTGGTCCGAGCGCACGAAGACGTCGGGGAAGCGGTCTAAATGGGCCAGATTATCTTTCCGGATATGCCCGACCGCATCGCCATCGACCACCAGCGATACGTAGTTGGACAGGTCGTGCGTATTGCACAAAGCGATATGGTCAAGGAAACTCATGATCCGAACGGCGATGGATGCGGGATGTGCGAATGCTTAAACTGTATCACGGAACGACATCCGTATGCGCGGCCAAGGTGCGGCTGGTGCTGTACGAAAAGGGCCTTTCCTTCGAGAGCGAGCTGCTCAACCTGCAGGCGGGCGACCAGCACGATCCCGCCTATCTGAAACTGAACCCCAAGGCTGTCGTGCCGACCCTGATCGACGGCGACCGGATCATCACCGAATCCTCGGTCATCATGTTCTACCTGGAAGAAACCGAGCCCGCGCCGGCCCTGATGCCCGACGATCCATGGATGCGGGCGCAGACGCGATTGTGGATGAAGCGGGTCGACGAATTTCTTCACCCCGGCTGCACGACGGTCACTTTCGCGACCGCCAACCGCAAACATTTCCTCGCCACCATGACGCCGGAAGAACGGGAGGCGCGTTACGCCCGCAATCCCAACCCGGAGCGCCGCGAAATCCAGCGCGACTGCATCGAAATGGGCCTCGACGCGCCGCGCGTCGGCGCCGCCGTCCGGCAATACGATGCCGCGTTCGATGACATGGAGCGCCAGCTTTCGGAAAAGCCCTGGCTGGGCGGGCGCGATTTCGGCTTCGCCGATATCTGCATGATTCCCTACGTCAACCGGCTCAGTCTGATCTGCATGGACAGCCTGTGGACCCGCAACCGCCCGAATGTCAGCGACTGGTTCGACCGCGTGCAGGCGCGACCGTCCTACGAAGACGCCATCGTGAAATGGACGACGGAGGACGACCACGACCGCTTCGTCGTGCCGCGCGGCGAGGTGGAAGGGAAATTGTGGGAAGTGCTGGCGGTTTAACCGACCAAAACGCCGCATTGCCACTTCCGCGCATCCGGATCATATTCCGTCCATGAATACCGTTCTTCCCATCCTGATCGTCGTCGTCATGATCGCCACGCTGGGCGCGCTGGCGCTGGGGCTGATTTCCATGGTCCGCGGCGGCGACTTCAACGCCAGGCATTCCAACAAATTCATGCGCGCCCGGGTGATCCTGCAGTTCGGCGCCATTGTGCTGCTGGCGCTGCTGTTCCTGTTTTCGGCGAAGTGATCCTTCGAGACGCCGCTTTGCTTTCGTTCGCTTCACGACCTCAGCCTCAGGATGAGGAAAGCTAAACCTTATTAATCCCCTCGCCCCTGCGAGAGGGTTAGGGAGAGGGGGACGGCCTCTCAAGCTGACAGTCATCGGCGGGACAGATCACCCTCTCCCTAACCCTTCCCCTCAAGGGGGAGGGGACTAAATATACTGAATACCCACCCCAGCCCTTCGCATTGCAGCATACCCGAGCGAAACTTGACATCGGACGCCACTGAGTTAGTTTTCGCACTTGCGAAATAAGTCTTTCCGTCCGCATCCCGAGTGGCAGCGAAACGCGCCCGGGAAGACCCGAAACCTACAGATGGCTGCCCCCAGATTGAGAGAGTCTGACCGATGAAACTGCTCGTCGCCGTCAAGCGGGTGATCGATTACAACGTCAAGGTTCGCGTCAAGGGCGACGAAACCGGCGTTGAGACCGCCAACGTCAAGATGTCCATGAACCCGTTCGACGAAATCGCCGTCGAGGAAGCCGTCCGCCTGCTGGAAGCCGGCACCGCAACCGAAGTGGTCGCCGTCTCCATGGGCGTGCAGCAGTGCCAGGAAACGATCCGCACGGCGCTGGCCATGGGCTGCGATCGCGGCATTCACGTGAAGACCGACGATGAGCTGCAGCCGCTGGCGGTCGCCAAGCTGCTGGCCAAAATCGTCGAGCAGGAATCGCCCGACGCGGTGATCCTGGGCAAGCAGGCCATCGACGACGATTCCAACCAGACCGGCCAGATGCTGGCGGGCCTGCTAGGCTGGTCGCAGGGCACGTTCGCGTCCGAGATCGTGCTGCAGGACGGCAAGGCCAACGTCACCCGCGAAGTCGACGGCGGACTGCAGACCATCGCCATCACCCTGCCCGCGGTGGTCACAACGGACCTGCGCCTGAACGAGCCTCGCTACGCGTCGCTGCCCAACATCATGAAGGCGAAGAAAAAGGAAATCGCAGAGATGACGCCGGACGAACTGGGTGTCGATATCGCGCCGCGTCTGACGACGCTGAAAGTCACCGAGCCGCCGAAGCGCGAGGGCGGGATCAAGGTCGAAACCGTCGCCGAAATGGTCGACAAGCTGAAAAACGAAGCGGGGGTCATCTGATGGCTGTTCTCGTCGTCGCCGATCACGACAATTCGGCAATCGTTCCCATCGTACTCAACACCGTCACCGCCGCGGCCGCCATCGATGCCGACGTACACGTACTGGTCGCGGGGCACAACGCCGGTGCGGCCGCCGAAGCAGCCGGCAAAATCGCAGGCGTCGCCAAGGTCCTGCATGTCGACGGAGCCGCCTACGAGCACCAGCTGGCCGAAGCGCTGGCCCCGGTGGTCGTCGCCCACGCAGGCAATTACAGCCACATTCTTTTCCCGTCCAACACCACCGGCAAGAACGTCGCGCCGCGCGTCGCCGCCCTGCTGGACGTGGCACAGATTTCCGACATCGTCGAAGTCGTTTCCGGCGACACGTTCGTCCGTCCGATCTATGCCGGCAACGCCATGGCGACCGTGCAGTCCACGGATTCGGTGAAGGTGATCACCGTCCGGGGCACCGCGTTCGCCGCAGCGGAGGCCGAGGGTGGATCGGCCGCCGTTGAATCTGTCGATGGGGCGGAGGACCCCGGCCTGTCGAGCTTCATCGGCCAGGAACTGACCAAATCCGAACGCCCCGAACTAACCGCCGCCCGGGTGATCATCTCCGGCGGGCGCGGCATGCAGTCGGGCGAGAATTTCGAGATCATCGAAAAAGTCGCCGACAAACTGGGCGCTGCCGTCGGCGCGTCGCGCGCCGCGGTCGATGCCGGCTACAAGCCTAACGACTACCAGGTCGGACAGACCGGCAAGGTCGTCGCGCCGGAGCTGTACATCGCGGTCGGGATTTCAGGCGCCATCCAGCATCTGGCGGGCATGAAGGATTCCAAGGTCATCGTCGCGATCAACAAGGACGAAGAGGCGCCGATCTTTTCGGTCGCCGATTACGGCATCGTCGGCGATCTGTTCAAGCTCGTCCCCGAACTGGACGCAGAACTGGAAAAACAGGACATCAAACCGCGATAAACAATCGCGGGCGTATTCAACAAAAAATCTGTGACAGGGAGTCAGCAGAGGAGTTTTACATGACTGATATTCAGGATCCGGGCGCGACGCCCGAGGCACTCGGCATCAAACAGATCGGCGTCATCGGCGCCGGACAGATGGGGTCCGGCATCGCGCATGTCGCAGCGACCACCGGCATCAATGTCGTGCTCAACGACATCGGCCAGGAACAGCTAGACAGGGCGATCGCCACCATCGACAAGAACCTGGAACGCCAGGTCAGCCGCGAGAAGATCAGCGCCGCCGACAAGCAGGATGCGCTCGACCGGCTGACCACGTCGACCGACGCGGCCGCGCTCGGCGACTGCGACGTCGTGATCGAGGCCGCAACCGAAGACGAAGCCATCAAGCGCGAAATTTACAAGGCGGTCATTCCGTCGCTGCGCGACGACGCCATTATCGCATCGAATACTTCGTCGATTTCAATCACGCGCCTCGGCGCGACCACCGACCGGCCGGAAAAGTTCATGGGCATGCATTTCATGAACCCGGTGCCGATCATGCAGCTGGTCGAGTTGATCCCCGGCATCGCCACCGACGACGCCACGCATAAGGTGGTCGAAGGCCTGACCTACCGGATGGGCAAGACGCCCGTGATCTCGGAAGATTTCCCTGCCTTCATCGTCAACCGCATCCTGCTGCCGATGATCAATGAAGCCGTGTACACGCTGCACGAAGGCGTCGGCTCGGTAAAGGATATCGACATCGCGTTGAAGCTCGGCGCCAACCATCCGATGGGCCCGCTGGAACTGGCCGATTTCATCGGCCTCGATACGTGCCTGGCGGTGATGCAGGTGCTGTATGACGGCCTGGCCGACACCAAGTACCGCCCGTGCCCCCTGCTGGTGAAATACGTCGAAGCCGGCTGGCTGGGGCGCAAATCGGGCAAGGGTTTCTACGACTATTCGGGCGACCAGCCGGTACCGACGCGGTAGGCCGGCCGTTCGAACACGCCAACTCTTATCCCCTACCCCTCAAGGGGGAGGGGACTCTGTTCATATAAAATCTACTCCGCCGCCTGGGTCGGCACGGGGTCCGCGTTCGGTTCCCACTGGCCCGCCCCTTCGAGCGCCATGGCAGCGGGCATGACCTCTTTCGAGAAGCGTTCCATCGACGCCATCGTCATGTCGTGCGGCATGCTGCCGATCTGGAACATGCCCAGGAAATAGCCGAGGCCGACCTTCTCGTGACAGGCGGCGAGTTTTTCTCGCACGGTGTCCGGGCTGCCCACGATGATAACGTCGCGTTCGATCAGGGTTTCGATCGAATGGGAGGACAGCAGGCTCGCCTTCGTCTTCAGCACGCGCTTGTAGGACTCGATCGACATATACCCCGGCGGCAACAGCATCGTCGCCGGATACCGCAGCAGCTTGTTGAAAAACAGTTCGACATGCGGCCGCGCTTCCTCGACGGCTTGTTCGTCGGTTTCGCCGACATAGATCGGCGCCGCCCAGCCCAATTGTTCCGACGTAGCCGTATAGCCGTGCCGGTGCGCCACATCGCGATAGGCGTTATGGAACCGCACCACGTTCTGGAACGGCGAATAGGTCTGCAGATAGGTGTATTTGCGGTCAGGATGCGCAGCCCACTCGATGGTTTCGGACGATCCCTGGCTGGGTACCCAGATGGGCGGATGGGGATCCTGGAACGGGCGCGGCCAGGTGTTCACGTAATCGAAGTGATAATGCTTGCCTTCGAACGCGAACGGGCCTTTCTCGGTCCACGCCTTGATGACCAGATCGTGCGCTTCGTGAAAGCGTTCGTGGCTCACAGCGGGATTGGCGCCCATCGAGTAATATTCGCAGCCGAGCCCCCGGACCATGCCGCTGATCAGACGACCGCCGGTGATGCAGTCGATCATCGCGTGTTCTTCCGCCAGCGTCTGGGGATGATCGCGAATGCCGAAGGCATTGCCGAGAATGGCGATTTTGACGCGCTCGGTCTTGGTCGCCAGCGCCGACGCCATGACGACCGGCGACGGCATCAGGCCGTAGGCGTTCTGATGGTGTTCGTTCACGCAGACGCCGTCGAAGCCCAGATCCTCGGCAGCCTCAAGCTCATCAAGGTACCGGTTGTATAGTTCATGGCCCTTTTCGGGATCGAAATTGGTATTGGGATAGGTCACCCAGCAGGTGTCGTATTCCTTGTCGTAGTCAGGATCGACATACGCGTAGGGCATCAGGTGGAAGAGAAAAACCTTCATCGGCTTATCCTGTCGGTTCGGGCAGCGTTATTCGGCGGCAACCTTGTTGCTTGTCTCACCGAACTGTTTCGCGGCCGGCATCACGTGTTCGGCGAAACGTTTCATGCTGGCGACCGTCATTTCGTGCGGCATCGACGCGATCTGGAACATGCCGAGGAACGTGCCGACGCCGGCTTCGCGCTGGCAGTATTCCAGCCTGTCGCGCACGGTATCCGGACTGCCGCAAATCAGGATACCGGTTTCCATCAGCTCTTCCATGGACCGCACCTTGGACAGGCCGCCCTTGTGCTTCATGACATTCTTGAAAGACCTCAGAGACAGATATCCCGGCGGCAACAGCATTTCGGGCGTCATCCGCAGGAACTTGTTGAAAAAGGCCTCCACATGCGGACGCGCCTCTTCGATGGCCTTTTCATCTGTTTCGCCGACATAGATCGGCGCCGCCCATCCAACCTGTGAATCCGTGGCTTCGTATCCGTACATGTCGCGGGCGACGTCCCGGTACATGTGAAGGAATTTCTTCACAGCCTCGAACGGACTGTAGGTTTGCAAATAGGTGTATTTGCGATCGGAATGGGCCGCCCATTCGATGGTTTCCAGCGACCCCTGCGACGGGCACCAGATCGGCGGGTGCGGCTTCTGGTAAGGCCGCGGCCAGACATTCACGTATTCGAAGTGATAATGCTTGCCTTCGAACGCGAACGGACCTTCATCGGTCCAGGCGCGGATGACCAGATCGTGGGCTTCGTGAAACCGTTCGTGACTGAACGCGGGGTTCGCACCCATCGAATAATATTCGGCGCCGATGCCGCGGACCATGCCGCTGATAAGCCGACCGCCGGTAATGCAGTCGATCATCGCGTGTTCTTCCGCCAATGTCAGCGGATGCTCGCGGAGGCCGAACGCATTGCCGAGCACGGCAATCTTGGCTTTCGACGTGCGGCGCGCCAGCGCCGAGGCGGGCACGATGGGCGACGGCATCAGGCCATAGGCATTCTGATGGTGTTCGTTGACGCATAGCCCGTCGAACCCCAGTTGCTCGCCCATCTCCAGTTCGTCGAGATAGGTGTTGTAGAGATAGTGACCCACCTTGGGATCGAAATTGGAATTGGGATAAACCACCCAGGAGGCCTTGTACTCCTTGTCGTAGTCCAGATCGAGACTGGCATAAGGCATCAGATGGAAGAGAAAGCACTGCATGGCGGATCCCCAAAATAATAAGGTTGCGAACGATTATAGCGCGGCTGACGGAGAGCGAAACCTCCCTGAATCACCCGGAAAACCGCCCGTCAAAAAAATTTAACCATAAAGACCCGAATTTAGGCCAGGTTTACGCGCTTGTTGCGGCAGAAAAAGAAGTCGTCATGAGCGCTCACGATCATATCGTCCTTACTTCGCACCCGCCGGTCGGCGGCAACGGGCTGGTGGTCTACAACCGCAAGGAAGGCCGGGCGCTGGGGGAAGTCACCAAGTTCCTGGTCTACAACGCACGCAAGCGTCAGGAAGAAGGCGACAGCGCCGCCAAGTATTTCGAACGCACCGAATGCGTCGCCGGCGTGCAGGACGCGCGGTTCCAGGAACTGATGCCCGACATCTTCCACTGGCTGGGCGTGCAGCGGCTCGACCGGTTCGCATCGATGAGCGACATGAAGCACGACGCGCTGGCCGGCCAGGGAATCGAGATCGGCGAACGCATCGATCTGCCGGACGAGCTGATCCCCGAAGATGCCAGGGTGGAGATGGAGGCCAAGAAGGCGGCCGGATACTTCACCCAAACCGATATCAAGGACCAGGACGGGCTGAAAGACGTGAAGGGACGGCCCCTGTTTTGACGCGACCGGCCCCTGCACCTGTCGCTACCCGGGACCCTGTCGACGGCCTGCTGACGCCGGAAGCGGTGCGCACCCGCTGCGGTGAGATTCTGCAGGTGGGAGTGGATGGCGGTCTACCCTGGTTCGACGTCGAATTGTCTAAACTTGCGGACGCCACGTCGCGCGTCGTCGCCGAAATCGAGGTGAACTATCCCGATCTGAACGTGCCTTTTCACAGCCGCTGGCGGCATTTTGAACTGGGCGGCACGGACCTTTGGGCCGACATGGCGGCAGCGCACGGACTTAACGGCGACGACCTGGCCGTGGCGGCGGGCGACCTCGCCATCGTGTCGGTGTTACTGGATGCCGGCGCCGGCCCGGACTGGATCTATGAAGACGACGCCACCGGGCTTCGGCTCGGCCGCTCGGAGGGGCTTGCGCTCGCCAGTCTCCGACTGTTCGGGAGCGGTATCCTCAGCGATGACGACGCCAGTCCGCTGCGCGCCGACGCGTCTGCGTTGTCTGCCCTGTCGGCGGAAACCCTGGGCCGTGTTTTTCAGGTTGCCGACGCCAATCCTCTGGTGGGTCTGGAACAGCGCGCCGGGCTGCTGAGAAAGCTGGGTGAGACGATCGCGAAACACCCGTCGTTCTACGCGCGCGGCGACGCAGTTCGGCCCGGCAACCTGCTCCCCGCGCTGGCGTCGCGCACCGATCTGCAGGCACGCGATATCCTTATCGCTCTGCTGACTACGCTGATGGATATCTGGCCCTCGCCGGTGCGCATCGAGGGGCGCCCGCTGGGCGATGCCGGCCGTCATGACGCCCTCGTCCGCGACGATAAAACCGACGGCATCGTGCCGTTTCACAAGCTGTCGCAATGGCTGTCCTATTCGCTGATCGAGCCGTTACAGCAACTGGGCGCTCCCGTTTCCGGTCTCGATGGGCTGACAGGCCTGGCCGAATACCGCAACGGCGGATTGTTCGTAGACACCGGCGTGCTCACGCTGAAAGACCTGTCCGCCGTGGCCCAGGCCCATGCGCCGGCCAGCGAACTGATCGTCGAATGGCGGGCGTTGACGGTGGCGCTGCTCGACCGGCTGGCGTCGGATGTACGGGCTACGTTGAACAAATCCGCTGAAGAACTGCCGCTTGCCAGCATTCTGCAGGGCGGCACCTGGTCGGCGGGCCGCAGGATCGCCGCCGACCTGAGACCGGACGGCGGACCGCCGATCCGCCTCGACAGCGATGCCACCGTTTTCTAGGGAGAGACAGTCTTGGCCAAAAATACAAACGCCTCGGTAGAGGTGGTCGATCACCCGCTGGTCCAGCACAAGCTGACAATGATCCGCGACCGGAACACCGGCGCCGCCGATTTTCGCCAGTTGCTGCGCGAAATCAGTCATCTGCTGGCCTACGAAGTGTGCCGCGACATGGAGACCGAAACGGTCGAGATAGAAACGCCGCTCGAAACGGCGACCGGACCCAAACTGGAGGGGCGCAAATTGTGCCTGATTTCCATCCTGCGCGCCGGCAACGGTTTGCTGGATGGCATGCTCGACCTGATTCCCCTCGCCCGGGTAGGGCATATCGGTCTGTATCGCGACCCGGAGACCAAGGTGCCGGTAGAGTACTATCTGAAGCTGCCGGACCGGCTGGACGAACGTCTTTGCATCGTGGTCGATCCGATGCTGGCAACCGGCGGATCTGCGATTGCGGCGGTACACCGGCTGAAGCAGGCGGGTGCGAACCGGATCAAGTTCGTCTGTGTCGTCGCCGCGCCGGAAGGGATCGAGGCGTTCACCAAGACGCACCCGGACGTGCCGGTGATCACGGCGGCTATCGACCGGGAACTGGACGACCATTCCTATATCCGCCCGGGGCTGGGCGATGCCGGCGATCGTATGTTCGGCACGAAATAGGTCGTTTCGTAATACGGCAGTGTTGGTATACTGGCCACCATGAAAAAAAATGAACGTATCATCATCTGCGGCGGCGGGCCGGTCGGGATGGTGGCAGCGCTTTCCCTAGTCCGCCAAGGCATCCCCGTGACCGTCCTCGAAGCCTTCGAGGAACCGCCGCAGGACCCGCGCGCGGCGACCATCCACGCATCGACGCTGGAAATGCTTCACACGCTGGATCTCGCCGAGGGCATCAAGGAACGGGGCCTTCTGGCGCCGGCCTTCCAGTTCCGCGACCGCAAATCGCAGGAAATCATCGCCGTCTTCGACATGAAGCACATCGCGGACGAAACCGAATTTCCGTTCGCCATTCAGTACGAGCAATGGAAGCTGACACGCGATGCTCTGGCGGCGGTCAAAACCCACGACATCGCCGATATCCGGCTGGGATCGACCGTGACCGCCTTCTCGCAGGATTACGAAGGCGTCACGGTCGTTTACGAAGACCCGGCCGGCGGAATGCACAAGGTCGAAGGACGCTATCTGCTGGCCTGTGATGGCGGGCGGTCGACCATCCGCATCGGCCTCGGAGTCTTTATGTCCGGCTTTACATGGGAAGAACGTTTCCTGGTGCTGACCACCGAACACGATTTCGCCGCCAGCGACGGATACATCAACCGCAATTACGTCATGGACCCAACGGAATGGCTGGCCGTATTCAAAGTCCCGGGCGACAGGGACCAGGGCATCTGGCGTACGCTGTTCCCGACAGAGGGGCATGAGAAGGACGAAGACCTGCTGTCCGATGCCGGCGTCACCCGGCGCATCAGCGGCCTGCGGTCCGACATGGATCACCGCGACATGCTTCACCGCAATCTCTATACGGTGAACCAGCGGGTCGCCGACCGGTTCCGGGTGGAACGCATCTTCCTTGCCGGCGACGCCGCGCATCTCAACAACCCGCTGGGCGGTCTCGGCCTCAACACCGGCATTCACGACTGCATGAACATCACCAAGAAGATCGGCGATGTATGGTACGGACGCGCGGATGAAGACGTCTTCGAACGCTATCACCGCCAGCGCCATCAGCTGGCGACGGAATTCCTGCAGAGCGTAACGATCGAGAATAAACGACGCATCGAGGAAAAGGATCCCGAGGTCATCCGCGCCAACCAGATGCAGCTGCGGGAAAATTCCGAAGACCCGGCGAAAGCCAAAGCCTGGTTGATGCGATCTTCCCTGCTCGACAGCGTGCGCAAGGAAGACACCATCGAGTAGCGCGTTACTCCAGAAACCCGTTCGCGCGATACCAGTCGACGGCATCGGTCAGGGCTTCGCGCGCAGGTCGCGGGGCGTATCCCAGTTGTCGTCCCGCCTTCTCGGACGAATAATACATGAACTTCGCCGCCATCCGCAGCGCGTCCAGCGTCACCGCGGGTTCGCGACCGGTCAGACGGCCAAGCTGCTCCGCCACCCACGCCACGGGAAACAACGGCGCGCGCGGGAGTTTCAGTTTAGGTCCCGGACGTCCGACATAGGCGGTCACGATTTCAATGATCTCCCGCAGCGACAGGTTCTCGCCGCCCAGAATATAGCGCTCGCCGATTTCACCCTTTTCGAACGCCAGCAGATGCCCTTCCGCGACATCGTCGACATGCACGGCGTTCAGACCGGTATCGAGATAGGCCGGCATCCGGCCCTTGGCGGCGTCCAGCACGATGCGGCCCGTCGGCGTCGGCTTGATGTCCCGGGGACCGAACGGCGCCGACGGGTTGACGATCACCACCGGCGCGCCTTCTTCTCGCACCAGCCGGTCGACCTCTTTCTCGGCCAGGAATTTCGATTTCTTGTAGTGGCTGATCATGTCGGTTTCGGTCGATAGCGTCGTTTCGTCCGACACCGCACCGTCCTTGCCGGCGCCGAGCACGGCGACGGAACTGGTATAGACGAACCGGTCCACGCCGGCTTCGGCCGCCGCCCGAACCAGGTCGCGCGTGCCGTCGACATTCGCCCGGTACATGGACGCGCCGCCGTCCGGCACCCAGATGCGGTAATCGGCGGCGACATGAAACACCGCGTCGCATCCGCTCACGGCGGATTTCAGGCTGGCTGCGTCTGACAGATCGCCCATCGCGATTTCTGCATCGAACCCGTCGAGGTTGCGCCGGTCGCTGGTGGGCCGCAGCAGAACGCGCAGTTCGTGTCCGTCAGCCGCCAATCGCCGCGCGACCGCAGATCCCACGAAGCCGGACGTTCCGGTGACGAGCGCTTTCATGATGCGTCCTTTCGCGCCGCGCGGAGATCCCGTAACAGCCCCCTGATTCCGAACACCGTGAATATCAGGGTACCGATGCTGCCGACGACAAAGAACCACCAGGTGCCGGTCAGCCAGATGATGGGGAGAATAAGATAAATACCGTCCTCGACCTCGAAGCGGCCGATCCGCGGGTACGGGTCGGGTTCGAAACCGGTGGCGCGCTCGACGCGGAATTGCAGGATCATGTTGACGACGATCAGTCCCATGACGACCAGCGACGCCCACAACACCCAGTCAGGCGCACCGAACCGCCATTCCGCATATCCCATGCCCAGAAACATGGTGCCGTAGGATGCGGTACCGGTCATGGAATCGTACATGGCGCCGAACCGCGAAGACTTGCCGCTCTGGCGCGCCAGTTCGCCGTCCATGTGATCTATGAAACGTGCAACGGTAATCAGACCGGCAGCCCAGAGCGGCGCCGTCCCTTCTCCCCAGGCGAACAGAACGGATCCCGCCAGCGCCAGCAAAAGGCTGAAAGTCGTCACCTGATTCGGCGTCACGCCGGAATTCACCAGCGGCCGGACCAGGCGTGCGCAAATCGCCTGATCGTAGGGAACGGAACGGTCGTTGCTGTCGGACATCGGTCAGCCGGACTTTCTGGCAGGCCACAGCTGCATCAGCGACGGCAGCACGATCAGGGTGCACACCAGGGTCAGCCCGATGGACAGCATCAGCAGTTCACCCATGCTGGCGGTACCCCGATGACTCGAGACGGCGAGACTCCCGAAGGATGCGATGGTCGTCAGCGCGCTGAACGTCACCGCGCGCGGCGTACTGGTCGCGAATGCGACCGTACCGGAATGTTCTTCCCGTGCGCGTGAGACCAGATGAATGCCGCTGGCGACGCCCAGCCCCATCAAAAGCGGCAGAACGATCACGTTCGCGAAATTGAACGGCATGCCCAGAGCTACGGTCGCGGCCACCGTATAAAGAGCGGCGAGTATCAGCGGGATCAGCACCAGCAAAGTGTCGCGGACGGAGCGCATCATCGCAAAGACCATCGCCGATACCGCAACGATGGAAATCAGCGCCGCCGTGACGACCGAATTCACCACAGCGCGGCCTGCTTCGAGGATTTCGACCGGACTGTCCGTCGCGCCGGGCGAGATTTCGCGGACGGCAACCACGAACCGCGCCAACGCATCCGGGTCTTCCAGGTTTTCACTGGGATAGACCTGCACCCGCGCGCGGCCGCTGGGTGCGAGATACCGGCCAAGAACTTCCGGCGGCAGGTCCTTCAGCGCGACGGGTCGCGCCGACAATGCCAGTTTCAATCGCTCGACCTGCGGCGCGAAAAATTCGAATACGTCTTTCTCGAACGCGATGCGCTGCTCCGGGTCGGACAGTTTCTCCATTCGCGCGTCGAGTTTCCGCGCGGCGTCCGATAGCTCCTTCAGCGGGCGATCCGCCGCACGCTGAAGCGTCTGGCGCAGGACCTCGAAAGCGGCTCCGCGTTCGGCTTCCGTCACCGGGACCGGATCCGACGTCCCCAGCGTCGCATAGAATATATTCAGATCGGCGACGATCGCGAGCTTTTCTTCCTGTTCGACGGGGACGAGGTTCGCGGCGGTGACGACCTTGTCGACCTGGGGCAGAAGGCGCAGCTTACCGGCAACTTCGTAGGCATCGGACAGCGAATTGGCAAGCACCTCGATCGTATAGGGCGACAGACCCGGCGTCGCCGCAAGATCCCGGAACGTGCGCACCGACTCGGTCGACGGGTCGCGAAGCTTGATCGGATCGAGATCGAACCGCGCAAACGGCACCACCGCCGCGCAGATCGCGCCCAGCGCCAGGGCGCCTGTCGCGATACGGTGATCCGACCACCCGAAGCTTCGCGTCGCCAGCGCGGTCCGCGGCGCCGACGGCGGCAGCAGACTGAGAAAAGCCGGAATCACTGTAAACGTCGCAGCGAAGGCGATGAACATTCCGGCACCAGCGATCAGCCCCAGCTCGGACAAACCCCGATAGTCGGTGGGAATAAACGAGAAAAAAGATATTGCGGCAGCGGTCGCACTCAGACCGAGCGGCATCGCAAGGCCGTGACCGGTCCGGCGCATGACCTCGCGCTGATCCCCGGCGCCGAGACGTTCTTCCCGAAAGCGAAGCGCGAAATGTATGCCGAAATCCACGCCGAGTCCGATGAACAGAACGGCGAACGCCACCGACACCAGATTCAAATGGCCGATCGCGAGCGTCGTGAAGCCCGCGGTCCAGACCAGCCCGCAAATCAGAGCCGCCAGGATACCCAGCACCAGACGCAGCGACCGAATGCCCCAGGCGAGCAGGATGGCAACCAGAACCAGGCTGACCAGCCCGGCATTCGTAGCGCCGTTTTTGACGCTTTCAAGCTCCTCGGTCGAAATGACGACACCGCCTGTCAGGCGAACGGTGACGCCCGCCTCTTCGGTCAGCCCGACATCGCGCGCCAGCGTTCGAATGCGTGCCATTGCTTCCGCAGCCGGAGACAGAGAACCGAAATCGACCTTCGGCTTCGTAACGATTACGCGACGGTTCGTGCCCTCATCCAGGCTGGTGTTGATCAGGTTGCGCCAGGAAAGCGGAGCCGATTTTCCCTCGGCGGTTGCTGCCGCGGCCTCGGAAATCCGGTTCAGTACGCTGGCGATGCGGCGCGCCTGGTCATCGTTTTCGGCGCCGTCGAGCGCATCCTTCAACACCCCGGCCAGTCCGCGCAAAGACGGATCGGCAGCCAGGGTCGACAGAAAGGGCTGTGAATCGGCCAGATCGTCCGCCAGACCGGTCAAATCGTCGAGACCGAGATACAGCAGCCCGCTGCGGAGAAAGAAGGGATGCGTTTCCGGGGAGAACACGAGCGGAAACCGGTCCGGGTCGGCACGCAGGCGGGCGGCAAGCCGGTCGGCGGCGCGATCCGCGCGATCCGGCACGTCCGCGTCGATCACGATGGCAACGTTGTCGGACAGGGTCGGAAACGCGTGACGGAATGCCTTAAAGCGCTGCCGAAAAGGCAGGTCCTCTGAAATCATCCCGGCCGTATCTGTATCGATTTTCAGATTTCCGGCGGCGTAGAAACCGGACAGCGCCGTCAGTCCGATCGCGACCGCCAGCGCGACCCAGGGCGCTTTCTGAACCCTGTCGACCAGTGCATTGACCCCCGCCTGAAACAGATTTGGCTGTACTTGGCCGTTTTTGCGGGACGCCATCAGCGATTACGCCGCACGTGTCCGGCGGCCTCCCAGATGGCGTAGATAAGATAGATCGGCGTGCCGACGCCCGCTGCCGCGACGAAGGGCGGCATCAGCCCGACCCAGGTGATCGGCCCGACAGCATACAGCGTATCCTCGATCTCGAAACCGGCACGTACGGTCTGAACGGTGGTCTCCTTGCCGAAAACGGTTTCCTGCCACAACCGGATGGAAAAGATCAGCGCCACCGACACGCCGGCCGCAATCCCGCACGGCACGGCCCACTCGCCCAGCCAGGTATCGCGCAGGCCGAAACCGGCGCCGACGAACATGGCGCAGTAGCTGGTCATCGCCGCGACGTGGTCAAAATAATGCCCGAACCTGCTGGTCTTGCCGGTCGCCCGGGCGAACTCACCGTCGACATGATCCATCCACACCGCAACCATGAACAGCAGCGAGCCGCCGATCATCGCACCGCGCGTTCCTTCGGCATATAAAACGCCGGATATTATTCCCACCAGCATGCCCAGCGCCGTCAGCGCGTTTGGCGATACCGGCAGTCCCCTGATCGCGGCGACAACCGCCTTCGCCAGACGCTGATCGTATGCGACCGCGCGCGGGTCGGAAGTATCTGAATCTGCTGCCATATCTATCCGTTCGCGGACAGATGTAGTAGATGCGGTGAATCGTGTAAATCGCGGTGCGCTTGCCGTCCCGAAGCACCCAGCTTAGCATGACCCGGACATAAGGAGCCGCCTATGTTTACAGTCGACAAAACGATCCGGGTAAATACCGGCGACAAGCCCGATCTGACCGGATCCGACGTCTGGCGCGGCCTGGTGCTGTAAGGCGAAAACGCTCTCCCCTTCGTACCCATTATGGAAACCTGCGACGTCATCGAACGGGGCGACGACTGGCTGATCCGCGAAATCCGCATCGCCGGCAACACGATGCGCGAAAAGGTGACGTTCCACCCCGAACATACGGTGGCGTTCGAACGCCTCGACGGGATCGAGCGCGGCGACGACTGGCTGCTGCGCGATTTTACGCTGCGCGGCGAGGACATGCAGGAACGCGTGACGTTCGAGCCGGAAGAACGCGTTACCTTCGTCCGGACCAGAAGCAGCGCCATGGGCACCGTCATGAACGAGATCGTCGAACTGGATGACGGCGAGATGGGGCTGCGCTTCACATTTACGCTGGACGTCGAAGGCCTGGATGATGGCAGCGCCGAGGAAGCCGAATTCGCCGAACGCATGTCGAGAAGCTATTTTGAGGGTGTGGAGTCCACCCTGGCGGAAATACGCCGCCGCGTGACGGCGGGAGAACTGGATAAGGCGTGAACAAGGAGACGAAGCTATGACCAAACTGAATCGTATCGGCGGCCTGCATCACTACGCCTACCGGTGCCGGAACGCCGAAGAAACCCGCAGCTTTTACGAAGACCTGTTGGGCCTGCCGCTGGCGCATGTCATCCAGGCGGACGAGGTGCCGAGCACCGGCGCGTCCGATCCGTATGTGCATCTCTTTTTCGAGTTCGGCGACGGCAGCTACATCGCGTTTTTCGATCTCGGCGACGAGACCGCCTGTATCCCCGACCCGGAAACGCCGTCCTGGGTGAACCATTTCGCCATGCAGGTGGGAACGGTCGCCGAGGTCGAAACCTGGAAGCTACGGCTTGAAGACGCCGGCATCGAGGTCGTCGGCGTCACCGATCACGGCTTCGTCAAATCGATCTACTTCTTCGATCCCAACGGCATACGTCTCGAAATCACGTCCGAGGTAATCGGCGAACCGGAACGCCAGGAACACAGAGACGACGCCCATGCCGCGCTGAAAGCGTGGACCGATACGCGTCCCGCCCCGCAGACGGAGTTCTACCGGTTCAGGAAGGAAGCGGCGGAGGCGTAGAGCGACATCCCCCGGTTCACATTGGGGAGAAGCCCGCCCGCGCGGGAATGATGCTCAGGTCAATTAAACGGTCATCCCCGCGCGGGCGGAATCTCTCAAGATCGGAATCCAATTCTAATCAGGCAGATTCGCGGTGACCTGCTGAATCCATTCCTTCGACGCGCCGGTGGTTTCCAGTTCCACCCGGGCCTGCGCCTTGGTCTGAAGGACGGCCCCGATCACTTTGGGATCGTCGCCTTCTTCCGGCTGGCAGCAGGCCTCCATGCGCACCCCATTGGGGTCCTTGAAATACATCGATACCAGCCCGGGCAGGATATCCACCGGTCCGTCGTATTCCACCCCGGCGGCGTCCAGCCGCTGGCGCAGCGCTTCGAGCTGGGTTGGCGTGACGGTGAAGGCGCAGTGCTGCATGCCTCCAATATCGTCCCGGTCGGACTGCTTTTTTTCGCCCTTCGGGATTTCGAAATAGGCCAGCAGGCTGTCATTGCCCATATCGAAGAAGTAGTGCCGGATTTCCTCGTAAGGCGGATTGCCGCGATTGCCGGGGCCGGTTCCGACTCCCGGCGGCACGGTCATCGCGTGGACAAGCGGCATTCCAACCACGTTGACAATGAAATCCGTGGTCATCTGCATGTCTTCTGTCGTAAGCGCAAGATGATGTATCCCGCGGGACGGCAATGCCCCTGTGCCCGCTTCGGCGGCCGGGGCTGTTCCTGTATCAGGCATAATATTTCTCCCTCTGTTTCCCGGTATCCTATCATTTTCGCAGCGAGCCGCGAAAGCTGCGGGTTGGGACTCCACGGTCGGACGAAACGCACCTGGGTGACAGACGC
>JAYQSP010000004.1:0-264030 GCA_038146925.1 Alphaproteobacteria bacterium
CCTCTTATCAAAACAGGAAAACTTTCATCAAAACTGTTGAATCAATAGCAAAAGTTATCAATATTCCCTTAACTGTAGGAGGGGGCGTCTCAGCCCTATCAGATATTACAAATCTACTTAATGCGGGCGCAGATAAAGTTTCTATTAACTCGGCGGCGGTAAAAAATCCTAACTTAGTTAAAAAAGCATCGTTGGTTCATGGTTCTCAATGCATTGTTGTAGCTATTGATGCGAAGAGATTTCAAGGAAATTTTAGAGTGGTGATTAAGGGAGGAAGAGAACTAACACCTAAAAAACTTGTTGATTGGGCATTATATGTACAAAAAATTGGTGCAGGTGAAATATTGCTTACATCGATGGATACAGATGGTGTTCAAAAAGGGTTTGATGCAGAAATGTTAAAATCAATTACATCCAAGCTTACCATTCCTGTGATTGCCAGTGGCGGTGTAGGAGAATTAGAACATTTTTATAGAGGTCATCAAACTAGATCCACAGGTTTGTTGGCAGCTAGTGTTTTTCACTCTGGTAAATTTACTATTAAAAAAGTTAAGACATTTTTAGATAAGAAAGGGGTTCCTGTCAGATTATGAGTTATGATAAAGAAAATATTTTTGCAAAAATTTTAAGAGGTGAAATACCTTGCGATAAAATTTATGAAGATGAATATGTTTTATCTTTTAAAGATATTAGCCCCCAAGCTAAAACGCATGTCTTAATTATTCCTAAAGATCCGTACATTGATGTAGCTGATTTTTTACAAAATGCAGACACTCAATATCAAACTAATTTTTGGCAATCTGTGAATAAAATTATTGATAGTTTAGAATTAAGATCAAAAGGATTTCAAATTAAAACCCATAAGGGAAAAGATGGAGGACAAGAAGTCTTTCATTTCCATCTACATCTTTTAAGTAATAGTTAGTTTATCTTGCTTGAATATAATTAATTATATCAAGGACGCCCTTGATGGATTTGGCATGATCAATGACACGATCTATTTCTTTTTGATCATTGGATACACCAAATAAATAAATTATTTGTTTTTGAACTTCAAAGTCATATTTAAATTTTTTAATTTCACTATCAGTTAATATTTTTGTAAAAAGTTGAGTGCTTATAAATTTATCTTTTGCGATGTCATCAAGACCATAACCCGTGTCTATAGAAATTTCATTTAGCACTTCAACAACACCTTCTTGTTGCCATGCCAATCGGACTGCTTCTAATCTCATATCGCCAAACGGAACTACACCAGTCAATAAAACTTTGCCTAAGTTCAACTTCCACATCAATTTTAGTAAAGAGTGTGGCATCATATGAAAAATATTTTTCCTTTATGCCAAGCTTTATTGTTGCATCATCCCAGCTTTCACGCAATGTTTTGTCATCTTGTTGTTGTCCAACTGCAGTTTTTGCGCCAGTTGTAACAAGCGTTTGACCACAACCTATGATGAAAAAAGATAAAAGAAGAATAACTAATTTATTCATTATTTAAATTGATTGCCATTTCATAAAATTTATTTCTAGATATTTTATACTTAGTTTTGACAACTTGATAAGCTTTTTTAACACCCATCTCAGATACAATCTGTGAGATATATTCTAATGACAGTTCTTGTTGCTTTTGGGATGTAGAAATAATATTAACAGCAAGCACGAGCTCTCCTTTGACTGCTTTCAAATCTATTTTTTTATAGTTCTCATGAGAAAGATAAATTCTTTCTTCGAACATCTTAGTTAATTCTTTTAATATGATAATTTCAAATTTTTCTGCTACTGTCGCTATAGCTTCGATATCTTTTTCTAATTGTTGTTTAGTTGTGTAAATCACTAAATTATTATGTAAATGAGCTTCTAGAATAGAAATTTTTTGTGATGTTTTTTTTGGCAAAAAACCCAAAAAAGAAAAAAATTTTTTATTTAAAAAACCACTTAATTGAATACCACTAATTAGAGCACTTGGCCCAGGTATAGAAAATATTTTTATGTTATTTTGATATAAAAAATTAATTAATTGGTTGCCTGGATCGGAAATTAATGGAGAGCCAGAGTCAGAAATTAAACTGATAATTTTTTTTTGTTTTAGGTTTTGTAATATTTCATCTTTTTTCCTATCAAAATCATGATCAGTATATTTATGATATTTAGCTTCAATTGAATATTTTTTAAAAAGTTTGCTACTATTTTTTGTATTCTCACAAAAAATAATATCCGAATTTTTTAAAACATTTAATGCTCTTATTGTGATATCATCTAAATTTGGTTGAAAGTGTCATCGGTCGACAGACCCTTGGCGGCGGTGGCGGTCCACCCCGCGCTACGGCCTTTCCAGTGATCGCGGCCGACCTGATCGGTATCCTGCATCAGGTTTTCCTGCCGCCTTCGCGTTTTGCGAAATCGAAATAAAGTTCCCTGGCACGGGTCGCGACCGGGCCGATCTGGTAATCCACGTCGCCGACCTGCACCACCGGCTGGATCTTGGAATAATTGCCGGTCAGGAAAACCTCGTCGGCTGAATACACGTCGTCCAGCGTCAACGTCAGTTCCCGGATTTCGTGACCGTCTTCCGCCAGTAGCTCCATCATCCGCCGGCGCGTCAGCCCGGACAGGAAAGAGCCGTTCGGTGCGGGCGTCTGCACGATGTCATCGCGGACGATGAACAGGTTGTTGGTGGCGAATTCCGCGACGTTGCCCATTGCATCCAGTACCACCGCCGTGCCGTAGCCTTTCTCCCGCGCTTCCGCCAGGGCGCGGCCGACATTAGGATACAGGCACGATGCTTTCGCGTTGGTCGGGGCGGCTTCCGGCGTGGGGCGCCGGTAAGACGACACCATGGTCTTCACCCCGCCCCAGGCCGGCATCGGCGCTTCGAACACGGTCAGGATGAATTGTGTGGAGTCCGTGTCGGGCGCGACGAAGCCGTCCTCGAAATACATCATCGGGCGAATGTACAACTCGGCGTCTTCCGGGAACTTCTCGATCCCTTCCCAGGCCAGCGCGATCATCTCGTCCGCCGTGACCGGGCACGTCATGTGGAACGCCTTGCCGGACTCGATCAGCCGCGCGCAGTGCCGGTCCAGATCCGGCGCGAGGCGCTGGAACGAGCGGGCCCCGTCGAATACCGACGATGCCATCCACCAGGCATGACTCATCGGCCCCAGCATGGGCTGGTTGCCTTCGACCCAGTCGCCGTCTTTCCAGGTGAAGGATCTGCGCTCCATCAGGCGAGCGCTTCGGGTTCGATGGTTTCCGCCGCCTGTTCGTCGCGGAACGCTCTCGCATAGGCATGGATGCGGGTGACCATGGCATGCAGCCCGTTGGCCCGGCTGCCGCTGAGATGCGAGCCGAGCTCCAGCACCTCGAAGAATTCCGGCGGGGTGCGAATGATTTCCTCCGGCGTACGGTCGGAATAGACTCGCAGCAGCATGGCGATCAGCCCGCGCACGATCATCGCATCAGAGTCTGCGTCGAAATGAATACGACCCTTTGCCCGCCGGGCATGGAACCACACCTGTGACTGACAACCCGGTACTTTATGAGCGTCGTCCTTCCTGTCGTCCGGCAGGCCGTCGAGCGCCTTGCCCATCTCGATGATGTATTCGTAGCGCTGCATCCAGTCGTCGAAAAACGCGAACTCGTCGACGATTTCCTGCGTGGTCTTATCGATTTCGGAAAGATCGGTCATGGGGTCGATATAATCGTGTTTTCATGCCCGATCAATGTGTGCCGATTTTCCGCCGACCGCGATTCGCGATAGTTTAGACGCTGTCCATTTCGAGAGGTTCTCCTTGCCCGATATCCATTCTCTTCTGCTGCCTGCACTTCGTCTGCTTCCGTCGGAAGCGGCCCATAACGTTACGATCCGCGCGCTGGCAATGGGGCTGGGACCGACGGACCGGACGCCCGACGATCCCGTGCTGGCGACCGAGGTGTGGGGGCTCAGGTTTCGAAATCCGGTGGGTCTGTCTGCCGGGTTCGACAAGGGCGCGCAGGTGCCGGATGCGATGATGCGGGCCGGTTTCGGTTTTGCAGAGGCGGGCACGGTGACGCCGCTTCCACAGCCCGGTAACCCGAAACCCCGTATGTTCCGCCTGTCGGAGGACAAGGCGGCGATCAATCGACTGGGGTTTAACGGCCAGGGACTGGGCCCCTATGTGAAACGCATCTCACGGCGCGGACCGGGGCTCGGTCCCTTCGGTGCGAATGTCGGCAAGAACAAGGTGACGGAAGACGGCGCCGCCGACTACGAGATCGGGATCGAGGCGGTTGCGCCCCATGCCGACTATCTGGTGTGCAATATCTCGTCGCCCAATACACCCGGTCTGCGGGCGATGCAGGGCCGCGCCATCATGGCGGACATGATAGACCGGGTTCTGCAAGCCAGGGCGCGGGCCTTGCCGGAAAAGGACAAACAGCCGCCCATGATCATTAAGATTGCCCCCGATCTCGACGATGCCGAGCGCGCCGATATCGCGGCCGTGATCCTGGAATCAGGCGTCGACGGCATGACAGTGGCGAACACCACGGTGCTGCGTCCGTCGCACATGACGGACCCCCAGACGAACGAGGCCGGCGGTCTCAGCGGTGCGCCGTTGTTTGCCATCGCCCTGGAAATCGTCGGCGATATGTACAGGCGCACCGGGGGCAAGGTGCCGATCATCGGCTGCGGTGGCATCGCCTGCGGCGAAGACGCGTATAAAATGATCCGTGCGGGGGCGTCGCTGGTGCAGTTGTACACGGCGTTGGTGTTCCACGGACCGGCGCTTATTCCGAGAATAAAACGCGATCTCGCCGGTTTGCTGATAAAGGACGGATTCGCATCGGTCTCGGAGGCGGTGGGCGCCGATCACAAGGACGGCTGATTTAACGCCTTGGCAACCGGTTCTTAACTCAAAATCAACCGGTTAACGTCACATTAGCCATACACGCAACTTCAAGCGGCCGGCATGTCCTTTCTACGTCATATTCTGATAGCCCTCGGTTATTCTGCTATTGAGGGCGCGGTCGCGCTGGTCCTTCCACGCACCGTTCCCGGCATCGATGCCGGCATGGCCGTCATGCTGGGGGCTGTCGTATTGATCGGCTCCGCTCTGCTGCACGAGGTGTTCGCCCGACAGGAGGAAGAAGGAAAACTCGTCGAGGAAGTCCAGGATCTCCGTGCCGGTCACGGCCAGGTCATGGGCGAACTGACCCGTGCGCGCGAGGAGGTCGGCAATATCTACAAGGCCATCGAATCGATGACCGGCAAGGGCGGCCGCGGCAAGGAGCTCGAAGAAGACGTCGGTAAGGTCATGGCAGAGGTAAAGATGCTGCAGGGGCTGGTCGAACAGCTGACCAGCGCATCCGACGACTCGCCGCCCGACGAGGTGACCACGCTGGAACGCATCGCGACGGAAGGCGAAAGCACCGATGTGGCGCCGGCAGCGCCGGAACTGGACGACGCGACCATTGTGCATCTGGTGCGCGACGGCATTGCCAAGGACCGGGTCGATCTGGTGCGGCAGCCGGTCGTCAGCCTGCCGCGGCGCAAACGCAAGTTTTACGAAGCCTTTACCCGCATCCGCGATGATCGCCAAACAGGATGACGAAATCCGTCACAAGCTGAGCCGTCTCGCCGCGCTCGGCTTCCGGTTTTCGCTCGATCAGGTGTCCAGCCTTAATCTGGATTACGGCGCTTTGGCCGAACAGCATTTCAAGTTCATCAAGATCGACGCCGAAACCATGCTGCGCGAACTTCCGCGCCCGACGACCGACATCGACCTGCAAGATTTCAGGAAGGTGCTGGAACGCCAAGGCATCGGCCTGGTCGTCGAGAAAATCGAAACCGAGGACGTGTTGCTGGATATCCTCGATTTCCATGTCGACTTCGGGCAGGGCTACCTGTTCGGCGCACCAAAGACGCTGACCGCACGCTGAATTTCTAGCGCGATCTTCCGATGTAATAGCGCATCAGCGCCACGGCCTCGTCGGTGTCCCACTCGGCGAGGCCCGTGAGACGGCCCAATTCCGTTCCGTCGCGGCCGATCAGCAGCGTGGTCGGCAGACCGCGCGCTTTGGTCGCAAACATCATCTGTGATTTGACGTCGTGATAGAGCGGCAGGTCTTGCAGGTTCAGCTTGTCGCGGAAGGGGCCGATTTTTTCCCAGCCCTTGCGATCTTCCGACAGGGCTATGACCGAAAAATCTGGGCCTTTCAGTTTGTTATGCAGGCGTTCCAGCGATGGCATTTCGCGCACGCAGGGGCCGCACCAGGTGGCCCAGAAATTGACCAGCACCACGCGTCCGCGAAAATTCCTGAGCGTCAGTTCGGTGCCGCTTTCATCGGTGAAAGTGGTTTCAGGCGCCGGAGCGGGATTGGGGGACGGTTCGAATTTCTCCATCCATCCGGTCCGCGGCGGGCCGGAATCGCCGTTGTCTCGTGCGTATGTGCTTGAATCCGCGCCAATAATGGCCATTATCGCGACGCAGGCGGCGATACCGGCACTGACCGCGCCGTTTTTTTTAATTCCGGATTTGAAGCCGAACTGAATCATGAGCGATAAAACTACCCTCGACAGTGCGCAACGCGCAGATGGCGGGTCCAACCGGATGTGGGGTGGACGGTTCGCCGCCGCGCCGGATGCGCTTATGGAAAGAATTAATGCCTCCATCGGCTTTGACAAGGCGCTTTATGCGCAGGACATAGCCGGATCGGTCGCCCATGCGCGGATGCTGGGCGACGCCGGGATCCTGTCCGGCGAAGACGTAAGCGCGATCTGCGCGGGGCTGGAGGGCGTCCGGGGCGAAATCGAGGCCGGAACTTTCGATTTCCGCGCCGATCTCGAAGATATCCACATGAATGTCGAGGCGCGGCTGACCGACATGATCGGCGACGCCGCCGGCCGGCTGCACACGGCGCGGTCGCGCAACGACCAGGTGGCGACCGATTTCCGCCTCTGGGTGCGCGACGCCGTGGATGCGGCGGACGATGCGCTGAAGGCGCTGCAAACGGCGCTGATCGACCAGGCCGATGCCCATGCCGACTGGGTGATGCCGGGCTTCACCCATCTGCAGGCGGCGCAGCCGGTGACGGTCGGCCATCATCTGCTGGCCTATGTCGAGATGTTCGGTCGCGACCGGGGGCGGTTCGCCGATGCACGGGCGCGCCTGAACGAAAGCCCGCTCGGCGCCGGCGCGCTGGCCGGCACGTCCTTTCCGATCGACCGGCACGCAACGGCGCAGGCGCTCGGCTTCGACCGGCCGACCGCGAACTCGCTGGATTCGGTGTCCGACCGGGATTTCGTGCTGGAATACCTGGCAGCGGCGGCGATTTGCGCCGGACATTTGTCCAGGCTGGGCGAGGAGCTGGTGATCTGGTCGTCCGCGCAGTTCCGGTTCGCGCGGCTGTCGGATACGTTTTCCACCGGCTCGTCGATGATGCCGCAGAAACGCAACCCGGACGCGGCGGAACTGATCCGTGGCAAGAACGGCCGCATTCTCGGCGCTTTCACCGCCCTGTCGACCGTGATGAAGGGGCTGCCGCTCGCCTATTCCAAGGATATGCAGGAAGACAAGGAGCCTGTGTTCGATGCGGCTCAGACGCTGATGGTGTGTCTCGCGGCGGCGGCGGGGATGATGGCGAATGTCGCGTTCGACCGCGATCGTCTGGCTGCCGCGGCGGGCGAGGGGTTCACCACGGCGACCGATCTGGCGGACTGGCTGGTCCGTGAAGCCGGCGTCCCGTTCCGGGAGTCCCATCACATCACCGGCCGGGTAGTGGCGTTGGCCGAGGATAAGGGCTGCGGCCTCGAAGAACTCGCGCTGGACGATCTGAGGTCTATAGATGCGCGTATCACCGGCGATGTTTTCGACGTTCTGGGCGTGGACAATTCGGTTCGCAGCCGGACCAGCTATGGCGGTACCGCGCCGGACAACGTCCGGTCGCAGATCGCCGCCGCGCGGGAGCGCTTCCTGTCATGAGCCTGCGCTGGATATTGACGGTTCTGGTGACCTTAACACTCGGCCTGTCGGTCGCGGCCTGCGGCAAGAAACCGCGCGACGTGGAATCGCCGCCGGGTTCGCCCAGTTTCCCGACCCAGTATCCGACTTCGCGATAAGGCGCTTTTCACGATGACCGCTTTTACCTACCGCGGCGGCGTCTTGTACGCCGAAGACATTCGCGTCACCGATATGGCCGGTGCCGTCGGCACGCCGTTTTACTGCTATTCGGCGGCGGCGCTGCGGGCCAGCTATATAAGCTTCGCTTCAGCTTTCGACGGGCTGGACGCCGAAATCTGCTATGCGGTGAAAGCCAACAGCAACCAGGCCGTGATCGGCCTTTTTGCATCGCTGGGCGCCGGGGCTGATGTCGTTTCCGAGGGAGAGTTGCGCCGCGCACTGGCCGCCGGGGTGCCGGCGGAGAAGATCGTCTATTCGGGCGTCGGAAAGTCGCGGGGCGAGCTTGCGGCTGCGCTGGAACTGGGCTGCGGACAGTTCAATGTCGAATCCGAAGCCGAACTGGACCTCTTGTCCGGTGTCGCGTCCGGTATGGGAATGACGGCGACGATCGTGTTTCGGGTGAACCCGGATGTCGATGCCGACACCCATCACAAGATTTCGACGGGGCGCGCCGGCGACAAGTTCGGGATCGAATTCGAACGCATCGGCGATGTGTACGCTCATGCAAGGACTCTGGAAGGTATCGATGCGCGCGGTCTCGCCGTCCATATCGGTTCGCAGCTCACCCGACTGGATCCCTTCCGCACCGCGTTCGAAAAGATCGCCGGCCTGGTCCTCGATCTTCGCCGGCAGGGGCATATCGTGGACCGGCTGGATCTCGGCGGCGGTCTCGGAATCGTCTACAGAGATGAAGTGCCTCCGCCGCCGACGGATTACGCCGATATCGTCCGTGACGTTTTCAGAGACATGGGTGTGGCGCTGACGTTCGAGCCCGGACGGCGCCTGGCGGGAGAAGCGGGCATACTGGTGACAGAAGTCATTTACATGAAGGAAAGCGGTGGCCGCAGCTTTGCCGTCGTCGACGCGGCGATGAACGATCTCATTCGCCCAACCCTGTATGAAGCCTGGCACGACATCGACCCTGTGGCCGAGCCGGACAGCGGCGCGGCGCTTTCGCCCGTCGATATCGTTGGACCGGTGTGCGAGACCGGCGACGTCTTCGCCGTTCAGCGCAATATGCCGAAACTGAAAGGCGGCGACCTGCTTGCCATCCGCTCGGCGGGCGCTTACGGCGCGGTCATGTCGTCGACCTACAACTCTCGGCTTTTGATCCCCGAAGTGATGGTAAATGGAGATCAATACGCCGTGATCAGACCTCGGGCCGATTATGATACACTTATAGAGATGGACACAGTGCCGGACTGGATCGCCGCCGACTGAACCTGGCGACCGATCCGCCGGTCCATTGGAAAGACCGCCGCATGCGCGATCGCAAAAACGGATCACCCGCTTCACCGCCGTCCGGCCTCGGACGCAGGATCGCGCAGGCGCGCATCAATCTTGTCTGGGAGACCATCTGGCCCGCCGTTTGGCCGGCGCTGGGGATCGCGGGCGCCTTTGCAGCGTTCGCGCTGCTTGATTTCTTTGCTGTGCTGCCCGGCTGGCTGCATGCGATGTTCCTGGCGGCGACGGCAGCGGGTTTCGGCTATGCGCTGTATCGCGCGTTGCGGATACTGGTTCTGCCGACGCAGGAGGATGCCCTGCGTCGTATCGAGCTTGCCAGCGGGCTGGAACACCGGCCGCTGGAAGCCCTGCAGGACACGTTGCCTGCCGGTCAGGACGATCCCACGACAAAAGCGCTGTGGGAAGCCCATCGGCGCCAGATGGCGGAACGAATCCGTGTGTTGAAAGTAGGGGCTCCGTCCCCCGGTCTGCCGGCCCGCGATCCGTGGGCGCTGCGGGCCATCGTGGTGCTGCTCCTGGTGGTGGGCGTCGTCGTGGCCGGCCCGGAACGCGCCGAACGACTGGAACGCGCGTTCGTGCCTGCCTTCGATTCCACTTCGGCGCAACGCGTCGCGAAGCTGGAAATCTGGGTGACGCCGCCCGAATATACGCGCCTGCCGCCGATTTTCCCGGCTCAGGTGCTGCGCGATCATACGCAGTCGCTTGAAACGGTCGCAGAAACCGCGCGGATGGAGGGACGCGAACCGCCGGAGGCGTCGGAACTGGTCATCGAGGTGCCTGCGGGCAGCACGTTGACGGCGGTGGTATCGGGCGGCGGAAGCGGTGAAGCGACGCTGGATATCGACGGCGCCAAAACCCCGTTCGAAGCCTTGGACAAGGTGAACCGCCGGCTGCAGCAGCCGGTCGAGAAATCCGGCCGGATGTCGGTCGTCCATGACGGCAGGACCCTCGGATCCTGGAATATACGCATCAAACCCGATACGCCGCCAAATATCGCGTTTGACGGCGCGCCCGGCGCGACGCAGCGGGGGACGCTGCGACTGGCCTACACCGGCGGGGACGATTACGGCATCACCGAAATTCGCGGCGAGATGCGCCGCACCTACGAACGCGGCGAAGTGATCGGCAAGGAAATGTCGGGCTTCGAACTGCCGGCGCCGTCTCTTGATGCTCGCAAGGTCAAGGAAGCGACCTTCCACGAAATCGCGCCCCACCCCTGGGCCGGCCTGCCGGTCATCATCCGGCTGTCGGCAAAGGACGCGGCGGGGCAGATTGCCTATTCCGAAGAGGTCGAGCTGGTTCTGCCGGAGCGTAAATTCAACAATCCGGTCGCGAAGGAAATCATCGTCGAACGGCGGCGCCTGACGACCCAACCGGAACGCCGTGAGGAAATCGTTGATCGCCTGAACGAAATCGCCGGCGGAACGGAGGCTTACAAGGACGATACCGTCATCTTCCTGGGGCTGGTCAGCGCGCGGTCGCGCCTGGTGCACGAAAAGGCGGACACGGCCATCCCGCCGGTGCGCAATCTGCTCTGGGATACGGCGCTGCGGGTCGAGGACGGACAGCTGTCGCATGCAGAGCGCGAGTTGCTGCGGGGGCAGGAAGCGCTCATGAAGGCACTGTCCCGCAACGCCTCCGACCGGGAACTCGAACAACTGATGCGCGAATTGCAGAACGCCATGAACCGGTTCATGCGTGAACTGGCCAAGAAGCTTCAGTCGCAGCAGAACGCGAACGAAGCGATGCCGTTCGATCCCACCAGCCGCATCATGCAGACGTCGGACATGCAGCGGATGATGGATCAGATTCGCCAGATGATGCGTGCCGGCTCCCGCGATGCCGCGCGCCAGATGCTGTCTCAGCTGCGGAACATGCTGGAAAGCCTCCGAAATGCGCGGGTAATGCGGGCCAATCCGCAGGCGCAGCGTGGGAACCAGGCGTTGCGCCAGTTGCAGGAAATGATCCGTCGCCAAGGCGATCTGATGGACCAGACGTTCCGCCAGTCGCAGGGCCGCAACCCCGGACGGAACCAGATGCAGCGTGGCGTCCGCGAACAGCAGCAGCTGCGCGAAATGCTCCAAAAATTCCAGAAGATGATGCAGGGCATGATGCCCGGGAATGGCAAGGGCATGCAGTCGCTGGGACAGGCTGGAAAAGCGATGGAGGACGCCGCGAAGGCGCTTGGCAACGGCCAGCCGGGCCAGGCAGTCGGGCCGCAGGGCCAGGCGCTGGAAGCGCTGCAACGCGCCGGCCGCGGCATGATCCGCCAGATGATGAATCAGTTCGCCCGCGGGTCCGGAATCGGATTCGGGCGGGATTTCAATCCGCTGCGCGGCATGCGCGATCCGCTCGGCCGCGACTGGGGCGACGAAGATCTGGAAGGCGTCGGAGACGATATCAACCGGGTGAAGGTCCCCGATATCGGAACGATCGAACGGGTGCAGGATATTCTGAACGAACTGCGCAACCGGGCGGGACAGCGCCACCGCCCGCAGCTCGAACTCGATTACATCGAAAGGCTGTTACGCCGGTTTTAAAGATGGGACGGGTCAGGCCCGTTCGTCGAGAACCTTGTCGGCCGCTTCACATATCTGCTGCAGCGTGAACGGTTTTGAGATCACGTCGTGGATCAGCGCGTCCAGATTATGTGCACGCTGGCGTTCGGCGGCGTAGCCGGTCATCAGCAGGATGGGCAGATCAGGCCAGTCTTTGGAAACTTTCAGTGCAAGCGCGATTCCGTCCAGTTCCGGCATGACGATGTCGGACAGCAGCAGGTCGAAATTGCTGGTTTCCAACGCTTCGAGGGCTTGCAGTCCGTCCTCGGCCGCGACGATTTCGTGGCCGGCATTGGTCAACGCGCGCGAAACGAATTCGCGAACGGCCGTATCGTCTTCAGCAATCAGTATTTTTGACACGCGAGAATCTGCTGTTGTGGGCACACCGCCGCAAATTATGGGGCATTGGTTTCCAAAAGATTAATGGCGGTGCGGGTTGAGGAGGGCGTTCAGTCCTGTCGGACCACGCCGATAAACGGCAGGCTTCTGAAAAGATGTGCCATATCAATGCCATAGCCGACGACGAACAAATCGTCCACGGGGAAGCCGACATAGTCGGCCTCGATAGAAACCTCTCGCTTTTCGTGTTTGTCCAGTAACACGCAGGTGTGGACGGAGTCGGCGCCGCGGGCGGTCATCAGGTCTGTCGCAAAGGCGAGCGTCCGGCCGCTATCTAGGATGTCGTCGACGATCATCACGCTGCGCCCCTTCACGTCTTCCGAGATATCGCGCGTCAGTTCCACCGTACCCGAACTTTCCGTCCGTGTGCCGTAGCTTGACAGCGTGATGAAATCGACCCGGGGACGCATCCCGGCACGGTCCAGCGCCCGCAGCAAATCGGCCGCGAACACGAAACTGCCTTTAAGGACCACGACAATCAGCAAATCTTCCGGCAGCTTGTCCGCTATTTCGGCTGCAAGCGTTTCGATGCGTTTCGCGATGGTATCCGCGTCGAACACGACGTCGATTTCGGGCAGATTGTTTTTCATGTTGCGCTTACGCTTCCGTTTATTCTTCGTCCAGCCCGACATCGATGCGCTTGGCATCGGTGGGATAATTCCGGATTTCGGTCGAGAATTTTACGACCTCGTTCGGCAGCATGCGCCGTTCCGGCGGGGGGAATTTCCAGGTCTTCACGGTTTCGCCGACGCCGTTGAGAAACAGAACCCTCAGATTCGGAACGTCGTGGGGCGCCTTGGAGAGATTGACCAGCTCGCCGTCGATTTTCATAACGTCCGGCGTCGGATAGGTGTACTGAACGCTGCGCACGCCAAGCCGCATCTTGATCGGTTCGGGCGCCGCGCCGACCATATCGTATAGCTTTTTCGTCGCGGGCCAGGTGGTCGTGATCGTGTCGCGGAACATGATGCTACCCCCGACGGTGCCGCCCACGACGAGAATCAAAAGCAACCACGCGAGACGCGCTGGCCAGGGGCTGGAGTCGCGCCGGACGGCAGGGACGTTGGATCTGCCGCCCGTCCGGTTCCCGCTCCGCAATTCACGCGGCCCATCGGATCCGCCCGATTGAAAGGCTTCCTCGAACCGGGCGCGGGATTCCTCGCTGCCGGCATCCGGCATGTCGTCCGGTTCGTTGTTGGGCGGCGGCGGGTCCGCATTATCCGCGTCGTCGAAGCTGTCGTCGTCCGGTTCGCGCGCGCCCGGCAGGTCGTTCGCTGCCTGGTCGAATGCCCTGGAGATCTCTTCTGCCGTCGGCGGCGGAACGCCGGCTTCCGCATCCGGCGGCGGGGCGGGTTCGGCCCACGCATGACCGCATTTCGCGCATTTCACGGTGCGCCCGTTCGGCCCGATTTTGGCGGGGTCGACGACGTAACGCGCCGAACAGGAAGGACAGGTCAGAATCATAATATCTTAATAGCGTATGGCGGCGCTGCTTTTAAGTGGTTCCGATTCTGGACGGCGGGCCGATGGCTATGCGATTCTGCCGCCCAATCCGTTTCGGAAGGAAAAACTGGTGGCAGCGGTAGGCGATATCGTCCGTTTTGAGAGCGTCGGCATGAGGTACCGTCTCGGTGCCGAGGTGCTGCACGACGTTTCGTTTTCCCTCGCCGCCGGATCCTTTCATTTTTTGACCGGTCCCAGCGGCGCGGGAAAATCGTCGCTGATGCGGTTGATGTATCTGGCGCACCGTCCGTCGCGCGGTTCGATATCCATGTTCGGGCGCGACGTCTCCACCGTGCCGCGTCCGGAACTGGCGGCGCTGCGCCGACGCATCGGCGTCGTCTTTCAGGACTTTCGGCTGCTCGATCACCTGTCGGCGCTCGACAATGTGGCGCTGCCGCTGCGCATAGCGGGCGCGAAGGAAGGCCAGATCCGCGACCACGTCGCTGAACTGCTGCGCTGGGTCGGTCTGGAGGAGCAGATCGACGCCAAACCGACGACGCTGTCGGGCGGCGAACAACAGCGCGTCGCGATCGCCCGGGCGGTGATCGCGCGGCCGCAAATTTTGCTGGCGGACGAACCTACCGGAAATGTCGACGGCGAAATCGCGATCCGGCTGATGTATCTGCTGGAAGAACTGAACAAGATCGGGACGACTGTCGTCGTCGCCACCCACAACGAAGCGCTGCTTGAACGCTTTCCCCATCCCAGGATACGTATCGAAAACGGCATATTGGCCGGGCCGGATGGGGCGAACGCTGCGCCGGAAACGGCGGAAACATGATCCGGCCATCGACGGACCTCCCGCTCAGCGACGACCCGGCAAGCCGCTATCTGCCCTGGACGGTCGGACTCCTTGTGTTCCTTGCAACCCTGTCGTTGGCGGCCGGCATGATTCTGTCGTCCGCCGGCGAAAACTGGCGTCGCAGTATTTCGGGGACGCTGACGATCCAGGTGCCGGCGGGCCCAGATCAACAAACATCCGCGCAATCGGCGATCGATCTGCTGCGCGCAACGCCGGGTGTCGATTCCGTACGACGGATATCCGACGGCGAAGTTGCGACCATGCTGGAACCCTGGCTCGGTGCCCAGGTGTCGACTCTGGACTTGCCGATGCCCGTGCTGATCGATGCGACAGTCGACAGCGGAAAGTCGATCGATATTGAGGCCCTGTCCACTCGCCTGTCCGCGGTTGCTCCCGGAACGGTGGTTGACGAACACGCGGTCTGGCTGCGCCGCCTGACCGACCTGGCCGCAATCGCCGAAACCGTATCGCTGTCGGTGATGGTGTTCGTGCTGATATCGGCGGTCATGACGGTGGTGTTCACGACCCGGACGGGGCTCGCGATTCACAGCGACGTGGTCGAAGTGCTGCATCTTATCGGGGCGCATGATTCCTATGTTGCACGCCAGTTCCAGGTCCACACGCTCTGGCTCGCCGGGATCGGCGCGGCGGCGGGCTTTGCGCTTGGCGCCGGCGCGATTCTGGTGCTGCAGATATACGGTGCGCGTCTGAGCGGTGGGTTGCTGCCGGACATCGCCCTCAGCGGTCTTCAATGGGGGGTGCTTTGCCTGATGCCGGTCGCGGCCGTGCTTCTGGTTGTCGCGACCGTCGGGGTCACCGTCAGGCGCGTTCTGGGACGTTTGATGTGAACCGCCGGGCGGGTCGCCGTCGTCTGCCTGTCTTCCGGCTGTTACTGATGGCCGTGTCGGTCGGGTCTTTGGTCTGGGCGTCCGGCCTGTACCGCTTTTCTCAACTTATTCCCCAGCCCTTGCCCGACAACCAGGTCGCCACGGACGCAATCGTCGTGCTGACCGGCGGCGCCGGACGGGTCGGAGAAGGGCTGTCGCTTCTCGAACGCGGCCTTGCGAAAAAGCTGTTCGTGTCCGGCGTGTACCGGGGCGTCGACGTTCAGGAACTTTTGAAGGTTGCGCGCCGGGCGCCGGGCAATCTGGAATGCTGTATCGCGTTGGGGTATGCGGAGGACAACACACGTGGCAACGCGCGGGAAACCGCCGACTGGATGCGGCGCGAAAACATTTCTGCCATCCGGATCGTCACGGCCAGCTATCACATGCCGCGCAGTCTGCTCGAGTTTCGCCGCGCACTGCCCGCCGATGTCAGAATCGTGCCGCACCCGGTTTTCCCAGACGGGTTTCCTACCGGAAGCTGGTGGCGCAATGTCAGTGCAATGCGTTTGGCGATTTCGGAATATCACAAATACCTGCTGGCGCGCCTGGACGAGGGACTGACGTGAGGGGCTGTCTGCCGTGATCTTTATTCGCTCTCTAGTGTTCAACACCGCGTCGTTCGGTTGGACATTCGCGTTGCTGTTTCTTTACATGCCGCTGCTTTTGCTCCCACGGGCGTCGATGCTGGTCGCAATCCGGTTCTGGATCGGCGGCGTGTTTCGTCTGCAACGATCGGTTCTGCGACTCGATTTCACGTTTCGTGGTACGGAAAATCTGCCGGACGGTCCCTGCATCATTGCGTCGGCTCATCAGTCCGCCTGGGATACGATCGCGTTCTACGCGGTCATCGACGATCCGGTGTTTGTCCTGAAAAAGGAACTTTACCGCGTGCCTATGTTCGGTCCTTATGCGCGCCGGCTGAACATGATCGCGATCGACAGGTCCGGCGGCACCGGCGAAGCGCGCCGGATGATCCGCGACGTCGCCGGCCGTCTGGCGGACGGGCGCAAGGTGGTGATATTCCCCGGCGGTACCCGGTCGGCGCCCGATGAAATCGTGCCGTTAAAGTCCGGTATCACGGCCCTGTACCGTCACAGCAACGTGACGGTGGTGCCCGTGTCGCTGAATTCGGGCTGTTTCTGGGGACGGCGCAGCTTTCGCAAGAAACCTGGCTGCATAGTCGCGCAATTCCAGGAACCCATCCCCCCTGGACTCGATGCGGCGGATTTCGACCGGCTTTTGTCCGAGCGGATTCACCGCGGTAACCGGGCGCTTCTTGACGAAGCCGGGACGGATTAGAGCGTTCTCAAAAAACCGTCGAACGCGGACCAGAACCGGTTCCTGATATCGTCAATTTCCATCAGCAGTTCGTGGCGGGCGTCTTCAAACCGGATCTGTTCCCAGCCGCCGACCGTGTTGCACAGGCGGGTCTGTGCGTCGACCGAAACCACGCGGTCGTCCATGGGCGTACATATCCGGGCCGGACACATACCGGATACGCCTCGCGACAGCCGTCGTATTTCCGCCATGCTGCGGAACGCCGCATTCAGCCATCCCCATGTGACACCGCCAAGCGCGAAGTCTGGATTGTCCGCGAGCAGGACGTGGATCCGGTCGAATCGGTCCCGGTCTCCGGTCAGGGGGTTATCTTCGAATCTGACCCGGGCGGAGTCGTAATCCGCCATGCCCGGACCGTATCGTTCCCCGAATCCCGCACCAGAAACTACCCTGCTCAACAGCCCGGCGCCGAGGGCGCCCAGACGGGTCATGGGGAGAGCGATCATCGGCGCGGTGGCGATCAGCCCTTTCGGTTTTAACGCACCTTCCAGTATTGCCCGGACAGCGATGTGGCCGCCCATCGAATGGGCAAGAACGACGACCGGTCCCGCGCGCGGATCGATGATATCGTTTGCAAACCAAACGAGGTCGTCGATATAGGTATCGAAGCGATCGATATGACCCTTTTGGCTATGATTCAGGAACCGGTCCGATAACCCCTGTCCGCGCCAGTCCATTGCCCAGGCGTCCAGTCCGCGGTGATTTAGTTCTGCTGTTACTTCGGCATATTTTTCTAGGAATTCGGTCCGGCCATGGACGAGGATGACCGTTCCGACAGGTCGCACACCGGTTTGCCAGTGGCCGATTCGCAGACGTGCGCCGTCCGGCGCGGTTTCCATCCGGATATTGCTCTTCGACGCCGTCATACCCACCTTTTAACCATGCATTGCCGCAGATACCATCCGGTTTATCAGGAAAACAAAACATGAACATTGACCCTGCCGACCGGCTGGATTATGGTCTGCGACCCCGCAGAAGAGAGCGATAAATGACCGCGATTTCCGCCATTTCACACCAGATATGGGACATGAAATACCGTCTGAAAACGGCGGCCGGCGACGCCGTGGACAAAACCATCGAGGATACCTGGGCGCGCATCGCGAACGCGCTGGCCGATCCGGAACATCCGTCGGTGCGCGACGAATGGGCAGAAAAGTTCGAGGCTGCGATGTCGGATTTCCGGTTTCTGCCGGCCGGGCGTATCGTCGCCGGCGCAGGCACTGACCGCGACGTGACGCTGTTCAACTGCTTTGTCATGGGCACCATCCCCGACGATATGAGCGGCATTTTCGAACATCTGCGCGAAGCTGCGCTGACCATGCAGCAGGGCGGCGGCATCGGCTACGATTTTTCGACCCTGCGGCCGAAGGGAGCGCGCGTGCGGGGCGTCGGCGCGGATGCGTCCGGTCCGCTCTCGTTCATGGATGTCTGGGACTCCATGTGCCGCACCATCATGTCGGCCGGCCATCGGCGCGGCGCGATGATGGCGACGCTGCGCTGCGATCATCCCGATGTCGAAGCCTTCATCGCCGCCAAGCAGGAAGCCGGGCGCCTTCGCATGTTCAACCTGTCGGTCCTGATCACGGATGCTTTCATGGATGCGGTGCGTGAGGACCGGGACTGGGATCTCGCCTTCGACGGCATGACCTACAAAACCGTCTCCGCCCGGGAACTATGGGACCGCATCATGGAGGCGACCTACGAATACGCCGAACCGGGGGTGATCTTTATCGACCGCATCAACCGGGCCAACAATCTCGGCTATTGCGAAACCATTTCCGCGACCAATCCCTGCGGCGAGCAGCCGTTGCCGCCTTACGGAGCATGCCTGCTGGGGTCGATCAATCTGGCGCGGCTGGTCGTCGATCCGTTCGAGCTCACCGCCCGACTGGACGAAGACGCGCTGGCGGATCTGGTGCCGGTGGCGGTGCGTATGATGGACAACGTGACCGAGGCATCGCGCTTCCCGCTCGACGCGCAGGCGGCTGAGGCAAAGTCCAAGCGGCGTATCGGGCTCGGCGTTACCGGACTCGCCGATGCACTGATTCTGTGCGGCGCGCGTTACGGCTCCGCCCAGGCGGTCGAGCTGACGGAACGCTGGATGATGGCCATCCGAAATCATGCCTATCGCGCGTCGATCGACCTGGCCGCCGAAAAGGGCGCGTTCCCGCTATTCGATGCCGACAAATACCTGGCGGGCGAAACCGTCGCGTCGCTGCCACGGGATATCCGCGACGGCATAAGGAAGCATGGCATCCGCAATGCATTGCTGACGTCGATCGCGCCGACGGGCACCATCTCGCTGTTTGCGGATAACGTGTCGTCAGGGATTGAGCCCGTGTTCAGCTATGCCTACACCCGCACCGTGCTGATGCCTGACGGCACGCAGCGCGACGAGGACGTTTCCGACTATGCCTATCGTCTGTGGCGGCGGCGGAACGGGGACGCGCCGTTGCCGGACAGTTTCGTCAGCGCCCAGAACATCGCGCCGGGCGATCATGTCGTCATGCAGGCGGCGGCGCAGAAATACATCGATTCCTCCATTTCAAAGACCATAAACGTGCCCGCCGATTTGCCGTTCGAGGCATTCAAGGGTGTCTATCAGCAGGCGTGGGATACCGGGTGCAAAGGCTGCACGACCTATCGGCCGAACGATGTCACCGGCTCCGTTCTGCAGGTGCGGGACCGTACCGATCCGGCGCAGCCCGAACTGCCGCTGGTCGATCCGGCGCCGGCGACGGCGGAGGACGAATTCGAATCCGGCGTCGTCTACATGACCCAGCCGCTGTCGCGCCCGGAAGAACTGCCGGGCCAGACCTACAAGCTGAACTGGCCGGAAACCGATCACGCAATGTACATCACCATCAACGATATCGTGCAGGACGGCCGGCGACGGCCCTTTGAAGTGTTCGTCAATTCCAAGGATACCGAACACTATGCCTGGACGGTGGCGCTGACGCGGATGATTTCGGCCGTATTCCGTCGCGGCGGCGACGTTTCGTTCGTGGTCGACGAGCTCAAGGCCGTGTTCGATCCGCGCGGGGGGCATTGGATGCAGGGCCGCTATGTGCCGTCGCTGCTGGCGGCGATCGGCGACGTGATCGAACGCCATATGATCGATATCGGGTTCCTGCCGCAGCCCGGCGAGAACGATGCGCCGAAATCGGGCGAGGAACGCAAGGTCGTCGGACTCGAAGACGGACCGCGCCTGCGCCAGTGCCCCAAATGCGGCCAGGCCTCCCTGCTGCGCCAGGAAGGCTGCGACACCTGCACGGCCTGCGATTTTTCGAAGTGCGGGTGAGACAATTTCGGTCTCATTGAGGACGTTCGTGAACAACGTTCGTGAATGTTGGAAACCCGGGATTTCGACACCGTCCAATGGCATAACATTATAATTTAAGTGGAATTTTCCATGCGGACGTCCACATTCGTCCTGCAGCGCAGTCAAACAAAAACAGAGTAGGCATCATGAAACTTGTTAAATATTTGGGATTGGCCGCGTCTGGCGTTCTCGCCGTGTCGGTCTTTGCCCACGCTGCAACCGCGGCTTCATCCGTCGCAACCGTGCAAACAGCTTCCAGCCATTTGACCAGGGAAGAGGTCATCGATCGCGTGTTCACGAATGTCGAGCGCCGAATCCTGAAACGCTACTACGAAACCCGTTACGGTGACCGCGCTCGCGATACCCGCTCTTCCGGCGATAAGCATGTCGGAATGCAAAAGGACAAAGGCAAGCGGAAGGGCATGCCCCCCGGGCTTGCCAAACGGGGCGGCGATCTACCTCCCGGCCTGGCGAAGCGTGGGGGCGAACTGCCGCCCGGCCTTGCAAAGCGCCTGCCGCGCGATCTGGAATCCGATCTGCCGCGGCGCAGTCCGAATTTCCGGCGGGTCATCGTCGATAACGACATCGTTCTGATCGATGCGGCGACGAACAAGGTGCTTGATGTGCTGGAAGACGTTATCCGCGGGAAGAGTTGACGGACCGCCGGTCCGGGCGACCCAGATCATGATCCGCTTGTGCGGAATCGCACCGGCTCTCACCTCTCCCTGCCACCCGCGGGCTCATTCTTATGGGCAGCCGGGAAGGGAAGCGGGTCGGTTCCGCCTAGGACGATAAGAATCTATCCTTCGATCACGTCGCCGGAAAGTTTGCCGACCGTGTCGATTTCGATCTCCACGTGATCGCCGGGTTTTAGCCATTTTGGCGGATCGAAGGCGACGGCGACGCCGGACGGCGAGCCGGTGGTGATCATGTCGCCCGGCATCAGCGTGATGAAGGTGGATATGTAGCTGACGAGATAGGACGCAGAGAAAACCAGGTCGCTGGTGTTGCCGTCCTGGCGCAACTCGCCGTTCACCCATGTTTTCACTGCCATGTTCCCGGGATCGCCGGCCTCATCCGACGTCGTGATCCAGGGGCCGAGCATGCCGGAGAATTCCCAGTTTTTGCCGGGCGCAACCTGCGGACCGCGTTTCTGCCAGTCGCGCACGCTGCCGTCGTTGCAGACCGTATAACCGGCGACATAGTCCAGCGCGTCGGCTTCCGACACGTGACGCGCTTCCGTGCCGATAACGATCGTCATCTCGCCCTCATAGTCGAAATGCCCGGAATGCGAAGGCATGATCATGCTGCCGTTATGCGGCACGAAGGTGCGTGGAAATCGTGCGAAGATGCTTGGGTACTCGGGCAGTTCGTAGCCCATTTCGGTGATATGCGCCGCGTAGTTCTGGCCGACGCAGTATATTTTTTCCGGGTCCGGGATCGGCAGACGCCATTCCACTTCGCCGAGGGCGTAGTCGACCTCCGCGTCGGCGGCGATCTGCGCGGCTTCTTCCAGGACCCCGGCCTCCAGCACGTCGCGCAATGTCTGCTGACGGCCAGACAACCGACCCGTCAATTCGATGATACCGCTGTCGTTTACGGCGCCGAACCCTTCGTGTCCGGATACCCAGAAACTTGCCAGTCTCACGGCGATACTCCCTGAATGCGTTTGTTATTCCGCTTCGACCGGGTTGGTCAGCGTACCGATCGGGTCAATGTTGATGCTGATCTCCTCGCCCGGCTTCAGCCATTTGGGAGGGTTGCTCTCGATGGCGCTGCCGCCGGGCGAGCCCGTGGCGATCATGTCGCCGGGCTCCAGCCAGGTGAATTTCGATATATGTGAAATTACGAACGGTATCTTGAAGATCATCATGTCGCTGCCGCCGTCCTGACGCGTCTCGCCGCCGACGGTGGTTTTGATCTGCAGCGCATCCAGATCGTCGATCTCGTCTCGCGTCACCATCCAGGGACCGATCGCGCCAGACCGGTGAAAATTCTTGCCGGGACAGTTCTGCGTCCCCTTCGTCTGCCAGTCGCGGACGCTGCCCTCGTTGATAATCGTGTAGCCGGCAACGTAATCCAGTGCTTTCTCTTCGGGTATGTGCCGGCCGGACTTGCCGATGATCACGCCGATTTCGCCCTCGTAGTCGAGCTGCTCGGACACCGCCGGCCGGATGATTGCCTCGCCGTGCGGCGCGAACCCCGATGCGAAACGGGGAAAGATGCTGGGCCATTTCGGGCCGCCGTCTTCCAGCACCTCGTGATAAGCGCGGTAGTTGCGTCCGATGCAGAAAATCTTTTCCGGCGACGTGATCGGAAACATGTACTCGATATCGTCCAGCCCGACATCGGGGTCGGCGCCGGCGGCGAGCTTTTCCATCTCGTTAATCGACAATCCCGAGATCGCGTGTTTCAGGTTGGGATGTTCCAGCCGCGCCGTCATGTCGACGATGCCGCCGTCCTTAACGACGCCATAGGCTTCGCGTCCCTGGTGACGATAGCTTATCAGTTTCATCGCGCGTCCTCCCGCCCGTCTGTTGTGGCTTTCATATCCGGTTCGCGCTTCTCTGCCAACGTCTCAGCGGGGTCGGCGTATCGTCTGCGCGCGGCGCAACAGGGCGTGCAGATGCCCTTCCGGAATGCCCATGTCGTCGAGATGCGCAACGGTATTTGCGAGATAGTCGATATTGGGTCCCCGGTCGCCGCGGCTGACGGCAATCCGCCGGGCCGTTTCCTCGAAGGACAGGCGTCCCGCGAAGGTCCGGTCGGCATGATTGACCACCAGCGCGTATCCGCTCACCGGTCCGTTCGACAGATGAAGCGCGACCCGTCGGCAGATATAGATCGGATCGTCGACCATTTCCCTGGCTTCTATCTCCCGGATCGCTTCCGCCCGTGCCGATTTCGAGATCCGGAAGGCAATGCCGGTGCAGGACCCAGCTCGGTCGAGGCCCAGCGACAGGCCGGGTTTCTCGGGGGTGCCACGATAGGTTTCCGAATTGATGCAGAACGACCGGTGATAGCCGTATATTCTGGCCCGTTGCGTTTCAGCGGCGGGAAAGGGCGGATCCCACATCAGAGAACCGTACCCGAAGAACCAGAACCCGCCGGGTTCGCTGATTTCGATACGATTGGGCGCGGTCATCACGCCTCCTTCGGCGTACGGGTCACGAGGAATACCCCGGCGACGGCTACGAGGAATCCGCCCATCGCCACCAGTCCCATGGTTTCGCCGTATGACACCCAGCCGAGGAAGACCGCCGTCGGCGGCGTCAGGTAGAAAAGGCTGGATACCCGCGATGCCTCGCCGTGGCGCAGCATCAGGTACAGCATGTTGGTCGCGCCGATGGTCAGGATCACGACGAGCCACGCCCACACGAAAATCACTTCCGCGCCCCAGGCGATGTCGCCGCTTTCCACCGCCATGGCGATGCCGAAATTGCAGATACCCGCAGCCGTCTGCTGCACGATCATGACGATGCGCAGATCGGAATTTGCGCAGTATTTCTTCTGATAAAGGGACGCCGCCGTGATGAATATCGGGGTCAGGCCGGAGAATATGAAACCAGCCGTCGTTGCCGCGCCGATTCCCAGGCGTTCGGACAGAACGATGAACAGTCCAGCGAAACCAAGCGCAAAACCGGCCCATTGCGTCCGCGTCACGCGTTCGCCGAGCGTGAAGCCAACCACGGCGGCAGTGAACAGCGGTTGCATGCCAGCCACCAATGCCGCGACCCCCTGGCTGATCCCTTCGTCCAGCGCGCTGAACATCGCACCCAGATACAGACATTGCAGCGTCACTCCGACGACCGCGATATGGGCGATTTCCCTTTTGTCCGGCCACGGGACGCGGACGATCAGGGCGTATATGCCAACCAGGACGACTACGATAGCGGACCGGATCCACAGCAGTGTGAAGGGCTCGGTATATTCCAGCCCGAAGCGGGTGATCGGAAAGCCGGACGCCCAGGTCAGGATAAAAAGGAACGGCGCTGCCTTCAGCAGCAGGGAATTCGCGCCTGTCATCGGTTGCGCACAGCCAGCGCGACCCCGGTCATGGCGACTGCCATGCCGGCGATCGCCTGCCATGACAGGATTTCGCCGAACATCGCCCAGCCCATCACCGCCGTGGTCGGCGGGCTGAGATAGATCAGGCTGGTGATCCGCGCCGCCGCGCCGCGCTGGACCAGCCAGTAATACAGGCAGATGGCGAACACCGAGAGCCCGATCGCCGACCACAGCACCGCGAAGACGAACTCTCCGGTCCAGTCGATGATCATGGATTCGAAAATGACGGCCAGCACCAGCATTACGATGCACGACATGACGTTCTGCAGCGCCACGCCCGCGCGGACGTCGAACGGTCCGCAGTATTTCTTCTGATACAGTGTTCCGAGCGTGATGCCCGCCAGGCCCATAAGCAGCATCGCCAGACCCCACAGCGCGTCCGTCGGCGCCAGTACGCGATCCCAGACCACCAGCCCCAGCCCGATGAACCCGAGAACCAGTCCGACCCAGTTGCGGGGCGTCACTTTCTCCTTCAGCACGAAGCCGGCCAGTACCCCGGTCAGCAGCGGCTGCAGTCCCACAACAAGGGCGGTCACGCCGGTCGAGATGCCGAACCAGATGCCGTAATAGACGCCGATCAGATATACCGTCTGCACGCCGAAACCCGCGATCAGGATGTGCGTGGTATCGCGTAGGGTCTTCGGCCAGGTAGCCTTAAGTACGAAGCAGGCCGGCACCAAAATTGCTGCGCCAACGACGAACCGGGCCGCCATCAGGGTAAAAGGCTCGGCATAAGGCAGGCCGTATTTGGCCGCCACGAAGCCGCTGGCCCAGAAAAATATAAACAGCGCCGCGATACTGGCGAACGTCATCGGGTTCAGGGCAGAGGGCGAAGGAGAGGCGGCGTTCATTGTACGGGGTGGTTGCGATTCGACGGAGGTTGGGTGTCAGGACGGACTGTGACCGTTTTGCGGCAGCGAATCCACCTGATCGATTTTGTTGTCCTGTCCGGCTATATCATGCTCATGCTTCAACGACCAACGCGAACCACTCTGATCGCCGCTGGGGTCCTGATTGCGGGCTGTGCCGGTTTCACAATCTACTGGTTTTCTGCGGCGGCCGAAATCCGCGGCGGAATCGACCGCTGGGGGGAAGATCGCCGCGCGAAGGGCTGGACGGTGGAACTTGGCGAGCCGTCGATCACCGGGTTTCCCTTTCGCCTTGATCTGTTCCTTCAGACGCCCGTGCTCGCCGGTCCGGGAAACCAGTGGCGCTGGGAAATGCCGAATGCGCGGGCGACAGCGCGCCCCTGGGCGTTGACCGATATCGAGATGTCGTTTCCCGGGGTGCATACGCTGACGACCAAGAAGCAACCATTCGCGTTGATGCTGTCAGGCGCCGACGGGGAACTGAAAATCCGGTCCGGCAACCCCCAACTCCTTCTGGTGCGCTTGGCCGGTGTCGATTGGGTGGAGCCTGGCGGCGTCCGGGCGCAGATCGATACCCTCTCGATTCGTCTCGAAGAAGGGGCATCGGTGGACAGGGAATCTGCGAACGGCAAGACCGGATTGGGGATCGCCATCGATGCCCGCAAAGTGATCCTGCCCGACGCCTGGAAGCCGCCGCTTGGGACAGGGCTGAACCGATTATCGGTCGATGCTGTCGCCATCGGTCCGTTCGAGCCTCGCGGCACCCTGCCGGCCGCGCTGGCCCGGTGGCGGGACGCCGGCGGGGCTCTGGAGGTGCGGGCCTTCGCACTGGACTGGGAATCTCTTTCTTTGCGTGGCGACGGAACCTTCGCGCTGGACGAAAACCTCCAGCCCCAGGGCGCCATGGCAGCTGAAATCGACGGCGTGGAGAAAACGTCGGATGCGCTGATTGCCGCCGGGGTGATTGATGCGCGCACGGCGTTTGCTGCAAAGGTCGCCAACCGGGCGCTGTCGTTCGGGGGAGGACCGGCGCGCCTGCCCGTCAGTATTCAGCGGCAGCGGCTCTATCTCGGGCCTGTGCCGCTGTTCCGCCTTAAACCCGTACGCTGGGAATAGGGAAGCGTCAGTTTTCGCCGTCAGAGCCGTCCGGAGAGGGCGGAATGTGCTGACCGGCCTCGACAACACCGCGGCGGATTTCACGGGTTCTGCGGAACAGCGCCTCGAGCGTCTCTCCGTCGCCGACGCGGATGGCGCGTTGCAGCCCTGCCAGATCTTCCGACAGCCGGCCCAGCATTTCCAGCACCGCATCGCGGTTGGCGATGAAGATGTCGCGCCACATCACGGGATCGGACGCCGCGATACGTGTGAAATCGCGGAATCCCGACGCGGAGTATTTGACGACCTCCGACTTGATGTGATCTTCCAGGTCGGTGGCGGTGCCGACGATGGTGTAGGCGATCAGATGCGGTAAATGGGACGTGATCGCCAGCACCTGGTCGTGATGCGCCGGTTCCAGGTAATCGATCTGACTGCCCGCCTGTTTCCACAGCGCGGCCACTTTGTCGATGGCGGCCTGATCGGTACCGGGCGGCGGCGTAATCAGGAACCAGCGGCCTTCGAACAGCGTGTCGAAGCCGGATTCGGGACCCGAATTCTCCGTGCCCGCGATCGGGTGTCCGGGGACGAAATGGACCCCGTCGGGCAGATGCGGCAACACGGCGGTAACGGCGGACGCCTTCACCGATCCGACATCTGTAACGATAGCGCCGGGTTTCATCGCCGGTGCCATGGCTTCTGCGATCGCTCCGTAGGTCGATACCGGCGTGCAGATCATGATCAGATCCGCGTCGCGTACCGCCTCGGCGATGTCTTTTGTGGTTTCGTCCGCGATCCCCAGTCTCTTGGCGGCGTCCAGCGTTTCGTCCGTTCGTGCGCAGGCGACGATCGTGCCCGCGAGATCGTCGCGACGCATCACGCGGGCGATGGATGAGCCGATCAGCCCGATGCCGATAAAGGCGACACGGTCGAACATATGTTCGCTCATGCCGTTTTCAGGAAGTCGGACATCGCGTTCGCGACGGCCCGCATTTCGTCTTCAAGCCCGATGGTGATGCGGATGCCTTCCGGAATGCCGGCGCTGCCGGTTCCACGGGGTATGATCCCTCGCGCCTGCAGAAATGCCATTGCGGCGTCCGCAGTGTGCGGGCCGTCTTCCGCGAACCTGACCAGCACGAAATTACCGGCGCTCGGCACCACATCCAGGCCCATTTCGGACAACCGGTCCGACAGCCAGGGCAGCCAGGCCGTGTTGTGATCGCGCGACCGGGTCAGAAATTCCACGTCGTTGACCGCGGCGATGCCCGCTGCCTGCGCGCCGCTGGTGACGTTGAACGGCGGGCGGATGCGGTTCAGCACGTCGGCTATCGCTTCCGGGCAGTAGGCCCAGCCCAGCCGGACGCCGCCCATCGCGTAAATCTTGGAAAACGTCCGGGTCATCACGACGTTGTCGCCCGCGTCGACCAGTTCGATGCCCGGAGAGTAATCGTTGCGGGTCACGTATTCGGCATAGGCTGCGTCGATCACCAGCAGGATATCGTCACGCAGACCGGCGCGCAGCCGGGTCATCTCGTCGGATGTGACCATGGTGCCAGTGGGATTGTTCGGGTTTGCGACGTAGACGATCCGGGTCCGGTCCGTCACCTTGTCCAGCAAGGCATCGACCGTGACGGTGAACTTCGTCTCCGGCGCCTTGACCGGGGTCGCGCCCACGGACAGGGCGAAGAGCGGATACATAACGAAAGCGTGTTCGCCGAACAGGACTTCGTCGCCGGGACCCGCATACGCGCGCGCGAGCAGGGCCAGAACCTCGTCCGACCCGGCGCCGCAGACGATGCGGTCCGGGTCCAGCCCGTGCCGCGCGCCGATGGCGGCGCGCAGTTCGACCGAGCCCCCGTCAGGATAGCGGTGCAGTTTGCTGCCGAGCTCTTCGTACGCGGCGGTTGCCTTCGGACTGGGGCCGAGCGCCCCTTCGTTTGACGAAAGTTTGATGATGCGGTCGACGCCGTCGACTTTCGACGCGCCGGGAACGTAGGGCGCCATTTCCATAATGCCAGGGCGGGGGATCAGCGCCATCAGACTTCTCCCCGGTCCGCAATTTCGGTACTGCTGAAAGGCGTCGCGTACACGCCCAGGAAGACGGCGCTTTCCGCGATGCCGTTCTCGGGGTCGGTCAATCGCGCGATTCGGGCGTCGTCGGGTCCGGCAAATCCTTCCAGTTCGGCCAGAAACACCGATGTGCCTTCTCTCGGTTGGCCCCGGCCGATAAGGCGAACCGGTTTGATGCCGGCTGCGGCGATCGCCTCGTTCAGGCGCGCGCGACTGACCTCCGGAAAAGTGCGAACTACGAAAAAGCTTTTGTCGTCTCCGCTTTCGTCGGGTGCGATGGCGGCCACGCAGAGTGCGGAATCGCCATTGCCCGGCGCCGTGGGCGCAAAGGGCAGGCGGGCGCACACGGACACGTCTCCGCCGCTTGCCATGCCGGCCAGGATCGGCCACCAGGGCGCTTCCTCGCTGTCTTCCGGGATCGGCAGCACGCCGGCGGTCGCGGTTCCTTCCTGCACGGCGGTCAGCACCGCACGCGCAGACGAATGGAGGGATAACGGCGTTTCCGCGCCGAAATGATCCCGCGCCATGTCGCGGCACAACCGGTCGCCTTCGGGCGCGTAGACCGCAACGGAAAACTCTCCCTGTAGTCGTACCATGGCGGAAATGATTTCACGCCAAACCTGAACGATCGTCGCTCTCGGGAAGGGGCCCGAATGCCGCGCCATCAGGCGCCGCAGTATCTGTGCTTCACGCGAAGGGCGCCAGACCGGCGCGCCGCCCTTGGACGCGCGTACGCCGGCAGCAATCGCGGCGCGGCGCATCAACAGGTCGTGCAGCGCATTGTCGATGCTGTCGAGTTCTTCGCGCAGGGCGGCAAGGTTCGGTTTGCCTTCAGACATAATCCGGCCGTTTTCAAATTCAGGATAGGGTGGATTACCGTGTCCCGTCGCCGCGATGGTTTTCCGCCCCGAAGGGCGCAATATGTAGTCGTCGGAACCCGCAAATGCAAAGAAAACATTGACATAGCAGGGGGGCGATCCTAGCTATTCAGGCCCTTTTTCCGGATCGGCAGATCGGTTTGCAACCATGACCGCGACCCGCGACATTTCCCCGGCATCCGGGGACGCCAACGCTGGATTGCCCGGGCTTCAGGCAGAGCTCGCGCGGGACGAACCCATGCGCCTCGATTCCGGGGAAACCATCGGCCCGTTCACGGCTGCCTATACCACCTGTGGCGAACTGAGCGCCGACAAATCCAACGCTGTCCTCGTTTGCCACGCATTGACGGGAGACCAGTACGTTCTGGAAAACAATCCCGTGACCGGCAAGCCCGGCTGGTGGGAACTTATGGTCGGTCCCGGCAAACCGCTGGATACCGAGAGGTATTTCGTTATCTGCGTCAACGTGCTTGGCGGCTGCCTGGGGTCGACCGGCCCGCGCGATGTCAATCCCGAAACGGGCGAGCCATGGGGGCTGGATTTTCCCGTTATCACGATCGGCGACATGGTCCGGGCCCAGGCACTGCTGCTGGATCATCTCGGAATAGATCAGCTGTTTTGCGTCATCGGCGGATCGATGGGTGCGATGCAGGTCCTCGAATGGGCGTCGAGATATCCGGACCGTGTGTTTTCCGCCGTGCCGATCGCCGGCGCAGCCCGTCACTCCGCGCAGAATATCGCCTTTCATGAAGTCGGCCGGCAGGCCATCATGGCCGATCCGGACTGGCGCAAGGGCAACTATCTGCGCGAAGGCGTAAATCCCAAAGGCGGCTTGTCGGTGGCCCGCATGGCCGCGCATATCACCTATCTGTCGGAAACGGCGCTGCACCGGAAATTCGGACGCCGTCTTCAGGAGCGCGATGCAGTCAGCTTCGGTTTCGACGCGGATTTCCAGGTCGAGAGCTATTTGCGGCACCAGGGGAGCACCTTCGTCGAGCGATTCGACGCGAACTCGTATCTCTATATCACCCGCGCAATGGATTATTTCGACCTGGCGGCGGAACACGACGGCGTGCTTGCCGGGGCGTTCGAGGGGACCGCGGTCCGGTTCTGCATCATTTCCTTCACAAGCGACTGGCTGTTTCCTACCGAGGAAAGCCGTGAGATCGTACGCGCACTGAACGCGGTTGCGGCCAATGTGAGTTTCGTCGAAATAGACACCGACAAAGGGCACGACGCATTTCTGCTGGACGAGCCCGAATTCCACGCAACTGTCTCCGGTTTTCTTGAGGGGGCGGCCGAACATCGCGGCCTGGCGTCGAAATGAACGCCGGCGGCATCGGGATCGATCCCCAAACCGCCGCCGCCCCGGTCCTGGCGCGACGCGATCTCGAAATCATCGCCAATATGGTCGATGACGGCAGCCGGGTGCTCGATATCGGCTGCGGCAACGGGGCGCTGCTTGATTATCTCGGCCGCAACAAGGGTGTCGACGGACGAGGGATCGAATTGAGCCAGGCCGGGGTGAATGCCTGCGTGGCAAATGGTCTGTCGGTCATTCAGGGCGATGCCGATACCGACCTGGAGCATTACCCCGACGATGCCTTCGATTATGTCGTGCTGACCCGGACGCTGCAGGCGACCCGGAATCCGCGCGAAGTCGTTTCGCATCTGGTGCGGATCGGGCGTCATGCGATTGTCTCATTCACCAATTTTGGCCATTGGCGGGTGCGGCTCGAAATGATGTTTGACGGCCGGATGCCCGTTGTCGGCGACGAAGGCGCATCGTGGTACGACACCCCCAATATCCATCTGTGCACGATCCGCGATTTTTCGACGCTGTGCGACGATCTGGGCCTGACGGTGCAACGGGCGTTGTCGCTATCGCGTTCCGGCGCATCGCGGAAACTCAAATCCGCCGGCGCCGCCGCCAATATCCGCGGCGAGGAAGCGATTTTCGTCCTTACCCGGGAATAGGAAGCCGGCGTCAGTCCCCGCTGCGTATCGTGCCGCGTTCGGTGCTGCCGACAACCCGGACGTATCCGCGCTTGCGTGAGGGTTCGGCAACCGCGGAGACAGCGGTCGATCCCGCGTAAATCTGTTTCCGCGCTTCGATAAACAGCACGCCGCCTACTGTCTGAAACCAGCGAAAACCAACCCGTTCAATCGGCCGGGCGGATGCCAGCGCCATCCGCGATCGGGTCGGCGGCACGAACAGTCCCGCGACGGAAGTTTCGGGCTGAAACAGATTGTCCCGCAACAGGCGCGATACCTGACCCGGCGTGTATGGGTGTCCGTGCCCGAACGGCGTGTGATCCATCCGCGCCCAGATACCGCGGCGGTTCGGAACCACGATCATCACGCGTCCGCCTTCCGTCACGATCCGCCAGACTTCGCGCAGCAGCTTGCGGAGTTGCTCCGAACATTCGAGCGCGTGCACCATCAAAATGCGGTCCATCGAAACGTCGGGCAGAGGGAGGTCGTCTTCCGGCGCGAGACTGACGATGTTCTGGTTCTCTGCCGGCCAGCGCATGACCCCCTGTTGTGCCGGCATCAGGGCGACGACCCGCTCGGCTTCGTCCAGGAATGGCCGCAGATAGGGGATCGGATAGCCGATGCCCGCGACATTCATCCCGCGCGTGTTTGGCCATGCCGTCCGGATATACCGACGTATAATCCGCTGTGCGGTATGCCCCAGCGGCGTGTTATAGAAATCCCGCAGATCGACCACATCGTTGTACATGCGCGGACTATGCACCGGGTTCCCGAGAAGGGGAAGAATTTCCGGGCGGCGCGGTTGGCGGTATGCGTACGGTTTGATAGGTTTTGGCCCGAAATTCAATCATCTCCCGGGAGGTCCGGACATATGTCCACGCTCGAAATCCACCAGATCCCGACCCGCTCCGACAATTACGTCTATCTGCTGCGCGAAAGTTCCTCGGGCAATGCCGCTGTCGTCGACCCGTCAGACGCGGCGCCGGTTCTCGAAACCCTGGATATGTTCGGCTGGAACCTGACGCATGTTCTCGCCACGCATCATCACAACGACCACGTCGGTGGCGTACCGGAAATCAAGGAGGCCACAGGGTGCACCGTGGTGGGCCCGAAAGCGGACCGCGACCGGATTCCCATGATCGACGTCGAGGTCGCCGATGGCGACACCTTCATGCTCTACGAAGCCGAGGCCAAAGTCTGGGACGTGCCGGGTCACACGGCGGGGCACATTGCCTACTGGTTCGCGGAAAGCCAGGCCCTGTTCTGCGGCGACACGCTTTTCGCGCTGGGTTGCGGTCGCGTGTTCGAGGGCACGTTCGAACAGATGTACGATTCGATTTCCAAATTCAGGGAAGTGCCGGACGACACCTGGGTTTACTGCGCGCATGAATACACAATGGGGAATGCGAAGTTCGCGCTGCATGTCGATCCCGACAATGCCGATCTGCAGGCCTATGCCAAACAGATCGAGGCCCGCCGTGAAGCCGGCGTATCGACAGTGCCGTCGCTGATGGGCGTCGAACGCCGGACCAACCCGTTCCTGCGGGCCGACGACCCGGCGCTGGCGGCCGTTATCGGCATGGAAGGTAGGCCGCCGGTCGACGTTTTTGCCGAAATCCGAACCCGCAAAGACAACTTCTAAGAGTCCTCCCCATGAAACTTCGCTGGTCTCCCACGTCTCCGTTTGTCCGCAAAGTCGTCGTCCTGATGAAGGAAAAGGGCATCGAAAATATTATCGAGAAGGAAAAATCCAATCCGCTCAGCAAGGACGACCGGGCCGCGACGCCCAACCCGCTGGGGCAGATTCCCTGCCTGATCACGGATGAAGGTGCTTCGATCTACGATTCGCCGGTCATCATGGAGTATCTCGATGTTGAATGCGACGGTCCCGACATGTTGCCGCGCAACGGCGCCGCGCGCTGGACCGTGCTGACCCGTCAGGCGCTGGCCGACGGGATGATTGCGTCGATGGTGGTGTGTTTCGTGGAAAGCCTGAAGAAGCCTGAACGCCAGTCCGGCGGTATTGTCGCGCATAACAAGGCGATCGTATTCAACGGGATCGCGGGGCTGGAAAAAGACGTAGCCGATTTCGACGGCGATATCGATGTCGGGACGATTTCCGTGGCAGTGGCTCTGGCATTCGCGGATCAGACATTCCCCGACGACGACTGGCGCGGCGATTGCCCCGCATTGGCGGCTTGGTTCGACGACTTCAACCAGCGCCCGTCGATGACCGACACGGTGCTGATGGACGCGCGCGAGTTCAAGTAAGGCGTTAGGGCCGTCCCGCCGGCATCAGGCCTTCAAGGCAAGCCTTGATCTGCAGGCCCAGATATTTCGAATAGATGCGGCATTGGGCAAAACTGCCGGCGATGAACCACAGGCCGGGCTGTCCGGTGCGCATCCACATGTTGTTGAGTTCCTGCGCGTCCTCGTTCCATCCCCAGATGGGCCCGATCCTGTCGGCGACATCCTTGCCCAGCAGCTTCTCGATCATTTCCTCCTGGGTCCTGTAGCCGGTGGCCAGGATCACTGTATCCGCGGGGATCACCGTGCCGTCGTGTAGTTGCGCACCGTCGGCGACGAAGGTTTCGATGTCGTCATACTGGATCAGCCCGACCTTGCCATCGACGATCAGGTCCGAACATCCGACATTGAAATAGTACCCGCCGCCCCGGTTCATGAACTTGAACTGCCAGCCGTAGACGTCGTCATGGTCGATCTTGAAGCCCTTTTTCTCAAGCGCTTCCAGCAAATCGGCATCGAGCCGGGTGGATTCTATTGCCATCAGCCGGTGCGCTTCCTTCAGGGGCTGCAGAGGCATCGAGGCGGCGATGAGGTCCTTGGTTTCCAGTGTGATATCTTCGTCGTACAGCGTGTAGGGCAGCTGCGCGCTGGGTTCCACATTGATGACGGAAGTCGGGCTCCGTTGCACCAGCGTCGGGTGCGCGCCGTTGGAGTACAGATCCTGGGCAACATCGTGGCCGCTGGTGCCGGTGCCGATGATCAGCACGTTGCTGCCTTCGCGGCCCTCGGCGCTGGTGTAAGTACCGGAATGCATCACCTCGCCCTTGAAGTTTTCCAGCGTCGGGATGGTTGGTAATTTGGGAACCCCGCTGACACTCGTCGCCATAACGATATGACGGGGCCGGACGGTTCGTTTGCCGCCATCCGGTTTGGTCAGTTCCGCGGTCCAGCGCCCTTCGTCTTCGTCGTATGCCCCGCCGGTGAACTCCGCTTCGGTCCAGAAATTGAGCTCCATGATGTCGGCATAGGCTTCGAACCAGTTGGCCAGCTTGTCCTTCGGAATGTAGGTCGGCCAGTTCGGCGGAAACGGCAGGTAGGGCAGGTGGTTAACATGGACCTGATTGTGCAGCACCAGAGCATGATAACGCTTGCGCCAATTGTCGCCGACACGGGCTTCGCGGTCGACGATCAGCGTGTCGACGCCCAGTTGGGTCAGGCGAGCCGCTGCGCCCAGACCGGCCTGTCCGCCACCGACGATCAGCACCTCGGGATCGCGGTCTTCGTAGGCGGCCGCGATTTTCCGTCGGTCGAGCCAGTTGGGTCCAGCAAAGTCGCGGGAGTAAACCTCCCCGGTCGGCCTCGCCGTCCCGACGGTTTCCTCGTGCCCCTTTATCTCGGTCAATGCGGTCAGAACCGTCCAGGCTTTCAGTTTCCCGCCATCCGTTGCGTCGGGCAGCAGCCGCAACACGCCCTGGCCGGGCCCCGCCTCCGCCGAGAAACGGAAAATCGCTTCGAGCACATCTTTCTTGCCGCCCCGCATCACCATGCGGACGGGCGCATCGGTTTCATCGACGCGGAAGTTTGCGGCGCTAACCCGCCCGGTGCTGCCCGCCAGGGCGGCGGCGATGTTTCCTGGACCGCTTACCGTCGTTACATCCCACGTCATAGCAAGCAGGTCGCGCCAGTGACTGTCGGGCAGAAACAAGGCGTTCAGAGTATTACTGTCCGAACCGCTCAGTGCGTTTTCGAATTTGGCAAGCCAGGCCGTCGCCGCAGCGGACAGGCTTTCGCCGATCGTATCCATCATTCTTTCTCCCCGATCCCGCTGAATTTGGATGCCCAGAATAGCAAAACGGTGTGCCGGCGAAACCTTGGTACTCCCAACGCTACCGCCCGAACATATCTCCGGCGGCCAGCGCCGCACCGGCGACGATTGCGATTGCGGCGATCGCAATGGCAGGCGTTAACGTTCCCGCTCCGAAGGCCAGCAGCAGCCCGGTCGACAGCAACGGCGCGCAATAGGCAATCCCGCCCAGCGCGCGTACGCTGCCCCGTTTCAGGCCCCAGTCCCATAAGAAGAACGCGCCTCCCGCCGGTCCCAGACCGAGCGCGATCAGCGCCAACCATTCGCCTGACGACGGGTGAACGGTGGTTTCGAAAACGAGATGCGCCACAACCGACAGCACGCCCGCGACCAGGCAAAATGCGCCGATGGCATCGGTTGGCACGTTTTCCAGCCGGCTGCTGGCGACGCTGTAAGAGGACCATAAAAGGGCCGCCAGGAATGCCGCTGCGTAACCGGGCAGGTGCGCTGTGTCCGGGCGGATAGACGCGCCGCCGGTCACCAGGAGGTATACCCCGGCAAAGCCCACCAGAGCGCCGGCGATATGTCGGGTGCGCAGTGTTTCGCCGGGAAGAAGCGCCGAGAAGATGACGATCAACAGGGGCCACAAGTAGTTGACCAGATTGGCCTCCACCGGGGGCGCAGTTTTCAGGGCGGTGAAAATCAGAAAATGGTAGCCGAACAGCCCGACTATGCCGAGTGCCCAGGCGCGGAGCGGTTGCCGAAAATGACGCGGTACGGATTCGCCGCACAGGATCCACTTTATCAAGGCGATAAAAAACCCTACCGCGAATGCAATGGCGACCATCTGGAAGGGCGGCACGTCGCCGGTCAGCCTGGTCAGAATCGCCAGCGAACCCCATAGAAAAACGGCGCCGGCCCCGATCAAGGTGGCCTGGCGCCTGGTTTCCAATGTGTTCGCCGCGTCCGTCATGCGACGACTTTAGGGTTTTTACGCTCGTGCGAAAACGCGCTGGTCTCGGAATCAGCTTAGTACATATGCTGGCCGCCGTTTATCGACAGCGTCGAACCGGTGACGAAGTCGGCATCGTCGGCCACCAGGAACAGTACGCCACGGGCGATGTCCTCGCCCCGGCCCAACCGGCCCATCGGAATCCGCTGTATGATTTTCTCCAGAATGTCCGCCGGCACGGCGCGCACCATGTCGGTGTCGACATAGCCGGGTGCAATCGCATTGACGGTGATGCCCTGTGCCGCGCCTTCCTGTGCAAGGGCTTTGGTGAAACCGTGAATGCCGGATTTGGCGGCCGCGTAGTTGACCTGGCCGTACTGGCCGGCCTGGCCGTTGATGGAGCCGATGTTGACGATGCGACCGAACTTGCGTTCGCGCATGCCTTCGATCACCGAGCGGCACGTGTTGAAGCAGGACCCCAGGTTGGTATCGATCACCGCCTGCCAGCTGTCGTGGTCCATCCGGTGCATCGTACCGTCGCGGGTAATGCCGGCATTGTTGACCAGAATTTCCACCGGCCCCAGATCCTGTTCGATCTGGGCGATCCCGGCCTTGCACGCATCGAAATCTGACACGTCGATCTTGTAAACGGAGATACCGGTCTTGTTCTTGAACTTTTCGGCAGCTTCGTCGTTTCCGCCGTATACGGCCGCGACCGTATAGCCCTTTTCCTTCAACTGTTCCGACACCATCCCGCCGATTCCGCGGGTGCCGCCGGTTACGACTGCGACTCTCGACATTTAAAACACTCCCAAGCTTTCCCGTTCGCGGAAGTCGTCCTGATCATCCGCGTTCGAGTGACATTTCAATTCAGGGACCGCCGTTCCTGGCGATCCGGCAGTTCAGTGCTTTAGTCGCGTTCCACGCACATCGCGATACCCATGCCGCCGCCGATGCACAGCGTGGCGAGGCCTTTTTTGGCGTCGCGTTTCTGCATTTCGTAGAGCAGCGTTGTCAGTACCCGGGCACCGGACGCACCTATCGGATGACCGATGGCAATAGCGCCGCCATTGACGTTCACTTTGTCGGTATCCCAGCCAAGGTCCTTGTTTACTGCACAGGCCTGCGCTGCGAATGCTTCGTTGGCTTCGATAAGATCAAGATCGTCGGCCGCCCATCCGGCTTTTTCCAGGGCCTTGCGGCTCGCCGGGATGGGGCCGGACCCCATGATAGCCGGGTCGACGCCCACCTGCGCCCAGGAAACGATGCGCGCCATCGGCTCGACGCCGCGGGATCTGGCTTCGTCTTCCGACATCAGCACCAGCGCTGCCGCGCCGTCGTTGATGCCGGATGCGTTGCCGGCCGTGACGGTGCCTTCCTTGTCGAAGGCGGGCCGCAGGCCGCTGAGGGATTCCGCGGTGACGCCGGGTTTCGGATATTCGTCTTCTTCGACCGTCACTTCGCCTTTGCGGGTTTTATAGGTAACCGGTGCGATTTCGTCCTTGAACTTGCCGGCTTTTATCGCCGCTTCCGCCTTGTTCTGCGACGCGGCGGCGAACTCATCCTGCTGCTCGCGGGTGATCTGCCATTTCTCGGCGACGTTTTCGGCAGTGTTGCCCATGTGATAGCCGTTGAAGGCGTCCCACAACCCGTCCTTGATCATGGTATCGACGAATTCGGTATTGCCCATCTTGGTGCCGCCGCGCAGGTTGGAGGCATGCGGAGCCATGCTCATGGATTCCTGTCCGCCCGCCACAACGATTTCCGAATCGCCGTTCTGGATCGCCTGCAGACCCATCGCGACGGATTTCAGGCCGGATCCGCAAAGCTGGTTGACGCCATAGGCCGGGACTTCGACGGGAAGGCCGGCGCCAATCGAAGCCTGACGAGCCGGATTCTGCCCCTGCGCTGCCGTGAGAATCTGTCCCATAATTACTTCCGATACGTCTTCGGGCGCTACGCCGGCACGTTCCAGCGCGGCTTCAATCGCAACCTTGCCCAGATCGGACGCCGACAGGATGCTGAGCGATCCGTTGAACGAACCGACAGGGGTACGCGCTGCACTGGCAATTACGACATTTGTCATCGGGACTCCCTTTCTTTGTTTCCCGACCTGCTTTATCGCGCCGGACGGGTCTGGAATACTATGGCAGTGATATAGACCTAATTCGATCCGCTTTCAACGAATTATGCTGCATTGCACAATACATATATCTATCTAATTGAATTATTGGATGTATGCGCTTGCCGCATTGCAATTATACTGCGCTTAACCAGGCGGTGAGGGGTTTCCAAAGCCGCGCGCGTGCCTGGCCGCCGACCATCATTCCAATATGCCCGGCTGCCGGGGTCAAGGTTTGGGCGTTTGCAATGCGGTCGACAAGTGCGGCGGCGGAGGCCGGCGGCACGATACGATCGCTGGTCGGCACGACGCCCAGGGTCGGAAGGTCGAGCCGCGCAGGATCGATCAGGGTGCCGGCCACCCGCCAGGCTCCGTTGGCCGGGCTGTTCTTCCCGTACCAGTCGAACAGGCAGGAGCGGGCGATGTCGGCTGCAAGCGGCACGCCGTCGTTCAGCCAGTCTTCCAGCGCGACGAAAAGCTCAGCCTTGGCGCTCCCGGAATTGAGGTCGGCAAACGCTCGAAACTTGTTCCACCCCAGCATGGGATCAAGCGAAAAGAACATGGATTGGAGCGCATCGACCGGCAGGCATCCCGATGCCGAAATTATCCGCTCCAGAACGGTCCTCCCCATGGTGACGGCGGCCGGCGGTCCGTTGGTGCCGGCATGAAAATCCCAGGGTGAGGCGAGTAGTACGAGAGCTTCGCAGTCTTCGGGTTCGAGGACGGCCAAGGCGGTCGCCAGGGTGCCGCCCATGCAATATCCGATCAGCGGTACCGGGCCGCCTGAATTTGTTTCGACGGCAACAGCCAGGGCATCGCGCAGTGTCCGGCTGACGCAGTCATCGAGCGTCTGGGCCAGTTCCGCCTTGCCTGGCGTGCCCCAGTCGACGAACAGCGGCCGCAATCCTTTGGACGCCAGAAACCGCAGGAAACTGCGGTTGACGGTCAGGTCCATGATGTAGCCGCGGTTCACCAGCGACGGGATGACCAGCACCGGTTTGCCGTTTTCTCCATCAGGATGGGTCGCCCCGAAATCCTGCAGCTGGACCGGGCCGCTCTCCCATAAGGGCGGCGGAGGGGTGAGGGTGCGCTTGTAAGGGTGAGACCGGTACATCTCGATACCGGTCAGAAATTTGTCGTTGCGTGCGGTGAGTTCGTCGATCAGAACCGCCGAGAAGGCCTCAGGATTTACGCTTGCCAGATCCCTTTGCAGCGCGTTGCCCGCTTCCGCGAGATCGTCGCTCCAGGGAGTCCAGCCGTTTCTCAGCATCGGCCAGGCGGCGGCGGAGCTCGTCGATATCGTCGCGGCTGCCGCCAGGTGCAACGGCAGCGGGCGCGGCCCGTTTCGCATTCCCGTCATCGGTCCCGTCTGAAGCATCTGGCCAGGCAATACCTAAAATGCCCGGGCATCATCTCCGCCATTTTCTGAAGACCGGCGGCGAGTTCCGGGTCGTTCGCCGATTGAACGAGGTGTTGCTGCCATAGATCGAGGTACCGACGGGCAAGTTCGCTGGGATCCGGAGCGTCAGACATGCCCGACTATAAGCGACGCCGGTCCGGACCGCCAGATTCACGCGATTTCGGCACCGCATCAAGTTATTGATGCATTGCAACAAAAATGCGAGACTGCCTGTATTAGTTTTAGCGAAAAAGTCTCAGGAGGTCAGCGTCATGGCCCGTAAGACAGGTAAAACCGCCGAGGGCGCCCCCGAGTCGATCACGATAAAAAAATATGCCAACCGCCGCCTCTACAATACGGCGACGAGCAGCTACGTGACGCTGGACGACCTCGCGAAGATGGTGCAGGAGGGCGTGGAATTCACCGTGCACGATGCCAAGACCAGCGAAGACATCACCCGCGCTGTGTTGACGCAGATCATCGTCGAGCAGGAAGCCAAGGGAAACAATCTGCTGCCTACCGGGTTTTTGAGACAGCTCATCAGTTTCTACGGAGATAATCTGCAGGGCGTGGTGCCTCAATACCTCGACATGACGATGCAGTCCTTCGCCCGCAATCAGGAACAGATGCGAAGCTACATGGAAAATGCCCTTGGCGGCATGTACCCGTTCTCGTCATTTGAGGAAGTTGGCCGCAAGAACATGGCGATGTTCGAGCAGGCCATGAACATGATGACGCCTTTCAACCAGCAGGACGACGCAGCCGAAGAAGTGTCTGCGGACAACGGAGACGAACCCGAATCCGCCGAGGTGCTCGATACGATGAAGGCTCAGCTCGAAGCAATGCAGAAACAGTTGGATACGCTGTCCAAAAACAACAAAAGCTGAGAACGGCAGTCCGTTTTTCCCGGACGGAACTCAAAACGAAGTCGTCCGGTCAGTCCGTGGCGGGGAAAGGCAGCAGATCCGGAGTTTCCGTTTCGCCGGAATCTTGGGAAAGGCTCTGTCCAAACCCCAGAGATTCGGTCGCCGATACGTGGGATGCCTGTTTCCAGGGTGCTTCAAGATCCGGTTTGCCGAAAGCGTATCCCTGAAGGTAGTGAACGCCCTCGTTCAGAAGCAGTTCTGCTTCAACCTCCGTCTCGACGCATTCGGCGACGGTTTCGAGATCGAATGTCCGCGCCAGATCGATCAACGTGCGGATAAATACGAGATTGTCCGAGTTTTCGCCGATCTTTCTGACGAACGAACCGTCGATCTTGACTTTGTTTACCGCGAGTTGTTTCAGGTGGGTTTACCGCGAGTTGTTTCAGGTGGCGGAACGAGGTGTATCCCGCCCCGAAATCGTCCAGCGCAACCTCGCAGCCCATATCGCGCAGGGTCGATACGAACCGGCAGCATTCTTCCAGGTCTTCAAGGCCAGCAGTTTCGGTAATTTCGATCACCATCCGTTCGGCCAGATCGGGTCGGCCGCGCAGCATCGCGGTGGCGCTTCGCATCAAGGACCGATCGGTTGTCGTCAATCCGGAAACGTTTACCGCCATTTTGGCGTCGGGATACATCGACAGTTCCTCGACGGCGCGTTCCAGAACCGACCGGTCTACGTTGCGGATCATTCCTATATCTTCGACCACCGGCATGAACTGACCGGCGACCACGATGCTGCCGTCCGGCTCGACGATGCGGAGCAGGCATTCGTGCAGCTTCGGTTCCCGTGACCGGGCATCCACGATGGGTTGATAGGCGAAGCGCAGCCGCCGTTCGCGCAACGCGCGTTGAACCTGGTCTGCGATCACCAGGCAGGCTTTGTGATGTTCCTGCTGCTCTTCCGAGAACGTGTAGGTCGCGGCGCAATCGCGTCCCAGGCGCTTGGCCTTTTGCAGCGCGACATCGGCGCGCATCATGACGTCCTGCGCTTTGTTCAAGGCATTCGGGAAGGTAACGGCGCCAATGGATACCGTGACATATACCGGGCCTTCGGGCGTTTCGATCGGCGTGCTGCGAATGGTTTCGAGAATTTTATCGGTCGCGGCATCGAGTTCCGATTCGGGAACGTTGCTTAGAATGGCGCCGAACTTGTCGCCGCCGACCCGGCCGATCACGTCGCTGGCGCGCAGGCAGCGGTCCAGCCGGTCGCCGATCGACAACAGCACGCTATCCGCGGCTTCGTGCCCCAGCGCCTGGTTCACCATTGTCAGCTTGTCAACGCCGATCACCAGATAGGCGCCCGATACCCGGTACCGCTCTGAAAAGCTGAGCGAATGATCGAGCGCTTCACGGAGGCGCGCGCGATTGAAATGGCCGGTCAGCTGATCGAAATTGGCCATCGATTCCCGGCGGCTAGCACGGGAATAATCGGGGTCCATGAAGCGGATAATCCCGGTCAGCTTCAAGGGTACGCCATCGTCGCCGACCTCGGCACTTGCCCGGTCGTGAACCCAGCTTTCGCCGAACCGCGGCAGATTTAAACGGTATTCGGACTGGAATCTCAGGTCACCCGCCTGAAGCTGTGCCAGGCTGTTGGCGCGGACGGCCAAATCCTCGTGGGAGATAAGGCTGTCCATATCCTTGCCGCTACGGGGCAGGTCGCTGTCTTTGAGGCCCAGCGCGTCGGCAGCACCGTTGTACCGGGTAAAGGTATCGGCGAGCAGATCCCATTCGTATGCGACGTCCCCGGTCGCCGCCAAAGCAGCGCGCAGGCGGACGAGTTCTTGCCTGTCTGCAGGGGATGTTGAAATACTTTGCACCGACTAAACCTCCTACATGAAGGTAATTTACACCGGGCTTCCTGCCCGAATTACACCGAGAACATATCCTCCCATCTCTTTCGAAACTGTTAACGGGGAAAAACGCCAAGTCTAATCAGAATGGGAAGTCAATTATTTGTTATAAATATTAAAATATTAATATTAATTGTTGTTAAAAAATTAATCTTTGGCGCAGAATTTCCGTATTTATATTTACGATTACAAATAATTATTGACAAAACCCCGTTACTTCCTAATTAATAGAGGCACAGGGACAACCGGAATTTATTAATGCGCGTCGTTTCACTCCCCCAGACAACCATGCAGACAACGCCCGTCACGGCGGCGGAGCGGGCAGGCGCCCGCGATCGGGAACGTGCGCCGATTCCGGACGCTGTTGCGAAGAAAAGCAATGAACGCGGTGATATGCGGCCGGCCCGTACAGCCATCGCCCGCACACCCCGAAGCTACCTGCAGGCCGATGCCGCGCTGGTCGGGGTCGGATTGACCGCGCAGAATATGTATCACAGCGAGAATGCGGGTCCGGCTGAGGAAAGCATCGTCCGGGCGACGAAAGCCTACGCGGATATTGACAATATGCGGTACCGTCAGTCGCCGTTCTCCTATCGCGTCGCCTGACCTTCCTGTAATCGGTTGTTACCGCTTCGGCTCCGGGTTTCCACCCCGGAGCTTTTTCGTTTGTGTGTTTGACTCGCGCCAAAAAAAATCGGATCACGGGTATAAATATAAAGCGTCCGAAGCGGTCCGGGTGCCGGTGAGGTCCGTCAAAACAAGCGAAACGGAGATGATGCATGACCGAGCGCACGACAGTGGGGGATCTGCACGTCGCCACTTGCCTTTACGACTTCGTCAACGAAGAGGCGTTGCCCGGAACCGACATCGACCAGGTGCATTTCTGGGGTGCAGTGAATGATATTCTGCGGGACCTTGCGCCCAGAAACCGCGATCTGCTGGCGCGGCGCGACGATCTGCAATCCAGAATCGACGCCTGGCACCGAGAACGCAAGGGACAGGATTTCGATGCTGCGTCCTACAAGTCTTTTCTGAAAGAGATCGGTTATCTGGTCGATGAAGGTGGCGCCTTCACGGTCGAAACGGATCGGGTGGATCCGGAAATCTCCTCCATCGCCGGGCCGCAGCTTGTGGTGCCGGTGATGAACGCGCGCTATGCCCTGAATGCCGCCAATGCGCGCTGGGGCAGCCTGTACGACGCACTCTACGGCACCGACGCCATATCCGAAGACGGCGGCGCCGATATCGGCAAATCCTATAATCCGGTGCGTGGCGGGAAGGTCATCGCCTACGCGCGCAGTTTCCTGGACGAGGCGGCGCCGCTGGACGGCGCCAGCCATGCCGACGTCACCGGTTACTTGGTTGAAGACGGCAATCTCAAAGTCGCGCTGACCGACGGATCGTCTGCCGGGCTGGCCGATGACGGGACGTTCGCCGGGTATGTCGGCGACCCGGCGTCACCTACAACACTTGCCTTCATTAACAACGGAATTCATTTCGAGATTCGAATCGACCGGAATCATCCCATCGGCAAGGGAGATGCCGCCGGCATCGCCGACGTGGTTTTGGAATCGGCGATTACGACTATCATGGACTGCGAGGATTCGATCGCCGCCGTCGATGCCGAAGACAAAGTGGTCGTCTACCGTAACTGGCTGGGCCTGATGCGGGGCGACCTGACGGAAAGCTTCGAAAAGGGCGGCGAGACCGTCTTCCGCAAACTGAACCCGGATCACGTCTACGCGACACCCGATGGAAACGGCGAAATCACCGTTCCCGGGCGCAGTCTTATGCTGATCCGCAACGTCGGCCACCTGATGACGATCGATGCCATTCTCGATGACGACGGCAACGAGATGCCCGAAGGTATCCTGGATGCGATTTTCACTTCGCTGATCGCCATGCACGACTTGCAGGGCAACGGCCAGTACCGCAATTCGCGCGCCGGGTCGGTCTACATCGTCAAACCCAAAATGCACGGCCCTGAAGAGGTCGCCTTTGCGTCCGAGATATTCGGCCGGGTCGAAGACGCGCTGGGTCTTGCCCGCAATACCCTGAAAATGGGGATCATGGACGAGGAACGGCGCACGACGGTGAACCTGAAGGAATGCATCCGCGCCGCGAAGGAGCGGGTCGTGTTCATCAATACCGGATTCCTGGACAGAACCGGGGACGAGATGCACACCTCCATGGAAGCGGGCCCCATGATCCGCAAAGGCGACATGAAGGCGTCGGCCTGGATTGCGGCCTATGAGGATTGGAATGTCGATATCGGCCTTGAATGCGGATTGCAGGGCAACGCCCAGATCGGCAAGGGTATGTGGGCGATGCCGGATCTGATGGCCGACATGCTGGAACAGAAAATCGGCCACCCCATGGCGGGCGCCAACACGGCCTGGGTGCCGTCCCCCACGGCGGCAACGCTGCACGCGATGCATTATCACAAGGTCAATGTTTTCGACCGCCAGAACGAGCTTAAATCGCGCGGTCGGGCCAGTCTTGACGATATCCTGACTCTGCCCGTCGCCGATCGGCCGAACTGGTCGCCCGAAGACATCCAGGCGGAACTCGACAACAACGCCCAGGGTATTCTGGGCTACGTCGTCCGCTGGGTCGAGCAGGGCATCGGCTGTTCGAAGGTGCCGGACATCAATAATGTCGGCCTGATGGAAGACCGGGCGACGCTGCGGATCTCAAGCCAGCATATCGCGAACTGGCTGCATCACGGCGTATGCACCGAGGAACAGGTGCGCGAGACCATGGAACGCATGGCGGCCGTGGTCGACGGGCAGAATGCCGGCGATCCCGCTTATCGCAACATGGCGCCGGATTTCGATGACAGCGTTGCCTTCCAGGCCGCCTGCGACCTGGTGTTCAAGGGGCTGGAACAGCCCAGCGGCTATACCGAACCGGTGCTGCATCGACGTCGGATCGAAGCCAAAGCCAAATACGGCGCCTGAAGAACGGAGACCAAAACAATGGCAGACTACACAACCATCAGAGACCTTCTTGAGGTCGGCGACGATACCGCGCCGGCAATCGGCGCTCCCGAACGCGACGTCCTCGACTATGCCGGGATGCGGGCGCTGGCCGATACGACGGTGGCGCGGCTCAACGAACTGGGGGTCGGGCGCAACGATCGGGTCGCCATCGTGCTGCCCAACAGCTGCGAAATGGCGGCAGCGTTCGTCGCCATCGGATGCGGCGCGACAACTGCGCCTCTCAATCCCGCGTACCGGCAGGAAGAGTTCGATTTCTATCTCGACGATCTCAACGCGAAGGCGCTGGTGGTCGAAGAAGGCTCAGACTCCCCGGCGCTTGCCGCCGCGGCGGAACGGAACATTCCCGTTTTGACCCTGATTGCCGATGAAACCGGACCCGCGGGAAATTTTCGGCTGGAAGGCGAAAGCGCCGGGACGGCCGCGACCGGCGGTATGGCGGAAGCCGACGATGTTGCGCTGGTCCTGCATACGTCCGGTACCACGTCCCGGCCCAAGATCGTGCCACTGACTCAGCGAAACGTTACCGCCTCCGCCCGGCATATCGGAGCGTCGCTCAATCTGGTAGCGCAAGACCGGTGCATGAACATCATGCCGCTGTTTCACATTCACGGACTGATCGCGGCGGTGCTGTCGTCGCTCGGCGCCGGGGCCAGCGTGCATTGCGCGCCAGGGTTCAATGCGCTTCGCGTCTATGGCTGGCTCGATGAGATCGAGCCGAGTTGGTATACGGCGGTGCCGACGATGCATCAGGCGATCCTGTCGCGCGCCAGCCGCAATGCCGACAGCGTCGCGCGCGCCCGGAAGAACCTGCGTCTCGTCCGCTCGTCCTCGTCGTCGCTGCCGCCGCAGGTGATGAAAGAACTGGAGGAAACCTTCGACGTGCCCGTGGTCGAAGCATACGGCATGACCGAGGCTGCGCATCAGATGGCGTGCAATCCGCTGCCGCCGGCCGTTCGCAAGCCGGGCTCGGTCGGCATTGCCGCCGGGCCCGAAGTTGCCATCATGGACGAATCCGACAGCACTCTGCTTGAAATCGGCCAGACCGGCGAGATCGTCATTCGGGGGCCGAACGTTACCCCAGGCTATGAAAACAACCCGGACGCAAATGCCAGCGCCTTCACCGACGGCTGGTTCCGCACCGGCGACCAGGGTGTGATGGATGACGAAGGATATATCTCGATCACCGGCCGGTTGAAGGAGATTATCAACCGGGGCGGTGAAAAAATCTCCCCGCGGGAGGTCGATGAGGTGCTGATGGATCACCCGGCGGTCGCGCAGGCCGTTACCTTCGCAATGCCGCACGACAAGCTGGGCGAGGAGGTCGCCGCTGCAATTGTCCTGCGTGAAGGGGAGGCGGCGGAAGAGAGCGAAGTCCGCGAATTCGTGTCCGGACATCTTGCCGATTTCAAGGTGCCGCGACGGGTGCTTATCCTGGACGAAATTCCGAAGGGGGCGACCGGAAAACTTCAGCGCATCGGCCTGGCCGAAAAGCTCGGCCTCGGGTAAGAAATCGCGGCTGAGCGGGGGACGCGTCATGAAGATCTGTATTTACGGCGCCGGCGCAATCGGCGGCTATCTCGGCGCAGGTCTGGCGCTGCAGGGCGCTGACGTTACTCTGATTGCGCGTGGTCCGCATCTGGCTGCGATGCAGGAAAACGGCCTGAAGCTGATCAAGGACGGCGAGACGCAGGTCGCCGACGTGAGGGCCTATGAAGATCCCGCCGACGCCGGTCCGCAGGATTACGTCATCGTCACGCTGAAAGCGCATTCGGTACCGCCCATAGCAGACAAATTCGCGCCGTTGTTTCACGACGATACCGCGGTCGTCTGGGGTGTTAACGGCATTCCGTGGTGGTATTTCCATGAACTTGAAGGCGACTACACGGGCCGGCGTATCGAGTGCCTCGATCCCGGCAACGTGCTCTGGGATAATCTGGGGCCCGAACGAATGATCGGCTGTGCCGTCTATCCCGCCGCCGAAGTGCCTGAACCCGGGGTCGTCGAGCATGTCGAGGGCGACCGGTTTTCGCTGGGCGAACCGTCCGGCGAGAAAACCGACCGCATTGTCGCTCTCTCCGAAGTCCTGATCGCGGCCGGTTTCAAGGCGCCGGTGCGTCCCCGAATCCGCAACGAACTGTGGGTCAAGCTGTGGGGCAACCTGTCATTCAACCCGATCAGCGCGCTGACCCACGCGACGCTGGAAACCATAGGTACCGATCCGGGCACGCGGGAAATCGCACGACGCATGATGCTGGAGGGCCAGGCTATCGGCGAAGCGCTTGGCGTACGATTTGCGATAGATGTCGACAAGCGCATCAACGGCGCGGTCGAGGTCGGCGCGCACAAGACCTCCATGCTGCAGGATCTGGAGCGTGGCCGGCCGATGGAAATCGATGCGCTGGTGACCGCTGTGCAGGAAATGGGCCGCATGGTCGGCGTTGACACACCCTATATCGACGCTGTGCTGGCGCTGGTCCGCCAGCGGGCGCGGGAAGCGGGCTGTTACGCGTAAGCGGCCCCTGATTTATCGGGTGCGCTGGGCCGTCTGCTGTTTGCAGGTTGAGATATCGGGATCGATCGGGATCGATCCAAGGCGTTTCATGTCGGTTTTGCCGTCCCGATTGACGACCTCCACCCAGAACAGTGTCGTCAGAAATGCGCTGTTGCTGGCATTGAAGCCGAATTCGCCGCGCGGCATCAGGTGATCGTACGATACTTTTTTCATCGCTTCGATAAACGCCGCGCCGTCATGCACCTGACCGTCCAGATCGGCGGCCGTCAGCAACACGGCCAATGCGTTTTCGTATCCCATATAGGCGTATGAATCCGGATCTTCGAAATACTTCTTGCGGTATGCGTCGACGAAGATGCGGTTTCCCGGCATCTCCAGTCCGGGCAGGTAGCTCGACAGGAAACGCAGCCCGTCGGCATGCTTGCCGCGCCGGTTCATTACGCGCGAATTGAAAAGCCATTCCGGCCCGATCAGGTTGACGGTTTTGTCGATGCCGTTGCGCGAATGCTGATGCACGATGCTTTCGGCGTTTCGGCCTTCGAAAAAGGCGTAGACCGACTGTGGGCCATGGAGGGCGGTCCGGGACAGGATTGCCGACCAGTCGTACTTGCGTTTTGCCGGCACCCAGAACTGTTCGATGATGTGGCCGCCGGCGGCGCGATAAGCGCTCACGAACCGGCGAATGATCCGGTGCCCGCCTTTGGAGTCCGGCCCCAGGGTCGCCAGCGTCGGAATTTTTCCGGCGATGAAGCGTCCGCTGGTCGTCTGATACGGGCCGATATTGAAAGATGTGCGGGCGACATTTTCGCGGCAACGGCCTGTCATGACGTGTTCGCCGATTGCACCGGCGATAACGAGAGGTTTCGCGTGTTCGGCGGTATAGACGGACATGGCGCCCGCCGTCCGGGCGCCCAGAACGCCGGCAAAAACGTCGATGGGCGCCACTTCGGACATTTCGGTTGCCGCCTCGACGGCGGCATCCGGCCCGTCGCTGGTGTCTCCAACGATCAGGTCCACCGGGCGTATGCTGACGTGTCCGTCCGACATCTGCAGCGCGATTTCCCATCCCCGGGCGATTCGTTCCGCCGCTTCGCGCATCTGCCCCGATTTCGGCAGCATCAGCCCGACCCGGAAAGGCGGAGGCCCGCCGGGTTTGCGCTGGACCGTTTTGAACGCGTTCTCGGCGTCCTGGATCAGACGATCCAGAAACTCCAACGCGTTTGCGTTGGCGACGCCCGGGAAGGCGGCCAACAGCGCGACAAAGGCGGCAAGACGGACGTATCGACGCATGAACGATCTCCTCCGACTGTTGAATACCTTTTGGGTTAACAAACCCTTGCGCGGCTGATACCGTCCGCGCCGCATGACGACCCCGACTATCCCCGTTTCCGGGATTTCCGATCCCCCTGACGACGTTGCCGGTGCCACTTGGCTCGACGTGCGCGGTCGCCCCATTTTCGGCGTTTGGCGCACCCCGCCGCAGGACGGCAGGCCGGCGCTGGTATTTCTCCATGACGGTCTCGGCAGCGTCGGAACCATGCGGAAGTTTCCGGAACAGACGGGAACAGAAACGGGGCTTCCTGCCTTTGTTTTCGACCGGCTGGGGTATGGCCGGTCGGACCGGGAAGAGGAATTTCCCGCCGATTTCATGGGGGAGGCCGCGGATTTTCTGGAAGACGTACTCGCCGCCGCCGACATTGACGACTGCGTGCTGGTCGGCCATTCGGACGGCGGTACGGTTGCTTTGCTTCACGGGGCGCGATACCGGGGCCGGTTGCGGGCGATCGTCACCATCGCCGCCCATGTGCGGCGCGACGAGCTGACCTACGGGCAGGTGCTGCGGCACAACGAGATGTACCGCGAAGGCGATATCCCGGAATGGATGACGCGGTTTCATGGGGACAACGCGGCGCATCTTCTGAAATGCTGGACCGAGGTATGGCAGAAGACGCTTTACGATTCCTGGGATATCTCGGACGAAATCGCAACGATCCAGGCACCGCTGATGTCGCTGCAGGGATCCGAAGACGCCTACGGCCTGCCGAGTCAGCTGGAAAGCATCGCCAGGGCTGTGCCCCATGCCAGGACGGAGATGATCGACGGGCTCGGCCATTTTCCGCAACTGGAGGATCCCGTGCAGATTGTCGCGCGAATCAAAGACTTCCTCGAACCGTATTGCCGGTGAAACCTGCCGCCCCTATAACCCGGCCCATGCCCTACACTCCCGATTATCCGTTTCCCAAGCTGGACTACGGCGAAACGCTCGAGGTCGCATCCGGTATCCATTGGGTGCGCATGCCGCTGCCGTTTGCGCTGAACCACATCAATCTCTGGCTGCTCAAGGACGGCGATGGCTGGACGGTCGTCGATACCGGATACAACGTCGAAAACATCCGGGATATCTGGAAAGACGCGATCGGCCGGATAACCGGCGGCGCACCGATCAGGCGGACAATCGTGACGCATTTCCATCCCGATCATATGGGTCTCGCCGGATGGTTCGAGGAGCAGCACGGCGCGCCGGTCTGGATGACCTACACCGAATGGCTTCAGGCCCATGTCGCGGTGTCGGAAACGGTCACGCACAATTTTGACCGCTGGATCGAATTCTACCGCGATAACGGCGCGCCAGATGACATGACCGTTGGTTTCAAGGAAGTGCGCGAGGCATTCCACGATCCATGGTACCGTTTGCCGGAAACCGTCCGCCGCATTCAGGACAATGAAGAAATCGACATTGACGGCCGGAAATGGCAGGTGATCACCGGGGGCGGGCACAGCCATGAGCACGCCTCTCTGTGGTGTCCGGATATGAACGTGCTGATTTCCGGCGACCAGATCCTGCCGCGCATCAGTTCGAACATCAGTCTCTGGTACACCGAACCGGACGGCGACCCGCTGCGGCACTATTTCGAAAGTTTCGACAAATTTCGCCATCTGCCGGAAGACGCGCTGGTGCTGCCGTCGCACGACTACCCGTTCAGGGGAGTGCATGGTCGGCTGAAGGATTTGCGGGCGCATCACCAGACCCGGCTCGATGCCGCGTTTGAATTCTGCAAGGAACCGCAGACGGCGACCGACGTCATCCCGTCTCTGTTCAGCCGAGAGATCGGCGTGTTCGAATTCGGCTTCGCGATCGGGGAAACGCTGGCGCATCTGAACTATCTGGTTAGTGACGGTTCGCTGGAACGGCGCAGGGACGACGACGGCGTTATTCGGTACCGCCGCGCCGCCTGACGCGATGCATCCCGAAATCGGACAGACTGCGGAGATTGCGACAAAGGTTACCGACGCCTTGTCTGCCGAAACGCTTGGAAATCCGGGCGTGAACGTGTTGGCGACGCCCTGTCTCGCCGCATTGTGCGATGACGCTGCCGCCGAAGCATGCGGCGCAGGGGCTACGCGTCGCATGCGGGTGGATATCCGGCACCTTGCCGCGACGGCGATCGGCGACGAAGTTCGTATCTCGGCGGAAATCGTATCGACGGATGGGATATTGGTTGTCTGCCGGGTCAATGGACGGGATTCGAACGGAGAGATCGTCAGTGGCCATGTCAGCCGGGCGCTCGTCTGATGCCCGAGTACCGAACCGGTCTGATGGGGCGTCAGTTGTTTCCCCTAATGGAAACCGATTTCGATGATGCCGGGCTTTCGGTTGTGTCCCTGCATCTCGCCTGCGAGATGGCCTGCCACAACATTCTCGTCGCGCATTACGACAACGACGATGCCAGCGTCGGTATACACAACGATATATGGTTTTGGGGCGACGCCGAGCCCGGATCGTTTCTCGAAGCGGAAGCCGTGATCTCCGAGATCGACAGAAAACGTGTCGTTTTCAACGTATATGTCCGTTGGGGCGTGACAGAAATTGCGCGCGGCCTGCATGAACGCTTGCTCGTATCCAGGACCGCCTTCATGGAGGCGATCGCGGACAAGTGATCCCTTTACACTCGAATTTGCATCCGTCGCTGACTCCGGCCTAAAATGTCGCCGACGGTTTCGTTGAAAAACATATATTCCCCAAGGGAGGGTTTCATGAAGTTCATGAATGCAATTGTGTCCACGGTGGCGCTCGGCGCGGCGATGGCTCTGGCACCGGCGGCGTCCGCACAGACGGTGATGAAAATCGGCTTTGCGACTATTAACGACGGACAGCACAAATCAGCGCTGTGGATTGAGAAGGAAGTCGAGAAGCGCACTGGCGGTTCGATCGACGTGCAGGTCTACCCGGCCGCGCAGCTCGGCAAGATTCCGCGCCAGATCGAAGGCGTGCTTTTCGGAACGCAGGAAGCGTTCATTTCACCGCCCGGTTTCTTTAAGGGGCTGAATCCCGCGTTCGCAGCGCCCGATGCGCCGGGTCTGTTCGACAGCTTCGCGCATCAGACGAAGACGCTGAACGATCCCAGCGTGCGTGACAAGTTCCTGGGGCTTGCTACCTCGAAGGGCGTTACCGGCCTCTATATCTCCGCAGCCGGCGCTTCCGCGCTGGCCATGCGTGACCCCGTTCGTACGCTTTCGGACGTCAAGGGCAAGAAAATCCGCGTTCTCGCCTCGCCGATGGAAGTTGCCATCATGCGCGAACTCGGAGCGGCAGGAACGCCGATGGCCTATTCCGAAGTGCTTCCGGCCATTCAGCGCCGGGTTCTTGATGGTGCCAGTTCGGCCATCACCGTGATGGGACCCTCCAAGTTCTACACGGCGGCGAAATACATCACGCCGACGCATATCACCCACATCCCGACCGGAATGTGGACCAATGCGAAATTCCTCGCCAAGCTTTCCGACAAGGAACGTGAGATCGTCAAGCAAGTCGGCAAGGAAGTCGCGCCCGTCGCAAACAAGTGGTCGGAAGACGACACCAAGACGTGGGAAAAGAAATGGGGCGAAGAGGGCGGCACGGTCGTGCGCCTGAAAGAGGAAGAGCGCCTGGCGGCGATCGCCAAGCTGCGCCCGCTGGAAAAAATCTTCCTTGACGATCCCAAGGTCGCGCCGATGTACAAGCTGATCAAGGCGGCGGCCGAGAAGAACCGGTAAGAAAACCCCTTCAAGAAATACGCAAAAGGGCCGGTCTGAGACCGGCCCTTTTTTTATTTCTCCGTCATACAGAAGCTATTTTCCCTTGAAGACGGGCTTGCGCTTTTCGCGCAATGCGTTGATGCCTTCCTGATGGTCTTCCGTGATGTTCGACTTCGATTCCAGCGACAGGGAATAATCGAGATTCGCCGACACAATCTGTTTTAGCGGGGCGTTGATAGCTTCTTTCGTCCACTGGATGGCACGGATCGCGCCGTTGGCGAGCTGGTCGGCGAAATCGTCGACCACCTTGTCCAGTTCGTCCGCCGGAACGCAGCGGTTGATCAGCCCCATATCGGCGGCACGCTGAGCGGTGATCATCTCACCGGTGTAGAGAAATTCGCGCGCGCGGGCGAAACCGATCAGATACGGCCATATGCCGCTGCCGCCATCGCCCGCGGTCAGTCCGACCTTCACATGCGGGTCGCCGATGCGTGCCGTATCGGCGGCCATGATGATATCGCAGTAGAGCGCCAGCGTGGCGCCGAGGCCGGCCGCAGCTCCGTTCAGTTTGGCGATGACCGGCTGGCGGCAATCCAGGATCGACATCATCGACCGTTTTCCTTCTTCCGACAGGGTTTCCCAGCCCCACGGATCGTCGATAAGTTCCTGCAGCCAATCGGCGTCGCCACCGGCGCAGAACGCCCGTCCGGCGCCCGTCAGGATGACGATATCGACCGACCGGTCGCGGTTGATGTCCTCGAATACGTGGGACAGTTCCACATGCATGGCACCGTCGATGGCATTCAGTTTTTCCGGCCGGTTCAGCGTTACCGTCAGGACGCGGTCGCGCTTATCGAACAGAAGCGTTTCGTATTTTTCGTAATCCATTTTTTGTTTCCTTATTCAAGCCAAATGGTGAATTCATCTACATCGACCCGGTCGGGCTGGAAAAGGTTTACCGGGGCATCTTCGACCGGCCAGCCAATGCTCATGCCTCCGATCAGGGTAAAATCGTCGCCGATGTCGAACATGTTGTGGGCGACATGGGGGAATTCACCCAGTGCGCCCTGCGCGATAGTCGACAGGCCCCAACCGCGCGCGGCAATGGAAATCGACTGGATAAACGTGCCGTAATCCAGCCAGGAGCCGTGCTCGAGATCCGACGGGATCCAGAACAGAAGGCCGGTCGCCGCTCCGAAGAATTTAAAGTTGCTGACGAAGGCGTCATGCCGGGCTTCGCGGTCGTCGCGGGCAATGCCCATGGCGCCGTATAGTCCGAACCCGCAGGCGCGCCGCCGGGCCAGAAACGGCTCCCGCCATTCCGGGGCGTAATAGTGATATTCCATCTCGCGCGCTTCGCCGTTCTGCTCTGCTGCGAGCACTGCGTCCGTGTATCTTTGGCGGGCATCGCCGTTCAGTACGTGCACTTTCCACGGCTGAATGTTGGAACCCGACGGTGCCCAGCGTGCGGCTTCCAGAACGCGGCGCATCAGATCGTCGGGAACCGGCCGGTCTTCGAAAGCACGAATGGACCGCCGCGAAATCAGTGCGTCTTCGGCATGCATGTCCGGCCGCGGAATGCCAGGGTCTGTCATCTCGCCGATACGTTGACGCAGCGCTTCGTCCGCCGCCATCAGCGGCAGGGCAGGGTGATCGGCCATATCGGGCTCCTCAATCGGTCAATCGTCGACGGATGGGGCCGGCGGCAGCTTTCCCCGCCATTTGATCCAGTTGAAGCTGGTGTCGCATCCGCGGCAGCGGAACATGACCTCGGACGCAGCTCCGCCGAACAGGGATATGACCTCCAGGTCGTCGGAGTTGCATTCCGGGCAGGTGACGCCCTCGAAGTCGGGATCGCCCGAATGCAGATCGCGTTGACGGGCGGCGTAGCCGCCCGTATCCCGACCGATCCGCGCCACGGTGCGATCCTCGGTGTCGTCAGTGGGCAAGTTCCGCGTCCTTGAACCGGACGACCTCGAACAGTCCGTCCGGCATGGGGCCGAACCGGCGCGCATCAGTCCGCCAGTCCTTGGCGAATTTGACGGATTTTTCCTGTTCCAGATCGGCGCCAAGCAGTTTTTCAGCTGTGGCGGTTTCCTTGACGAAGGCGTCGCGCAGTTTTTTCAGCGGAACGTCGCGAATGCCGGCCTCGTGAACCGGATCCTTGCCGCGCGCCGGGCCGAACCACTGAAGCGCAAGCGGGAAGCGGTGGGCAAACGCCTTCTGGAACAGGGTAGTCTGTTTTTTGCCCTCGCCGATGATCTGGAACCAGCCTTGCGAATATTTCAGGTGGAAATAGGTTTCTTCGCCGATTTTTTTGGCGATGCCGGCGACGGCCCTGTCTTCGTGTTTCAGGAAGCCGGATGCGAGCATCCATGTGGACAGCTCCGCCAGCCATGTCGACACGATGAAGTCTTCCCAGCCTGTAGGCGCTTCATCCAGAAGGTTGGATGAACGGATTTCATCGGGCCCACGGCCGCGTTCCAGGTATTCGTAGTTGTGGCCGTGCGCGGCGAGGTACTGGTAGATCGCCCGTGTGTGGCCGTAATTCGATGTGCACATGCCGAGAATTGCGGCGAAGTCGGGCAACGAACGCCCGTTCATGGTGCATTCCGCGTACCAGTTGCCTAGCACCAACTTGGTATCAGCGATGGCGAGCAGATCGTTTTCAAAATTTTCATTCAGCCTGGAGCCGGGGTTGCCGGGTGTATATGCCATTGTCCTGTTCCTGTATCCTTTTTCCCTCAGCCCATCTTGATCTTGGCTGACTTGCCTTCTTCGGTGACGGTGATGATTGATTCCAGCGGCACCACGCACATTTCCTTCCACTTGTGCTGGTCGTAGATATACCAGGCGCGCACCTGCGCCAGTTGATCGTTTGGAGCTTCGACCGATCCCACATGGGCGAGATCAGATTGCGAATTCTTACGAGCGAAGACCTCGTAATATTTCGGCTCCATGCCACCGCGTTCGCGCTTCTGGTCTATCTTTTTCTTGGATTTTAATTTCGTCGCCATTTTCGGCTCCCTTTTTTCATACCTGTATGCCATTGGCGCGCATCATGTCCTGAACCTCCGGTTCGATCATGTCGCGCGACCAGGGCAGGTGCCACCCTTCTTCAACCATGACCTTGGATACACCGGGCACGGCCAGCACGGCTTCGCGCACGTTTTCACGCAGCATGCCGGCACCAGGGCACCCCATGCAGGGAATGCAAACCTGTATGGAGACGGTGCCGTCATCGGCGATGTTGACTTCGCGCAGCATTCCCATGCGGCGCAGACTGACAGGCACGTGCGGGTCATGCACTGCTTCCAACGCTTTCACGATGTCATCTTTGGATGGCAGGGTTGTTACTTCGGTCATGTCTATCGCTTTCCGGCGGCGGCGTTTCCGCCGCCGCGCGCAACGGGTCAGCCCTCTACCAGAGGTCTTTGCCCCATTCTTCCGAGATGACGCGGGCGATAGACGGCACCTTGTGCTTCGATCCCTTTTTCCAGACCTTGAGTTGTTCTTCCCAGGTGATCTGGCGGTCGTAATCCCATTCCCGCTTTTCCTCGTCGAGATAGATCGGCGGTTCGTAGTCGAGCACGTACTGGCCGGTTTCCTCGTCAAAATGAGCCGGCACCTTGATGCCGACATCTTCCGAGAAGGGCACCACGCGCGACAGCCATTTTTGGCGCATTTCGTCGTTAGACGCGCCGCGAATGCGATAAGTCAGCTGGTCTGTCCGCGTTTTGCGGGCATCCGGCATGCCAAACCACGCGGTGCAGAGCGGGAAATAGAAATCCACGGTTTCCTGCACGCGTCTGCGGCTTTCTTCCGAATGGTTCCAGAAAAATCGCGTCCAGCGTTCGCCATGGCTGACGTGGAATGTTTCTTCGTAGTTCACTTTGCGCAGCGACCGAGCGAACGGCGCGTAGGAGCAGTTCTCTTCCAGATCGACAGTGGTGATATAGCCAGCGCGGTCACCGTAACACATGGATACCACGGATTCGATGTAGTCTTCATGCGGGAATTCCAACATCTGGAATGTCCGCCATTCTTCCGGGTCGCGCTCGAACAGGAACTTGTGGGTGTCGTAGCCGAAATCTTCTAGAATCCGGTACATCATTTGGGCATGGCCGAGTTCGTCCTGACAGGCGGCGGCGATGGCAATCTTGTCTTCCAGCGTCGGGGACGTCTTGATGGCGGGCGAATAGGTAGGCAGCGTCACCACCTCCAGGTCGGCCGCGATATGAACCGTGTTGACCAGAACGTTCTTGTATCGCTCGGTCATTTCTTCCACGTCTTCGAGCTGATAGCCCGTTGCGACCTTCTCCTGAAGGGCGCGTTCGCGCGGATCTTCCTGTATGTCTTTGATAGCCGTTGCCATGGTCGTTTTGCCTCTCTTCTGGTCAAGTAGTTGAGTAATTGATGGAATATAATTAGGACGTGATATTCGCCGAATCTAGGCAGCGGCCACCCCGTCGAAGACGAAATCGCGAAAAGCGCGGGCGAAATCCTGGCCTTTCAGATCGCCGCCCCGCATATACCATTCCACATAACATCCTTTATTGGTCGCCATGATGACGCTGGCGAGTTCGTCAGCGCCGATTCCCTTGCGGAAAACGCCGCTTTTCTGTCCGGAACTCACGGTTTCCCGCAGGGCATCCTCCATGCGCGCCATCAGTTCGATCAACCGCTGTTCGATCTCGTCGCCCGATCCGTTGAATTCGGCGCTCATCAAAATGGCCAGCAGCATGTATTCGGTTTTTTCCGCGCCGATGACCGACTGCGACCGGATGAATGCATTCAGCCGGTCTTTCGGGTCGCCGCCCGCCGCGTTCATCGCCGCGAGCGTAGGTTCCACCGTTAGTTCCTCGGTCCGGTCGAGCAGGGCCTTCAGAACGTTCGCCTTGCTCTTGAAATAGAAGTAGACGGCCCCCTTGGTGAGTCCCGCCGCCTGCGCGATCTCTTCGACCGTCGTCGCATGATACCCCTGCGTGATGAACAAAGTCAGCGCCTTGCCGAGCAATGCCTCGATACTGGCCGCGCGTTGCTCGCGCTTGGTCGACGGGCGATCCCGGTCGGTCGTAACATCGAGATTGTGCGTTTGCGTATCCATAAAACCGCATTTTTACATACTGATTGGACAGTATTTTGTTTTAGCCTGTTTTTCAACCGGCGGAATGGCAACGGGCCATGCAAATTTGAAGGGTGGCCGGCGTTGCAGGGGCACCGGGCATGTCGATCCATTCTTGATCTGATCCGGCGCAGAGTTAGAATAGTGTTATGAACATATCGAGCAAAAATCAACCATCCGAAAAAACAGAATGGTCAAACCGGAATACCTTCTGATTGGAGCCCTGCTTCTGATCGGCGCTCTGGCCGTGCCGGCAATGCAGAATGTGTATTTGGTGCAGTCCTTCGTTCTCTCGATCTGTTCGGGCCTTGGCATTCAGTAATTTTCTCCGGACCGGCCGGGTTCCAGTCCGTTGCGGGCACTTGGCGGTTCATAACACTGCGCCCGGACGGATTGGCTGTCGGGCATACCGGCGGCGCCAATGCGCCGGCAATCGAAGTCTTTGCCGAATGCTACGTGAAGGCCGGGCCCGAACACGATTACCTTTACTTCATGCCGGACGAGGCCCGGCTGAAATAAAAAGCCGGACCGCGGCTCGGGGCCGGGTCCGGCTCTGGTTGTCTGTGTGGTGTCCAGGTCAGACGCCCGGGCGTTCGAAGCTCTTGTCCAAATGACCTTTGCCTTCGAGATCCCCCTTTTCGAATAGCCAGCTGTAACCCCCTTCCGGATTGGTCAGAATCTCCCAGCAATTGTTGTCCCGGTCCCAGAAGAAAAAGCTGTATGTGCCATGCTGCAGAAGCGGCTTGCTGATCTTGTGCAGGCCCCATTTATCTTTCTGCTCCATCACGGTCTCATATGCCTTGTCGACTTCTTCCTGTGTCTCGACGTCAAGACCGTTGTGGTTGAGCATCGGCATTTCTTCTTCTTCGCGATTTTTCTGCTCGACCACGGCAATGGTATTTGCACCGCCGAGACGGATCAGGAGCGAGATCGGGCTGGTGCGGACGACCTCAAGACCGAGAAATTCGGTATAGAATTCCCGCGCCTCTTCCAGGTTTTTCGATTCCAGCGTACCGTGCGACAGAAATTTCAGTTTTAGCGCCGGATCCTTGGCGGTCTCTACGACTGGTGCTTCCATGGTGTTTCCTTTCCCTTCGGTTCTTCTCGTGTCGGCTTCCCTGTTGGGCGATAGCCTACGATAACACTCGGTCGTGTAGAAACGGAAATATGGGCGGATATCTAGATGATCGCCCGCTTCCGGGTGCTTCTATCCCGTATCTGACGCGTCGGATAGTTGCCTGCCTGCTCGGCCCGTTGAGCCCTGTCTTTCAGAAAGCGACCTGACGCCCGATATGTGGCGCATCCTCTACATCATGAATATCGTCAGCCATCACAATCAGATCGAGCTGCTGCAGGCCAAGGGGATGAATTCGACCACCCTTTCGCGGAAGATCGATCGCCTGACCCCATTCGCTGGGGACATGCATGCCGGTGCGGTCAAGGAGTTCAATACCGATGAAGTGCCCGTGCAGAAGTCTGTTCCGCGTCGTCTATACGTCACGCTCGTGAACGAAACCGGAAAAACTAGCTGCCTTCGCGGCGCCATGCCCAGACCAGTGCGCCGAGCCCCAACAGCAGAACCAGGAACGCCGGAAGTAAAGGCGTTTGTCGGACGCTGGCGACCCGGAAATCGCGGTTGGATACGACACCCATCCATCCGGATCCCGAATGGTTACGATCCGCGCTGACCCGTCTAAGATTGGGCAGCCCATCCGAAAGCCAACCTATGCCGCCCCCAGACGCAGAGGCGAGCGGCGCAAGTTTTTCCTCGGATGCACGCATGTCGCCGAACTCCTTGGGGTTCAGGTTACCGACAGCCGTCACTGCGGTCCGGTTACCGTCATCGAGCCGGTAAATGCCTACTTCCTCCGCCGGAACCGTAGCCCGGGCCCGCCCGCCGATGCCTTTTGTCAGCGTCACTGTCTTCTGTACGCCAGACGGCAGCGTTACCTCGACAGGAGGATGGGAATCTTCGACGCTGCGCCGGATGATGGCGAGGTTCTGGCCCTCCACCACAGCACGCAGATCTTCCTCTTCGAGTTCCGGTTCCTTCATCAGCCAGTGCGCCAGACGGCGGAGTATTTCCGAGTGCGGGCCGCCGTCTTCGAACCCGCGGGCCCACAACCAGATATGATCGCTGAGCAGCTGGGCGACCCGTCCTTCGCCAACCCGGTCGAGGATCAGCAGCGGCTTGCCGTCGACGCCCTCCATCAGGGTGTGTCCCCGGCTCCGGGTTGCTTCGATCTGGCGGAACCAGCGCCCCCATCGCGGCACGGCGTCGTCGGCGCCGGCGAGATCCGCCGTCACCGGGTGCCGGTTGCCGCTTTGCGTGATTTTGGGGCGCAGTCCCTGTTCGATCACGTTGCCCGTCGGCGCGCCCGGCAGAATATCGCCCAGCGCGGTTTGCGACAGGCTGACCTGGGTCGCGAAGGCCGGGCCCGCCGCGGTCAGGACCGCGCCGCCTTCTTCGATATAGCTCACGATATTTTCAAGATAGAGCCCCGGCAGCACGCCGCGCCGGCGGTAGCGATCGAAGATAATCAGATCGAACTCGTTGATCTTGACCTCGAACAGTTCCCGGATCGGGAACGCGATCAGCGACAATTCGCGGACCGGCGTCGCGTCCTGTTTTTCCGGCGGCCGCAGGATCGTGAAATGAACGAGGTCGACGGACGGGTCGGCCTTGAGGAAATTGCGCCATACCCGTTCGCCCGGATGCGGCTGACCGGATACCAGAAGGACGCGCAACCGTTCCCGCACTCCATTCACCTGCACGACGGCGCGATTGTTCTTGTTGGTGATCTCTCCGGGCAGCGCTTCGACTTCAAGCTGCAGTATGTTTGCGCCCGCATGATCGATGTCCAGCACAATGCCGTGCGGCCGCCCGACCGGGACGATCGCCACCCGGTCGGGCTTGCCATGCTGGACGATGGTTACCCGGGCACTGCCCCCCGATCCGTTATGGTCGCGCACCAGGATCTCGATATCGACCGGCTTGCCCACCAGTCCGAACTTCGGTGCATTGTTGACCATCAGCTGCCGGTCCTTTTCGTTCCGTTCGCCGGTCAGAAGCGTGTGGATCGGTCCCGGGACCGGCACGGCTTCGTTCCGAACGGGCGCATCGTGGACCTGTCCGTCGGTGATCAGAAACGTACCGCCGATGCGATTGCGCGGCACATTGGCAAATGCGCGTTGCGCTGCGTCGAACAGCCGCGTCCCGTCGATCCGGTCCTGCGAATTTTCCGCGCGGGCCCCGGCTCTGACAACCCGAACATCCACGCCGCGCATGCGTCCGAGCCGATCCGTCAGCATCTGCACGGCCTCTGCCGTCTGCGCGCCCCGGTCGCCGATCCGCTGCGAGGCGGACTCATCGACGACAATGGCGACGACGTCTTCGTTCGGGATGCGTTCCTGTTCGACCAGCACCGGGTTGGTCATTGCCCCCAGCAGTACCGCGGCGCCGCCCAGCCGCCACCACGTGCCGCGCGCTTTGCACCAGGCGCCGAGCGCCGCCAAAAGAAGAACGATGATGCCGAGCGCCGCCAGAAAGGCCCAGTCGAACATCGGTGCGAAAGTGATGCTCAACATATTATTGCCCCAGCCGGTCGATAATGGCGGGAACGTGGACCTGATCCGTTTTGTAATTGCCGGTCAGCGCGTACATCACCCAGTTGACGCCGAAACGGTAGGCCATCTCCCGCTGCCGCTCGCCACCGGGTACCACCGCGGCCATCGGCCGTCCCAGGCTGTCGACGGCCCAGGCGCCGGCCCAGTCGTTGGCGCCGATGATGACCGAAGACACGCCGTCGTTATGCCGGCCGCCCAGTCGTTCCACCCACACCGGGCCGCCCGCCCAGCGGCCCGGAAAATCGCGTAGCAGATAGAACGCCTTGGTCAGGACGTGATCCTTCGGCGTATGGGTCAGGGCAGGGACGTCAAGTCCACGCATCAGGCGCCGCAGATGCAGGCCGGCCGCACCGACGCTGCCCGTACTGTCCGATGAAAAACCGCCCCGTTCGCGCGTATCGAACAGGATGGTGCCGCCGGTTTTGAGGAACTGGTTCAGTTTGCGCCGCGCCTTCTCCGACAACAAAGGCTGACGAGGCGAAATCGACCAGTAAAGAAGCGGCAGAAATGCGAGTTCGTCGGTTTCGATGTCCACGGCCATGGGGTCGCCCGGTTCGACTGCCGTCCGCCGCCGCAGCACGTCGGACAGACCGCGCAGGCCGGCCATCGTGGTTTCATCCAGCTTGCGGTCCCCCGTCACCACATAGGCAAGCCGCGTCTTGGAAGTAGCTGCCAGCGCTTTCGCATCCGGCCCGGTGGCGGTTGTTTCCGCCGCCACGTTTTGCGCTGCCGCTGGGTCGGCGAGAGTCATGCCGGTAAGAAGCGCGCACACGGCGATCGCGGCGGTCCCGGTTAGCCGTCTGGGGTCGATCAGTCCGCGGAGCACGAAACTGACCAGAAGATCTATCATCGCCAGCAGCAGTGCGCCGAGCAGAAGCCAGGGTTTGAAATCAACCGACGGCGCGGCGACGAATCCGACCCGTTCGACGCCGTTCGGCAGTTCGCCGATCGGTTTCAGATCCGCGATCGCCGCACCCAGGTTGAAGGCCCGGCGGCCGGTGTCGAGGCCGTAATAACCGGGCGGTGTGGCCGGGCCCGGTTGCGCATCTGCAAAATCGCGCGCAGGTATGCTGATGGCGTCCGCCGAAGGTGCGCCGAGGCGTCCGTATCCGTCGAGTGTTTGCAGCGGCGGCAACAGTGCGTTCTGGTCGTCGCTGACAACGCCGGCGCTCAAGCCAACGATCCGCCGCAGGATATCGACGAACAACCCGGAGAGCGGCAGGTTGGACCAGTCGGTATTTGCCGTCGTGTGCACGAGCACCAGCCATCCGCGACCGCGTTGCTCCGCCGTGATCAGGGGCGTGCCGTCTGACAGTCGCGCCCATGTTTTCCGGTTCAGATCGAGCGCCGGTTCAGCCAGAACCTGCCGCTGTACCCGAACGTCGGGCGGCGTCTGAAGACCCGCAAACGGGCTCGTTTCCTCAAAAGGCAACAGTTTCGCCGGCGCAGCCCAAGACATGGCGCCGCCGATGGCTCTGCCGCCTCCGCGCAAACGGACGGGAACCAGATCGTCCTCCGCGGCAGCCAGCCGTGGCCCCGCAAAGCGCAGGGTTACGCCGCCCTTCTTCATCCATGCATCCAGGGTAGTTTTGTCGGAGTCCAGCAGCCGGCCGATATCGGCGAGAATGACCATAGCGACTTCGCGTTTGAACAGTTCGCTCATCGTGCCCTGGCGGACCTCCGCAAATGGACGGAGGGCACGATCGAGATAGTAAATGGAAGACAGCAGGGGCTGGTCGGTCTCCGAGCTGTCGCCCGACACGATGCCCGCAGGCCTCCGGCGCCAGCGTTCGTCGACCAGGAAGGACTCGCCCGCATTGTTGCTGCCTTCGATTTCGATCCGGGCGACGTCGTTTCTAAGTTCTCCGGGCAGCGAAAGTACTGCTTCCGCAGTTTCGTCTCCGGCGGGGAAGGTCACGCTGCTGCGTCCGACCAGACGTCCTTCTTCGGTGACGGCACGCACCCAGACTTCGCGCTCCTGCGGCTCCGCTACACGCCGGACCGGAACCTGCAGCGTTTCGCCGTCGGATTTTGGCGGCTGGATCAGCCGGACTCGCGCGGCGGCCGGCTGTTCGATCACCTGCAATCCGCCGAGACGTTGCAGCGCTTCCGCGAAGGGACGGTCTTCTTCCTGCCCGAGACCGTTGGCGATCCACACCACGTGGGCGGATCCGTTAACCGTGACGGACTGCAAAGCCGTCAATGCGGCCTTGCGGTCGACCGGCCAGGGTTTCGGCGCAAGCGCGGTGACGATACGTCTCGCGTCTGCAGCCGGCATCAGCTTGCGGACCTGCAGCGGTTCGCCGGGCGCGGCGACGGCGGTCGACAATATATGGACGGGCCTGTCTTCGCGTTCCGCCTGGTCCAGCAATTCTGTCATCTTCTGCTGGCGTACGGGCCAGTCGGCGGCGGACGCCCAACCGTCGTCTACAACCAGCACCAGCGGACCGGAGCCGCGCAGGTTTTCGCCAGGGTTCAGAACCGGGTGGGCCAGGGCGAATATGACGAGCGCCGCAAGCAGCATACGCAGCAGAATCAGCCACCAGGGCGTCCTGGCGGGGGTTTCTTCATTGGGGCGCAGCGCCATCAGCAGGCGAACGGGCGGAAAGCTGACCAGTCGGGGCGAAGGCGGGGTGACCCGCAACAGCCACCAAAGCGCGGGCAGCGCGGTCAGCGCGACCAGCAGCCAGGGCGATGTAAAGGCGAGGCCTCCCAGTTCCAGCATCACGACCTGTCCGTTTCCGACAGCAGCATGTGCAGCGTCAACAGCGTCGGCTCCGCCGGCCGGTCGGTGCGGTTGACCGTCAGCGTCCATCCCGCCGACCGGCAGAGATCGGCAAGCGCCTCGCGATGGGCGCTGCGCAGGGATTCATAGTCTTCGCGGATGGCATCGGCGCGCCCTATCAGTGCACTGCCTTCGCCTTCAAGCCCTTCGAAACGGGTCCTGCCGGTAAACGGCAGGGCTTCTTCCGCCGGATCGCAGATCTGGACAATATGACCGGCGATACCCTGGCGTGCATATCCCCGGACCACCGGTTCGATTTCGTGGATCGGGCTGAGAAAATCACCCACCATGACGACCCGGCTGTGCCGCCGCAACTGTTCCAGCCGCGGGATTCCGGCGCTGTCTTCCGCCGGCGCCGTGAGTTCCGCGGCGAGACGATTCAGCACCGCCCGTCCGCGGGCCGGACGTTGACCCGTTTCCAATCTCGAAATTCGCTCGCCGCCCCGGATCAACAGCGACGCAATGGCCAGGGTAACGACTATGGCGCGATCGGCCTTGGTCGGTAAATTGGGATCGGAATGCCAGTTCATCGAAGCCGACCGGTCGGTCCACAAGTAGATGTTCTGAGCGGCTTCCCATTCGTTTTCGCGGACGAAGGCGAGCTGCGATTTAGCCGATTGGCGCCAGTCGATGCTTTGCGCCGGATCGCCTGCCTGATAGCGACGATACTGCCAGAAGCTGTCGCCCGACCCGGCCCGGCGGCGGCCGTGTTCGCCCTGGGCCACGACGGTGGCGACCCGTTCCGCCATCACCAGCAGAGGCGGCAGCGTCGACGCGGCTTCTTCGGCCCGCTGACGGACCGATGCCGGATCGACGGCGTCGTTTATGGCGGGGGTCGGGTTGCTCACCCGAGCTTCGCGCACAGCCGGTCGATGACCCCGTCTACCGTAATGCCGTCGGCGCGGGCGGAGAACGTCAGCGCCATTCGATGGCGTAGCACTGGCGGCGCCAACGCGATGACATCGTCTATCGAGGGTGCGAAACGGCCCTGCAGCAGCGCACGGGCACGGGTTGCCAGCATAAGTGCCTGGCTGGCCCGTGGTCCCGGTCCCCACGACAGGTGATTGCGGATGGCCGGATCGCCGTCTTCGTTGGGGCGGCCGGCGCGCACCAGTTTCAAAATAGCATCGGCGACCGCGTCGCCGACAGGGACCGACCGTACGAGCCGCTGGGCAGCGACCAGGTCGTCGGCCGTCAGGACCTGTTCCGGTTTTTCGTCCGCGACACCCGTCGTTGCGATCAGCATCCGCTTTTCGGAGTCTTCGTCCGGATACCCGACATCGATCTGCAGCAGGAAACGGTCGAGCTGGGCTTCCGGCAGCGGGTAGGTGCCTTCCAGTTCCAGCGGATTCTGGGTGGCCAGCACATGGAATGGTTTCGGCAGGTCGTGGTCCTGACCGGCGACCGACACTTTGTATTCCTGCATCGCCTGCAACAGCGCGGACTGTGTCCGCGGGCTCGCCCGGTTGATTTCGTCCGCCATCAGCAACTGTCCGAAAATCGGACCCCGGATAAACCGGAATGACCGATGGCCGCTATCGTCTTCCTCCAGTACTTCCGAACCCAGGATGTCCGGCGGCATAAGGTCGGGCGTGAACTGTACGCGGCGGTCTTCCAGCCCCAGCACAGTGCCCAGCGAATCGACGAGGCGCGTCTTGCCCAGCCCCGGATACCCGACAAGCAGCGCGTGTCCGCCCGCCAATAATGTGATAAGCGTCTGGTCGATGACGTCGTGCTGACCGAAGATTACACGGCCGATATGTTCGCGGACGGCCGCCATCCGCTGTCCGAGCGCTTCGATTTCGGAGACGAGGCGTTCCGACGGTTGATTACCGCCCGCCTGGGATTGGTCGGTTGTCTGGGTGTCGGTCACGGCGATCCTCTGCGCAGGGGTTTATAAGGCAATGTCCGGTGTTTCTTTGGGTAATCTTGAACGTGCTTTGGCGCAAGGCAAGGAGAATGGGAACGAAAATCCCGGTGACCCGGGTGGTCCGCAGATGTGCGGCGATATCGATATCAGGATCGCACGGGACGGCACCTGGCACTATCTTGGCTCCCCGATCGGCCGCAAACGGTTGGTCAAACTGTTTGCATCGGTTCTGAAACGGGACAATTCCGGCGATTTTTGGCTCGTAACGCCTGCTGAAATGTGCCGTATCAAGGTGGATGACGCGCCTTTCACCGCCGTTGAAATGACAGTCGATCAGGATAAACACGGTCAGAAGCTGATTTTCCGCTCAAATATTGACGAAATCGTGACCGCGGGGCCGGACCATCCGCTTCGGGTTGAAATCGATTCCAAAACCGGCGAACCCGCGCCGTATATTATGATTAGAGACGGGCTCGAAGCCCTTATCGTTCGTTCGGTGTTCTACGATCTGGTAGAAACTGGCGAAGAACGGGAAAAAAACGGGAAAAAGGTGCTTGGCGTGCGTAGCAGTGGAGAGTTTTTCGAGATCGGAGCGGTTGAGGATGCCTGACGACGGCATTCGCATCGCACGCGATCATATCATCGGTGCGTTTGACGGACCGGGTATAGATCCGCCGTCTCTCGATGACGCGGGCGATACCTATGGCTGGGTGTCGCAGGATAAAAAATCCCTGCCCAAACGCATCACGCCTGCGGCGGTTCTGGTGCCGCTTGTCGAACACGAAGCCGGCATGACCGTTTTACTGACGCAACGTCCCGGTCACCTCAAGAGCCATCCCGGCCAGATATCTTTTCCCGGCGGTAAAACGGAACCCCATGACGATACGCCGGAGGACACGGCCCTGCGCGAAACCGAGGAGGAAATCGGACTGCCGCGCGAAAAAGTGGATCTCGTCGGTCGCCTGGGGCAGCGCACCACGGGCAGCGGTTTCAAAGTCACGCCCGTGGTCGGTCTTATAAAACCGCCCTTCGAGACAATCCCCGATCCGGGGGAGGTCGAGGAGATATTCGAAGTGCCGCTCAGCTTCGTTTTAAATCCGGCGAACCAGAAGATCGAAACCCGGTACATCCGTGGCGTCGATCACGACTTCTATGTTCTGCTCTTCGAAAACTTCTATATCTGGGGTTTGACCGCGCGGCTTCTGGTCGCGCTTCGCGATACGTTGGAGATCAAATGATCCGGTTGCTGCTGCTGACGATTATCCCGCTGGTTCTGCCCTTCGTCGTCTGGTTCGTCTGGAATGTTTTCGCCGAAAAGCCGAAACTGGACGCGGCCACCGGAGAGCAGATTCCGCCCGAACTGAAGACGGCGCCGTTGAAAATGCTTGGCATCATCGGCGTTCTCTTGTCAGCTCTGACATTGGGCGGGTTTTTGCTGTTTCACGACAAAACAGCAGACAAGCCTTACACGCCTATAAACGTCGACGAGGCGGAAAAGAAACTGGATAAAGGCATCGCCCCAGATCGACCGGTCAGTTCCAATTGAGCGCCGTAGTCAAGATTGCGCCGCCGGACTGGATGTCGGAGCCGGACACCGCCAGGATTTTCACTACTCTTAAAGAAGCCGGACATTCTGTCAGGTTCGTGGGCGGGTGCGTCCGCGACACGGTAGCCGGACGGCCGGTTTCGGATATCGACGTCGCCACCGATGCGCCGCCGGACCGCGTTCTCGAGGTGCTCGGTGCGGCCGGGATCAGGGCCGTTCCCACGGGTATCGAACACGGCACGATCACAGCCATTCCGGAAACCCGGCCGTTCGAAATCACAACCCTGCGCAAGGATGTCGAAACCGACGGGCGGCATGCCTCGGTCGAGTTCACGAATGACTGGGTCGAAGACGCCTCGCGCCGGGATTTCACGTTCAACGCGATGTCCGCCGAACCGAATGGAAAGATCTACGATTATTTCGACGGTCTGGACGACCTGAAAACCGGACGCGTCCGGTTCATCGGCGTTGCGCTGGACCGCGTCGCCGAGGATTACCTGCGGGTGTTGCGGTTTTTCCGCTTTTACGCGCACTACGCGAAGACTGAACCCGATCCGGAATCCTACGCTGCCTGTCGGGCTGCCGCGACGCACGTCGAAACCCTGTCGGGAGAGCGTATCTGGGCAGAACTGTCGCGTACGCTCACCGCGCCGGCTCCCGGTCCTGTTTTCCAGATGATGGAAGATATCGGTTTGCTGAGGCTGTTGCTGCCCGTGGGCCGGTCGGTGAAACGGATGGAGGCGCTGGCGGCACTGGAAACCATGGTGTCTTTCGAGCCCGACCCGATCCGGCGGCTGACGGCCCTGATCCAGCCGAACCGCAGTGAGGCTTCTCAAATCGCGACGCGTCTGCGGCTGTCGCGCGAAGACACGCACCGTCTCGACGATCTGAACGCAAGCCGCGGCGAATCCGGTGCCAGCATGAACGAATTGATGCTGCGGCGCGCACTATACACACTGGGCCGGGATCAGTTTCGGGATTTGATCCTGCTGGACTGGGCCGATCAGATCGCAATGAATGCGACCGAGGCGGCACAATCGGTCCAGGGATGGAAAGACACCTGGGATACCGCATCGTCGCGGGAACCGCCCGAGTTTCCCCTTGTCGGCGGGGACGTCCTTGAGATGGGCGTCGAGGAAGGACCAAAGGTCGGCGAAATTCTCGACGATATTGAGGAATGGTGGGTCGAACAGGCCTTCCGGCCCGACCGCGAAGCGTGTCTAGACCGCCTGAGGCTGGCAGTCCGGCGGCGTTAAAGGCAGCAGCAGGATTTAAACGTCCGGAAATCTTTTGCGGAGTTCTTCCAGCGTCAGCCTTTCGCGCATCTCGTCGTCCAGATAATCCGATCCGATACCGTATTCGTTCCAGCGCGCGGCGATTTTTCGTTCCAGTTCCGGGTCCATCGACGCGATCGGCGACATGCGTCGCCCGCCCCAGTCGGGATTGGGTTCGAACGTCCAGTTGCGGGTGGCGTCGATCAGCACGCGCGTCCAGCGCGCCGTGCCGTATTTCCGGATATTGGAATATTCGTGCCGCGTTGACGGGTCCAGCGGCGATCCGAAGGTCGGGCCGAACGTCAGAACGCCGTTTTCGCTGGCGTTGACGCGGAACGCCATCGCCCATTCCCTGGCTTCCCAGTCGCGGATGTCGATATCTTCCTCGACGACCATCACGTTCTTGAAGAACCACTGTCCGGCCGACGTGCCCCACAGCGTGTTGGCGATCTGCTGGGCGTGACCGTGATAGCGTTTCTGGATCTGCACCACGATGTTCATGCCCGTCACCACTGGGGGCATCCACACGTCCAGAATGCCGTCGACCCCGGCGTCTTCGAGCATGTTCCAGGCGATCGCCGACCAGGAATAGGCGCAGAGACCCGAATCCTCGCTCGGGAAACCCGGCCGCGCGCCTTCCAGTGCGCCGCGCATGATCGGGTTTTCCCGGTGAGTGATGCACTCGATCTGCAGTACGGGTTTCGGCGTCGGGGTCGCACCTTCGTGCCCCGGGTAATCGGCGAACGGGCCTTCCATCACGAAGGTGTCGGGATCGGGGTCGATATAGCCTTCAATGACGAATTCCGCGTTGGCAGGGACCTGCAGATCGACCGTCTCGCACTGCACCAGTTCCACCGGCTTGCCGAGAATGGCGCCCATCATGTCCCATTCGCAGATACGCCGCGGGAACGGACTGCCGGCGCAGAACGGCATTACATCGTGCCAGCCGTGGACGATGGCGACAGGCATTTTACCGCCCGCATTGCGATGCTTGCCGAAATGACCGCCCCAGCCCTGGGTCGGCAGCATCAGCTTGGCGATCTTGTTGCGACCGGCGACCATCCCGCGATAGAGGCCCACATTGGCGCGGTCCGTTTCCGGATCGTGGGTGACGACGCCGCAATAGGTATCGATGTAGCGGCCGCCATCGGCGCCGTACCAGCGCGGTGCCGGAAACTGTCCCAGATCGATCTGATTGTCGCGCAGAACGTTGGCCTTGACCGGGCCGCTGTCGACCGCGACGGGAGGCAACGGATTCCTGTAACGGTCCTTGAAATGGCGCACCAGGTCTTTGTCGGAGATGTCCGGCGACAAGCCGGCCATGAGTGCAACCCGTTCCCTGGTCGACAGACCGCAGGTCATCAGTTGCGTGCACAGCGTGTCCGTATGATCGCGAATATTTTCGAATATCAGCGCAGGTCCGCGCAGCGCCATGTTGGCGCGCGTTACGGCGCCGATTTCCTCGTCCCAGTCGACACGCGCGGAGATGCGTTTCAACTGGTCTGCAGCTTCCAGCGTCGCGATCCAGGATCGCAGATCTGTTCCGGTGTCCGTCGACGGCATTTCTGAATACTCCCCGCCTGAATCATAGCCGCACACCGGTTCTTCGAAAAGGCCACCCGGTCTGGATTCCGGGTGGCGACTGTGGAAACATTCGCAAAACGGGAGGGGACATGCACACTGGTTACGAACTTGTCTGGATCGCAGCAGAACGCACGCCCGATCATCCGGCGCTGGTCGACGATATTACCGACCGCAAGCTTACCTACCGGGAACTGATTGCCGAGGTCGATGCAGTCGCAGCCGGCATGGCAGCGCGGGGAATCGGCGCAGGGTCCCGTGTCGCAACTGCGTTACCCACAACCTGGGAGCATGGCATTTTCGTGCTTGCTTTAATGCGTCTGAACGCCGTTCCCGCGATGTTGAATTTCCGGCTCAAACCGGAGGAAATCTGCGCGCTCTGCGATGCGAGCGGAATAGAAGCTGCCGCAATTTTGCCGGACCCTGCCCTGGCGGAGGCCCTCGCCAAGGTTCTGCCCGAAGATGCAGCCATCTGGTCCGCCGGCGGCGATGCCGGTCCTGCCAGAAATATCGAAGAATGCCGGAGCGATGCCGCCGGACTTCCTCCGTACTCCAAACCGGCCGAAACCGATATGGCGTTTCTTTACTACACGTCCGGCACGACGGGTCTCCCCAAGGCCGTTGTTCTGAACCAACGGACGACCGAGCACCGTTTGGTCTGGCTCGCGACGCAGGGCGGGTTGCGTCACGGGACCCACAACCGCGCACTGGGCTGCATGCCGCTCAGTCATGCCATCGGGTTTTACGGCGTGTTTCTGGTGACGCTGGCCTTTAACGGGACGTTTTTTTTCGTCTCGGAATTCAACCCTGTGAAAATCGTCGATCTGGTAGAGCGGGAGAAACTGACCTACGCGTTCTGCGTGCCGACCATGTATCAGGCTATGGTCGCGGCACCCAACTATTCTCCCAAAAAAATGTCGTCGATGGAACTGGCGCTGTATGGCGGGATCACGATCGATCCGGACTTGCTGGAACATATCGACGCCGAATGGGGCGGGACCATCCGTCATATCTACGGTACGACCGAAACCATGTGCTCGCTGTCCAATCCGGAGCCCGTGGGTCAGCATGCGACGCTCCGTGCGGCCTACTACAGCCGGATTCGGCTTGTCCGAATTGACGGTGATGGCGTGGACGACATCGTCGCTTCCGGCGAGGAAGGCGAACTGATCGTCGATGCGACCGTGGACACGATTTTCACGGAATATCTCGGCCGGCCCGATGCGACGGCGGAGAAAAAGAAGGATGGCTGGTATTACACAGGCGATGTGTTTCTTCAGGAATCGAACGGCGACATCACGCTGGTTGGACGGGTCGACGATATGATCCGCTCCGGTGGCGAAAGCATCCACCCGGAGGAGGTGGAGGCCGTGCTGGAAACGCACTCTTCGGTTACGGAAGTCAGCGTCGTCGGTATCCCCGATTCAAAATGGGGGCAGATGGTGGTTGCCTGTATGAAGGAATCCGATGGAGACGTCGCCGAAACCGCGACAGCCCTGGATGCCCATTGCAGGGCGTCCTCATTGGCCGGCTTCAAACGCCCGAAAGCTTACTTCTTCACCAACGAATTGCCGCGCAACGCGGCAAACAAGGTCCTGCGACGTCTGCTGCGGGATGCGGCGGCAGAAGCGCAGGCGCAGGACTCGGCGAATTTCCGGCACGTCGCCTGAAGAAAGCTCTACCGCGCGACTTTTACCAGCCGGCCTTTGACCTGGCGGACCTTTTCTCCATCCCGCGTCCGGGTGAACAGCATCTCCATGCCGGACGGCAGGAGCGTGCGGTCGTATTTCTGGATTTCGTAGGCACCGTCATTACGGACCACCATCAGGTATACGCTGAGCGTGTTTTCCTTCAGTCGAGCCCAGCACAGTTCGCCGTCGTCCACGGGGTCCTTCGATTCGACCGCTCTCCAGACCCCTGGTTTTGACGTGGTCTGGAAGGTTCTCTTGGTGGTCTTGCGGCGTACGTTTGGATTTGCGGGATCGCCGCCGCCCCGGATCACGCTGGTCCATTCGACCGAGAATCCATCGCCCGCGGGTTCGATCGTCACGTCGAAATCGCGTGCGGTGACGCCGAAATAGATGCTGTCGTCGTTCTCGGCGATCCCGCCGCCCTGGAACTTTCCGTAAAACGCCTTGATGTTCAGATCCGCCGCGAAGGCGTTGCCGCCGGCGACGAAAAAAAAGGCGGCCACGACGAGGCTGAAAATGGAAAGACGTTTCATCTTTATCCGGTGTCCCTGATGCCCATCTGAAAAAGTCGATAACGGCGACAAGCATACACAGGACGAATGCAAAAAACATCGCCGCTGCCGCGACTAAATAGGCGGCCAGTCGCGACACCGGCAAGGTGTTCGGCGCTCGATTGTCAGGGCCATTTCACCTCGGGCGGGAGAGACATCAGGATAGCGTCCACATTGCCGCCGGTTTTCAGCCCGAAAATAGTGCCGCGATCGTAGAGCAGATTGTATTCCACGTAGCGGCCGCGCCGGTGCAGCTGGTGTTCGCGCTGTTCCGGCGTCCAGGTTTCGTTCATGTGGGCTGCGACGATTTCCGGATACACGCCGAGAAACGCCTTTCCGACATCCTGCGTAAAGGCGAAGTCAGCATCCCAGTCGCCGGTATCCACGTAATCGTAGAATATTCCGCCAACGCCCCGCGGCTCGTCCCGGTGCGGCAGGAAGAAGTACTCGTCGCACCATTTCTTGAATTTCGGGTAGTACGCCGGATCATGCTTGTCGCACGCTTCGCGGAATGCGCCGTGAAACAGATCTGTATCTTCGTCGTTGGGATACATCGGCGTCAGATCGCCGCCGCCGCCGAACCAGGCCTTGGAGGTGACGATGAAACGCGTGTTCATGTGGGCGGCGGGAACCAGTGGGGATTGCATGTGGGCCACCAGCGAAATGCCCGACGCCCAGAACCGGGGGTCTTCTTCCGCGCCGGGGATGTTCTTGCGGAATTCTTCCGAAAATTCGCCGTGAACAGTCGAGATGTTAACGCCGACTTTTTCGAACACGCGGCCCTTCATAACCGACATCACGCCGCCGCCACCGCCGGGTCGGTCCCAGGCCGATTGTTCGAACCGGCCGGGCCTGCCGTCGCCGACGGCTTCGTTCGGACCGTCGACCGTGTCCTCCAGCGCTTCGAACGCGGCGCACATCCGGTCACGCAGCTCCTTGAACCAGGCGCTGGCGACGTCCTTCTTCTGCTCCAGTGTCTTCTCGGTCATTTGCCGTCCGCTTGCCTCATTGTTCGAATCCGCCCGTTTGGCGCATCGCTTCGCCGATCACCATTGCCGCCGCGGTCACGACATTAAGCGACCGGGCGCCGGGCGCCATAGGGACAATCAGTCGCGCATGGGCGGATTCATGGACATTCTCCGGGACGCCCGCGCTCTCGCGGCCCAGCAGCAGAATATCGTCGGATTTGAACTGAAATTCGGTGTACCGGATTGCGCCCCGGGTGGTCAGCAGGACGGTTCGCGCGCCGTCCCGCGCCGATTTCCATGCCGCCCACGTTGCGTGTCGTTCGATATCGGCCTGCGCGCCGTAATCCATGGCCACCCGCTTAAGACGGCGGTCGTCCAGCACGAATCCGCACGGCTCGATCACGTCTATCGGGATTTTCAGGCACGCGCCAAGGCGGAAAACCGCGCCGGCATTTTGCGGAATATCGGGTTGGTACAGGGCGATCCTCATGGAAAAGCCATAACCGCGAATTAGGGTGTGTGCAATCGTCAGCGTTTTCAAATACTTCGCAGAACCCTTAACCCCTTGTTAACCATGAAGCCGCAGGGTTTCCTGCGGTAACGAATTGGACTATACCGATTTTCGAAAACCGGTTAATGCCGGCTACGGAGCATGGAAATGTGCGGCGACGCGCCGCATGCATCGAATCTGCGCCCGTGGTAGCTATAAAACAGGTGGGAAACGGCGTCCCGAGAAGGAATCTCTATGTTCGCGTTTCAGCGAACACTTTACGGACATGACATGTCAGCGGATCAACGGAAATAAGGTGTGAAGCATGGCTGATACCGACGGCGCGCAGGCGCCCGAACACGGCCACGAAGGGGAAACCCGGCGTGATTTTCTGCAACTGGCGACCGGCGCGTTTGCCGCGGTCGGTGGCGCTGCGGTCGCATGGCCATTCATCCAGCAGATGAACCCGGCTGCCGACACGCTGGCGCTGGCCACGGTCGAGGTCGATATTTCGGCGGTTGAGGTCGGCCAGGCGATCAAGGTGAAATGGCGCGGCGTGCCAGTCTTCATCCGTCACCGTACGAAAGCTGAAATCGACGCCGCCAACGCGGCGAAGTCCGGCGATCTGATCGATCCGGAAGAAGACAGCGCCCGGGCGAAGAAGCCGGAATGGCTGATCCTCGTCGGTGTTTGCACCCATCTCGGCTGTATTCCGCTGGGCACGTCCCAGGGCGAAACCAAGGGCGAATTCAACGGTTGGTTCTGCCCGTGCCACGGATCGCACTACGATACGTCGGGCCGTATCCGCAAGGGACCGGCGCCGAAGAATCTTCCCGTGCCCGAATACACATTCGTCAGCGATAACGTCGTCAAGATCGGCTGAGGTAAAGAAACATGTCAAAATTCCAGAAACCCGCATGGCTCGACAACGGCCTCGTGCGCTGGGTCGATCACCGGCTCCCGATCTTCACCTTCATGAGCCACGAGCTCTATGAATACCCGACGCCGCGTAATCTGAATTACTGGTGGAACTTCGGCTCGCTGGCCGGGATCGTGCTGGTCATCATGATCGTTACCGGCATAACGCTGGCCATGCATTACACGCCGCATACGGCGCTGGCGTTCGATTCGGTCGAACGCATCATGCGCGACGTGAATTACGGCTGGCTGATCCGCTATATCCATATGAACGGCGCGTCGATGTTCTTTATCGTCGTGTATATTCATATTTTCAGGGGGCTTTACTTCGGCTCCTACAAGGCGCCGCGCGAAATTCTCTGGATGCTCGGCGTCGTTATCCTGCTGCTGATGATGGCGACCGCATTTATGGGCTACGTTCTTCCCTGGGGGCAGATGAGCTTCTGGGGCGCAACGGTCATCACCAACCTGTTCTCGGCCATTCCCTGGGGCATCGGCGACTGGATCGTCACGCTGCTGTGGGGCGGTTTCGCCGTGGACAATCCGACGCTGAACCGCTTCTACAGCCTGCATTACCTGCTGCCGTTCGTGATCGTCGGCGTGGTTGTGCTGCACATCTGGGCGCTACACGTGCACGGATCGAACAATCCGATCGGTATCGACACCAAGGGCGAACAGGACGTGCTTCCGTTCCATCCCTATTACACCGTGAAGGACATGTTCGGGCTTGGCGTGTTCCTCATCGTCTTTGCGCTGTTCATCTTCTTCGCGCCCAACTATCTGGGCCATCCGGACAACTACATCCCGGCGAATGCGCTCTCCACACCCGCGCATATCGTGCCCGAATGGTATTTCCTGCCGTTCTACGCGATCCTTCGCGCCGTGCCCGACAACTTCATCGGCGGCTGGACCACCGAATGGCTGGGCTTCATCATCTTTGAAGCGAAGCTTGCCGGCGTGCTGGCCATGTTCGGGGCGATCGCGGTGCTGTTTGTCCTGCCCTGGCTTGACCGTTCGCCGGTCCGCTCGTCGCGGTTCCGGCCGATGTACAAATGGTTCTTCTGGATTTTCGCGATCGACTGCGTCGTGCTCGGCTATATGGGCGCGCTTCCGGCAGAGGGTATTTATATCGTGATCGGCCGCATCGCGACGGTTTACTACTTCGTTCATTTTCTCGTGATTATCCCCTTGCTGGCGAAGTTCGAGAAAACCAGGGAACTGCCTAAGAGTATCTCCGAACCCGTTCTCGGCGGGGGAGGGGGCGGCGCCGCCGGCGCTGTCGCAAAGCCGATGGAGAAAGCCTGATGAACGCGATCAGAACCGTCCTCGCCGCCGGCGTGATGGCGCTGCTCGTTTCCCCCGCCCAGGCTGCCGGCGGCGGAGCGCATGCGCCGGAACATCACTGGTCGCATTCCGGCCTTTTTGGCACTTTCGACCGGGCGGCGCTCCGGCGGGGCGCGCAGGTTTACAAGGAGGTCTGCTCGGCCTGCCACGGGTTACGGCTGGTCGCCTACCGCAATCTGATGGAGATCGGCTTTTCCGAAAATGAGGTGAAAGCCATCGCGGCCGAGAAAGAGGTGCCCGCGGAACCGAACGACGAGGGTGAGGTCGAGATGCGCCCGGCGATTCCGGCCGACAAGTTCGTATCGCCGTTCCCGAACGAAAATGCGGCACGCGCGGCAAACGGCGGTGCCTATCCCCCCGATCTTTCGCTGATCGTCAAGGCCCGGCCCGGCGGAGCGGATTATATCCACGCACTGTTGACCGGCTACAAGGAGGAGCCGCCGGCCGGCGTGACGGTTCCAGACGGGATGAACTACAACGAATATTATGCCGGTAACATGATCGCAATGGCGCCACCGCTCTACGAAGACGGTATCCAATTCGCCGATGGCACCAAGGCGACCGTCGAACAGATGTCCGAGGATGTTACCGTTTTCCTCGCCTGGGCAGCGGAGCCGGAGCTTGAGAAACGCAAACGGATGGGGATCAAGGTGATTCTGTTTCTGCTGGTTCTGACCGGGCTCCTCTATGTCGTGAAACGGCGGATCTGGGCGGACGTTCACTAGACCTCTGTACAAATAACAATACGCTGACAGGCGGGCCATCGGGCCCGCCTGTTTTCGTTGAAGGAGAGAAATTATGTTCAGTCACGTCACCGTCGGGACAAATGACCTGACAAAAGCCGGCGTATTTTACGACGCGGTGTTCGAAGCTCTGGGCGTGTCGCGCGGTTTCGAGGGCGATACTTTCGTCTCCTACGGCGAACGTTCGGGCGGTCGGTTTTTCGTAATGTCGCCATTTGATGACAATCCGGCGACGGTGGGCAACGGCTTTCATGCCGCGTTTCGTGCCAGCAGCCGGGCCGCAGTCGATGCCTTCCATAGCGCCGCCCTCGCCAATGGCGGCGCCGACGAAGGTGCTCCCGGCCTGCGCCCACACTATCACGAACACTATTACGGTGCCTACGTTCGGGATCCCGACGGCAACAAGTTGCAGGCCGTCTGTCACGACCCTGAATAAACGGGGAAGTTTCCGGGTTTGCAAATGCCGGTAAGGCTTGATCGGCCGGCTCGATTCGCCCAAAACGAAATTCGGAATATGCGGAGAGTTTTATGACTGAGCCCGGCACACCTCCCGTCATCGGCGTAATCGGCGGCAGTGGCGTCTACGATATCGAAGGTTTGACCGACACAGAGTGGCGAAAGATCGTTTCGCCCTTCGGCATGCCGTCGGATGAATTGCTTTTCGGCGAACTGGACGGACAGAAAATCGTTTTTCTGCCGCGTCACGGGCGCGGCCATCGCGTGCCGCCCAGCGGGCTGAATTTTCGCGCCAATATCGATGCTCTGAAACGTGCGGGCGTGACCGAAATCCTGTCGATCAGTGCCGTCGGGTCGTTGAAAGAGGAATATCCGCCCGGCCATTTCGTGCTCGTCGACCAGTTCATCGACCGCACCTTCGCGCGGCAGAAGACCTTTTTCGACGAAGGCTGCGTCGCGCATATCTCCATGGCCGACCCCGTCTGCAGCCGGCTGGGCGGGCATCTATCCGCCGCGCTCGACGATACCGGCATCGATTATACGCGCGGTGGTACCTATTTGGTGATGGAAGGCCCGCAGTTCTCGACCCGGGCGGAGAGCCATCTCTACCGTTCCTGGGGTTGCGACGTGATCGGCATGACCAACATGCCGGAAGCGAAACTCGCCCGTGAGGCGGAGATGTGTTACGCGACCGTCGCAATGATTACGGATTATGATTGCTGGCACGAAGACCACGACGACGTGACCATCGAGGGCGTCATCAAAATCGTCCACGACAACGCCGACAAGGCCAGGGCGCTGATCAAGGCGGTCGTGCCGAAGCTGTCTCAGCGTACCGAAACCTGCGAAGCGGGCTGCCAGACGGCTCTGGAATACGCGATCATCACGACGCCGGAGGCCCGCGACCCTGATACGGTGGCCAAGCTCGATGCGGTGGCGCACCGGGTTCTGAGCGCGTGAACGTCGACGGCAGACCCTATCGCACGATCTGGCTCGGTGGTGACGGCGAGACGGTCGAGATTATCGATCAGACGCGGTTGCCGTTCGAGTTCGTGGTTGTGCAACTGGCCAGTGTGGAGGAGGCGGCGACCGCAATTCGTGACATGTGGGTGCGCGGCGCGCCGCTGATCGGGGCGACGGCGGCCTACGGCATGGCGCTGGCGATGCGTGACGATCCGTCGGACGACAATCTGTCCACCGCCGCCGATCTTTTGATGGCGACGCGGCCCACGGCGGTGAATCTGCGCTGGGCGGTGGATGAGATGAGGAACCTGTTGTCGCCGCTTGCCCCCAATGCGCGGTCGAAAGCGGCGTATATCCGGGCCGCCGAAATCTGCGACGAGGATGTCGCGATCTGTTCGTCTATCGGCGATCACGGGATGCCGTTGATCCACAAAGCCTGGGAGGCGCGCGGCAAGCCGGAACGCGTCAACGTGCTGACGCATTGCAACGCCGGCTGGTTGGCGACGGTCGACTGGGGCACGGCGCTGGCCCCGATTTACAAGGCGCACGATGCGGGCATACCGGTCCATGTCTGGGTAGACGAAACCCGCCCGCGCAACCAGGGCGCCAGCCTGACTGCCTGGGAGCTGGGCAAGCACGGCGTGCCGCATACCGTGATCGTCGACAATGTGGGCGGGCATCTGATGCAGCACGGGATGGTCGATCTGGTCATCACCGGCACGGATCGCACGACGGCCGCCGGCGACGTTTGCAACAAGATCGGCACCTATCTGAAAGCGCTGGCCGCCCATGACAACAACGTCCCGTTCTATGTGGGCCTGCCGGGACCGACCATCGACTGGACCATCGAAGACGGTATTCGCGACATCCCGATCGAACAGCGCGATGCGGCTGAGGTGACGGAAATGACGGGCCGGTCACCCTCCGGCGATATTTCGACGGTCCGAATCGTTCCGGAGGGCAGTTTCGCGGCAAATTACGCGTTCGACGTGACGCCGGCGCGTCTGGTCACCGGGCTTATCACGGAACGCGGCGTCAGCGCGGCTTCCCAAGCCGGTTTGTCGAAGCTGTATCCCGAACTGGCGGGCTAGGTCTTCAGGATTTGCGCGCTTTCATGATGGCGCAGTACTGACCGCCCGCCTTCAGCTTTCTGCAGATAGACTGCGCGGCTTTCAGGCTGGCGGCGGACACGCCAAGACGCAGATACTGGCCTATTTTCTTGCCGAGCCAGACCTTTGAGATCGCTTTCGGGCTGTTGCCCAGTACGCCGCCATAGCGCTTGTAGAGCGACCGCCATCCTTTTTCCAGCGTACGCGTGTTTTTATACGAGCCCAGATGAACGAACCGGCTGCCTTTCTGTAGCGACTTGGCGTTCGTTGCTGCCGGACCGGCTTTATCCATCATGGTCTCCGCGGGATGCGCCCGGTTCGATTCCGGCATATCTGCGTCCGACGCTTCGGCCGGCGCTAAAGCCGCGAGTTCGTATACCGCGTTACCTGCCGTCTGATGCGATTTTGGGTCGGGAAGCGGGAACTGTATCCCCAGCTCCGTCAACTGCGTTTTGACCCGAAACAGGCGTCGTTGCGCCACCTCGGTTACCGTGCCCGAATAGACGAATTCATCGCCGCAACGCAGCACCGCCGGCAGAGAATGATCGGCGTTGGCCAGAGGTTCCAGTATGCGATACGCCGAGATCCCGCGGCCCGCGATATCCAGTGCAAGTGCATAGAGTAGTTTGGCCCTGGGATGCTTCGGATTCGCGACGATCAGCTTCTGCGTTGCGGCAACCGCAGCCGTGCCGTCTCGTCGGCAATAGGCATCGGCGTATGCGATGGTGTCGAGGCGCATGGGGTCGGTTTTGATGCCCGATGCGGTCGAACTTTTCATCGTTTTCGGTTCCGGGTCGCCCATCACAGCGCCTACATAGGGCAGGGAGTGCAGCGAACAGGCCGACAGCGCGCAAGGCAGAATGATGCCGGGGAGAATTCTTTTCATCGTCTATCCCCCGATCGATTGCAGCAGATACCGGCCGTTCCGCGCCTGAACGGGCCGGGCGTTTTCACCCATGATGCCGCGGAGCCGGACGATCTGGTCGTCTGAAAACGCAACCGGGGTACGCAAAACCAGCCAGTCGACGTTTTCCGTGCAGGGTGGTGTCGTCAGCGACCCCTGATAGCGGAAATGGGCCGTTTTGTCGGGCAGCAGGTCGCGGGCATTGATCAGCGCCCGTGTGTTCTTCGACCGGGTATGCGCCTTAATAGGCAATCGGTCCCACAACTCGCGGGCTGCCAGGTTCGCAGGGCCCGACGTAACCAGCAGCGCGACGATGGCCGTGCGGCCCTTGGCGTTTTTGTGAACGAACTGGATCTCCATGGGAAAACTGCGACCGGCAACCGTGTGTTCGCTGGGTGTTCGAAAATGAAAGTGGGTCAGGTCGTACCGTTCACTGCCCAGAACGATGTGGCTGCCCTTGCCGTAATTGGCCTGGATCGTGCGACCGGTATGGATCATCTCGATGACTGAAACTTTGTACCGAAATACCAGACCCTGGAGTCGCGCCGGCTCCACCGATACCAGATTTACAGGTGACTGCCTTCGTCCGGCGCCGCAAACATGATACGCCTCGCTCAGATTGCCCCAATGGGCAGGGCCGGAATCGCCACGGTATCCCCAAGGCGCCGCAAGATTTTTCCTCGGTTTTGCGGTCTTATGTTTCTCCGCTGCAGCGGGGGCGGCGGCGGTTTTTTTCATCTTGACCGTCGGCACGGGCTTCTTTGCGGTTTTAGCCGCAGGCGGCTTCATAACCGTTTTTTTCGAGGGCCTGACCGTTACTTTTTCGCGCGTCAAAGACATCGGTTTTTTGTCGGCGGATTTCTTCGATACGGATGCCTTCGTTGGCTGCGCTTTTTCCTCAGGCGCCTTGCCGGGCGGGGGTTTATCTGCCGCGCTGGCGGCGGCGCAGCTAAGCAGAAAGACTGCGGCGATCGCCGCCGGCAGGCCGGCAATTCTTCCAATGATGAGCATGTTCCGCAATTTCCCCCGCGCGGCGTCTATTTTATCTTCGGGCGACAGAGTTCCTCTTTTTGGTAAACGCTTGGTAAATAACGTAAAGTTTGTGCCGGCCGGTAGCGGTGCCGGGCTTGAGTCGGCGCGCCGCATGGATCACATTGCGGATCTCCAACGGAACGGAACGGGACGGGTTCGATGAAGAGCGAATGGTCGGCTAAAGCGGCACGCACTGCCGTGCGGACTTACGCGAAACAGGGTATCGGCGAGGATCTGGCGCTTCGGGTGTACACGACCCGCCTGCTGGGCAACGACCCCCGGCTGGTTCTGCATGGCGGGGGAAATACGTCGGTCAAGACCGTCATGACGGACACAGCCGGGGATGAGGTCGAAGTTCTCTGCGTCAAAGGGTCGGGCTGGGACATGGGAGATATCGAACCGCCCGGACTACCCGCCGTGCGGCTGGACGCGATCCGCAAGCTCCGCAAACTGAAGAGACTGTCGGACGAAGACATGGTGAATGTCCAACGCGGCGCGCTGCTCGATTCCAACTCGCCCAACCCGTCCGTCGAGACGCTTCTGCACGCCTTCCTGCCCCACAAATTCATCGATCACACACATTCGGACGCGGTTCTGTCGGTGACGGACCAACCCAATGGCGCGGATATCTGCCGCGACATCTATGACGACCGCGTGGCGCTGGTACCCTATATCATGCCGGGTTTCGATCTGGCTCAGTCCTGCGCCCGCATCTGGGAACGACATCGGGATGTCGAAGGGCTCATCCTGCTTAAACACGGGATCTTTACCTTCGGCGAGACCGCCCGGGAAGCATACGAGCGTATGATCGATCTGGTGACCGTGGCGGAGAAACATCTGGCCAAGGCAAAGACGGCGCAATCGTTCGCCCGGTCCCGTTTGCCGGCGAAGATCGCCGCGGTGGAAGATATTGCGCCGGTCCTGCGTGGCGCCGTCGCTGAAGCAACCGGCGAGGACTGGCGCCGGATGGTCCTGGATTTACGTAGTTCCGCCGATGTGATGAAATACGTCAACGGGCGCGACGTGGCGCGCTACGCGACAACCGGGCCGGTAACGCCGGATCACGTCATACGGACCAAGCCCAAACCTTTGATCCTGGCCGCCCCGAATGCAAACGGCCTGGCACCCTTTGCGACGGCCGTGAAAGCTGCGGTCCGGAAATATGCGGTCGATTACGCGCGCTATTTCGACCGGCATAACAAAAAGCTGAAAACACCGAAGACGATGCTGGATACCATGCCGAGGGTAATACTTGTTCCCGGTCTCGGCCTGTTCGGCCTCGGGAAATCGGCGAAAGACGCCCGCATTGCCGCCGATCTGGCGGAGACGACGGCACGTGTGGTCGCGGACGCCGAAAATCTCGGCGTCTATAAATGCATTCCAGAAAAAGACATCTTCGAGATCGAATACTGGTCTCTGGAACAGGCCAAGCTCGGCAAAGCAGCCGAAAAACCGCTGGCGCGCCACATCGTGGCCGTTACCGGCGGCGGTTCCGGGATCGGTGCGGCAACTGCGGCGGCATTCGCGGAACAGGGGGCTGAAGTCGCTGTCCTCGATCGGGATCTGAAAGCCGCGCAGGCCGTTGCCGACGGGTTCGGCGGGCTCGCGGTAAAATGCGACGTGACCATCGCGGCGTCGGTAAACAAGGCGTTCGCCGGAATTTGCCGGGCGTTCGGCGGCCTCGATGTTCTCGTGTCGAATGCCGGCGCGGCCTGGCAGGGCAGGATCGGCGACGTCGACGAAAAAATTCTGCGCGACAGTTTTGAGCTTAATTTCTGGGGACACCAGCGCTGCGCCCAGGCAGCGGTTTCGATTATGAAAGCGCAGGGCACCGGCGGTGCGTTGTTGTTCAACACGTCGAAACAGGCGGTCAATCCCGGGCCCGATTTCGGGCCCTATGGTCTGCCGAAGGCATCGACCCTGTTCCTGTCACGTCAGTATGCGCTTGATCACGGGGCGGACGGCATCCGCTCAAACGCGGTGAACGCGGACCGCATCCGGTCCGGTCTTCTGACCGGGGATATGATTGCGTCGCGATCGAAAGCGCGCGGGGTCTCCGAGGGAGACTACATGGCCGGCAACCTGTTGGGCCGGGAAGTCACGGCTGACGATGTGGCGCAGGCGTTCGTCAATCTCGCGCTGGCGAAAAAAACCACCGGTGCCGTGTTGACGGTTGACGGCGGCAATATCGCGGCGGCATTGCGCTGATCGTTCGCCAATAAAAAACCCCCGCCGAAGCGGGGGTTTTCCGTAATGGTGCGGCCGTTCGATCAGGCTGCGTGTTCGTCCATCCAGGCGACGGCGCGGGCAAACGCCCTTTCGGTGGCGCCGGGATTGAAGGAATCCCGGTCGTCGCAGGTGAAGCCGTGACCGGAATCGTCATAGACGTAGAGCGGGCTGTCCTGCAGCGCATCCTTGATCTTCTGCAGGTCGTCCAGCGGGATGGCAGCATCCTTGTCGCCGAAATGGAACTGCGTCGGGCATTTGGGCTGCATGTCGCTGACCTTGGCGGCGATGCCGCCACCGTAGAACGGCATGGCCGCCGATACGCCGTCCACCGTGCAGGCTGCGACATAGGTGGCATAACCGCCGAAACAGAACCCGATCACGCTGACTTTGCCGGCGGAGGAAACTTCCTGCACGGCGGCGCCGATATCGGCGGTGATCCATTCATCCGTGATCTTGCCGCGGGTTTCGCGGCCGGTGGCGAAATCGTCCTCGTTGTAGCCAAGCTCGATGTCCTTGCCGACGCGGTCGAACAGGGCCGGCGCGATGGCCGTGTACCCGAGACCGGCGAAGTGATCGACCGTGCTGCGGATCTGGCTGTTGACGCCGAAAATTTCCTGAATGACGACCAGGCCGCCCTTGGACGCGCCTGACGGTTCTGCCTTGTAGGCATCGAGCTGATGACCATCCGATGCCGTAAGTGAAATCTTTTCTCCCATGATATTCCCTTTCTGTGGATCCCTGATAAACGCCATTTCGGCGCGGCTTTTGAAAATCGAACGGCGGCTGTCCCGGCCGCCGGTGACCTAACTTAGCGCGCCAGATTACACGTTGAAACGGAAAAGCACGACATCGCCGTCCTTCACGATGTAGTCGCGGCCTTCCTGGCGCATGCGGCCCGCTTCCTTGGAGCCCTGTTCGCCGTTATGCGCGATGTAATCGTCGTAGCCGATGGTCTCCGCGCAGATGAAGCCGCGCGCAAAATCGGTATGAATGATGCCGGCGGCGTCGACGGCTTTGGTGGCTTCGGGGATCGTCCATGCCCGGCTTTCCTTGGGCCCCGCCGTGAAATACGTAATCAGACCCAGCAACTCGTACCCGGCGCGGATCACGCGTTCCAGGCCCGTGCGTTCCAGCCCCAGACTTTCGAGGAACTCCTGTTTCTCGTCCGCATCTTCGAGTTGCGCGACCTCAGCCTCGATCGCGGCCGAGACAACGACGCAGGCGGCGTTTTCTGCAGCCGCCTTCTCGGCAACTTTGTCGGACAGCGCATTGCCCGTGGCCGCAGAATCCTCCTCTACATTGCACACATACATCACGGGTTTGGCGGTCAGCAGCTGCATCTGGCGGAACAGCGACGCTTCGTCCCTGCCGACCTCCATTACGCGGGCGGGCTTGCCGTCTTCGAGCACGGCGGTTGCCCTCTCGACCAGGTCGAGCATGGCTTTGGCTTCCTTGTCGCCGCCTCGCGCTTTCTTGACCAGGGGATCTTTGCGACGCTCCAGACTCTGCAGGTCCGCCAGCATCAGTTCGGTTTCCACCACTTCGGCATCCGCAAGCGGATCGACCGTTCCGGAGACATGGGTGACCTCTTCGCCATCGAAACATCGCAGGACATGGGCGATGGCGGCTACTTCGCGGATATGACCGAGGAACTGGTTGCCGAGGCCTTCGCCTTTGCTGGCGCCTTCGACCAGCCCGGCGATGTCCATAAACTCGAGCTGCGCCGGCACGACGCTTTCCGATTTGGCCAATCCCGCGATGATCTGGAGCCGGTCGTCCGGCACGGCGACCCGGCCCGAGTTTGGTTCCACCGTGCAGAACGGATAGTTCGCCGCTTCGGCAGCCGCGGTTGCTGTCAATGCGTTGAAAAGCGTTGATTTTCCGACATTCGGCAGGCCGACGATGCCGCACTGGAAACCCATCAGTCTTTATCCTTTTCGTCTTTGCCCGGGGGCGGCGCGAGATAAGCCACCCGGGTCATAAAACCGGCGTCGTCTCCTTCGATCAGCAGCGGCAATGCATCCGCCACCGCGTCGACGGTTCGTTCGACCCAGGCCTGTTCGGCTTTCGGGAAGTCCGACAACACGTAGCTGTGAACGCGTTTCTTGTCGCCTGGATGACCGATCCCGATCCGGACGCGGCGAAAATCCTGACCGATATGGGAGGAGATACTGCGAATGCCGTTATGACCGGCATGCCCGCCCCCCATTTTTACCCTGACCTTGCCTGGGGCGAGGTCCAGTTCGTCGTAAAGCACCGTCACCGCGCCGGGACGCAATTTGTGAAAGCGCACGGCGGATCCCAGTGCGCGGCCGGATTCGTTCATGAAGGTTTTGGGCTTCAGCATCAGAATCTTTTCGCCGCCGATCATGCCTTCGGCGACGTAAGCATGATGTTTCGACTGGCGAAGAGAAAAGTCGTAGCGGCGGATGATTTCATCCGCCGCCATGAACCCGATATTGTGACGCTGCCGGGCATGTTTCGGGCCCGGATTGCCAAGTCCTGCAAAAATCAGCATTGCTGACGGCCTGCCGGGGCAGACCGCTGAGGCCGACCGATCCTAGTCGTCCTCTCCGCCATCGCCCGATCCCTCGGCGTCGTCGCCGGAATCGCCGCCGCCGTCTTCGTCGTCGGCGCCTTCCGTGCCGCCTTCGCCCTCTTCGCCTTCTTCGTCTTCCGCGGTCTCTTCGACCATGATCGTCGGAGCGGCAATGGTGGCGATGGTGAAGTCGCGATCCGAAATCACGAACTCAACGCCATCGGGCAGCGTGACGCTGCTGGCATGGACGGAATCGCCGACCTCCAGCCCCGCAAGCTGCAGGATAAGTTCCGGCGGAATGTTGTCCGCCGTACAGAACACTTCGACTTCGTATCGGACCACATTCAGGACGCCGCCCTGCTTCAGGCCGGGGCTGTCTTCTTCGCCTTCGAACACCACGGGCACATTGGCGGCGATTTTTCGCTTGGGGTCGAACCGCAGAAAATCGACATGCATAGGCGCATCCGAAACCGGGTGGAACTGCACGTCACGCGGCAGCACGCGATGTTTCGTCCCGTCGATCTCGATATCGATCAACTGAATGAAAAACTGCGGGTTTGTGAGTTCGCGGACGAGCAGCCTGCGCTCCAGCGTCAGCGTAATCGGTTCTTCCTTGTTGCCGTATATGACGGCGGGTACCTGACCATCGCGGCGAGCCTGGCGTGCGGACCCCTTACCTGCAGCCTCTCGCGGCGAGGCGGGTACTGTTTCGACCTCAGCCATGAATTTCTCCTTTGAATGAACGTGCCGGCCTCCAGGGGTGCCGGTCACAGCAAAACCCCGCCGGAACCCGGCGGGGCGCGCGTTTTTAACGGCTTAAGCCGACGTAGTCAAACGTAACGGTACCGTTTTTGCCGTCAGAAACTATTAATCGAAGAGGCTGGACACCGAGCGTGCGTCGCTGATCCGCTCGATCGCCTCGCCGATCAGCGGAGCGACGGAAATCTGCTGGATGTTGCTGGCGACGCGAACGGCCTCGGTCCCAAGAATGGAGTCCGTGATCACCATGGATTCGAGCGGCGAAGACGACACGCGGCTTACCGCGCCGCCGGACAGCACGCCGTGCGTGATATAGGCGTGCACGGCCTTGGCGCCGGCGCTTTTCAGGGCTTCTGCGGCATTGCACAGCGTGCCGCCGGAATCGACAATATCGTCGACCAGGATGCAGGTCCGGTCCTTCACATCGCCGATGATGTGCATAACCTCCGACACGCCGGCACGCTCGCGGCGTTTGTCGATGATTGCCAGATCCGTTTCCAGCCGTTTGGCAAACGCCCGGGCACGTACGACACCGCCCACGTCAGGCGACACCATAATGAGGTCTTCCTTGGCGAAATTTTCTTCGATATGGCGGATGAACACCGGCGCCGAAAACAAATTGTCGAGAGGAATATCGAAAAAACCCTGAATCTGGCCGGCATGCAGATCCATCGTCAGCACCCGGTCGGCACCGGCGACGGTGATCAGATTGGCGACAAGCTTGGCGGAGATCGGTGTGCGCGGACCGGATTTCCGGTCCTGGCGAGCGTATCCGAAATAAGGCATCACGGCGGTGATTCGGCTGGCGGAGCCACGCCTTACCGCATCAAGCGCGACCAGCAGCTCCATCAAATGATCGTTTGCCGGATAGGATGTCGACTGGATGATGAAGACATCTTCGCCGCGCACGTTCTCCTGTATCTCAACGAAACATTCCATGTCCGAGAACCGGCGGACACTGGCCTTGGTGAGCGGCAGGTTGAGATAGGCGGCGATTGCCTCCGACATCGGGCGATTGCTGTTGCACGCGACGATTTTCATGTGCGTTTTCTTCCGCTCCCAGCTTCGAAAATGCCGGTTAAGATGAGTCCCCGCGTCCGCCCCCGATGCCGACGCCGGGCCAAACTACCAGTGGTAAATTGGGGTGTAAACGCTGACCGATTCTGCTCATTTCTGGCTCCTGCCCGACGGCGGTTCGACGGCCTTTTCCGGAATTTTGTCGAGCAGCTGACGCAGTCCTAGAGCCGCCGAGATCGCGATACCGCGAGCGATCGCGGGCCAGTCACGATCGAGTTCAACCGGATCGACATCGTTCGATTGCGACAGTTTCCCGAGTTCCTGCCCGTCCGGTCGCGATACGGTCCAGTTCAGCGACATGCGTTTCTTTCCTGCCCTGCTGTCGGACAGGTCGACACTGCCTGAAACGATCAGAGAATTTTCCCGCATCGTGCCCGATACCCGAAACGCATTGCGCCGCAGGGCCGATTCGATCTCGCTGCGAAGGACGGCGGCGGCTTCGTCGGGTGCGCCGGAAACAGGGGCGACATGCAGGTACCTCTTTTTCAGGGTTGCCGTCCGGTCGCGCAGCGCGGGGTTCTGGATGCGGGCCGCGATGGCGTCGGCGGCGCGGTCGGCGATGGGCGCGATTGCGTCAGTACCAGCGGCGGGCGCAGGGATTGCAGGCGCCGACGTTACGATCCGTTTGTATTCGCTTTGCGACTGGGTCAGTTCGAAAAGGCGCCATTCGATTTTGGCGATGCCGTCCCGTTTGTCGACACGTCCTCCCAGAATGAGGCTTTCACGGTTTCCGGTCTCGGTAAACGCGGGAATGTTGCGCTTTACGAGCGCTGCCGCGACAGCCGCAGACAGCGCGTGCGCCGTTTCCGGCGGCAGCCCTGCCACGGGCCGAACCAGAACGCCGGCACGGTCCGGAAGGCGCAACAGTGGATTGCTTTCTTTTCTCGATTGTTCCGGTTGAAAAGGTTGGGGCAGTGGCTGGCAGCCTGCCAGTACCGCCATCAGGGCAGGAATCGCTGCGCGCAACCGGGACTTAAACAAAGCAGCTCACCAGCAGACCCAGTAAAAGCACCATCATGAAAATGATCATATGCGGCATGCTGCGTCCTAGGTCTTCAGGGAGATTGCCGACAATTGCCGACCGTAATCGTCTTCGCCGCGGTGACAGGTGCGGCGATAGCTGAAAAACAGGTTGTCCCGGGCATAGGTATCGATATCCAGGGCCTCGCGTTTCTCGATGCCCGCTTTCGCAAGAGAAGACAATACGAAACCTCTTAGGTCGAAAAGATGTTTGCCTGGTTCGTTATCCGGGGCGAAGTAGGCGGCGGCGCCCGGATCGGCGGCGACAAACGGATCAGGAAAATCGGGGCCCACCTGATAGGACTCCTGTGCGATGCACGGGCCCACGCAGGCGGTCACATCTTCGCGGCGGGCGCCCAGATTTTCCATTGCCGACACCGTGTTCTGGATCACGCCGTTCAATGCGCCTTTCCATCCCGCGTGGGCCGCACCGATCACCCTGGCTACGGGATCTGCGAACAGGACCGGTGCGCAATCGGCAGTCAGTATTCCCAGTGCTATGCCGGGCCGGTCGGTTACCATGGCATCGGCCTGGGGACGGTCGGCCATGACGGCGCGAGCGTCTTCAATCGCAACCACTGTGGCGCTGTGAACCTGATAAAGCGTGACCAGTGCGTCCGCATCTACATCTACTCGTTCCGCGGCGCGGCGCTTGTTTTCAATCACGTTTTCCGGCCGGTCCGACGATCCGGCACCGCAATTCAGGGAACCGTATATGCCGTCGCTGACGCCGCCCTCGCGGGTAAAAAAACCATGCCGTATCGCGTTGGCGTCGGCCAGGAGGTCGGTCTCAATCATCTTGTCTGTGTCCCGGTGCGAGTTGCGTTTCGAAACCTGCGGGGGCGGCGGCGCCGGCATGGGCGACCACCAATGCCTTGAACAAGTCTCCCATGGCGGCCGGATCGATCAGCCGTTGTGTGGCCGATTGTAACGCTTGCGCCTGTTCGGGGCGGGCGTTTGTCAGAAGAGCCGTCGTGCGTTCGACGATGCCCAGGGATCTGAGGAACGCCGCCTGGCTAACCGGTCCGAACACGGCACAACCGAGAGAGGCGGCCTGTGCAGCGAGCGATCCGAAATCGACATGGGCCGTGATGTCGGCTTCGCCCGGATCGGTCAGCGGGTCGGCGTAACCATGATCGCGCACGGCCTGCAGGGTTTCTCCCGCCGCGCGGCGTGCGTAGCCGTAATCGACAAACAGGGCTGCGCCCGGATGGCCGGTAAAGCGCGCCGCGATCTGATCGATGAATGCCGCCGCAGCAGGGCAAAATTCGAATATATCGCCGGGAAGGGCGTTATTCGGCAGCGCCGCGCCGAGATCATCTGAGACGGGGCTGGTCACGAATCGCAGCGCGCCACCGGCGACGCCGACGCAACGCTCGGCCCAGTCTTCATTGTCTCTTACAATCTGCCGGATCGGCAGGGCGTCGATGAATTCATTCGCGATCAGGATGCTCGGGCCGTCGGGTACGGTATCGAGGGTGTCGTGCCAGACCGGTCCGATTCCCGACAGCGTTCCGGCCTGCCGGTCTCGCAGCGCCGGACTCGTCTCAACCAGATGAACCTCGATCGTGCGGGCGAAGGCCGGAACGGTACCGGCGGCGCGCAACAGGTCGTTCATCAGGGTGCCGCGTCCCGGCCCGCATTCAATCAGAATCGTTCTGTCGGGCATCCCCATCTGCTGCCAGGTGACCGCCGACCACAGGCCGATCAGTTCGCCGAATACCTGACCGATTTCCGGTGCGGTGATGAAATCGCCATCCGTGCCGAACGGATCGCCTTTCATATAGTAGCCGTGTTCGGGATGTCCGAGCGCGAGCGCCATGTACTCGGCGACCGGCATCGGTCCTTCCGCCGCGATTCTGGTCCGGATCAGGATTTCAAGCGGTGTCATACCGGCGGGCGCGGACGATCAGCCAGACGCCGATGACGAACAGCGGCAGCGACAGCCACTGTCCCATGGTCGTGCCAATGGCGAGGAACCCGATATGCGCGTCGGGCTGGCGGAAAAATTCCGCGGTGGCGCGCCCGATCGCATAACCCGCCAGGAAGACCCCGGACAGCAGGCCCCGTTTCTCGAAGGTGCCGGTTCGTCTTGCCAGCCAGAACAGCACGAGAAATAGAAGCAGCCCCTCCAGCACCGCTTCGTATAGCTGGCTTGGGTGGCGCGGCAGCGGACCGCCGCCCGGAAAAACCATGCCCAGGGGCGAATCGGTGATCCGGCCGTAGAGTTCACCGTTGATGAAATTTGCGATGCGGCCGAGAAAAAGCCCAACCGGTGCGGTGCAGGCCACGACATCGCCAACGGCGATCCAGGAATATCCGCGGCGGCGGCAAAACAGCCAGACGGCGAAGATCACCCCCAATAATCCGCCGTGGAACGACATGCCGCCCTGCCAGACGGCCAGCGCCTCCAGAGGATTCTGCAGGTAATAGCCTGCCTTGTAGAAGATTACGTAGCCCAGCCGCCCGCCGAGGACGATGCCGAGCGTGGCCCAGACGACGAAATCGTCGACATGTTCCTTGGTGATTCCCGCCGGCGAGCGGCGCGCGAGCCAGATCATGTATCGCCAGGCCAGCAGGATGCCGGCGATGTATGACAACGCGTACCAGCGAATGGCAAAAGGCCCGATTTCGATAAGGACCGGGTCGATGGCCGGATAAGTCAGTGTCAGCATGGGCGGTCGTCAGGCATACGGATCGGCGGCCATCAGATAGTCGCGGATGTACTGGCCGACACCGTCTTCCAGCGACGTCGAAGGGCGACTGTACCCGGCATTGCGCAATCGCGACATGTCCGCCTGCGTGAAATACTGATAGCGGTCGCGAATTGCTTCGGGGGTCTCGACGAATTCGATATCGGCGTCCCGCCCCATCGCGCGGAACACCGAACGCGCCAGATCTTCGAACGTCCGCGCTTCGCCGGTGCCGACATTGAAAATGCCTTGGGTCGACGGATGGTCGGCAAGCCAGAGCGCGATATCCACGCAGTCTCCCACCCAGACGAAATCCCGCTTCTGGCCGCCATCCGGATAATCGGGGTTGTGGGACCGGAACAGTACCGCTTTGCCGGAGTCGCTGATCTCGCGGAAATTCTTCAGCGCGACGCTGATCATGCCTCCCTTGTGATATTCGTTGGGGCCGTAAACGTTGAAGAACTTCAGCCCCGCCCAGTGCGGCGGGCTTGGGCCATTTTCGGATACGATACGGGCAACGCGGCGATCGAAGGCGTGTTTCGACCAGCCATAGGCGTTCATCGGCCGCAGTTTCGCCAGGCCATCGACCGTATCGTCGCCGGCGAAACCCTGGGCGCCGTCGCCATAGGTCGCCGCGGAAGACGCGTATATCAGGGCCGTGTCGTTCGCGGCGCACCAGTTCCAGAGATCCATCGACAGGCGGATATTCGACCGCACGATCAGATCCGCATCGCGTTCCGTCGTGGCGGAAACTGCCCCCATGTGAAACACGGTTTCGATGTCGGCCGCATTATCGTTCAGAAAGGCGGGGAGATCGTCCGGCGGCAGGATATCGGCGAGTTCGCGCTTGGCGATATTTTTCCACTTGTCGTCCTGGCCCAGCAGATCGCATACCACGATGTCGCGCATGCCCCGCGCTTCGAGTTCCTTGACGAGATAGGAGCCGATAAACCCGGCGCCGCCGGTGACGATAATCATTCGACTGGTCCGTTACGCGTTCCAATTGAAGTGGTTATAGGTTCCGCCGGGACAAGCCGCAATCGGCAGCTTCGCTTGTCACATCTGCCCGCAGCGCCTACCTATGGGTTATCGCAAACAGCCGGAGGTCTATCAAATGGCCGCACCAAACCGTGTATTCGAAGATGCCGCCCGTGTGGCGGGGGGAGCCATGGGCACGCTTGCCGGCGTTAAACGCGAAGTGGAAACGCTTGTTCGGCATCAGTTCGACCGGCTGCTCGCGGGTATGGACCTGGTCACCCGTGAGGAGTTCGACGCCGTAAAGGAAATGGCGGCCAAGGCGCGGGCAGAAAACGAACGACTGGAAGCGCGCCTGACGGCGCTAGAGGCCACACGGGCGAAGCCCGCGGCACGAAAGTCCGCATCGACTGCCAAACCGGCCTCGAGGAAGGGCGCAAAAAAATCAGACTGACGCCTGCGTCGACTTATCCACTACATTTTGTGGTTATGGCCACCAGAAACCCCAATTGTGCTTGCGCCCAGAATCCCGTTCTGGCACGCTAAATATAGTATCAGATCGCTTCTTTAGCCCCGCATTTAGTGGATTCCGCCGCAAAAATGCAGCCGCCGGAGGGATACTGGTGCCAACGCGTCCCTGGGGGTGGCATGACTGCACTAAGTAAAGAATACGAGAAATCCTTTCCCAATCCGCTGGATATGATCGAACAGATCGCGACCAGCCATGACTGGCTATTCGAACGTTCCAGCGACCGGGACATCGCCGTCGAGGTCACCGGGCACTGGTGCGATTACCGGATGTTCGTGTCCTGGCATGCCGACGTGCAGGCGCTGCTGTTCGCCTGCGCTTTCGACATGCGGGTGCCGGAAAAGAAGTCTGGCTCCATTCATCCGCTGCTCGCCATCATCAACGAACGACTGCTGGTCGGTCATTTCGATCTTTGGTCGGATGACGGTCTGCCGGTTTTTCGCCATGCGCTTTTGTTGCGCGGCGCCGCGGGCGTCAGCCAGGAACAGCTGGAAGACGTCGTCGACATCGCCTTTACCGAGAGCGAGCGCTACTATCCGGCCTTCCAATTCGTGATCTGGGGCGGCAAGAGCCCGGAAGACGCGATGGCCGCAGCGATCCTGGAGACCGAAGGCGAGGCCTGACCGTCGACGGGGTGCCGCAAACCCTGAAGAGGTAATCCACATGCCCAAGTCCCTAAACATCCTGCTTGTCGGCTGCGGCAAAATGGGCGGCGCAATGCTGCGCGGCTGGCTGGCGCGCGGGATCGATGCCACTGCTGTCCGCGTCGTTGAACCATTCGACCAGGCGGCGGACGCGCTGCGTACCGAGCTATCTGTGCCGGTGGTCTCTGCCGCAGATGAACTGGAGCCGGATTATTCGCCGGACATCGTCGTATTCGCGGTCAAGCCCCAGGGGATGGAAGAAATCGTGCCCGCCTATGCCGGGAGCCTGACCGAAAACGCGGTCGTTCTTTCTATCGCCGCCGGTCGCAATATCGGGTTCTTCGAAAATCATCTGGGGCAGGGCGTTGCAGTGGTGCGGACGATGCCCAACACGCCCGCCGCAGTCGGGCGCGGCATCACCGCGGCCTGTGCGAATGCAGCCGTATCCGCCGATCAGCGGTCTGCCTGTCAGTCGCTGCTGGAAGCGATCGGCGAAGTCGTCTGGGTCGGGGACGAGGCGCTGATCGATCCGGTCACAGCGGTATCCGGCAGCGGTCCGGCTTACGTGTTCTGGATGATCGAATGCCTGGCGCGCGCCGGCGAGGCTCAGGGCCTGCCGGCGGACACCGCAGAGAAACTGGCCCGCGCAACGGTCGCCGGCTCAGGTGAACTCGCCCGCTTGTCAAATGAATCAGCCGAAACACTGCGCGTCAACGTGACCAGCCCCGGCGGAACGACAGCAGCCGCGCTGGAGGTGCTGATGGCGGATGACGGTCTCGCCGAGCTGATGGATCGCGCCGTTGCTGCCGCGACCCGAAGGTCGCGGGAACTCGCCGGTTAGGCAGGCTGTCTTCCGCAGACCGTCACACTGTGTTTACCGGCCCGGCGTGACAACGGTGGAGGTCGCCCGCCCGATTCATCCCGATCTGCTGGTCGAGATAGAAGCCGACGCGTTGTTATCGGAATAAAGCTTATTCCGCAGGCTGGGCGACGGAAGCAATGGTGCGGAGTTTATCCAGAGCGCGCATTTCAAGCTGTCTCACTCTTTCCTTCGACAGTCCCAGTTCCTTGCCGATCTTGTTGCGGCTCGCGCGTTTTTCGCCCAGAAAACGACGGCGCAGTATGTGTCGTTCGCGCCGGGTCATGCCCGGGATAGCTGCACGCAACAACCTGACCAGGGTCAGACGCTCCTGCTTCGTCGCCAACACCATCTCCGGGTCGGGGGCCGTACCGGCCAGCGACAGAGCAAGAGGATTGCCATCCGGTGCGGTGTCGATGGTCTGATCCGGGGTTCGCGACCGGTCGGCAAAGGCGCGAACGTCATCGATCGTGGTCCTGAAGCGTTCCGCTACTGCCTTCACTGCCTTGTCGTTCTTCGTATCAAGTCCGTGCATTGCGCGGCTGAAAAACATCGATTTCGATTTTGGCGTGGTTGCCATCCGGACGACTGAACCCGACCGTAAAACGTATTCCTGCATTGCCGCCCGAATCCACCACATGGCGAATGTCGACAGGCGCGTTCCTCGGTCGGGGTTGAAACGTTTCACCGCTTCCAGCAGGCCGACGGTGCCTTCCTGAATCAGGTCCGAAAGCGAACACCCGTGTCGCCGGTATCGGCGGGCGATGCTGATCACAAAGCGCAACTGGCTCAATATCAGCCGTTCCCGTGCCCAGCGGTCTCCACAGTGAAACTTGAAGATAAGGTCGCGTTCTTCTGTGGCGCTCAGGCGAGGGGCACGTTTTAGCGCTTTTGAGATATTGGCAGGCAGCGGCGTGCGCATTATCTCTCCTAGGAAGGGTGGACCCGAAGCGTGGCATAGCCCGATCTTCGGATCAACCGGTTATGGACCTGGTCTGGTTTTCCGCACCTGCGGAAAACTGATAAGATACAAGGCGCTGAGGAGGCAGACATGGCCAAGAAATCGACTGCTCGCCAACCCGGGGCAGATCGCATTCTCGACGCAGTGCTCGACTTGTGTGCAGAACGCCGGTGGCGGGATGTGACGATGGAAGCGATCGCCGAGGCCGCTGGGGCTTCGATGCAGCGGGTTCATGAATTTTTTCCTGCGCGCTCGTCGATTCTGGCTGCGCTGATCGCGAGAACGGATAATGCGGTGCTGGCAGGACACGATTTCTCCGATTCAGAAGAACCATACCGGGAGCGGTTGCTGGACGTGCTGATGCGCCGTTTCGACGCTCTGTCGACGCATAAGCCGGCGATCCGGTCCATATTGCGGGATTTCGGGGCTGATCCCGCGACGGCCGTGTGTTCTCTGCCCGCTTTTGCGAATTCCATGGCTTGGTCGCTGGAGGCCGCCGGCATTCGGGCGACGGGGCTTCCCGGTATTGTGCGGATAAAAGGACTCGGTTTGATCTATCTGTCGGCGCTTCGGGTTTGGCTTGAAGACGATTCCCCTGATCTGTCCGCGACCATGGCGCGTCTTGACCGGGACCTGAGGCGGGCGGAAGCGTTGGTAACGTCGATTCCGGGACGAAGGTCTGTCGGAAAAGTGGACGACTAGGCAACCTGTTTCCTGACTCCAGACCTTGTTTCTGTTTCTGTCAGGGTTTACCGCAGTGCAATGGTTTCGGGCTGAGTGATTATAACCAACTGAAAAACAATAATTAATAAATGTTGCGGTGCGAAAAATTAACCTTGACATGTTGCGGTGCACACAATATATTCCGTTCACGATATTCGAACCGTACTTTTAACATTGTAAGCAACAGGAGCTGATTATGGCTGCCAACGGAAAAACCAACGGAACGATGTTCCCGGAATGGGACTTTTCCAAAGTCTGGGCCGACATGAAGATGCCCGAATTCGATGTCGACGCGCTTATCGCCGTCCAGCAGAAGAACATCGAAGCGATGAACATGGCCAACAAGGCGGCCGTTGACGGCTGGCAGGCTTTTGCGAAGAAGCAGGCCGAACTGTGGCAGGCTGCCGTCGAAGATACCGGCGCGCTGGCGCAGGATGTTGCCGCCGCCAAGGAACCGGCCGACAAGATCGCCAAGCAGGCCGCTTTCGCCAAATCGAGCATCGAAGCCGGTATCTCCAATGCCCGCGAAGCTCAGGAACTGGCCGCCAAGGCGACCAACAAGACCGTCGATATCGTTTCCAAGCGCTGGGTCGAAAGCGTCGAGGAAGCCGTTGCGATGGTTGGCAAGGTCACGCCCATGGCGACCGCCGCCGCCATATAAGGCTCTAAAACCATCGACGTCTCCGGACGTCCGTCAGCCGCCGCCCCTGTGGGCGGCGGTTTTCGTTTTGGGTTATAAAACCCGGCAATGTTTTCATCGCATTGAAGGATACGCCATGACGATCACATTCAGCGATTTCATGAAGGTGGATATTCGAGCCGGCACGGTCGTGCGCGCCGAAGCGAACCCGGAGGCGCGGAAGCCGGCGATAAAGCTCTGGCTCGATTTCGGCGATGAAATCGGTGAAAAGAAAAGCTCCGCGCAGATCACCATGTATTACGATACCGAATCGCTGGTCGGACGGCAGGTGGCTGCCGTGGTCAATTTCCCACCGCGCCAGATCGGAAAATTCATGTCGGAAGTTCTGGTGCTGGGATTTCCCGACGAGGAAGGCGCCGTCGTATTGGCGAACAACGATCGGCCGGTCGCGAACGGCGCCCGGCTTTTCTGAAGGGGCGTTTCCGCAGAAATAACGGTTTAAACCGGTAGCCTGACCTTCGCGCGCAGCCCGCCCAGGGGGGAGTCTTCAAGCTCCACGTCCCCGCCGCCGCCCCGCGCCAGGTCGCGGGCGATCGACAGCCCCAGCCCGGTACCGCCGGTCTGGGGGTTGCGCGACGAATCCAGCCGGTAGAACGGCTTGAACACGGCCTCCCGCTCTGTTTCTGGAACCCCCGGGCCGTCATCGTCGACGCAAATCTCGACAAGCGTTCCCCGCCGTTCGGCGGTGACATGCACGGTGCCGGCATGGGTGCAGGCGTTGACTACCAGATTGGTCAGGCATCTGCGGATTGCGTTGGGCCGTGCCAGAATCTTCAGATCTCCCAGCGTTTCCAGGGTGACTTCCCGTTCCGGTGTGGACGCGCTGCGCACGACCGCTCCCAGCAGTTCCGCCAGATCGCAGTCGCTGACGTCCTCCGTGCCTTCGCCGCGGGCAAAAGCCAGAAACTCCTCGACCATGATTTCCATTTCACGGAGGTCCTGTTTCAGGTCCTCGACTTTCGGCGAATTTTCCAGCAGGGCGATCTGAAGTTTCATGCGGGTCAGCGGCGTGCGGAGGTCATGCGACACGCCGGCCAGCATTTCGGTTCTTTGTGTCATGGCGTTGTTGATCCGACCCCGCATGCGTTCGAACGCGGCGGCTGCCCGGCGTATTTCGGTCGCCCCTTCCGGTTTGAAGTTCGGTACGTCTCGTCCCTTGCCGAAATTATCGACGGCGGCCGACAGCCTGCGGATCGGGCGGACCTGATTGCGCATGAAGATCGTTGCGATGGCGAACAGCAGAAGCGACGTGCCGACCATCCACATGATGAACAGGTAGGTCGTGGAACTAAATAGTCTTTTTCGGGGGACGAATATTTCTATCACGCCGTCCGGCAGCTGGACCTTCATCTGCACCAGGCGCTCGTGGCTCCATGTGTCGATGTGGAAAGGTCTGCGAACGCGTTCGCGCATCGCCTGTGCCAAACGCGTGTCGAGAATGCCACTGCCGATTTCCGCCGGGGCGTTCGGCAGTATCTCCCCCGTCTTGAAGTTGAAGTAGAAGCCGAGATCGCCCGCGGCACGGCTTAGCCAGATTGCGCGTTCTGCAGCTTCGAACCGTCCCATTTCGTCGATAACGAACCCGATTTCGCCGGCGACCGAATCCGCGAGACGGCGGGTGATCAGGGTCCAGTGGCGATCATAGAATATCCAGGTCGAGACGATCTGTAGCAGAATCAGCGGGGTGACGATGATCATGATCGAGCGGCCGAGAAAAGATCGCGGCAAGTATCTCTTTATCGCAATTTTGACCTGGAGCAGCGGGGATTTCATGACGTCCGACCCTCGATGCTAATCCGGATGCAGCACATAACCCTGTCCCCGAACGGTGTGAAGGTAACGCGGCTCGCGCGGATCCGGCTCGATCTTGCGGCGCAATCTCGTGACCTGAACGTCGACCGTACGCGCCCCGCCGTCGATGCGGCACTGGGCGATCAGTTCGTCACGCGTCATCGTCGCGCCGGGATTGCGGGCGAGGGCAGACAGAAGATTTGCCTCGATTGTCGTCAGCCTGACGATGGCGTCGTCGTGACGAAGTTCCTGGCGCCCGATATCGAACACGAATTCGCCAATTGAAATCACGGGGTCGGGCGCCGCCATCGCGTTGCGGCGCAGGATCGTCTCGATCCGCAAAACCAGTTCGCGCGGTTCGAACGGCTTCGTCATGTAATCGTCCGCGCCCCGCTCCAGCCCCTGGACGCGGTCTTCAGGTTCGCCCATGGCCGTCAGCAGCAGGATCGGTACCCGGGAAACCTGCCGCAGCGACGCCGTCAACGCCAGACCGTCTTCGCCCGGCATCATCACGTCCACGACCAGCAAGTCGAATTCCAGCCCCCGCAACCGCGATCTGGCATCCTCGGCATGTTCCGCTGTGGTGACCCGAAACCCGTTTTCGGACAGGTATTCCCGCAGCAATTCGCGAAGCCGGTCGTCGTCATCGACCACAAGGATATGCGGCTGATCGCTCACGACGTGCTGTATGTGCGAGAAGGAGCCAAGTTCAGACGTCGTATCCGACGGCTTTGCGGGGCATGCCGCCGTACAGATCCAGCATGCGTTCGCGCCAGGCATAGACCGGGTTTTCGGCCTCAATCAGGGGAAAATCGCTGATTGACCGCGCCCAGGCGAATGCCCCGAACAGGATGTAGTCGCCATAGGCAGGTGCATCGCCTGCCAGGAATGCGTCCTCGCCCAGCGCAGCCTTGATCGTTGAAACGGCATGGCCAAATGCTTTCATATCGGCTTCCGATCGCGTCTGAACGTCCTGCGGCGGTTTGCCGAAACGCGCGGAGCGGCTTTCGATGAAGTACTCGCGGTCGGCGTCATCCACATGCGCCAGGATATCGGCAATGACCAGCTTGATCAGCGCGAGATGCAGCGTCCGGTCTGTCCACACATTGAGGAACCGCGCAAGGCCGTGACCGATCTCGCCGCCGAACAGGGACGCTCCGCCGGGATAGTGGGCTTCGAGGTATTCTGCGATATCCCAGGAATCGGAAATCACCGTATCGCCATCGCGTATCACCGGAATGCGTTCCTGGCCAGAAAACGCGATGATGTCCTTGTCGGTAAACCTGACCGGAACGGTTTCGTATTCCAGCCCTTTGTGCTCCAGCGCCATCCGCGTTCGCCAGCAGTAGGGGCTGAAGCGCCGGTCGTCCTTGCCCGCAAGTTCGTATAGCTGGATGGTCATTCCGTTCTCCGCAGGGTGTCGCCGCCTAATTCTATAACAGGTCCGGGATACTGTTGGACACGAATTAGATATACCGGCGCATGCGGTCCATTTTCCCGCAATTGAGATCATGCATGAAACAATCGGCTCTGATCTGCAACCGGCACCAGCGCGCCTTTTGTTCATTGGTGTGCACATCTGAAAGGTGTTGTCGAATTGCGAATTTATCTAACCTGTCGATCGAAACCGAACGAATGGGGTGAAGAGATGCTTAACGAGGATATGAAGAATTTGGTCGCGGGCACGATGCTGTGCTTCGCCGCAACGATAAACGAGGATGGGAGTCCGAATCTGTCTCCGAAGAGCTCTCTCCGGGTTCATGACGACAGGCATCTGATGTTCGCCAACATGGCGTCGCCCGGCACCGTTGCCAATCTGCGGCGCGACCCCAAGATCGAACTGAACTGCGTCGATATATTCTCCCGCCGGGGCTACCGGTTCACCGGAAAGGCGCAATTGTTTTCAGGCGGGGATCCGCTTTATGAAGCGTTGCGCGCCGATGTCGCGGCGGAACACGGTGAGACGCTGCCGGTGCACGACGCGGTACTGATCGAGGTCCTCGCCGCGTCGCCGGTTATTTCGCCCGCCTATACCTATGTCGAGGGCGTCACCGAAGACATTCTGCGCAACGCCTATCACGGCAAATACGGGGTTCAGCCCCTGGCCGCGTCTTGACCTTGCGGATCGATTACGGGGCGAGCGCGCCCGAAACCGTCAAGGCGCTATACGCCGTTAACAATTATCTGGACGGCGGCCATGTCGACCCGGCGCTACGCCGCTATCTGAAGCTCCGTGTCTCCCAGATCAACGGGTGCAGGTACTGCATCTGGCTGCATGCCAAGCAGGCGCGCGAACTTGGCGAGCCTGCGGAGCGCGTCGGAGCGATCGCGGGCTGGCGCGATGCAGACTGTTTCTCGTCGGCCGAGCGGGCCGCGCTGGCATGGGCCGAATCCGTGACCGGTATCACCAACGGCACGCCGCCGGACGAAGAGTTCGCGGCGCTTCGCGATCATTTCAGCGAGCTGGAAATCGTCGACCTGACGGTCGCCGTCGCCAATATGAATGCGCTGAACCGCATCGCAATCAGTTTCTGTCTGGAACCGCCCGAGTGATGGGCGGGGGGCTGTCTAGGGGCCCCATATAATCAGCAGCATCGGGGCGGCGACGGCGAAAGTGACGACAGTCAGTGGCAGTCCGAGTCGCCAGTAATCGCCGAACCGGTACCCGCCCGGTCCCATCACCAGCAGGTTCGACTGATGTCCGATCGGGGTCAGGAAGGCGCTCGACGCGCCGATCGCAACCGCCATAAGGAAGGCGTCGAAATTGGCATTCAGCGAATCGGCGACGCTGACGGCGATCGGCGCCATAAGGACGGCTGTTGCGGCATTGTTGATCACCGCGCTGAGCGCCGCCGAAATCGTCATGATGACGACCAGCATCGCCCATAACGGCATGCCGCCCGCTATATCGAATATACCGTTCGATATCAGTGTTGTAGCGCCTGTAGACTGCAAAGCCGCCCCGACGGGCAGAAATGCGCCGAGAAGGATGATGATCGGCCATTCCACGCTGTCGTACATTTCGCGGAGGGGAAACAGACGGGTGCCGACGAGGATGACGACTGCGGCAACGAAGGCTATGTCGATCCTGACGAATCCGAGAACGGCCGCGGCTATGGCGGCTGCGAAGATCGCCAGCGGGTAGAAGCTGCGCCGATTTGCCAGGGCGATTTCCCGATTGGCAAGGGGCAGGCAGCCCAGCGAATTGAGAGCTTCGTATATGACCTGTTCCGGCCCCTGCATCAGGATGACGTCGCCGGCTTCGAAACGGATGTGCCCGATCCGGTCGCGAATGGGTTTACCCTGCCGTGCGATCGCCAGAATGTTTACGCCATAGCGTGAATTGACCCGCAGCCCGCGGGGGGTGCGTCCTTCCAGCCGGGAACCGGGATTCACGACCGCTTCCACCATCAATACTTCATCCGATGCGAAGTCCGCGTCGTGCAGCTCCTTGTCGGTGACCAGATCGAACTGCGAATTGTCCGCCGCCGCGGCAATGGCATCGGTGCCGCCCTCGATCATCAGATGATCGCCCGCCTGCATGCGCGTGTACCAGGGCGGCGCGAGCTCCTTGTTGCCGTCGCGGATGATCGCGACGACCGAAATATCGCCGTCGGCGAGTACGACCAGTTCGCGGATCGGTTTGCCGATCAACGGCGAGTCCTCGGGCACGGCGAGCTCGGTGACGTAGTCTTCGATATGCAGCAGTTCTTCCAGCGCATTGTCGCCACTGTCCCGGTGGGGAATCAGCCGGTAGCCGATCACGGTGATGAAAACGATGCCTGCGAGCGCCGCTGCCGCGCCGACCGGAGCGAATTCGAACATGCCGAAACCGCCGCCTTCGCCGAAGGATTTCCCCAAAACCTCGGCGCGGTAGCTGGAAATGATGATATTCGGCGGGGTGCCTATCAGCGTCGCCAAACCGCCCAGAAGCGATCCGAACGCCAGCGGCATGAGCGCGCGCGACGTCGGGATGCCCGCGGCCTGGGCGGCGCGGATCGCCACCGGCAGCATCAGCGCCAAGGCGCCGACATTGTTCATGAATGCCGACAGGACCGCGACGGTCAGGGTCAGCGCGCCGATCTGGATCATTGAATTGGCCGGCAGTTTGCCGATCGAACCCGATAACGCGTTGATGGCCCCTGATCTTTGCAATGACTGGCTGATGATCAGGACAGCCGCCACGGTCACCACCGCCGCGTCGCTGAAGCCGTCGAACGCTTCTTCGGCCGGCACGATTCCGACGATGACCGCGATGACCAGCGCCGCCATCGCGACGATGTCGTAACGCCAGCGGCCCCATGCGAAGAGAACGAGCGATGCCAGGATTATGCCGAAAGCGGCAATTTGTTCAGTCGTCATCGTGTCCGTTGTTCAATGAAAGGGGAGGCAAACATCATGGTAACACCCTTTTATATCCCGCATTTTCCATGCGCGACATTTCATTCATTGCATTTTTTGTGCGGTGCACATAAGTTGGCTGCGGGCCACACCTCCCCAACGGGGTGCAGCTCTTCTGTGAGGGAGAGACATACATGTCTGATACGATTTCGAAGCCGGACACCCGTCCGGACAATCCCTGTTTTTCGTCCGGCCCCTGCGCCAAACGTCCCGGCTGGTCCCCTGCGGTCCTGCAGGATGCGCTAACCGGGCGATCGCATCGCTCCGCCCCGGGCAAAGCCAAACTCAAAGCCGTCATAGACCGCACCAAGAAACTTCTCGGCATGCCGGAAGACTACCGGCTCGGAATTGTACCGGCCTCCGATACCGGCGCCGTCGAAATGGCGCTGTGGTCCATGCTGGGCGCGCGCGGCGTCGATCTGTTCGCCTGGGAAAGTTTCGGTGCCGGTTGGGTCAGCGACACGGTCAAGCAGTTGAAGCTCGATGATACGCGTGTTTTTGAAGCGGCTTACGGCGCATTGCCTGATCTTTCCCAATGGGATGTCGACCGCGACGTCGTGTTCACGTGGAACGGTACTACCTCGGGCGTCCGTGTTCCCGATGGCGACTGGATCCCCGACGACCGGTCGGGGCTGACAATCTGCGATGCGACTTCCGCCGTCTTCGCCATGGAGCTGCCGTGGAACAAGCTCGATGTCGTGACATGGTCCTGGCAGAAAGTTATGGGTGGCGAAGCCGCACACGGTATGATTGCCCTGTCGCCCCGCGCCGTCGAACGGCTCGAAACCTATACGCCGCCCTGGCCGTTGCCGAAAATTTTCCGCATGACCAAGGGCGGTGAGCTGATCGAAGGCATCTTCCGCGGAGAGACGATCAATACTCCGTCCATGGTCTGTGTCGAAGACGCGCTCGACGGGCTTGGCTGGGCCGAAGGCCTCGGCGGCGGTGCCGCCCTGGTAGCGCGCAGCAGTGCAAATCTCGCGGTCATCTCCGACTGGGTGGATCGCACGGACTGGGTGGATTTTCTCGCCGAGAACGCCGACCAGCGGTCATCGACATCGGTATGCCTTAAAATCGTCGATCCCTGGTTCCAGGGACTCGACGCGGACGACCAGTCCGCTGTGCCGAAAAAGATGGACAAACTGCTCGAAGAAACGGGCGCCGCCTACGACATCAACGGCTACCGCGACGCGCCCCCCGGCCTGCGCATCTGGGCGGGCTCGACGGTGGAAACATCGGATTTGCAGGCACTGATGCCCTGGCTCGACTGGGCCTACGCCACGGTCAAAGCCGACCTTTCCTGACTTTCAGATAACGGATTTTCCAAATGCCTAAAGTACTTATCTCAGACAGCCTGAGCGCCCGCGCGGTTGAAATTTTCAGGGAGCGCGGCATCGAAACCGACGTTATCACTGGCATGAAACCGGAGGAACTGATCGCCTGTATCGGCGAGTATGACGGTCTCGCCGTGCGTTCTGCCACCAAGGTGACGGCCGACGTGCTGGATGCCGCCGAGAACCTGAAAGTGATCGGCCGCGCCGGGATCGGCGTCGACAACATCGACGTCGACGGCGCGTCGGCGCGCGGGATCGTCGTCATGAACGCGCCGTTCGGCAACTCGATAACAACGGCGGAGCACGCTATCGCCATGATGTTCGCGCTGGCCCGACAAATTCCGTTGGCCAACCAGTCGACGCAGTCCGGCAAGTGGGAAAAATCCAAATTCATGGGGGTCGAGCTGACCGGCAAGACGCTGGGGATCATCGGCTGCGGCAATATCGGATCCATCGTCGCCGACCGTGCGCTTGGTTTGAAAATGAAGGTCGTCGCGTCCGACCCGTATCTGACGCCTGAGCATGCTGACGATATCGGCGTGGAGAAGGTCGAGCTGGACCAGCTGTTCGCCCGTGCCGAAATCATTACGCTGCACACGCCCTCGACCGATTCCACGAAGGGTATGCTGAACGCTGAAAATTTCGCGAAGATGCGCGACGGCGTGCTGGTCGTAAACTGCGCGCGCGGCGAACTTGTCGTCGAAGCCGATATGAAAGCAGCGATCGAATCCGGAAAAGTCGGCGGTTTCGCCGTCGACGTGTTTCCGCAGGAACCGCCGGAAGGTTACAGCCTGTTCGGCATGGAACAGGTGATCGCGACGCCCCATCTCGGCGCGGCGACGACCGAAGCGCAGGAAAAAGTAGCCCTGCAGATCGCCGAACAGATGTCGGATTATCTGAATACCGGCGCCGTCGTGAACGCGCTGAACATGCCGTCTGTCTCGGCGGAAGACGCGCCCCGCCTCAAGCCCTACATGACGCTGGGCGGCCAGATCGGCGGGCTGGCCGGTCAGGTGATTGAATCCGGGATATCGAAAGTCACCATCGAATACGAAGGCCATGCTGCCGAACTGAACACGCGCCCGATAACGGCCTGTCTTCTGGAAGGCTTGCTGTCGCCGATGCTGAGCGGGGTCAACATGATCAACGCGCCGATACTGGCCCGCGACCGCAGCATTGAGGTCTCGGAGGTTCGGCACGAACGCGACGGCGAATACCAGACGCTTATCCGATTGACAGTCGAAACCGAGAACCGGTCCCGGACGGTGGCGGGCACGCTGTTCGGCGGCGACAAGCCTCGCATCATCGAAATAAACGGCATCAAGCTCGAGGCGGAACTTGGCGAAAACATGCTTTACATGGTCAACAAGGATCGGCCGGGTTTCATCGGACGCCTGGGCACGACGCTTGGCGATGCCGGGGTGAATATTGCGACCTTCCAGCTCGGCCGTGTATCGCAGGGCAGCGATGCGCTTGCCCTGATCCAGGTCGATGGCGAACTGACGGACGACGTGCTGAACCGGCTATGCGCCCTGCCCGATGTCGTGCAGGCAAAGGCGCTGTCATTCTGAAACAGTTTCCGTTTGCCCATCGCGGCTAAAGCCGGTACCAAACCCGCGCTCAGGGAAACTGGACCATGACAGATCTTGAAAACAGGGCACTGCTGCCCGCAGGCCTGCGGGATATTCTGCCGCCGGAAGCCGGATTCGAGGCCGGTATCCGCGAGGCGCTGGCCGCAACGTTCGCCAGCCACGGCTACGAGCGGGTGAAACCGCCGCTCGTCGAATTTGAGGAAGGCCTGACCAGCGGCGCCGGCGCGGCCGTATCGGCCGACACTTTCCGTCTGATGGATCCCGTGTCGCAGCGCATGATGGGCGTACGCGCCGATATGACGACGCAGATCGCCCGGATCGCGGCGACTCGGCTGGGAGACGTGCCGCGTCCCCTGAGATTGAGCTACACCGGCGAGGTTCTGCGCATACGGGGCACCCAGCTTCGTCCCGAGCGTCAGTTCGCCCAGGTCGGCGCCGAACTGATCGGGACGGAGAGCGCTGCGGCGGATATCGAAATCATCGCTATCGCCGTCGACTCCCTGCGCGATATCGGCGTCCCGGACCTGTCCGTCGACCTTACCATTCCGCCGCTGATCCCTGCGCTGATGGATGGCATGAATTTGTCGCCGAACGACTACGATGCGCTGCGCGACGCGCTCGACCGAAAGGATGTCGGCGCCGTCCGTGAACGGGGACAGAACCATGCCGATGAACTATGCCGGCTCATGGAGGGCACAGGATCCGCCGAGCGGGCGCTTGAAGTTCTGTCGGGGCTGTCGCTGCCGTCCGCTCCGGCGGGGGAACTGGCCCGTCTGAAATCCGTCGTCGAAGGATTGGGGCGCCGAATTCCCGACCTCGACATCACGGTCGATCCGGTCGAGAACCGCGGATTCGAATATCATACGGGCGTGGGGTTCACTTTTTTCGCCCGCGGCGAACGCGGGGAAATCGGCGCCGGCGGCAGATACGTGACCCTGCCTAACGGCAATGGCGACGACAAAGGAGAGCCCGCAACCGGATTCACCCTGTTCATCGACACCATCCTGCGCGTGGTGCCCGAGACCGAACTGCCGCCAAAGGTCTTCGTGCCGCAAGGGGCGGACGCCGACGGTGCCGCCGCACTTCGTGAGGAAGGCTGGATCACGATTGCCGCGCTTGACGATTTTGAAGACGTCGCAACGGAAGCGCGGCGTCAGGGGTGCAGTCATGTCTGGACAGACGGAACACCGGCGCCAATCGAAAGGGATCAGGAACAATGACCAATGTAGCGGTCGTCGGGTCGCAGTGGGGCGACGAAGGCAAAGGTAAAATCGTCGACTGGCTGTCCGAACGTGCGGATGTCGTTGTGCGTTTCCAGGGCGGTCATAACGCGGGCCATACGCTGGTCATCGATGGAAAAACCTACAAGCTGAGCCTTCTGCCGTCCGGCGTCGTTCGCGGCAAACTGTCGATCATAGGCAACGGCGTGGTCATCGACCCCTGGGCCCTGATGCAGGAAATCGACACGATACGCGAACAGGGCATCGACGTGACGTCCGACACTCTTCGGATTGCGGAGAACGCCACGCTGATCCTGCCGCTCCACGGTGCGCTGGACCGGGCGCGGGAAGCTGCGCGCGGCGACAGCAAGATCGGCACCACCGGTCGCGGCATCGGGCCGGCCTATGAAGACAAGGTGGCGCGCCGTGCGATCCGCATCTGCGATCTGGCCGATCCGGCCAGCCTGCCCGAGAAAATCGACAACCTTCTGTCGCACCACAACGCCTTGCTTCGTGGCCTCGGCGCGGACGAAATAGACGGCGCGGAGACACTCGACAGACTGAAAGAGATCGCGCCCGAACTTCTAAAATACGCCGCGCCGGTATGGCGATCGCTGGACGAAGCAAACCGGGATGCCAAACGTATTCTGTTCGAAGGCGCGCAGGGTTTCATGCTGGACGTCGATCACGGTACGTACCCGTTCGTCACCTCTTCGAACACTCTCGCAGGTCAGGCCGCCGCCGGCAGTGGCGTCGCCGTCAGCGGCGTGGGCTACGTGCTTGGGATCACCAAGGCATATACGACGCGGGTGGGTTCGGGCCCGTTCCCCACCGAACAGCAGAACGATATCGGCAATCTGCTTGGTGAACGCGGTCACGAATTCGGCACCGTCACGGGACGACAGCGACGCTGCGGCTGGTTTGACGCGGTCCTGGTTCGTCAGTCGGCAACGATCGGCGGCATTCACGGAATCGCGTTGACCAAGCTGGATGTTCTGGACGGTATTTCCGAACTGAAAGTATGCGTAGGCTATGAATACCAGGGCCAGAAGTTCGACTACCTGCCCGCCGCCCGCCAGATCCAGGCGGGCATCGCACCGGTATACGAAACGCTCGAAGGCTGGGACGGCAGTACGCAGGGCGCCAGGAGCTGGGCCGACCTTCCGGCTGAAGCCGTGAAATACGTGCGCCGCATCGAAGAACTGATCGGTGTGCCGGTTGCATTGCTGTCCACCAGTCCGGAACGTAACGACACGATTCTGGTCAGGGATCCTTTCGTCGCCTGATTTGATGCGACGGCAACCGGTTGAGGGGATATCCCCTTTTGTTTCAATAATTTAACTTGTTCTAAGCGTTAACGAAGCATTCGTTACTCCTCTCTTAAAATAAGGGCCGAAACTGGCCCTTATCCTGACGGAGAGACGGAGTTGACCGAAGCGGCTGACACATCCGCGCCCGGACCGGAAGAAATCGACAGCGAAAACGAAATCGTTCTCGCCGACAGGTATCGCATTCTTCCGAATTCCCCATTGCCCGAAATGGGGATGCCCGGATCAAAAGCCTATACGGCGCGCGATCTCAAAAATCCAAACGAACAGGTGTTCGCACGGATTTGCGAGCCCAATGTCTTTCCGCGTGTCGAGGTCATGGTTCAGCTGAGGAACATGCGCGAGGCCTATACCGTCATTCCCGAGGACTGGGGTCCGATTTATTGGCCCGCCACCGGCGAAAGGTGTTTCGCGATTATTTTCCGGCGACCGGAAGGCGGCGCCCTTATGCCGTCGCTGACGGCCGGTATTCCAAAGATCGATCCCGAGATCCTCATAAAGACCGTTCTCAGCCCGGCGTTGGTCACTTTGTCGGTATTCGAACGAAAGAAGATCACACACCGGGCCATCCGCCCTGACAATATATTCAAAACGGCGGTCGAAGGCGCTGGCTGCCTGTTCGGCGATTGCGTTTCCGTGCCGCCGTCCTGGGGGCAATCGACGATTTTCGAGACGATCGAATCTTCGATGGCGCCGCCGTGGGCCCGCGGAAGGGGGACGATCTCAGACGATATTTACGCTTTGGGCGCGTCCCTGCTGATACTTGGAATCGGGAAGTGCACGGTCTCGAGCATGAACGAACGCGACCTGCTGAACGCCAAGGTGGATCAGGGGTCGTTTGGCGCTTTGTTGAACGGCGACGTGGTTCCAGGGAGGTTGCGCGAACCCATTCGCGGCATGTTATCAGACGATCCGATGGACCGGTGGACTCTCGAAGATCTGACGCAGTGGGCGGCAGGTACCCTTCGCCGCACCGCGCGCCCGATCCGGGAATACAAGACCGATCGGCCGGTTAAATTCAGGGATAAGGATTACCGAAATACCCGGACGCTGGCGCAGGCTTATGGCGTGCACTGGAAGCAGGCGGCGAGCCAGATGAAGACCAAGGCGTTCGACACCTGGCTTCAGCGCGGACTGTCCGATACCGAGCTGGTGGAGGATCTGACCGACTTGATCGCCGCGTCTGCCGGCGGCGAGGACGATGCCAGCGCGTCGAAGCTCGTGACACGCGTTTGCGCGCTGCTCGATCCCGAAGGGCCGCTCCGCTACAAGGGATTGTCCGCGATGCCGGACGGGCTGGGATATGCCCTGTCTCACGCTTTCGAGCAGGACGACAAGGATACGGTCGGCCTGGTGACGGAAATGATCCACAAAGGCCTCGCAAGCGACTGGTTCGAGCTGAAAATCGCCAAGGGCCGATCCGATCTGACCCTAGAATCCAAGACTTTCAAGCGCCTGCAGCAGTTTGTCCGGCAATCCGGACCGGGTTACGGGGTTGAACGCGTTCTCTACGAACTCAACCCGTTTCTCCCGTGTCGAAGCCCCATGTTGAAATCGTCCTATGTATATTCGCTTCGCGATCTGTTGCCTGCGATCGACAGATACGTCGCGCAGAATGGCGGCATGAAGAAATTCGTGGACAGGCATATCGCCGCGTTTGTGGGCAGCCGTATCAAGGGATCCATCGACAGCCAGCTCGCCGCACTGGAACATAGCGCCGGCGTATCCGTCTCCGCGAAGATCGGCATGACCGGCATGCTGGCCAAGGTGCAGTACGAACATCAGAATCAGATGACGCCACACCTGACCACCCGGCTGGCCGCTGAGCTCGAACCCGCGATCTCCAAATTTCAGAGCAAGACGCTGCGCCAGAAGGTGCGTGAAAAGATCGACCAGGCCGCCCAGGAAGGCAACCTGATGGAAATTTATCACACGCTGTCGAACAAGAATCTGCAACAGAAGGACAACAAGGGACACGCACGGGCCAAACGCCAATATACCGAAGCGCAGCGGGAAATCGGGCGGCTGGAATCCGCGGAATTTCAGGAAGAAGCGCGCCGCACGGGATGGAAAATCGCGGCCGGGATCAGTCTGGTTATAGGTGTCGTGACGACCGTCGGCGTGTTCAGCTGGTAGGACAAAATGGCAAAAGATAAAGAGACAGCTTCGAAAACCGCCGGTAAACGACCCGGTAAATCGATGGCGATTATGATCGTCTGCGGCGTTCTCGGTTTTATCGTCGCGGCGTTGCCGACCGTTGTCGTTCTCCTCGTCGGTATGATCCCGACGATCGTCGCTTACATCATCGACCTGACGCCAGGCAGGTACGCCGCCCGCTGCGTGGCGGGCCTGAACATTGCCGGCGTGGTTCCGTTTCTGAACAGGCTTTGGTCGTCGACGAACGATTTGCCAGGGGCCATCGCCGTGGTTACCGATGTGTACGCATGGCTCGCATTTTATCTTGCGTCCGGCGTCGGATGGGCGCTTTTCATCAGCCTGCCCAGTTTTGTCGCCTCCTTCAAAACCTATAGCGCAAAGCGCAAGGCCAACGCGCTGCGCGAGCGTCTGGAAGAACTGGTGCGCGAATGGGGCGATGACATAACCGGCAATAAGCCGGGCGATGTCGAAGGCGGCGATCGGGCCGCGGACGCACCCGACAGCGCATCGGCCGGGAGCAAACCGGCACCCGCGTGACGGCTGAAGCGTGATTCGCTAGCGGAAAATCGCACCGGATTTTGGCTGCTTCTCCGCCCTGGACCTCTTTCAGTCTCCTGTCAGGAGTACGCCGAGGGTCGCCGGAAAGGGGAGCGGGCAGGTGCCGCCGGAGACAATGCCTCGCTAGCCTATACCGATCGCGATCCGCTGCAGGGCCGTGCGGTCCTTGATGGAAATACTGCCGCGGCCGACTTTCACAATGCCCGCGCCTTCCCATTCCCGCAGCTGACGATTGACGTTTTCCCGGGAAATATTGACGTAATTGCCGAGTTCCGTCTGGCTCAAACGGAATCCGATGGAGATTCCGTTGGCGTCTTCGACCCCGTGCTCCTCCAGCAAACGCAGAATCCCGAGCGCGAGACGCGGAGCTTTCGATATCCCCGTCGAATCCTGGACAATCGCATTGGTTCGCCGCAGCTTGTCGCACAGCATCTCGATGATCCGCAGGCTGGCGGCCGGGTGTTTCTCCAGAAACGGCAGCACGACACGGCGCTGCAGGACCACCAGTTCTGCGTTCTCTATGGCGATGACGTTGGCGGTCCGCGGCTTGCCGTCGAACACCGCTATTTCGCCGATGATCCCGCCGGGGCCCAGATAATCGAGAACCACTTCGCGTCCGGAGGATGCGTCGACGCAGACCTTCAACGTGCCGGTCAGAACGATCATCATACTGTCGCCCGGGTCCCCGGCCTCGATCAGCGTTTCGTTCCGGCCAAGTCGTTTGACGACGGCGAAATCCAGGAAATCGTCCAGCTCGCTGCGCGTCAGCGACCGGAGGATGGATCCCTCCGGCAGTTTTTCGATGAGTTGGTCTGCGAGCGCCATGAAGCTTCCCGTTCGGGCGGATTTCCGCCGACGTTAAACGGCCCGGTTGAGCGAAACGCCCGGATTATCCGCCTTTCGCCATCCGCGATCAATTCGACAGGATGTTTTCCCGTTCGATCCGGCTGTTCATCGCCGCCGATTTCATGGCTTTTTGCAGTTTCTCGAACGCGCGGACCTCGATCTGGCGCACGCGTTCCCGCGATATGCCGAATTCCTGGCTCAGTTCTTCCAGCGTCTGAGGATCTTCCTGCAGGCGCCGCGCGGCGAGGATTTTGCGCTCGCGGTCGTTGAGGATCTCCATGGCTTCGAGCAGCATCTTGCGGCGCTCGTTCATTTCTTCCTGGTCGGCGAGGATGGTTTCTTGGTTGTCGGAATCGTCGACCAGCCAATCCTGCCATTCCCCTTCCGAGTCCGCGCGAAGCGGGGCGTTCAGCGACGAATCCGGCCCCGACATCCGCCGGTTCATGTTGATCACTTCTTCTTCGCTGACGTCCAGCGTGGTCGCGATCTTTTCCAGGTTTTCCTTGTTGAGGTCGCCTTCTTCCAGTGCCTTGATCTCGCCCTTCATCCGGCGAAGATTGAAAAACAGTTTTTTCTGCGCGGCCGTGGTGCCGATTTTGACCAGCGACCAGGACCGCAGAATGTATTCTTGGATCGATGCGCGAATCCACCACATCGCATAGGTCGCCAGCCGGAAACCTTTTTCCGGTTCGAACCTCTTTACCGCCTGCATCAGACCGACATTGCCTTCCGAGATGATCTCGCCCAGCGGAAGGCCATACCCGCGATAACCCATCGCGATCTTGGCGACGAGGCGCAAATGGCTGTTGACCATTTTCGCGGCCGCTTCCTGGTCTTCATGCTCCTTCCAGCGCTTGGCGAGCATGTATTCCTCTTCCGGCTCCAGCAGCGGAAATTTTCGGATGTCCTGCAGATACCGCGACAGATTGCTGTCCGGATTGAGATTGGGAACCGAAGGTAGATTGCCTGCCATTGGTAAAGCGTCCGAGTTCTGTGCCGATACCGAAAACGCCGGTGTTTCGCACAGGTTATGCAACTTCCGGTGCGCGGGATTCAATACCGATTGTTGCTTAATAGATAGTCAACGGTTGCCGCGTTTACCAGTTTCGCCCAAAACACGCAGAATTTCGCCGATATCGCCGGGTATTTCGCTGTCGAAACGGTGCTCTGCCCCGGTCACCGGATGCGTAAACCCTAACGATTTGGCATGCAGGGCCTGACGCGCCAGACGAGATATAAGCGCCGCAGCTTCTTCCTGCACCGATGCCAGACGCGCCCGGGTTGCACCGCCGCCATAGACCGGATCGCCGATCACGGGATGGCCCTCGTGGGCCAGATGAACGCGGATCTGATGAGTGCGCCCGGTCTCCAGCCGGCATTCGATGAGCGATGCGGCGCCGCCGTGAAACACCGTTTCGACAAGGTAGTTCGTCCGCGCCGGTTTTCCTCCCTCGCGCCGAACCGACATTTTCTTTCGATCGCGCCGGCTGCGCCCGATATTGCCGTCGATTGTTCCCGCCGCAGGTCTCGGAAGACCCCAGACCAGCGCGGCATAGGCGCGCTCGACCGTGCGCTCCGAAAACTGCGTCGTCAGCCCTTCGTGGGCGGGTCCTGTTTTCGCCGCGACCATCAGGCCGCTGGTGTCCTTGTCGAGACGGTGAACGATGCCGGGACGCCGCACGCCGCCGATCCCCTGCAGGCTGTCGCCGCAATGGGCGATCAGCGCGTTGACCAGCGTGCCGGACGGATTGCCGGGGGCCGGGTGAACGACCATGCCCGCCGGCTTGTCGATGACGATCAGATCATCGTCTTCGTAACGGACATCCAGCGGGATCTTTTCGCCTATCGGTTCCGCGTCCACGGCCTCCGGGATTTCCAGCAGGAACTTCTCGCCCGGTTTGACCCTGTATGAAGGCTCAACTATCGTCCGGCCGGTTTCGTCGTCGCGCAGAAGCCGTCCGTTCTCGATCAGCCGTTTCAGGAAAGACCGGGACCGGTCGGGCAGAGTATTGGCAAGCACGCGGTCGAGACGTTCGCCCTCCACGCCGGGCGGTACGGCGATCTCGACCAGGCTTTCCGGCGAAAACGAATCGTGATCGGTTTGGGTTGTTTCGTCCATGACAGAGTAAGGACACATTAAATGCGTGCTCTCAAGGCCTTGGTTATCGGCATGGCGGTTCTGATCTTAGCCGGCGTGGTCGTGCTGATCGTCGGAATCGTCGACAAGGCGGGTGAACTCGACGGACAAGCCGGGAAAACGGCGCATCAAGCGGTTGTTCCTGCGGCGACGTTCCGCGATACGGAAATTGACCTACCTGCCGGCGCCACCATCGTTGAAACCCGGCTGGAAGGAAACAGAATTCTGCTGCGCGCAACGCTACCCGACGGCACATCCCGGATCATATTGATCAGTGCAACGACCGGACAGCGCATCGGGACGATACGCCTCAAATAGCCCTGCGACGGATTGTGCCGTGTGCCCGACCGCTTGCAACCGCCCGCGCGATACCCTAGAACACCGGTCCCGCGCCACGTCCCCTTCGTCTAGTGGCCTAGGACATCGCCCTCTCACGGCGAAAACAGGGGTTCGAGTCCCCTAGGGGACGCCACCTATTTTCAATAAAAATAAACCCCAGAAAACTGAGGTTTCTACCCCGCAGCATTCTGTTGGTGTGGCACATTTGGCAGTCTTTTTGGCACAATCTGTGGCACCAGAATTATGGATTAGATTGCCATGCCACAAGGCTGCGACGTGCCTAAGGCTGATAGACGCTACCTCTACAGGAGGAATGGTAGTCCTACGTGGTGGATAAAATTTCGTGTACCCGGCACGAAGAAGATGGTTCGACGGTCACTCAAGACCACAGACCTGAAGGAAGCGCAGGCTAGGCGGGATAAGCTTCTAGAACAGCGCGAGCAGCTGGTCGAGCAGGCCAGCTATGCAACGCAGCTGGTGCAGCTTCGCGAACAGTACCTATCCAGCGTTGACGACCAAGAACGGGAAATTATCAAAGACAAGATACAGGAAGCCTCTGAGGACAAAGCGGCTGAGATGGGTCTGCTGCATCTCTACAAAGGACATGGCAACTTTGACCCAGACCAGCTGTCTGAGGAGGAGTTACAGCCGTGGAAGGCTTACAAGACGGCTTTAGGGGAGTTAACGCCAATAGCAGAGGTGCTGCCTGTTTGGCTGGAGACGATTGGTAACAAGAAGACCAGATCTGACTACCGCCGAGCAGTAGAGGTGCTGGTACCACGATTTACGACCCTTGAAGAAGTAGACCGTCGAAAGGCCAAGCAGTTTCTGGAATGGGCGAAGCGAGAAAACCAAATCACCAATCCGACACTTCGAAAATGGATGAGTGGATATAAAAACCTTTGGGAATACGCCGACAAGGATATATCGGTGTGGAATGATCAGAAGCTTTCTGCGGATCCGACAAGGTCGAAGAAACGCCCGTTCACAGCATCACAAGTCTTGGAGATGTACCGTATTCTGTCAGAAAGGAATGACGTTACGGCAAGCTGGTTAAAGCATGCTGTCTGGATTGCTGCACATACTGGTGCCAGAGAGTCAGCGATTGCAAAACTCAGGTATAACGCTGAGGAGAAGACAATCTGGTTTCCTAAAGCCAAGAAGGAGGAAACCGACCGAATTATCCCTGCACATCCAGCAATTTGGTCAAACCTAGACGCATGGGAGAATGGATACCGTAAGTCGGCATCCTCAATTTCTAACCGGTTCACCACGTTTAAGCAGGGTCTGGGCTATGACGGTTCCCATGACTTTCATAGCTTCCGGCGGACGTTCCTTACCATGTGCGAGAATACAGCAATTCCCGAAGGTGTTGCTGCCGACATAGCGGGTCACAAGAAGCAGACCATTTCATATGGCCTGTATTCAGGTGGCAACACGATTGAGGTAATGCGTGAAGCGTTGGAACGGATAGACTACGAGTCGATAGACCTATAAAAAATTCGATCCTAAATGGTTCTTTCTGTCCTACCGAGGTTGGCTGGAATTTGGTCCGGCGGCTGAACCTTGAAGCTGTTAAGTAAGAGGAAACAATAGTGAGAAATATATTTCTCTGCATCGTCTTCTTGGCGGGAATCATATTCCCTGAAGTTTCTTATGCCAACGACTGCTTAGTCACCGACTGGAAAATTTCTGCAAAGGTGCAGAACAAGAAACCGCTAGATGTTCGTAACACGTTCACGGTCGAGGACAGGCGTGTTTCCGCGTTTGTGCGGATCAACTGCACCAAACCGGTTCGGTATGCAGAGTTTTGCTTCTACAGAAACACAGCAAAATATGCGTGTGTAAAGCTTCCTGTTAAAAGTCCAGAGCATTGGAGGACATGGGCCAGCGTAAAAGCCCTTAAAGGTAGTTGGATGGTCAGGTTTCGGATTGACGAACGTGAGTTGCTAACAGATAAATTTTTGATACGGTGAGGGTGACAAAATCTATCAGAACAGATGACTGACCTGCCCCCACTGACTGGTCCGATTTGAATGTTAGTGCATCATTCGCTTTTCCTCCATGGGGATGATGCTCTCGGGTGCTGGTGGCCTGTATCCCAGCGCTGAATGTGGACGCTTCGTTTTGTAATGCTGACGCCATTGCTCAATGACGATCTGAGCTTCTTTCAGACTATAAAAGACCTCTCCGTTCAGCAGTTCATCCCGGAACCTGGCATTGAAGCTCCGCAATAGCCGTTCTCCCAGGGGGACCTTATTACCGGGTTCAATGTAAGCTGTATTTGAGCCGATCAGCCTTGATCCATTGCCTGACAGCGTCTTCCGCGATGAACTCTGGGCCGTTGTCTGAACGGATATAGGCCGGAACGCCCCTGAGGATGAACAAGTCTGACATAAGGGCATCAATGACGTCGGTCGAGTATTGAGCATCGTACGACGCTTTACTTGATGTCCGGAATGACGGGATCTCTCGGTTCTGAACTCATCAAGGATGTTGAGCGTTCGATAGGCTCGACCGTCCTCCGTGCGATGATGGACGAAGCCGTATGACCAGACATGGTCGAGGTTATGTTGGCCAAAAGCAGACGGATGGCATGAACCGTCGTTCAGCCAGAGCCGGCCTTTCTTTGGTTGTTTTGGTCAGGAACCTTCAGCCCCATCATCGCACGGAGGACAGGCGTTCACCCAACTTGTCGTTCACCTGCCATCCAGCATCCCTCAGCAGTGCTGCGATCCGGCGATATCCGTATCGACCATACTGGCGGGCCAGCGCGATCATGTCCTGAACCAAAAGATCCTCGCCATCCCGGGACTTCGGCACATAGCGATGCGTCGAACGATGCTGCTTCAATACACGGCAGGCACGGCGTTCAGAGATGCTGAGCTTATAGTCTGAAAGAAGGTCAGATCGATCATTGTGCGGCGCCGTGCGGGGCTCAGAAGTTTCCCATTTGGCTGCAGGCCAGTCAGAATGAGCTTATCCCCAGTGTGAGATCAGAAACAGCTCTGCGAAGACGCTCGTTTTCCTTTTGCAGGCGTTTCAACTCTTTGAGTTGATCCGTCCCCATGCCGCCGTACTGCTTGCGCCAGCGGTAATAAGTCTGTTCCGTGATCTGCACCTGGCGGATCGCGTCAATCCGAGCCAGTCCCTTACCGACAAGCACATCAACCTGTCGAAGCTTCACCCAATCTCTTCCGGTTTGTGTCGTTTGGTTGCCATATCTGATCCTCCGTTCACGATGATATCGACGGTGGACCAATTACGTGGGGAAGATCGTCCCGTGAAACTGCGCCATAACCACTCACAACTCCAATACTCAAAAAAGCGCCGGCCCCCGCAGCACGCTTTGCTGCACTTCAGACGCTATGCAATTCGCATTAAATGTCCCTAAAATTGTATGATTAATTTACGTTTACCTTCGCGTCCGGTATCCGGACTGCAGTCAACCGAAGAGCCAAATATGACGGAATCCCAGGCAGGCACTATCGATGCCGTGCTCACCTACGCCATCGACACGGGCGAAAAGATCGTTAACGAAACCATGGGCCCCGGCGATATGAGTCGGAAACGCACGGGCAAGGTCGAGGAGAAGACCATGCCGATCCGCGACGGCCGCCCCCTGCGCGAGACGTTCGACCTGGAAACGCACGGTTTCGAATTCGTCGACCATCCGACGAGGATGGTCGACTTTTTCGACGAGGCGGAACTGAGATCCGTCTATTACAAGGAGGTCGAGGAACTGGTGAAGCAGCGCACCGGCGCGTCAAGGGTTCATGTGTTCGATCATACCCTGCGGTCGGGCGACGAGAATTTCCGCAACGAGAACCTGGTGCGCGAACCGGTCGCGCGGGTGCACAACGACTACACCGAGTGGTCCGGCCCCAACCGGGTCCGAGATCTGCTGCCGGACGAGGCCGACGAGCTGCTGAAACGCCGCTTCGCGATCGTCCAGGTCTGGCGCGCGATCCGCAATCCGATCGAATCCGACCCGCTGGGCATCTGCGATGCACGCACGCTGGCCGACAGGGATCTGGTGATCTCAGAGCGGCGCTATCCCGACCGTATCGGGCAGACTTACCAGATCGCTCATAACCCGGATCATCAATGGTATTATTTTCCGCGCATGGCGCGGGACGAAGCCATGGTGTTCAAGGTTTTCGATTCCGCGACTGACGGACGGGCGCGGTTCACGGCACATTCCGCGTTTGCCGATCCGACAAGTCCGCCTGACGCGGCGCCCCGCGAAAGCATCGAAATGCGGACGATCGCCTTTTTCTGACGCCCTGTCCGGACACCGATGTGTCAGGCCGTCGACGCGGTCCCGGGTTCCGGCTGCGTCTGTTCCGCGGGCATCATGCGGGGAAAGCGGCGACCGAAAAGATCCGCCGCCAGTGTCCGTTCGCCCAGTTCGGCAGTTTTGTCCTGATGCCCGTAAAACAGCCGAAACCGGACATGCGCGATTCGGGCTTCTTCTTCGTAAACCCCGATGACCTGTGCGTATTCGATCGGGCCGTGATCGGGCTGGCAGATAAAGACATCGCCCACGGCGGGGACGGCGGGCAGGGCGGTCGGCCGGGGCCGGCGTCCCAGAATGTCGGCGAGCACGGAATATTTACGGGTCATCACACCTCCTGTTGTGTCGGTTTATGCGATCACGCTATCGCGTCGCATGACCGCAAGGTGTGACTTAACTGTGGCAATTCTATGGTGGATTTCCGCTCCGTCATGGCGGCGGAGGCGCGGGGCAATTCAGAACTGGGCGGGACCCGGTTCCAGTCCCAGATGCACGCGACCGTACAGGCCGAGCACGGCGTCGCGGTTGACGCTGACATGCATCGCGCCCGCATGGGCATCCCGCCAGTATCTTTGCAGCGCATTGCTCAGTTGCAGCCCTTTGCCGCCATTGGCCTCGAACAGGGTGTCTACGGCATTGAGCGCGAGACCGGCGGCGAAACCGAGATCGCCCTTGTTGCGGGCGCGCTGTTCGACCGTGAGTTCGCCTTTCTCCGCCATGGTTTCCATCAGCTCGCGGGCATCGCGAAATACAATCAGCTTGGCGGCGTCGATAGAGGCTGCCGCTTCGCCCACCTTCACCTGTATGGTCGGCAACTGTGCCATCGGCGCCGGGCTGGACAGCGCCGCCCCTCGGGTCACCCGGCCGCGCGCGTCGTCCATGAAGGCGTCGTAAGCGCCTTGCGCCATCCCCAGGATGGGGGCGCACACGCTGATCGAAAGCGCCTGAAAGGCCGGTATGCGGAACAGCAGACCGTGGTTGACCGCGGCTCCGGGTGGCGATCCGGACATGGTGTGTTCCAGCGCCAGATAGCGGTGATCGGGAATGAAGAGATCTTCGCAGTAGACGGTCTTGGAGCCGGTCCCGGCGAGACCGGCGACTTCCCAGGTGTCCTCGACGCCGAAGCTCGACCGGCGCGAGATGGCGTAGCCGCGCTCGACCGGTTCGTCCTTTCCGCTTTCGATCAGATTCACCGCCACCAGCACCCAGGGGCAATTATCCAGACCCGAACAGAACGCCCAGCTGCCGGATATCTTGTAGCCGCCATCGACTTTCTCGGCGGTGCCGGTCGGCGTGAAGGAGGCTGATGTCCTTCCGTCGGGGTCGTCGGACCAGATTTCCTCCTGAGCTTCCAGCGGATACATCGCCAGCAGGTACTGGTACATGCTGCAAATGGAATGCACCCAGCCGACCGAGCCGCAGCCGCGGGCAATCTCGTAAGCGGCTTCGGCGAACGCATCCATGCCGTGTTCGAATCCGCCGAAACGCTTCGGCATCAGCATGCGGAACAGGCCGGCATCCAGAATACGGTCGAACAGATCGTCCGATACGCGGCGGTCTTTTTCCGTCTTTTCCTGGTTTTCCCGAATAACCGGAATCAATGCCCGCGCACGTTCGATCATCACCGAGGGCTCGACGTAATCGCCGGGCAGCACCTCCGTCACTGTCGCCATTTTCATGCCCCTTCGCAGCTAACGCGTCATTCAACCATATCGGCCCGTGGAGTGCGAATGCGGTTCTTCGTTCTTTGAATTTCTCCTTGGAACCAATTGGTTAGGCGCATTTGTCGTAGATTCACCGGGTGTCGGAATATTTTACATGTTGACGCCGGGGGCGAAATTTCGGGTTTGCAACATATTGAAACAACTAGGGAATCGCTTGTGGCACGGAAATTGCTTTTCCTCGGATAGCGCTGAGTTCGCGCCGGGTAGTAGGTAGTTCAGTGGTGCTAAGTGCGTGGTGATCCCGGGGCGGTGGCGACGCGCCCTTTCGGTTTCAGGGTAGTTGGGTTTCTGAGTATTGACGGCGGTCCTTCGGGACCGCCGTTTGCATTTTGTCGGCCTGATGGCTCGAATTCCGTCGGCCATGGCGCTACCATCAGCGGTTGAAGGAAAGGATCCGGATGCTCGACCTCTATCACAACGGCTCTTCCGTCTGCGCGGCAAAGGTACGCATTCTGCTGGCCGAGAAAAACATACCCTGGACCGGTCACTATCTGGACGTGCTGGCCGGCGACCAGTTCGATCCCGACTACCTGAAACTGAATCCCAGGGCCGTCGTTCCGACGATCGTGCATGACGGCACGGTCGTGATCGAATCGACCGTCATCTGCGAATACCTCGACGATGTGTACCCGAATCCGCCGCTGCGTCCGGCTGACCCCGCTGGCCGGGCGCGCATGCGCATCTGGACCAAGATCGTCGATGAAATTCTTCCCCCGTTTGTTGTCGACATTACCTTTGCGGTATCGCACCGGCATACGGTGATCGCGAAAGGAGAGGCGCATACCCGCCGTTTCATCGAGGATGCGCCTGACGTCGTCAGCCGCGAGAGGCGGCACAGCTGGATTTACGGCGGTTACGAATCGGATGTGGTGCGCCAGGCCGTTGATAAATACCGAAAAGCGTTGGCGGAGATGGATGAAGCCCTGACGGACGCGCCGTGGCTGGCCGGCGAGACGTTTTCGCTGGCAGATATCGGGGTCATTCCCTACGTCAACCGGCTGCACATGCTGAACATGGACTCCATGTGGCGGGACCGGCACCCCGGGGTCGCCGACTGGTTCGAACGGATGCGCGCCCGCGAGAGTTTTCATGCGGGCATCGAGGAGCACCTGCCGGAGGCGTCGCGCGCGGACCTGGTCCGAAACGGTCGCGAGGGCGGGCCCGACCTGCTGCATGCCTGCGGTCTCTGATCGGTCCGCTTTTTCGATCTGACAGGCCGCATTCGGACGAAGTTCCGAAATCCGGATCGATATGACGGGCGTATCCGTCGAGTACGTCACCGTGTACGCACGATTTCCACGGATTGAAGAATATTTCCTAATAATTATAAAAAATGATGATCCATAATTATCAATGGACCGTAGTTAATGCATCTAACTCATTAACAACCAAAAAATATGGGTTGGTAGTCGTTAACAAACGAAACCATTTGTTTATGGAGAATTCTATGAACGTCCTGACAACGTCCCTTGCTGTCATTGCTGTTACAGCAGCAGCATCATTTTCAACTGTTCCCGCGGTGGCTAAAGACATTGTCGATACGGCTGTCAGTGCCGGCAAGTTCACCACACTTGTGGCCGCGGTCAAGGCGTCCGGTCTTGTCGATACCCTGAAGTCCAAAGGCCCCTTCACAGTCTTTGCGCCGACCGATGAAGCTTTCGCGAAGCTGCCCGCCGGCACGGTTGAAACGCTGCTGAAACCGGAAAACAACGAAAAACTGGTTGGCATTCTCACCTACCACGTCATTCCCGGTGCCGTTAAATCAACGAACATCGCAGGCAAGAAGACTGCCGTGAAGACGGTGCAGGGCGCGGATATCAAAGTGAACGCGATGAGCGGCGTGATGATCAACGACGCCAATGTCACCACTGCCGACATTGCGGCCTCCAACGGCGTGATCCATGTGATCGACAAGGTCATTCTCCCCCCGACCGAGTAAGGCAGTCACGCCCGGGGAAACGGCCCCGCAAATTGCGGGGCCGTTTTCGTGATCCAGTCGTCTGTTCGGTACGTAACTCTCGTGTTGAACACGTCGACCGCGCAATGATCCTGACGGAACGGAAGAATGCAGACACAGATAGACGCCCGGAATAGCGGAACGCCCGCAGGCTACGGCAGGCCCGTTCTCAAAATTCTGTCCGGAACGGAAGCCGCTCCTGATATCATGCGGCGTGGCTCGGCCAAACGGCGAGAAAACGACGACATGAAACATATGGCGGACTGCATCCGCGCGGTCGCCGAACGTCAGGACCGTGAAGCATTCAGGGAATTGTTTGCTTTCTATGCGCCCCGGCTGAAGGCTTTTCTGATCAAGCGCGGCGCCAGCGCGGGCGAAGCCGAGGATGTCATGCAGGAAGCGCTGACATTGGTATGGCGGAAGGCCGCTCAGTTCGACCCTGCGAAGGCGTCTGTATCGACCTGGATCTACACGATCGCGCGCAATCGGCGTATCGATCTGATCCGCAGGGCCAAGCGTCCGGAACTGGATCCGGAGGACCCGTTTTTCTCTTCGGTGTCGGAACAGCCGGACGGGGAGCAGGAATACACCAGAAACGAGCGGGCGAAATTGGTTCGCACCTATCTGAAGACCCTGCCGGCCGAACAGCTTCAGGTCGTGCAGAAAGCCTTTTATGAAGAAATGACCCACCAGAAAATCGCCGCCGAGCTCGACATGCCGCTCGGCACGGTTAAATCACGAATTCGTATCGCGATGCGGCGCCTCCGCGATCACCTTGATGGAGCAGAGTTATGATCAGCCATCACCTGTCAGACGAATATCTCGTCGAATATGCTGCCGGCAGCCTGCCGGAAGCGGAATCGCTGGTTGTTGCGAGCCATCTCGCGATGTGCGGCGAATGCCGCGCGCGGGTAGAGACTTTCGAATCCGTCGGTGCCGTGCTTCTGGAAGATGGCGCTGCCGAAGCGGTTTCGAACGATGCGTTCGACAAGGTCATGGAGATGATCTCAGGACCGGAAGAGGAAGAAACGCCCCGGCGGATGGAATTCGACCGGTCGACGCTCAGGTTGATTCCGCCCCCGTTGCGCGATTACCTCGATGCCGATTTGTCGGATCTTGACTGGAAACGCGCCGGAAGGGGCATCCAGGAAGCGAGGCTCAAACAGGACGGCGACATCCGGATCTCGCTGCTCCGTATCCGCCCGGAGCAGAAAATTCCGGCGCATACGCATGGCGGAGAGGAATTTACTCTGATACTCGACGGCGGATATACCGATGGCGACGCCCATTACGGACAGGGCGATGTCAGCCATCTGGACGGAGCGGTCGACCATGCGCCGGTTGCCGACCCGGATCGGCCCTGTCTTTGTCTGACGGTTCGGATGGGGCCTGCCCGCCTCACCGGCAGGGTCGGCCGGATGCTGAATCCCTTTATTCGGGGTTAGGCCTGAAACACCCGCACCGCGACCGACGGAAGAACGGTCGCCGCGGCGGCTGGGAAGGCAGGGCGCGGTTTGGCATAGTCATTCCAAGGTGGCATATAGGACGGCGAATACTACACGGAGTAACGCCTCATGGATGCCTCGGCAGGACAACGCGCCTATCGCGATCTGCAACAGCATATCGACGAATTGAAGAAACGCGATCTTCTCTACGTTATCGACCAACCCGTCAACAAGGACACCGAGATGTCGGCGCTGGTCCGCTGGCAATTCCGCGGCGGCTTGCGCGAAGATCAGCGCAAGGCATTCCTGTTCAACAACGTGACGGATTCCAAAGGGCGGCAATACGATATCCCCGTGGTCATCGGGGCGCTGGCGGCGAACCAGGATATTTACGCAACCGGCATGGGGACCGACGTCGACGGCATCGCCGCCAAATGGGACCACGCGATCGCCAATCCGGTGAAACCCCGCCTGGTCAATGAAGCGCCGTGCCAGGATGTCGTCATCGAGGGCGAAGACCTGCTGGCCGAGGAGGGCGGTCTGGTCAGGCTGCCGGTGCCTTTGTCGACGCCAGGCTTCGATTCCGCGCCGACTCTGGCAGCGACCAACGTCATTACCAAAAACCCGGATACCGGCACTCAGAACATGGGAACCTATCGCGCCGGGCTGAAATCGTCCGACCGGCTGGTCGTGCGCATGGCGACCCGGGTCGGCGGCGCCGAAGGTTACATGCACTGGAAGACGCACAAGGCGCGCGGCGAAAAGCTGCCCTGTGCGATTGTTGTCGGCTGTCCTCCCTTTGTCGCGTTCATGGGCCCACAGAAACTGCCCATCGGAATGGAGGAACTGGACGTCGCAGGCGGTCTCGCCGGCGAGCCGATCAACGTGGTTCGCGCGCGGACCGTCGATCTTGTCGTGCCGGCGGAGGCGGAGGTCGTCATCGAAGGCTATGTCGATACCGACCTGCTGGAACCCGAAGGACCGTTTGGCGAAAGCCACGGCCACGTGGCGCTGGAAGAACTGAACCTGCCGATGAAGGTGACCGCGATCACCCATCGCAGGAACGCCGTTATCCCGTCCTATATTTCTCAGGTCGCACCGTCGGAAAGCTCGGTCATCAAGCGTGTCGCCTACGAGCCGCTGTTTAAGGCGCATCTGCGCGACCACCTCGGCATTAAAGGGGTAAAGCGGGTTCAGCTTCACGAACCGCTGACCGGCCTGTTGCGGGTCACCATTATCACGCTGGATCCTGAAACGCCGCGGACGGAAGTCTGGCGCGCGCTTTACGGCGCGGCCAGTTTCAAGGGCGATTGCGGTAAGATAACCATCGCCGTCAACGAGGATATCGACGCCGACAATGCCGACGCCATTCTGTGGGCGATGGGATACCGTCTGAACCCGGCGGAGGATGTCGAGGTGCTTCGCCACCGCGGCCAGGGGCACGGGCCGAAGCGCGAGAGCACCGGCGAGGAGGATTCGACGCTGCTGATCGACGCAACCATGAAATCGCCGATGCCGCCGCTGGCGCTGCCGACCAAGCCCTATATGGAGGCCGGCAAAGAACTGTGGGACAGGCTCGGTCTGCCGGAACTGCGTCCCGAATCCCCGTGGCACGGCTATTCGCTGGGCGACTGGTCGCAGGCCTGGACGAATGCCGCCGAACGCGCCGCCGCAAGCGAATGGCTGGAAAACGGCCGCCGCACCCTGCAGCGTCAGGTGCCTGCCAACGTCACGCCCGAAACCTCCGTCCGCGACGTCGAGGACGGCTGGGAAGACGAAACCGAATGGAAGAAGTAAGCTTTCCCATAATCATCAACAGGGAAACCGGCGAATGAATGGAGCAGAACGGCGAGAATTCGTGCGCACCCACCGAACCTGCGTGTTCGGTTATGCGCGGAAAAACCATGGCCCGTCCATGTCCTGCGTTTATTACGTTATGGACGGCGACGATATTCTGGTGTCGTCCATGCTTGACCGGTCCAAGCCCAAGGCCGTTCAGCGGAACGGCAAGGTGTCGCTCTGCGTGCTCGATGAAAACTGGCCTCCGACCTACATAACCGTCTATGGCGATGCCGTGGTTGAGGAAAATGGCGGCGACGATCTGCTGATTGCGATCTGCGAGCTGATGGCGGAACAGCCGATGCCGGAAGACGAGCGCGAAAAACTGCGCAAACTGGCGGTCGAGGAAAAGCGTTGTGTCATTCGGATCAAGCCGGAATCCACGTTCGAAACGCCACCCCGCCATGTTTATAACCCGGAAGATGTCGATACGCTGAGCCACTGGGTCGGCAATTCGCTGCCCTGGGAGGCGGACTGAGCTTGCCGGCATGACCCGTCCCTGTCCCGGTCCGGATTACGATTTAAGACCGCCCAGGATTAAACCGCCCGCCGGCGCGTGTTGTACCCAGGCGCATGTCTTCGGTCCGGCGGACCGGTTTCCCTATGCGCCAGGGCGCGGCTACACGCCGCCCGATGCGCCGATCGCCACCTATCTGAAGCTTCTGAATACGCTGGGACTCGACCGCGGCGTGATCGTCCACGGCAGCGCGCACGGTTCCGACAACACGGCATCTCTGGACGGGATCGCCACGGCACCCGACCGGCTACGCGGCGTGGCGGTTGTCGATCCGGACATTTCCGAATCCGGTCTCGGTGTGCTGAACGACGGCGGGATGAGCGGCATTCGGTTGTCGACCATGCTGAAAGGCGCGGTCGGATCGGACCAGCTGATGCCGATGACGGAAAAGATAAAGCATCTCGGATGGCACATCGTTCTGCATGTGAACGACTCCAGGGAAATCGCCGAGCTTGAAGATCTGCTCCGCGCGCTGCCTGTGCCGATCGTCATCGATCATCTAAGCCGCGTGCGCGGCGGGCAGGGGATCGACTATGTCGGGTTTCAGGCATTGTTGAAACTGATGCGGGAAACGGATCACGTATGGACCAAGATTTCCAGCTGGTATCGTCTTTCGGACCAGGGTCCGCCCTATGACGATATGACGCCATTGGCCCGCGAGTTGATCGAAACGCGGGCCGAACGCGTGCTCTGGGGTACCAACTGGCCGCACCCCATCCTATGGGACTATCCGATGCCCAACGACACAGATTTGTTCGACCAGTTCATGGACTGGGCGGGGGACGACGATACGCGACGCCAGATCCTGGTGACAAATCCTGAAACGCTGTACGGTTTCGATACATGACAGCCACCTCCACCCGCGCGGAATGGTCGAAGCTGATCTTCGACAAACTGGCCGATGCGGGGGTGACCTTGTTCCCCTATGTCCCCGATTTCGGCAACGACGATCTCGTCAAACTGGCCGAAGCGGACAACCGCACCCGGGCCGTGCTTCTGTCCAGCGAGCAGGAGGGCGTGGCGCTGTGCGCCGGCGCCGATCTGGTCGGCGGGCGCGGCGTACTCCTGATGCAGTCGTCCGGCGTCGGCAACTGTCCCAACATGTTGTCGCTGATTCAGGGCGGGCGGTTTCCCATGCTGATGATCGTCACCATGCGGGGCGACTATGGCGAACAGAACCCGTGGCAGTATCCGATGGGCCAGGCGGTGATACCCGTGCTGGAAGCCATGGGCATCCAGTGCATCCGGGTGGAACGCGAGGACGAGCTGGAACAGGCGGTAGATGCGTCGATCTCGGCGGCATTCGTCGCCGAGCGCGGAGTAGCACTGATCCTGACCCAGAAATTTCTCGGCGCGAAGGCGTTCTGACGATGACTGATTTGCCCGACCGCGCCCTCGACCGGCACGATCTGCTGCCGCATCTGTTCCCGAACCCGGACGACTATCTGTTGCTGGCCGGCCTGGCGGGGGCGGCCAAGGATACGGCGGCCTGGACGCAGGAAGCCGACAATCTTATTACGCTCGGCGGTGCCATGGGCGGCGCGGTCCCTATGGCACTCGGCATGGCGCTGGCGGCGCCGGACCGCAAGGTGGTCGTCCTCACCGGCGACGGCGAACTGATGATGAATGCCGGCGCACTGGCGACGGTGGCCTCTGCCGCGCCGCAGAATCTGACCATCGTCTGCATCGATAACGGTCAGCATGGCGAAACCGGCGGTCAGGCAGGACATACCTCGCGGCGCACAAATCTTGCGACCCTTGCCGAGGGATCGGGAATCGCGTCGGTCATGACAATTTCCGCACCGGATGAGCTGCCGGCGGCGCGCGATTTCCTGGCCGACGACATCGCGCCCAAATTCCTGTGGGTGCGCGTGACACCTGGGCCACCGGCGGACTACAAGCGCAACTGGGATCTGGTTGAGTGCCGGCTGCGATTCCGGCGGGCGAACGCTTTATAGCTTCACGCACCGCGGCCGTCTGTTTGTCCGGATGCAACGAACATACGTAGAGTTTTATCGGCAGCCCGGCCGGCACGACGCGCAATTGGAGATCGGCGCCGGACGACTGACGGGCGTATATTTCCGCGTCAAAGCTTCGTCGCGGGTTCGTTAACCGGTTTATGAAAAAAGCTTCAGCGCAGCTTCGTATTTGTGGCACACTGAAACCCGGTATTCGAATACCCTTTAACGAATAGGTTGGGACCCTATCAGACAGTCCGGAACGGCGCTGGCGACCGTCGTTACGACGTTCGTCGCCCTGGCACTCGATTTTGGCCCGCTTGACGGTGATGTGGCGCCGGGGTTCGAACGCGTGCCGCCGGGCGATCCGAGGATCGGGGGTGCCGATATCGACGGTCTGCGGCGGCCGTCGGAAAGCGCGCTCCTGAATGACGGGATTACCGGCATACAGCGGATAGAGGTCGATCTGCCGGACGGCGAGTATCGTGTCATCCTGATGACCCAGGATCTGGGCGACCGGTCGCTGATAGCGAATCCGTTCGGGACCGAGATCGCCGTAAACGGCGTCGGCCAGTCCCTCGCGCAGCCCTCTCCAGATTTCTGGGTGCCGGGCGGACTGCTGACCAATAACGGCGGCAGCTCGCTGCTTTCACAGGCCAGTGCCGGGCCGGGCTCTTTCCTGACCGGCGATCTGGCGCCCCAGGATCTTAGCGCCATCCAGCGCCAGCAGGGCGGGGCGCTGGTCATCAACGCGGTGGTTCGCAACGGCAAGCTCATCATCGAGCTTGACGGTTTCCAGAATGCCCAGTCCTATCTGACCGGCCTGATCGTCGAGCCCGTGGCGGAAACAAGCGAGCTCGTTCTTTCCCGCGAAGCCTCCCGTACGCAACGTGCACCGGAACTGCGCCTTGCCCTGGAAGAGGAAATCCTCGCCGCCGCGGCCGAGGTGCTCGCCGATCTCGATCCCGCCGAGGGCGATCCCGAACTGGTTGAGCTGCCCGAACCGATCCTCGACCCGGAAGAACTGGCAAGCACCAGCCAGTAGGCTGCCGATCTCCCGCAGAACCTATACGGTCTCCGGCATCGCCACGCCCAGTTTCGTTGCCACGTCTTCCAGCCGTTTCCATGTGCCTTCCGCCAGCGGAATGCCGTTTGCCCGGCGCTGTTCCAGTACGCGGTCGCCGCGTTCGCCGGGAACGAGGATCTCGTCGGTGCCGGCAGCGCGGGGCAGGGCCTTGATCGCGTCCGCCAGCCGGTCGACCTCCCGCGCGTAGGTCCCGACATCGCCGAATTTCGAGATATCGATGGCGATAAGCAGGCCGTTCTGCATGTGTTTGCGGCCGTCCGGCGCGCCTTCGAGAAACGGCGCGATCAGCGGATTGGCGACCATCAGGCTGGTCAGACATTCGAACAACAGTGCGAGCCCGCCGCCCTTGTGACCGCCAAGTGCGGTGGGGATAACAGCTTTATTCGGATCGGTGGTCGGATTGCCGTCGGCATCGACGGCCCATCCCTTCCCCAGCGTGGCGCCGGTGTCACGCGCCAGCTGGATCTTGCCCATCGACTGGGTCGCGGTGGCCATGTCCAGCATCAGCGGCGCATGCACCGATCCGGGAACCGAGATAGCGATCGGGCTGGTCGCCAGCCCCGCTATACGTGCGCCGGGATAGGCCATGTTGGGACGTGACGTGTTGATGGCGATTCCCGCCATGCCTTCTGCTGCAATTTCCAGCGTGAAGTAGCCGATGGCGCCCATATGGGTTGCCTGCCGGACGAGGCAGAGGCCGATGCCCGCCGTGGAGGCTTTCCCGACGACGATCTCAGCCGCCCGCGCCAGCGCCACCTGTCCGAACGCGCGGTCCGCTTCCAGCAACGCGGCGGCGGTCAGATCGGTTATGACCCGAAGGTCCGGCATCGGATTGCTGATCCCGTTCTCGACACGCGCGAGGTATCCCGGAATGCGCAATACCCCGTGGGAATCGACACCGCGCAGGTTCGACCAGACCAGCACTTTAGAGACAAGGGCGGCATCCGCTGGCGGCAGGCCCGCGGCAACGAACAGGTTCGCGGCGAAGTCCGTCAGGGCGTCTGCCCCGATTATCCGAGACGTGTTTTCCATAGCTCACCCTTATCAATCGCTCCGAGCGTGGTCCAGCGTTGCCGCGATTTTACGTCCGGCATATAAAGGACCAAACACGGGGGAGGCACTCTTGGAAGAAGAAGTCACATTCAAATCGGGCGACCTGAACATTTCGGGCGTCGTGCACCGGCCCGACGACATGGTCGACGGCGAACGCCGCCCCGCTGTTCTGGTGCTGCATGGGTTCGGCAGCCGCAAGGCGGCCGGAAACGTCACCGGACCGGCCAACATGTTCATGAACTGGGGCTACGTCGTGCTGCGGTTCGATATGCGCGGCTGCGGCGACAGCGACGGGCTGTTCGGTCATCTGCTGTGCCTCGACCAGGTCGAGGATACCCGCGCGGCGATCACCTTCATGCAGTCGCGGCCGGAGGTCGACCCCGACCGGATCGCCGTTGTCGGGTCCAGCTTCGGAGCGGCCGTCGCTGTCTATACCGCCGGCGTGGACGAACGCGTCGCGGCGGTGATTTCGTCCGGCGGCTGGGGCAACGGCGAACGCAAGTTTCGCGGTCAGCACCCGGGCGACGAGGCCTGGAAAAAATTCACCGACATGCTGGAGCGCGGTAAAAAACATCGCGAGGAAACCGGCGAACCACTGTTCGTGGACCGCTACGATATCGTGCCTATCCCGGAACATCTGCGCGCAAACATGCCGGCCGGTTCCGTCCAGCAGTTCACCGCGGATACCGCGCAGGGGATGATGGAATTCAACGCAGAGGACGTGATCGGCAATATCGCCCCGCGTCCGGTATTGCTGCTGCACAGCTCGGTCGATTCAGTGACGCCGACGGAACAGTCGGTCGAGATGTTCAAGCGCGCCGGCCAGCCGACCGATCTGCACCTGACGGCCGACACCGACCATTTCATGATGGCGGAATCCAACACCCGGGTGATCAACATCATTCGCGACTGGCTCGCCAAATATTTCCCGGCCACCGCAACGGCGGATGCCTGAGGGCGCGGACAACCACGATGACAAGGCGGCGGCAGAAGCCGCGCTTGTCGAAAAGGCGCGCGCCATGGAATCGACGCTGGCGATGCGCGCCCGCGATGCGGAATTGAACCGGCGAATTTCCGAACAAACGGACGCGGATTTCCGGGATGCCGGGTTCTATCGCGCGCTACAGCCAGCGCGCTACGGCGGGATAGAGCTCGATTACGGCGCGCAGACGGCGTTCGCGCGGGAACTCGGCCGGGGTTGCGCATCGAGCGGCTGGGTCGCCGGCATTCTCGCCTGTCACGGCTGGGTCGGGGGCATGTTCCCGGACGAGACGCAGAGCGAATTCTGGTCGGACGATCCGGACGCCGCAATTGCGACGTCCTTTCTGCCGGTCGGCGTATCTGTCGAGCGCAAAGGGGACTGTCTGGTCATCGGTGGCCGCTGGCGGTTCTCCAGCGGGGTCGATCACTGCCGGTGGGCGATCCTGCTGGCCATGGTTCCGCCGGAAGGCGGCGAGGGCCCGCCCAACCCGGTATTCGCGGTCGTCGATCTGAATGACTGCACGATCGAAGACACCTGGAAAAGCGCCGGGCTGGCGGCCACGGGCAGCAACGATATCGTCATCGGAAATGCCAACATACCGCCGCACCGGATAATGCGGATTACGGATTTGCGTGGCGACGAAACGCCGGGATCGGTCGCGAATGACAGCTATCTGTACCGGCTGCCGTTGTTTGCCGTCTTTCCGTTCAACATCGTCGGACCTGCCCTCGGTGCGGCCCGCGGCGCCCTCGACGCCGTGGTCGACGATCTGACAAGCCGCCAGTCGGTCACCGGTGCGGATCTTTCTCGCGTGGCGACCGTGCACCAGCGCATCGGCCGGGCGACGGCGCTGCTCGACGCAGCCGATGCGGTCATTGCGCAACTGCGCGCGAACATCGTCGCCAAGGGACAGGGGGGAGAAGAATTCTCCATGGCCGAGCGGGCGGGCTACCGGCTGAACCTGGGCCATGTGGCGCAGTCCTGTTGCGATGCGGTCGACGAACTGCTGCCGCTGACCGGCGGGCGCGGGCTCGAAACATCGCACCCCGTGCAGCGCGCATGGCGCGACGTGCATGCTGTTTCCCAGCATATCGGGTTGGTCTGGGATCTGCAGACCGGGCTGTACGGGAACGTATTGTTGGGACACGGCAGCCCCGATCCGAAGCTTTAGCCCGATACTCCGATTTTGAACTCCCCGACCTGGTCGCAGACGAAGTGCAGTTCGTCGCCGGCTTTCACTTCGCTGACGCCTTCTGGCGATCCCGTGTACATCACGTCGCCTGGATAGAGCGTATAGTACTCCGACGCGTACTCTACCAGTTCGCGGATGCTGAGCACCTGATCGGACGTATTCGCATCCTGCTTGATCACGCCGTTGACCGAGCCGCAGAACGACACATTGTCCGGATCGGCGATCTCGTCCGCCGTCACGAACCAGGGGCCGAGAACGGCGTAACCGTCGCAGGATTTGCGGGCGCTGCGGTCCTCCGGGCCGCGCACGGTCATGTCGAGGCCCAGCGTATATCCGGCGATCACGTCCAGCGCATCTTCCTGTTTCACGCGGCTGCATTCCTTCCCGATAACGATGACGAATTCGAATTCGTGGTCGTTACGGCGGTCGGGGAAACGGATCGGAATCGTATCGCCCGCGCCGATAAGGGCGGTATTGGATTTCAGAAATATCCCGGCTTCCCTGATCTTCATCGTCCGTTCGATGTGACGGATTCCGGGGTCGGCCTGCGCTTCGTCGATATGCGCCCTGTAATTCACCGGCGCCGCCATCAGCTTGCCGGGCCGGGCGATCGGCGGCAGTAGACGGACGCTGTCGATCTCGATGGGGTCGGCGGCGGCGGCCATCTCTTCCAACTTTCCGCGCCACTCCGGTAGAGCAGCGATAATCGCATCCGACTTCGCATCGTATGGATGGGCGGCGCGGATTTCGTCCTGCACCGCGGTTACGTCCCGGACCGTGCCGTCCACGATGACACCCAGTCGGTCGTTGTCGAATCTGCAAATTTTCATTGAATGCTTCCTTGAGGCTTTGGCATTTGATTGCCTTTCCCTTTTGTCGCGCATAATTCTACGATTGGAAAGACGCCCAACGGCGGAAGGGAGATATCGATGACCGATCCCAGAGTGACCGGCCTGCGCAGTGCGGTGTTTCGGGTCCCGGATCTGAAAGCTGCGACGAGATTCTACGAGGAAAACTGGGGGCTGGAAGTCGCCGCCGCTGACGGCGATACCGTTTATCTGCGCGGCACCGGCAAGGAGCACCACGCGCTGGCGCTGCGCGAGGGCGGGGACAAGAAGCTGCTGGCCGTTAACCTCGCGGCCGACGACAAAGCGGCGGTTGACGGGCTGTATCAAAAGGCCAAAGGCCTTGGCGCATCGGTTGAGGCGCCGGAAGAACTCGGTGGTCCCGCCGGCGGATACGGCTTTGTCTTTCACGATCTGACCGGCCGGAATTTCCGGATTTCGAGCGACGTTGCCGAGCACGAAGAAAAACCAGCGGCCACCGATCGTCCGATCAAGATCAGCCATGTTGTGGTGAACTCGCCGGACCGCGACGCTCAGACCAGTCAGTTCATCGATCTGCTGGGTTTCAAGCTGAGCGACAGCACGGCTTTCATGAATTTCGTCCGCTGCAGCTCCGACCATCACGCCATCGCCATCACGAAAATCGACAAACCGACCCTGAACCATGTGGCGTTCGAAATGCCAAGCCACGATGCCCTGATGTTCGGCGCCGGGCGCATGAAGCAGTCGGGATTTCCGACCGAATGGGGCGTCGGGCGGCATGGTCCGGGCAACAATATCTTCGCCTATTTTGTAGACCCGAACGGCTACGTCATCGAGTACACTGCGGAAGTGCAGCAGGTTGACGACAGTTACAAGGTCGGCATGCCGGAAGACTGGGAGCGACCGCCGGAACTGGAAGGCGATACCTGGGGATTCGCCGACGGCGCATCCGACCGGATGCGGGCGCATACGGTCTGATATTTTATCCGCCGTCGCGGATCCTTGCCGGCTCTCTCTCCTCCTAGAACTGCGCGGCGTATTGCGCGGGATCGATATTGGCGGCGATCAGCAGCGGCTTGTCGGGCCGCTGCGGCGCCGCGAGTATCCGCTCCAGGTCGGCCGCATTGTCGGTCGATGCCGCGTCGCAATCCATCGATTCCGCCAGCTTGATCATGTCGGTTTCGTCTATCGTCGTGCCCGATGACGGATATTGCCGCGCCATCTGTTTCAGCTCGATCCGGTTCAGCGAATTGTCGCAGAAAACCACGACTTTGAGGCCGAGCCTCAGGCTGGATGCCAGACGCAGTTCCCCCTGCACCATGGCGAGCCCGCCGTCGCCGGTGAAGCAGACCACTTCGCGGTCCGGCATCAGCATCTTCGCGGTCATGGCGGCGGGCAGCGAATAGCCCATCGACGACAGCCCGTTCGACATCAGCACGCCTTTCGGTGCATAGGTGGTCCACCCCTGACCGATCAGAAGCTTGTGCGAGCCAACGTCCGTGGTGACCACGGTGTCGCGCGGCATCACGGCGCGTGCGATGTCCACGACGTCCGTCGGGTTGAGCCTGCCCTCCACCTTGCCGTCGTAATAGGCGTCGACCAGCCTGTCGCGATGGGCGGCCATCTCCGCCTCCGACCAGCGGGCGCCTTCTCCGATATGTCCGCGTACATGATCCAGCGCTGCGCCGATATCGCCGACAAGCTCGACATCCGACAGATAAATCTGATCGGTGTTCGGTGTGCTGTCGATATGGAGAACAGGCGCCGTCGGGCTCCACGGTTTTATCAGCTCGACCGCATCGAATCCGACCGCGAGGATCAGATCCGCGCCCGACAGGAAATCCCAGATCAGCTGATTGCACGCCATGTCGAGCGTGCCTGCGTAGTTCGCATGGTCTTCCGGCAGAATGCCTTTCGCCATCGGTGCGACAATCACAGGGCAGCCGTATTCCTCCGCCAGCCGCGCGAGCGCAGCGCCCGCATTGGCGCGGATAGCGGCGATACCCGCGACGATGACAGGTCGTCCGGCATCTTTGAGCATCGACGGCAGAGACGCCGCCCCGTCGTTGGAAAATATCCCGAATCCGCCGCTCTGCCGATTCATCGGGGGCAAGCGGATATCGGTATCCGTGGCGTCGGCGCCGACGACGTCGGCGCCGGTGCTGATATGGACCGGACCCGGCCGTTCGGCGACGGCGGTGCGAAGAGCGCGGCGCATGACGGTGGCCACTGTGTCGGGGCGGATCGGCGCTGTCCATTTGCTGATTGGGGCGAACATGGCGTCGTGGTTCAGCACCTGATGGGTGAAGGTATGTTCGCGCCTGCCGTCGATCTGACCGGACAGGGCGATCATCGGCGTCCGGTCCAGCTTCGCCGACGCGACCGCGTTGACCAGATTGGAAGAGCCCGGCCCGAGGGTCGACAGACAGACGCCCGGCACGCCGGTGATCTGGCCGTAGGCGGCGGCCATCAGACCCGCCGTGCCTTCGCGCCTGGCGAGGACGAACTCGATCCCGTTGCGCCGCGCCGTTTCCAGCAGCTCGACGCTGGGATCGCCGGGATAGCCGAAGATATGTTTGATGCCGGCGGCTTCGAGATAGCCGGTAATGACGTCGGAGCAGTTCACAGGAATTCCAATCGCGCTGCGGGTGTCGGGACAGGTCGCATACTAGTATGTTTAGGGAAAGAGGTAAGAGGTTGCACCATTCCATGACGGGTCCGGTCACGGCGGCGATCGCCGATTTCACGATCGCGGCGAACTTCGACGATATATCCATGTCCGTCGTCGACCGGGCGAAAATCCATATTCTGGATACGCTGGGTGTGGCCCTGGCGGGGTCCGTATCCGACACGGCCCGGATCGCACGGGCGCACATCTCGGATTACGGCGGAGAAGGCGGCTGCACCGTGATCGGTGCGGGTCGGCGCGCGCCGGCGCGGTTCGCCGCGTTCGCCAATGCCGCGGCGGCGCACGCCGACAATTTCGACGACACGACGCCGCAGATTCAACCCGACCGTACCGGCGGTATTCATGCAAGCGCTGCCGTCCTGCCTGTTGCACTCGCGCTGGCGGAGCAGAGCGGCGCTTCCGGGCGGGATCTGATCGCCGCCTATCTGGTCGGGGTCGATGTCGCATCGCGGCTCAATCATGCCATCGATGCGCGCCACTATGCCGATGGTTTCCATACGACAGGCACGTTGAACGTGTTCGGCGCCGCCTGCGCCGCCGCGTCGCTTCTTGGGCTTGATCGCGAGCGATCCATAGCGGCGATCGGCATCGCCGCCAGCCGGGCCTCGGGTGTGCGGCGAAATTTCGGGTCGATGGCGGAAATCCTGCACAGCGCGCATGCCGCCGAGAACGGTCTGGCGGCGGCGGACCTGGCGTCGCGGGGACTGTCATCGGCGGAGGACGCGCTTGACGGTCCCACCGGGTATTTTTCGGCTGCCGCCGGTGCATTCCACGAGAGAGAGATTGTCGGCCGGCTCGGAAATCCCTGGGTATTCGACCATCCCGGCGTCTGGATCAAACCGCATCCCAACGGTGCGCTGACACATCCGGGCGCCGGTTGTCTGCTGGCCCTGCTGCAGGAAAACAATGTTGCGCCGGACGACATAGACCGCATCGAGGTCCGCACGAACGAGCGCGTCTGGAAAACACTGCAGCATCACGCCCCCGACAGCGGCATGCAGGCGAAGTTCTCGATGGAGTTCACGCTTGCCGTTATCGCCCTGCAGCGGCGTGCAGGGCTTGCCGACTTCACGACGGACGCGCTTCTGCGACCGGAGATACAGGAAATGATGCGCCGCATCTCCTATACGCCCTATGAAACAGCGGGCGACGGCTTTACAAACGTCACGACACTGATCGACCTGCATCTGACCGGTGGCGGTCATGTGTCCGGTCGCTCCGATCATGCCCGGGGCAGTACCAAAGATCCCATGGATTTCGAGGAAGTTGCCGATAAATTCCGGCAATGCGCCGCGTTTGGGGGGCTCGATGAAAACAGGGCGCGGAAAATAGTCCGTCTGGTGTCCGACTTCGAGACTCTGGACGATACCCGTCCGTTGACGGCAGTCCTAAGCTGAACAGCCATCGGATGGAACAATTTTCTAAATCGGCCGATGTTCTGCGGCGCCGATCGGATAAACGTTTCCAACAGATGGGCCGGAACGGGAATAGTTGTCGTGCTTCTGCGGCAATCCGCGCAGCTTTGGGGGTAGACCTTTACAGAAATATCTATAGAGTTCTGTGCGCATCAGCCGAAAAGGCTGAAAGGCCAAGAGTAATATTCATCAGTCCATTTTGGGAGGACACCAAATGACACTCGGTACAACGAAAACCAACCTGCGCCTGGTCGGCGCGGCTGTGGCCGGCGCGGTTGCGCTTGGGGGTGGTGCGGCCCTGGCGCAGACCGTGAAAATCGGTACGCCGTCGTTCCTGACGGGTGCCGCGGCTCCGGCGTTCGGTATTCCGGCGAAAAACGGCGCCGAACTGATCGTTCGCGGCATCAACAACGGCGAACTGCCGGCTCCCTATAACACGAAGGGGCTGGCAGGCCGCCAGATCGAATTGCTGGTATACGATGAGGCCGGCGGCGGTACGAAACAGGTGACCGAGCTTCGCAACAAAGTTCAAAAAGACAATGTGGACGCCATCATCGGCATCATCTCGTCCGGTACCTGCGCGGCGCTGACGAAGGTTTCCGAGGAACTCAAGGTCCTGACCATCCAGACCGTGTGCGGCACGCCGAGGGTGTTCGAGGAAATCAACCCGGATCCGAAGTACGTGTTCCGGACCATCAATCACGCAACCGCCAACAACGTTTCGGCGGCCCGCTATCTCGCGGCGAAGATGAAGGGCAAGGTCAAGGGCTTTGCCGGCATCAACCAGAACTACGCCTGGGGACAGGATTCCTGGCGTGACTTCGAACTCGCGATGAAAACGCTGATCCCGGATGCGAAGGCTTCCGGCAAGCCGCAGTTCCCGAAACTTTTCTCCGGCCAGTACGGCACCGAAATTTCGGCGCTGTCGCGCGCGAGGGAAAACGTGGTTCATTCCAGCTTCTGGGGCGGCGACCTTGAAGCCTTTATCGGCCAGGCATCCGCTCGCGGTCTGTTCAAGCGCAAATCTTTCGTGCTGACGGTCGGGGAAACGGTGGCGTATCGCCTCGGCAAGAAGTTCCCTCAGGGAATCATGGCTGGAACGCGCGGCCCGTACGGCATGTATGTCGTCGACGATCCGACTCCGCTGAACCAGTGGTTCCAGAAGGAATACCGGAAAGCCTACGGAACGCCGCCGTCGCAGCCAGCGTATCAGTATGCGCAGGGATTCATCGCGGCTAAATACGCTTATGACAAGGCGGCCGAAAAGGCCGGCAAGTTCCCGAGCACCGACGAGGTAATCGCGGCGCTTCGCGGGGCGACCTTCCCGACTTTCGTAGGCGATGTGAAGATGGGGCTGTCCAAGGGCCATCAGGCCCTCACCGATGATCGCTGGGGTGTGACCGTCTGGGACGAAAAACGCGGTGAAGTCGTCGTCAAGGACGTTGTCGTGTTCCCGCCCGAATGCGTCAATCCGCCGGAAGGCGTCGGGTCGATCGAATGGCTCGAGGGCGGCATGAAAGGCGCGAAGTGCTGATCGTGCGTTAATCGTTTCCGGGAGACGGCTGTCCGTCTCCCGGTTCTTTTCGATCATCCTCGCACGATTAAGCGTCCGCCAGAGACGCTGCGACTCCTGACAGGGGATCTACGTTGGATTTCGAACTTTTATTGGTCATCCTTGTCGATGGCCTGGTCTACTCGTCCTACCTTTTTCTGGTGGCGGTCGGCCTCACCGTTATTTTCGGCGTTCAGAAAGTCCTGAACGTCACCCATGGGGCTTTCTATTCTTTCGGCGCCTATCTGACCGCGTATCTCATCGGCCTGTGGATCAACGATGCCGAGGGCGGCGCCCTTGAGCTTCTTGCCTACAGTCTGGCCGTCATTCTGATTGGGTCGATTTTTCTCGGCGTCGTTCTCGGCGTCCTGATCGAGCGCGGGTTGCTGAAGTTTCTGTACACTCGTGACGAGCATATCGTGGTGCTGGCGACCTTTGCCGGGTTCCTGGTGCTCGAGGATGTGATCCTGCTGATCTGGGGCACGGATCCTTATCTGGCTTTCCGACCGCTGGAGCTTATGGGCAACAGTGAAATCGCCGGCCTGATTTTCGACAATTACACGTTCACGATGATCGGGCTGTCCTTCCTCGTGGCGTTCGTTCTGTGGTACGGGCTGAACCGTACGCAGTTCGGCAAAGTGCTTCTTGCCGTCATCTTCGACCGTGAAGTCTCGATGGCGATGGGCATAAATGTGACGAAAATTTTCCTGATTACCTTCATGATCGGCACGTTCCTCGGCGCTCTGGGCGGCGCCTACCATGCGCCGATTATCTCCGTTCAGCCGGGCATCGGCGTCGAGGTCATCGTGCTGGCATTCGCCGTCGTTGTGATCGGCGGCATGGGATCGATCCCCGGGGCGCTGATCGGCGCCATCGTCGTCGGCCTTTCGCGCGCAGCCGCCGTACATCTCTATCCCGAACTCGAACTTTTCGTGATCTATGCGATCATGGCGCTGGTGCTGATCTTCCGGCCCGAAGGCCTGTTCGCCCCGATCCAGGCGAGGAAGATATGACGCGTTTGTTCGATAAAACCTTCTGGGGCCTGACGATCGGCCTGCTGGCGCTGTTCCTCCTTAACTTCGTGCTCGAGGAATGGATGCGCAGCATCGGTCTTCAGTCGCTGTCGCGTGGCTGCGTCGCCATCGGGCTGCTGATCCTTTGGCGCACCGGGCTTGTGTCGTTCGGACACGCGCTGTTTTTCGGCTTCGGAGCCTACACGGTTGCAATGCTGCAGATCATCGGCGTCAACGACATCATCCTGCTGCTGATCGGCGGCTCGGCGACAGCGGGCCTGCTGGCGCTCGTGCTCGGTTTTCTGCTGCGGCAGTACCGGGCGATATTCTTCGCGCTGCTGAACATGGCGTTCTCGATGATCCTCTACGGCGTCCTCGCCAAGGTGGAAGCCCTGGGGTCAACCGACGGCATCGGCATCAATCAGGTCAGCTTCTTCGGCTTCGTGCCGTCGGATGAGGCCTACCGGCCGACCTTGTTCGTCTTTGCGGCGATCTTTGCCTATATCGCGGCCGTCGGATCGCACTGGTACCTGAAATCGACCCTCGGCCTGATGACCATGGCGGTGCGCGAAAACGAGATTCGCGTCGAGTATCTAGGCTATTCGGCCGAGAAGGCGATCCACATCAAATACGTCCTGTCCGGCGTGCTGGCCGGGATGGGCGGCGTGATCATGGCGCTGACGGTCGGTCACGTCGATCCGGATTCGATGGTGTACTGGACCGTTTCCGGCGATTTCGTCTTCATTACGATTCTCGCGGGCACGGGCAATGTCGGCGCCACGTTTATCGGGGCGCTTGTCTATGAATTGCTGCGGACCTACGCCTTCGAATTCGCCCCGGAAATCTGGCAGCTGATCCTCGGCGGGTCCTTGCTGCTGATTATCATGTTCCTGCCGGATGGGCTGTGGTCCCTCCGCAGCGAATGGCGGAACCGGCGGGCGCTTGCAGCGTCCAGGTCCGGCGACGGTCAGGCAGGGGAGTAGAACAATGGTTTGCGTACTGGAAGTACATGATCTCGAAAAGAACTTCGGCGGGGTCGTTGCGGCGCACAACATCAACGTAACCGTCGAAGAGGGGGAGACTATCGGCATCATCGGCGCCAACGGGGCCGGCAAGACCACCTTCGTCAATATGGTGACCGGCTATCTGCCCCCGTCCGGCGGCCGGATCGAGTTTCTCGGCAAAAGCGTGGTCGGCCTGCATCCGCGAGATGTTACCAAGCTCGGTCTGTGCCGGTCGTTCCAGGTGCCGCAGGTGTTCCTGTCCGAATCGGTCTTCGACAACATGCTGGCGGCATACGGCATTGCGGAGCGGTCGGGACTGGGTCTGTTCACGCCCATCCATACCGACGAACGCGCCGCAAGGGTCGATGCGCAGCTGAAGCGCTACCAGATCGCGGATTATCGCGACGTGGCCGCATCCGCATTGCCCCAGGGCGTGCGCAAGCTGCTGGATATAGGGATGGCGACGGTACGCAATCCGAAACTGATCATGCTCGACGAACCGACCAGCGGCATCAGCGTCGAGGAAAAATTTGGCCTCATGGACATCATCATGCAGGCGCTCCGCGAAGAAGACACCACGGTTATGTTCATCGAACACGACATGGAAATCGTCGAACGCTTCGTCGACCGCGTCTGGGCTTTCTATCAGGGCGAAATCATCTGCGATGCGCCCACCGCGGAGGCGATGGTGGACGAAAAAGTGCGTGAATTCGTGATCGGGCAGGAATACCACCCGGGGCATGTCGAGGGAGGCGCAAATGCTTAATATTCAGGGCATAGACGTCAATATCGGCGCGACGCCCATTCTGCGCGGCGTATCGCTGGAAGTACCGTCCGGCACAATGTGCGGGCTCATCGGCCGTAACGGTGCAGGTAAGACCACGTTCATGCGCGCCGTGATGGGCGCGCTTGAGGCTCAGACCGGTGCGATGGATTTCGACGGTGAAAACCTGCGTGAAGCGCCGGCGCACCGGCGGGCGCATATCGGTATCGGGTTCATGCCGGAAGACCGGCGCCTGGTGCCGCAACTGACGGCCGAGGAAAACATCCTGCTGCCGAGCTGGACCATCGATATCGACGGCGCCCGCGACCGGCTGGACTGGATTTACAAGCTGATGCCGGAGGTCGAGGAATTCCGCAATCGCGGCGCGACCGAGCTGTCGGGCGGGCAGCAGAAATTCGTCGCCTTCGCCCGCGCCCTGATGGTCGGCACCAAGCTGCTGATGCTGGATGAACCCTCGGAAGGGATCGCGCCCGTGTTCGCGCAGCGTATGGTCGAGATCATGGCGAACCTCAAGGAAGAAGGTGAATCCGTACTGGTCGCCGAATCCAACGACAAACACATCAAGGATCTGCTCGACAGAACCTTCGTGATCGAACGCGGGTCGATTATCAGCGGCTGATTTTGTCTCCTTGTTCATGAGGGATTTTGCGCACTTCGTGCGGCGTTTACCATTTTATTTTTACGTAAATTCAACTTCCGGATGACCAAACTGGCGGTCGGGCAACTGAAGAGTCAGCCATGTCAGAAGTCGTCGAAATCTACACGGCCAGAGGCGAAGAGAGCATCCGGGACGGTGATCTCGATATTTCTTACACGATCACGTCGAAATACGAGGCAAAGTCGGACGCGATTTCCCGGTGCAAGTATGATCGCACGATTCGCAAGGTCGCTTACTACACGGTCAAGGACGACGGTTCGTTCAAGACGCTGTTCGCCTATGACAACCCCGATGCGTTGACGATCGTCAAACGCGGACCGCGCCGCCAGTCCGCCGAAAGACTGCCGGGCATAAAGGGCAAACCGCCCACGCCGCGGGCAAAGAAAAAGCCGCGGCTTATGGGACGTCTGGTAGGTTCCTTAAAGAACTAGGCGGCGTCAGGCCGCGAGGGTGCACTTCACCGAACCGCGGTCGCGGCACATGTCGAACACCATCGACAATGCGCCTTCCTTCGCTTCCAGCCGTTTCGAGGCGGCTTTCGGCAGCGGGATCGCGCTGACCCGGCAGTAGGCCACCAGGGCATTGAGCAGAGTGTCGGCATCCAGGCTGACCTGATCGGACAGTTCCGGCGAGGGAACCGCGAAGGTGAGATCCAGCCCGCAATCGCCGTCCATCGCGATGTCTATTTTTTCGACATCCGCGTCGGGGACAGGAATGCCGGTAGAGCGGCAGTAGGAAAGGGCGGCGGAGACGATTTCCTGATCGGAAAAGATGATGCGGCGTCGTTCGGTCGGCATATTCTTACTCGACAACTTGTTACCCGAATTACTCCCCTCGAAGCACAATGTGGGGTCGGCGTCCGGGAATCCAACATCTATTGTCGAAGACGAGAATTACCATTTGCTTAATTCGGCAAAAAATCCATTATTTCTCAATATATTAGGGGGCTGTCCTGGATATCTTTCTTGTCAGTGTCGTAATGATCGCGCTGTTCGTCGCCGGCGGGGTGAAGGGCGTCATCGGCCTTGGCCTGCCGTTGACGGCGGTTTCCATCCTGGGCGCCGTCACGGATCTCCGAACTGCAATCGCATTCATCGCGATTCCGGTCGTCGCGACGAACATCTATCAGGCGTTCGAGGGCGGCCGTGCCGGGGAAATGCTGCGCAAGTACTGGCTGATCAACCTCTGTTCGGTCATCGGCACGCTGATCGGCGCGCAGATTCTGTTCCTTGTCGATCCCCGTATTTTGACCACCATCCTCGGCGTTGTCGTGGTGATCTACGTGATTATAAACGCGACCCGCTTTCGCATCAGGATTTCAGACCGCGCAAACCCGTGGGCGGTCCCGCCGCTTGGACTTTTGTCCGGGTTGCTGACCGGGACGACCGGCTCCGTCGGCATTCCGATCGCGTTGTATCTGCAGGCCCGCGATATCGACAAGGAGAGCTTTCTGCGCGCCATCGCGCTGACCTTTCTGATCAGCGCCTCGTTCCTGGTTCTGGCGCTGGCCGAAAAAGGGGCCTTCACCCGGGAGAGCATCCTCGTTTCCGCGATCAGCCTGATTCCTGCTTTCGCTGGGATGGCCATCGGCCAGAAATTGCGCGGGCGGTTGTCCGAAGACCGTTTTCGGCAGTTCGTCTATCTGTTTCTGCTGATCGCGGCCGCGAATCTGCTCCGTAAAGGCCCGTTTTGATCAGGCCAGAAGCAAATCCAGCCGGCCCTGCATCTCTTCTTCCGAAAACGGATAGTCGACGCCGTCACGTGCGTGGATGACCTTGGATGGCGGGATGCGGGCGAGTCGCCGTTGCAGCTCGATCGCAAAGCGCATTGGAATACCTGCCTTCCAGCGCAGCGCCGTCACGCCTCGGGCGCTCTGGCCGTCGACGATTCGTTCCACGCCCCACAGCGGCACGCCGGCGCGCAGCGCGATGCCCGCCATCAGGAAGTCGCGTTCGTTCGCATTCAGGGCAAGATCCATTACCGCGTCCGTCATTTTTCCTGCGGCGTGCAAACGGCGTGCCCTGTCGATGGGGGTTTCGGTGCCGCCATCCGTTTTTTGCTCGCGCGGCGACCAGCCGACCTTCTCCGCCTTGCCGTCCGCCGCGGATTCCGTTTTTTTCGCCAGTACCGCTTTCAGCGGAGCGCTGACGAATCCCGAGACTTTCTGCGCCAGTCTCAACGGCAACGCAGGACGTTTTACGAGCGGTTCGTGCCAGGCTTCGACGTCCGGCGCGCGGTCGACGATGTTTTCCATCGCCGGTTCTCCGATATCCGCCGACTGGTTCTTCAGCAGCCGCGTGACCGTCGGCGTTGCGCCCGCGTTGACCAGCGCGCCGCTGACCCGTTCCGATACCTGATTCCGCGATGCGATTGCCTGGTGCGCCCAGTCGGGTGCGCCCGATTGGACGATGTTCACCAGGTCTTCATCCGTGAGGACAGGCGAATGACGGAGCACCGGTGCGGCGACCCGCTTGTCCGGGTCACTTGCCAGCCCGTGCGCTACTGCATGCGGCACGTTGAACATGTTCTTGATCACGTCTGCCAGCGTGCGTCGCACACGCAGGCTGCTGTCCCGCATCAGGGTTTCGAGAATCGTGAAACCCATGCGCCAGAGCTGACTGCGCTGATCGTCGCCGAGGCCGGTGCCGACGATCTTTCGGGCCAGCAGACAGCGGACGCCAAGGTCGGAATCGTGACACAGAACGAGATCCGCCTGGCGCGGCGTTGCCTGATTTTCGGCCACGGCGCGGCGAACCTGTGATTCCGGATCCTCGGCCAGAAAATAGAGGAGCTCGGGCGCGATGTCGGTACGAAGCGCCAGCGCCATGCGTTCGGCGGCGCTGCCGTCGCGGGCGATCGCCATCGCGTCTTCCATGCCGTATATGGATCCGTCCATGGCGGAAACCAGGCTCCCGATCGAAACAAAAATCCGGGTACGCAACCCCGCAAGAGCCGCATTTTCCCATCCCGAAGGTAAAATTCATTCGTTAACGATTGTTTTCCGTATCCGGCGGTTCGCGTGCCGGTTTCGTGCTATCAATCGGCGTTCCTGAAAGGTTTTTCATGTCCGCCGTTCCGGCTCCTGTCGCCGCTGCCTATGCCGCCGTTACGCCGCCTGTGCGGGGGGTGGTTTTCATGATGATATCGGCGATGGGCGTGGTCGCGATGAATGTGTCGATCCGCCAGATTGCGGACGACATCCACCCCTTCGTCATCGCCCTGTTTCGTCATTCGATCGGCGTGTGCCTGCTGGCGCCCATGATACTGCGGCGGGGACACAATCCATTCCGCACGTCGCATCTGCCGCTTCACGGCCTGCGCGCGCTGTTCAACGTCATTGCGATGCTGGCCTATTTTCTGGCGCTGACGATGGAACCGTTGGCCAAGGTCGTGGCGCTGACCTTCACGGCGCCGTTGCTGGCGACGATCGGCGCCGTATTGGTCCTGGGCGAAAAAGTCACGCGGGCGCGGTATGCCGCCCTTGCCGTCGGGCTGGCGGGCGCGTTGATCGTACTGCGGCCCTGGGCCGTGGAAATCAGTACCGGGTCCCTGTTGCTGTTGCTGTCGTCCAGCACGTGGGCCATGGCCCTGGTCGTGATCAAGGTACTGTCGCGTCACGACGGCCCGGTAACGATCGCCCCTTATGCTTCTCTCTTGCAGGTACCGTTCTGTCTGGCAGCGGCGTTGTTCTTCTGGCAATGGCCGACGCTGAATCAGTGGTTCTACATTCTGCTGATCGCGATATTCGGCAGCACGACCCAGATCTGTCTGGCCCAGGCATTCCGCGAGGCGGATGCCACCGTGGTCCTGCCCGCCGATTTCACCAAGCTGGTTTTCGCGGGTGTGGCCGGCTGGCTGTTCTTTTCCGAGCTGCCGGAAATCTGGATCTGGATCGGCGGAACGATCGTCTTCACCGGCGTGTTTCTGAACACCTGGTTCGAAAAACGCGCGCGCGACGCGGTCGGTCTTGCACCGGTGCCCGAAGTTTCGCAGACTCCGCCAAACAACAGTGAAAGACCGCCATGACCGAGATCGTTTGGGGAAATTTCACCCAGGAAGAGCTGGACCGCAATTACGACCAGTCCTCGCTGGTGCCCAACGTGGGCGAGCTGATGGAACAGAACGCCGCCGACAGCGCCAGAATCCGTGAGGAACTGGAAGTGATCGAGGACGTCTCCTACGGGCCGACCGTTCTGGAAAGGCTCGATATTTTTCCGGTCTCCCAAAAAGGCGCGCCGGTGGCGATCTATCACCATGGCGGTGCCTGGACGCGGTCCGACAAGGCGCAGTGCTCCTATGCGGCGCCGGGACTGGTGGCGGCGGGCGTCAACGTGCTGGTGCTGGACTTTGCGCTGGCGCCTAACGTGTCGCTGGACGAAATCGTGCGTCAGAACCGGGCGGCCATAGCCTGGACTTGGCACAACGCGGACAAGTACGGCTGGGACCGTAACCGCATTCACAGTATTGGTCATTCTTCCGGAGGCCACATCTGCGGCATGATGCAGGTCACCGACTGGGAAGGCGTCTACGGCCTGCCCGCAGACATCATCAAAAGTGCGGCGCCCTGCAGCGGCATGTACGAGCTCGAACCCGTCCGGTTCAGCCACCGGAACACATATCTCGATCTCACCGAACAGTCGGCTGCCCGTAACAGTTCGATCCGCCAGCTGCCGGATTACGGGCCGCCGCTGACCATGGCGTGGGGCACCGGCGAACTGGACGAATTCCAGCGCCAGAGCCGCGAATTCGCCGCCGCCTGGGAAGCCGCCGGCCACAAGGTAGATACGTTTATCCTGGAAGGCCTGAACCATTTCGAGGTCGGGCGCGAAATGTTCAATCCGGATAAGCCGGTGCTCCGGAATATCCTGAAGAATATCGGCGTTTAGACAGGAATTTTTACTTTCTGATATAGTAGACACGCAAAAAGGCATTCCAGGAGGAAACGATGGACGGAGCCGGACCCGGTGCCACCTATCAAGCGATCACCGTTACACCCTATTCTCCCACCATCGGAGCCGAAATCGGCAACGTCGACCTGACGAAGCCGCTCTCCGATCTGGAACTGGCGGAAATCCGCCGGGCCTTTACCGACCACATGGTGCTGTTTTTCCGCAATCAGGAAATCAGCTTCGACGATCACGCCCGGTTCGGCGAATATTTCGGCACGCTGGGTCAGCATGTCGGCAAGAAAACCAACAGCCAGTCGACCAACGACCTGCGTGTCCGCAAATTCCACGCCGATGGCGAAACGCCGCGCGTTTCCGGGAATGTCTGGCACACGGATCAGTCCTGCGCGCCGATTCCCCCGCTCGCCAGTGTGCTGTACCTGCACACCATTCCGCCAAACGGCGGCGGCGATACCGGGTTCGCCAGCATGTACGCTGCTTACGACGCCCTTTCAGACAACATGAAACAGTACCTCGACGGGTTGACGGCCCATCACGACGGGACGATCCAGTTCGGGGCCGGCACGCCGGAAGCGGATCACCCCGTGGTGGTGCGTCATCCCGAAAGCGGCAAAAAGCTCCTTTACGTGAACGAGGCATTCACGTCGCACATCAACGAAGTTCCGCGCGAGGAGAGCAAGGCGGTCCTGGAATTCCTGTATCGCCATCAGATGCGCCCCGAATGGAGCACCCGGTTCCGGTGGGAGCCGCATTCCGTCGCCTTCTGGGACAACCGGTGCGTTCATCACAGGGCGATCTCCGATTACCTGCCGAATGTGCGGTCGGGCTACCGTATCCAGGTCGAAGGCACCGAGCCGCCAGTCGCGGCCTGATTTGCTCCGGGGTTAACTTTCCCGACCGTACCGGTGCAGTTCGGCGCCGTTGGCACGCAGCCATCCGCGGGCCTGCCCGACATCGGGACATAACGTATCGACAAGCGCCCAGAATCTTTCGCCGTGATTGAGTTCGCGCAGATGCGCGACTTCGTGGGCGACGACGTAATTCAGCACGTGCTCCGGCGCCATTACCAGACGCCAGGAAAAGTTCAGATTGCCTTCGCGCGAACAGCTTCCCCAACGGGAACGCGTATCGCGCATGGATATGCGTGCCGGCTTGCGGCCGACCCGGTCCCCCATTGCATGCGCCCGGGGCTTGATTTCGTCCAGCGCCCGCCCTCTCAGCCAGCGGTGGACGCGTCCGGCCAGGGTGTCTACCCGCCCTCCGACGAGCAGTTCGCCGGCGTCCAGAGCGGGTAACGCCGAGCGGCTGTCGGTTCTGCGGATGGCGACCGGCTGTCCCAGCAGCGGAAACACCGCGCCGTCTTCGAACGGGACGGCATTGCCGATCCGCGACAGTTGATCCGCGACCCAGCCGGTCTGTGTGGCGGCAAAGCCCAGTCCTTCCCGCGCCGACGCACCGGGCGGCAACACGATCTCGACCTTGCCGTCATAGACTCCCACATGCAGCAGGATCCGCCTGGCGCGCTGGCTGCGCCGGATATGAACGGGGATATCCCGTCCGTCCGCCAATGACAGGTATTCCGGCGATGCGCTCATATCTTCACGCCCGGTTTCAGCTGGTACATGCGGATCACGCAGAGGCTTCCTGCCAGCGGCACCAGCGCGCCGAGTGCGAACACCCAACCGAGGGCGAACTTGACAGTCTCGGGGTCGGTTCCACCCGTCAGGCCTGCGGCATTGGCGATCATGCCCGCGAAGGCGGCGCCGTAGGCGATGCCGATCGACCGCATCGCCGGGGCGGCGGAAGCGGTAATCCGTGATTCCGCCTCGCCCGCCGCGGCCAGCGCCCAGGAAATGGAATGCACGTTCGTCATCCCGACGCCTATCCCCGACAGGGTGACGAAACCGGTCAGGATCCAGATGGATCCGTCGCCCAGCGTAATCGCGATGCCGAGGATGCTGGCTGCCGTGACCATGAGCCCGGCGGCACACGCGATCCGGGTCCAGCGGTCGTTCCAGCCCGCGGTGCCGATCGACCCGACGGTCCATGCGACGGAGAACACTGTCAGGACATAACCGATCCACAGCGGATCCAGGCTGTAAATCTGTTGCAGCGCCAGCGGCAGAAAGATGGTCATCGGCGTGTAGGCGGCCGACAACAGCAGAAAGACCCAGTAAGCCGTGCCCACGGGTGCGAACAGCGACAACACGCGCCGGGGGAACAGATTCTCCTCCACCCGGTCCAGACGCAGCGTGAAGACAAGGCACAGAACGCCAGCCGCGATCAGGCCAGCTTTCGAATACATATCGTCGAACTGCCCGGATCCGCCGACCAGCACGACCGAAATGCCCAGCAGCAGCAATCGGCGATACGGCAGGCGCCGGCGGGCGCCGCGATCGCTTTCCGGTACGATTTTCCACGCGGCGAGGATGAACAGGACCGTCAGCACGCTGGTGGTCAGAAACGCGCCACGCCACATCCCGAAGTTGCCCCAAATGCCGCCGATCAAGGGCCCCACCACGGCGGCGATGCTCCATGTCGTCGTGATGGTGGCCAGCACCCTGGTGCGCAGCCGTCCGGTATAGAAGTCGTTCACCAGGGTCATTGACTGCGACATCAGCAATCCGCCGCCGATTCCCTCCAGTGTGCGAAAGATCAGCAGCAAAGCCATGTTCGGCGCCGCCGCGCAGCCCAGCGCCCCGACGAGGAAAATCAGCCCGGCGGCGACGTAGCCCTTTCGCCGTCCCAGCAGTGCCCGTGCATATTGCCCGCTGGCAGCGCCCATGACCGTTCCGACCATGTACAGCATCGTGGTCCAGGCATAGAACTCTACCCCGCCGATTTCCGCGACGACGGCCGGCATGACCGTGGTGATAACGAAAATATCGATGGCGTGAACGCCGATGCCGACATTGAGAAGGATCGTATAGACCCCGCGCATGCCGCGAAACATGTCCGCCCAGCCAGTCCCTTCGTCGGGTGGAGTTTCGTCGGTTGCCGTCATGCTGTCAGTGTAGGCCGGTTGACGAAGAATCCATAGCCGTCGCCCGATGCGATCTGGCGGTTCAGTCGACCTCGAAAGACCGGTCGCGCGTGGCCTCGCCCATCGCGCCGATGAGGACGAGGGAAACTTTTTCCGAGATTTCCCACTGATCTTGGCCGATGGAATCGTGCCGTGCTTCGCCACGCCAGATGCATTTGCCGCTTGCTTTGTCGTTGATTGAAATCGTGACCCATACTTCGTCTATAGGTCCCGCGATGACGTCGGTCTTCCGGCCGCCGATAATGCTGTCCTTACGGTTCGACCAGACATTCATCCGCACGTTGACGTTCTCGCTCGATCCGTCGCGGACCGTCCCGAGATCGCGTCCTTTCCGGCGTACTCCTTCGCGGATCGCTTCCGTCCGGATGGCGAGAACCCATGGCGCATCGTCGGATACCGCCGTTTTTCGATCCCGCAGCGCGTTAATCACCGTTGTGCGGATCTTTTCCATCTGCGCGGAATCGTTGTCTACCTGGACGTCCAGCGGTTTGCCGGCGGCAAATTCCCCGCAGGCATAGGCCGACAGATTGCCCGCATGGGCGGGGTACGCCAGCACCGCGAACATCATTCCGAAAATCAGACGCTTCATGACCAACCTGTTTGCCCGGCACGTCTTCGTGCCACCCGTTAAGATGATATACGCTGTCGGTTCTATTTCTATAACGCGTCGGGGGTTTCGTCATCCGTCATCAACGCGTATCTAGTATGTCAATTGTTGGACAGTACGCTGGAACGTGCCGAAGAATGTCGGAAAGCCTGATTTTTGCCCTCGTGATTGCGCTCACTGTTTACATGTTCATGCGCCGTCTTCGCATGATCAAACAGCAGAAAAAGCTGAAAGCGGAGGAAGAAGCGCGCGGCGGCGTGCCTGCCGAGGATCCCGGCAGTATGCCGAGGCTCGGAACGCCCGGAACCATTACCCGGGAACAGATGCAGCAGTTGAAGGACAACGATTTCGTCCCCGAAAAGCTGTGGAGCAAGGAAGAAGCGCAACTGATCCTCGACACCGTGACTTATCTGCGGGCCGTCATCTATATGGCGACCGGGGAAGCCAGCCCGCCTATCGAGGTCCAGAACGAAATTCTCAAGTTCATCCTCACCGACGACGAATTGCGGGAATACGTCTACGAATGGGGGCTGAACCGGACGCGGGAAGAAGATGCGGCGCCGCAACCCGTCCTCGAACGCGACGAAGCCTATGAAAAAGTCGAGGCCGCAGTGCTGCAACAATGGGAGTCGTCTTGAACCGCGCCGCTAATCGCACCGGTGAAGAAAGGGGCCTGACGACCGACGATTTCGATTTCGATCTGCCGGCGGACCTGATCGCCGCCGAACCGGCCCGACCCAGGGATTCGGCGCGGATGCTCGAAGTTTCGGACGTGCTGACCGACAGGTCCGTTTCAGATCTGCCCAGTCTGTTGCGACCCGACGACGTTCTTGTGATCAACGACACCCGTGTGATCCCGGCGCGTCTTCGCGGCACGCGGCGCGGCGCGAAGGTGGAGGTCACGTTGCACAAGGCAGAGGCTGACGGACGCTGGCGCGCCTTCGCCCGCCCGGCCCGGAAACTCAGTCCCGAAGACGTTATAGATTTCGCGGACGGTTTCACGGCGCGGGTGGACGAAAAAGGTGACGGGGGCGAGGTTCTGCTGTCGTTTCCCGGCAACGATGCGCTGTTCGCGGCGCTCGAGCGGCATGGAGAGATGCCGCTGCCGCCCTATATCTCCCGCGACGGCGGCGCGACCCGGGCCGACGACGATGATTATCAGACCGTGTATGCGGTGCATAAAGGCGCCGTGGCCGCGCCTACCGCCGGGCTTCATTTTACCGACCGCCTGATGGACGCCGTTCGGGCCACAGGGGTCCGCTTCGCGACCGTCACGCTACATGTCGGGGCAGGCACGTTCCTGCCCGTGAAGGTCGATCGCATCGCCGAACACCGGATGCACAGCGAATGGGGCAGGATCGATTCGGCGACGGCGGAAACGATCAACGTGGCGCGTGTCGCCGGTGGACGGGCGATCGCCGTGGGGACGACGTCCCTTCGATTGCTGGAAAGCGCGGCGTCGGTGGACGGCGACATCCGCCCGTTCGAAGCCGACACCGATATCTTTATTACGCCTGGTTACCGCTTCCGTGCCGTCGATGCGCTGATGACCAATTTTCACCTGCCGCGGTCAACCCTGTTCATGCTGGTCTCCGCGCTTGCCGGAACGAACCGGATGAAAAACGCCTACGCCCATGCCATCCGAGAAAAGTACCGGTTTTATTCTTACGGCGATTCCAGTTTTCTTCACCGTGCCGATCACGATGCCTGATTTCGGATACAGCGTATCGCACACCGACGGTCGCGCCCGCCGTGGCCGTCTGACGACCGCTCATGGCACGGTTGAGACACCGGTATTCATGCCGGTGGGCACGGCTGCGACTGTCAAGGGGATGACGTCCGATGCCGTCGCTCGAACCGGCGCGGAGATCGTGCTCGCCAACACCTATCACCTGATGCTTCGGCCCGGTGCCGAGCGGGTCGGCCGGCTCGGCGGGCTGCACGAATTTATGGACTGGAAAAAGCCGATTCTGACGGATTCCGGTGGTTTCCAGGTGATGTCGCTGACGGACCTGCGCAAGCTGGACGATGACGGCGTCGAATTCCGCTCTCATATCGACGGCGCGAAATTCTTGCTGACGCCCGAACGTTCCGTCGAAATCCAGAACCTGCTCGATTCCACGATCACCATGGTGCTCGACGAATGCACCGCCCATGGCGTGGACGAAACCGCGGCTGCGGAATCCATGCATCTGTCGATGCGCTGGGCCGCCCGCTGCCGCGAGTCGTTCGAGCAACGGCCCGGTTACGGGCTGTTCGGCATCGTGCAGGGGAGCGTGTTTCCCGACCTCCGGCTCGAATCAGCGTCGGCACTGACGGAGATCGGATTCGACGGATACGCCGTCGGCGGGCTCGCGGTCGGCGAAGGTCAGGACGAGATGTTCTCGGTTCTCGATGTCACGGTGCCGGCGCTGCCCGGCGATCGTCCGCGCTATCTGATGGGCGTCGGCACGCCGGCGGATATCGTCGGCGCGGTGCAGCGCGGAATCGATATGTTCGATTGCGTTCTGCCCACCCGGTCCGGCCGCACCGGTCAGGCGTTCACACGGCGCGGACCGTTGAACATCCGCAACGCCCGCCACGCCGAAGACCCGCGCCCGCTCGATCCCGACAGCGACTATCCCGGCGTCGGCAGTGTCAGCCGCGCCTATCTGCATCATCTGTTCAAGGCGAAGGAGATGCTCGGCCCCATCCTGCTGACCATGCACAACCTGCACTACTATCAGGAACTGATGGCCGGGCTTCGCGGTGCGATCGAAGCCGGCAGGCTGGACGCTTTCGCCGCCGCGTTCCATGCGGAACAGGCGCAGGGCGACCTGGATCTCGTCTGACATGGTGGCCGCCGGCAGCCCTAAATCAGCCATCAGGGATAGGGCGCTGGCGCTGGGGTTCGATGCCGTCGGGTTCGCGGGGGCAGATAACGGCGACGCAGGAACACACCTGAAATCCTATATCGAGAAAGGGTTTCACGGCGATATGGGGTGGCTTGAGACGACCGAAGAGCGGCGCCGGTCACCCCGGGATCTCTGGCCCGAGGTGGAGAGCATTGTCGCGGTCGGCGTCAATTACGGCCCGGCGGAAGAACCGCTGACGCTGAGCGCTTACCCGGAACGGGGTGCGGTGTCGGTCTATGCGAAGGGCCGCGATTACCACGACGTGATGAAGAAAAACCTCCGGCATCTGGCAGGAGAGATCGCCGACAGGTGGGACTGTGACGTCAAACTGTTCGTCGACACGGCACCCGTGATGGAAAAGCCAGTGGCGCAGGCGGCCGGGCTCGGTTGGCAGGGAAAGCATACCAATCTCGTGTCGCGCGATTTCGGTTCGTGGCTGTTTCTGGGAGAGATTTTCACGACGCTCAAACTTCCGGCGGATGCCGCCGGCGCGGATCGCTGCGGCGGCTGCCACCGGTGCCTGGATGTGTGCCCGACACAGGCCTTTCCGGCGCCTTATCAACTCGACGCTACCCGCTGCGTGTCCTATCTGACGATCGAACACAAAGGACATATCCCGGCGGAGTTCCGCGCCGCGATCGGCAACCGGATCTATGGTTGCGACGATTGTCTGGCGGTGTGTCCATGGAACAAATTCGCGACGCCGACTCCGCACGGCGACCTGAAGCCTCATATTCACCTGACGCGCCCTTTGCTGCGCGATTTCGTTGGGCTCGACGACGACGCGTTTCGCCGGGTGTTTTCCGGATCGCCGATCAAGCGTCTGGGGCGGGACAGGTTCGTGCGTAATGTTCTGATTGCAATCGGGAACAGCGCTGACCGGACGCTGGCGCCGGATGCAGAGGCGCGCCTAGCCGATACGTCATCACTGGTCAGGGCGATGGCAGTTTGGGCGCTGTCGCGACTGATGATGGGGACCGAATTTTCGGTACTGAGAACCCGGCATGCGGAGGGGGAAACCGATTCCGACGTCCGCAAGGAGTGGATGGTCGCCCCGTCGACATAGAAGTTGCGCGGGCGTCGAAACCCGGTATGGTCGCGTGGCAGGATGGGAAGTGTCGGCAGAATTTACGGTCGGTAAAGGCGTACCTTACTAACTGTCTGAAACAACAAACTGTTTTTTCTGGCACGTATTTTGCATTGCGTAACGCGTAGGAGATTGGGATGACGAACAGGGGTAGTGGTATGCAGGGCCGGGCCAACAAACGGGTTGTTCTGAAACAGATTGCTTTCACCGTCACCGCGCTATTGATCGGCGCGGTCTATGCTGGCGCGGTGTTCGCGTCGATCGCGAGTTGACGCGAACTGCCGGATTTTCCGGGTGTTCATTTTCGGGACATTGATCTAAATAACGCCTCTGAACTGAAATCAGGGGCTCGCGCGTGTCTGTTAATCCATTGAAATCAGACAGTTTATCCGGTCTTGATCGGCGCGTTTCCATCGCGCCGATGATGGACCGCACGGACCGGCACGACCGGTTTTTCCTGCGCCTGATTTCGCCTTCCGTCCTGCTCTATACGGAAATGATCACCACCGGCGCCATCCTTCACGGGGATCGCGACCGTTTCCTCAGGTTCGATGCAGCGGAACATCCCGTCGCTCTCCAGCTTGGCGGCGCCGGTTCTGCCGATCTGGCGCGCTGCGCCGAAATTGCCGCCGAATACGGCTATGACGAGGTCAATCTGAACGTGGGCTGTCCCAGTGACCGGGTGCAGAACGCGCGGTTCGGTGCATGTCTGATGAAAGAACCGGATGTGGTCGCCGCCGGCGTTGCGGCGATGCGGCGCGCGGTCGATCTGCCGGTGACGGTGAAGACACGGATCGGGGTCGACGACAGGGATTCCTGGGACGATTTCGTCCGCTTCATTGACACCGTCGCCGGCGGCGGATGCGATACGTTCATCATCCATGCCCGCAAGGCCTGGCTGCAGGGGCTGAGCCCAAAAGAAAACCGCGAAATTCCGCCGCTTTCCTACGAAACTGTCTACCGGCTGAAACAGCGCTATCCGGAATTTTCGATCACCATAAACGGTGGCATCACATCAATCGACGAGACGGTTGAGCATCTGGAACACGTCGACGGCGTGATGATCGGCCGCGCGGCCTACGAAAGCCCCTGGCTCCTGGCCGAGATCGAGCAGGCCGTTTTCGGCGGAAATGCCCCGGCGAACCGGGAGGTCGTGCTCGATCGCTACATCGATTATATCGACCGGGAAATGGCCGCAGGCACGCCTTTTTATGCCATGGCACGCCACGTGCTGGGACTGTACCAGGGCGAGCGGGGCGCCCGAGCCTGGCGCCGGCACATCAGCGAGAACCGTCCGCGTGCCGGTGCGACCGGGCAGATCCTGCGGGAAGCCGCCGAAAACGTCCTGGCAGTCGCCTGACGTCGCCCGTTCAAGCTTACAGGTCGTCGATAACCGAATATCGTCGGTGGATTTTACATCTTTGTGACGCCGTCGAATTTACCCCCTTGTAAGTATCTGAAAACTATTGGTTCTGTGTGCTGGCACGGGAATTGCATGATTTTCTCTCAATCATGGCCTGTGCTGAGTTGGCGTCGCCGGTCCGAGAACATAAATGGGTGGTTGGACGTTCATGGTTATCAGAGGCGAACCGGACCCGGCGTCGGCATCGATCGATGACTGGATGGCCTATCGGGAACATCTGAAATCCCTGTCAGGCCAGGATGAAAGCATTCGCGTCGCTTTGGCGGTTGCGCAGGCCCAGATTCAGAAACTACAGCAAACGGACGTGGATTCCGTCGCCCGGTAGTCTCCCGTTACCGCGCATTCTACCGCCCGAGGTGTCTTTCCCATTCGGGATTGCCGGAAAGCGCGGCGAACTGGCGTTTTACAATCGTGAAAATCCGCTCCGGCGCCATGTCCAGCTGGGCCAGTGCGATTCCGGCGGAGAATACCTCCCGGTATTGCCGGATCAGTCCATTCCGGATCTGAAACTGGCTCATCCCCTCGAACGCCACCCGTTTGCCCGCACTGTCTTCCATCGTCGACGTATAGCTGAAAACCCAACGCGCATAGCCGATCTGGCGGCCGGTATCGAAGACCGGTTCGAACATGTCCCACATAAATGCCTCGGCATCGCCCCAGAAGCGATTTTCCAGCATGTCGGCGATGGCGTGATGGCCGCGAAACAGCCCGTAAAACGTATCGTCATAGGTGCCGTCCGTCGTGAACAGGTCCGCCAGCGCCGTGCCATCTCCCGCCTCGACGGCGGCGGTGAAACGTTTCAGCAGATCGGGAAAATATTCGGACATTGGTCGCACTTCTTTCCAGAATTTCTTCGGTCTTGACCCGGCCCCGGCGACGCGGCATTCAGATTGTTCAAAATCATATCAGACCGGGACGATCATGACCGTTACCATCTATCACAACCCTCGCTGTTCCAAATCGCGCGCGACGCTGGCCCTGCTTGAAGAAAAGGGCGTATCGCCCGAGATCGTCGAATATCTCAAGACGCCGCCGTCCAGGTCGGAACTGAGCATGATCCTCGACAGGCTGGGTATGGAGCCACGCGATCTGATGCGCAAGAAAGAAGAGCCTTACAAGACGCTCAATCTCGCCGACGAGAATCTCGACCGAGATGCGCTGATAGATGCGATGATCGAAAATCCGATCCTGATCGAGCGTCCTGTCGTCGTGAACGGGAGTAAGTACGCCCTCGGCAGGCCGCCCGAAAACGTGCTGGAGATCTTATGACAATGACCTTTTCCCGGGGCATTGTGCCTGGCGTGATCGCCATGACCGTCATTGTCGTGGCGTCGAACGTGCTGGTGCAGTTTCCGATCAATGACTGGCTGACCTGGGGTGCGTTCACCTATCCGGTCGCGTTTCTGGTGACCGATCTGACCAACCGGGCGCTCGGCCCGGCGCGCGCGCGCCAGGTTGTCTATGTCGGGTTCGCGCTGGCCGTCGTTTTGTCGATCGCTTTCGCCACGCCCCGGATCGCGCTGGCCTCGGGCACGGCATTCCTGATCGCGCAACTGATCGACGTACGGCTTTTCGATCGATTGCGCGAAAGCGGCGGCTGGTGGACCGCGCCCCTGGTGTCGTCGACGGTTGCGTCCGTCATTGATACGATGCTTTTCTTCGCGATCGCGTTCGCGGGTACCGGATTGCCGTGGGTGACCTGGGGCGTCGGCGACTTCGGCGCCAAAATGTGCGTTGCGCTCGCAATGCTGATACCGTTCCGGGCGGTGATGCACATGACACGCCCGCAGGGAGCGTAAACAAGGGAGCTTGACGATGGCGGATGGCGGATCGGTGGACGGCAAGGGGATCGGCGCCCGAGTTCTGCGCAAGGAAGATGCGCGTCATCTTGCGGGCAAGGGCAAGTTCACATCCGATTTCAAGCGTCCCGGCCAGATGGACATGGCGTTCGTCCGCAGTCCCGTCGCGCACGGACGCATCAAATCGATTTCCAAGCCCGCCGGGTTCGAAGGCGCGGTCTTCACTGCCCAGGATCTTTCGGGCCTTAAACCGATGCGTGCGCCGTCCAAGCTGCCGGGTTACAAGGCGTCCGATTATCCGTCGCTTGCCATCGACAAGGTAAGGTTTGCGGGTGAGCCGGTAGCGGTGTGCGTGGCGTCCAGCCGCGCCGAGGCCGAAGACATCGCCCAGATGGTCGAGGTCGAATACGACGTGCTGCCCGCGGTGACCGACATGCTGGCGGCCAAGGCAGCCGACGCGCCGCTGATTCACGAGGAATGGGACGACAACATCGTTTTCGAGACTTTCTCGGATGACGATTTCTCGAAGATCGCCGACGAGGCCACGGTCGTCATCAAGCGCGAATACCGGATGAATCGCCAGGCCATGAACCCGATGGAAGGCAAGGCCGTGTTCGCCGAATGGGACGACCGGCAGGACCAGCTGATGATGTGGACATCCACCCAGGTGCCCCATCTTATCCGTACCGGTCTGGCCGAGTTTCTCAATCTGGAACAACGTCAGGTGCGCGTCATCGCCCCGGATGTCGGCGGCGGTTTCGGGTGCAAGGCGCTGCTGCAACCTGAAGAACTGATTGCCGGCTGGCTGACCCGCAAGCTGGAATGCCCGATCCGCTGGATTGAGGACCGGCGCGAACATCTGGTGACCGGCGCTAACTGCCGCGAACATCATTACTTCATCACACTGCACGCCACGCCGGACGGCCGTATGCTCGGCCTCGACTGCGACGTGACGGTCGATGCCGGCGCCTATTCCGTCTATCCTTTTACCAACGGGCTCGAAGGGGCGATGGCCCATGGCAATCTGCCGGGGCCGTACGATATCGAGGCCTATCGCTGCCGCACCCAGACCATGGTGACCAACAAGCCGGGGCTGATGCCCTATCGTGGCGTCGCGCGGCCCGGCGTATGCTATGCGATGGAGATGACCATCGACGCGCTGGCCCGCGAAATCGGCATGGAAGCGCACGAAATCCGCATGAAGAACATGGTGCCGGAGAGCGCCATGCCCTTTATGTCTATCGCCAAGAAGCATTTCGACAGCGGCAACTACGCCAAAAGCGTCGAAATGGCGGCCGAGATGATCGGGCTGAAGGAAATCCGCGCCGCACAGGGCCAGCCGGATGCCGACGGACGCCTGATCGGCGTCGGCATGGGCTCCTATGTCGAACAGACGGCCCATGGGACTTCCGTTTTCTCGAGCTGGGGCGTTGCCATGGTGCCGGGCTACGAACAGGCGACCGTGCGGCTGACGCCCGATGGCGGGCTCGAGCTGCGCATCGGCGTGCAGAGCCACGGTCAGGGCATGGAAACGTCGATGGCGCAGATGGCTTACGAAGTGTTGGGCATCGATCCCGACAACGTGATGGTCACGCATGGCGATACCGGGCTGACGCCGTATTCAACCGGCACCTACGCGTCGCGATCGATGGTGATGGCCGGCGGTGCGACGGCGCGGGCCTGCCGGGTGCTGGCAGAACGGATGGAAATCATCGGCGCGCATCTGCTGCAATGCGAACGCACCGAGGTCAGCATCGTCGGCGGCAAGGTGGTCAGCGGCAAGGGCGAGGTGTCCTTCGCCGAGATCGGCCGGGTCTGGTATCTCAACCCCGACGAACTGCCCGACGACGTCGATCAGGGCGGCGTCGAGGTGACGATGGGCTACCGGCCGGAGCCCGATTCCGGGGCGTTCACTTATGCCAGCCATGCCTGCAAGGTGTCGGTCGATATCGAAACCGGCAAGGTGAAGGTCCTGGATTACGCCATCGTCGAGGATTGCGGCACGATGGTGAACCCGATGATCGTCGAGGGGCAGACATATGGCGGGGCGACTCAGGGGATCGGTACGGCGCTGCTGGAAGAAAGTCCCTATGACGACATGGGCAATCCGGGCGCGTCGACCTTTGCCGACTATATGATGCCGAGCGCGACCGACGCACCGCATTACCGGATAGATCACATGGAAAGCCCGTCGCCGTTCACCGAATACGGGATCAAAGGCATGGGCGAGGGCGGCACGATCCCCACGCCCGCGGCGATCGGCAATGCGATCAACGATGCGCTGAAGCAAATCGGCGCCGAAGTCATGGAAACGCCGTTCACGCCGCGCCGGGTGCGCGCGGCGATCGAGGCGGCACAGCGAAACCGACAGGGAGACGCGGCATGAAACCCGCAAAATTCGAACACCAGCGCATGACGTCGCTGGACGACGCCGTAAAGGCGCTGGGGGAGGCCGACGGCGAGACCCGCGTTCTCGGCGGCGGACAGTCACTTGGGCCGATGATGAATCTGCGCCTCGCGCAACCGGACGTGGTGCTGGATCTCAGCCGGGTCGAGGGCCTGGCGGATATCGAGGAAGCCGGCGACGTGCTGAAGATCGGCGCCCGGGTCACCCATGCCCGTATTGAAGACGGGGAAGTGCCCGGTACGACCGGCGCCTACATGCAGTTCGTTGCATCCGGTATCTCCTACCGGTCCGTCCGTAACCGCGGCACCATCGGCGGCTCGGTCGCGCATTCAGACCCGGCAGCCGACTGGCCGTCGGCGCTTCTGGCGCTGGGCGGGGATGTGATCGCCGCCGGACCCAACGGCGTAAGGACGATCTCGCTCGATGGATTCACGATGGGCCCGTTTACCACCGGCCTTGGCTACGACGAGGTGCTGACCGGGTTCGAGCTGCCCGTCCTCGGGGTGGACGCGCGTTGGGGTTATTACAAGGTGAACCGCAAACCGGGCGAATTCGCCGATGCCATCGGCGCGGTCACGATCGGGTCGGCGCCGCGAGCTGTCTGCGGGGCGACGGAATCCGCACCGTTCCGGGTGCCGGAGATCGAGGAAAAACTGGCCGCCGGCGCACAGGAAATTTCCGTTGCCGATGTTCGTACCGTTCTTGAAGGACACGACGCGGGCTTCGACGATTACGAACTACAGATTCACGCCGTCGCACTCAGCCGAGCGGTAAAGAGGGCTTTCGCATGACCGAACTGTCGATAAAAATTAACGGCGAGAATATAACCGCCGACGTCGAACCCCGCCTGTCGCTGGCCGATTTCATTCGCGATCACCGCCGCCTGACAGGCACGCATCTGGGCTGCGAGCATGGCGTGTGCGGTGCCTGCACGGTGTTGATGAACGGCGAGCCGGTGCGCTCCTGCATCACCTTCGCGGCCGTCGCCGACGGCACTGAGATCACCACGATCGAAGGGTTCGACGACGACGAGCCGATGGCGCAGCTGCGTCAGGCGTTTCATGAAAATCACGCTCTGCAGTGCGGCTATTGCACGCCGGGCATGCTGGTCGCCGCGCGCGATATCGTCACCCGCCTGCCGGATGCCGACGAAGACCGGGTACGGCTGGAACTGGCCGGGAACCTGTGCCGGTGCACAGGTTATGTGGGAATCGTGAACGCGATCCTGTCGGTTCTGGAACGCCGCCGCGCCTGACGGCCGGCCTGACAGGGGAGTGCGGAGATGCCGGATGGAGCGACGGGACAGGGGATCGGCGCGTCGGTCCTGCGCAAGGAAGACAAGCGCTTTCTGAACGGTGAGGGTCGGTATGTCGCCGATATCGCGCGGCCGCGCATGCTGGATGCCGCCATCGTCCGCAGCCCGGTTGCGCATGCGAAAAACCTGAAAGTCGCCAAACCGGCTGGCGCCGAAAAACGCGTCTTCTCGGCGGAGGACATGGCGGCGGACGGCGTGCAGCCGATCCATGTGGTTTCCAAGTTTCCGGGGCACAAACCGTCGGATTATCCGCATCTGGCGACGGACAAGCTGCGTTTCGTCGGCGAGGCGGTCGCGGTCTGTCTTGCCGATACCCGCGCCGGGGCCGAGGATCTGGCCGCGCAGACCGAGGTCTCGTTCGAGGCTTTGCCGCCGGTCGTGGATATGCTGGAGGCGGCGGATAATCCGCCCGCCCGGGTGCACGACGACTGGGACGACAACGTCATTCTCGATTCCCGCTTCGAGGAAAACGTCGACGGACTGGACGCCGCTGCTGTGTCTGTCACCCGGACGTTCCGCATGAACCGGCAGGCGGTCAACCCGCTGGAAGGAGCGGCGGTGCTGGCCGAATGGGATGCGCGGGAAGACCGGCTGGTGGTCTACAGCGCCTCGCAGATTCCGCATATCCTGAAGAATGCGCTGTGCGAATGTCTCGGGCTTCGCCAGAACCAGGCCCATGTCATCGCGCCCGACGTGGGCGGCGGGTTTGGCTACAAATGCGTGCTGCTACCGGAAGAAATCTACATCCCCTGGATCGCCATGCAGGTGAAGCGCCCGGTGCGCTGGATACAGGACCGGCGCGAACATCTGGTGGCGGCCGCGAATGCGCGCGAACATCATTATTCGGTGACGCTGCATGCCGATACGGACGGCAATTTTATCGGCGTCGAGGCGGATATCGTGATCGATTCCGGCGCTTATTCCGTCTACCCGCATTCCAATATTCTGGAATCGACCATGGCCGGACGAACGCTGCATGGTCCCTACAGATTTTCCGCCTACAAGGTGCGATCGCGCGCGGTGGCGACCAACAAGCCGCCGATCGTTCCGTATCGGGGGGTCGCGCGTCCCGGCATCTGCTTCGCGATGGAACTCGCGGTCGATGCGATGGCCCGGGAACTGGGACGGGAGCCCTACGACCTGCGGATGCAGAATCTCGTCCCCGGCGAGGCCATGCCCTACAAGACGATCACCGGCGGCGAATTCGACAGCGGCGATTATCCGGAAGCGCTGAGGCGCGCCGGGGCGTTGATCGACCTGCCCGCGATGCGCGACCGCCAGAAACAGGGCGAAGCGGACGGTCGGCTGATCGGCGTCGGGTTCGGGTGTTATATCGAGATGACGGCACTTCAGACTTCGGCGGCGGCACGCGCCGGCCTGGCTGCGATCCCGGGATACGAACAGGCGCATGTCAGGCTGACGCCGGATGGCGGTCTGGAAATCGGCGTCGGCGTCCAGAACCACGGCCAGGGCATGGAAACGACTCTGGCACAGGTCGCGTGCGAGCGGTTCGGGATCGATATCGATATGGTGGCCGTACGCCACGGCGATACCGCGACATCGCCCTATTCGACCGGTACCTACGCGTCGCGATCCATGGTGATGGCGGGCGGCGCCATTGCGCGCACCTGCGACGTCCTAGGCGAACATATTCGCCGCATGGGGGCACATTTGCTGCAATGCGATTTCGACGATACGGGAATCGAGAATGCCTGTGTGGTGGGCCCGTCGGGGAGTGTCACGTTTGCTGAGATCGCGCGCGTCTGGCACAGAAACCCGGAAGAACTGCCGGTGGACGTCGATCCCGCCGGCGTCGAGGTCACGTCCGGTTTCCGTCCGACGCCCGACAACAGCCCGTTTTCATATGCAACGCATGCCTGCGTCGTCGCCGTCGATCCTGAACTGGGACAGGTGGAGATTCTCGATTACGTCATTTCCGAGGATTGCGGCACCATCGTCAATCCGATGATCGTCGACGGACAGATCATCGGCGGCGCCCTGCAGGGCGTGGGCACGGCATTGTTTGAGGAATCCCGCTACGACGAGGCCGGCCAGCCGCTGTCTTCGACGTTCGCAGACTACACCATGCCCGGATCGACCCATCTGCCCAATCTCCGGCTCGATCATCTCGTCACGCCGTCGCCGTTGACGGAATACGGCGTTAAAGGACTGGGCGAAGGCGGCGCGATTCCACCGCCCGCGGCCATTGCAAATGCGGTCAATGATGCATTGAGGGCGTACGGGGTCGAAGTAAGGGAAACCCCGATCACGCCGAGACGGGTGCTGGAAAAAATTTGCCCGGTCAAATAGCGAGGGAGAAGGAACCCTTACGCCCGTCTGCCGATTTTCTCCGTGCGCAGCCGCACACTTGCCGTAGTGCCAACGCCGAATTCGCTATCCACCTTTATGACCCCGTCACGCAGTGCAGACTATCTTGCGCATCCAGCGACTCGATGGGCTTATCGGCTGGGGCGGGAAAAATACGAATGGAGGGCTTTTCGGCAATCCATCGCTTTTCCGCCGATGTCAGCCCCGCTCTTGCGCCCGAAGTTGCCAGCGCGCCCGGTGACGGACCCGACAGGACCATAGCGCTTAGCGCCGGGATGGCACGTATACTCATAAAAAACCACCATACTGAAAATTCTGACGACAGCTAGATTCCGACAGTTTCTCCTCACTGCATTTCTCAAATAGCATCGAATTAACTTTGTAATGCAGACGAATTATCCGGCTGCGGCCCCAAAAAGACGTTGAAAAGATTGGAAAATCTGTCGTGAACGCGAGGCTGCTGGTTACCGGGTGCAGCAACAACTCTCCCGAGATAGAGATGCCGAAGAGAGTGACTGGCAGAGTCCCCGTGGTATCTGCGCCAACGGACGAGGGCAGTGTTCAGCTTGTCGCTATGTAAACAGGTCTTTGTCGTCCGACGCTACCGACAAATCCATGTCGCTGCGGTAATATCGACCAGATTCGATCAACCAGAGACCCCATAGCGATGAGCAGCGACCGCAAGATAAAACTGAACGCTTTCATGCGTCCGACGACCATTCACACCGGCAGCTGGCGCTGGCCCGGCGCTTACGCGGACGCGAATTTCAACTTCGGCCATATCAAAAAATTCGCCCAGCGCTTGGAAGAAGCCAGGTTCGACAGTTTTTTCATGGCGGATCATCTGGCGGTGCTGAACATGCCCGTTGAAGCCCTGCGCCGGTCGACGACGCCGACCTCGTTCGAGCCGTTCACGCTGTTGTCCGCTCTGTCCCAGGCGACCGACCGTCTCGGCCTGATGGCAACCGGATCGACGACTTATGACGAGCCCTATCACATCGCACGCCGGTTCGCATCGCTGGATCATATCAGCGGCGGCCGGGCTGGCTGGAACATCGTTACGACGTCCAATCCCGATGCATCCAGGAATTTCGGCAAGGAAGATCATCTCGAGCATGCCGAACGCTACCGCCGCGCCCGCGAATTCTACGACGTCGTCACGGGCCTGTGGGACAGCTGGTCGGAAGACGCTTTCATCCGCAATCAGGAAACCGGGTTCTTCATGGACCCCGACAAGATGCACCGGCTGAATCACGAAGGCGATTTTTTCAAGGTTGCAGGTCCGTTGAATATCGCGCGTCCCGTTCAGGGCTGGCCCGTTATCGTTCAGGCGGGAGGATCGGATGCCGGCCGTCAACTTGCCGCCGAAACGGCCGAAGCCGTCTTCGCTGCGCAAAGCAATCTCGAAGCGGGCCAGGCGTTCTACGCCGACGTTAAAGGCCGCATGGAGCAACTCGGCCGAAATCCGGATCATCTCAAAATCATGCCCGGCTGCATGGTCATAGTTGGCGACACCGTCGAGGAGGCAAAAGCCAAGCGGGCCAAGCTCGACAGCCTGGTGCACGAGGAAAGCGCCATCGCGTCGCTGTCGATCACGCTTGGCGTCGATGCGTCCAAATTCGATCCCGACGGGCCGCTGCCGGACGACATGCCGGAGAGTAACGCCACGAAATCCGGTCGTGACAGGGCGGTACTGCTGGCGGAGCGCGAAGGTCTGACCGTGCGCCAGCTGGCGCAAAGGCTGGGCGGCTATTCAGGCCTCGCCATGGTCGGCACGCCCGAAAGCATCGCCGATGAAATGGAAGAATGGCTGGAAACCCGCGGCAGCGACGGGTTTACGATCATGTTCCCCTACCTTCCCCAGGGTCTGGATGACGTGGTCGACCGGGTGATTCCCGAAATTCAGCGCCGGGACCTGTTCCGGACCGAATACGAAGGTAAGACATTGCGGGAAAATCTCGGGCTTCCGCGCCCCGACAACCGTTTTTTCGCAGAACAGCAGGCTGCCGAGTAGCTTTTCGTCTCAAAGGTGCTACATAGTGAAGTCCGACCACCGCTATTACTGACCGGAGACTAACGTGCCTGGCTTGACCGATATCGATCCCGATGGGCTGCTCGAATATTCTGTGGTTTTCACCGACCGCTCTCTAAACCATATGTCCCAGTCCTTTCAGGGCGTCATGAACGATATCTCGACGACCCTGAAACGCGTGTACAACGCGCATTCGGTCGTGCTGGTACCAGGTGGCGGTACCTACGGCATGGAAGCGGTCGCGCGCCAGTTCGGGACCGGGAAGAAATGTCTCGTTATCCGTAACGGCTGGTTCAGTTTCCGCTGGACCCAAATATTTGAGGCCGGAAACATTCCGTCCCAAGAAATCGTGCTGAAGGCCCGCGCAGTCGAAGACGGCAGCCAGGCCGCGTTTGCGCCGGCGCCGATCGAAGAGGTCGTCGCTGCCATCGAAACCGAAAAGCCCGATGTCGTGTTCGCTCCCCATGTGGAGACCTCAGCCGGCATGATCCTGCCCGATGATTACATGCGTAAAGTCGCGGAGGCGGCCCACGCCTCGGGCGGGTTATTCGTGCTCGACTGCATTGCGTCTGGCACGATTTGGGTCGACATGGCGGATATCGGTATCGACGTGCTCATCAGTGCGCCTCAGAAAGGTTGGAGTGCGTCGCCCTGCAGCGCCCTTGTCATGCTGGGCGAGGAAGCCAGGAAGCGTATAGAAGACACGACCAGCTCAAGCTTCGCCGCCGATTTGAAAAAATGGCTGCAGATCATGGAGGCCTACGAAGGCGGGGGCCATGCCTATCACGCGACCATGCCAACGGACGCGATTGTAAAGTTCCACCAGTCCATGACCGAGACCGGCGCCGACGGGTTCGACAAAGTGTTCGACGAGCAACAGGAACTGGGTGACAAAGTGCGCGCGCTCATGGCGTCTCACGGTTTCAAGAGTCTGGCCGCGGACGGATACGGCGCGCCGGGCGTGGTGGTCTGCTACACCGATGATCCGGACATCCATAACGGCAGCAAGTTTGCCGCCGCAGGTCTGCAGACCGCTGCGGGCGTGCCGCTGATGTGCGACGAGCCGGAGGATTTCCGCACTTTTCGGGTGGGTCTGTTCGGCCTCGACAAGCTGCACAATATTGATCGGACGGTCGGCAATCTGGAAAAGGCGCTGGCGCAGGTAACCGGCGGGACGAACGTCCGTTAATCCGCTTTCGTTAATCCGATAGTCGGCAATTGCGCTGTCCGCCACGAAGCAATGCGATACCCGCTGGCGGGGACAAGGCCGATCATGGCCGCCATGTAGCCGCGGCCCTGCCGAAGCGGTCGCGGCACTCTAAGCAGGTTTCTGCGGCGGTGCGGAGGTGATCTCGGGGGTCACGATGTCCAGCCCGTCGAGACTCATCTTCTTCATCGACGCGCGCTCGAATTCCGGACGGTGGGGGAAGGGCTGGGTTGCGTCGTAGCCGACCTTGTTGCCCAGATAGTCCGGGAAGCTCGGGTTCAGGCCGTGACCGAAGATGTCGCGAAACACCATGATGCCCTTGTCGGGATCGAGCCGGGTGGTCATCGCCCATTCGACGTCGGTCGGATCGTAAATATTCACGTCGTCATCGACGACGGTGACGGTTTTCAGCGGTGGGAAGGCGGCGAAAGCGGCGAGAATCGCCTGTTTCGCCCAGCCCGCCCGGGTCTGTGCGATCTGCACGACTGCGCCGTAAAACCCGCAGCCGCCATGGGTGAAGAACACGTCTTTCACGCCCGGCACCTGTAGCTGCAGCAGATTGAGAACATTGGCTTCGCCCAGCAGGCCGACCGAATTGTGGACTTCCGTACCCGGCAGGATGGTGTGCATTACGGGCTTTTCGCGGCGATGGATGCGCTTGACCTTCACCTTCCCGCGCGGCGCCAGGGCGGCGTAACAGCCGGTTACCTCTGCGAACGGGCCCTCGGGGTGGTCTTCGTCGTGCAGCAATTCGCATTCGAGGCTCCACATCGCATGGGCGACCATCTCGGTGTCGGACAGATCGGACGCGACCAGTTCCACAGGTTCGCCGTGGAATTCGCTGGCAATGCCAAGCTCGTCTTTCTCCGGCGGGGCGGCTTCGGCCGGGGCGGAAGCCGCGAAATGAAATCCCGGCCCGATGCCCACGTTGAGCGTAAAAGCAAGGTGTTCGCCCTTGGCCCGCGCCTTCTCGAGATAGAGCTCAAGGTGGCGGCCGGAGTCGATATTGACCGCGAGCGTGTCCTTGTCGATCACCTGAAACCGCTGGATCGACGCGTTGCGTACGCCTGTGTCCGGGTCCTTGGTGATGACCATGGCGGCATCGAAAAAGGCGCCGCCGTCCTTGGTGGCGTGAACCGGCACAGGCAGTTTTGTGATGTCGACTTTCTTTTCCGTTACCTCGCGCACCGGGCCGTCTTTCAGGACGATGGGCGCGACCGGGTCGATCTGCCATTTTTTTATGTGCGTGGAGACGAGGCCGGGCAATTCCCGCTCCGGCGTGCGCATCAGCGCACCCAGTAATTCGCGCGACCAGTACAGTCCGATCAGGACGGGGGCTTTCTGGCCTTTCACGTTCTCGAACAGCACGGCACGCCGGCCGCGTTCGAATTCGGCTGCGATCCCCGTCAGATCGTAATTGAGATCGACCTCGGATTTGACACGGACGAGACGTCCCATCGCCTCAAGGTCGTCGATGATGGTTGCGATATCTTTCAGATGGGACTGTCCCATGGCGGATTTCCGTATTTCGTAGGTTGTTCAAAAAATAACGGTCGGCGCAGGGGCCGACCGTCAAATTTCCGTCGCTGGAAAAGCGGAGGTCTATTCCGCCGCGACCGACGGCAGGCCCGCCAACGCCATGGCGAGCTCGCCCTCGTCATAGTCGAGATCCTGCAGGTTGCCGGAGAAGTAATCCATATAGGCCTGCATGTCGAAATGACCGTGGCCGCACAGATTGAACAGGATCGTTTCCGACCTGCCTTCTTCCTTGCAGCGCAGCGCCTCGTCGATCGCGCCCTTGACCGCGTGGTTGGCTTCCGGCGCCGGCAGGATGCCTTCCTCGCGCGCGAACTGGACGCCGGCGGCGAAACATTCCGTCTGGTGATACGCTTTCGACGTAATCAGGCCCAGATCCTGCACGTGGCTGACCTGGGGCGCCATGCCGTGATAGCGCAGGCCCCCGGAATGGAAGCCCGGCGGAATGAAGGTCGATCCCAGGGTGTGCATTTTGACCAGCGGTGTCAGGTGACCGGTGTCGCCGAAATCGTACGCATATTTGCCGCGCGTCAGGGTGGGACAAGCGGCAGGTTCGACCGCGACGATCTTCAGGTCCTTGCCGCCCCGCAGCTTTTCGCCGAGATACGGAAACGCGATGCCGCCGAAATTCGATCCGCCGCCGGTGCAGCCGACAATCACGTCCGGGTAATCGTCGGCGAGTTCCATCTGCTTCATGGATTCCTGCCCGACGATGGTCTGGTGCATGAGAACGTGGTTGAGGACGCTGCCGAGCGCGTATTTGGTGTCGTCACGCGTCGCCGCGATTTCCACCGCTTCGGAAATGGCGATGCCGAGGCTGCCGTTGGAGTCGGGGGATTCCTTCAAAATGGCGCGACCGGCTTCGGTTTCGTCCGACGGGCTGGCGACGCAACGTGCGCCGTAGGATTCCATCAGTGCCTTGCGATACGGTTTCTGCTGGAACGAGACCTTCACCATGTAGACGTCGACTTCGAGGCCGAACAGTGCGCCCGCAAAGGCGAGCGACGATCCCCACTGGCCGGCGCCGGTTTCGGTGGCGAGCTTGGTGATGCCTTCTGCCTTGTTGTAATAGGCCTGTGCGATGGCGGTGTTGGGCTTATGGCTGCCAGCGGGGCTGACACCTTCGTACTTGTAGTAAATCTTCGCGGGCGTATCGAGCGCCTTCTCCAGACGGCGGGCCCGGAACATCGGCGTGGGACGCCACTGGCGAAAAATATCCCGCACTTCTTCAGGAATTTCGATCTCGCGGTCGGTGGATACCTCCTGCTTGATCAGTTCCATCGGGAACAGCGGCGCCAAATCCTCGGGTCCGATCGGTTCCCCCGTGCTGGGATGCAGTGGCGGTGCCATCGGTTCCGGCAGGTCCGCCATGATGTTGTACCAGTGGGTGGGCATATCCTTCTCTTCGAGAAGATATTTGACAGTATCCGACATGGTGCTGCCTCCAGTTGCAGACATTGTGAATGATTGTTTTCTGAAATTCGCCGATTTGCACCGGCGCGTAAAGGGGGGGGGGCTAGAACGCGGCCGACATTTCCCTTCGCGTCGCTTCGTCCGGCAGGATGCCTTCGCCTGCCGCCAGAAGCTCCGCCATATGCGCCGGGTTCGACGTGCCGGGGATGACGCAGGTAACCGCCGGGTGCGAAATAACGTATTTCACGCAGTATTGCGCCCAGGTGGCGCAACCCAGTTCGGCGGCCAGGCCGGGAAGCGGGTGGTGCGACAGTCGCGACAGCAAACCGCCCCCGCCGAACGGCAGGTTGATCAGGATTGCGATTCCGTTCGCCCGGCAGAACGGTAAGATTTCGTTCTCCGCATCCGGTTCGTCGATCGAATAGCAGAACTGGACGAAATCCACCGGTTCGGCGCGCAGGGCATCCATCAGGTCGCCGAACGCATGCTGGCGGTAATGGGTGTAACCGAGATACCGGAACCGGCCCTCGGCTTGCCAGCCGCGCATGGTGTCAAGCTGCGTGCGCCAGTCGACCAGGTTGTGGACCTGCATCAGGTCGATCGTGTCGGTGCGGAACAGGCGGAAGGAATCCTCCATCTCGGCGATGCCCTCGCGCCGTCCCCGGGTCCAGACCTTGGTGGCGATGAAAGCGTCGTCCCGGCGTCCGAGGTCGGCCAGCAGGTCGCCGGCGACGCCTTCCGCGCGTCCGTACATGGGCGAGGAGTCGACTACCGAGGCACCGGCATCCAGAAGGGTTGCGAGGACGGCGCGCCGGCTGTCGCGTTCGGCGGTGCCGGAACCGATGTCGAAGCCGCGCCAGGTGCCGACGCCGATGGCGGCGATTTCTTCGCCGGAAGACGGGATGGTTCGTTTCAGCATGGGCGGGAACCTAGCGCATTTCCCGCCCATATGTCAGCGCATCGCCTTGAGGCAGCGGTTATTCCGTGGCCAGTTTGTCCTTGATCCTGGGCCAGTTGCGGTCGCCTCTGGAGATGTGCCCGGGGATGTCCTCGTTCCACTGGCTTTGAACCGATTTCGAATAGTTCAGATACAGCTTGCCGTCGACGATGCGCCACGCTTCGGGGTCGACCGATGCGGTGTATCCCTGCGACACCGCCCAGGCGCACCACCCGCCGTATTGCGGCGCGTATTTTTCCGGGTTTGCGGCAAACAGGTCACGATGTTCGGCGTTGGCGAACCGCCATTCGGTGCCCATCCAGCTATGGGTGAACTTCCGGTCGCCTTCTACCGGGCGGCCTTCGGTGAAATAGGCGACGACGTCGTAACCGCGCACCGCGCCTGATCCGAAAACGCCGCCTTCGAACCAGATCTTGGCGTTTGCGGCAGGGGCGGAGAGCAATCCGGCCGTCATCAGTCCGAAGGCGACGGCAAAGGCGGCGAAGAGGCGTCGGGAAAAGTTTGAAGCTGCAATCGTCTGCATATTCGGCTCCTGTCGGTCTTGTTTCCGCCTGATATGGGTCGAAGACCGCTCGCTGCCAATAACGTTTGCGTCAACAGCGCGAGAGCCGCAAACTCCCCCGAATGATCGACCGGCTGAACAGCATTCTGGGCGACAGCGGCCTTTTCGTTCGCGGTGGTTTTTATCCCGGACCCGGGGATGGCGTGCCCGATCTGCCTGATGGCGGCGAGGCCGGGACCGTCGTGCTGATCGGCAATGCCGGCCCCGACATGTGGCGAGTCTTCGAACGCGAGGCGGATTTGTCGCACCGGAATCCGCTGGATAGCTGGCTTCGTCCTATAATCGACGATGCGGCCCGGGCCGTCGGCGCCCATGTGGTGCTGCCGAACAGCGGACCGCCTTTTGTCCCGTTGCAGGACTGGGCGGCGCGTGCCGAGCCGGTTAACCGGTCGCCGGTGGGGATATTGATCCACCCTCTGTTCGGCCTCTGGCATGTCTATCGCGCTGCGCTGCTGTTTGCCGATTGTTTGGAATTGCCCCCGCGCGACGATGCGGCCAGTCCGTGCGAGACCTGCGTGGCGCGGCCCTGTCTGAAAGTCTGCCCGGCAGATGCCTTTCTGCCGGACCGCTTCGATGCACCAGCCTGCGTCTCCCATGTGGAAAGCGAAGCCGGGACGAATTGCCGGGACCGCGGCTGCCTCGCCCGCCGAGCCTGCCCGGTGGGACGCGATTATCTGTACGTACCGGACCAGCAGATGTTTCACACCGCTGCGATGCTGCGGGCAGTCAAATCGGGATATGGGCTGAAACCCGATTCCGGAAAATGACGGGCGCCGGTTTCAGTTGCGACTGATTTCGAAGCCGCCCCAGGCCATATCGACGGCCTGTTCGATGGCGATGCCCTGATGCAGTTCGTCGTACATCGGATCGCCGACCAGCCGCCACAAATCGCGGGTAAGCCGTGCCAGAGCATCGAACGCATTCCGCGTGTCCAGATGTCCCGGATCGAAGCCGTATTCGTCCGCCCATTCCAGTACGTCGTCGCATTCCTCGTATTCGGCGGCCACGGCGCCCAGATACCGGACGGTGTCCTCGATCCGGGGCGGTCCTTCGCCCACCGGGCAGCTGAAATGAAAGTCCATCGCATGCGTGCGGCCACGGAGCGTGCATTTGAAATGATCGCATGCCTCCGGCACCTCGGCGCGGTGCAGGTCCGGATTGTCGCTTGCGGTTTCCGACGACAGCGACAGCTGGGCGCGGGCGATATAGTTCTGAATGTCCATGGCGGCGGAACTTACCCGATTTTTGCCCCGGGTTAAGGGTTTTTCGTCATCCGGCTAGCGGGTCCGGGCGACACCCCACAGATACCGGACGACCAGTATCGGGATAACGACGGCGGCGCCGATCAGTATGTAGTCCCAGGCCCAGCCGAACGCCGAAACGCCCCATTCGTAGACACGGTTGGCGGCGCGCCACAGACTGTTCCAGAAATCGCCCGCCGTGACCCCCAGCGCCGACAGAACGACGCCGATGATAAGACACCACAACAGGATCTTGAAAATCCGGCCCATAGAAAAACGTGCGGCAGCCATCCAGAACTCTCAGAAAGATTCACGCCTACTTACTATCGAATCGGGGGCGATGTCACCTCGTCCGGATTTCCAGCCGCCGGCGTTTGTTCTACAACGACGCATGGTTTTTCTCTCCGTTCCCGGTCCCTGCTCACGGCACGACGCCGTCATGAACGACGGTGCGGTCATCATCCTCCGCCAGTACGGGAATTTGTCAGCGCCCCGCCTCATCCTGAGCCACGGAAACGGCTGCGCGATCGACGGATATTTTCCCTATTGGGAGCGCCTGTTGCCCGATTTCGAGGTCGTGGTATTCGATTTCCGCAATTGCGGCATCAATCCCGTGCATGACGGCGATCACGGCTACGAGCGATTTATGGCGGATATGTCAGCGGTGTACCATGCAATCGACGAGGAGTTCGGTCCCAAACCCCAGATCGGCGTCTTTCATTCGATGTCGGCGCGGACCAATCTGAAATATGCTCTCGACGGCAACCGCCGGCTCGACGGGCTGATCGTGTTCGATCCGCCGATGGTGCCGCCGCAGGATCATCCGCTATATGGCATGATGCATACGGAGGAACGCGTGCTGTGGCGGTGGAGCGCAGGCCGGCCCGACACGTTCGACGATCCGTCGGAACTGGCTGCCGCGTATGCCGGATCCCGCATGCTGTCGGGCTGGGGAGATGGCGCCTACGACCTGATGGCGCGTGCGGTGTTGCGGCTTGAAGAAGCGACCGGGAAATGGCGCCTGGTCTGCAAACCGGCGCGGGAATCCGAGGTTTACCGGCAGAACGCTGCGATGAATATCTGGCCGCGGTCGGATGAATTTCCCATGCCGGTGCTGTTGATCGCCAGCGATCCCGACGGCGACATACCGTCCGCGCCCGGCCATGCCTGCCGCGCGCTTCGCGACGAATGCGGCTGGGCCTACGAATGCGTCCCCGGTACCGGGCATTTTCTGCAAATCCAGGAGCCGGAAATCTGCGCCCGGCTGACGAAGGAATTTGCGCTGACGACGATTGGCTAGATCGCGATGGGCGTGCCGCCCCGCTCGGTCAGATAGCCGTTCAGCTCGTCCGCCGACATCACGTCCGAGAACATTTCGTTCCGCATATGCAGACGCTGCATCGAGACTTCGAGCAGCGCCGTTTTCGCGGCTTCGAAATCGGCGTCGGTTTCAATGACGCCCTGAAGATCCGCCGCCGCGTGATCGACATGCCCGTCTTCGTCGTCGGCGATCACCTTGAACGCGGCGGCCAGTTTGGTTTCGAAATCGCCGCCGGTCAGCTTGGCGCCTTCGCGGAACGTTGCGGTTCCGCCCCCTTCGGTCAGCTCCATCACGGCGCGGACGGCGGCATTGTCGGCATTGACGTATCGGTGGCGCAGCTTGTTCAGCTTGTCGTCCGCCGGCAGCTGCTGCGCATCGCCACGCTGCAGTGGCCGGCCGAGCAGGTCTTCGAGCACTTCCGCCAGCACGGTGTAATGCATGAACTCCTCGATCATCTGTTCGAGGCGGTGGTGGAAACCACGCCGGTCCATCCCGTCGTCCACGGCCTCGAAACCGTCGACCAGCCGTGCGAACTCCATGTGCAGGCCGCAGGCGAACCCGTCGGTCGGGCCGTATCCGATCACGGGGTTCAGTTCCTTGTAAACGGCCGCCTTCAGATAGTGGACCCAGACCTCTTTCGACGGTTTGGAGGCGAAGAAGCGGCGGGTCAGTTCGGCTTCGGTTTCCCAGTAGGGCGTCGCCAAAGCCACCAGTCGTTCGGTGTAGGACGCGTTTCCGGTCATGCGATCGGTCCGTTGACGCCGGCCAGCGGAGCGTCGCCCGCGACCGTCGTCCGATGCAGCAGCCGGCGTGAATTTTTCAGATCGTAGGGCATGGCCTGGTGCATCATGCAGATATTGTCGAACATCACCATGTCTCCGTCCTGCCATTGGTGGCGATAGGTGTATTCCGGCCGGACGCAGATTTCTTCCAGCTCGTCGATCAGGGCGCGGGCGTCCTCGTACGTCATGCCCTCGATCCCTGCGGCGTGGGAGCCGATGAAAAGCGCCCGGCGTCCGTTTTTGCGCTCGGTCACCAGCGGGTGGCGCGCCGGTGGGGTGGCCGCCTGCACTTCGGGCGGCCGGGGCGGCAGGTTGTGCCGCCGGCGGGTTTCCTCGAAATCGTGCACGATCACCATCTTTTCCAGTGCGCGTTTGCGGTCTTCCGACAGCGAATCGTAGGCCAGCGTGGTGTCGGCGAACATCGTGTCGCCGCCGTCCGCCGGCATTTCCAGCGCGTACAGCACCGATGCCTTCGACGGCAGCGTGCGGAACGACGAATCGATGTGCCACGCCGACGTCCCCAGCGTGAAGGATTTGTGTCCGGGATCGTCGACCGGTTTGATGGTGTCGGTCGCACGATCGATATTGGTCACGCGCAGGACCGTTTTGTGGCCTTCCGCCTGATCCTTGGGATCGGGGAAATCCTCCAGCGCGCCGAATTTTTCGCTGAACGCGACCTGCTGGTCGACGCTCCAATGCACGTCGCGGAAGATCAGCAGCCGGTGCGTGTCGAACGCCGCCTGCAACGTTTCGAAAGCCCGGTCCGGGAGAGGTTGTGCGAGGTCGATACCGCGAACTTCAGCGCCAATTCCCTTATCGCGGGGAGTAATGTTGATGTCTGGCATGATCCGGTTCCCTGTATCGGAGGCAAGATTACCGGCCCGGCCCTTAATCGGCAATGTGCGCGGCGTTGTCTTGCCGCGCCGCGTGTGACACCTTTCCGGTCACATCGTCGGCCTGCGCAGAAGGATATCGCCCGTGGAAAAGATCAACATCCAGTTCACCCTGTTTTCGGCGTTCTATTCGCCGCTGATTTCCACCTTTTCCGCAGGGTTTCTGCAGGAAGAAGGTCTCGATCCCGACTGGTCGGTGTCGCCGGCCGGCGTGTCCGCGATCGCGGCGCTGGAAGACGGATCTGCGCATGTGGTTCAGTCGGCGCTCAGCCAGGGGTTCGGACCGCTGGGCAAAGGGGAGACCCCGTCTGTCGTGCATTTCGCCCAGATCAACGAGATGGACGGTTTTTTCATCACCGGGCGCGATGCCGATCCGGACTTCAGCTGGGACAAGCTCGAAGGCGCCGACGTGGTGACGTTCTCCGGCGGCCAGCCGCTCGCGATGTTCAAATACGCCTGCCACAAGGCGGGGATCGACTACGATGCGATCAATCTGATCCATCCGGGCGGGGCGGCGGATATCGACAAGGCGTTCCGCGACGGCACTGGCCAGTACGTACAGCAGCAGGGACCTTTTCCCCAGCAGCTCGAGGCCGACGGCATCGGCCATGTGGTGGCGCAGTCGGGTCCGCTGATCGGTCCGTGCGGATTTTCCAGCCTTGCGGCGACGCGCGACTGGCTGGAGACCGATATGGCGAAGGCCTTCATGCGCGCCTATGCGAAGACGCGGGTTTATATGAACGAGACGCCCGCGGCGGAAATCGCGAAGGCGGAGAAATCCTATTTTCCGGATATCGACGAAGACGTTCTTGCGAAATGCATCGCGGCCTATCAGGATCTCGGCGCCTGGACGCCGCACGTGGAAATCACAGAACCGGCATTCGAGGTCATCCTCGACGTGTTCGAACATTTCGGCACACTGAAGGAACGTTACCGCTGGGATCAAGTTTGCGCGGCGCCGCCCCGGGGTTAATCGATATCGATATCGCCCATAAATTTGTTGGCAGAGGGAGCGACATGTCCAAATCTTTCCGTCCGTTCGAGCTGGCGAAAGTTGATTTTCCTGTCGGTTATCCAGCTGCGTAGCGATATAGGCGCGCCGAATTTCGCGCACGCCCGGCCGAACCTAGGACGCCGTCGATAAGCGAGCTCCGGCATCGATTTTGAAAGAAACTCGAAGGCGAATTTTAGAACGAACGGGGTGCCCGGCTTTCTGATCTCGTGTTCGTCCTGGTTCATGTTCAGGCCCTGGTCCTCGACTACGCGCTCGTAGTTTATGTTGAGCGGGATAAAGGTGATGCCGTGTTCGCGGTCGGGGTCGAAATCCTGGGTTATGTAATCCAGCAGGTCGAGCTTCGGTGGCTGCAATGAGCCATCGCGCGACAATTCACCTTACGGATAGACTCCCTGCGGCACGAAGCGTTTGATGGCCCTCTGAACCTATGTCTTGAGCACCTAGAGGTAGAGCGGGCTGTCCAATCCCCGGCGCACGAAATAGGCACCCACGGACCGCAGCAGGTTGTCCATCGGCCATAACAAGTTCCATTCGCCGTCAGCATAGGCAAGCGCGGATTTCCGTGCCGTCAGGTAGGTCACCAGCAGGTGGTCAAAATTGCCGCGATGCTTCATCCCCACGACGATGCAAGCGTTCAGATCCAGATCGGCGAGGGCCGCTTCTTCTGAGTCAGTCCATATACAGAATGATCTTTCCGAAATGCTTATTGGCTTTCATGTAGTCGACGGCCTCGGCAGCATCGTCGAGGGCGTATTCGCTGTCGACCGGCAGGGACAGTTCGCCGGCTTCGACGGCGCCCCACAGATCGTTCTTCATCGCCTGGACGATGTCGCGCACCTCTTCGACCGATCGTGTCCGGAACGTCACGCCGATGTAGTCGATACGGCGCATGGCGTGCAGATCGAAGTTGAACTCTCCGGTGAAACCGCCCAGCCGTCCGACATTCACGATCCGGCCGAGAATTTTCGTGGCGGCCAGATTGGCGTTTGCGACGTAGCCGGAAATCTGGTCGACGATCAGGTCGACGCCTTCCCCGTCCGTTGCCTCCAGAACCTCGTCCACCCATCCCTCGTCCGTTGAATCGATGGCGAGATCGGCGCCGAACTCCGCAAGCCGCGACCGGCGCTCGGGATTGGTCGACGAACCCACGACCAGCTTTGCGCCCAGCGCTTTCGCGATCTGCAGGCCCATCAGCCCCACACCGGTACTCGCGCCCTGGATCAGGACGGTTTCGCCGGCCTTGAATCTCCCGGCAGTGACGGCGGCGTTGTGCATGGTCTGCAAGGCGACCGGCAGGGTGGAGGCCTGCGCCCAGGTCATGTTGTTGGCGGGAAGGGGGACGGCCCGCCCCCAGTCGGCCACGGCATACTCGGCCCAGCCGGTCGTGCCGGAACACATGACCCGGTCGCCGGGTTTCACGCCCTGCGCTTCGCTTCCGATCTCGACGACCTCGCCGACGAACTCGATCCCGGGGATGGTGCCCGGGCCGCCGGCCCGGCCATGGGCCATGCCGCTCGCGACCATTGCGTCCGCCCGGTTCATGCCGCAGGCGCGGACCCGAACCAGAACTTCGTTCGGTTTGGGGCTGGGTTCGGCCACCTCTTTGATTTCGAGCCCGTTTTCGCCGACGACCGCCGCTTTCATTGTTCTCTCCCCGATTCCGTATTTGTGTTCCGAAGTCTATCAACAGAGCGGTCTCTTGTCGTCTACCCTTGCCCGCAGCGTCTCCCAACTTCATCATGCGCCGGCACGGGAGGAACAATATGAGCGACGCACAATCGCGCGGGTACAACGACCTGCAGGATCACCTCAGGGCGCTGGAGTCCGCCGGGTTGCTGACGACCATCGACGCGCCCATCAACAAGGATTCCGAGCTCAGCCCGCTGGTCCGCTGGCAGTTTCGCGGCGGCATCCCGGAAGCAGAGCGCAAGGCGTTCCTGTTCACCAACGTGACCGGCGCAGCGGACCGGTCATTCGACATGCCCGTCGTCACTGGTGCGCTGGCCGGAAATGCGGCGATTTATTCCGTCGGCATGGGCGTGCCCGTCGAGGACATCGGCGGTTGCTGGGCAAACGCCATTGCCAATCCGATCGCGCCGGTTGAGGTCGACGACCCGCCCTGCCAGGAACTTGTCTTCGAAGGGAACGACCTGACATCCGGTAACGGGCTCGACGCATTGCCGGTCCCCGTCTCGACGCCGGGCTACGATTCCGCGCCCTATCTGACGGCCACCGCCTGCATCACGCGCGATCCCGACAGCGGCATTCAGAACCTCGGCACCTATCGCGGCGGTCTGAAGGCGCCGGACCGGGTCGGGTTGAAGCTGTTCATGAATCTGGGGCAGGGCGGCACCGCGCATTGGGAGAAGTGCCGGGCCCGCGGCGAAGCCATGCCGATCGCGATGGTGATCGGCTGTCCGCCGCCTGTCGCCTATTGCGGGCCGCAGAAACTGCCCAAGGACGTCGACGAGCTGGGCGTGGCCGGCGGCATCGCCGGCGCGCCGATCCGGATCGCGAAGGCGCGGACGTCCGATCTGATGGTGCCGGCGGATGCCGAGATCGTCATCGAAGGGCTGCTCGATCCGGAGTATTTCGAACCCGAAGGCCCGTTCGGCGAAAGCCACGGCTATATCAATCTGGAGGAATTCAATTTCATCCTGAAGGTCACGGCGATCACGCGGAAGAAGAACGCGGTGTTCACGTCGATCATCAGCCAGGTTGCGCCGTCCGAATCCTCCGTCATCAAGCGCGTGGCGTACGAACCGCTGTTTCTCAACCATCTGCGCGATCATCTCGGCATCAAGGGGGTCGTGCGGGTCGGCATGCACGAGCCGCTGACCAGTCTGCGCAAGGTCATCGTCGTCCAGGTCGCGCGCGGCACGCCAAGGACAGAAATCTGGCGCGCGCTGTACGGCGCGATGTCGTTTCAGGGACCGGTCGGCAAGTACATGATCGCGGTGGACGAGGACATCGATCCGAACAATCTCGACGCCGTGTTCTGGGCGATGAGCTACCGCGCCAATCTTGCAGAGGATTGCGAACTGATAAAACACAGGCCGCTGGGGCACGGCCCGAAAACCGGTGCGACCGAAGACGCGACGCTCGCCATCGACGCGACGCTGAAGGTCGACATGGCGCCGGTGGCGCTGCCCAAGCGCGAATACATGGAGCATGCGAAGGAGTTGTGGGACCGGCTGGGGCTGCCGCCGCTCAAACCGGAACCGCCCTGGCATGGCTACGAACTCGGCGACTGGTCGGCCGAATGGGACACGCTGGCCGAGCGCGCCGCGGCCGGCGACTGGATCGCCAACGGCGAACGGTCGACCCAGCAGCGCCGCACGGGTGTGGTACCGAACACCGACGTGCGCAAGGTACCGAGGGATTGAGGCTTTTCCTTCAGCAGTCATTCCCACGAAGGCAGGAATCTTTCTCATCCGTGCCAATTGTCACGAGATCCCCGCCTTCGCGGGGATGACGGAAAAAACGCCAAACACCTCATGCCTCTTCCTCTCCCGAATCTCCCCCCGGTCGTCGCCGGCCCCGCCTGGATGGTCCTGGCCGGGACCGGATACACGTTGGCGTCGGTCTGTACGCGCGAACTGTCGTCCGACTATTCCACCGCGCAGCTTGCCTTCATGCGGGCCGTGATCGCGATTGCGTTCATTGCGCCGATGATCGCCCGCAACGGCATCTCGGTGATGAAAACCACGGTTTTTCCGATACATGCGGTGCGCGCGTGTCTTACCTATGGCGGAATGATGTGCTGGTTCTACGCGGTCAGCGTGATCCCGATCTCGGACTACACGGCGCTGCTGTATATCCAGCCGATCTTCACCATCCTGCTGGCGATGCTGATCCTCGGCGAAAAGGCAGGTCCGCGCACCTGGGGGGCGATCGCCGTCGCCTTTGCCGGCGCGCTGATCATCCTGCGGCCGGGGTTTCAGGAAATAAATCTCGGCATGCTGGCAGCGCTGGCGACCGGGGTGCTGTTCGCCGGGGTCAACACCTGCATGAAAACCCTGTCGCGGACGGACACGGCTGCCGTGATGGTCGCCTATGTCAGCATCCTGATGCTGGTTTTCTCCGCGGTGCCCGCCTGGCTCTACTGGACCGACCCGGTTTGGTCCGACGGACCGGCGATCCTGGGCGTCGGCGTTTTCGCGCTGCTGGGCCAGTATTCCATCACCCGGGCGATTGCGGTGGCCGATGCCCGGGTCGTCCAGCCGTTTGACTTTTCGCGGCTGATTACGGCGGCGATCATCGGCTGGGTCGTCTTCGGCGAAAGCTCGGACATCTATACCTGGATCGGGGCGCTGGTTATCTTTTGCGCCAGCTATTACGTCATCGTCTTCGAACGAAAGGGCAGCCACTGATGACAGGATATAATATCGCCGTCATCCCCGGCGACGGGATCGGCAAGGAGGTCATGCCCGAAGGGCTGAGGGTACTGGAAGCCGCGGGCGCGAAATTCGGCATCGACTACGATTTCACGGAATTCGGCTGGAACTGCGACGATTACGACCAGACCGGCCGTATCATGCCGGAAGACGGAATTGAACAGCTAAGCCCGTTCGATGCGGTGTTCCTCGGTGCGGTCGGCATGCCGGGCGTGCCCGATCACGTCTCGCTCTGGGGCATGCTGATCCCGATCCGGCGCGAATTCTTCCAATACGTCAATCTGCGCCCGGCGCGTCTGTTGCCGGGGGTGGACTCGCCGCTCGCCAATCGCGGGCCTGAAGACATCGACATGATGATCGTCCGCGAAAACGTCGAAGGCGAATATTCGCAGATCGGCGGACGGATGTACGAAGGCACCGAGGCCGAGATGGCGGTTCAGCAGGCCGTGTTCACCCGCCGGGGCTGCGACCGGGTCATGCGCTACGCTTTCGAACTGGCGACGACGCGGCCCGCGAAAAAGGTCACGTCCGCGACCAAGTCCAACGGCATCATCCATTCCATGCCCTACTGGGACGAACGCTTCGCGGCGATGGCGGCGAACTATCCGGACATCGAAACCGACCAGTATCACATCGATATCCTGACGGCCCGGTTCGTCACAAGCCCGGACTGGTTCGACGTGGTTGTCGGCTCAAATCTGTTCGGCGACATCCTGTCCGACCTGGGGCCCGCAGTGGCGGGCTCCATCGGAGTCGCGGCGTCGGCCAATATCAATCCGGAACGGGACTACCCGTCCATGTTCGAGCCGGTGCACGGATCGGCGCCCGACATATACGGTCAGGGCATCGCCAACCCGATCGCGCAGATCTGGTCGGCGGCGCTAATGCTGGATCATTTCGGCGAGCGCGATGCCGGCGCGGCAATCGTCGGCGCGATCGAAAACGTCCTTTCCGACGGCGGTCCGCGCACCCGCGACATCGGCGGCACCGCAAGCACGGAAGAGGCCGGCAAGGCCATCGCGGCGGCGATATGATCACCCAGTACACGTGGCCGACGCCCAACGGGCACAAGGTCTCCATTCTGATCGCCGAGCTCGGGCTGGAGAACGAGGTCGTGGCCGTCGATATCAACGCCGGCGATCAGTTCGCGCCTGACTTCCTGAAGATCAGCCCGAACAACCGCATTCCGGCCATCGTTGACCATTACCCCGCCGACGGTGGAGACCCCGTATCCGTTTTCGAGACCGGCGCAATTCTGGTGTATCTCGCCGAAAAGGAAGGACGTTTTCTGCCCGGTCCGGATGACATTCGCGGCCGAAAGGCGGTAATGGAATGGCTGATGTGGCAGATGGGCGGGCTGGGGCCGATGGCGGGGCAGGCGCATCATTTCCGCCAGGCGATGGGCGGCGTGGACGTGCCGTACGGTATTGAACGCTATTCGAACGAGGTGCGCCGGCTCTACGGGGTCATGGACAGGCGCCTCTCCGTGACCGAATGGCTGGGCGGCGACGCCTATTCCATCGCCGACATGGCATGCTGGCCGTGGGCGCGCCCGTCGCGCCGCCAGGGCGTGGACAAGGCGGAGTTTCCCCACATCAAGCGCTGGTTCGATGCCATGTCCGCGCGCCCCGGGGTGCAGCAGGGCATGGAATTGCTGGCCGACAGGCGAGGCTCCAGGGAAATGACGCCTGAGTCCCGAGAACTGCTGTTCGGCAAGGGCCAGTTCGCGCGCGACTGATGGTCGACAACTGGATCGACTGTCCGCATTGCGGCAAAAACGTGACGTCCTATCCCGACGAATGCCGCCATTGCGGGAAAGATCTTCGCTACCTGCCGGACGGCAGCCCGAACCCGGGACAGACCAACGCCTACGTCAAGGCGTTTCAGGTCGTCGGCGGGCCCGAGAAATGGTTGCTCGCGATCGGACTGGTCGCGTTCCTTGTTTTTCTTTTGAGCTAGATACCCGCGCCGGTCGACGCAATTCCGCGTCTGCCGGTCGCGATCTAGTGTCCTCCCGGCGATCCACCGCGGCGGGTTTCCTCGCGGACGCTGTACCAGTTGCCGGCGAAGATAATCAGCGCGCCGACGGCGGTCCACGGGTCGAGCGCTTCGGCGTAAAGCAGAAACCCGATGATCGCCATGACAGGCAGGCGCAGGAAATCGAGCGGGAAAATGATCGTGATGTCGGCCAGGGTCAGCGCGCGGGCCATGGCGTAATGCGCCCACAATCCGGCGAGTCCCCAGACCAGGATCCACGGGATGTCCGCCAGCCCGGGCGTGACCCAGTCGAAGATAAACACGGCCGGGATCAGGCCGGCGGGCAGTTGCAGCAGGTTCATCCAGAAGATGATCCCCTGCGGCGATTCCGTGCGGGTGAGGAATTTGACCAGCACGCCGGAACCCGCATAGAGGAACGACCCGGTGATCATGACCAGTCCGGCGAGGTTGAAGGCCGAGCCCTCCGGCCGCAGGATCAGCAACACCCCGGCGAATCCGAAAATGGTCGCCACCCATTTGTGCCGCCACATTTTTTCGCCCAGGAACAGGACAGCCAGCAGCGCGGTAAACAGCGGGATGGAAAACTCGATGGCCGTCAGATCGGACAGCGTCAGATGCACGATGCCGTATATCCAGCATATCTGGGCGCCGAACTGTACGATCGCGCGGCCCAGGTGCCAGCGGAACTGATGGATGCGAATGTCGACGAAACCGGTCCGCGCCATGAACGGCAGAACGACCAGCACCCCGATCAGGCTGCGGAAGAACAGGATCTCGAAGGTCGACATTTCGGTGTGCAGACTGCGGGCCGCGATCGCCATGCCCGCGAAACCTGCCATCGTGCCGCAGAACCACAGAACGGCTTGAAACAGAGGCGGCACTACGGCGCTGCCTTGCGGGTTTCGCGCCAGACCGAGTAGTAGTTCCCGGCAAATATCAGCAGCGCGCCGGCCAGCACCCAGACGCTGACGGCTTCGGAATAGACCAGCCAGCCGATAAACGCCGCCAGCGGCAGGCGGACGAAATCGACCGGGATGCAGACGGTGGCGTCGGCCAGCTGAAACGCGCGGGCGAGGCAGAAATGCGCCGACATGCCGGTCAGCCCCATGGCCAGCAGCCAGGGCGCGTCGGCCCAGCCGGGCCATACCCATTCGAACCAGAAGATCGCCGGCAGCAGGGCCAGCGGCAGCTGGATGATCTGCATCCAGAACACGATCACCCAGGGGGCGTCGTCCGCGGTCAGCGACTTCATCATCACGTTGGAAATGCCGTAACAGAGCGCGCCTAGCAGGACGACCAGCGCGCCTTCGGTCACGATTTCGAGGCCGGGCCGCAGGATGACCAGCACGCCCGCCATTCCCATGACGACGGCGACGATGCGGTGGGATTTCGCCTGCTCTCCGAGAAACAGCATGGCGATGATGGCGGTCCACATCGGCATGGTGAATTCCAGCGCCGTCACATGCGCCATCGGCAGCAGCGTGATGCCGATCACCCAGCACCACTGGCCGCCGAAATGGACGACGTTGCGGCCGACCTGCATGCCGAATCGTCGGGTCTTCACCTTGTAGAAACCAAGGCGCCAGGCGACCAGGCACATGACCGGAATGCCGATCAGGGAGCGGAACGACAACAGCTCGAAGCTCGACATATTGGTCGAAAGCTCGCGCACCGCGATCATCATCAGGATGAACGAGGCCGCCGTGCCCAATACCCAACAGGCCGCCAGAACGGCGTTCTGGGCCGGTTGTTCCGTGGGTGCCGCGGGTTCTGCCATCGGTGTCGCGTCCGGTTGCTGGAGTCAGTCGGGGGTCGGAGCGGCGGTGCGGGCGGCCCGGGTTTCCCGGCGGACGATGAAGAGCGTCGAGACAAAGATAACCGCCCCGCCGATCCATGCCCAGACCACCGGCGCCTCGCCGAAGAATATAAATGCGCCGAGCGTCACCCAGGGCAGTTTGGTGAAATCGACGATAATGATCAGGCTGGCGTCCGCCAGCGCCAGCGCGCGCGCCAGCAGCCAGTGCGCCAGCGTCGCGCTCGCGGCAAGGCCGATCAGCCATGGGATGTCGCCCAGCGGCGGAATGCCGATGCCGCCCATCGCCCAGGCGGCGATCAGCGCCAGCGGCAGGTGGATCACGTTCATGTAGAACACGATGGTGTCGCTGGTCCCGTCGCGCATCAGCACTTTGGTCGCGATGTTGGCGCCGGCGTAACCCGCGGCGGAGACGATGGCCGCGATGGCCGCGATCGTTACCGGCTCGAGGCCGGGACGGAGGATGATCAGCACGCCGGTAAAGCCGAAGAATGTCGCGATCCAGCGCATCAGATCGACCTTTTCGCCCAGGCAAAGAATCGCGAGCACGATGGTGAACAACGGCACCGTGAACTGCAGCGACATGCCGACCGACAGATTGATCTGCGAAATAGCGTAGAACCACCCGGCGACGCCGACGAAGTGCATCAGATTGCGGAACAGGTGCCAGCCGAACCTGCGGGTGCGGAACATAGCGCTGCCCGACCGCGCGAAGACCGGCGCCAGCAGGGCCAGGCCGATAAACGCCCGCCAGAACGCCAGCTCGCCCGTGTTGTAGCGGTCGGCCAGGTGGCGCACGATCATCACCATCGACATGAAGGCGAAGGTCGACAGGGTGATCCAGATAAAGCCTCGCAGGTTCGGCGGCAGCGCCGTGAAACTGTTTCGAATGCTGCCGGTCATGACTCGTCACTCGCCGCAGCGTCGGCTTTGCGCTGTTTCTCTAGGCGGCTTTCGCGGGCGGTAATGTACCAGGTGCTCATGAAGATGATGCCGCCGCCGATCCAGACCCATTCGCTCGGCACCTCGCCGAACAGGGCGAAGGCGAACCCGGATGTGATCGGCAGCCGCAGGAAATCCGTCGGCCCGATGATGCTGGCATCCGCCATGCGCAGCGCGCTGGTGTACATGAATGGTGCCAGTGTTCCCAACGCGCCGATGAACAGAATGGGCAGGATGTCGTCGACCGTCGGCGGAACCCACAGCCAAATGGTCAAAGGAATGCTGAGCAGCAGAATGAAAAAATTGGTGTAGAACGTCAGCGCCAGCGGTGTTTCCGTCTTGACCATGAATTTCAGGAATATGACGGTCCCCGCATAGAGCGCCGCGGAGCCCAGGATCATCATCTCCGCCCACCCGACGGCCAGGTTGCCGGGCTGAAGGACGACCAGCGTGCCGCAGAATCCTGCAGCCGTCGCGACCGTACGCCGCCAGCCGACCCGCTCTCCCAGAAACATGACGGCAAGCAGGATCAGGAACAGCGGCAACGTGAAGTGGATGGCGACTGCCTTGCCCAGCGGTACCACCCCGATGGCGTAAAACCACATGATCATGCCGCCGAAATTGACCACGGCGCGCAGGATATGCATGCCCGGTCGCCTGGTTTTCAGCAGATGCACGCCCTTCCAGGCGAACCATGGCATCAGGATCGCCATGCTGACCAGCATGCGCCAGAACACGATTTGCGGCGATGTCATGGTATCGGTCAGAAACCGGACGCAGGTATGCGTCGCTGAAAACAGGAACATCGACATCACCGCGATGAGGACGCCTGCCAGGATGGTTGAGGATGCCGGACTGGGGGAGGAACCGCCCATGGAAGTCATAGTCGCAACCTAACGTTTTTAGGGTGCGTTGCGCCAACGAATTCCGGATGTTTCAGGGACGGTTCGCCGGGGTCTGTTTCTTCGCCTCGCGTCTGGCGATAAAATATGTACTGGCGAAAATGACCGCTGCCCCGAGCCAGACGAATTCGTCCGGCACCTCGGCAAAAAGCAAGAATCCGAATAGGGCGGTAAAGGGCAGGCGCAGAAAGTCGAACGCGGCGATCATGCTGGCATCCGCCTTGCGCAGGGCAACCGCCACCATGAACGGCGCGAACAGGCCGCAGACGCTGAGCCCGAGGACCGGCAGGATATCGGCCGCCGTCAATGGCGCCCAAAGAATGACCGTCGGCACCAGACAGCCCAGCGCCATAAACAGATTGGTGTAGAACGTCACCGCGGCGGGCGTCTCGTCCGCGACGACTTTTTTGAGGAAAACCACCGCGCCGCCGTACAGTGCGGCGGAACTCAGTATCGCGAGTTCCGGCAGGCCCGTGTCTAAGGCGCCGGGCCGCAGGATGATTAGGACCCCGCCGAAGCCGACCAGCATGGCGATGAGGCGGTAGAGGCCTATCCGTTCCCTCAGGAAAATCACCGCGAACAGCACGATGAAGAGCGGCATCGTAAAATGGATGGCAATGCCTTTGGCGAGTTCGATATGCGCCAGCGCCCAGAACCACATCACCATCCCGACGAAGTTGAAGGTCGAGCGCACGACATGAACTTTCATCTGCCGGGATTTCAGCTTGTGAAGCCCGGTCCAGAGAAAGAACAGCCCGATACCGATGGTGCCGAACACTGCCCGGATGAATACGATCTGCCAGGACGACATGGTATCCGACAGCAGACGGACCGACGGCGGAACGACGCTGAACAGCACCATGGCCACGGTCGCGATAATTGCGGCCTGGACGGCGGGGCTTTGCGTGCTGTAGACCGACTTGCCTGAAGGGGATTTCGTGGTCTTCATGGACCGAGCATAGCGGAAACAGTAAAGGCAGGCGCTATTTCGCACCGGCGAATTAGCAAGAATTCAGCTTTTTTCGGTGCTCTCCAGATAACGCTGTAAATTCACCGCCTGTTCGCTGCTGTCGACTAGGGCGGAGACGATCCGGCTGAAATTCCGGAAATCCTCTGCCGTCAGGGAGCCGAATTCCACGTCGTTCACCCGTCGCTGAAACGGCGCGAGTTCGGCCAGGCTGTCGCGTCCCTTCCGGGTCATCGTCAGTACGGTCCGTCGACGGTCGGCCGCGTCGGTAGTCTTCTCGACCAGACCAAGCGACTGGAGCTTGCGGGTGACGTTGGTGACGAAACCGGTGCTGACATGCAGGTGATCCGCCAGCGCCTTGACGTTTACGTCACCGTCCCGGCTGAGACGCGCGACCGAGATCAGGATGGTGTATTCGATCCCTGCTAGCCCGATCCGCCGGGCATGACCGGCCCTGATCGCTTCGTGGCGCGCGTTGAAGGCGAAGATATCGTGCACCAGCTGGCGAAACAGTTGGTCGGTGCCGTCGGGCAGCAATTCGTCGCGTGAAACCGTCAGCGGGGTGTCGGGGAGGGCGGCATTGCTTGCCGGTTCGTCGTCTCCGACTATGGGCGGCGTTGTTTCCATACGGTCGAGTGTGTCCGACATGGGCGATTGTTCCCGGTTTTCGGGGCGATAAACCTCGTTGACTCCATATTGTATTCTTAAATAGTATCGTTTGTATATTAAATTTGGATACGGGAGACACTGGTCATGGCTAAAACGGGCGCACAGCATCTGGAATCGCTCCGCGACGGGCGCGAGGTATTTCTGAACGGCGAAAAGGTCGACGACGTCACCACGCACCCGGCCTACAAGAACGCCGTGGCCGCCGCCGCAAATCTATACGATTTCCAGGCTGATCCCGAAAATATCGAATGGATGACTTTCGAGAGCCCGACCTCGGGCGAGCGGGTCAACCGGTGTTGGCAGTTGACCACATCATATGAAGAGCTTGTCGCGCGTCGTCGCGCGATCGAAGGCTGGTCGCGTTTGTCGGGCGGCTGGCTCGGCCGGTCTCCGGATCATATCGCGTCTTCGATGGTCGGCCAGGTCATGGGGCTGCCAGTCTTCGAAAAGCATTCGAAGGAACGCGCCGGCGCGTTGCAGGAATATTTCCAGTTCGCCCGTGATAGTGATGCCTACATGACTTATGTCATTATCAATCCGCAGGCCGACCGCAACAAGAGCACCGGTGAACATCAGGATGAGTTCCTCGCGACTGGTGTGGTAGACGAGGATTCCGAAGGCATTACAGTCCGCGGCGCGAAGATGCTGGGCACCGGGTCGATCATGGCGAACGAGGTCCTGTTCGCGAACATACAGCCACTGAAACCGGGCGAGGAAAAATACGCAATCTCCTTCGCCATTCCGATGAATACCAAGGGGCTGAAAATCATGTCGCGCCGGTCTTACGAGGTATCGGCGTCCAGCACGTTCGACTATCCGCTGTCGTCGCGTTTCGACGAGAACGACGCGCTAGTCTATTGCGACGATGTGAAAGTGCCGTGGGAAAGGGTGTTCATTTATCGGGATACCGACACCGCTCGCGCCCAGTTCCAGGACACCTACGCACATTACATGCAGAACTACCAGGCGATGACACGCCTGATGGTGAAGATGCAGTTCCAGGTTGGCGTCGCTCGCCGGATCTGTGAGACCATCGGTACAGTCGGCATGCAGCCAGTCGCCGAAAAGCTTGGACACCTTGCGGCCCAGGCGGCCATGGTCGAGGGGCTGGTCTACGGCATGGAATCCGGTGGCGGTATGTATAACGGCTACTACGTGCCGGACCGTAATCTGATGTACACGGCGCAGGTGCTTACCCAGCAGCTTTACCCGGAGTTCGTCACCTCGATGCGTGAACTTGCCGGCGGCGGCCTAATTATGCTGCCGTCCTCGGCACAGGATTTCGCTAATCCCGAACTGGCTGGATACATAAATGCAACCCAGAAATCGGCGATTGGATCGTCCGAGGACAAAGTAAAGTTCATGAAACTTGCGTGGGATGCGATCGGTTCCGAATTTGCCAGCCGTCACACACAGTACGAAATGTTCTATGCCGGCGCGCAGTTCGTGACGCGGAATCACGCGCTGCGCACCTATGACTGGGATCGCTCGGCGGCGTTGGTCGATTCCATTCTCGACAGTTACAGTCTCGAAGACGTGATCGGCGACTGGTCTGGTAAAATCGCGGCGGAATGAAATAAATCTGCTCGATCAAATGGGAGAGAGGGATGGCGGAGACCGACAAACTGAAAGAGAGAAAGCCGGTCAGCGCTTTGGATCCGTTTTCCGAGGAGAGCATCCGCCACCCTTATGACTGGAATGGCGACATCCGCGATGCCGCGCCGCTGGTGTGGATATCGAAATACGGGGTCTGGGCGACTGGGCGGCATGGCCTTGCGAAACAGATACTCGACGACTGGGAGACGTACGGATCCGGCGCCGGGGTGGGGCTGACGAACTTCCACACCGAAAAACCCTGGCGACCGCCCAGCAAGCTGCTTGAAGCGGATCCGCCGGAACATACTCCGCGCCGGGAGGTCGCCGACTCCGCGATGGCGCATTCCCGGCTGCGAGACTACCGGCCCGTGTTCGCTGAACAGGCACGGCTTCTGGTCGACCGGATACTGGAGAAGGGCGATATCGACGGCATGACCGATATTGCACAACCCTATATTCTGAAGGTCTTTCCGGATGCAGTGGGGCTGGGACCCGACGGGCGCGAACAGCTTCTTGTCTACGGCGACATGGTTTTCAACGGGTTCGGGCCGCTCAACGATATTTTTCACAGGTCGACCGCGCCGGCCGAGGAAGTCGTCGATTACGTCATGAAATGCTGCGACCGGGACCGGCTGGATCCGAACGGGCTCGGCCAGGTTGCCTATCAGGCAGCCGACGATGGCGCCATCGAACCGGAAGAAGCCCTGTTTATCGTCCGGTCAATGCTGTCCGCCGGTCTCGATACGACGGTGTATGCCATCGGAAACATCTTGAACTGTTTCGCCGAACATCCGGCCGAATGGGCGAAGCTGAGAGAAGCGCCTCAGAAGGCCCGCGCCGCGGTGGAGGAAGTGCTGCGATACGATTCGCCGTTCCAGGGGCTGTTCCGGACCACCACCCGGGATGTCGAAGTGGCGGGCCAGCATATTCCGGCGAGAGAGAAGGTTCTCGTGCTGCTGGGGGCGGCCAACCGCGACCCCGAGGCATTCGAGGACCCGGATACATTCGATATCGACCGCAATTCGGCCGACCACCTCGGCTTCGGTTTCGGCATCCATCACTGCATGGGCCAGGCCATGGCGCGGCTGGAAATGCAGGCGCTGTTCACTGAACTGGCGAACAGAGTCGCGACGATCGAACCGACAGGCCCCGGCGTGCGCCATCTGAACAACACGCTGCACGGATTTGCCAGCCTGCCGCTGCGCGTGACGGCAGCCTGACCGATCTCATAGGGGGGGCGGTTCTTCGACCGCCCCCGTGCGTGTGCTCAGAATTTTTCGAGCAGCCAGCCCTTGTCCGTGAACTTGTCGTCGATCCCGACGCTGCGGAACGTACGCCAGATCTTGCCGGCGTTGATCGGGATGACCGGCTTTCTCAGTTGATTTTCCAGAGGGGAAATACAAGCAGCGAACTTAGGTTGTTGCTAGCTTAAACGATGGCGACGACACTGTAGTCGTCCAGTTCCTTCAGCACGGTATCAATTACCCCGACCCGGGTGCGCGCCTCGACTAAGGTTTACTGTAGTTTGGTCAACGCCTGTGTAGCGTTCATGTGTTCTCAGAAGTCTATTGCGGACGCGTACCGCTCGTATGGCTCTCCCTAATGGTCTGATGTTCGGGTGGCACCCTCAAATCCAGCAGGAGGTTCAGTGTACGAATAAGGGGAGAACCAGTCATAAAAAATATATTTATATGAATTTGCGACCGATTGTAGCTTCGTGAAGCTGAGTGTTTGCGACCGCAAAATAACGCAGTCAAAAACAAGCCTGCGCCGGGTAATGCCGTTATTTCGGAATGCTTTAAGACCGCGGCTACATTTCATATATTCTGCAGACGACGTCACCCTCCCGCCCAAATAACGGACTCCCGGACTATGACTGCACAGGATACCTATGATTACATCATTGTCGGCGCCGGATCGGCGGGCTGCACGCTGGCGGGGCGGCTGTCGGAAGAACCGAATATCCGCGTATTGCTGCTCGAAGCGGGCGGGTGGGACCGCGATCCGTGGATTCATATCCCCCTCGGCTGGGGGCGCATCCTTCAGAAACGACTGCACGACTGGATGTATTTCGCCGAACCGTCGACGACCATGGACGACCGCCGCATAGAATGCGCGCGCGGGAGAGTGATCGGCGGTTCGTCATCGATCAACGCGATGGCGTATTATCACGGTCACCCGTCCGATTACGATCGATGGGCGGCATCGGGGCTGCCGGGCTGGTCCTATGCCGATGTGCTGCCGTATTTCCGTCGGTCGGAAGACTGGGAAGGTGGCGCCGATACGTGGCGTGGCGTGGGAGGTCCCCTGACCGTGTGCAAGACCACGTTCGAGGACCCGCTGTGCGAGGCGTTTCTCGATGCGGCGCGCGAAGCACAGTATCCGTACACCGACGATTACAACGGCGAGAACCCGGACGGTTTCACTCGCATGCAGGCGACTTTGCGCAACGGCCGTCGCTGGAGCGCTGCGGCTGCTTATCTGCGGCCCGCGCTGAAGCGTCCCAATCTGACCGTCCGGACACATGCGCTGGTGCAGCGCATCGATTTCAACGGTAAACGGGCGACCGGCATTACTTATGATCACAAGGGCAGGATGGTGACCGACACTGCCGCGGGCGAAGTCATTCTGTCCGGCGGGACGATCAATTCGCCGCAACTGCTGATGCTGTCGGGTATCGGAGACCCCGCGCATCTGGGCGATCACGGGATCGAGGTTGTCGCTCCGTTGCCGGGCGTCGGGCAGAACCTGGCGGATCACACCTCTTCCGCCTTCATCTTTCGCCGCCGCGACGGCGGTCCGTTCCAGCGCAACATGCGCTTCGACCGGGTGGTGCCGTCGCTGATCCGCGCCTATCTCGGCAAGGGCGGGTTTGCCGCCGATCTGCCGTTCGGCATCACGGCTTTTCTGAAAACCACGCCCGACGTGCCCGCGCCGGACATCCAGATGCTGTTCTGGATGGGGGCGACGACGACCGCGTCTCCTTGGCTGCCACCGTTCAAGCGGGCGTTCGCGGATTCCTTTTCAGTCCGCATCATGCCCATGCACCCGACCAGCCGGGGGCACGTCGAGCTGGCGTCGTCCGATCCGCAGGGTGCAGTGCGCATCCATCAGAATTTCTTCGGCACGGAAGAGGAATGGGAAACCATGCGCCGCGGCCTGCGGATGGCGCGGGAACTGGTCGCATCGCCGCAGATACGGGCGTTTGGTGGCGAAGAGATTACCCCTGGCGCCGACAAACAGTCGGATGCGGAAATCGATGCCCATATCCGCGCCACGATGGGCACGGTTCATCACCCCGTCGGGACCTGCAAGATGGGGGCCGACGACGACCCCGCCGCTGTGGTGAATGCCGAACTGAAGGTGCGCGGCGTAGACGGGCTAAGGGTCGTCGACGCATCGGTGATGCCCGATTTGATCAGCGGCGCCACGAATGCGCCGGTCATCATGATGGCGGAAAAGGCATCCGACATGATTTTGGGCAAGCCGCCGCTGTCATCCGCGGAAATTTGAACGGAGCCGCTATTTCCGCCGTGTCGTTTGCGACCAAGGTCTTCTTGGCAGTGGTTTTTACTCGTCTAGAAGCCCGTCCTTGGGCCGGTAGACAACGCGGATCCGCGAGCCCGTCACCTGAACACTGCGGATCGTTTCGAGAAACGACTTGCCCTGGCCCGGTCCGGCAATCTGGTCCATCACCATTATGAGCACTGGCCGGACGATTGTGGTCGGGATTTCGATTTCGCCGATTCTCAGGCGGTCGATTTTCAGGCCAGTGGTCGAGGATTCCACCAGCATGCTGATGTTGACGTACCGCCCGAATGGGTTATCGGGCAGCGGTGTCTCGCCGGTGACGCCCGCCAGAAGCCCGAACTGGCTGGGTACGATGCGTGCTTTCAGCTGAGGGGCTCCGGCAAGGGCTGCAGCCAGCGCTGTGTTGATCTGGCTCTGATTGGCAGTGACCGTCGTTATCTTACCCTTCGGCAGGTTGCGCGGATCGTATTGTTTCAGAAAATCTTTGGCCGACTGTATATCGCGGAGGCTGACCTTGGCGCTTGTTGTCACCAGCGGCGTGTCGTCGAGCCCAAACCACGCCACTATTGGCGAGGCGACCACGCCGAGAATGATCGAGTAAAGGCAAAGACGAATGACAATCATGGCTATTAGCGCGCTATGGGAACGGACGTGAGGCCATGGGAGATTTTACGGGGGTAACGGTTATCGAGAAAGGGCTTCGACAGAAACCGTCATCCCGGCTTTCGCCGGGATGACGGCCTGAAGTTGTGTGCTAAAGTCGATGCATAACTTATCCACGGAGCGTCGCCATGACCTACGAAGGACCCGCACTCGATCTGACCGGCCGCGTCGACGACCGCGCTGAAGCCGATCACGAATTCCGGCTGCACCGCTCGATTTTTGAAGACTCGGATATCTACGACGCGGAGATGGAATTCTGTTTCGAACGGTTGTGGAATTTCCTGTGCCACGAGAGTCAGATACCCAATCCGGGCGACTACTACGCCACCCATATCGGCAGCCAGCCGGTTTTCGTGCATCGCCAGGAAGACGGGTCGGTCAAGGCGTTCCTGAACGCGTGCTCCCATCGCGGCGCCATTGTCACGCCGTTCAAGCAGGGCAACGCGAGGACCCTGACCTGCCGGTTCCATGGATGGAGCTACAAATGCACGGGCGAGTGCATCGGCATTAAGAACGAGGAGGGCGGTTACGGCGGCGATTTCGACCGTTCGCATTACGACCTGACAGAGCTTGCCCATGTGGGCGAATACCGGGGGTTCATCTTCGGCGCGCTGTACGACGGCGTGCCGACGCTCGACGACCATCTGGGAGAGGCGAAATTCTTCATCGATCTGTTCGCCGACCAGTCGCCTGACGGGTTGGAAATGGTCGCCGGGTCCCAGACCTATGTGTGCGACCACGACTGGAAAGTGCAGGCCGACAACGTGACCGACGGCTATCACGTTTCCACCGTCCACCGGAACTTCATGAACACCATCCTCGCCCGCGAGGCCCGCGAACAGACCGAAGGTCTTCTGAAAACAGAGGTCGGCCGCATCAAGGGCGGCGTGAAGAACGGCATGTATTATCTCGGCAACGGCCATATGTGCATCTGGGCTGACCGCTCCAGCCCCGAAGGCGCGCCGCTGGCGCCCGCGACCGAGCGCATTGAAAAGGATTACGACGAGGTGAAAGCGCACTGGATGCTGCGCCGCGGGCGCAACGTCATCGTGTTTCCCAATCTGGTGCTGAACGATCTGGCCTCGACCCATCTGCGCACCCACCGCCCGCTTGGCCCCGGCAAGTGCGAGGTGACGATCTGGTGCATCGCCCCCAAGGGCGAGCCCGATGAAGCGCGCTTCGCGCGGCTGCGCAAGTTCGAGGATTTCTTTCTCGTCTCCGGCCTGTCGACGTCCGACGACGTGGTCTCGCTCGATACCGCCCAGGAAGGTTTCCACGGCGGCGAGGCCGGCTGGAACAACTACGACCGCGGCCTGTCGACCATGCGCGCCGGCCCGGACGAGGAAGCGAAAAAAGCCGGCATCAACCCCGAATTCCACTGCGGCAGCTGGGACTACGAGGCCGCCTATGTCGGCTGGTACCGCCACTGGCGGAAGCTGGTCGAGGAGGGCACCAAGTCCGCGGCAACGCAGATTGCGGCGGAGTAAACTTCAGACCTTGGGGAGGAATCCCCTCAACGCCGCATTGAACGCCGCCGGGTTTTCCATGCAGCCGTAATGGCCGGCGCCGTCGAGGATCTCCATCGGCCCGTCGCCCAGCGCATCGCGGGCGGCCTGTCCGGTTTCGACCGGCGAGGCCGGGTCGTCCGAGCCGGCGATTACCAGCGACGGACAGCCGATTTTCGGCGCGATCTCGAAGAAATCGGTCTGCGCCATCATTTCCACCGCCTGGCACATGGCCTGTAACGGCGCGCGTTTCATGATGGTGACGGCGAGCTCCGCGACCATGGGCATCACGTCCGGCCCCAGCACCTTGCGCCCGCGTTCCTCGGCGAAGCGTTCGGGGCCGAGCTCTCGGAGGGTGTCCAGCCGCGCCTTGCGCTGTTTCGCCCGTTCGTCGTCGGGCAGGCCGGCGAGGCCGGTCAGCCCCTGGCAGAAGGTGTAGGACAGCGTCTGGTCGGGGTATTCGGCGGCGTAGGATGCGCCGATCAGCGCGGCGACCGACTGGCCGACGATATGGGCCTTGAACGCGCCGACGGCGTCCAGCACCACGGACAGCGTATGGGCGTAGTGTTCGACGGTGGGGTTTTCCCGCACGAAGCCGCCGGATTCGCCGTAGCCCGGCATGTCCCAGGCGATCACGCGGAAATCGTCCGCCAGCGCGCGGAACTGGAACGCCCATGTCTGCGACGATCCGCCGAGCCCGTGCAGCAGCACCAGCGCCGGCTTGCCGTCGTCGGATATCGTCGCCGTGTCGCGGATCGCGATCGGCGTACCGCCGACATCGACGGTCATGAGTTCGGGAAGGGCCATGGCGGCAGAGTAGCGGGTTTGGCGCGCGGTGTTTAGGGGGCGGCCTCTTACGTCTGCGCCGTCATCGCCGTGCGGTAGCGTTTCCAGTATTTCTCCACCGCCTCGACGCTTTCCGGTGACAGTTCGTATTCGGGGCGCGGGTCTTCGATCCAGTTGCCGTCCGGGTCTTCGCCGCGGATGTGGATGGCGAGGGCGTTGTCGAACTGGGCCTGGCGCACGCTGGCGGCCGCGAAATGAATGGCGAAACCCACACGCGGCCAGTCGGCGTTGTTCGGCTCCGACGAATGAATGGTCTTGTTGTGGTGGATCGACATCTGGCCGGGTTCGAGCGGCATTTCCACCGCCGCCGCGTTATCGATATCGCGGATGGTCTGGCCGCGCGACAGCAGGTTGTTTTCCTCGAAGGTTTCCTCGTGCGGCAGGATCGCCTCTCCCTTGTGGGAACCGGGAATGATCTTCATGCAGCCGGATTCCGCATTGGCGCGGGTGAACGCCACCCAGGCGGTGATGGATTCCGGCGGCTCAAGCCCGTAATAGGTCGAATCCTGATGCCAGGAGATAAATCGCGGGTCATGTGCCTTCTTGGTGAAAAACGAGGAGCCCCAGCACACGATATTTGGGCCAAGAAGGTCTTCCACCGCGTCGGCGAGACGCGGATGGGTCACCAGGTCCCACAGCCACGGGAACGGCAGATGCGCCTTGATCCGGAATTTGGATTGCGCTTCCGCGCCCATCGACGCTTCGAGCTGTTCGAAACGGCGGAAGTAATCCGCGGTTTCGTCCGTCGTCAGCAGGTCGACGGGCCAGACCGCGCCGTCGCGCTCCCATTGCGCGAGCTGTTCTTCGGTGAGGGCTTTGGGCATGGGAAGAAGCTCCCCCCACTGTTTCAGTATTTACCCGCGCCGGTCAGATATTCGCCGTAGGTCGCATCCAGCGCTTTCATGCAGACCGGATCGAAATCTTCCGCCGGTTCCGGGTCTTCCGCCCAGTGACCGTGCGTGTCCTTGCCGCGCACCACCGTCGCGGTGGCGTTTTTCAGCAGCGCCTGGTGAACATGCGGCGCGATGTAGTGGATCGAAATGCCGATGCGCGGATGATCGGCGTTGTTCGGGCCCGAGCCGTGCACCACCGCTTCGTGGTGGATCGAAAATTCGCCGGGTTTCAGGATCACGTCGACGGCCTTGTCCTCGTCGACGTCGTGGATCGTCTGGCCTTTCATCAGCAGGTTGTCGGCGTCGCCGGTTTCGTCGTGTTCGTAGAGGCCCTTGTCGTGCGTGCCCGGAATGAACCGCATGCAGCCCGATTCCAGGTTGGACGGGCTGAACGCATACCACACGCTGAGTGTCGCGCGTTCCGACAGGCCGTAATAGGTCGAATCCTGGTGCCAGGAGACGAAGCGGGTGTCGTGGGCGTTCTTGGTGAAGAACGACGAGCCCCAGCACAGGATATCCGGGCCGATGATGTCTTCGACCGCGTCGAGGATGTTGTCGTTTCGGATGATGTCCCACATCCACGGGAACGGCAGATGCGCCTTGATCTTGAAGCGGTTCTGCGGTTCCTCGCCGATCTTCTTTTCCAGCGCGGTGTAGCGGTCGAAATTCGCCTGCGCTTCGTCCGAGTCGACGGCGCGGATGGGAAAAATGCAGCCGTCGGAATGCCAGGCGGCGATTTGATCTTCGGTCAGTATCTTCGGCATTTCATGCTCTCCTTCTAGAACGGCTTGGCGTCGCCCAGGACCGTGGTACGCAGCAACAGGCGGCGTTCGGTTTCCGGAAAATCCGTGCGCGCGTGCATCGAACAGCGGTTGTCCCACAGCAGCAGATCGCCGACCTGCCATTCGTGCTCGTAGACGAACTCGGGATTCTCGGAATGATCGAACAGCGCGTTCAGCAATCCGTCCGCCTCGCTCTGTTCCATATCCACGACGCCCTCCGTCATCAGGCGGTTGACGTAGATTGCCTTTTTGCCGGTGTCGTCATGGGTGCGGAAGACGGGGTGAACCGATTCCGCGAAGGCCGGCGTGCCCTTGTCGTCGCCCTTCTGGACGGAACCGTAATTGTAGTGGTGAAACGCCTTGCGCCCTTCCAGCGGTTCGCGGAGTTCGTCCGGCAGCGTGTCGTAGGCGGCGTAACCGCTGGCAAACAGGGTGTTTCCGCCATGCGCCGGAATCTCGACGGCATTCAGCATCGTCGCCTTGTGCGGCACCTCGGCATGCATCATGTCGTGGTGGAACATCATTTCGCCGTCCGGCAGCGCGCCGATGGGTTCGCCGTTTTCGCGGATATTGGAGATCAGCATGATCCCTTCCGGCAGTTTTTCGTATCCCTTCGGGTGAAATTCCTTCGGGCGGGCGACCTTGCCGGGCGTGCCGAACCAGCCGGTGACTTCAAGCTGGCGCTCGGCGTCCAGATTCTGGCCGCGGAACAGCAGGATGATGTGATCGAACCAGGCCTGTTCTATTTCGGCGATGGTCTCGGCGCTCTGGTCTTCGTTCAGGTCGATGTCCTGAATCTCGGCGCCGATATGATCCGACAGTTTCCGGAGTTTCAATGTCACTTCGTGTCTCCCTATTCGTGCAGCGGCTGTCCCTTGACCGTGCAGCGCCGCAGCATCCGGCGGTCGCTGGCCGGAAAATCGGTGCGCGCATGGGCGGAACACCAGTTGTCCCACATCATCAGATCGCCGTGCCGCCATTCGTGTTCGTATACGATCGAAGGGTCGACCGCATATGCGAAAAGCTCGTCCAGCATGGCGCGGCTTTCATCCTCCGGCATGTCTTCTATGCGGGCGGTGATCAGCGGGTTGACGTAGAGCGCGCGGCGTCCCGTGACCGGGTGCGTGATGGTGACGGGCTGGATCTCGTGCTTGTATTTCGAGATGTCGTCCGAAATATCGACCGTCTCGCGCGTCGCGAAATCGTATATCTGCAGCGCGCGCTTGCCTTTGATGCGTTCCTTCATGTCGTCGGAAAGCTTGTCGTAGGCCGTGTACATGTTGGCATATTTCGTATTGCCGCCCGTAGACGGCAGTTCCATGGCATACAGGAACGTGCCCTTGTGCGGTGCCTTGTCGTAGCACATGTCGTGGTGGAACCACATTTCGCCGTCGGGCAGGGAACCGATGTATTTCCCGTCCTTCTTTACGTTCGACACCAGCATGATCGCCGCGTTGTAATCGGCGCCTTCCGGACGTCGGTCGGCCGGGCGCGAACGCACGCCGACATCGCCGAAATGTTCGGCGAACGCGATCTGCTGGTCGGTATCGATGTCCTGGTCGCGGAACAGCAGCACGATATGTTCGTGCCACGCATCGGTGATCGCGGCGACAGTGGCGTCGTCGAGCGGTTTCGACAGGTCGATGCCGCGGATTTCCGCGCCGATCGCGTCCGACAGGGGCCTGATATCCAGTCGTTCCTTCGTGGTGGTCATTCGGCTGCTACCTCTTCAAGTCCGGGCGGGTCGCCCATCAGTACCGGGTGTTCGTCCTTGACGGTCATCCGGCGCAGCTTGCGGCGCTCGGTTTCCGGAAAATCGGTGCGCGCGTGGATGCTGCACCGGTTGTCCCACATCACCAGGTCGCCGGGACGCCAGACGTGTTCGTACTGGAATTTCTGCTGCGCCTGGTGTTCGAACAGGAATTTCAGGATGTCACGACTTTCCTCTTCGGGCAGGCCTTCGATTTCCTCGGTCATAAGTTCGCTTACGTAGAGCGCGGTTTTTCCCGTTACCGGGTGCTTTCGGAACACCGGCTGCGCCCACCAGCGGCCGTTGTCGCGGTCGAACTTGCCGTCCTTGGTGACGGCGCCGTATTCGAAAACCTGCACCGCCTTGCGCCCGGCGAGTTTCGCCTTGATATCGTCGGGCAGGGTCTCGGCCGCCTTGTAGCAGTTGGCGAAGATCGTGTTGCCGCCGGTCGAAGGCACTTCCAGCGCAAACAGCGTGGTCGCCTTGTCCGGGTGTTCGCGGTAGGGCGTGTCGGAATGGAACATCATCTCGCCGTCCGGCAGCGAGCCGATGGGCTTGCCGTTCTCGCGGATGTTGGAGACCAGCATGACGCTGGGCCCCAGCTCCGCGGCCTCGTTGCGGATCTCCTTGGGCCGTTCGTGTTTGGCCAGTTCGCCGAAACACGACGCGAAGGCGGTATGGGCCTCCAGGTCCAGATCCTGATCGCGGAACAGCAGCACGATATGGTCGTACCAGGCCTGTTCGATCGCGGCGATCGTGGCGTCATCCGGTTTTGCCGACAGATCCACCCCGCGGATTTCCGCGCCGATGGCGTCCGATAGCGGTACGATTTCCATCCCTTTATCCCGCTGTTTTCTGAATTAGTTTGGTATCTAACTATAGCCGATCCGCGGTTTCCCTGTACACGGTTTGTAAAGTAAGCCAGCTTATAGTAAGTAAGCTTACTATATAGACCCCTGTTTGAGGAAAATTCCCGTGGATGCCGTAAATACCCAGACAGTCTCGCCCGACCGTCAGGCCCAGATTGATCCGATCGGCTATCTGATCGGCGACGTGTCGCGCATGATCCGCACCGTTTACGACCGCCGGGTCGAGCCGCTGGGACTGACGCGGGCGCAGTGGCGGGTGATGACCCGGCTGAACCGGCTGGAAAGCTGCACGCAGACGGAGCTGGCGACCGAGCTTGAGATCGAGAAACCCACCCTCGGCAAGCTGATCGAGCGGCTGGAAGCGAAGGGGTGGGTCGAACGCCGCCCGGACGCGAACGACGCCCGCTCCAAGCTGGTGTATCTGACGCCGGCGGCGCAGCCGGTCCTGCAGGACATGCACAGCGAAGCGGAAAAGGTCGTCGCCGGCATCTTCGCCGGACTCGGCGCGGAAGATGCGGCGCGCCTCCACGGCATGCTCTATCACATAAAAAACAATCTCGCGGTCATGCTCGACGAAGCGCAAACGGGGGAGGGCTGAAACATGCGTCTCAAATCGCGCCGCGCGCTTTTGCGTTTCGTCCTGCTGTTCGTCGTTCCCGCAATCGCGCTGGTCGCGGGCGGCCATTACTGGGTCAAGAACACCCGCTACGTGGCGACCGAAAACGCCTATATCAAGGCGCATCATCTGGCGATCAGCGCCGACATAGACGGCCGTGCGATCCGGGTGGCCGTGCGCGAGAACGACAGGGTGAAAAAGGGCGACCTGTTGTTTGAGCTCGACCCCGAGCAGCACCGGATCGATATCGCCAAGGCCGACGCCGAGCTTGACGGCATTCGCAACACACTGGATGCGCTGCGCGCCGAATACCGCACGGCCGAGGCGGAACTGCGCGACGCGCAGCAGGAGGCCGGCTATTACCGCCGTGTTTTCGAGCGCCAGAAGAAGCTGATTGAACGCGGCGTCGCGTCGCGGGCGAAATACGACGAGGCCGAACGGAACCTGACCCAGGCACGCCAGGCGACGCGGACGATCGGCCAGAAGATTCAGCAGGTAAAGGCCAGGCTCGGCGGGCAGCTCGATATTCCGGCCGAAAGGCATCCGATGTTTCTGGAGGTCCTGGCCCGCCGGCAGCAGGCCGCCCTGAACCTGCGGCGTACGCGTATCGTCGCGCCGGCCGACGGCATCGTCGGCAAGGTCTCGCTGCAGGCCGGCGAATACGTGGAAGAGGGCAAGGCCGTGCTTCCCATCGTCCAGGCGGGCGAAAACTGGATCGAGGCCAATCTGAAGGAAACCCAGCTGACATATGTGCGTCCCGGCCAGTCGGCGCGCATCGTGATCGATGCCTATCCGGATCACGAATGGACCGCGAAGGTCACCTCCATCAGCCCGTCGACCGGCGCCGAGCTGTCGGTGCTGCCGCCGCAGAACGCCAGCGGCAACTGGGTCAAGGTGGTGCAGCGCGTACCTGTCCGGCTTGAACTCGACCGCGTCCATGACGGCCTGCCGCTGAGGGCGGGCATGACGGTCTCGGTATCCATCGACACCGAACGCGACCGGTCTCTGTTCCGCATGATGAATTCCGCGCTGGCCGACATCACCGGAAAATGAAGCCGGTTTTAAAGACCGCTTGCGCGGCTGAACTGTGACCTCCATAGCTCAATCGGGCGGCCGCTCCGAGGCTTTCCAGCGCAACATGATCACCGCGTCGGTGATGATGGCGACCACCGTGGTCATCATCGACATGACCATCGCGACCATCGCGCTGCCGCACATGCAGGGCGGCCTGAGCGCCAGCCAGGACCAGGTGTCCTGGGTGATGACCACCTATTTCATGATGCAGGCGATCACCATGTCGGCCACAGGCTGGCTGGCCGGGCGGTTCGGGCGGAAGACGCTGTTTATCCTGTCGCTGATCGGTTTCGCGGTCTGTTCGGTGCTTTCCGGCAACGCGACCTCGATCGAGGAGATCATGCTCTATCGCGGGCTGCAGGGCATGTTTTCCGCGCCCGTGGTGCCGATCAGCCAGGCACTGATGCTCGATTCCTATCCCCGCGAACGTCACGCGCAGGCAATGTCGATCTGGGGAATCGGCGTGATGTTCGCGCCCGTCATGGGCCCTGTGATCGGCGGCTGGCTGACCGACGAATACAGCTGGCGCTGGGTGTTTTACGTCTCCATGCCGTTTTCCCTGCTCGGCATTCTGGGCGCGGTCTTCTTCATCCGGGAAACGCCCAAGAACCTCGAACGCAAGTTCGACTGGTTCGGGTTTTCGGCGCTGGCCATCGCGTTGGCGGCGACGCAGTTCCTGCTCGATCGCGGCGAAAGCGAAGGCTGGTTTGATTCCGGACTGATCGTGGCCACCGGCGTGATCGTCGCACTGGCGTTCTATCTGTTCGTCGTCCACAGCGCGACGACGAAGAACCCCTTTATCAGCCCGGGGATACTGAAAGACCGGAATTACATGCTGGGGCTGGTATTCATGTTCCTGCTCGGCGTGCTGGTGCTGTCGATGAACGTCATCATGCCGCTGTTCCTTCAGAACGCGCGCGGCTATCCGATCCTGACGGCAGCGCTGGTGATGATGCCGCGCGGTCTGGGGTCCCTGTTCGGGCTGATCATGGCCGGCAGGCTGAGCGGCAGGATCGACCCGCGCCTGCAGATCGCCATCGGCTTTGCCTCGACCGGGTATTCCGCCTGGCTGTTTTCGACTTTCACCACCGATGTCGGTCTGTGGGCGTTTGTCTTCGCCGCCTTCTTCAACGGCATCGGCATCGGGCTGATATTCGTGCCGCTGACAGCGGTGTCGTTCTGGACGCTACCCGGACATCTGCGCACGGAGGCATCCACCTTTACCAGCCTGTTCCGCAATTACGGCAGCGGCATCGGGGTTTCCATCGTCATCAGCGTGCTGTCCCGCACGCAATCGACCAGCCACGCCTATCTGGCGGAGCGCACCAGCCCCTATAACGAGGTCATGCAGGAACCGCACCTGCCCCCGCAATGGGATATCTTCACGACCGATGGGCTGCGGCTGCTCGACGCCGAGATCACGCGCCAGGCGATGGCCATCGGGTTCCTCAACGATTTTCATCTGATTTTCATCGGCGCGGCAATATCGGTACCGCTGGTAATGCTGCTGTCGCGTCCCAAGGGGGAACAGGCGGGGTAGGGCAAGTCCGGACAAGCCCGGGAAAATAGGTGCGGTGGGAGGTATGCTTTCCCAATTCTCCGCCGATTGCTATAGCTCCCGGACATTCAAACCTCCGAACACACCATATGGCCCTGCAGAACAAATCCCGCATCCGCAACACGCTGAAAAAGCTCAGCCGCCTCGCCCCCGCCGACGAGGACCCGCGCCCCAGCGCTCAGGAAGCGCTCGATTTCCTGTCTATTATGGCGGGCGAGAAACCGGTGATGCTGCTGGGCCGCGGCTACAACGAGCAGATCTGGATCAAGGGCGTGCTGCAGATCGCCTCCGACGCCAGGCTGCAGATCGTCGAGGGCCCGTTCTGGGACGCCAGTGCTGATGCGGGCGCCGGCGCCGATCTGCCGGACTGGTATCTCGACCACACCCGCGCCGCCTTCGCCGAACACCGGGCCTGGTATATCTGCCGCGCCCGCGCCGTCGCCGACGAAGTGGCGGAAATATGCGAAACCGCGGCGATCACCGTGGCGCAGGAAGCGCGGCTGCTGAACTATCCCGAATGCTGCGTGCGCGCCCATTATCACCGCGCCGCCGAATATCAGGGCATCTGGCTCGACCTGCTGCGCCGCAAGGCCGATGGCGACGACGATAAGGCGATGGAACTGCTGGCCGGCAACGAGCCGCTGGAACCGGAAACCGACGAGGATGTGAAGCGGCTGGAAGCGGCGATGAAAACCATCCCCGTGCCGTTCACCAGCATCAACGCCTGCGATGCCTGCCTCGACGGCGGACCGAATGCGCCGGCCAACATCAAGTCGCTGGAAGGCCGCAAGCTGGCGGCGGAAATCGACGAAGGGCTGGTGCGGGCGTTGAGTTAGGCGCTCGAGCTCGGGCGGCTCCGGCCTATCCCTCGTATTTTATCTCGATCACCTCGATATCCACCTCGCCGTCCGGCGTCCGCAGGGCCACCACGTCGCCTTCCGATGCTTTCATCAATGCCCGGGCGACGGGGCTGATCCAGCTGATCTTGTTTTCCTCGATCCGTGCTTCGTCAATGCCGACGATGCGGACGGTCTTTTCGTCGCCGTGCTGGTCCTCGTAGGTGACGGTGGCGCCGAAATAGATGCGGTCGGGGTCGGGCTGCTTGGCCGGGTCGACGACTTCCGCGCTTTCCAGCCGCTTCATCAGGTGGCGGATGCGGCCATCGATCTCGCGCAGGCGTTTCTTGCCGTAGATATAGTCGCCGTTCTCCGAGCGGTCGCCATTGCCCGCCGCCCAGGACACCACCTCGACCACCTTGGGGCGTTCTTCGCGGCGCAGATGGCGTAGTTCGTCCTGCAGAGCGGCGAAGCCCTCGGGCGTGATGTAGTTCTTTCGCTCCTGCTGCAATTTAGCGGTCCCGCGGGTAAAGTGAGAAAATGATCCGGATCAACGATACGCTATCCATCGGCGAGGATGAAATCGACGAAAATTTCATCCGCGCCGGCGGGCCGGGCGGGCAGAACGTCAACAAGGTGGCGACGGCCGTGCAGCTGCGTTTCGATGCGCGCCATTCGCCGTCGCTGCCGTCCTATGTGCGCAACCGCCTGGAGACCGTGGCCGGCAACAAACTGACCAAGGACGGCGAGATCGTTATTACCGCCAACCGCCAGCGCACGCAGGAGGCCAACCGCCGTGACGCGCTCGACCGCCTGATTGCGATGATCGCCGAGGCCGCGAAACGGCCGAAATACCGGGTTGCGACCAGGCCGGGAAAGGCCGCCCGCAAGCGTCGCACCGACCGGAAAACCAAGCGCGGGCAAATTAAGAAACTCCGCAGCGGCCGCATCGGGAGAGACGATTGAGCACCCACGACACCAAGACCCGCAATCGGGAATTCGAAGGCCTTCTGGCGGCCTCCGGCGTACCGGTATCGGAGGCCGAACGGGATGAGTTGCGCAAAGCCTACGACACGCTCTGCGACCTGGCCGACCGCGTGCGCGCGCCGGGCCGCGACTGGACCGTCAAGCCGATGCCGTCCTTCGCCGCGACCCCGCGTAAAAGCGAGCCCGGCGAATGATTCCGCCGTTTCCTCCCACCATTGCCAACGCCGCCGTGAAGCTGGCAGCGGGAGAGCTGACCGCGGTCGCCCTGACCGAACAGTGCCTCGCACGGATCGACGCGTATGACGGCAAAATTCATGCCTTTCACAAGGTCCTGCGGGACGAGGCGCTCGCTGCGGCGGCCGGGTCCGATGCCCGGCGCGCTGCCGAAAAGACGCGCGGACCGCTTGAGGGTATTCCGCTTGCCGTGAAGGATGTCATGCAGGTCGAGAATCACGCCTGCACCGCCAATTCCCGGGTGTTACAGGACAATATCGCCGGGAAGGACGCGACGGTAATCGCCCGGTTGCGGGCGGCGGGCGCGGTCATCCTGGGCATTGTCGATACCTACGAATTCGCGTTTGGCGGTCGCCCAACCCATGACGCCCTGTTTCCGCCGGCCTGCAATCCGTGGGACACCGCGAAATCGACCGGCGGCTCGTCGTCGGGCTGCGGCGCGGCCGTGGCGGCGGGGTTGTGTCTCGGCGCTGTGGGGTCCGACGCCGGCGGGTCGATCCGCACGCCGGCGGCGTTGTGCGGGACGGCCGGAATCAAGCCGACCATCGGTCGTGTATCCGCGTCCGGCGTGGTGCCGCTGACGTTTTCCCTCGATACCGTCGGCCCGCTGGCGCAGACGGCGGAAGACTGCGCCCTGATGCTGCAGGCCATGGCCGGGTACGATCCGGACGACCAGCTTTCCGCCGACGTTTCCGTGCCGGACTACACAGCGGCCCTGACCGGCGGGCTGGACGGCATGAAGATCGGTATCGTACACGGCTTCTACCGCGACGATTACGATACCCCCGGCGATATAGCCGCCGCCTACGACGCGATGGTCCCGGTGCTGGAAGGTCTCGGCGCCGGGGTGTTCGAGGCGGTGCTGCCGCCGCTGATGGATTTTCACGCCGTCGGCCGTCTGATGTTGCCGACGGAGGCCTATGCCATCCACGAGGAAAAACTGCAGTCCCGCTGGACCGAGTTCGGCCCGCTGGCGCGCAACCGGATGATGCTGGGTGCGTTCGTGCGCTCCTCCGACTACCTGCAGGCGCAGCGCCGCCGCCGCGAGCTGGCGGATGCGGTCGACGCCGTATTCGAAAACTGCGACGCGCTGGTCGCGCCCGCCATGCTGACCCCGGCGGGGCCGATGGATTCGAACGAGGCGTTCCCGTTCCTCGCCGCGCCGATGATCAACGTGCCGTTCAACCTGACCGACCATCCGGCGGTTTCGGTGCGCTGCGGGTTTCAGAAAAGCGGCATGCCAATCGGCGCGCAGATCGTTGCGCGGCGCTGGGACGAGACAGGCTCGCTGCGCGTCGCAGATGCCTACGAGCAGGCCGCGGGGTGGCGCGACGCGCGGGCGAATTTGTGACGGTTGTCAATCCGCTTTTTTCTGTGTCCCACACTGTCACCCTCGAGCTTGACCCGAGGGTGACAGTAAAAGAGTAGAATACGATTACTCCGCTGCGACTGCCTGCGCGCCGACGCCGAGGTGCTTTACCTTCGGAATCACCTCCTCGGCGAACAGCCGCAGGTTCTTTTCGGTCAGTTCCTTAGGCAGCGTGCCGAACTGCAGCATCGGGGCGATGTTACCGAAGCCCATTTCCTTCTGGTACTCCTCCAGCTTGGCGACGACGCTTTCGGCGCTGCCGCACAGGAACATGCCATTATCGACCAGCGTATCGCAGTCGAGATAGCTTTCGCGCACCTTGTACTTGCTTTCCATTACCGCCTTGTAGCTGGCGAGCGACGAGTAACCCGGCGGCAGCTTGTACTGCGACGGCGACGAGATAAACTTGTTGAATAGGCTCTCGATATGTGGTGCGGCTTCCTTGCGCGCGATCTCGTCGGTTTCCGCCACATAGGCCGGCATCGCCCAGCCGAGCTGTTCCGGCGGGCATTCGTAGCCGTACACTTCGCACTGATCGCGGTAAGCTCTCATGTTCTTGCGTACCGAAGCGACCGGACTGAAGGTAATGACATAGGTGTATTTGTGGTCTGGGTGGGCGGCGAATTCCACCGTTTCGGTCGAGCCCTGCGACGGAATCCAGATCGGCGGGCGCGGGCTCTGATACGGGCGCGGCCAGAGGTTCACATACTGATAGTGATAATGCTTGCCGTAGAATTCGAACGGGCCGGGTTCCGACCAGGCGCGGACGATAAGATCGTGCGCCTCGCGGAACCGTTCGTGGCTGAAGCCCGGATTGGTCATCGATGCGTGGTATTCGCAGCCGATCCCGCGCACGAACCCGGCGATGAAACGGCCTTCCATCAGATTGTCGATCATCGCGAATTCCTCCGCGATCGTCAGCGGGTTGTCGACGATGGGCAGTGCCCGGCCGATGACGCCGATGGACGCTTTCTTCAGTCGCCGCGACAGAGCGCCGGCCAGCACGTTGGGCGACGGCATCATGCCGTAGGCTGTCTGGTGATGCTCGTTGACGCACACGCCATCGAAACCCAGCGTATCGGCGAGTTCCAGCTCGTCCAGATATCGGTGATAAAGCTTCGCGCCCTTCTTCGGATCGTAATAGGTATTCGGCAGATTGATCCAGGAAGATTTGTTGGTTTCCAGGTAGTCCGGATCGATGTCCTGATAGGGCATCAGGTGAAAGAAATAGAATTTCATGCTGCGGCTCCATTCGTGTGGGCGGTCACGCCGGCGATAAAGTCGTCCAGTTTTTCCTGCTGCGGCAGGTGCCCGCATTCTGGCACGATGGTCAGGGCCGATCCGGGGATCAGCTTCTGCATCGCCTCGCCATAGGCCGGCGGGAATATCTTGTCGGAATCGCCCCACAGGATCAGCGTCGGCACGTCGATCCGGTGCAGCCATTTCTGCAGCTCCGGATTATAGAACCGCGGATGCCACGCCATTTTCGCGGTCGAGAAATGGTTCTTCAGGGAAATGTCGGCGTCTTCCTCCGACGGCTTTTTGGCGAGCCGCGCTTCGGCCAATTTCGAATCGTAAAACGTATTGTAGACCCGTTCGTCGTCGTCCCACAGGAAGATGTCTCCCTTCGGCACGCCGTCGACATGTATCCCGGCGGCGGAGACCAGCGTCAGGGTCTCGATTTTGGCCGTCGAGCGCACGGCGATTTCCAGTGCAAGCCATCCGCCCAGCGAATTGCCCACCAGATGGACTTTCTCTTCGTCCAGCGTTTCCAGGAAATCGAGATAGAAATAGGCAAGATCGCCCATCCCATCGAGCCAGTCCGGCGTATCCGACCGGCCCCATCCGGGATGGCTGGGAACGATGACGGAATAATGCTCCGCCAGCCGGTCCATATAGGGCATCCAGTTGTGGGCGCCACCGGCGCCGTGCAGGAATACCAGCGGCGGTCCGTCTCCGCCGCGCAATACCTCAATCTCGCATCCTGCGATGGTCGTCCGTTCGGAGGAATGCTCCGCCATGTCCCGTCCTGCCTTGTTCTCTGATTGTTTAGTTAGATATCTCACTATTATACGCGTGTCTCCCGCTCAATGGAAATTTAAGAGATTTCGGAGAAAGTGCCGCCTCTTATCAACGACGCCGCCGAGACGCCCCATGACCACCGCCGATATCCATGAAAAAGACGAATTCGCCCAGCAGCTTGAGGTCGAATTCCGGGACTCAGCGTCCGATCTGCTGGCGCAGGCGGAAGCGATACTGGAAGACGGCCGCTCCGAAGGCGTACTGGGGACCAAGGAACGCGAAAGCATCGACCGCATCGCGCACAGCCTGAAAGGGCTGGCGGCCAGTTGCGGGTACAGCCTGACCAGCGTCGTCGCGCACCGGGCTGAGGACTACCTCGCCGACGTGAAGGAACTGAGCCGGAAACACATCGGCGACATTCAGAAATTCGTCGATACCCTCGGCGATCTGGTCGACGGCACGGTGAAGGAAAGAAACGTCAACGTGTCCGAATTCGTGCGCGCGCTGCCGTCGCGGCCGACCGATTTCGGCGACGTATCCGCGCAGGATATCGAGGTTCTGGTCGTCATGCCGGATGACGCGGTATCGCGCCATGTGATGCGCGAACTGCAGGCCTGCGGCTATCGCGTCACCCGCGAAGGCAATTCCTTCAAGGCGATCGAGATCGCCTCCATGACCATGACCAAGCCGGACCTGGTGATCGTCACCGGCGTGCTCGACATGCTGTCCGGCATCGATGTGACCAGCGCGTTCCGTGCCATGCCGACGACGAAGAATATTCCCGTGGCGCTGATCACCGCCGACAGCCGGAACGATGTTATCGCCCACGGTCTGCCCGATACGGTACCCGTGATCCGCAAGGGCGCGGAATTCGGCGACGATCTGACGGAAGCCCTGACGGAAGTGGGGATTCTTTAGGCCGCCTCGGCGCCGTAATACAGCATTGAGACGTGCTTCGCTTCGGCGAAGAACAGCCAGCGTTCGACCACCACGCCGACCGAGACCGAGATCGCGGCGAGAAGCGTGCCCGGGATGGCGAGCCACGGTTCGCCGTTGCTGGTCAGCCCGGTCAGGACGATCGGGATCAGGAAATAGGTGAAGAAGCAGATGCGGCGCAGTTTCTGCGCGTGCTTGCGGGCGATGGAGAAACCCATTTCGCGCTGTACGAAATTCTCCGTCATGGTCGGCGGATCCAGCAGCCGGACCTTGCCGAGATCGCCGAGACCGGTGGCGCTTTCGGGCGTCGACGGGCCGGGCTGCGTGTCGATGCTGCGCCAGTACTTGCGCTTGATATAGAAGCTGAGAAACAGTGCGACGATCACCACCAGCGCAACCGCCGGCGTCTGATAGCCGAACATCTGGGCCAGCGCGTGGAACCAGACTGATCCCGACAGCAGCGCGAAGCACAGATATCCCGGCACGGTCAGCCGGTTGTGCCAGGCGCTGATGGTGCGCAAAGTGGCATAGATCATGCCGGTGGAATGGACGGTCAGCAGGCACATCATCGCCAGCACCGCGGCGATGAACGAAAACGTACCATCCATTGAGCCTTTGATCACCCAGCCCCAGAACGTCAGCGCCAGCGGCACGTAGGTCGCGGTCGCCAGCACGCCTTCGCGCGACAGCCACGACGATTTCCACTGGCTGTAGGCGCGCCAGGCGCGTTCCGGATGGCCGAGATGCGCGGTTGAAGACAGCAGCCCGCCGGTGACCAGGACGGTGCCGAGGCCGAGGCCGACGGCCCCGAACCAGGGGTCTGCCGGCACGCCGTTCATGGCCGCGAACAGGGCCATCAGGAAAATCAGCGCGTAGCCGGCGCCGGAAGCGGTGGTGAAGAATATGACGGAATAGGCGGGATGCATGGCGTTTACGAGGCTATTGCGATTACCGTGACAGGACCCGGTCGACCCAGCGCAGAAACTTGCTGTCGCCGTCGGGGGCGAGGTCCACCAGCGGCGGCAGCGACGCGCCGACGCCGGACGGCCCCTGGTCTTTCTTCGCCGCGCGGGGCGGCAGGTAGCGGTTGACCGGCTTGTAGCCCAGCTCCGGCATCAGTTCCTTGCCGCCGCGCTCGGAGACGAGTTTCGACACTTCGGAGTCCGGATCGTTCAGGTCGCCGAAATGGCGGGCGCTGGCCGGGCAGGTCGAGACGCAGGCCGGCACGCGGTCCTCTTCGGCCAGGTTCTCGTTATAGATGCGGTCGATGCAGAGCGTGCATTTTTTCATAACGCCGGCGTCGGTGTCGTATTCGCGCGCGCCGTAGGGGCACGCCCAGGAACACAGCTTGCAGCCGATACAGGCATCTTCGTTGACCAACACGATTCCGTCTTCGTCGCGCTTATAGGACGCGCCGGTCGGACAGACGGAGACGCAGGCGGCGTCTTCGCAGTGCAGGCACGAGCGGGGGAAATGCACCGTGCGGCTGGACGTGCCCTGACCCGCCTCGAAGGTATGGATGCGGTTGAACCAGACGCCGTTCGGATCCGAGCCGTAGGGATCGTGGTCCGGCAGCGGCGCGGAATGCCCGCCGGTATTCCATTCCTTGCAGTTCACCGCGCAGGCATGACAGCCGACGCAGGTGTCTAGATCGATGACAAGCCCGAGCTGTTTGTCGCCGGGCTGGGGGCGGGGCGGCAGCAGGGTCATTTGTTTCCTCCGCCGCCGTCGCCGGTGCCGGGGCGTTTCGGTTTGAACAGCCCGCCGTAGCGCAGGATGTTGTCGCGCAGACTGTGTCCGCCGCGCCGGGGCTGGGCGTCGAACTGCGGAAACGTCGTGCCGTCTTCGGCGTCTTCCGGATCGGCCTTTTCGATGCGGACGCGCAGATCGTACCATGCGGCCTGTCCCGTGACGGGGTCCGAATTCGAATAGCGGTAGCCGTTTTCCTTGGGCGGCAGAAGTTCGGAAATCACGTGGTTCAGCAGGAAGCCTTTTCTGGCTTCCGGGGCGTCGGGGTCCAGGTTCCACGCGCCCGACCGTTTGCCGATCGCGTTCCAGGTCCACACGGTGTCCTGCTGCGTGCCTTCCATCAGGCGGATCTGCACCTTGATGCGGCTGTGATGGCTGACGACCCACACCCAGTCGTCGTCTTCCAGCCCTTCCAGCTCCGCCTTGGTGCGGTTCATGTAGAGCCGGTTGCTGGTGTGGATCTGGCGCAGCCACGCATTCTGCGATCCCCATGAATGATACATCGCCATCGGGCGCTGGGTCAGCGCGTAATAGGGATATTCGTCCTCGATCCCGTCCTGGGATTCGAGCGGCCGGTACCAGGTCGGCAGTGGATCGAAATAGCCGCCGACGCGCACCCGGTGCTGTTCCGGCGGGGTGATGTCGCCGTGTCCCTGCGCTGCGAGGCGGAATTTCTGCAGCGGTTCGGAATAGAGCTGCATCACGATCTGGTCGGACGACCCTATCCATCCCGAGGCTGCCGCGTATTCCAGGTAATCTTTGTTGGCGTGCTTGTAGTAACGCTGGTTTTCCGGGAATTCGTGACTCCAGAAACAGCCGTTCTCGACATAGCGGTCGAGCTGGTTGGGGTTGACCGCGCCGGTGCCGTGGCTGTCGCCTTTCTCGCCGCGCCAGCCTGCCAGCGGCCCGATCCCCGGTGTGCGCTCGTGGTTGACCAGATAATCCGGATAGCCGCCCGGATATTTGGGCGTGCCGTCCTCGTTAGTCATGCCGGGCAGGCCAAGCCGCGCGCCGAGATCCAGCATCACCGACTGGAAAGCGCGCACGTCGCGGTCGGGCTGCACCACCGGCTGTCGGATCGCGTCGGCCGGTCCGTCTGCCGAACAGATCGGCCGGTCGAGCAGCGAGATGCAGTCCCAGCGTTCCAGATACGTGGTGTCCGGCAGGATGATGTCGCAATAGGGTACGGTTTCCGACCAGAACGCATCGGAATAGACGATGAAGGGAATCTTGTATTCGCCGGATTCCGCGTCGCGGTCGGTCAGCATGTCCATGACGCCGGACGTGTTCATCGACGAATTCCACGACATGTTCGCCATGAACATGAACAGCGTGTCGATCGGATACGGGTCCCCCTTCCACGCGTTGGTGATGACCATGTGCATCAGCCCGTGGGCGGAGACTGGCGCTTCCCACGAATACGCCTTGTCGATGCGCTGCGCGGTGCCGTCTTCGTCGACCAGCAGGTCTTCCGGCCCGGTCGGGAATCCCAGAGGCGGGCCCGGCAGCGGCGTGTCCGGCTGTACCTGTCCCGGCTTGCCGGCCGGTTTCTGCGGCGGCGGGCAGGGGCGCGGGAAGGGCGGCTTGTAGCGGAACCCGCCCGGCACGTCGATCGTGCCCAGCAGCATCTGCAGGATGTGGATCGCGCGGCAGGTGTGGAAACCGTTGGAATGGGCGGAGATGCCGCGCATCGCGTGCATCGCGACCGGGCGGCCGATCATCTTGTCCTGTTTGCGCCCTGCCCAGTCGGTCCATTCGACGTCGAGCACGATTTCCTTTTCGAACGCGGCTTCGGCCAGTTCGGCGGCGATGCGGCGGATGTGGTGCGCCGGCACGCCGGACCGCAGCGCCGCGGGTTCCGGACCGTAATTGGTGTCCATGTAACGATCGGCCATCAGCTGGAACGCCGGCACGGCTTTCCGCCCATCTTCCAGCGTTACCTCGCCCACGACTTTCGGCGCCACGCCGGCTAGCCGCGCATCGGCGACCTGACCGGTATTGTCGTCCCAGCACAACGGCTCGCCGTCAGGTCCGCGGGCGAACAGACCGTCATCGGCCGCACCCGGATCCCGGATCACCAGCCACGGCGCGTTGGTGTAGCGGACCAGATAGTCCAGATCGATCTTGTCGGCGTGCAGCAATTCGTGGATCAGCGCCATCACGAAGGCGCCGTCGGTGCCCGGCTTGATCCCGATCCATTCGTCGGCGATGGCGGAATAGCCGGTCTTCACCGGATTGACGGACACGAACTTCGCGCCGCGTTGTTTAAGCGTCGAAAGCCCCATCTTGATGGGGTTGGAATCGTGATCCTCGGCGACGCCGAACATCATGAAATATTCGGCGCGTTCCCAGTCCGGCTCGCCGAATTCCCAGAACGATCCGCCGATGGTGTAGAGCCCGGCGGCCGCCATGTTGACCGAACAGAACCCGCCATGGGCGGCGTGGTTGGGGGTGCCGAACTGGCTGGCCCACCAGCCGGTCAGCGCCTGGCTCTGGTCGCGGCCGGTGAAAAAGGCGAGCTTTTTCGGATCTTCGGCGCGGATTTTGGCAAGGCGGGCGCTGACGATTTCCAGCGCCTCGTCCCATTCGATTTCCTCGAACTCGCCGGATCCCCGTTCGCCGACCCGGCGGAGCGGCTTGGTCAGCCGCGCCGGCGAATAATGCTGCATGATGCCGGCGGAACCCTTGCCGCACAGCACGCCCTTGTTGACCGGGTGGTCCTTGTTGCCCTCGATATAGCGGATCTGTCCGTCGCGCAGATGCACCTTGATGCCGCAGCGGCAGGCGCACATGTAGCAGGTGGTGGTCTTGGTCTCGTCGCCGATCTCGGGCGACAGCTCGATGCGCTCTTGAGGGTTGAGAAAGTCGCCCGGCATGGCGTTCGCGAATCCGTTCGTTTGCGGGCGGGGCGCGCCCCGCGGATGCGCTAGGATTAGGGCAGAACCCGCGTTTGGTCAAACCGTGCCATGCGGAAAAACCATACCCGTGCGCGCCTTACACATAGTATCCGATTCTTGCTAACGTCCGTTTCGGGAAATGACTGAATTCGGGAGGAAGGGAGCCGACATGTCTCCAGACGTGGTGTGTTTTTTCGACGACAAGACGAACTCGGCGTCCTACGTCGTCAGCGATCCGGAGACCGGCCATGCCGCGATCGTCGATCCGGTCCTGGACTACGATCCGGTGTCGGGCCGCACGTCGATCGACAGCGCGCAGAAGATCGTCGACCATGTCGGGGACAAAAAGCTGACCGTCGACTGGATCGTCGAAACCCATGTCCATGCCGATCACCTGACGGCGTCGGTCTGGCTGAAGGAAAAGCTCGGCGGCAAAACCGGCATCGGCGCCGGTATCAGGGAGGTCCGCGCCACTTTCGGGGCGCTGTTCAATGCAACCGACGTGCTGGACGCCGAAGACGCACCGTTCGACGACCTGTTCGCCGACGGCGCGACGTTCAACATCGGAAATATCGAGTCCAGGGTGATGGCGACCCCCGGCCACACGCCCGCCTGCGTCACCTACATCATCGGCGATGCGTGCTTCGTTGGCGATACCATGTTCATGCCGGATTCCGGCACCGCACGTTGCGATTTTCCGGGCGGCGACGCGAAGCAGCTGTTTGAATCCTTGCAGAAAATCATCGCCCTGCCGGACGACATGCGCCTGTTCGTCTGCCACGACTACGGCGCCGGCGGCAGCCGCGATTTCGCCTGGGAGACCACGGTCGGCGATCAGCGGGCGAACAACATCCATATCGGCGGCGGTACGCTGGAACACGACTACGTCCAGATGCGCCGCGACCGCGACGCCACGCTCGGCCTGCCGCGCCTGATCGTGCCCGCCGTGCAGGTCAACATGCGCGCCGGCAACTTCCCGCCGGCGGAAGACAACGGCACGTCCTATATCAAGGTGCCGCTGAACGTGCTTTGACGGTGTGACGTATTGCCGAGCCTCCGGTTGTTTCATTGCGCCGCAAGAAAATGCGGATGCTGGCGTAATTCATATCCCGAGACAGAGAGACGTATGATGGTCCCTCACGGCTGTCACCGATCGACGGAAATACGGTGCGGGAAACGGCTGAAAATCAGCGCTTCTTCGTTCCCGTTGCCTTCGATCGTTGCGCGCATTCCGACGGCTTGGCAAGCGGCCGGCGGGACGGAGAATTTCGTCCGAACCGGATTCGAACAGAGGAATTTACGGCCGTGCTATTGCGGCACACAACAATATGGTTACGATTAAGAGTGGCCAAAAACAAAAACGTACTGATCACAGGAGCACATAACCGAAAGGATAAGACATGAAAATCAGAGCGCTTCTTGCGTCAATCGTCACGACCGGCGTCTTGATGACCGCCACCACGGTGTCGGCCGCGGATCTCAAGATACTGGCAAGCTGGAACAAGAATATCTGGCCGACCTACATAGTGCTGGATACGTTCGTCAAAAACGTCGCCAAGATCGGCGGCGACAAGGTCAAGGTCCGGATCAGCGGACCGGAAGTGGTTCCCCCGTTCGAACAGCTTCAGCCTGTTAAGTCAGGCGTCTTCGATATCCTCTTTACTCATGGCGTTTACCACATGGGTTCCAAGGGGCTGGCCGCAATCGCCGATGCGATGAGTGCTGACCCAATGGGCAAGCGTGCTTCGGGCGTCTGGGATCATCTAGACAAGTTTTACCAGAACACCCATCAGCTGAAACTGTTGGCGATCTCGCCGAGTAGCACGGCGGGCTACCACGTCTTCCTGAAACAGCCGATCAAGGACGGCAACTGGGACGGCCGCAAGATCCGCGGTACCCAGACCTATCATGGCGTAATCAAGCTTTTTGGCGGCGAACCGGTCGTGATGCCCGGCTCGCAGGTCTATTCCGCTCTTGAAAAGGGCGTCGTGGACGGCGCTGCCTGGCCGGCGGCGGGAATGCTGAGCATGAAGCATTTCGAGGTCGCCAAGTACAAGGTGCGTCCGACCTTCGGCACGTCGACCCTGCCGATCCTGATCAATATGAACAGCTGGAAAAAACTCAACGCGGAAGAGCAGGGTATTTTGCTTGCTGCCGGTGAGATGACGGAACTCCAGATGCCGTGGATCGGCGACAAGCTGCAGGCCGAAGAAGATGCGAAGCTCGCAGAACTTGGAGTCAAAATCACGCAGGTGCCCGCTGACAAGGTTGCGGCCATGAAAAAAGCATTTTCCGACAGCCTGTGGGCGCTTGGCGAAAAGTGCTGTGGCGATGACGCCAAGAAGATGCGTGAACTGGCAGTGAAGGCGGGTATTTCCCCCTGACTGTCTGCTAACGCCTGAGTACGGGCCGCGGCAACCGGTCGCCGCGGCCCGATTACCCGATCGACCCCTCAAACAGTCGTTGGCATCCCCATGAATGTATTCTCGACGGCCACGCGCTGGCACGACAGGTTGACTACCGCAGGATACTACGTTGGCTGCCTGGCGCTGGCTATCATCTTCGGCGCCTACATCATCGAGGTGTTCGGACGATACTTCTTCAACGCCCCGCAATGGTGGGCCAGCGAAGCGGTCTCGTATTCGCTCTGCGCCGGTACTTTCATGATGATGCCCTATGTGACCTGGAAGAGAGGCCACGTTGCCGTGGCACTGATTTTCGATGTGCTCCCGCCCCGCGCTGTGAGACCCGCCGTCTGGTTCACGTATCTGATGGGCGCCGTTGCCTGCGCGCTGGCGGCCTGGATAACCGGGGGCGAAACGGTGCGCCAGTGGGCGAACGACGTTCACATCATGGCGGTGGAGCCGGTGCCGAAATATCTGATTTCCTGGTTTCTTCCGTTCGGGTTCGCCAGTTCCACGCTCCATTTCCTGCGCCTGCTGGACTGGCGCAAGATTGATCCGGCGCAGGCGGGCGCCCTCGGCGGATTCGGGGAGAGCTGAGCCATGGGATGGGAAGCCACGCTTATTACCGCGCTCCTGCTGCTGCTGGCGGCGTTTCTGACCGGCGCACCGCTCTTCGTTGCGTTCCTTGTGATCAATCTGGCCGGTGTCGCGATCTTTCTCGGCCCGGCCGGATTCGGCATGGTCGCCAATTCGATATTCGATACTGCCAATTATGCGGATCTTGCGACGATTCCCCTGTTTGTCCTGATGGCGGAAATTTTGTTCCGTTCCGGCTCGGTGGACATACTGTTCGATGCCGTCGACAAGCTGGTGGGGCGGATGAAGGGGCGGCAATACGTCCTGACGATTTCGCTTTCAACGGTTTTCGGCGCGTTGTCCGGTTCCGGCATGGCAGTGGCGGCGATGCTGGCGCGCACACTTTTTCCGACGATGCGCAACCGCGGATACGACACCAAGCTGTCGATCGGCACGATGCTCGCGGGGGCCAGCCTGGCCCCCATCATCCCGCCCAGCGTACTCGCCATCGTCATCGGAACGCTGTCGAACACGTCGATCGCGGGACTGCTGATCGGCGGCATCATTCCGGGCCTGCTGCTGGCGGGGCTGTTTCTGATCTACACGATGATACGCGTCCGACTGAACCCGGATCTCGCCCCCGATGACGGTGGCGAGGTGGTCGCCCGGGTCAGCGCCGTCGAGAAACTGAAGGCGGTAGCCAGCTGCCTGCCGTTCGCCCTGATTATCTTTTCCGTCATGGGTTTCATCATGTTCGGTATCGCAACCCCGTCAGAAGCGGCCGCGACCGGGGTGCTGGCATCGCTTATCACGGCGGCCTATTACCGTCGGCTGAATTTTTCTATGGTGATCGAATCGCTGGGGACGTCGGCCTTCATCACCAGCATGATCCTGCTGATCATGGCGTCATCGCGCATGTTCAGTCAGCTGCTGGCATTTACCGGGGCGACAACGGAGCTGACCAATCTGATCGTCTCTCTCGACTGGTCGCCGATGCTCATGCTGTTCGTCATGATGCTCATTCCGTTTATCCTCTGCATGTTCATTGACCAGATCGCGCTGATGCTGGTGGTGATCCCCATTTACCAGCCGCTACTGGGTACCCTTGGGTTCGACCCGGTCTGGTTCTGGCTGATCATGTTGCTGAACGTCACGGTGGGCGGCATCTCGCCGCCGTTCGGCTATGTGATATTCGCCTTCCAGGGGGCGGCGGACAGGGTGACGATTTCCGAAGCTTTCAGCGCGGCGTGGCCGTTCGTCGGACTGTTCCTGCTCGGCATGGTGGCGCTGGCCGTCTTCCCGCCGCTGGTGACGTTCCTGCCGTCGTTGATCTGACGGGGCGATTGAGGTTCTGGGCGGCCCGGCCGGGTCAAGCCCTTTCGTAAGCCTTTTCCCGTACCTTCGCCAGCGTGTCGTCCAGCGCAAGGCGGAACCGTGCGATCATTTCCCCAATCTCCGCGCGGTCGATGATCAGCGGCGGGCAGAACGAGATCGTGTCGCCGATGGCACGCAGGATCAGCCCGTGGTGTTCGGCGCGGGCGGCGCAGAAGGGGCCGACCCCGTCCGCCGCATCGAAGGCCTCGCCGGTGTCCCTGTCCTTCACCAGCTCGACGCCCGTCAGCAGGCCTTTGCCGCGCACCTCGCCGACCAGCGGATGATCCAGCAGTTTCTCCAGCCCCCCCAGGAAGTGCGGTTCCATATCGCGGACGTGATCGACGATGCTTTCGTCCTCGTAAATACGCAGCGCCTCGCGGGCGACCGCCGCCGATACCGGGTGGCCCGAATAGGTGAAGCTGAGGCCGAACACGCCGATGCGGTTGCTTTCCGCCGCGATCGCGTCGAACACGCGCGCGTTCACCATCAGGGCGGATATCGGCAGATAGGCGCCGGACAGCCCCTTGGCGCAGACCAGCATGTCGGGCCGCAGCCCCATCGTGGTGGTGCCTAACATGTTTCCGGTGCGCCCGAACGCGGTAATCACCTCGTCGGACACCAGCAGGATGTCGTGCTTTTTCAGCACCGCCTGCACCTTCTCGTAATAGGTCGGCGGCGGCACGATCACGCCGCCCGATCCCATGACAGGTTCGGTGAAGAACGCCGCCACCGTGTCCGGGCCCTCGGCGACGATCAGCGCGTCCAGCTCGTCCGCCCGGCGGGTGGCGAACGCCTCTTCGTCCTCACCCGGATGGGCGTAGCGGTAATGATGCGGCGGCGTGACGTGCAGGAAACCGTCCAGCGGCAGGCCGAAAGACGCGTGGTTGTAATACATCCCCGACAGGCTGGCGGCGGCGATGGTGTTGCCGTGATACGCCCGCTGGTGCGCGATGATCTTGCGCTTTTCCGGTTTGCCCAACGCATGCCATTAATACCAGGCGATGCGCGCCGCGCTGTCATTGCCTTCCGACCCCGAATTGGCGAACCATATCTTGGACATCGGCACCGGCGCGATTTCAAGCAGCTTCTCCGCCAGGTCGATCACCGGGCCGTGGCTCTTGTGATTGGTCAGATGATAATAGGGCAGCTTCGCCATCTGCGCGGCGGCGGCATCCACCAGCCGCTGCTGTCCGTAACCCAGCGACAGGCACCACAGCCCCGACATGCCCTCGATGTACCTGTTGCCATGGTTGTCGGTGACCCAGACGCCGTCGCCTTCCTCGATCACCAGCGCGCCTTTTTCAAGGTGGGACTGGAGATTGGTCAGCGGGTGGATGACGGAGGCCGCGTCGCGGGCTTCCGTGGAATTGGGATGGGCGGGTGTGTCGGGCATGACTTTCTCTTCCGAAGTCGAGCCCGATATTTCGCGCCCCTGTGCGGACAGTGCAAACGGCGATTCCCCCCTGACCCGGCCCTCCGCATGCGCTAGACTGCCGTCATGGTTCAGCTTTCAGTCCTCGACCTCGCGAATATCGGCGAAGGCTTCACGCCCGCCGACGCGCTAGCCAACGCCCTCGACCTCGCGCGGCATGCCGAGGCGGCGGGCTATACCCGCTACTGGCTGGCGGAACATCACAACCTGTCGGGCATCGCCAGCGCGGCGACGGCCGTCTGCATCTGCCACGTCGCCGGCGGCACCAGCACGATCCGTGTCGGCTCCGGCGGCATCATGCTGCCCAACCATTCGCCGATGGTCATCGCCGAACAGTTCGGCACGCTGGCGACGTTGTTCCCGGGGCGCATCGATCTCGGCCTCGGGCGTGCGCCTGGCACCGACCAGCGCACGTGGCAGGCACTGCGGCGCGGGCCGGAATCCTCGGAACGCTTCCCGCAGGACGTGGTCGAACTGCGCGCGCTGCTTGGCCCGCCGCAGGAAAACCAGTGGCTGCATGCGATCCCGGGCGAAGATACCAACGTGCCGCTCTATATCCTTGGCTCCAGCCTGTTCGGCGCGCAGCTCGCCGCCATGCTGGGGCTGCCCTATGCTTTCGCGTCTCACTTCGCGCCGCAGGCGCTGCGGCAGGCGGTGGAGATTTATCGCGAACGGTTCGAGCCGTCCGACCAGCTGGCGGAGCCTTACGTGATGGTCGGCTGCAACGCCATCGTCGCCGACACCGAGGAAGAGGCGAAACGCCTGTTCACCTCGCCGCAGCAGAATTCAACCCGCATGGTGCGCGGCACCCGCGGCAAGCTGCCGAAGCCGATCGACGATATCGAGGATTTCTGGTCGCCGCAGGAAAAGGCGCAGGCGTCGTCGATGCTGGCGTGCTCCTTCTATGGATCGCCCGACACCATACCTGCCAAGCTCGCCCCGCTGATCGAGCAGACCGGCGCCGACGAGCTGATCGTCGCGGCGGCGATCTGGGACCATCAGGCCCGCGTGCGGTCGTTCGAACTGCTGGCCGACGCCATGGGCCAGCCGCGCCGGATGCAGCAAACGGGCTGACATCCGCTTTTCAGTCAGAGACAAAGAGAGTTCATGAAAAACATCGACCGCTTCGCGGATCTCGAAACCGGCTATTCGGGCATGCTGTACCCGATGGAAATCGATCACATGCAGCATGCGAACGTGCGCTATTACAGCCGTGCGTTCAACGAAACCGCCTATTTCATGTTCACCTTTGCGGGTATCACGCCGGAATACATGCGCGACAACGACTGTGGCATGGCGGCGGTTGAAGAGCATCATTACTACCGTCGTGAAATCCAGCCGGGCGATCATGTCGTGGTGAAGACCTGCTTTATCGACTTCACCGAAAAATGGCTGCATGTCTGGAGCGTGATGATCAACCGCATTACCGACGACGTCTGCGCCATCAACGACCAGCGCTGTGTCCATTTCGACACCAACGCGCGCAGCTCGACGCCGTTTCCGGCGGATATATACGAGCGCGGGAGATCGCTCGTGCGGGAACGGCCGGAGGTCTGACCGCTTTTACCCGTCCGCCTGTTGTGTCAGGCCCGCATTGGCCGGTTTAATGGCGGACGAACGATCGAAATCGAACGCGGAGCGCAAGGAAAAATGGGTGAGTTCGCAGTCGGCCAGTCGGTGCCGCGGGAAGAGGATCCGAGACTTCTGACCGGCGGCGGGGAGTTCCTCGACGACGTCAATCTGCGCGGTCAGGCGTGGGGGTATGTCCTGCGTTCGCCGCATGCGAAGGCCGATATCCTGTCGGTGGATGTTTCCGCCGCCGAGGCTGCGCCCGGTGTTGTCCGCGTGCTCACCGGCGCGGACTGGGCCGCCGAGAACTACGGCAGCCTGCCCTGCGAGGACGCGACCAAGAAACGTCCGGACGGCTCGCCCATCTATCATCCCTATCATCCGGCGCTGGTCGCGGATCAGGTGAAGATGGTCGGCGATCCGGTGGCGTTCGTCGTCGCCGAAACCCCGGCGCAGGCGCGCGACGCGGCGGAGATGATCGTCGTGGATTACGCTCCGCTGCCGGCGGTCGCCCATCTGGAAGACGCGGTCGCGCCCGACGCGCCGCTGGTGTGGGCGGACTGTGCCGACAACATTTCCTTCGTCGAGGAAAAGGGCGATGCCGATGCGGTGGCGGCGGCGTTCGACAAAGCCGATCACGTTGTCCGCCAGAAACTGATCAACAACCGGGTGACGGCGGTGGCGATGGAGCCGCGCGGCTGCCTCGGCGACTACGATCCGCGCCAGGACCGTTACACCCTGTATACGGGTCTGCAGAACCCGCATCCGCTGCGTTTTCAGATCGCGCGCCAGGTGTTCGACATTCCGGAAACGGCCGTGCGGGTCATTCCCGGCGATGTCGGCGGCAGCTTCGGGATGCGCGGCGGCACCTACAACGAATTGCTGCTGGTGCTGTGGGCCTCGCGCCTGACCGGGCGTCCGGTCAAATGGCGCTCCGACCGGTCGGAAGGCTTCATGTCCGACACCCATGGCCGCGACAATGTCAGCGAGGTCGAACTGGCGCTCGACAGGGACGGCCATTTCCTCGGCCTGCGGGTGAAAACCCTGGCGGCGATGGGCGCGTATCTCGCCATTCGCGGCCCGCGCCCGCCGACCAACAATCTCGGCACGCTGGCTGGCATCTACCGGACGCCGGCGGTGCACGTGGCGATCACCGGCGTGTTCACCAACACGGTGCCGACCAACCCCTATCGTGGCGCCGGCGCGCCGGAAGCCGCCTATCTGGGCGAGCGCATCGTCGACATGGCGGCGCGGGAGCTGAACATGGACCCGGCGGAGATCCGCCAGAAAAACAGCGTCACGCCCGACCAGATGCCGTGGACCAACGCGCTTGGCTTCACCTATGACTGCGGCGATTTCCCCGGCAACATGGAAAAAGCGCTGGACGTGATAGATTACGCGGGGTTCGAGACCCGCCGCGCCGAGGCGGCCGCGCGGGGCAGACTGCGCGGGCTCGGCATGTCGAACACGGTGAAGAAGACATCCTCGCCGTTTCCGGAATCCGGCAGCGTGCGGTTCGATCCGTCGGGCACGGTGACCCTGATCATGGGCACAATCAGCCACGGCCAGGGCCACGAAACCGTGTTCAAGCAGATCGTGTGCGACCGGCTCGGGCTCGATCCCGCGACGATCCGCTACGTGCAGGGCGACACCGACATCGTCACCTACGGGCGCGGCACGTTCAATTCGCGGTCCATGTCGATCGGCGGCTCGGCAATATCGCTGGCCTGCGACAAGACCATCGAAAAGGCCACCCGCATCGCCGCCCATCTGTTCGAAGCCGCCGAGGACGATGTCGATTTCGCCGACGGCGTCTTCACCGTGCGCGGCACCGACCGCACCCTGACCATCCTGGAGGTCGCGGCCGCTGCCTTCCAGCCGGCGAAGCTGCCGCCCGAGATCGAACCCGGTCTGAACGAGATCGGCACCTTCGTGCCGCAATACTGGAACTGGCCGACCGGCGTGCAGATCTGCGAACTGGAAATCGACCCCGAGACCGGCGAGACCGAGATGGTCAATTTCGTCTGCGTCGACGATGTCGGCACGGTGATCAACCCGCTGCTGCTGAAGGCGCAGATGCATGGCGGCATCGTGCAGGGCATCGGCCAGGCGCTGATGGAAGACATCGCCTACGACTCGGACGGCCAGCTGATATCCGGCTCCCTGCTCGACTACGCCCTGCCGCGCGCCGACGACACCTGCCTGATGGATATCGTCAGCGCGCCGACGATCACGGAGTCCAACCTGATCGGCGCCAAGGGCGGCGGCGAATCCGGCCCCACCGGCGCGCTGCCGGCCACGATCAACGCCGTGGTCGACGCGCTGAAGCCGCTCGAAGGAAAATACGGGTTTTGACTCTTGCTCTATGTTCCATCACACAAAGATATACCTCTAGCTCCTTCGAGGCGCGCTCGTGTGCTCCTCAGGATGAGAGCCCGGGTATTAATTGAGGACGGGTGCCGGGTCGGTCGGCCGGCGCGACGACGGGCGGCGAGTTGTGGCAGCGTATCGCAGAGGAGCTGAGAGATAACGCCAGTACCGCGGACAGTTATATCGGTAGCTCTCGGAACGACCGCGTAATACGGAATTCGGGGAACGTCCGGAATTCAACCGACTGCAGACTTTTACCCCAGGACAGGGAAACAGCCGTTTCTAAGCAATGGCCGACGTCCGCGCTTTCGGTGGTTACGTTTATGGAACGTGTTCCGTCTCATAGCGAAAACCAGACTTAAAATCGGAAGTAGATGAATCCCTGGGTACGATCAAGAAACACAATAACCAGCACCATTAGACCAGCGAAGGCAACCGTCACTAGCAGGCTAACTTTCGTGCCTTCACGAGATACAACGCTTGACAAATTCTCAGGTCTGACCACGAAGCAGGTGATCGCTGATACGACCAAATACAGCCACATTTCGGGGCTGGGCGGCGGGATTTCTGCGGTGCTAAAGCCGACCAAGCTTCGCATTAGATCAAACGCACCATAGAAATCGAACAGAACAAACTCCATCCCATCGATACTAAGATGAAGGTGAAGCCGCGTTGGGCTAAGAGCTGGCATCCCGATCCCACCACGCGGCCGTCCAATGGTAACCGACAACCAGTGGCCGTGGTAGAGTCCCCACGCCAAGAACGTCCAACCTGCGCCGTGCCAAAGGCCGCAGAGCAGAAACACAATGAGAATGTTGCGGATGTAGTGCTGATTCCCGCCGATCGGCACATAAACGTAGTCGCGAATCCAATAAGATAGTGTCATGTGCCAACGGCGCCAAAAGTCCCTGATATTCAATGCTTCGTAGGGTCTTGCGAAGTTGCTGGGGAATGTGAAGCCGAAAATCGTACCTAGACCGATCGCAATGAGGGAATAACCATAAAAATCAAAATAAATTTGGAAACTGTAGCTAAAAATCACATAGATCGCGGATACGGGCGACAAGCTATCGGGCGTCGCGACGGGTGTGTCATCGCGCTTGACAGGGTGTCGGCGAGCAGAACTTTCAAACCCAAGCCAAAGCAGATCAGAGAAATGCCTTTGGAGAGCCGCGCTACATCCCACCGGCAGGCGCCGATATTGCCCAACGACTCTTTTATTTCATGATAGCGCACGATCGGCCCGGCGATCAATTGTGGGAAGAAGCTGATATATGCGGCGAATATCATCAGTGTTGGTGCCTCTTGGACTTGGCCGCGGTACCGGTCGATCGCAAATGAGGAAAGCTGAAAGGTGAAGAACGAGATACCGGCTGGCAAGACCGCGTTCGCAAAAAGTCGAACACTTCTTCAGTATCGTTTGGCTTAAGTAACAATACATCGGCAACGATAAACGTCACATATTTGTAGTGTATCAAAGCAAGTAAAACCGGGGCGATGCATAAAAAAAGCCGTAATGGGTTGCGCACAAAAGCCGGCGAAGAAGTAATCCAATACACCCAAGCTATTTCTACGGACAGGACGATAGCGTGCTCAATCCCCGACAACCCATAGAAAATCAACGAGGCGGTAATGATTGTCAAAAGCCGAAAAAATTGATTGCGAACGCTAAAGAAAAGCAGAACGACCGTCGGCAGAAAGAAGAATAAAAAACTGTAGCTGTTGAAAAGCATTACTCGGCCGCCTTTTGAATTTCCAAAGCGATAAACGCGCCCCAAGATGCCTCTGGCGGGTGTGTATTGTCGAACCAGGGCGCTGAAGGAATGTCGGGGATCAGCAGCGCATCCACGCAATAAAAGCCAAACTTACTGCACGCTGTGTTCCATCGCTGCCGTGCGCTGATAACAGCACGGGTCGGAGCGGCGTCCAATTGTTGTTGAAACGCCGGATAGATAGGTGTTTCCATAATTATGACGCGATGACCGGCTGCGACATGGGTACCCAGGCGCTCGAGGTTGCGCTCAAACTGCGCCATCACGAGATGAGAGGAAGATGGCAAAATTGGAGCGATTTTGCCTTTACCTGCAGGCGGTTTTTGGCTGCCGTCGGCACGATAGGTCCGGGCTTCGATAGGGGTCAAATAATTTGGATCACCAGAAACCGCACGCGATATTGCGGTCAAAATAGTCGTTGGGCCAAATGCATTATCGAAGCGTATGGTTTCACTGAGACCGAAACGCCAAATGTGTCGAGCCGCATCCACGAACCTTGCTTCCACCGCTGCGGTGGCGATGTTTTGGGTGGCAATTTGTAATCGATCGATAAAGTTTGGCCAGAACGGGACGTTGTCCCGTTGCAGGTGTAAATTGTCCAACCCGACGACTAAGATCTTCGGCAGCTTCGATTGTTCAGCGAGTTTGTCGATTAACTGTACCGTGCCGTTGAAGGACTCGCTGGATAGGGAGAAGTGTCCTCGACCGGTTGCTGTCACTCCCGCAGATGCGCCCAGCGTTCCCATGCCTCACGGCGCGCTTCGGGCGACGGCGCGTTGACCTTCTGGAACTCGTCTTTCCAGTGGAACGGGCGGCAGGCGTCGATGATGGCGCGGCTGTTGTAGAGCTTGCCGGCTGCGCGGTCCTCGGGCGAGATCATGGGGTCGAGGGCCGACGACCATGCGTTTTCGATGAAGTTGATGTTCGAGGCCGGGTCGCAGCGCGTGCAGGCCGCCCAGATCACCTCTTCCAGATTGGTGACGTCCACGTCCTCGTCGACCACGATCACGAAGCGGCCGAGATAGGCGCCGGCGTGGCACATGGCGGCGATGTGGCCGGCCTGGACCGCGTGGCCGGGATAGCGCTGCTTGATCGCGACCGCCAGGAACAGGCGAGAGCCGCCGACTTCGTGCGCCCAGACCTCCGTCACGTCCGGCACGCCGGCCTTGGCCATGTTTTCCTTCAGGACGGCGGACCGGCTGATCGCGCGATACCGCGCGTATTCGTAGGGCAGGCGGATATGCGCCGCGCCCAGCAGGATGGGATCGTTGCGGTGATAGATCGCGGAAATATCGACCCAGGGTTCGGCCTCCATCGCGCCGCCCTGATAGCCCAGCCATTCGCCGAACGGGCCTTCGCGCTCCGTGTTGCCGGGATGGATGAAGCCCTCGATGACGACCTCGGAATTGGCCGGGAAAGGCAGGCCCGTGTGCTTGCCCGTCACGCACTGGATCGGCTTGCCGCGATAGGCGCCCATCATGTCGAGTTCGCTCATGCCTTCCGGTACCTCGGTCGACGAGGTCAGGAACGACAGCGGGTCGGTGCCGACGACGATGCAGACCGGCATCGGTTCGCCCTTTGCCATGTATTTGTCGCGGTGGATGCGACCGTGCTTGCCGGGCGAGATGTATAGTCCGACGCGCTTTTCGTCGTGGATCATCACGCGGTAGGTGCCGCAGTTGATCCAGCCTGTGTCCGGGTCGCGTGTGATGTTGAAGCAGCCGGTGCCGATATAGCGCCCGCCGTCATCCGGGTTCCACAGCGGCGCCGGGAACTTGGTGACGTCGATGTCGTCGCCTTCCAGCACGTTTTCGAATACCGGGCCGTCATCGACGATTTCGTGCGGCACCGGTTTCATGTTCTTGGTGTGGTCGCTGTAGCCGCGCGACAGTTCCAGCTTGTTGAAACTTTCCGGAAAGCCCAGCGTCAGGTTCTTGCGCGTGCCGGTGAACCAGTTGATCAGGATGCGGAACCCCGGCGGGCAGCCCTCGACGTCGTCGAACAGCACCGACGGCGTACCTTCGTCATGGCACATCACCTCGACCACCTGGCCGATATCGGTGTGCCAGTTGGCGCCGGTGACGGTTTTCAGGTCGCCTTTGGCTTCCACGGCGGCAAGCCAGTCGCGGAGGTCGTCGTATTCCAGGGCGCAGCCGGAATTGGAGGCGGGGACGGCGTATTTATCGGATGTCTCGGTCATTGGAATTTCCTAGCACAACGGCGAACGCGTGTCAGACGTCACGCGGTATAGTACCCTGCTGGGGGAGGATTTCACCATGACCACAGCGCTTTATACCCACGCCAGCTCGCTCCGGCACGATACCGGTCCCGGCCATCCGGAGCGTATCGCCCGCATCGAGGCGGTCAACGAGGCGCTGGCCGGCGATTCGTGGGCGGCGCTTGTCCGGCACGACGCGCCGCGGGCGACCGCGGACCAGCTCAAGCGCCTGCATGACGGCGGCTATGTCGATCTCGTCCTCGACAACATCCCGGAAGACGGCTATGCGCGGCTGGATGCAGACACCGTGCTGTCGCCCGGCACCGGCGACGCCGCGCTGCATGCCGCGGGGGCGATCATCGCGGCGGTCGATGCCGTGGCGGGCGGCGAGGCCGACAACGCATTCTGTGCCGTTCGCCCGCCGGGGCATCACGCCGAACCGGGTCGCGGCATGGGATTCTGCCTGTTCAACAACGTCGCCATCGGCGCGCTGCATGCCCGCGCCGCGCATGGTCTGCAGCGGGTCGCGATCGTCGATTTCGACGTTCATCACGGCAACGGGACCCAGGCAGCGTTCGAGGACGATCCCGACACGCTGTTCGCGTCGTCGCATCAGTACCCGCATTATCCGGGTACGGGCGCAACCGCCGAAACCTGCGTCGGCAATGTGTTCAATGCGCCGCTGGACGCCAATTCGGGCGGGGCGGAGTTTAGGGCGGCCATGGAAGATCGCATCCTGCCCGCAGTCCGCGCGTTCGATCCCGATATCGTCTTTATCTCCGCCGGGTTCGACGCGCATGCCCGCGACCCGCTGGCTTCCCTGCGGTTCGAGGAAGAGGATTTCGAATGGGCGACCGCGCGGCTGAAGGATATTGCCGGCGAATACGCCGGCGGCCGGCTGGTGTCGACGCTCGAAGGCGGCTACGACCTCGAAGCGCTGGGCAACAGCGTCCAGGCCCACGTGTCGGCTTTGACCGGCTGATCGCGCGCGGTTGATTCGGGCGACGGGTTGCCCTAAGCCCTTCGCAATCCTACTCTTTATGCGGATAAGCAGGGGTGAACTATGGCTGACGGTGGCAAACCGGCGGATGTGGCCAAGATGTCGTTCGAGGACGCGCTCGAGGAACTCGAGGAAATCGTGCGCACGCTCGAAGGCGGCAAGGGCAGGCTCGAAGAGGCGATCGGCGCCTATGAGCGCGGCGCGAAGCTCAAGGCCCATTGCGAGAAAAAGCTGAAAGAAGCGCAGGCCAAGGTGGAGAAAATTTCGCTTGGCGCCGATGGAGAGGCTGCCGTGGAGCCCGGGAACATTGAATGACGTCATATCCATCACGCCCGTGAAGGAGGCGCTCGCCGAATTCGGCGCCGTCATGACGGCGTCGCTGGACAGGCTGCTGCCGCACCCCGCCGGGCCCGAAGCCAGGCTGTTCGAGGCAATGCGCTACGCCGCTCTAGCGAACGGCAAGTTTTTGCGGCCGTATCTGGTGCGTACCTCGGCGCTGATGTTCGGCGTCCCGGAAGCGCAGTATCTGCGGGCAGGTGCTGCGGTCGAGATGGTCCATACCTATTCGCTGATCCATGATGATCTGCCGGCCATGGACGACGATGACATGCGGCGCGGCCGGCCGTCCTGTCACAAGGCCTTCGACGAAGCGACCGCGATCCTCGCGGGCGATGCGCTGCTGACGCTGTCTTTCGAGGTGCTCGCCGGGGCGGAAACGCATGAGGATCCCCAGGTCCGCAGCGATCTGGTCACGGCGCTGGCAATGCGGTCCGGCGGCGCCGGGATGGTCGGCGGCCAGGTGATCGATCTGGAGAGCGAACATGCGGATGTCGATGCCGATCTGATCGCCCGGCTGGAGACCATGAAGACCGGCGCGCTTATCGCGTTTTCGACCGCCGCCGGCGGGATGCTGGGATCGGCCGGGGCCGATGCCGTTAAGACGCTGGAAACATTCGGTTTTGAGCTAGGCCTCGCGTTCCAGATTACCGACGATTTACTTGACGTCGAAGGCGATGAGGACGATGTCGGCAAGAAGGTTGGCAAGGATGCCGAAGCCGGGAAGGCGACGTTCGTGTCAGCGCTCGGCGTCGATGGCGCGCGGCGCGAGGCCCGTCAGGTGACGGATCGCGCCCTGTCGCGTCTGGATACGTTCGGCGCGCGGGCGGACGAGTTGCGCTCGGCGGCGCAATTCGTGCTGGCCAGAAAGAACTGAACCGGGATATCCGCCCGGTGCACAGGAACTAAACAGACTCAGGGGAACCTAATGGCGCCGCAGACGCCGCTTCTCGATCAGATTAACTCTCCCAGCGACCTGAAGAAATTCAACCCCGATCAGCTGCAGCAGATCGCGGACGAATTACGGGCGGAGACCATCGACGCCGTGTCGGTGACAGGCGGTCATCTCGGCGCCGGTCTCGGCGTGGTCGAACTCACGGTCGCGCTGCATTACCTGTTCGACACGCCGGACGACAAGATCGTCTGGGATGTTGGCCATCAGGTCTATCCGCACAAGATACTTACCGGCAGGCGCGACCGCATTCGCACACTGCGCCAGGGCGGCGGTCTCTCCGGGTTCACCAAGCGGACGGAAAGCGAATACGATCCGTTCGGCGCGGCGCACGCGTCCACGTCGATCTCGGCGGCACTCGGTTTTGCCGTCGGCAGCGATCTTCAGGAAACCGGCAACCGCGCCATCGCCGTCATCGGCGACGGTGCGATGACCGGCGGCATGGCCTACGAAGCGCTGAACAATGCCGGCGCGATGGACAACAAGCTGATCGTCATCCTGAACGACAACGACATGTCGATCGCGCCGCCCGTCGGCGCGCTGTCGGCCTATCTGTCCCGCCTGATCTCGTCGAAATCCTACCGGTCGCTGCGCGATATCGGTTTGCACATGTCGGAAAAATTTCCGCGCCCGATGAAAAAAGCGGCCAAGCGCGCCGAGGAATACGCGCGCGGCATGCTGACCGGCGGCACCCTGTTCGAGGAGCTCGGTTTCTATTACGTCGGCCCCATCGACGGCCACAATATGGAGCATCTGATCCCGGTCCTCAAAAACGTCCGCGACGACAAGGCGGAAGGGCCGGTGCTGATCCACGTGGTGACGCAGAAGGGCAAGGGATACGATCCGGCCGAGCAGTCGGCGGACAAGTATCACGGCGTCGGCAAGTTCAACGTGGTCACCGGCGCGCTCGACAAGGGCAAGGCGAACGCGCCCAGCTACACCAAGGTCTATGCCGAAAGCCTGATCAGGGAAGCCCGTGACGACGACAAGATCGTCGCCATCACGGCGGCGATGCCGTCGGGCACCGGTATCGATTTATTCGAAAAGGAATTTCCCGACCGCACCTTCGACGTCGGTCTCGCCGAACAGCATGCGGTGACGTTCGCCGCCGGACTGGCGGCCGACGGCATGAAGCCGTTCGCGACGATCTATTCGACGTTCCTGCAGCGCGCCTTCGACCAGATCGTGCATGACGTCGCGCTGCAGAACCTGCCCGTCAGGTTCGCCATGGACCGCGCCGGCTATGTCGGCGCCGACGGCCAGACCCATTGCGGCGCCTACGATATCGCCTATCTGGCCTGTCTGCCGAACATGATCGTCATGGCCCCGTCTGACGAGGCGGAGCTGGTTCATATGGTGGCCACCGCCGCCGATATCGACCAGGCGCCCTGCGCGTTCCGTTATCCGCGCGGTGAAGGCGTCGGCGTCGATATGCCGGAACGCGGCGAAATACTGCCCATCGGCAAGGGCCGCATTCTGCGCGAAGGCACCAAGATCGCGCTGCTGTCCTACGGCACGCGGCTGCAGGACTGTCTCGACGCTGCCGAGGAGCTGACCGTGCACGGATTGTCCACCACGGTCGCCGACGCGCGTTTCGCCAAACCGCTGGACGAAGACCTTGTCAAACGTCTGGCGGCGGAACACGAAGTTCTGGTCACCATCGAAGAAGGTTCCGTCGGCGGGTTCGGCTCGCAGGTGGCCCAGTTTCTCGCCATGGACGGCGTGTTCGATGCAGGTCTGAAGTTCCGCCCGATGGTCATGCCGGATGTTTTTCTCGACCAGGATTCGCCGCGCCGGCAGATCGAAATCGCCGGTCTCGCCAATACCGATATCGTCGCGACCGCCATGGCCGCGCTGGGCGTGGACGCCGCATCGACATCTGCCGGCGGGAGGGCCTGACCCACGGCCAGGCGCGCGCGGCCCGATGACCTGCTCGTCGAACGCGGGCTGGCGGAGGACGCCAGGCAGGCGCAGGCCCTGATCCTGTCGGGCAAGGTGTTTTCCGGCGACCGGCGGATCGACAAGCCGGGCACGCCCGTGTCGGCGGAAATCCCCATCGAAGTCCGTGGCGCCGATCACCCCTGGGTGTCGCGCGGCGGTCTGAAACTCGATCATGCGCTCGACCGTTTCGGTATCGACGTGACCGGCACGACGGCCATCGATGTGGGGTCGTCCACCGGCGGTTTCACGGACGTGCTGCTCGCCCATGGCGCAACGCATGTCTACGCAGTGGATGTCGGCTACGGGCAATTGCACTGGAAACTGCGCCAGGACGCGCGGGTCACGGTTCTCGAACGGCAGAACGCGCGGCATCTGACGACGGAGCATGTCCCCGCGCCGGTCGGCGTCATCGTGTGCGACGCCAGCTTCACCCGGCTGCAATCCGTGCTCCGCGTGCCCATGGGCTTCGCCGCCCCCGGCGCGCATCTGATCGCGCTGATCAAGCCGCAGTTCGAGGTCGCCAAAGCCGAGGTCGGTGACGGGGGCATCGTGCGCGATCCGGCGCTGCACCGCGCGGTGTGCGACAACACGGAAAACTGGCTCTCCGGCCTGCCCGGGTGGACCGTACTGGGGATCGAGGAAAGCCCGGTCAGGGGCGCGCAGGGCAACGTCGAATTCCTGATCGCCGCCCGGTTCGACGGCTGATGGACATCCGCATCGACAGCATCGGCGCGCGCGGCGACGGCATCGCGAAGACGCCGGACGGTCCGGTTTTCGTCCCCGACGCCCTGCCGGGGGAGTTGGCGCGCATTGGCAGGACCAAATCGCGCGGCGACGGTTTGCGCGCCTTCACGCGGCAAATCGTCGAACCGTCGTCCGACCGGATATCGCCCGTTTGCCCTCATTTCGGCGCCTGCGGCGGCTGCGTCGCCCAGCATATGAACGCCCAGCTGTATCTGGACTGGAAACGCGGCCTTGTGGAGACGGCGTTAAGCCGGGCAGGGGTGGACGCGGAGGTGTTGCCGCCCGTCAGCGTGCCGCCGGGCACCCGGCGTCGGGTCCGGATGGCCTTTCGCGATATTCAGCAGGGCGTCGTGACCGGGTTCCGGGAAGGGCAATCGGATCGTATTGTCGATCTCGCCGACTGCCCCGTCGCGACCCCCGGGATTGCCCAATTTCTGCCCGCCTTGCGGGGCTTTCTTAACCGGTTCGGCAAGCAGGGCGAAGTCGCCGTCACCGACACCGAGGCCGGGCTGGATGTCGTGGTGTTCGCCAAGGGCGAACCGGATCTCGATCTCAGGCTGGATGCGCCGCAGATCTGTGCGGATGCCGGCATCTGCCGGCTTTCCTGGTCCGACGGCGACGACGCGCCGGAACCGATCCTGGTCGCCGCCGACTCCGTCGTTCGCTTCGGCGATGCGGCGGTATCGATCCCGCCCGACAGTTTTGTGCAACCGACCGCCGCGGGGGAGGCCGCGCTGCGGAATTACGCGATGGACGCGGTTGCGGACTGCGCGGCGGTCGCCGATCTCTACGCCGGATGCGGGGCCTTTGCGCTGCCGGTCGCCGCGTCGGGGAAATCCGTTCATGCGGTAGAGGCGGTGCCGGCACAAACCGCCGCCATTCTGGCCGCGGGCGGTCACCGCGGCGTCACGGTGGAGACGCGCGATCTGGTGCGCCAGCCGCTGCGTGCCGCCGAGCTGAAGCGCTTCGACGCGGTGATCCTCGACCCGCCGCGCGCCGGTGCCGCGCCTCAGATCGAACAGCTGGCCGCAGCCCGTGTCCCCCTGGTTGTATACGTATCCTGCAATCCGGCCACCTTTGCCCGCGATGCCCGGGTTCTGATCGACGGCGGATACGGGATCGGACCGGTGCAGCCGTTCGACCAGTTCCTGTGGTCGCACCATGTAGAACTTGCCGCTCAGTTTCGAGCCGGACGGGATTCCGCCTGAGGCGAAAATGTTCTAGATATGCGTGCGATTAAACACCCGACAAGACTCTACGGTTAAAACCGGGTCGAACTATCGAGGAAAATTCTGTGTCGAAACCCTTCATCCTGGCCGCTGCTCTGGCCGCTACCCTGGGCATGACCGCCCCCGCCGCCGCCAAAGACGCCCGGACCGATACGGTGCATCTGTCGGATATAAAGAAACACTGCCATTCTCTGGTCCTGCAGTTTTCCGGTGAGAACGTGACCGACCCCAACGCGATTTCATCCAGCAAGGAGGGCGAAAAAAACTGCGCCAGCTACGATCCCGGCACCGTGATCCTCGGTCTGTCGCAGATGCAGCACGCGCTGAAGCTGATCGGCATCGTGCCGCTCAGCAGGTAGCTCCTGGAATTTTCTGGCGGCCGGATTCCGCGTTATCCCGCCTGCGCCCGGTCCCGCAGCAGGTGGTCGGCCAGCACGCAGGCCATCATGGCTTCGCCGACCGGCACGCCGCGGATGCCGACGCAGGGGTCGTGCCGGCCTTTGGTCGCGATCTCGGTATTCCTGCCCTGGCGGGTGACGGTTTTGCGCGGCGTCAGGATCGAACTGGTCGGCTTGACCGCGAAGCGGACGACCACATCCTGCCCGGTGGAGATGCCGCCCAGCACGCCGCCCGCGGCATTGGACTGGAATTCGACGTCCTTGCTTTTCATCCGCATTTCGTCGGCATTGTCTTCGCCCGACAGCGCGGCGGCGCCGAAACCGGCGCCGATTTCCACGCCCTTGACCGCGTTGATGCTCATCATCGCGGCGGCGAGGTCCGCGTCGAGCTTGCCGTAAATCGGCGCGCCGAGACCGGCCGGCACGCCGGAGGCCACGACTTCGATCACCGCGCCGACGGACGAGCCCTGCTTGCGCACGGCGTCGAGATAGGTTTCCCATTCTTTTGCGGCCGCCGCGTCCGGACACCAGAACGGGTTCTTTGCTACATTGGCCCAACGCCACCTGTCGCGGTCGATTTCCATCTCGCCCATCTGCACCATGGCGCCGCGGATCCTGATCCCGCTACCCAGGATTTTCCGCGCCACCGCGCCCGCCGCCACCCGGCAGGCGGTTTCCCGCGCCGACGACCGGCCGCCGCCGCGATAGTCGCGGATGCCGTATTTTTTCCAATAGGTGTAATCCGCATGGCCGGGGCGGAACTTGTCCTTGATGTTGCTGTAATCCTTCGATCGCGCATCCTGGTTGCGGATCATCAGGCTGAGCGCGGTGCCGGTGGTCTTGCCCTCGAACACGCCCGACATGATTTCGACCGTGTCAGGTTCCTTGCGCTGGGTCACGAAGCGGGACGAGCCCGGCTTGCGCTTGTCCAGCCATGTCTGGATGTCGGCTTCGCCCAGCTTCAGCCCGGGCGGCACGCCGTCCAGCACGCAGCCGATGGCCGGGCCGTGGCTTTCGCCCCACGTGGTGACGCGGAACAGATGCCCGAAGCTGTTATCGGTCATTGGGTGGGCCCGCTTGTTCCACGCGTGGCGGCGCCAGCCCGCTCCCCCTCCCGGCCACCCACGGGATGATCCTTATGGGTGGCCGGGAGGGGGAGTGGGCCGGTGCGACAACTGCATAGGCAGATCATCATCAGACCGTGGATATATCGGGCGCGTCGGCCGCCTTCATGCCGACGACGTGATAGCCGGAATCGACATGATGCGTTTCGCCGGTCACGCCGGTCGACAGGTCCGACAGCAGGTACAGACCGGCGCCGCCGACTTCTTCGATGGTGACATTCCTTTTCAGCGGCGAATTGTATTCGTTCCATTTCAGGATATAGCGGAAATCGCCGATACCGGATGCCGCCAGCGTCTTGATCGGACCCGCCGAGATCGCGTTCACGCGGATGTTGTCGCGCCCCAGATCGACGGCCAGGTATTTAACGCTCGCCTCCAGCGCCGCCTTGGCGACTCCCATCACGTTGTAATGCGGCATCACGCGCTCGGCGCCGGCATAGGTCAGGGTCAGCAGGCTGCCGCCGTCCTTCATCATCGGTGCGGCGCGCTGGCAGATCGCGGTGAACGAATAGCACGAGATATTCATCGTCTTGGCGAAGTTTTCCGGCGACGTATCGACGTAGCGGCCCTTCAGCTCGTCCTTGTCGGAATAGGCGATGGCGTGGACCACGAAATCGAGCCCGCCCCATTCCTTTTCAAGCGTGGCGAAGACCGTATCGACGCTGGCCGTGTCGGTGACGTCGCAGGGCAGGACCAACTGCGAGCCGAGCGAATCGGCCAGCGGCCGGACGCGCTTTTCCAGCGCCTCGCCCTGGTAGGTGAAGGCGAGATCGGCGCCGTGCTCCGCCAGTGCCTTGCTGATACCCCAGGCGATGGAGCGGTCGTTCGCGACCCCCATGACCAAACCGCGTTTTCCGTGCATCAGGGCACCCGCGTCCGACATCCCAACCTCTCAATTTCAGTACGCGGATCCCGCAGACAGGGCGAGACCCGCAGATTGCATCCTACACAATCGGCCCGGTCGGTCAATTTCGCCGAAGCCTCGGAAACCGGGCGTTTCGGCCCGAAGGACGAGCGGGCAGGCGCGATTCTGCGGAAAAGGACCCCGATCAGTTCCGGATTACCCAGGTGCCGTCCGGCTGACGGCAAGCGGTGCCCCAGGCTTCCTCGGTTTTGCCGTCGACCGTCACGGTCTGCCGGTATTCGCGGCAGTTCTGTCCGGCGGCCGTCTGATAGGTCTTGGTCGGCGTCACCGTGCCTCGGTTGCCGCTGTCGGGGTTGGACCAGCTTGCGGTCTGCCCCGTCTGATTGTTCTCCAGCGAGGTCTGCGCGGTGCTTTGCATCTGTTTCTTGTCGGCGTCATCCAGTGCTTTGCCGGTTGCATTGCCGGCCCAGGCGCCGGCCAGCACGCCGAGTGTCGTGGCGATGATTTTTCCGGTGCCGCTCCCGAACTGCGCGCCGACCAGCCCGCCGACGGCGGCGCCGATCAACGTACCGCCGGTTTCCTTGGGTCCGTGGCCTTCGCAGCCGGCGACTGCCAAAGCCGCGACGATGGCGACGGGTGCAAGTATCTTCGTATTCATCATGGTAACGCCCTTCCCTTTCTTTCGATGCAACCCCATTTACTTCTACGGATTGCGCCGGACGATGTCAGCCGGTATTCAACGGCCATGTATATCTCTCCCCTGAAGATGGGGAGTCTGCCGGACGCTTTGCAAGGGTGCCGGTCAATTTTGGCCGAAATGTGGCAAGGTGGGGCGAGCGGAACTCAATCTGCGTAACTTTCAGGACGAGACCATGGCACGCGCCGACGAAAACGATCCGATAGAGCTTTTTCAGTCCTGGCTGGAAGAAGCGCACGACACGGAACCGAACGATCCGACCGCCATGACGCTGGCGACCGTCGATACGGACGGCATCCCCTCCGCGCGGATGGTGCTGCTGAAAGGCGCAGACGAGCGGGGCTTCGTTTTCTATACCAATACCGAAAGCCGTAAGGGCGTCGAGCTGGATGCCACCGGGCAGGCGGCGCTGGTGTTTCACTGGAAATCCCTGCGCCGCCAGGTTCGCGTTGTCGGTGCGGCGATGCGCGTCGACGATGCCGAGGCCGATGCCTATTTCGCGTCCCGCGCACGGGGCAGCCAGATCGGCGCCTGGGCGTCGGACCAGTCGCGACCGCTCGACGGCCGGTTCGAGCTGGAAAAGCGCGTCGCGAAATTCGCCGCCAGGTTCGGCACCGGCAAGGTGCCGCGCCCGCCGCACTGGACCGGCTATCGCATCGTTCCCCGCGAAATGGAGTTTTGGCAGGATAAGCCGTTCCGCCTGCATGAACGGGTCGTGTATACGCGGGCGGACGGCGGCGCCTGGGAGACGGGGCGGATCTTTCCGTAGGGGGCCGGTCACTCCACTCCCCTTTCATCCCCGCGCCGGCGGCGGGCTCCCGCCTGCGCGGGAATGACGGGAGGGCCGGGTTTTTTCTTTCACAAAACCCGGCCCAGATGTTCGCAAATTGTTCTTTTTCGTGATACCGTGTTTTCGGATGGCGATCTGGACCTGGAAAGGAGGTTCCGGGCGCGGTACTCGGCGGCAGGCTGCATGATTTCGCGCGGGCGTATTCGCTGGCGCTTTGACAGCAAACGAAAGCTAACGCTTCCCGGAATACCATGCGCCGGAGCGTCCTGTGCATGGGGTTGTTTTAAGGGTTCTGGAAAACGCGTCCCCGATGTTCGGGTGCATGGGGTTGAACCGAGGGTTTTAACGGCGCGCAGAGCGCGCAGATTTCGATCAATCGGCGGGCCGGTCGCAAACGAAGCTTGAAGCCGCGGCCAAAACCCCGCATTCTCGGCTTCACAACAACTGGCGGTCCGACAAGGCGGGCATCCGACGCGCCGACGCCGCCCGGGAGGAAAGAATGAGTTTCAAGACAATACTGGTTCCCGTCAGTTCGCCGGAAGCGAGCAGGTCGACGCTGGACACCGCGCTGCTGGTCGCGAAACGCTGGCAATCGCATCTGGAGGTGCTGCACGTCCGCGCCGATCCGCGCGGCCTCGTGCCGTATACGGGCGAGGGCATGGACGGCTCCATGATCGAGGAAATCATGGACGTGACGGAGCGCGAAGGCGCCGAACGGGCCGTCCAGACGAAACAGATGTTCGACGCCTTTTGCGCGGAACACAGTCTGAAGGTGTCCGACACACCGTCGCCCGATGCCGGCGTGACCGTATCGTGGCGGGAAGAATCAGGGCGCGAGGACGAGGTCGTGGCGCTGCAGGGCCGGCTTTACGACCTGATCGTCGTCGGGCGTCCGATGGCGGATGCGCCGTTGCCGTCGCCGATCACGCTGGAGGCTGCGCTGCACGATACCGGCCGGCCCATCCTGGTCGCGCCGCCGGTGGCGCCGTCGGATACCGGCGGGCACATCGCCATCGCCTGGGAGGCCAGCCCCGAAGCGGCCCGCACGATCGCGGTGTCGATCCAGGCGCTGGTCGAAGCCGAGAAGGTGACGATCCTGGCGCCGAAGCTGTCGCAGCCCCTGCCGCTGGAACCGTCGGATCTGGTCGGCCGGCTGATCTGGCACGGCGTGTCGGCGGAGATCCACGAGTTCGACGCGCATCATGGCGACCTGGGGGCCGCGTTTCTGAAGCAGGCGACCGAAGTCGGCGCCGACATGCTGGTCAAGGGCGCCTATTCGCAAAGCAGGCTGCGCCAGATGGTGCTGGGCGGGCGGACGCGGCACATCCTGAACCACACGACCGTCCCGGCGCTGCTGGCGAAATAGCGGAACAGACGACGGCCCCGGATGACCGACGAGCCCCGCACTCTGATCCTGACCGGCGCAAGCCGGGGCATCGGTCATGCCACGGTGCGGCGGTTCAGCGAGGCCGGCTGGCGGATCATCACCTGTTCGCGCGACGACGTGCCGGAGGCGTGTCAGTACGATCCCAACTGGGCGCACCACATTCCGACCGATCTGGGGGATGCCGGCGATCTGGCGGCGTTTATCGCCGAGGCCAACGACTATCTCGGCAAGGGCGGGCTGGCGGCCCTGGTGAACAACGCCGCCGTGTCGCCCAAGACGCCCTACAAGGAACGCCTGGGCTGTCTGAACGGCGACGAGGAGGCCTGGCGCGAGGTGTTCGAGCTGAATTTCTTCGTGCCGCTGAAACTGTGCCGCGGCTTCGCCGCCGCGCTTCACCGGGGGCAGGGGGCTGTGGTCAACATCACCTCGATCGCCGGTCATCAGGCGCACCCGTTCGCGGGGTCCGCGTATTCGGTGTCAAAGGCGGCGCTGTCGTCGCTGACCCGCGAACTGGCGGTCGAGTTCGCCGAGCTGGACGTGCGGGTCAATGCCGTGGCGCCCGGCGAGATCGAGACCGAGATGATCGGGCCGGAATACGAATCCCTGATCCCGCGAATTCCGCTCAACCGGATGGGAACGGCGGCGGAAGTCGCCGGCACTGTGTTCCAGCTGTGCAGCCCCGATTTCGGCTATGTCACGGGGACGGAGATTTTCGTGACCGGCGGCCAGCACCTGCTCTGACCGCGGGTCGGATCAGTCGTCCGGCAGCGGGATGAATTCTTCCTCGTCGCCGGGCACGACGGGAAAACCGCCGTCTTTCCAGCGGAGCTTGGCCGCTTCGAGGCGGTCCTTGTCGCTGGATACGAAGTTCCACCAGATGGTGCGACTGCCTGCCAGCGGCGCGCCGCCGAGCTGCATGAAACGGGTCGCGGCCGTGGCGCGGATATCCGGTGCGGCGCCCTCGGCAAAGACGGCCATCCGGTTGGGGGCAATGGTTTCACCGTCGACAGAAAGCTCGCCGGTTACGACATAGATCGCGCGCTCGGCGTGGTCGTCCGGCAGGTCGATGGCCGCGCCCTGCGGGGCTTCGCCGTGGAGATAGAAAATGGGAGAGAACGTCCTGACCTCGGCGACGTTGTGGCCGAATGCCGAGCCGACGATCAGGCGGTACTGCACGCCGCCCCGCTCGAAGTCCGGCAGCGCGTCTGCCGGCACGTGGTCGAAACGCGGTTCGGTTTCCTCGTCTCCGGCGGGCAGCCCGATCCAGGTCTGGATGCCTTCCATCGGCACCTCGCGACCGAGATCGTGGTCCGCCGTGCGTTCGGAATGGACGACGCCCCTGCCCGCCACCATCCAGTTGACGGCGCCGGGCTCGATGGATTGTTCGGTGCCCAGGCTGTCGCGGTGCAGGATGGCGCCGTCGAACAGATAGGTGACGGTCGCCAGCCCGATATGCGGGTGCGGGCGCACGCTGACGCCCTTGCCGGGGCCAAAGACCACGGGGCCCATGTGATCGAAGAAGACGAAGGGGCCGACCTCGCGGCGTTTCGCGAAGGGCAGGACGCGCCGGACCTCGAAGTCGCCGAGATCGGTGACCCGGGGGTCGATGACAGTGTCGATGGCGCCTTTGGGATGCATTGCGGCAGAAAATCAGACCCGGTCGCGCAGCGCCCGAAGCCAGGTCAGCCGGTTTTCGACCAGATCGATGTCGTGGGCCAGCCAGTCCTGGAAGAAGTGTTCGTCCGCCCCGGGGTCGTGCATATCGCTCAGCCGGGCGAGTTCCAGCTCGCAGGCGTCGATGAGCAGATCGACCTGGTCGCGGCGTTCGCCGGCGTCGAGCAGCGGCAGAAAACGCATCTTCAGGGCGATGACCAGTTTGGACATATCGGTCAGCGGCGGCCGCACCGTGGCCTTGAGCAGGGTCAGCAGCTCCTCGCGGCCTTCGTCGGTCAGTGTCAGGACGGCGTTGGAATCGTCGCCATTGGCATGCACCAGGCCTTCGTAGCGCAGCAGTTCGATGGACGGTCCCGTCAGTTCAAGCGACGGGCCGACGATGCGGCCTACGAACTGGCGCACCGCATTGGCGAGATCGGCATAAACCATGGGCGCTTCGGACAGGATGCCGAGGGCGGCCAGTCTGACGGTCTCTTTCGGCAGCAGCGAATTGTCGCTGAACATATCCGTGCCCTTTCATACGCAAAGCGTGCAACCCACGCTTTTCAGTTACGTATTATGCGGCGGCCCGGATTGCAAGGCGAGCCCATATTTCCTGCAAAGAGTTAACCAAATGGGCCATATCGTCGTCGGAATGCAGCGGGCCGGGCGTCAAACGCAGCCGTTCCGTGCCTTTCGGCACGGTCGGATAGTTAATCGGCTGCACGTAGATGTGATGCCGGTCCATCAGTTCGTCGGTCACCTGTTTGCACAGAACCGGGTCGCCGACCAGTACCGGCACGATATGCGATTCCGATTCCATAACCGGCAGATCGGCCTCGCGCAGCAACCGTTTTAGCGTGGCCGCCCGTTCCTGCTGCTGTTCGCGTTCGACGCTGCTGGTCTTGAGATGACGGACGCTCGCCAGCGCCCCGGCGGCAACGGCCGGCGGCAGGGCAGTGGTGAAGATGAAACCCGACGCGTAGGAGCGGACGAAGTCGATCATCGCGGCGGACCCCGCGATATAACCGCCGATGACGCCGAAAGCCTTGGCCAGCGTGCCCTGGATCACGGTAACCCGGTCCATCGCGCCGTCGCGTTCCGCGACGCCGGCGCCGCGCGGCCCGTACATGCCGACCGCGTGCACTTCGTCGAGATAGGTCATGGCGTTGTACTTGTCGGCGAGATCGCAAATGGCGTTGATCGGCGAGATGTCGCCGTCCATGGAATAGACGGATTCGAACACGATCACCTTGGGCCGCTCGATGTCGATCGCCTCCAGCTTGGCCTCCAGGTCGTCGAGATCGTTATGCGCGAAAACGACTTTTTCGGTCATGCTGTGGCGGATGCCGGCGATCATCGAGGCGTGGTTGTCGGCGTCCGAGACCAGTACGCAGTCGGGAATCTGGGCGCCGATGGTCGACAGCGCCGCCTCGTTCGCGACATAACCGGACGTGAAGACAAGCGCCGCTTCCGTGCCGTGGAGATCGGCGAGTTCTTCTTCCAGCAGTACGTGATAATGGGTCGTGCCTGAAATGTTGCGCGTGCCGCCGGCGCCCGCGCCGACCTTGTCGATTGCTTCTTTCATGGCGGCGCAAACGATCTCGTTCTGTCCCATACCGAGATAGTCGTTCGAGCACCACACGGTCACCTCTTCGATTCCGTTGGCGGTATGGCTCGTCGCCTTCGGAAAGTCTCCGACCTGCCGTTCCAGATCGGCAAAAACCCGATAGCGACCCTCGCCTTTCAGGTCGGAAATCCGGTCGGAAAAAAACTGTTCGTAGTTCATAGACGGCCCTCTCTGCAGGACTTGGATCGGCAACCCGATTTCGTTAACGAAAATTCACCTGAGATGGTTAAACAATAGTAAAGGACGGCCCGAATGCAAACACGCGAACGGCGAGGATCATCCCCAATATCGCGTATTGAGCCGAAATGTCGCGGGTTTGGAGCGGAATCGGGATCAATTTCCGGCGAAAACCCCTGTGGCGGCCGCGTCGGCCGTTTCCGCGAGCGCATCGGCAAACCTGTCGAACATGTCGTTGACCTCCGAGTCCGAAATCACCGGGGGCGGCGAGAACGCTACCCGGTCGCCCATAGCACGGAGGATCAGCCCCCTTTTCTGCGCCCGGCCGACCAGCCAGGGGCCGACGGCCGCCGCAGGGTCGAACGGCGTTTTCGTGTCCTTGTCGGCGACGATTTCCACCGCGCCGACCAGCCCCAGCCCCATGGTTTCGCCTATCAGCGGATGATCGGCAAAGCCATACAGGCGCGCTAGGAACGTTCCGCTGCGTTCCTTCACGCGGCCGATAAGGTCAATTTCTTCGTAGATCTTCAGCGTCTCCACGGCAACTGCGGCCGGGACCGGGTGTCCGGAATAAGTGAATCCGTGGCCAAAAACGCCGACCTCCGCGGTCTTCGGCGCGATGGCGTCGAACACGCGGTCGTTTACCATCACCGCGGAAATGGGCAGGTATCCGGAGGTCAGCGCCTTGGCGCAGGTCAGGATATCCGGCTTGAGACCGAGGGTCTGGCTGCCCCACATCTCGCCGGTGCGCCCGAACCCGCAGATCACCTCGTCGGCGACGAACAGGACGTCGTGCTTCTTCAGTACCGCCTGGATTTTCTCGAAATAGGTCGCCGGCGGTACGATGACGCCGCCCGCGCCCATGACGGGTTCCGCGAAAAATGCGGCGACGGTGTCCGGCCCTTCCTCTTCGATCAGCCGGTTCAGGTTATCCGCGCAGCGGGTCGCGAAGCCTTCCTCGGTCTCGCCGTCTTCGCCGTAGCGGTAGAAATGCGGCATGTCGGTGTGCAGGAACCCGTCCAATGGCAGGTCGAAGGCGGCATGATTGACGGGCACGCCGGTGATGCTGGCCGCCGCGATCGTCACGCCGTGATACGCCTTGAAGCGGCTGATGATTTTCTTCTTCTGCGGCCGGCCCAGCGCATTGTTGAGGTACCAGATCATTTTCACCGCCGTGTCGGCGGCTTCCGATCCGGAGTTGCAGAAAAAGACTTTCGCCATCGGTACCGGCGCCAGCGCCAGCAGGCGTTCGGCAAGTTCGATCTGCGGCGGGTGACTTTTCTGGCTGAAGCCATGATAGAAAGGCAGTTCGCGCATCTGCCGGGCGGCAGCCTCCGCCAGGCGATCCTCGCCGAAGCCGAGCGACGCACACCACAGCCCCGACATCCCTTCGAGGTATTTCTCGCCGTCTTCGTCCCAGACATAGACGCCATCGCCCCGGGTGACGACCAGCGGGCCGTCTTCCCGGTTGGCAATGGCGTTGGTGTAAGGATGGAAAACCGCATCGGCGTCGCGGCGGCTCAGCGAATTCGCGCCGGCCGGGGCGGTGCCGCCGGATATTCCGTCTGGTTTTCCGTCGGGGGCATTCATGGCGGATCTCCGTCAGCGGCAATCCGGAGAGTATATCACCCGCCGGTGACGCTCATATGCCTGGATACGGCGGGGGCCGCGCGGCGCCGGTCGATGATGAAATCATGCCCCTTTGGCTTGCGGGCGATGGCGTCGTCGATGGCAGACATCAGCAGATCGTCGTCGCCGGTACGCAGCGGCGCCCGCAGGTCGGCGGCATCCTCCTGGCCAAGACACATGAACAGCGTGCCGGTACAGGTAAGCCGCACCCGGTTGCAGTCTTCGCAGAAATTGTGCGTCATCGGGGTGATGAAACCGATGCGTCCGCCGGTTTCCTCCACGCGGACGTAGCGCGCAGGCCCGCCGGTGCTGTCCGGGATGTCGGTCAGCGTCCAGCGCTTTTTCAGTTCTGCCCGCACCATCGACAACGGCCAGTACTGGTCGAGCCGCATATCGCCGCCGATCTCGCCCAGGGGCATCACCTCTATAAAGGTCAGGTCGAACCCGCGCTCGCCGCACCAGGCCACCATATCGTGGATTTCGTCGTCGTTGACGCCTTTAAGCGCTACAGCGTTGATCTTGATGCGGTGCCCTGCGTCGACGGCGGCGTCGACTCCGCCCAGAACTTTATCCAGCTTGCCCCAGCGGGTGATTTTTTCGAATTTGTCCGGGTCCAGCGTGTCGATCGACACGTTGATGCGCCGGACGCCCGCGTCGTAAAGGCCGGTGGCGTGGCGTTCCAGCTGGCTGGCGTTCGTGGTCAGGGTCAGCTCTTCCAGCGCGCCGGTATCGAGATGCCGGCCGAGGCGGTCGAACAGCCACATGATGTCCCGCCGTACCAGCGGTTCGCCGCCGGAAATCCGAAGTTTCCGGACCCCGCGCGTCACGAAGGCACTGCACAGCCGGTCGAGTTCTTCCAGGCTCAGCACGTCAGCCTTCGGCAGAAAGGTCATGTTCTCCGCCATGCAGTATACGCAGCGAAAATCACAGCGGTCCGTCACCGACACCCGCAAATAGCTGACATGCCGGTCGTAAGGGTCTATCAGCGGTTTTTCCGCAGTTTTCAGGTCTGTGTTCATCCGTTTGGGCGTCCCGTGCCAGCGTTGTCGCCGAACGCGTTATTCACGAGTGAATATAACGCTTTCGGGGCGAAAGGAAAGGCGGCGACCGCTTGCCGCCAGTGCTGCGAATTTTCAGGAAGACCGGGCGTTGAGCAGCCGGAGAGTAAAACGCGATCCCTGTCCCGGCGCGCTGTCGACGAACACGTCGCCGCCCATCATGCGTGCCAGCTGGCGCGAAATTGTCAGGCCCAGGCCGGTGCCTTCGCGCGGCGTCGTCATGACCCCGGCGCCCACCTGGTGGAAACTCTCGAAAATGCTGTCCTGCTGATTCTGAGGAATGCCCACGCCGGTATCCCACACGGTGATGTCGACGAATTCGCCCCGTTCCATTTTTACGTCGATGCCGACGCTGCCGCCCTGTTCGGTGAACTTCACCGCGTTGTTCAGCAGATTGACCAGAATCTGGCGCGTCCTGTCGGGGTCGGCTTCCGCCATGATGCCCGCCGGACACGTGACCGCACCGATATCAATATGGGTCGCTTCCGCGCGCACCGCGATGTAGCTCCGCGCCTGCGATAACAGGGAAGCGATATCGATTGTCTGCGGGTACAGCTTCAAACTGCGCGATTCCAGATGAACCGCGTCGAGAATATCGTTGATGATGTGCAGCAGATGATAGGCGGCGCCTTTGATATCGCGGAAATAGCTGAGGTAGTGTTCGTCCAGCTCACCGAACATCTTGCGTTCGGAAATTTCAGAAAACCCGATAATGGCATTGAGAGGCGTGCGGAGCTCGTGGCTCATCTTGCCGAGGAATTCGGTTTTCGCGGTAACCGCCATGCGCGCTTCGTCCAGCGCAAAGTCCAGCTGAACGTTGCGGTCGCGCAGTTCCTGAAGGCTGCTTTCCAGTTCGCGTTGCGAACGCCGGGCGCTCTGGATGGCATCGTGTTCGTTGGTCACATCCGAGCCGGTGCCGCGATAGCCGGCGAATTCGCCCGTCGCGTCGTCGTGGATCGGCACGCCGCTGAGCGATATGCGGCGCACACGGTTGCGATTATCGGCGATCAGAAAAATGCGCCCGCGGAAAGACGACCGTGTCTCCATCAGGTCGGGTTTGCCGCGCAGCTCGTCGCTCGAATCCTCGAACACGCCCAGCGAGAAGATATTGCGGCCAATCAGAGATCCCGGCGGCGTTTCCAGGGTTTCGGAAATGCGCGTGGAAACGTATGTCAGGTTCAGATCGACGTCGGTTTCCCACACCCAGTCGGACGCCGACCGGATGATGTCCTGAAAGCGGGATTCGGTCCGCGCCGCCTCGATCACCGCCTCGGCTTCGAGGGTCACATCGGTATAGATACCGGCGTAGCCGGTATCGATCCCGTCTTCCACCGTGCGGACGTGGAAAGAACGGTAATGCCGGACCTCGGTCCCGGTGTTAACGGTCTGGCGAAGCTTGATTTCGTTCACGCCTTTTTCGAGATGGCGGAACACGCCGAGCAGTTCTTCCGGCGCGTCGATATCGCCGCTTGCGTTGCGCTCGACGCCAAAACCGTGTTTCAGAAACTGTTCGAATTCCGGACTTATCAGGGTGAATCTTCCCTGCCGGTCCGCGATGTACATCGGCGGCATCCGGTTGAGCAGGCTTTTCGGAAACAGGACTTCGGGCGACGGCGCAATATTCAAAAAGTTCTTTCGCCTGTTTGAACCGCGACCACTACTGGCATGCCGGCAAGAAGCTTAATGTCGTTTGATAAATTATTTGGTAAATCAATAAAGTGTAATCTAGCTAAATAATAGTTAAATCCGGTTTGAGGATCTGATTGACCATCAGCTGAAATATAACTGACAACGCCCATACGAGTGGGGGTTTTACCTGCCTTTACGCTTGTAAAACGGATTTCAGCCTCATCATTGACACCAATTCGATCAATTTCAAATGAAGGGATTTGAGCTCGATTAAAAATGACGTTGCTTTAGGTATTAAGTCATAATATCGGACGCAGGGGAGTGATAACCTCGCCAATAGCTTTTCTTGTAATCCCCATCACATAACCAGGGTGGGGCGCCTTTATAATTGTGTCATTTATTTGATTATTGACAATCAATACTTCTCTTCAAGCTCATTAAGACTTGTTTCCACCTCATTACGCTCAGAAATCACTTTTTCAAGTCTCTTTTGCATAAAAGAAAGTAATTTGCAAATCCGTACCCGTTATTTTCTCCCTCGCTTCATTTGCTAATGCCTCTGACTCCAGCAATATCCGAAAGAACTTCACTTTTATAGCGCTCCAACTCCCTCAAACGTTTACGACTTACTAACTGTTTAGATACCAATGGTTTTAATTCACTTATTTCTTGGTCAATTGAAGATAATACAGTATTTTTTGACTCAACGACCCTCAATCTTCCCTTTAATTGTTTGTGAGTTGATTTTTTTGAGCGTCATACAGAGCAATTTCTTGAAAGTAATTTTTACGTCTTTCATCTAAAAGAGACTGTTCTGAGAGAATATTGGTTGATGAATAATCAGGAGGTAATAACGAGTCTGTTTGGCTCAAGATTGGATTCAATTTCTGCTCTGCTAACAACCTAGCTGATTTAGCCTCCATGGCAGCAATTTGAGAGTACAAAATTTCACGTTGCGATAGGAAAAGTCGCTTATCTAACTCTACAAGAGGTTGATCTTTTTCAACATAATCCCCTTCACGAACCATCAGTCTAACTAGAGAACCACCATTAGGATGTTGAATAATTTGGTTTGGAATATGAGTAATCAACTTACCTGAAGCAATAACAGCTCCATTTATCTGAGCTGTTAAAGACCAAAAAATGAACCCACCAAGCAGTATAAATACTATAGCGCTAGAAATGTATTTAAATCGATTTGTGCTTAATTCAAAATCAACATATCCTTGGGCAAACAAATTCAATCAGGACTTTGTTATTAAATAGCGGCATAAATCAAAAATTAATGTGAATCCGCTGAGGCCATACGCGCAAGTATTTGTTCGGCATCGCCCCATTGGGCTAATTTTCCATTTTTCATGATCAGTATCTTATCTACGTGCTGTATCACTGAAGGCATATGAGAAATTAGAAATATCGTAATCCCGGCTCTTTTTTAGCGTTTTTGATGGCATTTATTAATGCCACCTCACCTTCATTATCAGTGTTAGCATTAGGTTCATCTAGGACAATTACAGCAGGCTTTCCATACATAGCTCTAGCCAACCCAATGCGTTGCTTTTGGCCACCGGAGAGATTAATACCATTTGGTCCCTAATGGCGTGTCGTACCCCTGCGGAAGTGATTGAATCAACTCTTTGCACACCTGAGGCTTTCGCAGTATCAATGACCATTTCAGAATTCATCTCACCGAACCTAGCAATATTTTGTGCTACGGTCCCTTGGTAGAAACTCATCTCTTGAGATAGATACCCCAAGTACGGACCCAATTCTTCACTATCCCAGTTTTTTACATCTTCTCCATCTATACGAACAACGCCTGGAGTTGGGCGTTATCAGCCCTAGAATTAGTTTTCCTAAGGTGGTTTTACCTGCACCACTTGGTCCAATAATACCTACAACGCAGCCCTCTTCTACACGAAGTGATAAAGCCTCTATTAAATTAGGGCCACCCATCTGAGGTGAATAGTTCACATCTTGCAGATCTATTTTTCCTAGAGGCTTGGAGTGTTTTTTATTCTTTCCGTAACCACTTCTGAGTTATCGAGTTTACGCAGACGTTTAAATTGTTGCCTAGCATTCACAAACTGCTTCCATGCACCTATGGATTGATCAATCGGAGCTAAAGCACGTCCCAGTAGAATAGATCCCGCATTCATTACTCCTGGACTGATCTCTTGATGAATAGCTAGATAAGCGCCCAACCCCAAAACAAGAGATTGGATAGTCAAACGGAATGTTTTCGTAATAGCCTGAATAGAACCCGCACGCAGACTTGCAATGTGTTGGAGTGTATAAGCGATATTGATTTCTTTTTGCCACAAATAATAAAGGTTTTTCTTCATCCCCATGGCATGAACAGAATCTGGATGTGAGAGTTGATGTATTAGTTTATTCCAGCTTTGGCCGGAAGCATTATTCGACTCGGTAAGTAATTCATTGGTTCGAGCTTCGCTAAGCGCTGTTAGTGCCAAAAGCACCATAGCGCTGAGGATACCTACCATGCCGAAGTATGGATGGAATAGCCACATAACCCAGATATAAATTGAGTCCAAGGAATATCAAAAATGCGAAGGCTGCATGGCTTGATAAGAACTGCTTAACGCCGTTTAGGTCCTTCAATGGCTGAGCATTATTAACACTACCATTAGTTAATTGAGCTTCCTCTTGGCTATGCATAAACATAGAAAACGCTGTTTTTTTCTCTAAATTGGCGCTCAGGGCAATCAAGATTCGGGAACGCGCCCACTCTAATCCCCATTGCAAAAAAGAAGAAACACCATCAAAAGAGTTAAAACCATTAGTGTTTCAATACTACTGCTAGCAACGACACGATCAAAAACTTGAAGCATGTATATCGCAGGCACCAACATCAAAATGTTGACAATGCCACTAATGCCGCCAACAAAAATAAAGCTACTTTTATAGCTAATTAAAACACTCTGGATGCTTTGTTTATTTTGAATTGGCGGCATATCAAATTTAATTGCTTATGGACTATATCCAATTTTTAACAAAAGAGCTGGCATTTGTTTGATTAATAATAGATAATATTATGCAATAAAATCACTTGCAGCGAGGTTATGAAGTCCAATCAGCTTAATACTCATCTCAGTGTCAAGATCATTGTCCGTGTCAATGTAGACCATTGTGTAGTCATTGGTCGTACCAGCGTTATTGAAAATCTTGAAATAAATATCGCCCTGCTCGGACGTACCAAATGATTCAGTGCCATTAAATTTGAACGCATTATTACCATCAATATTTGTGCTCGCATCAATGAAGTGAAGATCGATCTTGTCCTGACCTCGTGTAAAGTCACGAATGACATCTGCACTCGAATAATTTGAACTACTGTCAGATGTTTTTATGAACACAAACTTATCTGCACCCGAACCACCGAATAAGACGTCTTTTCCTGCGTCACCCTGAAGAACATCATCACCAGCATCGCCCTTCAGCGTATCGTTACCCGAGCCACCGTAGAGCTTATCGTTGTTGTTGCCACCGTAGAGCTTGTCGTTGCCATTCTTACCCGCAAGAATGTCATTTCCCGTTTTTGCCAATTCAGTGTGTTGCTCCCACCAGTACCGAAAACTTATCAACTCCAGAACCACCTGAGGCATGCTCAATATTCTTGATGATGTCTGTGCCATAACCAGTGTTTTGACTTGTCTTTGCAAGGTTAACAACTGAGTCTGTGCTGCCTGTCACATACAGCCAGTCTGTGCCTGAGCCACCATCTAGTATGTCATTGCCAGCATCCATGTAGAGACGGTCGTTACCCGAGCCACCGTAGAGCTTGTCGTCGTTGTTGCCACCGTAGAGCTTGTCGTCGTTGTTGCCACCGTAGAGCTTGTCGTTGCCATTCTTACCCTGAAGAATGTCATTCCCGTCTTTGCCAATTAGTGTGTTGCTCCCACCAGTACCGAAAAACTTATCAACTCCAGAACCACCTGAGGCATTGCTCAATATTCTTGATGATGTCTGTGCCATAACCAGTGTTTTGACCCGTTGTCTTTGCAAGGTTAACAAAAGAGTTCGTGCTGCCAGTCACATACAGCCAGTCTGTGCCTGAGCCACCATCTAGCGTGTCATTGCCAGCATCCATGTAGAGGATGTCGTTACGAGCCACCGTAGAGCTTGTCGTCGTTGTTGCCACCGTAGAGCTTGTCGTCGTTGTTGCCACCGTAGAGCTTGTCGTTGCCATTCTTTCCCTGAAGAATGTCATTCCCGTCTTTGCCAATTAGTGTGTTGCTCCCACCAGTACCGAAAAACTTATCAACTCCAGAACCACCTGAGGCATGCTCAATATTCTTGATGATGTCTGTGCCATAACCAGTGTTTTGACTTGTCTTTGCAAGGTTAACAACTGAGTCCGTGCTGCCTGTCACATACAGCCAGTCTGTGCCTGAGCCACCATCTAGTATGTCATTGCCAGCATCCATGTAGAGACGGTCGTTACCCGAGCCACCGTAGAGCTTGTTCAGAACCACCGTAGAGCTTTGTCGTCGTTGTTGCCACCGTAGAGCTTGTCGTTGCCATTCTTTCCTGAAGAATGTCATTACCGTCTTTGCCAATTAGCGTGTTGCTCCCACCAGTACCGAAAACTTATCAACTCCAGAACCACCTGAGGCATGCTCAATATTCTTGATGATGTCTGTGCCATAACCAGTGTTTTGACTTGTCTTTGCAAGGTTAACAACTGAGTCTGTGCTGCCTGTCACATACAGCCAGTCTGTGCCTGAGCCACCATCTAGTATGTCATTGCCAGCATCCATGTAGAGACGGTCGTTACCCGAGCCACCGTAGAGTTGTTGCCACCGTAGAGCTTGTCGTCGTTGTTGCCACCGTAGAGCTTGTCGTTGCCATTCTTTCCCTGAAGAATGTCATTCCCGTCGTTGCCAATTAGTGTGTTGCTCCCACCAGTACCGAAAAACTTATCAACTCCAGAACCACCTGAGGCATGCTCAATATTCTTGATGATGTCTGTGCCATAACCAGTGTTTTGACTTGTCTTTGCAAGGTTAACAACTGAGTCTGTGCTGCCTGTCACATACAGCCAGTCTGTGCCTGAGCCACCATCTAGTATGTCATTGCCAGCATCCATGTAGAGACGGTCGTTACCCGAGCCACCGTAGAGCTTGTCGTTGCCATTCTTTCCCTGAAGAATGTCATTCCCGTCGTTGCCAATTAGTGTGTTGCTCCCACCAGTACCGAAAAACTTATCAACTCCAGAACCACCTGAGGCATGCTCAATATTCTTGATGATGTCTGTGCCATAACCAGTGTTTTGCCTTGTCTTTGCAAGGTTAACAACTGAGTCCGTGCTGCCTGTCACATACAGCCAGTCTGTGCCTGAGCCACCATCTAGTGTGTCATTGCCAGCATCCATGTAGAGACGGTCGTTACCCGAGCCACCGTAGAGCTTGTCGTCGTTGTTGCCACTGTAGAGCGTGTCGTTGCCATTCTCACCCTGAAGAATGTCATTCCTGTTGTTGCCTCTTCAGTGTGTTGTTGAACTGATCCCTGCATAAAGATTATCGTTAAAGTGTGGAGCCAATGGCGTTTTCAAGTCACCCAACCACACTAACGTGGTGGAGACGACAAGTTCAGGCTTGCCATTGTGGTTGCATAGCCAGCTTTTGTATCAACGAGCTCTGATAATTCAACACTCAGGCAGGACTATTTCCCAGCCTTCACTTGAATTACTAATATCGACCGTGTCTGTACCTGAGGCGTCCCATAACGTCACGTAATTGCCTAAGAATGACGTTAAGTCATGACTACTATTTCCCTGCATGAGTGGAAGTGTTTTTACCGTAGATATGCTGCAGCGCCACAACATCAAGGATCATTGGTGTAGCTGGATCATACGCAGTGAGATTCCAGTTATAGTCATCGCCGTAAGACATGATCGTTGCCCAATCAATGTCTAATGAACCCAGACCTAATTCTGAAAAGGTTGACGGCCCGTTCCACCGAATCGTGAGGGTGTTTTAAACCTAGGAGTGGCCAAGCTCATGAATGAGTAAAACCAACCAGCACTACCAGGCGAATATGACGGAAGAGTGTTAGTTGACTATCGATATTTAAAAATAGGTCTCCAGTTGCGCCAGGATAATAGGTATCCCATGAATCGTAGTAAGAATCTGGGAATACCGATCGACCCCACGTACTGGTGCTAGTAAAAAATGGTACCCTCAAACCGGATAAAGAAAGAGTAATTTCACTCCCAGACTCATATGCAGCGTATGGGTGGTCAAAATAACCAACATAATTAAATTTGATATCTGTGTATATACCAAATGTATTTAATGCGAGCTCAAGTGAATATTTAACATCTGATGGGCTTAACCAGTACTCACCGAAAATCCGTCAGCTAAGGCAAAATCCAATGACCGAGCACTATCGAGCGACCAATAATAACCATTGGAAACTCCATCAATAAGGTCATCACCGGTTAAGCCAAAATATGATGGTGTCGGATTAGCCATTTCTCAATCTCTTTTCGTTACATGTCATCGAGAAACATATTTTCAGCTCTCGATAAATCACAATATACAGACAGATTTTAGCATTAAGTACATCGAAATGATTTATATAGGGGGCGTAAATACCAAGATGTATTCTAATTGCCTTGCACTGCTTTGGTTAGTGCGTTGGAATTGCGTTGACGAAAACGCCCGCACCCAGAGGCGTTCCACGCCTACCATAAATTCATCAATCTTGTCGACCGGCAAATCTTGAACACGTTGCTTCTAATAGAATATTCGAGAGGGTGCAGACTGTTAATCCTCGGGACGCTTCAACTCAACCGCATAAACCCAACGGATTCAACTACATTGTGCAGAGTCCCGAACCGGATCATACTTCGCCGATGACTGACAAAAACGACTTTCTGGTTCGCCCGGATCCGGCAGATCCGCGACTGACCGAGCGTGTCGCGGGAACGGATCAGGATGGAAACATCGTGGAAACCTCCGTACCCGTCGAGCGGCCCGTTTCCCTGTTTCTCAATAGCCGGGAAATCGTCACGCTGATGACGGTGGGCGACTACCCGGAGTGCCTGGCGGTCGGGTATCTGATCAACCAGAACATGCTGCGGCCCGACGACGTCGTCACCGGCATCGAGTTCGACGACTTGGCCGAGGCGGTGGTCGTCCGTACCGAGCGCGAAACCGATTTCGAGGAGAAACTGGCCAAGCAGACGCGGACATCGGGCTGTGCGCTGGGCACCGTGTTCGGCGACATCATGGAAACTTTCGAGGATACGGTGCTCGACCCGGACGCGCGGGTGAAGACGTCGTGGCTTTACGCGCTGACGGCCGCGATCAATACGACGCCGAGCCTGTATCTCGAAGCTGGCGCCATCCATGGCTGTGTGCTGTGCGAAGGCGACCGGCCGCTGATCTACATGGAAGACGTCGGGCGCCACAACGCCGTCGACAAGATCGCGGGCTATATGTACCTCAACGACATCCCGGTCGCCGGCAAGATGTTCTACACGACCGGACGGCTGACCAGCGAAATGGTCATCAAGACGGTTCAGATGCAGATACCGGTCCTGATATCGCGGTCCGGCTTTACCGCCTGGGGCGTCGAACTGGCCCGGCAGGCGGGGCTGACCCTGATCGGCCGCGCCCGGGGCAAGCGTTTCATCGCGCTCTCGGGACAGGATCGCATTGTCTACGACGTGGACCCGGACGCGGTTGCCGACGAACCGGCCCGGCTGCAACGCAAAGCGGCATCGGCCGACACGTGAGCGTTTCGCTCGACTGGCAGGGGCCGGTGGGCGCCGGACGCATCCCCGACGATCCGCTGATTTTCGAAAATCTGTGCCAGGCGGGGGTCTATCTGCGCATCAAATCGTATGATGGCGGGCGAATCGTCGCCTATGCGGGGCAGTCTGTGTCCTTGCTGGCGCGGTTCGATCAGCATTTGTCGTCGATGCTGGCGCTGGCCGCGCCGCTGCGCGATGCGGCGGGCAGCGTCGTGTTTTCCGGCGATGCCGCCGCCCGATTGGAGGCGTATGGCGATCTCGACCCGGTCTCGTCGCTGGCGGCGGCAGACGTGCAGCGGGTACGTTTTTTCTATGCATTGTGCGACGACTATTTCCATACCGAACATCTCAATCTCGCCGAAGGTCTCCTGCAAAGGCGGATCGCGCACCGCATCGCCGATGTCGAGAACGCGGTTGCCGCGCCCGGCGGGATGCCGGACGACGTTCCCGACCGCTGGGAGAACGATTTCGGCGCGCTCGATGCCGCCGACCGGGACCTTCTGTCCAACCTGCTCGGCGACGAAGCCATGACCCTGGAGATGCCGACCGGTCATGCCGCCTGACACCGACATCTGCGGCGTTCTTCTGGCGGGCGGTCAGTCGCGCCGAATGGGCGGCGGCGACAAGTGCCTGATGACGCTGGGCGGAAAAACCCTGCTCCAACATCTGATAGACGCTGCGCGGCCGCAGGTGGGACCGATGGTTCTCAACACCAATAGCGACCAAGGCCTGTTCGCCGGGTATCGCCTGCCGGTTGCCGCCGATGTCGTCGACGGCCATGCCGGACCGCTGGCAGGGGTGCTGACCGGGCTGGAATGGGCCGCGAAATCAGCGCCGGAATGCCGGTGGGTCGCCAGCTTCGCCTGCGACGCGCCGTTCGTGCCGGCCGATCTCGTGGCGCGACTGAAACTGGCAGTCGAGGCGGAAGGCGCCGCTATGGCCTGTGCCGCGTCGGGCGGGCGGCATCACCCGGTCTTCGCGCTTTGGCCGGTGCGTCTGGCCGCCGATCTGCGCGATGCGGTGGAACGGGAAGGTCTGCGAAAAGTCGACGACTGGACCGACCGGTACGCGCAGGCGCGTGTCGAATTTCCAACCGATGCGTACGATCCGTTCTTCAACATAAACCGGCCGGAGGATCTCGCCGAGGCAGAGGCCTTGCTGGCGCGTCTTTCCGGTGGTGAACTGGATACATGAACCCGCCTGTTCCAGCGCCGCGTCTGCGCATCCTGCTCGGCAGGGAAATCGCCATGGGTCCCGGCAAGGCCGAACTGCTCGGCCTGATCGGGGAGACGGGATCGATCTCGGCCGCGGCGCGCGAAATGGGTATGTCCTATCGCCGGGCGTGGACGCTGGTCGAAACCATGAACGGCGCGTTCCGCGAACCGGTCGTCGAGGCCGCGACCGGCGGGCGCGGCGGCGGCGGGGCGCAGGTGACGGAATTCGGGCGCGAGGCGCTGCAGCGCTATCGCGAAATGGAAGAAAAGGCCGTCAGCAGCGTGACAACGGAAATGGACGCCTTTGCGGAGATGCTCGACCCCGACGATTAATATCCCCGACGGTCGATAGCCGCGGCGCGATGGGCAGTTTTATACTCAGGCGGGTTCCAACGAATGGAAGAATCCTCCAAGACCCGGTAACGTTCGGTCGCAACCAGTTATATACGCCCATCGGAAGGTTTCGACATGAACACCGCTCTCGAAACACAGGTCACTCAACCGGGTTTTTCCGTCGAATGGATCAACAGCCATCTCGGCGCGGAGGTCACCGGCCTGAACATCGCCGGCGGCGTCAGTGACGGCGACGCGGCGGCGCTGGAGATCGCGCTGGCGGAACATGAAGTCCTGGTGTTTCGCGGCCAGCCGTTGACCGGCGATCAGCTGATGGCGTTCGGCGAAAAATTCGGGCCGCTCAGCGTGCATCCGTTTTCGCCCAACGATGCGGAAAACCCGGCGCTGATCCTGTTTCGCAACGATGCCGACACGCCGCCCTGGGGCACCGATACCTGGCATTCCGACGAGACGTTCAGAAAGGTGCCGCCGATCGGCACCATGCTGCATGCGCTGGACGTGCCGAAATTCGGCGGCGACACGATGTTCGTTTCCATGACGGCGGCGTTCGAGGGGCTGAGCGACCGGATGCAGCATTTTCTGTCCGGACTCGAGGCGTATCACGATTTCACCGTGTTCACGGCATTGTTCGGAGAGACCGAGGAAGGGCGCGAAAAGCTGCGCGGATACGAGCGCGACTATCCGCCGCCACTGCACCCGGTGGTCGCCGAACATCCCGTCACGGGGAAGAAAATCCTGTTCGTGAATCCGCAGTTCACCGTCAAGATCAAGGGAATGGACGAGACCGAAAGCCGGCAGTTGCTGAACCAGCTGTACGATCTCGCCAAGGTGCCGGAATATCAGTACCGCCATCATTGGGAAAACAACACGCTGGCGTTCTGGGACAACCGGTCGACCCAGCACTATGCGGTCCACGACTATTTCCCGAAAAAGCGATACATGCAGCGGGTGACGATCACCGGCCGCGAAGCGCCGCGGAACGCCTATGACAGCGCCGACACAGAAGCCGTCCGGTCGCGAAAGACCGGTATCCCGTCGGATCTGCTGGCGCGGCAGGGCGGACACGCACCAAAGAAAGGGACGTGAGGTATCTGCTGACGGTGGAGCCTCAGGTCAGGTGACCGCCAACGATCCCTGTCAATAGCAACCAGCCGAACAGCCGGTTCGATTTGAACTTGGCGAGGCAGTCCTTCGGTGCGTCGAGATCGACATCGGCGACCTGCCAGATCAACTGCGCCGTCCCCGCCGCGAGGCCGACCCAGAATATCCACCCCAGTCCGGCGCCGTATCCGGCAACGCCGAACAGGACGGCGGCCGCCAGATAGAACGCGACCAGCCATGGTTTCGACGCCAGCAGGCCAAGTGCGCGGGCCGACGACTTGACGCCCGCAGCGGGATCGTCCGGCCGGTCCTGGTGGGCGTAGATCGTGTCGTAACCCAGCGTCCAGAAGATGCCGCCGGCATACAGGACGAAGGCCGGCCAGGGCAGGTCCGCCGCGACCGCCGCCCAGCCCAGAAGCGCCCCCCAGTTGAAGGCGAGGCCGAGCACGAATTGCGGCCAGAACGTTACCCGCTTGGCCAGCGGATACAGAGCAACCAGCGACAGCGACGCGATCCCGGTCCAGATGGCGAAGGAATTGAACGAAAACAGAATGGCGGCGCTGACCGCGAGCTGGACAACGAACCACGCAAACGCCTGAGGCACCGTGACTTCGCCGGCCGGCAGCGGGCGGTCGCGGGTGCGGGCGACCTGCGCGTCGAATTTGCGGTCGAGGATGTCGTTCCACGTGCAGCCGCCGCCCCGCATCAGCAACGCACCGATTCCGAACAGCACGAAAAGGTGCCAGTTCGCGCTGTCGACGGATGCCATGGCGATGGCCCACCAGCACGGGAACAGCAGCAGCCAGGTGCCGATCGGCCGGTCGAAGCGGGACAGCCGGATGAACGGGTGCACCCGGCGCGGCATCAGACGGTCGACCCACCCGCCGCGCGGAATGTCGCTGGGAGACGGCGTGTTCATAAACCGATATATAGCACAGGCCGACACGCCGGCAGATCGTCGTGTCGCCGTTAAAACCTGTCCATGGATTCGCTCCATCTATGCCAATATTCGCGCCATGATCCAGAACCCGCACCCGGCCAACACCGACACCCGCACAGGCGTCCGCCTGTTCGTCGAATACGATCTTGAAGACGATCACGCCGTCCCCGCGACGCCAGACCAGCACAATTATCTGCGCAGGGTGATGCGCCGGAAGGACGGCGATATGGTCGTGCTGTTCAACGGCCGTCACGGCGAGTGGCTTGCCCGCATCGCCTATGAGGGCAAGTCACGCTGCATCATGATCGTCGAACAGCATCTGCGGTCGCAGCGGGTGCCGCCCGACGTCTGGCTGCTGTTCGCGCCGGTGAAGGCGACGCCGATGAACAACATCGCGCGCATGTCGACCGAGCTTGGCGTTGGACGCATATGTCCTGTGCTGACCGAGCATACAGACGTAACGCGGACGAACACCGCGCGCCTGCGGTCGAACGCCGTCGAGGCGGCGGAGCAGTCCACGCGCCTCAACGTGCCGATCGTTAACGAACCCGTGCCGCTGGCGGAATTGCTGGAAGACTGGGACCCGGCGCGCCGGATCATCCTGTGCGCGGAAGCGGGCGCGGCGACGCCCATCCCGGACGCTCTTTCGGCGATCAGTCCGGGGGGCGCCTGGGCCGTAATGACAGGTCCGGAAGGCGGCTTCAGCCATTCCGAACTTGACGGACTCGCCAAACTGCCTTTTGTTACGCCCGTTCGTCTGGGGCCGCGAATTCTCCGGGCGGATACGGCGGTGGCGGCGGTGCTGGTGTGCTGGCAAAACCATCTTGGCGACTGGTCCGAATAAGGCGCGAACGCATGCGGCGGGGGCCGCGCGCGTTTACGGATATTCACAACACGTCACTGGTCGGCGCTTGGAATAAGAAACGGACGAACGCGTATGGCCGCACCACCCGCAGGCAAATCCGAACCGATTACCGATTACCGGCAGCTGGTCGAGCATCTCGAACAGGGCAACAAACCGCGCGATGCCTGGCGGATCGGTACGGAGCACGAAAAATTTGTCTTCAAGCTCGATACCCTCGAACCCGTTCCCTACGAGGGCGACTGGGGCATCGGTAAATTCCTCGAAGGTCTGATGCGGTTCGGCTGGGAGCCGGTGATGGAACACGGCAATCCCATCGCGCTGACGATGAACGACTGCAATATCTCGCTCGAGCCCGGCGGGCAGCTGGAACTGTCCGGCGCACCGCTTGAGAACATCCACCAGACCTGCGACGAGGTGCACACCCATCTGGCGCAGGTGAAGGAAATCGCGGGCGAGCTCGGCGTCGGACTGCTCGGGACCGGCTTCATTCCCAAATGGAAGCGCGAGGATATCTCGTGGATGCCCAAGGGGCGCTACAAGATCATGCGCGACTACATGCCCAAGAAGGGGAGTCTCGGCCTCGACATGATGCTTCGATCCTGCACGGTGCAGGTCAATCTCGATTTCGAATCCGAATCCGACATGGTCGAAAAATTCCGCGCGTCGCTGGCGCTGCAACCGGTGGCGACGGCGCTGTTCGCCAATTCGCCCTTCGTCGAGGGCGCGCCCAGCGGCTACCAGTCCTATCGCAGCCATCTGTGGGAAGACACCGACCCCGACCGCTGCGGCATCCTGCCGTTCGTGTTCGAAGACGGCATGGGTTTCGAACGCTACGTCGAATACGCGCTCGACGTGCCGATGTACTTCGTCTACCGCGACGGAGAATATGTCGATGTTTCCGGACAGTCGTTCCGCGATTTTCTCGACGGTAAGCTGCCCGGCCGGCCCGGCGAGACGCCGACGATGAGCGACTGGTCGGATCATCTGACGACCATCTTCCCGGAAGTGCGCCTGAAAAAATTCCTTGAAATGCGGGGCGCCGACGGCGGGCCGTGGCGCCGGCTGTGCGCGCTGCCTGCGCTGTGGGTCGGCCTTCTCTACGACGCCGACTGCCAGTCCGCCGCGTGGGATCTCGCCAGGGACTGGACGCTGGAGGAACATACGTATCTGCGCGCCGAGGTGCCGAGACACGGGCTGCGGACGAAATTTCGCGGCGGTACTATGCAGGATATCGCGCTGCAGGTGCTCGACATCGCGGAAACAGGTCTCAGGCGGCGCGCCATCCTGGATAAAAGCGGCGACGACGAGGCCGGGTTCCTCGCCACCTTGCGGGTAATCGCGGAACGCGGTTACGCTGCGGCCGAGGAATTGCTCACGCTATATGAGACGGAGTGGCAGAACAGTGTCGATCCGATCTACAGGGAATTCGCCTATTAAGCCCCTCGCGCTGCTCATTGCGGCGGCGATTGGCTGGTCCGTCGCCCCCGCATCCGCCCAGCAGCAGCCGGCGCCTTTTCCGTGGGAGAAGAACGCCGACAGGTTCTTTAGGCAGGGTCTGCCGAAAATCGAAAACCCAATCGACAAGCGCATCAACGAAGGTCTCAAACGGCTCGGCCTGCCGCCGCAGCCGAAGCTCGACATCACCGGCGAGACGGTGCCGCAGGAAGAACCGCCGGGTCTGTCGGAATCCGTGATGCCTGGTCTGGATCAGAACCGAAACGGGTTCGTGTCGCGCGACGAATACATGCGCGCGCGACGGGGGCTGCGGCATGCCGGCCGGCGCGGCGCGGAGTTCTACGTCCACCGCGGACAACGTTTTGATTCCCGGTTTCGCGCCGCCGACCGAAACCGCGATGGCCGTCTGTCGCCGGACGAAATCGACCGGATGAAGGGAAGGCGGTTTTAGCTCGTTTTCCGCTGGCGCGGGGCGGCGCCGGCCCGAAAGCAGGACTGACTAAGCTGCCGTGCCGCCGATTGTCAGGTTTTCCACCATAAGCGTCGGCTGCCCGACGCCCACCGGCACGCCCTGGCCGTCCTTGCCGCAGGTGCCGACGCCGGGATCGAGTTTCATGTCGTTGCCGATCATCTTCACGCGTGTCAGCACGTCCGGGCCGTTGCCGATGATCGTCGCGCCCTTTACCGGCGCGCCGATCTTGCCGTCCTCGATCAGATAGGCCTCCGACGCCGAGAACACGAACTTGCCCGACGTGATGTCGACCTGGCCGCCGCCGAAGTTCACGGCGTA
>JAYQSP010000005.1:0-104503 GCA_038146925.1 Alphaproteobacteria bacterium
CTAGCGGCAACTGTCTCTCTGCAAGACGGTTGCCGCAGAAAAACGCAGCTTCTGCGCCAATTTCAAGATGAAGCTGTTGACCTCGATCTAAGCCAATCTCTCCAATATCTCTCTATACCGGCCAATTCTCTCTAAAGCTGTTGACCTTCAGTAAGTGGTACGGCGTTTTATGGCATTGATTGGGACCGGAAAATCCGTCTCATAAAGCGCCTTAATTCGCACAAATTTTGGCTGCAAACTCCGACCCTAATCAGAGCCACGAATATGGCTCGCCGTCACTTGGGATTAAGAAAGCTTAGAAACGTTGGTTTTTATCTGGATTAAGCGGTTCGCTATCACGGCATTAATTTTAGTGATCTTGACCACGTTTGGCCTCTACCGCCTGAATAGCCTCAACGCGACACCAATTGAGGCCTCTAATTTTTCATGGGCCAATAAGGCGGAGATCTATGCCCTAGGGTTAATCAGTTCCGCCTTAGCTTATCCCATATATCCCGAAGTGGCTCGAGAGCACCTAATGATCTACAGCGCTTTGATGAGGACCCGAAAGTCATAGAAGACGACTTCTTTCTCCGTTCCAAAGTGGTTCAGAGATCCCTGAAAAAAGCTCAAGCAACCAATCAGCCCGTCAGACTGGCATGGCCAGCGAGTGCGTACCGCCTTTCCCTCGATAAGGACGAATACTGGGAGGCTCGTACGGCTCTGGCCTTGAATGGTGGCTACGTGCGCGTTGATGGTGATCGAGCGGTCGCAAGAGTGAAAATCGCTTATCCACCGAAATCATTTGCTCCACTATTCACAATTTCAGGAATTGGAACCATCGGTGTTGAAGAAGGACTGTTTTGGCTTCTGCAGCAGGAAGGATGGTTTACTTCCGGATATGTCGAGTGGGTTGCGCCACGATCGTTCAAATAAAGAGATTTTATATGACCCGTTTTATTGCTTTTGCATGGATGCTTCTTGCCTTGACGTTTTCGACATCGTCGTTGGCCTCCACTCCTCTAGTGGACGGGTATGAGCTCAATTCGACTGATGAACACAGTGAGATCCAAAGAGCCAAGCAAGCGATTTTGATTGAAGACTATGATACGGCTTTGAGAATTCTCAGCCCACTCGCCGAGAACGGCGACCCAGTTGCCCAGCTTATCGATGCCGCGCTCGAACAAGATGTCTTCCACCTGGCGCAGCGAAAGTGGGTACCGGATGTACATCATCACCGTGAGGCGAATGATCTCGGGCGACGAGTTGAAAGAACGGGAGGGGTTTCTCATCCGACGAGGCTACGGACTGGCCTTCCCAACATCAAGGCGATTAGCTTTGACAATGCCGTCGAGCGTGATTACTCAGGGTCACGCGCGCTTCAGAAACTGAAGCGCCGCCTTGCGATCTCGCCGTTTTTGCAAAAACACCTGAGCAATGCACGGACGCCAGCCAGGTCTCACCGTTAAGCGGCGACGCGCCACCGTGGGTTTAGAACTCTGCGCCGTCGCCCGAACATCGGCCCGAACCGGTTCCACCAGAAACGGACCGTCTCGTGGCAGATATCGTCCGGCTCAAACAGCAGATCTTCAGGCCGTCAGCGACAGCGGATACCGACGTACATCATTTGGCGAATAATTTCGGGCGAAGATTGGGGATTTCATGAACGCGCAGACCGACAAAATGCCGTAGCGGTAAGCGGCGACGGCATGGGTAGGCTGCGCCGTCGCCGCTCTGCGGTCCGTGGGTCCTTAAGCATTTTTGATATTTCGATTGGTCAGAAGACAAAACTTTCTTGGGCTAAACTTTCACAGAGTACTGCCACTATCTCCACAAAGACAGCGTGACTGGTCATGAACAGCGAATATTGTCTGACAGCGCCAGCGCCGGCGGGCTTTTCGACAGGGTGCCCCCATGCCTCACATCCGAGTTTAAATTCCAGCTCCGAAGAAAGTCAGAGCACCCCCCAAAGCACGCATCCCCACAGCAGAAGAGACACGGGTATACAAATCATCAAGGCACGAAAGAAATTGACAGAATCCCCTCGATCTGTCAAGAAGTTACCGGGTCGGCTCCGACCCTTGGCGCGTGGGTATAAAGCACTGAGACCGGGGAGAATGGGGCCTGATGGTACAGATGCAAAATTTTACTGACCGCTGCTGCTGCGGCGATCAACAATTGCGCGTAGAGACCAACTTGAATGCTCTTTCGGTATTCTACTGGAACCCTAAAAAATAGTATCACTCCGCGAGAAGTTCAGAAGCACAGGGCACTTCATAACTATAAATGAAAAAAATCAAAGAAAGGATCAAGTGTTTGGCGTGGATAATTACGGCTGTCTTTATTATGTCAATTTCCCTCTCGGTAACTGCCGGGGCTGCTGAAGAGAGTGGGGAAGAATTTCCCTCGGCTGAACCAAATTTAACAGAAGATCTCTCAAAACTTCTCAGAGTTGATCATCGCATCATGGCCGCTAAAGCCTCGCTGCAGGCTGCCCGCTCCGGGAATGAGCAGGCCTTTTCTGTCTTTTTACCTAGAGTGAGCCTGAGCTCGGATGCGGGTAAAGAGGTTATCGATAGTCCATCTACCAGGTCATCAGGATTGGATGAGCAGAGAGAGACCCGGGAGAAAGCCACTTTAACCATTACTCAGAATCTATTTTCCGGGGGAGCCAATACTGCATCCTATGATAGTTCTGGAAAGCAAGTCGATTTGGCTGAACTTGGATTAGCAACCACTGAAAATTCGATTTTGTTAGAGGGGTTGATAGCGTATTTCTCGCTCGAGAGGGATAAAACCCTGTTTCGATCTGGCCTTCACGAGCGGAGGCTTTTACAAAAAAACAGCTCAAACTCGAGAATGAAAAGGTTGAAAAAGGAAAGGAATTGCCCTCGATGTTCTCCAGGCTAAAGGGCGTTTACAGCTGGCCGCTCAGCGCCGAATCCAATTCCAAGGACAATTGGACGTTACAACCGCACAATTTACTCATTTGTTTCGTTTTCGTCCCGTTTTGCCTGTAGGCGCGGAAACAAAATTCGAGATGCCCGAGATACCAAAATCGCTCGATCAAGCCCTGACAGTTGCTCTCGAAAACAGTTCAGCTCTTGCGGCAGCGCAGGCATCTGTTGACGTCACAAAAATAGGAATAGATAGCGCTGAGGCCGGTTTCTGGCCCAAGTTAGACCTCGAGGCCACCGTCAACTATGAGCGAGATGCGGGTGGGGTTAAGGGGATCCGAAGAGATTGGTCGGTCCTTCTAAAGGCAAGTTGGACATTATTCGACGGTTTTGGAACCTATCACGGTGCGCGTTCAGCCCGAAGCAACTACGCTGCCTCAATAAGCCAGTTTGATGCATCTAAACGGCAGGTAAAAACCGAGCTGATATCGAGTTTTCAGCGATTTAAGATTGCCGAGCAAAATAAAGAGTTAATGGAAAACGGGCTTCGGATCGCCGAGGAAATTGTTTCGGCGCAGGAGAGAATGGAGAAGGCCGGAAAGGAAACAGCCATTAACACGCTAGATGCTCAGAGCCAGCTAATAGATGCAAAAATTAACTATACGTCGGCATTCTATGACCATTTACTTGGCGGTTTTAGCGTTCTGAACAACATGGGCGTTTTAACTCCAGAAAACCTAGGTGTCGCAAAAAAATAAGATTCCAAAGCACTCAGCATTTCAAAGCACTAAGCAGTGCAATATTCCAAACTCCAGATAAGCAGCATGTAAATTGGCAAGAGAAGCATCACAATCCGTGAATACGATGTCCGAAATGGGCATTACAAATGCTGCAGATCCCATATTTTTGGAGGTTACAGAGGCATCACAAGTGGTCGTTCCTGATGCCTCTGCTTTGCTGAGGGGTTCGTATTCGCGACAAGGCCCTGACCTGCTGATTACTGGCGAAAATGGAGAACAAATATTATAATTGGTTTCTTCTCAGAACCAAACCCGCCAGATTTATTTTCGGAGGGTGGGGCTCGAATTTCCGCCGAATTAGCGACTAAGCTCGCAGGGTCTGCAACGTCGGCTCAGTATGCGCAATTGGGCCCGTCGGCCTCTCCTCAGCCGATAGGGTCGGTCAAGGTTCTATCTGGTGAGGTAAACGTCACCAGATCAGACGGTACGAGTATAAAATTAGGAGCAAACGATCCCATCTTCCAGGGCGATGTAATTCAAACATCGGCTGATGGAACAGTCGGACTGATCTTCAACGATAACACCACAATCTCCCTTTCCGAGGGAGGCAGAATGGTGCTGGACGAGTTTGTGTATGATCCAGCAACAGAAACTGGAACTTCGAAGACATCATTTGTCCAAGGTGTTTTTTCCTTTGTCTCAGGGAAGATCGCCAAATCGGGCGACGACTCTATGATTGTTGAGACGCCCGTTGCATCGATAGGCATCAGAGGAACAACCGTTGCCGGGCGAGCGGCCCAAGAAGGTGAGCAAAATACTATAGCGCTTTTGAGCGATGCTGACGGTGGTGTCGGACAAATCACCATCGCTAACAGTGCCGGCGTGCAAACCCTCACGCAACCCGGTCAGGCTGTGACCCTGACTAGCTTTACTCAGCCACCGCCTCCCCCGGTTATCCTTCCAGTCCAGCAGATCCAGCAGCAATTCGGTACGGCTATTCAGACACGGCCTCAGCAACGCACCAACGAGGAACAGCGGCGAGAGGAGCAACGGCAGGAACAGCAGGATACAGAGACAAATACGCCAACGCCCGAAGGCGAAGTTTCGCCGGAAGGCGAAGGAGAAGCGGCGCCGGAAGGTGAGGCTCCGCCGGAGGGCGAAGGAGAGGCACCGCCAGACGGAGAAGCGCCGCCGGAGGGGGGGAGAAGGAGAAGCACCGCCGGAAGGTGAGGCGCCGCCTGAGGGCGAGGGAGAAGCGCCGCCGGAGGGTGAGAAGCGCCGCCGGAGGGCGAAGGAGAGGCGCCGCCAGACGGAGAAGCGCCGCCAGAGGGCGAAGGAGAAGCGGCGCCGGAAGGTGAGGCACCGCCGGAGGGCGAGGGTGAGGCGCCGCCAGACGGAGAAGCACCGCCGGAAGGCGAGGGTGAAGCACCGCCTCCCGGCGAGGGTGAGGCACCGCCTCCCGGCGAGGGTGAAGCCCGCCTCCCGGCGAGGGTGAGGCACCGCCTCCCGGTGAGGGTGAAGCCCCGCCTCCCGGCGAGGGTGAGGCCCCGCCTCCCGGCGAGGGTGAAGCCCCGCCTCCCGGCGAGGGTGAGGCCCCGCCTCCCGGCGAGGGTGGAGCACCGCCGCTTGGCGGCGGAGAAGCGCCGCCCCTGGGAGGGCGAGGCACCACCTCCCGGCGAGGGTGGAGCACCGCCGCCGGCGGCGAAGCGCCGCCTCCCGGTGAGGGTGAGGCACCCACCTCCCGGGGAGGGCGAATTTCCACCCGGCGCACCACCTCCCGGGGAGGGCGAACTTCCGCCCGGCGCTCCACCTCCCGGGAGGGCGGAATTTCCACCCGGCGCTCCACCTCCGGGGGAGGGCGAACTTCCGACTGGCGGCACACCACCGCCGTTTGGTGGAGGGCCGGCCCCAGTTGGAGAGTTACCCGTGGGCGGCGAACCACCGCCTGGCAGTGAACCACCGCCTGGCGGCGAACCACCGCCGTTTGGTGGCACACCACCGCCGTTTGGTGGCCACCGCCGTCAGTTGGAGAAGTTACCCGTGGGCGGCGAACCACCCTCTGGCACTGTACCCCGTGGGGTCCTACGCCGCCGTCGGACTCTTCTTTTCCAGACAAGTTTTCCGACCTATTTAATCCCTGGGCCGGTCCAATCGCTGCCGGTCCTGATCCGGTGCGCACTATCTTTATCGGGTTTGTGCCCATCGTTGGAATTCCTGATCCTATCTTTTTTTGAACCTGACCCCGGTTTTTTGGTGGAGGAGCCAGATCGTTTTATCGACCCGACCAATAACGCGCCGACGATAACCACGACGGCGATCACTTCGGCTAGCGAGGATCCGGTTACAGCTGCACCTTTAGCGTCCTGATTTGACTTGGGGTCAGTTTACGCTCTCGGCGACGACTATCCCATCTTGGCTGAGCTTCGATACGGACTGGTGTTCTCTGGGGACGCCGGTTAACGCCGATGTCGGGATCATTCTGTTGTCCTCACCAGCGGATACGAACGGTGCGGTTAGCGAGCAAAGCTTCACGGTAACGGTTGCCAACGTCAATGACGCGCCGACGATAACCACGTCGGCGATCACTTCGGCTTCGGATCCCTTACAGCGACACCTTTAGCGCATCTGATGTCCATATTGTTGAACCTGACGCTCTCGGCGACGTTTTTCCCATCTTGGGAAGCTTCGATACGGATCGTTTTATCGGGGACGCCGGTTACCGCCGATGTCGGGGATCATTCTGTTGTCCTCACGGCAACGGATACGAGCGGTTCAGTTAGCGAGCAAAGTGGTAACGGTTGCCGTTGCCAGTGAGATATTCTTGCTCGGTGATTTTATCGAACTCGGTATTGCTGAACAGGGCTCCTTGGGTACTGAAGGGCTATCCAAGAGTGGTGCGTCCACGTCAAACGCACTATCCGTGATCTTCGACACTCGGGGCTTTGCGGCGGCACCCCAGCCGGAAGATCAGGTGACTTTTTTTCCTCCCGGCTCACCAGTAGAAGGTTACGTGATCGGTCTGCAACTTCCTGGCGGAGCTCCCAAAATTTTGTCAGGATCGGGGTTCCTCTTTAAATCAAATTAATGCGGCCACGATAGAAACCTCTACTGGTTCGACATTAAGCGCAGAAACAACCGCGACTTTCTCGGCAGGTTCTTCCAGCGGCATTTTTCAAACAGATCATATCATTTGATCAGAATGACAGTTTCTTCAAAACGACGATAACTATCGAAAACAGTGGATCGGTTTTGTTGGAAGACGTAAGGTATATGAGGACGATGGATCCCGATCAGGATCAGGAGACTTTTGGTACGTTTCAAACACAAAACGACGTTTTATCCCAACCAAGTGGGAACAATGTTACCGCTATTGCACAAGCGAAAGGCCCAACATCACAAAATACTGTAAACCTAATCTCCACTGATGGATCAGCCCGCGCCTCAAACTTTGGATTTTCAATACTGATGCGTTTGCGTCCTCTGCCTTTGACTCACCGGTCGATCAAAACGGTGATCAGGTAGATCAGGCGATCACGCTGACGATAGATTTTGGCGACATCGCGATAGGCCTCTGTCACAAAAACTTTCGTTACTTCATTTCCAGAAATGGCACATCGATCGAATAGCGCCGCCAATGACATGGTCGTCGGGACCGACAACTCGGATACTATTTCCACTGGTGATGGTGACGATACCGTATTTTTGATCTTGGGGGTAATGATGAAGTCGCTACCGGTGATGGGAACGATACAATCATAGCTGGTTCTGGTAGCGATAACTATCAGGTCGAGGGCGGGTTTGATACTCTTGATTATCGAAACTCTAACGCCATCACGGCGGACTTTTAGGTCGCGTCAAGTCACGATCTGCAGGGACAGCCGAGGTAGACACGTTTTTGGGGATAGAGGGAATAACAGGTTCTTCGTCGTGGCGACACTATCACTGGTTCTGCTAATGCGGAGACCTTTACTGGTCGTGAGGGTGCTGACAGCCTCAAGGAGGAGGTGGAGCCGACATTTTTGCATATGTTGCTCCTTTAGATGGGGACGTGAGGACTGTGAACGGTGCCGTTGCATCCAAAGGCGGAGACAATATATCCGATTTCTTGTCTGGCACGGACAAAATAAGCATTTCGAAGGCCGGGTTTGACTTCACCTCCGTCACAGATGGAGTCAATTTCGAGGTGATTAACGCTGGTTACGACGGCACTAACAGCACTTTGGGAGAGTTTTCCTCATCGAATCCCGTGCTTATCTATTCTCAGTCGGATGCGGCGCTCATTTATGATGATAATGGGTCATCTGCCGGTTACACAATTTTGCTCAACCACCAGAATTCTGCTTCAAATGATATAGTCGCGACCGATATCGTGCTTGTATAGAGGTCGTGATGCTCGGATTACCCGCGTGGCTTGTCTCGACCGTCAAATTATCCAATCGCGATCTAATCCGGCTAATAACGTATTCTCTTTTCATCAATATTCTTGCGCTAGCAACCCCGATTTTCGTTCTACAAGTCTACGATCGGGTCGTTTTTCAGGCTGGCCTTGAAACATTAAAGGCCCTCGCATTGGGGGTGTTTATCGCGCTTATTTTTGATTTTACTCTCCGACAGGCGCGTAGTCGTCTATTGCAGTTTATATCTCTGAAAATCGATGGCCGCCTCGGAGATACTGTTTTTGATCGGTTCTCCGGACTTAACCTCGAAGACCTAGAAAAAAAGCCCGCCTGGTTCTGGCAAAATATTTTTCGTGATGTTGCCCAGGTTCGTAACTTTATCGGAGGAGGTACTATAATAATTTTCATTGATATTCCTTTCTCCATTATTTTTATTTCAATAATTTACCTTATAGCCCCGCCATTGATTTGGATTTTTATTTTTTCGGTAGCGATTTTTACAATTCTTGCTTGGTTGGCTTTTAAAATCGCTCGTGCAGCAACTTCAGCGGAACAAGGATCGCGTGCAGAAGTAGAAAACTTGATAATCGAAATTGTCTCCAATCGGGCTACGGTTAAATCCCTCAACATCGCCAAACATCTAAAGACTGTTTGGTTGGAAAAGCACTCCCAAACGATGGAGAGATCTCTCCAACGGGGTCGCTCGGCGGACTTATTCGCGAACGTAAATGTCGTTTTGACGATGGGCGTTACCGTCGCGTTAACATCCTTTGGTGCTGTTGCAGTACTGGAGCAGACGATGACGATTGGATCGCTCATTGCTGCTAATATGCTGGCAACAAGGGTGATACAGCCTCTAAGCCAACTTTCCCTGGCCTGGAGAACGCTCAATCAGTTCCGAGGCTCCAGAGACAGGCTCGGCAATCTTGTTCTCGAAACTGATTTGCTCCGCAAGGAAGTCGTTGGCTTTAGTCCGTTGAAAGCCAAGGTAGAGTTAGAGGGGTTGCACTTCTCATACGAGGCAGAAAAAAAGATTTTTGAAGGCATATCTTTGAAATTTGAGCCGGCGAGAATTCATGCAATTGTCGGTAACAATGGTTCGGGTAAGTCGACCCTCCTGAAGCTCATGCTAGACCTTTACTCCCCTCAGGCCGGAAAGGTGCTTTGGGACGGGGCTGATATTCGTCAGTTCAACCCAAGCCAAATCGCCAACTGGTGCGGATATGTTCCCCAGGAATGCACACTTTTTACGGGAAGCATCAGGGACAATATTGCCGGCTTCAGGGACAATGTCTCAGACGAAGAAGTCATAAATGTTGCCCGAGCATTGGGCCTTCATGACGACTTATCCGATCTGCCATCCGGATACGGAACGAAAATCGGCGAAAACGGCCGAATCTTGTCGGTCGGGCAGCGACAGAAAATAGCAATTGCAAGAGGGTTAGCCACGAGTCCGAAGGTGATTATGCTTGACGAACCAACCTCGAACTTAGACCAACGCTCCGAACACCTTTTAATTGGTGCGCTCAAGGAAAAGGCCAATCGTAATTCATCAGCTGTTGTAATTGTGACGCACAGTCCAGCGATTTTGGCAAATGTCGACGATATCACTCTTTTAGGCGCTGGCAAGATACAGCTAAGCGGACCGAGAGAAGATGTGCTGCCCAAAATCACTAGGCCCATCGCTGCAGACAATTAAATTCATCCAATGAACAAAGAGACAGAGAATTCCCCGGTAGAGAGTTTGCTGGATAAGTATCGCCCAACGCATGGTTCGTATTTGCCGATCTTGGTTATTCTGCTGCTTGTGTCGACTTTTTCGTGGATGTTTGTGAGCGAACTTGACGAAGTGGCTGTAGCAACCGGGCAGGTAGTTCCTCAGGGGCAAGTCAAATTGATCCAGCACCTAGAAGGAGGAATTGTCACGGAAATCCTGGCCAAAGAGGGGCAAAAAGTAGGCAAGGGTGAGCGCCTAATGCAACTCCGCCTTGGCGCTGACAGGGTTAGATCCTCTGAAATTGAGCTGCAAGCAGCGGGTCTTGAAATCAAACGTGACCGACTTCAGGCGGAACTCGACAAACAGCGTTTCTCCCTTCCAAAGAACGTCGATGCTAAAATTCGAAAAATTTTCCAAAAAGAAATTTTGACTTTTGACAATCGTAAACGACAAGTAAACGGGTCTATTAAGATCCTAGAAGCCAATGCACGACAAAAAATTCTAGAAATTAAAGAGTTAGAGAGCAGAATTAAGGGCCGTGAAACCAGTTTGAAATTAGCACTTAAACGGCTTCAGATTGCTGAGAGCCTTGAGAAAGCCAATCTCTCTACGAAAATGGAGGTTTTGGATCTCGAGAACGAATACGCACAGTTAAAGTCTGAGATCTCAGAATTGCAGACGTCTCTTCAGAGAGCAAAAGAGGCACATACAGAAGCTAGACAGCGTGCTACTTCTCTTACTTTGGATTTTAATAGGGAGGTGTCAGAGGAGCTTGGCCGCGTTGAAACAGCCCTAGCTCAGACAGAAGAGCAGCTGAGAACTGCCTCTGAACTTGTTAATCAAACAGCTTTGTACAGTCCGATTGAAGGCATCGTAAAAAACCTTCGTCAGCACACCATAGGTGGCGTTGTTCAACCCGGTGAGGCGATTATGGAGGTTGTTCCCGCGCGAGATACCCTGGTCGTTGAAACGAAATTATCACCGATCGACGTGGGTTATGTCAGGGTAGGTCAGAAAGCCGACGTCAAAATTCTGACTTATGACTTCCTGAGATATGGCTCTCTTCCGGGTCTAGTCAAAAACGTAGCAGCCGATACATCCACGGATTTAAGTGGCGATCCATACTTCCGTGTAGAAATAGAAACTGAGAGAAATTATCTCGGAAAAGACCCGGGGTCACTGCCGATTACCCCAGGAATGCAGGCGGAAATTAATATAAAAACGGGTACAAGATCTGTATTCAACTTTCTTATCTCTCCGGTGCTAAAAACATGGCACGCCGCGTTCAAGGAACGTTAATTTAAAAAACGTCTATTCAAATAAAATAAATTTGCACTTTTAAATATAATGAAAAGGGTGATATATCGAAATATTTTTTACACATTCAAAAATTAAGATTCTTTATTGATTTCTATTACAAATATTCGGTAATTTCGCTGGTGTGTAGGCCTGAAAAGTTTGAATGACTCTGGGCCAACGACGGTCAAAACCTCCAAAAAGGGTCTATTTTGATTGAACAACTGTAATTTCGAATCATTGTGCGTGCGTGACTCGGATTTCTCTTATCATTCCTGAGTAAGTTTTCGGCAGCTTGCAACTCTATAAACATCGCAATTGGGAGGTATGTGCGTCAAAATCCAAGTTATGTGCACCAAAAAAAAGATGATGGGACCTTTTGATGATCCGCAGTCTTGCTGAAGCACTGTGGGCAGGCTATAAGACGAAAAAATTTGAGGGTTCCATCAGGGGGTGTCATGAAAAGATTTTTGCAGGTTTTTTCTGCTTTCCTAGCGCTTTCTTTTAGCGCAGCATATGCCCAACCGTCATACGTGGGGGCAGATAAGTGTGGGAAGTGCCACAAGGCGTCTTTTGACGTATGGAAGGGCACAAAGCACCATTCATCGTTCAAGAAGATTCACAAAAATAAAACCGCCAAGAAGATCGTAAAGTCTATTGGCGAAAAACGAATGAAAAAATCGGCAACCTGTGCGACTTGCCATTATACGGTGGTTCAGAAGGGTAAAAAGCTGAAGCCGATTAGCGGTCCCTCTTGCGAGAGTTGCCATGGACCGGCTTCTGAGTGGATTGCAGTGCACAACAATTATGGTGGACCGGGAGCAAAAAGAACAACCGAGACCGCCGAGCACAAAGCGAAGCGGAAAAAAGCAGCGGCAGATGCTGGGATGATCTGGCCATCGATGATTTTTGACGTGGCCTCTAATTGTATGTCTTGCCACGGTCTGGCTAATCCAAAATTGTCTGGAGAACATGCGTCCAAGATGCTCGCAAATGGGCATCCGCTTAACCCTAATTTTGAGCTCACGAAATATTACAACGGCTCAGTTCGCCACCGCTTTTATCCGCCAGACGTGACGAAAAACAAAGAACTTACGAGGCCGGAAATGGCTCGTCTTTATCTCGTCGGGCAGGCGGCGGCGCTCGTGAGTGCGACAGCGGCAATCGCTAAAACTGATGATCCGAAATACACCGCGGCTCAGAAAAAACGAATCTCTTTTGCGAGAGAAATTTTGTCCAAAGTTCCTGAAGCCGCGGAAATACTCAAGACACCCACGATGGACGCGGGTAGGCAGTTCGCCGATGCGATTAGAGGGAAGGATTTCACGGCACTTGTCGGTCCCCGTTTGCCGACTTCGTTTAAATGATCTCGGCGTTAAAGTGATCTCGGCGTTTAAATGATCTCTGCATTGTCCAAACTGCTTGGTGCTTAGCTGATGTTGTTTTTGCGTAATCATGAACTCCAGGGTTATCTCTAATGTCGCTTGTTTGTTGGCATAATGGCTGAAGCAATCTTGCAAGACCGAATAGATCGACCGTCGAGGTGGGATGTAGCCTTCGATCCAGAAATGTCCGATGAAGACTTTGCGATGTTGATGGGTAGACCGGAGATTAAGGCCTTGGACCCGGAGGCCTTCCCTCGTTCGGCTCCACTGGACGGTCTTGTTCGTCATGATATGCGTGTTAACCGCTACGACGCCGGCGAAATTGTTGTTCGAGAAGGGGACTATGGAAATTCGGCGTTTTTAATTCTTCAGGGAGAGCTCCTGATAGCGCGGTCTCCCGGTATACCTGAGGAACAGCTTGGGCGGTCAAAGGAGGAGCGGCGAGGTGTGCTGCCGCGTCTGAAAACGCTGTTCGGCAATGCAAATATACCGGAGAAACGCGATACAGAGCGTTATCAACATCGGAACGCCAATGTCACCAACAACGGCGCACGAGGAGCTTTTCTGCAAGACGTTCCTGCAATAGTCGAGGGTGGCGATATAGTCCGATTGTCGGAGGGGACTTTCTTCGGCGAGCTGGCGGCTCTCGGTCGGGTGCCGCGCTCTGTCTCGATATTTGCTGAAAAACCCGCGATCGTTATGGAGATGCGATGGCAGGGCCTCAGAGATATCATGAAAGTCGATCGAGATTGGCGAAATAAAATCAATGATCTCTACCGAACGACCGCGCTTGATAGCTATCTTCGGCAACTACCTCTTCTGAGAGGTTTGGCTGAGGAGAAATACAGTGAGATCACAAGTGAGTGCTTGTTTGAGACATATGGCGGCTTCGATTGGCATGTTTCGTTCAACAAATCCAAATCCGAAGAGCCTACTATCGCAAAGGAGGGCGACTATCCCGATGGCCTTTTGGTTGTAAGGGCTGGATTTGCTCGAGTTTCCCAAAAATTTGGCAATGGTCAGAAAACCCTCACCTATCTGGGTGCAGGAGACATGTTCGGCCTTGAAGAGCTCTATCAGGCCTGGCAGGGCGACCATGAGACCGAATTCAAGTTAAAAAGTTCGATATCTGCGCTCGGATACGTCGACGTGATCAGGATTCCCGTTACGGTTCTCGAGCGTCATGTTTTTCCTAGCCTTAATAATATTGATACACCAGACGTCAGCCAGGGGGGCGTGGCAACACTGTCGGAAACCGCCGTGATGGAATGGGCCCTGGACAAGCGCTACATGAATGGTACCCAGTCGATGGTTATCGATTTGGACAGGTGCATGCGCTGTGATGACTGTGTCCGTGCCTGCGCGTCTACTCACGATGGAAACCCAAGGTTTCGACGTGAGGGTGAAATCTTTGATCGCAAGATGGTTGCGAATGCCTGCATGCATTGCAAAGATCCCGTCTGCATGATCGGTTGCCCGACGGGGGCGATCCACCGATCGATGGAAACAGGCAGCGTCCTTATAAACGACGATACATGCATTGGCTGTGCGACGTGTGCCAATTCTTGCCCCTACAACAATATCGTTATGGTGCCCATTCGAGGAAAGACGGGTGCTGTTGTTCGCGACAGCGCGGAAGAGAGCGGTAAACCGATAGTGAAAGCAACAAAGTGTGATCTTTGTGCTGGTATACCTGGGGGGCCGGCCTGCGTGCGTGCGTGCCCGCATGACGCACTTTCGCGTATCGACTTTAGAGACTTCACTGGTTAAGGCAGCCGTGAACATGCAGAATGTAAGGCAGCCGTAGATATGCAGAACTTACTGTATAGGCTTTTAGCTCCCACAGTGATTTCGGTTATCGCTTTTTCCGGAGTTTATTTCTGGCAGTCCCAAGCAGCCCTTGAGCTCAAGAACCCCCAAGTCATAACCGGTTGGGCGTTGGCTGCCGTAATCGTGTTCTTGCTTATTTTCAATGTGCGAAAACGTCTGTCTGCTTTCAATTTGGGGCTGGCGAAAATTTGGTTCGCTCTTCATGTTGCTTTCGGTTTTTTGGCAATAGCTTTTTTCGTAATCCACGCAGGTGTATTTTGGCCAAAGGGGATCTACGAGCAGCTCCTTGCGGCTGGATTTTGGTTGGTTAGCCTTACGGGCATCTTTGGTGTGTTAATAACCATCTATTTTCCAAAGCGATTGACGAATACCGGACTGGAAATCGTCTACGAGAAAATTCCAGAGGAAATATTCTCTTTGAGGGAGGCTGTTGAGGGCATTCTTGTAGATTGCGCGAACGAGTGTGGAGAAAAAACGCTTCAAGAGCAGTATTCGCAAACACTTGCTTGGTACTTTAGGCGTCCGCGGTTCTATTGGTCTTATCTGATTGGAAGCAATTCTGATAGAGCCTGGCTAGCTCGGCACTTAGACAGCGTCAGACGGTATCTGAACGCTGATGAAATGAGATACCTAGACGAGATTAAAAAACTCGCCGAGAGAAAAAGCCTTGTCGACGAGCACTTTGCTCGGCAAGACTTGATGAAAAAGTGGCTTCTTATGCATCTACCACTTTCAGTTTTAGTATTTGCAATGTCTGTTTGGCACATAATTTTGGTCTATTCATACGCACTATGAGTTCAATCAATAACAGCTACAATAGGCCAAATTTCACTTACCTCTGCGGTCGAGGTGGTGTTTGGCAAAAGCCGTGTGTAAACGGGCCGAATCCTGACGGCAGTTGTGGTGGTGTGGCGGTTTGTACGCCAACAAAATCAGGTGATAGATGGTCTTGCAGGCGATCTCGAGAAGATGGCGGTGTTTGCGAGCTTGGGCCTTTGCCGAATGGCGATTGTTGCTTAACCCAACCTGCTTGCAGGCCGCGTCGAACGCTCAGAGTTCATCGTTTTCGGCTTTCTGCATTGGTGGCAATTATGGTTATCGCTTTGGTGGGGACCTTTGGGATTACCGGGGCGCTGTATTTTGGGGCGGAGCCCCCATTGAGAGATGCAGGTCAGCTTTCACCGAAGCACTCAGGCGTTGTCGCCGAAGAAAGTTGTAGTGATTGTCACTCCAATCACGGTGACGGGCCACTCGCAATGGTTCGCGCAGTATTCGATCCAACTGCGGCTGCGGGAATGACGGGCAAGTGTCTTGACTGCCATACATTTCCTGGGGAGGAGACCTCCGTTCACAAGGCTGGAACGTGTAACAGTTGCCATGCCGAGCATAAGGGTTCGGATGCCGCGTTAATAAAGTTTGAAGATGGCCAATGTCATGCCTGTCATAAGCAAAAATTTTCGACATTCTCGAGTTCACATCCTGCATTTGGCGAGAATTATCCTCATAGCAGACGAACAGCGATAAATTTTGATCACAATGCGCATCTCAACAAGCATTTTCAGGATCAGCGCTTTGCAAAAGGCGCACCCAAAGAGGGGTGTATCAGCTGCCACAATGTTGGAGCCGCTGGAAAGGCAGTTCCAGTTAAGTCATTTGAAGAAAATTGCGCGGCTTGTCATCAAGAGCAAATTAGCTCGGCGTCACTAAATCTCATTACGGTCCCTGAGTTCGAGGACAACCCTTTTGATGCGGAAGTGGTGGAAGAACTGTGCGGAATCGAGGCGAGCGATGAGGAGTATGAATCGGTTTCTACGGAGTCGCTAAACGCAATCTTAGCTGCACTGTCTGAGACTGATCCTGAGAATGCGAAAGCCGTCCAACAGAAAATCGGGTCTCTGCTGATCGCTGTCGCAGAGAATGGGACCATGCCAATCGCGCAGCTCCTCTCAGAAGCAGGAGCTTCAAGTCAGCGATTGCTTGCGGGTTTAAACGCAGATCTCGTGCGATCTGGTGTCTGTGCCTGGATAGCCAACAAAGAATTTGAGCCTGTTGACGAAGGGCTTAATAGAGGCTGGAGGGCGCAGGAGCTTTCGATTACCTACACTGCCGGAAGCCACTCAGATCAGGTCTTGAAATCCTGGTATGATTTCGCGGCCGAAGTCGAAGAAGATAGCCTGACTAACTACCTTTTTAAGGGTGATGCCCCTGGGACGTGCGTTTCTTGCCACAGTGTAAATGATACCGGCGAAATCGAGATTGCATGGAAAGCCGGCGCGCGAGGCAGCAGTAAATTACATAAATACAACCACAAACCTCACCTAAATCTCTTGGGGCCCGGCTCTAAGTGCGGTACGTGTCATCAGATCGATCCAGCGGTCGATTATGGGGCTTCTTTTGAACAGAACGATCCCTCAGTTTTCAAAAGTAATTTTGTTCCCATTAAAAAGGCTACGTGTGTCGAATGTCACAACGAGCAGCTTGCTGGACAAAATTGTCGCACTTGTCACGAATACCATGAAAATGTTGGTTTCAGGGCTATGATGATGTTTGATAAGAATAAAGAAAACGGATCTGTAGGTTCTAACTAGGCAGGATGATATGAGGCTTTTCTTTATTACCATTCTTTTAGGTCTCGCTATCGGCGGCTCGGCTCGCGGCTACGATACAAAAGATATGGAGAAATATTATTCCGAGGATAGCTATCCCACAGCGGCCCAGTGTGCGGGCTGCCATCAACAGATCTACAATGAATGGGCCTCATCTAACCACGCTTACGCCTCGATCTCGCCGATGTTCCACAAATTTGAGCAGGCAATCAATGATCTGTCGGCTGGAACAATTGGAACGTTTTGTGTCCGCTGCCATCAACAGGTAGGGACCCAACGTGGCGAAGAGCGAGAGCTGCCGCTCTGGGACCGCAGTCAGGTTGCGAGGGAGGGAATAACATGTGTCACCTGCCATCGGATCCAGGAGGAGTTCACGAAAGTTAATGGCGAGAGAACCATTGTTCCCGGTGATATTCATGCTCCAGTTGGCGGGACAATGAGAGACAGCGTGTTCGATCAGGTGCTTGAACGCAAAGATGAGCTGCGCTTGGCCACCAGTGATGGCGAGAGGGGGCAAAAAATCCATGCAGGCGTGTACAAATTTGAACAATTGGGTAAGTCTGAATTCTGCGTTTCCTGCCATCAAGTTGCCGTTAACCTGGGCATCAAGCTAGAAGTCGTTTGGGATCAATATCGCGATTCTCCGGCCCACGCGAAAGGCGTCACATGTCAGGACTGCCACATGGGCAAGGTACCTGGCGTGGCAGCCGGCTATGAGACAGCCCCCTCAGCCATCGTAAACGGCGAGGAAATCAATCCCGGCCGCCGGCATTCAAACCACGCCTTTTATGGTCCTGGGTATCCGATCGCCCATCCGGGTATCTTCCCTCACAACGTAGATGCCGCGCGTTGGAGCATTCAAGAATGGTTAAAATTCAATTACAGAGCGGCTTGGGGTTCAGAAAAATTCGAGGAGTCGATTGAGGACCTTATAGAGCCGTTCGATGAATTCAATACTGCTCTGGAACCGCTTGGTGGTCATCCCGTGACACTCGACTCCCTTGCTTCAATTGAAGCGGCGGCCGCTCGTGGAACAATGGCTTTCAGGCGTCAGACCTCTATTAAACCCCTTCAAGCGGCGATAGAGGCGGTCAGTGAAGCAGTGTCAACGGAAGACGTGAGTGAGAAGATTATTTCGCTCAAAGAGGCTCTGGGCGGGCTTTCTGAGGCAGTCGAGGCTTCTGAATCCGTAACAGCGCCGAAATCATACAAACTGCTGGTTGCGGCGACCGATAAAATGGCTGCGACTGCCGCCAAGAGGTTAGCTGGCGCGGAGGCAAACATCGAAAAGGCGACCGCCCTTCTGGCTGCCTTTGAAAAAGTAAAATCTGAAGGCGAGCGCAAAAACCTTCTTACAGATTTGAGGAAGTTACTTCCAAACTTGAGGGGGAGCCTACCTGGCGCAGACAACGAGTACGTCGGCGCGGTTACCGCCCTGAAGGCGTCAATGGGGGTCAACTTCCCCGGCGTATGGAACGACCCCGGCGATCGCGAGGAAGCTTGGGAAATTGTTCAGGTAAATCGGAAGGGGCTTGAGTATAAGAAGGAAATGCGCAAGCAGGTAATGGAGAACGGGACGAAAATCGACGGTCCGTTTTTCACTTCCTCGCGCAAACAAGGTAAGGATTTGGCGTTTAATTATGTCATTACCAACCTGGATGATGGCCACAACTTCCCGTCCGGTTCGCTTGGTGCGCAACCTGAAATTTGGTTCAACGTCGCATTGATTGATCCGGATGGAAAAAATATCTGGGAGTCTGGTCATGTGGACAGTAATGGCGACTTCGCGGACCTGCACTCACTTGATCTAGCGGCGGGCAAAATCGAACACGACGATCAGTTATTCAATCTGCAGACTAAGTTCCTGACGACAAATGTCAAAGGGACTGACCGTGAGATGTACCTTCCCGTTAACTTTGACATTGACCAGCAGCCTCTGCTCAGGCCGTCGAATGTTCCGTCGACCGTTTTGAATCACGCTCCATTTGTCCGGATGGAAGGCCGCTCGATCCCGCCGCTAGGTAGCAAGACGCCTAAATATAAAGTGCCAGGTCGGCTACTCAAAAAACCCGGGAAGTATAAGTTAATGGCGCGCATGAGGAGCCGGGCTGAACCGATCTACTTCATGCGATTTGTTGGCGCGACCTCAGAGATGGAGGAGTCAATGAATGAGTGGATGCTCGATATTCACCCGTACACGGTAGAATTTGAAGTTAAATAAACCCAAAACAGCCAAATCGGCTTAAGGGGGCCGGGAGTAATGGGCAACTTTCTGAAAAACACCCGCCGAGTGTCGGCGCTTTGCACGCTATTGACTTGCGCTTTTCTATTGTCGCCGTGGCAGTCGAATGCCGCTGAGTATGGCGGTCCTCGCAAAATGGATCCCGCGGCGAAAGAGGTCGAGACCGATAAGTCAAAATTTGGTTCCGATCCAACTTACGAAGACAAGCCGTACTCCGCTGAAGAGCAAATTAAAATTTACGGAGGCAAGCGTGCGGTAGAAGTCGTCAGGCCGCTAATCGAACTATTCCGGCCCCAGTATTCTGAGGGACCCTTTCGACAGGGCGAAAATCCTTTTGGCTCAAAAAATACGTCATCTCTTCAATTCCTGGCCTTCGGAGATTGGCGTACCGCGATGGCCTTTAACGACAACGGTGCGTTGGAGGTGGGGCAGTTGGCTACAAGGTTGAACCTCGACCTTGACCTGAAGTTGACTGGTACCGAGAGGATCCATGCCTTTATCCGGCCGCTTGATAAGGGCGGGAACTTTACGCGTTACGAATTTTCGGGCGATGATCGCGAGAGCGGAACGAGCTTTGAGCTCGACGGAAACATCGAAACGCTGTTTTTTGAGGGTGACATTGGCGCAATTTACTCGGGCATCATAGATGAGCATGCGTCTTTCGACCTACCGATTGCCCTTGGGCTGACGCCTTTTATCTTCCAGAACGGTGTTTGGGTCGAAGATGCTTTCACAGGTGGCGCGATCACACTTGCCGCAAAAACCAGCCCTGCCCTGAACATCTCCAACATGGACTTCACCTTTTTTGCTGGTTTCGACAAAGTAACTACGCCTGCAGCAAGAGACGCCCTTGGTGGCCTGAACGACGACAACAATTTAAATGTTTTCGGTCTCGCTTCATTTTTTGATGCTAATGAAGGCTACTTTGAGGCTGGATTTGGTGTCATCGAAGGCAAAGACGAGTTTGCAGACATTGATTACAAATCGATAACTGGAGCGTTTACCAGTCGTTACGGCGCTTGGCTCTCTAATAGCATCCGCTTCGTCTCAACTTTTGATCAGGACCGAGACAATGGTGCTCAGCAGACCGCGGACGGACAAATTATCCTTCTTGAAAATTCTCTTATCACCTCTCTGCCATCGACCCTTGTTCCTTACGCTAACTTCTGGGTGGGCTTCGATCGTCCTCAACCCCTTGCTGATGACAGCGGTCTACTCAAAAACACCGGTATAAGTTTCGAAACAGATGGTCTTACCGGTTTTCCAAAGCTGGATGACACGGGCCACGATACTTTTGGTGGTGCAATCGGCGTCTCATATATCTTCGCTCTAAATCAACAATTGGTTGTTGAAGCTGCGGCAGTGGAGCCAATTGGTGATGACATTGAGCCCGGCCGAGCAGCGCAAGGCAGTCAATTAGGACTTTCAGTAAGGTATCAGCGGCCTATCGCGCCCGGTTGGATCGTGAGGACCGATGCAATGATGGGTTTCTTGGAAAACGTTGAAGACATTAGTGGTGTTCGTTTCGAAATACGCCGTAAATTCTAGGTGGAAGATTTAACATGACTGATGTAATTCAACTGATATCGATCGCTATACTGGCAATCTGTTTAGGTTATTGTCTCTTAATTTTTAGTCAGAATTTTTCGGCAAACCGCCTCGCCGTCGCGCGGGAGGCTGCAGAGCTTGGTCACCTAAACGCGTTAACTGGTGAGTTGATTGAGCGCCAGAGGGTCAAAAAAGAGATTGAAGACGGCGCTTGGAATGGATTTCGAAAGTTCAGGGTTTCCAAAAAGCAGATTGAGGCGAAAGACCAATGTTCTTTTTACCTCACACCGCATGACGGGCGGCCTGTTCCACCCTTCCAGCCCGGTCAATTCCTCACATTCAGGTTGGACATACCAGACCAGAGAAAGCCGGTTATTCGCTGTTACAGCCTTTCTGACTGCCCCCGGCCCGATCATTATCGTGTGACCATCAAACGTGTTCCGCCCCCGAGAGATACAGAACACCCACCGGGGCTTTCGTCTAACTTTTTTCACGACGAGATAGAAGAGGGCCAAATACTGGATGTACGGGCTCCCGGCGGCCACTTTTTTCTCGATACAACCCGCTCGACGCCGGTGGTATTAATCGGAGGCGGTATTGGGCTGACGCCTGTCCTAAGCATGGTAAACCATATTGTTGAAACCGGTTCCAAAAGAGAGACCTGGTTTTTCTATGGTGTTCAGAACGGCGAAGACCATGCAATGAAGGAACACCTCCAGAAGATCGATGACGAACACGACAACATAAAAATATGCGTAGTCTACAGTCGCCCAAGAGAGGGCGAGGACGTCGAGGGAGAGGACTACAAGTATAAGGGTCGCGTAGGAGCGGACCTTTTCCGCGAGGTGCTGCCGTCGAATAACTACGATTATTACTTTTGCGGCCCTCCGCCGATGATGAACTCCCTGTTTGAGGGGCTGAGAGATTGGGATGTTCCCGAGGAGAAAATACACTACGAGGCGTTCGGGCCTGCAACGGTTTCCAAAAAGAAAGACGCTGACAAGGCAAGCGAGAAAGCGCCATCTGCCGTATCTGATGCGGCAGAAAACTTCGTCGTTAATTTTGCAAAGACCGGCAAAGAAATTGCATGGGACCCGGATGTTGGTTCTATTTTGGATTTGGCCGAGGACAATGACATAGTGATTGATTCCGGTTGCCGAGCGGGTAACTGTGGAACCTGTGAGACGGCTATAAAATCCGGTGATGTCGAATACTTGTCGGAGCCGGGAGAAATGCCCGACGCTGGCAGTTGCCTGGCGTGTGTTGCGGTTCCGAAAGGGCCAATAACGCTTGATGCTTAATTCAATTCTCATTGGCTCATAGAAAAACCCCTAGAGCCAAATAACACTACAATAAGAAAGGTATACCAATGTCGAAGTCTCATTCAGGTTCAAAAACTCAAGAATATCTTGAACGATACATGGAGGGAGTTACCAAAAGGAACCCCGGGCAACCAGAATTCGTTCAGGCGGTATTTGAAGTGGCGTCGACGATATTTCCTTATATTGCGGATAAGCCGCAGTACCACGAAAATCAGATTTTGGAACGGATGGCAGAACCTGAGCGTGTTATTTCCTTTCGTGTTCCATGGACCGATGACGACGGAAACATCAGGACAAATCGCGGTTGGAGGGTGCAGTTTAACTCAGCGATTGGCCCTTATAAGGGTGGGCTAAGATTTCATCCATCAGTTAATGAGTCCATTCTCAAGTTTCTGGGTTTTGAGCAAACTTTTAAAAACAGTCTCACCGGTCTTCCAATGGGCGGCGGTAAAGGCGGCGCCAATTTCAATCCCAAAGGAAAATCCGATAATGAGGTCATGCGTTTTTGCCAGTCCTTTATGACGGAACTTGTTCGGCATATTGGTCCCGACACAGACGTTCCAGCCGGAGACATCGGCGTCGGCGGGCGGGAAATTGGCTACATGTTTGGTCAATACAAAAGAATGACGAATAGCTTCGTCGGGGTTCTCACAGGTAAGGGTCTCGAATTCGGTGGATCCAAAATGCGAACCGAGGCGACAGGCTACGGCGCGATTTTTTTCCTCCGAAATATGTTGGCTCAGCACAAAGATACAATTGAGGGAAAAAAGGTCCTTATCTCTGGTTCCGGCAATGTGGCAACGCATGCTGCTGAGAAATGTCTGCAACTCGGTGCTTCGCCGCTCACACTCTCGGACTCTGGGGGCTTCATTCACTGTGCAGATGGGTTCACTCAAGAACAGGTAGACTGGATAAAGGACTTGAAGGGCGTTCGTCGGGGAAGGATATCCGAGGCGGCGGATGAATTTTCCAATGTTACCTTCCACGAGGGCCGTCCTTGGGGCGTCGAGGCAGACTGTGCGGTACCGTCTGCTACTCAAAATGAGGTAAATGCCGAAGAGGCAGCCACAATGATTAAAAATGGTGTCAAGGCGGTCGCCGAGGCAGCAAATATGCCCTGTGAACAAGGTGCTGTAGACGCATTTATGGATGCGCAGGTGCTATTTGGGCCTGCGAAGGCGGTAAATGCAGGTGGTGTGGGCGTGTCTGGATTGGAAATGAGCCAGAATAGTGCGCGAATTTCATGGGATGAGGATGAGTTGCGGCGTCTTCTCGAAAATATGATGCGCGATATACATGACTCTTGTGTGGAATTTGGCGGAACCTCTGATGGCCCGATTAATTATTTGGCGGGTTCAAATATTGCAGGTTTTGTGAAGGTTGCAGACGCCATGATGAGTTACGGCCACGTCTGAGTCCATTCGCACGGTGATTACTGTCATCACCATTTTGGTAAAGACTCAAATTTGCTCGCCGTGCGTTCCTCACCGACCAAGTAAATAAGGCAGGCTTGTCACATGGAAACCCTAAGAGTTATGTCTCCTTACAATGGGGATTGCATTGGCGAGCTAAATTTAGTTGGTGCGGCCGAAATAGAGACTATGCTCTCGTCAGCTCACCGTCTTTTTTCTGATAGATCGTGTTGGTTACCAAAAAGTGACCGTTTGAGCATACTCCGAAAGGCTGCCGAACTAATTAGAGAACGACGAGAACCGTTGGCACTCCAAGCAGCTAGAGGGGGGGAAGCCGCTGGTTGATTCCCTCGTGGAGATTGATCGTGCTGCAGACGGGATAGAATGTTGCGTCGAAGAGATTCGTACCTCAGCGGGTAACGTCATCCCCATGCAGATAGATGGCAATTCTTCTTCGAAGGTCGCCTTTACTCAATACGAACCGATAGGCGTAGTGGCAGCGGTAAGTGCGTTCAACCACCCCTTCAATTTGATAGTCCACCAAGTGGCACCCGCAGTGGCGACTGGATGCCCGGTCTTAGTCAAACCGGCAGCCAGCACTCCACTGAGTTGTAACGCCTTCTTAGAGATCTTGAGAGAGGCGGGGTTGCCGAAGGGTTGGGCGCAGATGGTGTTGCCGGAGAAAACCGAACTTGCGACAGCAATGGTTTCCGACCCAAGAGTATCTTTCTTCAGTTTTATAGGCTCATCTCGTGTGGGTTGGATGTTAAAATCGAAATTAGCGCCAGGCACCAGGTGTGCGCTTGAACATGGCGGCGTTGCTCCGGTCATAATTACAGCGGACGCAAATCTCGATGATGTTGTGGAACGTGTTGCAAAAGGCGGCTTTTATCATGCTGGGCAGGTATGCGTTTCGGTTCAAAGGATTTTTTGCGATAGCAAAATCGTTGATGTTTTCTCACAAAAACTTGCAGAAGCCGCTGGCAAATTGAAGGTAGGAGACCCCACTAAACCAGATACTGACGTTGGCCCTCTAATCAGTGAAAAGGAATGTCAAAGGGTGGCGGACTGGGTAAAGGAAGCCATTGACGGAGGGGCGAGCCTTCGAGCGGGAGGGAAAAAAATCTCGGGAACTTGCTACGAGCCAACTGTTTTGGTCGGGGCAGACAAAAAGGCAAAAATCTCGACTTCCGAAGTTTTTGGGCCGGTTGTAAGTATTTATGCGTACGATGATATCGATCATGCGATTGCAGAGGCAAATAGTCTGCCTGTGAGTTTTCAGGCGGCGGTATTTACCCAGAATTTAGATTTGGCGATGCACTGTTACCAAAATCTTGATGCAACCGCTGTAATGGTGAATGAACACACGGCATTTCGTGTTGATTGGATGCCCTTTGCTGGAGCGAGAACTTCGGGGCACGGTGTTGGCGGTATTCCTCACACAATCCATGAGATGCAGACTGAAAAGATGATGGTTTGGCGATCTAATTCCATTAATTGAGTTTTCGTAATTAAAAACAATCGGGAGGGATAAAATGAAAGCGTCTGATCTATTCGTTAAATGTCTTGAAGAAGAGGGCGTTGAGAGAATTTTTGGTGTTCCAGGCGAAGAGAATGCCGATGTCATGATCTCCCTGAATGACTCAAAAATTGATTTTGTACTATGTCGTCATGAGCAAGCCGCGGCTTTTGCGGCGGATGCTTATGGACGCCTGACTGGAAAGGCGGGTGTCTGTCTCGCAACTCTTGGACCTGGGGCAACCAATTTGGTGACAGGACTTGCCGACGCAAACATGGACCGAGCACCTGTTGTCGCAATCATTGGGCAAGGATCTACTAAGCGCCTACACAAAGAAAGCCACCAAAACATGGACTCAGTCGCAATGATGCGACCGATTTCTAAGTGGTCTCAATCAATTCTTTCTGCAGACAATATAACTGAGGTGGTCAGGAAAGCCTTTAAAGTGGCTGTTGCGGAAAAACCCGGTGTTACAGTCATAGAGCTGCCGGAAGATCTTGCTAAACTCGATGTCCAAGATACTCCTCTTGCCCCCGTTAAAGTTCGTCGCCCCGCGGCAGATCACAAGGCTATTGCCCAGGCTGTAGACTTAATCGGGAAGGCGTCTAACCCTATAATTCTCGCAGGAAATGGGGCTATAAGAAAACGGGCAGCGGCACAGTTATCACGTCTAGCACAAAAAACTGGTATCGGCGTTGTGAATACCTTTATGGGCAAAGGCGCCGTGTCAATGCATGATGAACATTGCCTTTACACAATGGGCTTGGGCTCTGGTGACTATAACAATCTTGCATTTGATGATGCAGATCTTGTTATCTCCTGTGGTTATGACCTGGTTGAGTATTCGCCATCCGCATGGAACCGGAAAAATCAAGAAACGAAGAAAATAATTCACATCGATTTTTGGGAAGCGGAAGTTGACAAGGATTATCAACCTGATGTTGAAGTCGTCGGCGATTTAGCTGATGCACTCTGGCAATTAAATGAAGCAATAAACCAAAAATTTGAGGGAAAATTGCCCCTCTTCGACGTTAAGAAGCGGCTCGATTTGCGGGAAAAGCTGACCCGGGATTTTGCCGCAGAAAAAGATGATACGTCTGTGCCCGTCAAACCTCAGAAAATACTCTGGGATGTACGACAGGTATTAGGCGATGAGGATATCCTGTTATCCGATGTTGGTGCGCACAAGATGTGGATTTCACGGTACTTCCAGTGTGTCGAACCGAACACCTGTTTGATCTCTAATGGATTCTGTACGATGGGCTTCGCTATGCCAGGATCGATTGGCGCTAAGATAGCATTCCCCGAACGTCGTGTTTTATCAATATCCGGTGATGCTGGATTTATGATGAACGTACAAGATCTCGAAACTGCAGTCCGGCGCAAATTAAACATTGTTGCAATGGTGTGGGAAGACGGTGAGTACGGATTGATCAAATGGAAACAACAAAACGGTTTTGACGGTAAACATTCTGATTTGGCCTTTACTAATCCGGATTTTGAGGCATTAGCCAGCAGTTTTGGGATGTGGGGCAAAAAGGTAACCAGCACAGACCAAATTGTTCCACTCCTAGAGGAAGCGTTCTCGCAGGAGGGGCCGGCTTTGATTTCAGTGCCGGTCGATTACAGCGAAAATATGAAATTGTCAGATCGTCTTGGACAGGTATCTGTCCCGATTTAAATGGATATGTGTCCTGGCTAAATGGAGAAGAATAACTCTATATTCTTCCCTACAAAGGTTCCTCTCCAAGGCCTGCAGAGCCCCAAGCCGTAAATTGGGATGGTGACTTTGCTGAGCTTGGCTCGCGTAAGTTAAAGACACTAGCGTGACACTGTGTCACTCTGCTCAGCAGTCGCATTTATCCTAGTTTCTAGGGATCGTCAGCGGCCTGATGGCTGTGCGAGTGTGGAATGTCTATGAATAAATTTCCTCTCTAAATTCACGCGGGATTTATATGTCTTCGGCGCCTCGTATATTTATTATCGACACGGTGATTTTTGATGACCCCTGAGATCGGTCACTACGCAGTCGCACTGGCATTTATTTTTTCTGTTGCACAAGGTGCGATACCACTTTGGGGGGCATATAAAAATAACCCGCTGTTGATGAACTTTGCCGTGCCAACCGCGCGGTTCCAATTCATTTTCGTGCTTCTCGCGTTTGTTTGTTTAATTATATCATTCGTCGAGTCCGACTTCTCTGTCGCGTTGGTTGCGCAAAATTCTCATACGTTGAAACCCCTGATTTACAAAATTTCTGGGGTTTGGGGTAACCACGAGGGGTCAATGCTCCTCTGGATTTTAATTCTCGCTCTTTTCGGCTTACTTGTTGGAGAGTTTGGTAACAATCTTCCCCCCAGCCTGCGAGCTAGGGTGTTGTCCATTCAGGGTCTTATCGGCGCGGGTTTCATTGCGTTTCTCTTATTCACGTCAAACCCTTTTCTTCGTTTGGACCCGTCGCCGCTTCAAGGAAGTGGTTTAAATCCGTTACTACAAGACCCAGGCTTGGCCTTTCATCCACCCTTTCTTTATCTGGGCTATGTCGGCTTTTCCATGGCTTTTTCATTTGCGATAGCTGCTCTCATCGAGGGGAGAGTTGACCCTGCCTGGGCGCGTTGGGTTCGGCCTTGGACGCTTGTCGCGTGGACTTCTCTTACGATCGGAATCGCTCTGGGAAGTTGGTGGGCTTATTACGAACTTGGTTGGGGCGGCTGGTGGTTTTGGGACCCGGTTGAAAATGCATCATTTCTTCCATGGCTCCTGGGCACTGCGCTTTTACATTCCGCCCTCGTCCTTGAAAAACGGGATACGCTTAAGAGTTGGACAATTCTTCTGTCAATTCTGGCGTTTGGCGCTTCGTTGTTAGGTACGTTCCTCGTTCGATCAGGAGTTTTGACCTCTGTTCATACCTTTGCAACGGACCCAGAGCGTGGAGTTTTCATACTATTCCTTTTCCTCATAGTCCTCGGCGGCGGTTTACTGCTCTACGCCATTCGCGCTCAATCATTGAAGGTTGGTGGTCTGTTCGCTCCGATCAGCAGGGAAGGAGCATTAATTCTCAACAATTTGTTTCTTGCGACGTCATTCGCTGTAGTGCTGCTAGGCACCCTTTATCCCCTTTTGTTGGATGCACTTGATGCGGGAAAGGTGTCGGTCGGCGCACCATTTTTCAATGCTACTTTTGTTCCACTAATGGTTCCTTTGCTTATTGCCTGTCCGATAGGCGCTAAGATGGCTTGGAAACGAGGCGACTTGAGTGGTGCTCTTTCCCGTCTCAAGGCAGCGTTTGCCGCATCCCTTGTGGTTATAATTGTCTCCATGTTGCTGGATGAGAACAGAAGTTTGTTGGCGGCAGGATCGCTCGGTATTGCAGCATGGTTAATGATCGGGACTACTCTGGATTTTCTCGAAAAAATCGGCGTCCCGAAACGCTCGGTAGGAGAGGTTTTTCGCAGACTCGTCAATCTTCCGCGCTCTGCTTGGGGGGCCGCAACAGCCCACTTTGCGCTCGGCGTAATGGTTGCCGGAATAACTGTTTCCTCGGTCTGGCAGATTGAGCGAATTCAAATTATGCGGCCTGGGGATAAAGTTGAAATCGGGGGCTACACCGTGCTTTTTGAGGGTGCTGGGCAGGTTAATGGACCAAATTATAAAGCGCTTCAGGGTTTATTCTCAGTTTTTAAAGGAAAGGACAAAGTGACGGTTTTGTTGCCGGAGAAAAGAAATTACCCGGCGGAAAATTCTTCTACCACTGAAGCCGCAATCCATACGAACTTGTACTCAGACTTGTACATCGTTTTGGGAGATGCTGACGAAAAGGGTGGTTGGGCGACGCGCATATACTTTAACCCTCTTGTTCCTTGGATTTGGGTTGGGGCGGTACTGATGGCAGCTGGCGGAGCTTTATCGCTGACCGACCGAAGGTTACGTGTCGGTGCCCCGAGGAGGGCAGTCCATCCGGCGAACTCGGCAATTCCGCAAGAACATTGATATGTTTAAGCGCGTCACATTCCTGCCGCTTGTAATTGTCTTTGCCGTCTCGGTTTTGTTCGCGATTTATTTGTGGCAGATCGGTCCCGGAGGAAAAGACATCTCGACACTTCCCTCCGCTATGCTTGATAAGCCAGTGCCTGAATTTGATTTGGCTCCAATTGAAGGTAGAAAGTTGGGCCTGAAGTCTGGCGACTTAAAGTCTGGTCTGTCACTGGTCAATGTATGGGCTTCCTGGTGTCCCCCTTGCCGTGTTGAACATCCTTTTTTAATGGCTTTGGCCGAAAAGGGAGTAACGATTTACGGGATAAACTATCGGGATAAGCCAGCTGACGCACTTCGTTTCCTGAGAAATTTGGGTGACCCCTACAAACAGATCGGTGCTGACACGACTGGCAGGGTATCGATAGACTGGGGTATTTATGGGTACCCAGAGACCTTTTTAGTGGATCACACGGGAAGGATCCGCTACCGCCACGTGGGACCAATTTCTTCAGAGGTTATTGAAACTGTATTTAATCCACTGATGGAAAAAATCGCGAAAAAATGAAAACGGTAATATTCTTACTTTTTTTTCTCGTGACGCCGGCTCTGGCTATTCAGCCAGATGAAATTCTTGAAGATAAACTTCTTGAGGAACGTGCACGCGTTATCAGCAAAGAACTACGTTGCCTCGTTTGCCAAAACCAGTCGATTGATGATTCTGATGCCCCCCTGGCAAGGGATCTTCGGGTGTTGGTACGAGAACGGCTTCAGGCGGGTGAGAGCGATGAGAAAGTGATTAAGTTTGTTGTCGATCGCTATGGTGACTTTGTTTTGCTCCGGCCACCTATAAAAGCATCCACGCTAGCACTTTGGCTTTCTCCGATCGCAATACTGATCGTTGGCGTGGTCATTTTACTGATGCGGTTCCGGAAGCAAGAGAAAAATATGCCGGTTCAGGTCGAGCCTCTATCGAGTGAGGAGACCAAAAAGCTCGAGGCGGCGCTCGGAAAGGATAGAAGGTAGATGGAGGGGTACCTTGTTCTCTCCCTAATGGCGGTTGTATGTGCAGCATTATTGTGGCGGCCGTTGATGAATAGCGGGCGTCCAACTGCCACCCGTGCGGAGTATGAATTAGAGTTCTACAAAGACCAGTTAAACGAAGTCGAACGGGATCGAGAACGCGGCATCATAAGTAATGAGGAGGCCGAGGCATCGCGGCTCGAGATAAGTCGTAAAATAATTAATTGCGGGGATATCAGAGCTTCGCAATCAATTTGGCCCCAAAAAAAACAAGCGAGATTTGCTGTATCGGTAGCTTTATTTATTCCTGTCGCTGCGTCACTTATATATTTGGTGCAGGGGTCACCCGGTCTGAAAGGCAGCTCTGTCAAAATTGCTGAACGTGGCCAAACCACGCTAAATGAAATCACTCCTCAGCTAAGGGCTGAGATCACCGAGCTGCGGGATAGGTTAGAAAAAAACCCCAATGAATTAGCAACTTGGGTTGCCCTCGGTCGCGCCCTCTTCAGATCACACGAGTTCGCTCTTGCAGCGCAAACTTTCATGCAGGCAACTACTTTTTTTCCAGAAAATGCCGAGCTTTTTGCGAGAGCCGGCGAGGCGCTTGTCTATGGCTCAGATGGTGTGGTGGTGCCGGCAGCTGAGCTGGCTTTCAAGAGATCCTTGAAGCTTTTGCCGAATGATGCGCGAAGCCGTTATTACTTGGCATTGGGAGATCAGCAAAATGGACGCCTCGAAGGGGCGCTAAGAAAATGGAAAAAACTTGCGGCGGATTCTCCGCCAGATGCGCCTTGGCAAGATACTTTGAGAGCAAGGATCGCCTCTCTTTCTGAGCAAATCGGGAAAACGTCGGATCGCGCTCCTTTAAACACAAATAGTGATCAAGACGCTCGGACAGAGATTGACAGCGCGAGCCCTGGCCCGAGCCGCGAAGACATTGCTGCAGCGCAAGAACTCTCGCCTGAAGAGCGTAAGGAAATGATCCGGTCAATGGTTGATCGGCTTGCAACCAGGCTAGAGACTAACCCAGGTGATCTAGCCGGTTGGAGGAGGTTAGCGCGTGCTCGCAAAGTTCTCGGTCAAAAAGCTGAGGAAAAAGTAGCACTCGGAAAAATAGCCGGCCTTGAACCGAAAAATGTGCAGGCTCAACTGGACTATCTAACTGTAGTGGTAGAATCGGCATCCCCTCAACTCCCTAGCTCTGAGGAATTGGGGCCGACACTGGTTCGTATCCTGAGAAGGGATGATCGAAATCCGACCGCCCTTTGGTATTCAGGTTTATTGGCAAAATCTGAGGGGCGCAATGCAGATGCTAAAAAACATTGGTCGAACTTACTTTCAGTGTCGGATCCGAATAGCCCTCGATACGTCGAGCTGAAAGATCAGATAAGTTCACTAGGAAAATAAGGATTATTTAGAGGTCGCCGAATACACGCCGTCCCAATTTGGTCCCAGGTCTTGCTCACGATGAACACTGATTCGGTTGCGGTATAAATCGACAAAGGTCGATAAATCGATCTCATTTAATTCTTCAAGCTTTTCAAGTATCATGACAGCGTCATCCCATTTTTGATTTCTATAATTTTTTAGGAATAATCCATTTGTTTTTGCGACATTAGAGAACCAATTTTCAGTTTGTGTGTCACTGTCTCCGACGAGTGCAAATATTCGCACTGGATCATCTTTTCCTACTACCCGGATCAAATCCAACTCAAGCCAAGCAAAATCAGGCGCAGAATTAACAGTCTCCTCGCCGACAACGATTGGGACACCATAAGTTTTTGATTGTCCCTCTAACCTTGAGGCAACGTTGGCAGTGTCGCCTAAAACCGAATAGTCAAAACGTTGATCGGATCCCATATTTCCAACGCAGCAAGTCCCTGTATTTATTCCTATCCCGATGGATACCGGTGGTCTCTTTTTTCCATCGGCCAAAGATTTTTCATTAAGACTTTCATTAAAATCATGCAGTCCCCTCATCATTGCGAGTGCTGCTATTGCGGCTTCTTCCCTGTGTTTGGGGTTATCTATAGGCGCGTTCCAAAATGCCATGATTGCATCCCCCATGTATTTGTCGATTGTCCCATTGTGTTGGAGGATGATGTCGGTCATTGGGGTCAAATATTCATTGATAAAGCTTGTCAACTCTGACGCCGACATACTCTCTGATATTTTTGTAAAGCCGCGGATATCAGAGAACATAATTGTCATTTCTTTTGTCTCTCCACCGAGTTTTAAAAGGTCAGGCTCTTCAGCTAATTTCTCAACGAGATCTGGAGATAAATATCGACTAAATGCACCCCTAACATATTTTTTCTCTGACTCCGTCCTCAGGAATGCGATGAAAGAACCGGTCACATAAATTAGTACAATGACAAGTGAGGGATAAACTGGGTCGACTAATAGCTTGTATTCGGAATAGGCGAACCACGGCGTCATGATAGAGATGGCGAGTCCGATCAGCGCAATAAACGCGCATTTAAAAGCGCCGTAACGCGGAATTAAAAACGATAGCACGGCGCCTAGGAAAAATAGCCAGAGAATTTCCGCACCCGGCATCCAGGCAGGACGCTGGAGATGTTGCCCAAGTATCATTTGTTCGATCGCCATCGCGTGAACTTCGACCCCCGCAATTGCGGTTTCCATGGGCGTAGAACGGATGTCTTTGAGGCCTGCGGCGCTGGTTCCTATTAAGACAATATGACCACGAATTTTTTGGACCGCCGATTTAGACTCAAATAAGTCGATTGCCGAAACATACCTCTCTGGGATGTGACCTGTATCGTGAAGCCACAGCTGCCCATTCCCTGCGGTTGGAACTTTAATCCGCCCAACTCTAATTTCTTGCAGGCCCAGGTTTTCTCCAAAGCTCTCGACGCCACTGGCTCCTGATGACCGAAGGAGATAGGTAGACGCTCTTTGCGCAACTCTTAAAGCTTCGACAGATAGCGTCGGAAATATTTCTTTGGCGAATTTCTCGCCAGAGTTTAACCGCACGAAAAGAGGTACACGGCGGATTATACCATCGCTATCCAGCGCGCTATTTATGCTGCCGAGGCCCGCTGTGCTGGAGCTTAAAACATCAAGAGCCTTGACCACGCCGCTGTATGATTGAAAGAAGCGTCTGGGATCGTTCCCTTGCTGCGCGTAGCTCCATTTCGGATCCGGTCTATCTCGTACATCACCGCTATTGTCGAACATTATACCCAGGACTGTGGGAAGCCGTTTCAGTGTGGAAGCCAGCACCTCATCATGATCGGGTAATTTCGAGATTAGGTCGGAGAGCTCTGGGTTTGCAGATATGCCCTCGAATTTTTTCCATTGTTTTAATATTGTGGATGGTGACGTGCGATCTGGTTCCGCAAAGAGGATATCAAAGGCAACAGCCGCGGCACCTGCTTTTTGCAGTTTAATCAATAATTCAGCCATTACTGTTCGTGGCCATGGCCATTGCCCCAGTGCTTCCAAGCTTTTTTCATCTATGTCGACTATACGAACAGGCAGTTTTTGGTATGGCCTTGGCTCAACCCGTTGTATTTGATCAAATCCCATAAGCCGAAGCCGCTGGATGGGAGGGGGGTCAAGAAGACCTATCAATATTGCCAATATTAAGGTAATGATAGGTATGAGTTTAATAAGGGATTGTTTTTGAATAATTTTCATAAGAATTAATATTCTATCTATGAATTGCCATTTCCAAAAAAGTTAGCGCGTTTAAAGATGCATTTGCCAAATTTTAAGGCGTTAACACATACTTTTGTAATACGCAGACCGTCTTCTTAGGTATCGGAAAGCGCGTGACCTGCCTCCGCGAATAATTCCACAAGTTACTTTAGACTGTCTATCGGGCGCTGAGTAGCCTACAGACTTCTATCAGCGGAGGACGGATCGACGCGGTGAGGGATGCGGTGAAGGGTAATCCGTCGCCTTGGCGGATGAGAAATCCGTTTCGCTATTTCAACTCATCGCCGGCTGCAGTTAACGTGTAAATGCCGGTACTGGCAGGAAGGCATTGTCAGAGTAAAACGGCTTGAGGCAGGGTAGGGCGTTCTCTAGCCTGCGCGGATGAGAAATCCCTTCCGTTATTTCAATTCTTCGCCCGAGATTATTCGCCTGACGGTGATGATGTACGTCCGGTATCCGCTGTCGCTGCGGCAGGTTGAAGATCTGCTGTTTGAGCGCGGTATCGATATCTGCCATGAGACGGTCCGTTTCTGGTGGAACCGGTTCGGGCCGATGTTCGCGGCCGAAATCCGGAAACGCAGGGTTCAAAGTCAAACATACTCACGGTGGCGCTGGCACCTAGACGAGGTGTTCGTGAAGATTAACGGTGAGACACATTATCTCTGGCGTGCCGTGGATCACGAGGGTGAGGTGCTCGAGGTGTTTGCAACGAAACGGCGAGATCGCAAGGCGGCGCTTCAGTTTCTGAAGCGCGCGATGAAACGCTACGGTCAGCCAAAAGTGATCGTAACTGACCGACTAAAATCTTACCGGGCGGCAATGAAGGTGATCGGTAATTCTGCCGACCAGGAGTATGGTCGCTGGCTTAACAACCGGGCCGAAAACTCACATCAGCCGTTCCGAAGACGGGAAGGGGCGATGTCGAAATTCCGGGACGTGAAGACTCTGCAAAAGTTCGCTTCCGTTCATGCTTCGATCCACAATCACTTCAACCTCGATCGCCATCTCAACAGCCGCGAAACTTTCAGACAAGATCGATCAGCCACCTTGGCAGAATGGCGCCAATTGGCGGCGTAAGATCTGCATCATGCGGAATTTTGGAGGCTGGTTTGCAAAGGACTGACAACACCCCAGGAACGCATCTTGGAGCGGTGGACATCAACCTACAACAACGCCCGCATGGAAGCCCTCAACGGCATCTTCAAGGCCGCCAGGGCGCGGGCCAGAGGGTACCGAAACGTGGCCACCTTCATCACCATCATCTACCTGATCGCCGCACCGCTCCAAAACCTGTTCAATTCCATTTGATACGTCGAGGAGCCTCTTTTAGCTGGTTAATCCGTACGGGCCATGACGGGCTGGATGGTAACACCGCATCGTTACGAAATGCCATACAGGCCACCGTGTGCGGTCCGCAGGATTGTCCGCCGGGGACTTATGCTCCGCGCCGAAGTGGGGTAGTTTCGCCGCCACCCCTGATATCGCGACCGGGAGAAGCCGAATGTCGGCATGGATCGAGATGATTTCGGATCAGGATGCAGACGGCGATGTGCGCGATGCACTTGCCGACGCCCGAACGCCGCACGGCACCGTCGACAATGTGTTGCGCGTGCATTCGCTGCGTCCGAACACCATGCGCGGTCATATGGCGCTGTACCGGTCGGTGCTGCACGACGAGTCCAACACGATCCCGACCTGGTTTCAGGAAACCATCGGTTCCTACGTATCGATGATCAACGACTGCCCTTATTCGTTGGCGAACCACTGGGCAAACGCTGCCCATCTTATCGACGATCCGGAGCGCGCGGCGGCAGTGGAAACAGCGCTCCGCGCGCGTCGTCCCCAGGATGCTTTCGATGGCGCCGAGCTGGCGCTGTTGCGCTATGCCGAAAAACTGACCGTATCGCCCGACAAGATGGAAGAAACCGATATCGCCCAGTTGCGTGAATCCGGCGTGAACGACGGCGAGATTCTCGAATCCAATCAGATCATCTGCTATTTCAACTATGTAAACCGCAGCATTAACGGGCTCGGTGTTACCACCGAAGGGGATGTCGTGGGGTACTACGCCGACGCATGACGACGCTTTCCGCCAGAACAACCGACCGCAGCGCCATACCGGTCATCGATATAACGCCCCTGCGCGATGGATCCGATCCGCAATCGGTCGCACGCGCGTTGCACGCGGCGAGCCAGACACTAGGTTTTATTTATGTCAGTGGCCATGGCATTCCGGCAGACGTGATCGATGCCGCGTACCAGTCCGCGCTTGCATTTTTTCGCCGGTCATCCATGGAAAAGGATACCGTACGCGTCTCCGCGAAACATCGTGGCTGGATCGGTCCCGGCGGCGCACGTATGTACGAAACCGCGCGCGCCGATCTGAAAGAAAGCTTCGTGTGGGGGTATCAGGATGGCGCCGGCCGAACGCCGGACGACCACCCATTACGCGGTCCGAACCGCTGGCCGGATTTCGATCCGGAAATGCAACGCCGGGCCATGGCCTATTTCGACCGCGCGCACCATGTCGCTCATCATCTGATGCGTGGATTTGCGCTCGGACTCGATCTTGATGAAAATTTCTTCCTTCGCAGTACGTCGCGCCCGCTCAGCCGCGCGTCCTACGTCTACTATCCGCCGCAACCCGCGGATGCGGGGCACGATGCCTTTGGGGTCGGCCCGCACACGGATTTCGGCGTGCTGACCGTCCTGTGCCAGGATTCTGTCGGCGGCTTGCAGATCGAAGACGCCCATGGCGACTGGATCGAGGCGCCACCGATCGACGGAACGCTTATCGTCAATGTCGCCGATCTTCTGTCGCGCTGGACCGACGGTGCCTATCGCTCCACGCCGCACCGGGTGATCAACAGTTCGGGCCGCGAACGTGTGTCGCTGGTGCTCGCCTACGATCCCGACCCGGATACAATGATCGACGCCCGGGACGTGTTCGGTGCCCATCATGCCACCGCGCCGGAACCGATCACCTGCGGCGATTATCTGGTGTGGCGTTTCCGAAAAGCCTTCGACTACCGGAAAGAGGACGCCGTGACATGACTGTTTCGCCCGATCTTGCCGCCGGCTGCCGCAATATGCTGATCAATTGCGCCGCTCTCGAGGCGGGCGACCGCGTACTGATCGTGCAGGAAGACGCCGCACTTGGCTGGTACGACACGGAGATGGCGGGCGCTGTTGCCGAGATGGCGCGTGACCTGGGTGCAAGCGTGACGACCCTCGTTGTGCAGGGTCCGGAGGTCGAGGCGGAAGCGTTGCGGGTCGACGAAGCAAGCGCCGATCACGACTGCATTATCTACCTCGCCCGGCTTGGTGACATGGGCCGGTTCGAAGCATCCACCGACGGGAAGACCCGCGTGATGTCCTATGCCCGGAATGCCCGCATGCTGGCGTCGCGATATGGGACAACGGAACACCAGGCCTTTCTGGACCTGAAAGAAGCGATCAACGACGTGTTGCTCGGCGCCGAACGGATCGCTGTGACCTGCCCGCTGGGGACCGATTTGTCCGGCAACGTCGGAGAGAACGTGCGTGAAGATTCGACAGACGTGTCCGTGCGGCGGTTTCCCATGGGGGTGCCGCAGGCGGTCCTGGCGCAGAATTTTTCCGGCCGCGTGGCGCTAGCGCGCTACCTGACGCCGACCGGGTCGCAACCGTACGAACCCGCGGCGCTGGCCATCGGCGAGCCGGTATTTGCGTTGGTTGAGAACGGCCGTATTGCCGGATTTGATGGCGATGCCGAAACCATTGAGAAGGTGCGCGCCCACTACAAATTTGTGTCGGATAAATTCAGTATCGATCCGGATGCGATACATTCCTGGCATGCTGGCATCCATCCCGCCTGCGCTTACGAAGGCGACGCCGCGCGCGACCCGGATCATTGGTCCAATACGGTATTCACCAATCCCCGCTTTCTGCATCTGCATACCTGCGGCGCCTATCCGCCGGGAGAAATATGCTGGATGGTGCTGGATCACACGGTCGAGGTCGACGGTGTGAATCTCTGGGAGCGGGGCCGTCTCCTTACAGACACGTTTTACGGTATAGCCGGCTGTCTGGAAAAATGGCCGGTCCTGAAAGACCTGTTTGCGGCGCCCTCCGACAGAATCGGGATCGCCGCCTGATCCGGACAAACCCCGGTCACGCGCCAAACACTCTCCGATTGCAAAAATTTGTGTCCAACGGGATGCATTGAATCCTCGTTCCTCTATGATCGCATTATTCAACGCGCCGGCAGGAGCGCCGGTACTTCATAGAAAAAGGAGCCACCTAATGAAACTTCGTCACCTCGTCGCCGCCGTGGCCGTTCTTGCGGTACCGACGTTTATGGCGTCGCAGGCTGTTGCCGCCGATAAATTCGTATTCACCGCGATCCCCGACCAGGACGAAAGCCAGCTGCGCAAACGCTTCGACAAAGTGGCTAAATACCTCTCATCGACGCTGTCCATGGAAGTCGAATACGTTCCGGTGAAGTCCTATGCGGCCGCGGTCACTGCTTTCCGTAACAACCAGGTTCAGCTGGCATGGTTCGGCGGTTTATCGGGCGTCCGCGCCAGGGGGCTGGTTGAGGGGTCTACGGCAATCGCGCAGGGCAAGGCCGATCCCAATTTCGAAACCTATTTTATCGCCAACGCCAGCACCGGACTGACTCTTTCAAAGGAGTTGCCGAGAGAAATCGCCGGTAAAACATTCACCTTCGGCTCCAAGGGCTCAACGTCCGGACGCCTGATGCCCGAATATCATATCCGAAAATTTTTCAAGAAAACGCCGCAGGAAGTTTTCAGCCGCGTCGGCTTCAGCGGCAACCATTCGCGGACTGTCGCGCTGGTTCAGTCCGGCGCGTACGAAGTCGGGGCGACCAATTTCAAGGTGTGGAAGAAAGGGATCGCCGACGGAAGCATTGACCCCAAGAAAGTCCGCGTCATCTGGAAAACCCCCGGCTACCCGGATTACAACTGGTCCATCCGGGGCGATGTCGATAACAAGTTCGGTCCGGGTTTCATCAAAAAAGTTCAATCGGCACTTCTGTCGATGAACGATCCGGATCTGCTGAAATCGTTTCCGAGAGAAGGATTTATTCCGGCATCCAATTCCGATTACGCGCCGATCAAGGACACGGCAAAAGAGATCGGACTGATCGACTGATGCCGTTGCTGGAACTCCGCGATGAATCGGCGGGCTATGACGGTAAGTCGATCCTTCGCGAAGTCTCCATCGACATAGAGGCCGGCGAACGCATTGCGCTCGTCGGCGAGAGCGGAGCAGGGAAATCCACCCTGCTCCGCCTGTTGTACAGTCGGCTCGGCGACGCCGCTGCGCTGATGCCGCAGGATTCGGCGCTGGTTCAGGCGCTGACGGTTTTTCACAACGTCTACATGGGCCGGCTGCACAAACGGTCGGTGTGGCGGAACCTGCGCAATCTGGTATTGCCAGCGGCAGCGGACGTTGAAGAGGTGCGCAAGGTTCTCGCGCCGCTCCGTCTGGAAGAAAAGATGTTTGCCAATGTCGGCCAGTTGTCGGGCGGCCAGTATCAGCGCACGGCGCTGGCGCGCGCGTTGTATCATCCCGGTCGCGTTATCGTGGCGGACGAGCCGGTGTCGTCGGTCGACGAACACCAGGCGCGAGAGATTCTGGCGACCATGAACGGCGAAAAGGAAACCGTGCTGCTGGCCATGCACGACCGCGCGCTGGCGTTGGAATTCGCAGACCGTATCGTCGGCATTCGCGACGGCCGCATCGTCATGGATACTCCCTCGGCGGGTATGACGCCCGATGATCTGGATGAATTGTACCTATCGGAAGGTGCGGTCGCGGCATGATCCTGCGGCGGGATTCTTCGCCGCTGGGGCGCGCGACATCCGGTTTTCTGCTGGTCGCGTTCGTGTGCCTGATCTTTGCCGACATCGCGATATCGACGGGCGATCCGTGGCGCGAATTCGGCTTGCTGCTGACGGGGATCGTCACCCCCGATTTCTATCAGACCGACAGCCTGGCGCTCGCCATTGCCTATACGTTGGCATTCGCGTTGCTGGGTGTGGCATTTGCGAACGTTATCGGGTTCGGGCTCGCGCTGATATTTCACTATCGCATCGTTCGGGTCGGTTGCGCCTTTATCCGTGCCATTCACGAGCTGTTCTGGGCGTTGATCTTCCTGCAGATGTTCGGGCTGTCGCCGCTCACCGGCGTACTGGCCATCACAATTCCGTATGCCGGCATCATCGCCAAGGTTTACGCCGAAATTCTGGAGGAAGCCGATCAACGGCCCCTCAGCGCGGTACCGGTGGGGGCGGGGCGGGCATCGACGTTCCTGTTCGTGCGCCTGCCGGATGCCTGGGCGCATTTCCGCACCTATTCCATGTACCGGCTGGAATGCGGTCTGCGGTCGAGCGCCGTGCTCGGTTTCATCGGGTTGCCGACACTGGGTTTTCATTTGGAAACCGCGTTCAAGGAAGGCCTGTATTCGGAGGTCTCCGCCCTGTTGATCCTGTTCTATCTGATCATCGCCACCATGCGGGTGTGGATGAAGAAGCCGCTGCTGCCGGTCTATCTGATCGGCGCGGCCGCGATCCTTCCCTGGGGTGTGGCGTTTTCCTGGTCCCATATTGGCCGGTTCCTGACCGAAGACATCATCCCCTATCCGATCCGCGCCGGCGGCGACAACATGATGGCGGCGCTTGGCGACTGGGTGTCGATGCTGATGGTGGATCAGATATGGCCCGGCACCATCGCGACCGTCCAGCTGACCATGATCGCCCTTGTCGCGACCGGCTTCCTGACGATGGCGTTTTTTCCGTTGATCTCTCCGTTGCTGTTAGGCCGGGCGGCGCGTACTGGCGGACATGTTTTTCTGGTCGTCGTACGATCGACGCCCGAATACATCCTCGCCTTCGTGCTGCTGAATTTGTGGGGGCCGTCGATGCTGCCGGCGATCGTCGCGCTCAGCCTGCACAACGCGGCGATCATCGGTCACCTGATCGGCCGTTTTACGGAAACGCTGCAGCTCCGCCTCGACGCGGTCAGAGGGGTGAACCGGTATTTCTACGAGGTGGTGCCCCGCATTTACCGGCCAATGCTGGCATTGCTGTTCTATCGCTGGGAAATCATCATGCGCGAAACCGCGATCCTCGGCATTCTCGGGATTGCAACATTGGGGTTTTATGTGGATAGCGCCTTTGCGGATCTGCGTTTCGACCGCGCGCTGTTCCTGATCCTGATTACCGCCATGCTCAATATCTGCGTCGATGCGATTTCCCGGACGATAAGAAACCGGTTACGTCTCCAGACAACGCTCGAGGAACGATGAAAAGATGAAGACCTCTGAGACCCCTATCGTGAAAGACCTTGTCCTTGTCGGAGGAGGGCACAGTCATGTGGCGGTACTGAAGCGGTTCGGGATGAAACCGGTGCCGGGGGTGCGGTTGACGCTGATCTGCCGCGACGCGCACACGCCCTATTCGGGCATGCTGCCGGGCTATGTCGCTGGACACTATGATTACGACGAGGCGCATATCGATCTCGGCGCCTTGGCCCGCTTCGCCAATGCGCGGTTCTATCATTCCGCCGTCACTGGCCTAGACCTCAGTGGAAAACGGGTCCTCTGCGACAACCGTCCGCCGGTGCCGTTCGAACTGCTCTCGATCAATACGGGATCGACGCCCAATACGTCGCTGGTGCAGGGTGCGACCAGCAACGTCGTGCCGGTCAAACCGATCAATAATTTTCTCGACCGGTGGGAAGCGCTAAGCGCTCGGGCGATGTCGCAGGAAGGACCGGTGCGCATTGCCGTTGTCGGCGCCGGCGCGGGCGGTGTGGAAATTCTGCTGGCGATCCAACATAGGCTGGGCCGGCTGCGGGCGGCGGCGGGTAAACCGGCGGATAACATCGAATTCCATCTGTTCAGCGGCACCGAGCACATTCTGCCGACCCACAACGCGAAGGTCCGCGCCACCTTCCTGAAGACGCTGCAGCACCGGAATGTGGTGCTCCATCTCGGCGAGCCGGTTACGCAGGTGGAGCCCGGCATTCTGAGAACCGGCGCGGGAGACGCTATCGCCGCCGACGAAATTCTCTGGGTCACGGCAGCCGGCGCACCTGACTGGCCGGCAAAGGCGGGACTCGATACCGACGCAGGCGGGTTCATCAAAGTGACCGATACTCTGCAATCGACATCGCACCCCGATGTCTACGCCGCCGGCGATGTCGCAGCCATGGTCAATCACCCGAGGCCAAAATCCGGCGTGTTCGCCGTGCGCCAGGGCAAACCGCTGGCGCGCAATCTGCGCCGGGCGCTGCTTGGCAAGCAACCCACGGCGTTTCGGCTGCAGTCGAAATTCCTCAGCCTCATTTCAACCGGCGACAAATATGCCGTCGCTTCGCGCGGCGGCTGGTCGGTGAAGGGCAGGACGATCTGGACCTGGAAAGACTGGATCGACCGGCGGTTTATGGACAAGTTCAACGATCTGCCCGACATGGACGAACAAGAAGACACCGACCTGCCGGACGGGTTGGCCAGCGCCGATGTCGTGAAGGAAATCTCCGCCATTGCCATGCGCTGCGGCGGATGCGGCGCAAAGGTCGGCGCCACCGTCCTGTCGCGCGCGCTGAATTCGCTGACGCCCGCACCGCGCGACGACGTGCTGATCGGCCTGCATGAACCGGACGATGCGGCAGTGGTCGAAGTGCCGCCCGGCAAGGTGATCGTGCACACGGTCGATTACTTCCGCGCCATGGTCGACGATCCGTATATTTTCGGAAAGATCGCGGCCAATCACAGCCTTGGGGATATTTTCGCCATGGGCGGCGATCCGCAGACCGCGCTGGCGGTCGCGACTGTGCCCTTCGGCATCGAATCTAAGGTAGAGGATACGCTGACCCAGATGATGACCGGCGCGATGGAGATCCTGAACGACACGAACTGCGCCCTGGTAGGCGGGCATACCAGCGAAGGGCCGGAACTGAGCCTCGGTTTCGCCGTCAACGGCCTGATCGACAGGAACAAGATCATGCGCAAGGGTGGCTTGAAGCCTGGCGACAAGCTGGTCGTTACCAAGCCGATCGGCACCGGCACTCTCTTTGCCGCCGACATGCGTCACAAGGCGAAGGGTCGCTGGATCGCGTCCGCGCTAGATCACATGGTGATGTCGAACCGGATGGGCGCCGAATGTCTGGTCGAGCACGGCAGCCGTGCGGCCACCGATATCACCGGCTTCGGGTTGCTGGGCCATCTGGTCGAAATGGTGCGTGCATCGGAGGTCGACGTGGTGCTGGACCTGAATTCCGTGCCGCTGATGGACGGGGCCGAGGATACTGCGAAGGCTGGAATCCTGTCGTCGCTACAGCCCCAGAACGTACGTTTGCGCCGCGCCGTGGCCAATCCGGAGGAAGCCGGCAACGATCCTCGCTATCCCCTGATCTACGATCCGCAGACCGCCGGAGGTCTGCTCGCCAGCGTGCCGGCCGAAAACGCCGATGCCTGCGTCGCCAGGCTGATAGAACTTGGTTACGCGCGCACGATGATCGTGGGCGAAGTGCTGGAGCAGTCGGAGCGCCTGGAGCCGATTACGGTGCGGGTTTAGACGCCCGCCTTCGGCAACAGCGCCGCGTATACCGTCTGGCAGACCGGCGTCGGGACTCCGGCCTCGCGCCCCATGCGGACCACGGCGCCGGCCAGCCAAGGCAGTTCCAGCCGGTTGCCCGCTTTCAGGTCGTGATGCATCGAGGTGGTCATTTCGGCGGGTACGCCGTCGGCGAATTCGAGGCGCGTATCGCCGAAATCCGCCGGCAGGTCGATGCCGCGGGCGCGGCCGACGGCGGTGACTTCGCGGAAAACGCTATGCAGGAACTCCCGGCCTTCGGGGTCGCTGCGGATTGGACCGATGGTGGAATTCATCAGCGTGGTGGTCGAACTCATGCCGACTAGAAAGACGAATTTCTCCCATATGGTCCGATCGATATCTTGGCTTATCTCCGCGTCGATGCCGCCGGCGGTCATTGCCTCGTGAAGCGCCGTCAATCGTGCCGATCCGGATCCGTCCGGTTCTCCGATGACGATCCGCTGCATGGTGCCGATATGTTTGATGGTGCCCGGCTCGGATATCGAACTGGCGATAAACGCGACACCGCCGATCAGCCGTTCTCGGCCGACGATGGGCGCCAGAATCTCGTCACCGTCGATCCCGTTCTGTAAAGACAGCACGGCCGTGTCGGGCCCCAGCATTGGGGCGACGATGCGGCCGGTTTCTTCCGTATCCCACAGCTTGACGCCCATGATGACGCAATCGACGGGGCCCACATCTGCCGGATTGTCGGTGGCTTTGGCAGGGTGAACGAGCGCGTCGCCCAGTTCGGCACTGTCGATCCGTAAACCGGTGTTTCGAATCGCGTCCAGATGCCGACCGCGGGCGATGAATGTGACGTCGGCGCCGGCCGCCGCCATGCGTCCGCCGAAATAGCCGCCGATTCCGCCGCTTCCCATCATGGCAATTCGCATAGTCAACCTCCCAGGTCTTTCAACAGGCTGCGCCATGCCGCCTGCTCCCTTGCCGGCGTGTAAAGCGGCGCGAGTTTACGGCAACGCCGATCCAACTCTTTCAGAAACGCCGGGTCGGTCTCCGCCCGGCGCAGCAGGTTCGCCAGCGCATCTTCGTCCTTCGCCGGATAGTACCCCGGATAGTCTTCCCCCAGCATGCCGACATTGCCGTCGATCTGCGAGGCGATCACCGGTACGCCGCAGACAATCGCTTCCGATACGATATTCGCGCCGCCCTCCATCGCCGAACTGATCACCATCGCATGGCTGCGCGCGAACTGGCGCCGCACCTGCCAGCCCGCTACCTCGCCGCGCCAGACGTAACGCGGGTTCGACCGCATTTCCGTGCTCGCGGCCCTTTCCCATTTCCCGTCATACGCTTTTCCAAGATGGACGACCCGTAACCGGGACTCATTTGGAACCAGTCGGGCGGCGTAAGCCGCGCGCAGAGAGTCTTTCTCATCGCGCAGGTGCCCGGCCACGACAGTTTCAAACCAGCGTGTCGACGGTGCGCGGGGTGTGGACAGCGGCGGCGAAGACTGGTGAATCACCCGCAGTTTTTTTGCGTATTTCTTCGGGATCGCCCGGTGCACCAGTTCATGCAGGCAAACCAGTTCCGTCGCGCGATCCATGGAGCTCAGCGTGTCGTCCGGGTGGCTGTGCTGGAACTTGTAGATATCCGTCCCTGCGAGCAGCACGACCAGCGGTTTGTCGGGGTATCTGTCGGAAAAAGCGTGGATCGATTTCGCTGAGCGCCAGGCATGCACGGCGACCAGCATGTCGGCGTTTTTTCCGTCGTCTTCCTCCGCGATTGCTACCCGGTGGCCCAACCGGCGGAGGATTCGGGCCCAGCGCACGGCAGTCGTGCGGTTTCCGGCGCGCGACTGTTTCCCTGCGGGTGTGACAAGGCTAATCTTCATCACTCCAACCTAGCGCAGAATTATGACCGCACAAGTTACCACCGACCATCTTATCGAAATCATGCACAGCGCCCGGCAACGAACGCTGGAACTGCTCGAAGGGCTCAGCGACGATCAGCTTGTCGGCCCAAAACTGCGGATCCTGAATCCGACGATTTGGGAAATCGGCCATGTCGCCTGGTTCCACGAATATTTCATCCTGCGCCGGGAATACGGACACCAGCCGCTGCTGGATCGCGGAGATACGCTCTATGATTCCATCGCGGTCGCACACGACACCCGCTGGGATCTGCTGGTGTATCCGCTGGACGAAATGAAAGACTACATGGCGCGTGTGCTGGATACGTTGACGGCGCGGTTGGATGCCGGTCAGGCGTCGGAGCGGGACAGCTATCTCTATCAGTTCACGACGTTTCACGAAGACATGCACGACGAGGCGTTTACCTGGGCGCGCCAGACGCTGGCCTATCCAACTCCGTCCTTCGTCCCGGACGGGAAGCGGGCGCAGCGGGTCGCCGAAACAGGCCCTCTGGACGGCGATGCCGACATCCCGGGCGGTACGTTCCCATTGGGCTCCAGGTCTGACGACCCGTTTGTTTTCGACAATGAAAAATGGGCACATGACGTGACGTTGGCCCCATTCCGGATGGCAAGGGCGCCGGTTACCTGCGGTCAATTCGCCGAATTTGTCGAGGATGGCGGCTACGAACAGGACAATCTGTGGTCGGAAGACGGCCTCGCCTGGCGACGGGAAAATGACGCCAAGCATCCCGTCTACTGGAAACGCGATGCGTCCGGCGGCTGGAAAGTCCGGGCGTTCGACGTTTGGAACGAACTCGCGCCGGATACGCCGGTTGTCCATGTGAACTGGCACGAAGCGAAGGCCTATTGCGCGTGGGCCGGACGCCGTCTGCCGACCGAGGCGGAATGGGAATTCGCTGCCACCATGCGCCCCGGTCCGGACGGGGAACTGGTGAAGTCGGATTATCCGTGGGGCGATGCCCCGGTCACGGCGGTGCATGCAAACATGGACGGCTTCGGGCTCGGCTGTGCCGATGTTGCGGATTATGCGGCGGGCGACAACGCGTGGGGCTGTCGGCAGCTGATTGGCAATGTCTGGGAATGGACCGCGGACACGTTCAACCCGTTCGATGGGTTCGCGCCCGATGATTACAGGGAATACTCCGAACCGTTGTTTGGAACGACAAAGGCGTTGCGCGGCGGTTCGTGGGTAACGCGCAGCCGCTATGTGAACGCCAGATACCGAAATTATTTCGGGCCGGAACGGTCGGATATTTTTTGTGGGTTCCGCACATGCGCGGCGACTTAAATATTTCATATGAAAAGATTGCAGAGTGAAATAAAATTGCGTTTGCAATAGAACGAACCGAACGCCGGAACCGCGGCGCCCGAAAACATGCAGGGAGGAAGCCATGCTAGGGAAAATCGCGCTCGAAGAGCATTACGCCATTGAAGATACGCTTCAGGACTCGAACGGCTATCTGCCGCCTGAAACTTGGGAGGAGCTGTCGGGGCGTCTGATGGATATTGAAGGGCGCCGCATCGACGAGATGGACAAGAACGGCGTCGAGATGATGATCCTGTCGCTGAACGCGCCCGCGGTACAGGCCATCTACGACCGCGACCGGGCGAACGAGATCGCCAAGAAATCCAACGACATGCTGGCCGAATGGGTGCAGCGCAATCCGGGCCGATTTCGCGGCTTCGCCGCGCTGCCGCTGCAGGATGTCGACATGGCGTGCGCCGAGATGGAGCGCTGCGTCAAGGAACTCGGTTTCGTGGGCGCTCTGGTCAACGGCTTCTCGCAGATCGATACCGAAGAATCCGCCGTTTATTACGACCTGCCGCAATATGCGCCGTTCTGGGACGTTATGGCCGGCCTCGACGTGCCGTTCTATCTGCATCCGCGCAACCCGCTGCCGAGCATGGCGCAAATCTACGAGGGACATCCCTGGCTTCTGGGGCCGACCTGGGCGTTCGGTCAGGAAACGGCCGTGCATTCACTGCGCCTGATGGCGTCCGGCCTGTTCGACAGGCATCCGAACCTTCAGATCGTGCTGGGACATATGGGCGAAGGCCTGCCATACAGCATGTGGCGCATCGATAACCGCAACAAATGGGTCGGCGACGAACGTGCCTATCCCGCGGAAAGAATGCTCGGTCACTACTTCCAGAACAATTTCTACATAACCACGTCCGGCAACTTCCGCACCCAGACACTGATCGACGCGTTGCTGGAAATCGGTTCCGACCGTATTCTGTTTTCCGCCGACTGGCCGTTCGAGAACGTAGACCATGCGGCAAATTGGTTCGATTCCTGCACGATCAGCGAGGACGATCGGCAGAAGATCGGCCGAACCAATTCGATGCGGCTGTTCGGGATCGAGATTTAGGAAAGTGCCACCGCCAAAAGAGAAAACAGCCTAGCCAAGTTTAGCCCTGATTCCGGTGATGGCCTTCCCGGTCTTGGATTCGGTCCGGGCGCCCGTCGTCGCCGTTATCTCTTCGGCGGCACGTCGAGTGTAACGGCGGAGAAGATCCACGATCGCCGCCGCTTTCAGATTTAAGGTGGCGCTTTTGACCATGATTTTGATAATTCGCTCGGCGCCGTTCAGCCGTCCATATAGCAGGTCGATCTGGCGGAGTTGCAACGGCCTAGAACAGAGCCGCTCCGTTCTCGCCTCCGGCTGAGGTGCAGGCGACCGCGTCGATCACGGCGGAGATGTCGGTCGTGTCGTCACGCCCCGAGAGTTCTTAGAGAAAAGCCGCATACATTTTTGTCATCCCACAAAGTTGTTCGGGAGGGGGGCTGACAGTTCGACCGGAACGAACGAAGCGATTGCCGGAATTCGGTGAGGACCTTGTTGATGTTAACCGCCAACGCGCTGCCGCGATAAAGAAAAAGTTCTATGCGGAGTTCTTTCATTCTGACCGTCCCGTGAATTCACGCCGTCGCCATAACCGATAGGCCCGACCTCTGAGAAATACGTTACTTGGCCAAGATCTCTCCCGTCACAGTTGCGATCAGGTTGTCTGCCGCATTGGGAGAAGGAGTGAGGCCAGATATATAAGCGCTGCCGCGACTACGATCGCCGGGCCCGACGGCAGGTCCCACAACAGTGACCCTTGCAGGCCTAGGGCGACGGCGATCGACCCGGCGATGGCGGCGAACACCGCCATTTGTTCCGGTGTACGCGCGTATCTGCGCGCGGCGGCAGCAGGGATGATCAGCAATGCCGTGACCAGCAGGATGCCGACGATCTTCATCGCCATCGCAATGACCAGCGCGAACAGGATCATGAAGGCGATCTGGGTGCGCATGATGTTGACGCCTTCGGTGCGCGCCAGATCTTCGTGCACCGTGATCGCGACGAGATCCTTCCAAAGCCAAGCCAGCACGCCCAGCGCCAACGTGCCGCCGCCATAGACCCAGCCGATATCCGTCGGCGTGACGGCCAGAATGTCGCCAAACAGATAACTCAAAAGGTCGATACGCAGCGCGGAGACGAAAGACACCGTCACCAGTCCCAGCGCCAGCGACGAGTGGGCAAGAATGCCTAGAAGGGTGTCTTCGGCGAGGTGCCGCTGACTGCGGAGATACACCATGCCGACGGCGATGATCAGACAGACGACGACGATGCCGATATTCACGTCAATCCCGGCGATAAATCCGATCGCAACCCCAAGCAGCGCCGAATGCGCCAGCGTGTCGCCGAAATAGGCCATGCGTCGCCAGACGACGAATACCCCGGTCGCGCCCATCACCGACGCCACGCCGATGCCGGCGATCAGCGCATATAGAACGAAATCAGGCATGATGGTGGTCGTGTCTGTGAGCATAGACGGCGACCGCAGAGGCGGCTTCGCCGAACAGTTCCAGATAGGCGGGATCCTGCGACACAGCGTCCGGCAGACCGGAACAGCACACATGGCCGTTTAGGCAGATCACCCGGTCGGTAGCCGACATCACGAGGTGCAAGTCGTGCGACACCAGCAGAATGCCGCAGCCATGCTCGTCCCGGATGGCGCGGATCAGCTCATAGAACTCGGTCTGTCCATGAACATCGACGTTGGCCGTCGGCTCGTCCAGGACCAGCAGATCCGGCTCGCGCAGCAGGGCGCGGGCCAGCATAACCCGTTTCAGTTCGCCGCCGGACAGAAGGCGGATCTCTTGGCGGATCGTGTCAGCCGCGCCTACCCTTGAGAGTACTTCTTTAAGTTTTCCGGGATCGCCGATGCCAGACATTTGGAGAAACCGGCGGACGTCCAGCGGCAGGGTGCGGTCCACCGTTAGCGATTGCGGGGTATAGCCTATGCGCAATCCGGTCGCTGATTTGACCGCACCGGCCGCCGGTTTTTCCAGACCCAACAACGTCCGAACCAGCGTGGTTTTCCCCGAGCCATTGGGACCGATCAATGTGACAAGCTCGTTCCGATGGATGGCAATATCAACATCATGCAGGACCGTTCGGCGTCCGTGGCGCACGCAGATGCCGATGCCCGATACCAGCGGTTCCGGCATTGCGATCGCGGCGTCAGCCATTCGCCACGTCCGCACAATCCCCGCAAAGACCCGAAATTTCGATGGTCGGCTGCGCGACTGCGAAACCCAGCCCGGCCGCCTTTTTTTCAATCAGTGCCGAAATTTCCGGATCGTCCAGTTCACCTACCTGGTTGCACTTCTGGCAAATCAGAAACTGACCGGTATGCTCTTCGCCGGCGCGGCCACAGCCGACGAAGGCGTTGAGAGACTCGATCTTGTGAACGAAACCGTGTTCGACGAGGAACTCCAACGCGCGGTATACCGTCGGCGGAGCGGCGCTTCGTTTGCCGTCGCGCAGCTCCTCCAGGATGTCGTAGGCCCCGGTGGGGGCGTGCCGGTTCCAGACGATTTCCAGCACCCGCCGGCGCAGCGGCGTAAATCGCAGCCCTCGGGCCCTGCACCGATCTTCCGCGGCGACCAGTGCGTCGGAAATACAGGCCCTGTGGTCGTGCTCCGGTGCCGGAAAGGCATTCTGCCGTTTTGATTTTGCCATCGGGTTTCCTCCCGTAATTGACGCAAAACACCGTCTGTGTCAGGTATCGTTATATTGTAACATATTGAGCTTCGATGCCCACCCGTCTCCCCATTTTGATTAGCGGCCTGATTCTCCTGCTGTCCGGCGCTTCATCTGCGTTTGCGCAGCCCCGCGTGGTTGCGACCTTCCCGCCGCTGCATTCGCTGACCGCTCTGGTGATGGAGGGAGCCGGATATCCGCAGTTGCTGCTGAAGGGGACGGAATCGCCCCATAGCTATTCGCTGCGGCCTTCGCAGACGCGGATGCTTGCGTCCGCCGGGATCGTCATCCGGATCGGCGACGGCTTCGAAGTTTTCCTAAACAAGCCGCTGCGGGCATTGGCGGGCAGCGCATTGGTGGTCGATCTCGACAAGGCCGAAGGTATTCGGCATTTGCCGGTGCGGGATCATCACCACGATCGTGATCACGGCCACCATGCACATGGGACGGCGCGCGATCCGCACATCTGGCTGCATACCGGGAATGCGGTAGCAATGGTAGGCGCGATAGCAGCTGCTCTGGCTACCAAGGACCCCGAAAACGAGACACTCTACCGTGGCAATGCCGCGCGCATCTCGATCCGTCTGCGGTCGCTCAATATGGAAATCGACCGTATCGTGCGGCCCACCCGAAATTATTCCTTCGTTACGTTTCACGACGCATGGCAGTATTTCGCAGACGAATTCGGTCTCAAATCCGTCGGCGCGCTGACCCTGAACCCGGAACGCAAACCCGGCGCCCGGCGGTTGGCTCAGATCCGTAAGACGATCCGCGATAGCGGCGCGCGGTGCCTGTTTGCCGAACCGCAGTTTCCCTCCGCACTGGCGCAGGTCGCAGTGCGCGGTACGGTCGCCAGGATCGGCGTCCTGGACCCGGTCGGCGCCGATCTGCCCACGGGGGCGGATCTCTTTTTCAGCCTGATGCGTCAGACCGCAAAGAATATGACGATGTGCCTCGAAGGTTCCGCGGGTTAGGCTGTCCCGACAACAAACACCTAAACGGAGGCACTCATGAGCACGGATATGCTCCCGCCCGATATCGACCCCGACTCCCGCTGCCGCTTGCCGCTGCCGAACCCCGACATCCTGGATGATGCCAGCCGCCGCACTTATGACTCGCTTGCGGACCCTGACGGCGGCTCACTGGCTGGTCTGCAGGGGCCCGGCGGTATCCGGCTGCACAGCCCGGCGCTATCCAGCGGCCTGCGGTCCGTCAATCTGCATCTGCGCCAACCGGACGTCATAGATGCGCGGACCCGGGAACTGGCGATTCTCGTGACCGCCCGCGAACACGATTGCCAGTTCGAATGGCATGCGCACGAAGCCGAAGCCGTGCTGCAGGGCGTGGCGCCCGAAATCGTCGATATCGTCAGACACCGGCGCCCGACAGTCGGGTTGGAAGAAGCGGATGCGGCGCTGATCGATTTCGGGCGGGAGCTGTTTCGGGATCACCGGGTATTCCCGGAAACCTACGCCCGGTTCGCGGCGGAATACGACCGCCGCACGCTGGTCGACCTGGTCAACCTGATGGGCATGTATGCGATGACCGCGGCCGTTCTGATTGCTTTCAATGCGCAACTGCCCGACGGCGCCGAGCCAGGCCTTCCCATCGACTGAGCTTCTATACGCCTGCTGTCTCGTCCGGCTCCAAGTCGACCTCCAGCGCCTGGAGCACCCGCGAATGTGATATATAGGCGCCGACCATCAGGGTCAGCTCGACGACCTGGCGGTTTGAAAAATGGTCCTCCAGCGGTGCGAAGGTTCCGTCCGGCACGACGATGTCCCGCGCCATCGCATCCACATAGGCCAGCGCCGTTTGTTCGGCTGCGTCGAACAGATCGGATGCTTTCCAGTCCGCCAGCGCGTCGCATTCCTCCTGCGTCATGCCTTCGTCAGCGGCCAGTTTCGGTACGTGCTGACGCAAAACATAGGCGGAGGACACCAGGTGCCCCAGGCGAATGATGACGATTTCCCGCAGCCTGCCGCTGAGTTCGGTTCCCCAGCGGATCTGGTTGATATGATCGAACCAGCTTTCGGCGAGCGGCGGGCTGTGCAGCAATGTCCGGTATACGTTGATCAGCTTGCCGCGACGGCGACCGCTGATGCGTTCCACCAGGTCGGTATGTTCGGGCAGATCCTCGGGATTCAAAAAGGGGACGCGGGCCATGTGTGCCTGTGCTCCTGAAGGTATATGATGGATCATCAGCTTAACGCGTTCGGGAGATACGTCACATGGCAACTATCGTCGTACAGGACGACAAAATTCTGCGGTTCCTGCAGGTTATTCTGGATCCGGATGTGGCGCCGTCGCGCGTCAATGCGTTTCGCGATTATCTGGCGTTCGATATTCCCGATCCCGATGCCTGGTTCGAAGAGCAGCGCCAGCGCGCGACGGCGATCTATCCGTCGCGCATTCTGATGGTGGAAGATGAAGACGCCATGCGGGCGGCGTTGCCGGAAGCGGATGCCGTCGTCAGCGAAAGCTTTCGTATCGGCGCCGGCGATCTCGCTCTTGGAACGAATTTGAAGCTGGTGCAGAAATTCGGCATCGACGCCCGGAATGTCGATCAGGATGCATGCCGCGATGCCAACGTCCCGGTCCGCACGCTGCGCCGGCGGGTCAACGGCACGGTGGCGGAGCATGCGATCCTGCTGATGCTCGCGGTGGGACGAAAACTGATCGAAACCCATGGCGCCCTCGATTTCGCCTCGTTGCAGGCGCTGGGCTACAAGCCGGCCAAATTCGATCCCGATCATGTCGCCGGCGCCAACTGGGCGCGGATCCACGGATTGCGCAGCCTGCAGGGCGCGACGCTGGGTGCGCTGGGGCTGGGTGAAGTCGGCCGTGAAGTGGCGACCCGTGCGCGGGCGATGGGAATGGAGATACTCTATTATCAGCGGACCCGCCTGCCGAAAGATATCGAGGCTGAATGTTCCGCGACCTATGTATCGTACGAAGAGCTTCTCCAACGGTCGGATTTCATCAGCGTTCATTTGCCGTTGAACGACTCGACCCGCGGCATGCTGAATTCCGATGCATTTGCCCTGATGAAGACCGGCGCGATCGTTGCCAACATTTCGCGCGCGCATATTATTGACCAGGACGCCCTGATTGCGGCGCTGGACGGCGGCCGCCTCGGCGGGGCGGGTCTGGATGTACATTACGAGGAACCGGGTGCATCGAACGAGCCATTGAAAAACTACCCAAACGTGGTGCTCAGTCCCCATATTGCCGTCGCCCAGCGGGCGCACAATCTCGCGGATACGGCTGAACTGGTTGGAAATCTGGCGAACGCGCTTAGCTAAATATCCAGTTTTCGGCGATTAGTTCGGACGCGGTCGTGTTTTGCAGGGTGGCGACGCGGATCTAGTCGATGGTAACAGACGTATCGATCTCTGCGGTGGTGTTTGACCCTCTTTGCTGGGGTCGTAACCGACCGTCGCCAAGAGCATCCGCACCGCCTTATCCTAATGACCCAGATTTTTTTTATGGGTAGATAATTCCATCATCCTGCAGGCTGTATTATGATTTACTCATAGCTTCATCGCTTGACCCGCGCGACGCGGTCGATGCGCGAGTTTAACGACTATGTCGTTCGAGAAGATTAAATTCTCTTGTCGCTCCCGCGGCATTTTGTAACTTTCTAAGGTGCCCACGCCGCACACAGGAAAAAATATGAAATTCGGTGTCTTCGATCATGTCGACAAGTCGGGCCGCGCGCTCGCGGCACAGTTTGCACAGCGGGTGGACTACGTCGCCGCGGCCGACCGGCTGGGCTTTTACTGCTATCACGTCGCCGAACACCATGCGACACCGCTTAACATGGTACCGGTGCCGGGCGTATTCCTTGGCGCCGTGGCGCAGGCGACCGAGAATATCCGGCTGGGGCCGCTGACTTATCTGCTGCCCCTCTATTCTCCACTGCGCCTGATTGAGGAAGTCGGCATATTTGATCATCTGTCGAACGGGAGAATGGAACTCGGCGTCGGGCGTGGTGTGTCGCCTTTCGAACTGAACTATCACAACTATGACTCCGAAACAGCGCGCGAAGTCTATGGCGAGGCGCTGGAGGTTTTGCTCGCTGGAATGACGTCGGGCTCGCTGTCCTATGAAGGCAAGCATTTTAACTACCGTGACGTTCCGATGGAGCTGCGCCCCCTTCAGGATCCGCATCCACCGATCTGGTATCCATCCTCCAACCCTGGCGGCAGCGCCTACGCCGGCGAGAACGGTTTCCACTACTGCACGCTCGGCGGGGTCGATGCCGCCAAGGAGAGCATCCAGGCTTACCGCGAGGCCTACGCGAAGCGCGGAAAACCGCTCGGCCCGGATCGTCCGTTTCCCGGCGGCACCGCGGTGGGCATAAGCCGACAGGTCACGGTGGCCGATACCGACGAAGAAGCGTTGCGAATCGCTGGGCCGGCATACAAAGTCTGGCATGACAGCCTGACCAAGCTGTGGCGCGAAAACCACGTAGAAGGTCCGTCGTTCGCGCGCAACACGGTCGATACGGTTGAAAAGGCGATGGCGGGCGGCGCTCACATCGCTGGATCACCTGACACGGTCGCCGAACTGCTGGCGGAACAGATCGACGCCCTGGGCGTGAACTACATGGTCATCGCGTTCAATATCGGCAGCATGGCGCATGAGGATGCCATGCGCTCGATCGAGATGTTTGGCCGGGAAGTGATGCCGAAACTGGAATCTCTCTGACGGGGGGACCATGCAGACTGACACGGTTCAGGGAACCGCCCGTTGGAGAACCCATGAAGAACTGCCGCTGACGCGGGAAAATTTCGACGCGCTATGCCGTTTCGAAATTCCCTGCATCCGAATTCGTGCTTTTGCCACCGGGGCGGAATGCGACGATCTGGTTGCCGCGATGGATGCGGTCGGTCTGCACAAGACCTACAACGTTCCGGGTCTGGAACAACCGCCCAGATATGTCGGGCTGACCCAGTTCGAAAAACGCAAGGCGACGAAGGACGATTATTTCGCCGAGGTTGAGCAGGCCTGGTCGGAACACGACGCAGTGCTGTCGCATATGTCGTGGAATCCGTTCGAACGTATGTGGGGTCTGATGGGCGACCTGTATCCGGAAAATACGCTGACCCTGGCGGAAGAGCCGGGTTATGGGCGCTATTACGCCGGCATTATCCGTGAGACCAGCGGCGGCGGCACACTGCATGCGGATGTCACCATGTACAGCGCGCGCGATTACGTCATCGGCAAGGTTGCCAGCCAGATCACCTGGAACTTCTTTGCGAGCTACGTCGAAGGCGACGGCGGCAAGACGACCCTGCACAACCGGCCTTATCGCGTACAGGCGGCGCCCGGCGGCAAGGTCGAAATCGAGGGCTTCGACCGGTCATACGTCGACGGCGCGGAGACGCACGTCTACACCCCGGCCAAGGGGGACGTCATCCTGTTCAATTCCCACAATCCGCACGAATGGACCGCCGTCGATGCCGGCCAGCGCCGTATGGGCGTCAGCACCTATATCGGGCGCATGGCGAACGGCAATTTCATCTACTGGTCCTAAGAAGCGGGCGATCGTTCATGTTTCGTCCCCCCCTCTCCTTGGTCCCCTTTCCGGAGAGGTGAGGGGACTTGCGTCAATCACTCAACAGCGGCCTGATCGCCTCGCGAAATTCCCGCCGCCGGTCGGCGTGATGCAGCCAGCCGTAATCGTAGTTCAGCGGTGGCGCGTCGACAGGCTCCACTTTCAGTGCGGCAAAGACGGGTCCCGGCGCGGCCAGCAGGTCCGGCAGATCCGCGGCGAACTGGTTTAGACCTTCGTAAGCGTGCGCCTCTGCGTAGCCGGCCGCCAACGCCATGCCGGCAAAATCGGCAGTGCCCTGCGCCGGGGTCGGGTGGCCGCCGTTTGCCTCGTACGTTCCGTTTTCCACCAAGAAATGCACCAGGTTTTTCGGCGCCGCGTTGGCGATGGTGGTCAGGGTCGACAGGTTCATCAGCAGACTGCCGTCGCCGTCAAGCACGATGATTTTCTGTTCCGGCAAACCGATGGCGAAACCCAGCGCATGCGATGACGCCTGGCCCATTGCGCCGACGCTGACAAAATTGAGCGGGTCGGGATCGACACGGTGCCATTCGAAGGCCGATGTATAGGTGGCGACGACGATGGCGCCGCCGCGGGCGTCGCGGATTTTCTCGAAACAGGCCAAGCGCTGCATCATAGCTCGACCCGTCGGCCGATCAGCGCCACCATCGGGCGCGATGTCTCGTAGGCCCGGTCGATGGCGGCAGGCAGTCGCGCCACGTCGTTCGGCTCTTCGATCAGGATGTGGTTGATCTCCATCGCGTCCAGCACCGGTTCGACGATACGCACCCCGAAACTGGCCGACTCCGACGGCGCCTTGTCGGGCTCCTTGCCCAGCAGGCCGACGAGCATGCAGACCGGCTGTTTGTATTCGCAGGCCACGGCGCGAATATTATTCAGGGAATCCATCAGTCCCGTCTGCTGCATCAGTCACACGGCCCGTTTGTCGCAATACGACAGCGCGGCGCAGATCGACACGCCTTCGTCTTCCTTGGAAATCCGGATCAGCGTCATACCCGGGTCTTCGGACAGAGGCCACAGCAGACCGGCGCTGGTCGTGATGTCCGGAAGGGCGGCGATGTGGCGGACACCGGCCCGTTTCAGGACCGATATCAGGTCCCCGCCGCTCGGTCCCGCCGCATCGGCCATCCGATTATGCGGCGACCGACAATTCGGTCAGGAATGTGGACAGCGCGGTGTTGACCGCTTCGGGATTTTCAATGTTGGCGATGTGTCCCGCGCCGTCGACCACCACATGGCGGCAATTGGGGATCGCCGCGGCGGCTTCGGCCAGGATTTCCGGCGGCGCCCCCTTGTCCTGGGCGCCGCCGATAATCAGCGTCGGCACCTGAATCTTGCCTAAGCCGGATCCGAATGCCAGCCGTTTCAGCGCTTCGCAACAGCCTTCGTGTCCGACCGGGTTGGTCGAGCGCAGCATGTTGCGTACCTTGTCCAGCGACGGCGGGTTGGCCGCCACGGTTTCCGGCGTGAACCAGCGGGTGATGGTCGGTTCCACCACGCCTTCCATGCCTTTTTCGCGTGCGGTGTCGATACGGTACTGGAAATAGGCGGCGTAGTCCGGCGGCGCGTCGGGGCGGGAATCGCAGGCCGTCAGCGACAGCAGGCGGTCGCTGTGGTTTTGCGCCATCCCGTATCCCAGCATGCCGCCGATAGAGAGGCCGACCCAGTGGGTCTTGTCGATCCCGAAATGATCCAGCAGGGCGCAGGCATCCTTCATCAGGTCGTCGAACGAATACGGGCCGGGCGGCGCGTCGGATCCGCCGTGACCGCGATGGTCATAGCGCAGGATGCGGTAATCGTCCTTCAACAGCGCGACTTGGTCGTCCCACAGGGACAGGTTGTTGCCCAGTGCATGGCTGAAGGCGACCCAAGGGGCGCCTTCCTTGCCTTCCACTTCGCAGTTTAATTCGAAATCGCCGACGCTGACTTTCATTGATGCCTCTCCGTTTGTTCTTCGGACCTATTATACCAGAACGGCTTACGCCGTCTCGTTGATCGCTGCCAGAAACGGTTCCGCGAAATCGCGCATCTTGGCGGCGCCCACGCCGTGGACTTCGGCGAATTCGTCTCCGTTTGACGGTTTGCGCCGCGCCATGTCGATCAGCGACCGGTCGGCGAATATCACATAGGCGGGAACGCCCTTGGTTTTGGCGAGCTGCAGGCGCAATTCCCGCAATCGGCCCAGAAGTTCGGTATCGGCATCCGGGAGTTCTGCATCGTTCGCCAGATCCTTGACCCGGCGTTTGGCGGCCCGCGATTTTTTCAGCGTGTCCTGGCGGTAACGGAAGCTTTCCTCGCCGCGCATCAGGTCTTCGCCCTTGGGCGTGATGGTCAGCCCGCCATAGCCCTGCACGTCAAGCTGCAGGAACCCGGCAGCGACGAGTTGGCGGATGATGGATTGCCATTCCTGCTTGCGCAGATCTGCGCCGATCCCGAAAGCCGGGCGCTGGTCGTGCCGTGCCTTGGAAATTTTTTCGGTTGGTACGCCGCGCAGGATATCGATCACATGGGCGGCGCCGTAGATCCGTCCCGACTGATCAACGGCGGCGAGCGCCTTCTGGCCGTGTTCGGTGCCGTCCATCAGTTCAACCGGATCGGTGCAGACGTCGCAGTTGCCGCAGGCGTCAATTTTCTCGCCGAAATAATCCAGTAGCGACCGGCGCCGGCATTCTGGCGCCTCGCAATACCCGACCAGCGCGTCGAGGCGCTTGTGTTCGCGACGCTTGCGGTCGGGCCCGACGTCCTCGTCCTCGATAAAGACGCGGCGCATGCGGATGTCCTGCAGGCCGTAGATCATATGCGAGTCGGCCGCTGCGCCGTCGCGTCCCGCGCGGCCGATTTCCTGATAATAGGCTTCGACGCTGCCCGGCAGGTCGACGTGAAGGACGAACCGCACATCCGATTTGTCGATCCCCATGCCGAACGCGATAGTCGCGACGATCACGACGCCGGGGTCTGTCATGAAGGCGTTCTGGTGCGCCTGGCGGTCTGACTGGTCCATGCCCGCGTGATAGGGCAGGGCGTTTACACCCCGGTCCCGCAGATAGCGGGCGGTTTCCTCCGTCTTCTTGCGCGACAGGCAATAGACGATGCCGCTATGGCCGTCGTGCCGCGACAGGAAATCGGTCATCTGTCGTTTCCAGTCCTGCTTCATTTCCACCGACAGGCGGATATTGGGGCGGTCGAAACCCAGAACCACGCTTTCGGCGTCGCCGCTGAACAGCCGGGCGACGATATCGTCGCGGGTAACGGCATCCGCGGTGGCCGTCAGCGCCGCGACCGGCACGTCCGGGAACAGACCGCGCAATTGCGACAGCGCTTCGTATTCCGGGCGGAACGCCGGACCCCATTGCGAAATGCAATGCGCCTCGTCGACGGCGAACATCCGGATATCAAGCTTTGCCAGTGCCGCGAGCATGCGCTCCGTCATCAGCCGTTCGGGCGCCATGTACAGAAGTCGCGTTTCGCCTGCCGCGGCGCGTCGCCACGCGGCGACGTTTTCCTCGCGCGGGCGGGAAGAATTGATCGCATCGGCCGCCACGCCCGCCAGTTTGAGCGCCGCGACCTGGTCTTCCATCAGGGCTACCAGCGGCGAGACGACGATTGTCAGACCGCCCTTCACCAACGCCGGAATCTGGAAACACAGAGACTTGCCCGACCCGGTCGGCATGACCGTCAATACGTTGCGCCCTGCCAGCAGGGCATCCACGACCCGTTCCTGGCCGGGGCGGAAGGCCTCGAAGCCGAACACGTCTTTCAGAACCGAGTACTTGGCGTCCGGTTGATTGCTGTTAGATGTCGCGGGAAGATTCATTTCCTTCATCATAGTTTGCGGCATTGATTCGAGCGATGGGTTGCCGGAGGAATCTCTCTATGCATATTGAGCTGCGACGGAACGCTATAATAGAAACTCCATAAAACGAACCACTTGGGGTGAAATCGATCACAAACGTTCTGTTGCGTAAATTTTGCATGTTGGTCGGGCTGGCGCTGCTGTCCGGGGCGACGGCCTGATCCTCCATCGTCGAGGGGCGAAGCCAGAAGATCGCCATAAATACCGCGCCTGCCGGGGCGTCTTGTGCGCTCCTGCGGCTGGAGGACGTTGAAGTCCCCAAGGCCGATGGGTCCGAATCGGATTCGAAGGTCGCCGAGTGACAGATCGCATCAGTTGCCAAAACCCCCGGCACGGTACTGATCCGCAAAACGAAATACGATATCCGGACCGAGTGTACAAAAAGCGGATTCCACAAATCCGTCTATCACAACAAACCCGGTGCTTCGGCAGCCACGCTTGGGAATATCATCATAGGCGGCGGTATCGGCTGGGCAATCGACTCCGCTACCGGGGCGAACAACAAATACACCACCCCGGTCACCATCCCGATGATTTCGGTGAGCGAACCCGCCCCCGCACCGATCTATTCCATCAATGAGCCGGACAGGTTCAGGAAGAGAGAAAACTAGCGCAACAGATCGTACCTAGCGGGTCGTGTTTTCCAGCTCTTCCCGCTTCATTTCCAGTTCGAGCCACTGTTCCTCCGCAGCTGCCAGGTCTTCTTCGGCCCGCTGCAGCGCCTTGGCAGTGACGTCGAACCTGTCTGGGTCCTGTGTGAAAAGGTCCGGATCGGCGAGGGTGCCGCGGTGCGTGCCGATTTCGGCCTGCAGTTCTTCCATGCGCCCGGGCAGGGTGTCGAGCGCGTGCTGATCCTTGAAGGTCAGTTTGGCGCGTGACGGCGACGCCGCGGATTTGGCGCGCGGCGCTTCGTCCCTCTTTTTCGGCGTGGATTTGACGGCTGAACTCGCGACGGTCAGGTCGCCGCCGCGCTGTGCCAGCATATCGCTATAGCCGCCGGCGTATTCGGTCCATTTTCCATTGCCCTCACCGGCGATGACCGAAGTCACCACCCGGTCGAGAAAGTCGCGATCATGGCTGACGAGCAGCACCGTGCCGGCATATTCGGCCAGCAGCTCCTGCAGCAGGTCGAGCGTTTCCAGATCGAGATCGTTGGTCGGTTCGTCCAGCACCAGCAGGTTCGACGGCCGGGCGAATGCCCGGGCCAGCATAATGCGGCCGCGTTCGCCGCCGGATAGCACGCCCACCGGCGTCCGCGCCTGGTTGGGCGTGAACAGGAAATCCTTCATGTAGCCGATGACGTGTCGAGTCTCGCCGTTGATTGTCACCTTGTCGCCGCCGCCGGTCAGCGCGTGCGCCAGCGTGTCGGCTGGATTGAGAGCCTTGCGCTGCTGGTCGAGGTTTTCGATTTCGAGGTTCTTGCCGAGGCGGATATGTCCGGAATCCGGCGTCATCTCGCCGGTCAGCAGTTTCAGCAGCGTGGTTTTGCCGGCGCCGTTGGGACCAACGATCCCGACTCGGTCGCCGCGTGCGGTCAAGGTAGAAAATCTGTTGACGATCACCCGGTCGCCAAAGGATTTGGAAATTTCCGTCGCCTCACACACCCGCTTGCCGGATATTTCCGCTTCCGAGGCGACCATGTTGACCACGCCGGCGGGTCCCCTGTCGCCGCGTCGCTTGGCGCGGAGATCGATCAGCGCGCGCAGCCTGCCCATATTGCGCTTGCGCCGCGCGGTGACGCCCTTATGCAGCCAGTCGGTCTCGGCGGCGATCTTGCGGTCCAGCTTGTGGCGTTCCAACGCCTCGGTCTCGAGAAACTTCTCGCGCCAGGATTCGAAATGGGCGAAGCCCCGGTCGATCCGGTGGGTGCGGCCCTGATTGATCCATAGCGTGGCCCGCGACAGGTTTTCGAGAAATCGCCGGTCGTGACTGATCAGCACCAGCGCCGAGCGGATGGCTGCCAGTTCCTGTTCCAGCCACTCGATCACCGGCAGGTCCAGATGATTGGTCGGTTCGTCCAGCAGCAGAATATCGGGCTCCGGGGCCAGTGCCCGGGCCAGCGCCGCGCGGCGGGCTTCGCCGCCCGACAGGGTCGCCGGGTTGCCGACATCGGTAAGCCCGAGGCGATCGATCAAGACGTTCGCGCGTTTCGGATCGTCGCCGGCTTCCAGCCCGTCGCGGACGTAATCGGTCACCGTGTCGAAGCCCGACAGATCCGGTTCCTGCGGCAGGTAGCGCAGCGTCGCACCCGGTTGGAGGAATCGTTCGCCGTCGTCGGCTTCTATCTCGCCCGTCGCGATCTTCATCAGCGTTGACTTGCCCGACCCGTTGCGTCCCACCAGGCACAGCCGTTCGCCTTCGGACACGGATAACTCCGCGCCTTCCAGCAGCGGTGTGCCCCCGAAGGTAAGGTCTATGTCGCGCAGCAGAAGGAGAGGGGGCGCCAAGTCGTGAATTCCGTTTCGTTGCCGGTGAGCCTGTGTCCGATATCCACTATGGTGATGTCAAACGCGAAAAGGAAAGATCATGGAAATTAACATCCCCGAAATCGTCGCCGAGGTGACGGAAGCCTTCATGGCCTATGAAAAAGCCCTGCTGGCGAACGACGTCGACATGATCGACGAACTGTTCTGGAACGATGATAAGACGCTGCGTTACGGACCAAACGGCACCGTCGTCAGCCATGAAGCGCTATCTGCGTTCCGCCGGTCGCGCGACATCGCGCCGTGGGTGCGTGCGCTGAAAGACACCCATATCGTCACGTTCGGTCGTAATTTCGCGGTCGCCAATACCGAATCGACCCGTCCCGGAGCGGACGGTATCAGCCGTCAGAGCCAGACCTGGGTCCGGATGCCGGAAGGCTGGCGCATCGTGTCGGCCCATGTATCAGACCAGCCTTAGTCCGGACGGGGTGTGTCGGCTTTCTTTGCCGCATAGGCGCGGGAGACCATCACGACACCGATCAGAACCAGCGCCGAACCCAACCAGTGGTAACCGCGCAATACCTCTTCGAAAAATATCGCGCCGAGTATCGCCCCGAAAACCGGGTGTAGACACATGAAGGCGGACGCCCGGTTGGGCCCCAGCCTGAAGGTCCCGTAGTTCACGCAGGCCCAGGCGACGATGGTGCTGAAGACGGTGACATAGCCGAGACTAGCGAGTGTCAGTAACGTCCACTCCATGCGCAGGCCCAGAACTAGTTCGATGCCGTAGGCCGGAATCAGCCACGCCGTGCCGGCAGCGGTCAGTACGAACAGCAACGACACGGGCGATATCGCGATGGGCGCCCGTTTCAGCATCACCAGGTACATGGCCCAGCAGACGACCGCCAAAAGCATGAACAGGTCGCCCGGCCCGAATTCTAGGCCGAGCAGGACGGCTATCTGCGCGCGGGTAACGACAATGGCGATGCCCGCAAAGGCGAGCAGGATACCGATCGCCTGCCATCGGTTAATGATATCCCGGAGAACCAGCCAAGAGAACGCGACCGTCGCGACGGGCACGCCCGCGTTGATCAGCGCCGCATTGGTTACCGACGTATACAGCACTGCGTAATAGACCAGCGTGTTCCCGGCCGCGAGCAGGGCCCCCATGATGGCGATCGCCCTCCAACTGCCACGCGCCACCGGCGACTCCTTTTTCATAAGGGGCAGGACGAACGGCAGGATCATCAACGCCGCGAAAAAGTGTCGCCAGAACGACAGCGCGATCGGCGGCACGTCGATATTCGCCCAGCGGCCGACGACGAAATTACCACTCCAGCACAGAATGCCGATGCTGGTGATCAGGTAGGGGTTTGTGAAAAATCGTGACAAGGAGATCAGTCTTCGTAAACGTTAGTCAGCGTCCCTATGCCATCGATGAAGACATCGATCGTTGACCCGGGTTTCATGGGCAGCGCGCCCGGGCCTGTGCCGCAGGAAACGATGTCTCCCGGTTCCAAGCTTATGAAGTACGACAGGCGGCTGACCAGTTCAACCGGCTGCACGAACAGGTCGTTGACGGGATAGTTCTGACGTTCCCGGCGGTTGAGTTCGGCACGGACGGTCGCCGTCGCGGGATCTATCTCGGTGGCGATCACGGGGCAGAAGGGCCCGAACGTATCGTAGCCCTTGGCGCGCGCCCATTGCCGGAGGGTCGGGTCCGCGTCCAGTACCTGCAGGGCGGTCACGTCGTTGACGCAGGTGTATCCGAAAATGCTGTCGGCGGCGATCGCCTCGTCGGCATTCTTGCAGGTTCTGCCGATCACGATGCCGAGTTCGGCTTCATAGATCACTCGTCCGTCGTAGGAACCGGGTTTACGGATAACCCCGCCCGGCGCCAGATACGTGTTTGGGCCTTTGAGGAAAAACAGCGGGTCTTCGGGTTGCGCGAGCCCCTGTTTCTCCGCCACGGTTGTCAAATTGTTCCACAGTGCGATGATTTTGGACGGAACGCAGGGGGGGCAGCAGCGTCACGTCCTCCAGCGCCAGGCCGTCGCCTGTCGCCGTTGACGTATCGAACATATCGCCCTCTAGCGTACCGAAACCGGTTTTTCCGCCGTTCTCGAACCGGACCCAGCTCGTCACCGGTATTTCTCCGGCAGGTGCTCGGAATATTTCGCGCGGATGCGATCGTCCAGCTCTTGGGATGACCGCGCCACCGCCGGGAAGGTCTCTTTCTTGCGGAACGGGATGCAGGCATCGACCACGACGCGCGAATTGCGCCGATCGTGATCGTCGTCGTAGCACATCGGGTCCAGATGGGTGCTCCAGCATCCGTCGATGACATCGATGCCTTCGCGCGGATCGTGCCGGGTGCACATGGCCCAGACGACGTCGTTCATGTTGGACGGGTTGATGTCGTCGTCTACCACCACGACCCAGCGATTGGCATAGGCGCCGGCATGGCATTGTGACGCGATCAGGCCGGCCTGTTTAGAATGGCCGCCGTACATCTGCTTGATCGATACCGTCAGCCACATGCGACTGCCGCCGGCTTCGTGGGCATAGACACCCTGGACGCCGGGGATGCCGGCGGCTTCGAGCTGGTTCCACACGGCGGCCGCGCGATACGCGCCCATGTAATAGGTATTGTCGTTGGGCGGCACTGCCGGGATAGCGCCTGTGATGACGGGATTGTCCCGGTGCATCAGCGTTTCGATACGGATCGCCGGTTCGGGGCGCTGACCGCCGGCGTAGTAGCCGGTCCATTCTCCCAGCGGTCCTTCGAGTATTTCGTCGTCGACGTCGATAAAGCCGTCGAACGCGATTTCCGCGCTGGCCGGTACCGGCAGGCCGGTGGCCGGCATATTGATGACCTCGACGCTCTCGCCGAAGATGCCGCCGACGACGTCCAGCTCGTTGGTTTCGTACGGGACTTCGAAGCCGCCGATCATGAACATCACAGGATGCACGCCCGCGACCACGGCGACCGGACATTTTTCGCCGCGGTCGTGATATTTTTTCATGATCAGCCGCGCATGCTTTCCGGGCGACATCATCACTGTGGCCACGCGCGGCTCGTGCGTCTGGACGCGGTAGGTGCCGTAATTCACCCAGCCGGTATCTGGATCGCGCATGGCGACGATACAGCCAGTGCCGATGAAATTGCCGCCGTCGTGTTCATGCCATTTCGGCGACGGAAGGCTCTGGATGTTGACTGCTTCGCCCTCGGTGACGTTCTCGACCAGCGGCCCGCCGTTCACCTCCACCGGCGGATGCGCCGGCGCATCGCCGAGATAATGCCGCCACCACTTGATCAGTTCTTCTTCGGTCGCGTCCGGCGGCAGGCCCAGCGCTATGGCGCAGCGCGGCCGCGACATGATGATGTTGGCCAGCACGCGGTGGCCGTTGGGAAAGCCGGGCACGTCGTCGAACAGCAGGGCAGGGTTGTCCAGATCGCGCATGAAGATATCGACCAGACCGCCGATATCCTCCTCGGTTTCGGCGCCGCTGATCTTTTTCAGCTCTCCTATCTTTTCGATCTCTTCAAGAAAATTGCGAAGATCTTTGTTGGCCACGTTTCGTCTCCCTGCGCTTGGCGTTGCTGTATCCCACGACAATCGAATCTTCGCGAACGCCGGTCAAGCGCCGCCGCTGCATGGCCGGGGGCGGTATTGCAATGAGGCCGATTTGCGTCGAAAACAAATCCAACAAACATCTATGGAGAGACGGACATGGCGAGTTTCAGATTGTTGAACTATGCGGGCGTTGCGGGCGAAGCACGCCCCGGCATTCTGGTCGGCGACGAAGTGATCGATCTGCAGTCCGCGGGGCTAGCCGGGTCGACTTACGAGCTTCTGCAGGACTGGGAAGCCAACCAGGAAAAGATGGCGAAGATTGCCGACGACGCGGCGAGCCACGATTCGCGCCCGCTGTCCGATGTCGATCTGCTGGCTCCGGTCCTGTATCCGCCGGTCGTGTTCAACGCGGCGGCGAATTACGTCGACCATCAGAAGGAGATGGCCGCCGACGGCAAAGCGCTGGTGAAGGAGGAAACCCATCCCTATTTCTTCCTGAAGGCGGGACCGCACTGCATCATCGGCCCCGGCGCCGATATCCGGCTGCCGAAGGTGTCCAACTTTATCGACTGGGAAGCGGAGCTTGCCGTCGTGATCGGCAAGCGCGCCCGCAACGTGAAGGCGGCGGACGCGCTGGATTACATCGCCGGGTACACGATTTTCAACGATCTGTCGGCCCGCGATATCGGCAAGCCGGTCGGCCGAACGTTCAACACCCACTGGTTCGTGCACAAGAACTTTGACGGTTCCGGTCCGCTGGGCCCGTGGATGGTGCCCGCGTCGGACATTCCCGATCCGCACGATATCGACATCAAGCTGTGGGTGAACGACAGCCTAGAACAGGATTCGAATTCGAAATATTTGTTCTTCAACATTAACGAACAGATCGAATATATCGCCGCGCGCATGACGCTGCGGCCTGGCGACGTCATCGCCACCGGCACGCCGTCCGGCGTCGGCCGCCCGAAGGGCAAATCCCTTCAGCCCGGCGATACCGTGACGATCGAACTGTCAGGCATCGGCAAGCTGGTCAATCCGGTAGTGCAGGGGGACTGAGTCCTAAACCACCGCCGCGCTCTGATCCGAATAATTGATCGTCACGGTGAAGCTGCCCTCGTTCATCGACCAGTTCCAGATGTCGAATTCGCGCAGGCCTTCGGCATGGAAGGGGTCGCCCATGGCGATTTCATGGGCTTCCTCGAACGATTCCGCCCGGATGATGATCATTCCGGTGCGGGGCTTGTCCGAATCCTGCGGCTCCATCGGTCCGGCGGCGAACAGGATGCCCTGCTTTTCTAGTTCGACCTGGCGTTCGAGATGTTTGGGCAACAGCTCCATGATTTTTTCCCGCGGTGCGATCGCCCGGGTGAAGATGACATACAGGTCCTTCTGCAGCATGTCCTTGGTGTTCGGCGTGTTCGTGACGGCCATGAACGGTCTCCCTCGTTGTCCGGTGGCGGAGACTATGAACCGCGGACGGACAAATGCAAGCCGCGGCCGGGGGTGCTACGCTGTTTTCCATGACAATAAACATGCATACCCATTTCGTGCCCGCGCAGATGGCCGACGCGCTGCGGCAACGGACAGAGCCACCCTGGATCGAGGCCATGCCCGACGGGTCGGAACGCATTCACCTGCCGATCGTCGCCGCGGTGGTCGAACTCGGCTGTGCGACTGGCACGCCCATGCCGGTGTCGGAAGGCGTGCTCGCGCTGGTGCGGCAAATGGCGCGGGGGCGGTGGCTTTATTGAGTGTTTTGGTAGGAAAGTCGCGCCCCGCCAGCTCAATCTTTATTCCCCCGGACTTGTTCCGGGGATGACGAAAGACCTGTTTTTCGATTTATTCGTCTTTCGTCACTTGTCCAGTGTGTTCGGTGAAAACACTTCGCTCAGTTCCAGCTTGCGCGGCGTCAGGCCCTGTTCGTAGGAATACAGCGTGATCGCCTCCAGTTCCTCGCGGTTGGCGATGACGCCTTGCTGAACCAGCGGGGTGCGCAGCGCTGCCTCGGCCTCCGGCGGCAGCAGACCGGTTTCCAGATGGTTCACCACCATCGCCATGCGCTGCTGTTCGACGTAGATGGTTGCGTCCTCGAACGCCTTGAAGATGTTAAGGATCGCCCAAGGGTGCTTCTCCGCCACCTCGCGCTTGATGACCATGCCGTGGTTGATCGGATACAGGTTGTTTTTCGCGTAGTACCGTTTGCCCTCGGCATAGGGGTCGGGGAAAAGTGGTCCGAAATCCGGGTGGTTGTGCAGATCTGCCGTGCTGCGATCTACCAGGTTGCCGCCTGGCAGGTACAGCAGCGTCGCATCCAGTTCCTTTGCCAGCAGCATCTCGCCCATGTTCGTTTCGGCGGGTATGCGATGGACGGTGACACCGTCGGGCGGTTCGAACCCGGTGGACCCGCCATGGCTGATATCCGGCGTGCGTTCCATCCAGAATTCCATGTCCTTCGGCGCGACGCCGAATTCGTGTTCCAGTATGCCGCGTGACCACAGCGCCGCGGTCTGCTGGTATTCCGGCACGCCGACGCGTTTGCCCGCGAGATCTTCCGGCTTTTCGATGCCGGCGTCTTTTCGGATCAGAATCCAGTTCTGGAAGAAATAATGCGTCGAGAAGATCGGCAGGCCGATGAACCGATCGTCGCCGCTGGCGATCAGCATCAGCAAAGACGACATCGACATCTCCGACACGTCGAACTCAGCAAATTTCAACTGGCGCCAGAAAAGTTCGGACGGGTGCAACTCCAGCGGCGTCATTTCTATACCGTCGGCATGGAACATGCCGTCCAGGATCGGCCGCGTCCGCAGGTTCGGCGTCAGCGCGATGCTCAGCGGCAGTCCACCGCCCCCGCTGCCGGTTCTTGGTTTGACGGTTTCGGGTCCCATTGAGGACATGTGCGTGTTCTCCTATTTACAAATTTTTGGCGGCGCGGCGGCACCAGACTTCCCAGGCGCGATCGAGGCTGACAGGCGCCTGCTGCATGGCGGTGCATTCGTCGATCTCGGTGTCGGTTAGGTAATCCGGTTTTCCGATGCTCATGGTCTGCAGCTGAAGCTTGGCGTTGACCTGCAGATAGATTGCCTTCATTACCGTTTCCTCGACCGTTGCGCCAGTGACAACGCAGCCGTGACGTTTCATCAGCGCGATGGTTCCGTCCCCCAATGTACCGGCCAGGTCGCGGCCCTGTTCCATGGTGACTACCAGGTGATTAGTCTCGCCGAATTTGTCGCGCATGTCCCACACCGGAATATCCCTACCAATGGGCGCGCAGGTATGGGTCACAGGCCGCAGCGGCGTGCCGGTCGAGGCAAAGGGAATGACCTCGTATGAATGATTGTGGATAACGACGTTCACGTCGGGCCGCTGTTCGTAAATCGCTCCGTGGATCATACGCTCGCTGTAGGGCCGCCGGTCGCCAGCGTCAATCGCCTCGCCGTCTAGCCGGTAGGTGACGATGTCGTCCATTTCGATCAGTTCTGGCGCGCGGGCTTGCGACAGCAGGTATTTTTCCGGATCATCCGGGTGGCGGAAACTGATATGGCCGTATGCATCGACCACTTCTTCATGGGCAAGAATGTGGTTCGCGATCACGATGTTGCGGAGGGTGTCGGGGCTTGTCTTCATGACGGGGTTTCCTGTGGGGTCGTTAAGCCTGTTCTTTCTTAGGAATGCGTTTGTCGAGATTCTTGTGAAAATCATCCAGTTGCTGGAAACCCGGGGCGTCTCGAAGCAGAACCTCGGTTTCGGCGAACAGAGTGTCGGAGTCGATGTTGAAATCCATCGGTTTCAGGAATGGCTGATGTCCGTACCACGGGGTATCCGAGAAGAATTCGATGGCGTTGCCTTTGGGGTCTTTCGCATACATTGCCCAGCAAACGCTGTGCGTCACAGTCCAGGGGGCGACTTTCACTTCCGGCTGTAGGCACAAATCACAGCTCATTTAAAAGGACGGGCAGAAAATCTTCCCCGCCCGCCCCTGAAGATCATTACCTACGCGTTCCGTTTCACTGAGATTCGTAGAAATTGATCAGCTTAACCACATCCCCGGCTTCGAGCCTGCCTAGCGGGCCGTCCGCATAGCTGGACGCGACGACTTTGTTGTCGGGTCCGAGGATAAATTCGGACGGCTGGATGATGCTGCGGCGGTCTTCCCACCACGATCCTAGCGCGTCTGCAATGTCGCGGGTTACACCTTCGCCAACTGGAAAGTTGACCTCGTCGGCAACCTCCTTCGATTTGTCTCCGGTGTCGATGCTTGCCGCAACGACGGATACGTCGAGCTTATCAAGCTCTGCCTTGTGTTCTGCGAAACCGACCAACTGCCGGCGACAGAAGGGTCACCAGTGACCCCGGTAAAACAGGATGACCTTGTACTTGGTATCAAGGCCTCCCGGCAGGTCCAGCGTTCCGCCGCCGACAAGATTGAGCGTAATGTCGGGGAAGGAAGCGCCTATTCCCAGTTTTTTGGACATACGTCCTCCTTTTCGTAAAAAACCGCAGCGGGTTGGTGCCACGATGGCAAGACTATGCAGGGCCGCACCAGAGAAAGCAACGGGGCGCTTAGGCGCCGACGCTGAAACTGTCGAGACCTGAGCGGATTATTCGGCTGTCTCTCCGGTGCCATCGCCTTCAAGCGCCTGCTTGTTGGCGGCGAACGCGTCGATGCCGATTTCGGCCCGTAGCACGGCGCTCATTTCAGCCTTGTCTTCTTCCAGAGGCGCGCCGGTGGCGTCCGCCACCCGGTCGATCGCGTTGAACAGGCCCGCCACCCCGGCGGAATCGACCACCGCGTCCGGCCCCAGCGCATTGTGAATCGCCTCTCGCGCGGCCTGCAGCCGGGTGTTGTCGTCGTCCAGCACGGCTTCGGCGTATTCGATCATCAGGTCGCCGTGCTCTATGCCCGTATCGCCGGCATCGGTTCCGCCGGTGATGGCGCCGTAGTCTAGATCGTCTCCAGTCTGTTCGCTGCTCGCACGGAGCAGTACCGAATGGCTGGTTGTTCAATAGGTACACTGGTTCAGTGCCGAAACCCGCGCTGCTAGCAATTCGATCTGAAGGTGAGTGATAGCGCGGAATTCCTGAGAGAAATCCCGCATCTGCGGGCCGGCCAGATACTGCGCCGCTACGACGTCGAAAAACCCGCGGGCTTCGTCCGGCACCAGGGTCAGGGCGCGTCGGATGTTTGCTTCCGGGCCGACGAAATAATCCGCCTCGTTTGGGCCGAATTCGTCCCAGGCGATGTTGGGCGCCCAAGCCTGGTGCTGACGCGCCTCCGCCGGCCGGTAATGAGACGGCTCACCCGCCTGCGGCTCAGGCAGGTTCCGAACAGGTATACCAATCCCCTTCGCAAACGTATCGATAGCCGTGGTGTGCGCCACAATGCTGACGATTTCGACGAAATGGGTTTCCGGTATTCCGCTGTCGAGCGTCTTACGGTACCAGCTATGGGTCAGCCGGCCGGGGTCGGCGACGATCAGGTGGATCATGTTTACCCAGATTTCCGGCAAATCCGTACCTGCGTCGTGCGGGTCGGTGACCGCGAACGGAGACAGTGCTTCCCGGATTTTTGCACAGGTCGGGCAATTTCGGGCATGGCGAGTTTCCGCCATCACTTTGACTCGTTCTTCCCCGGTCAGCCAGGTGCCAGCGCTCGACAGCCTGTCCCAGGCACGCCGGTGCGCTGCTACCAGATCGTCGCGAACCTCATAAGGCGAGTCGTCGTAGTCGATTTCTGACATGATCGATCTCCACTTTCAGGGTGCGAGCTTATTTTGCCTGCCCGAAACGGTCAATCGGACCGCTTGCCCGGGCTACAGACCGAACAGCGCTTTCGGATTCGTTGCCACGATCCTCTCGATCTCCCCGGTATTGAAACCGGCATCCCGCAGAGTCGTCAGCGGGTCAGGGTCGCCGGGTGGGAAGGGCAGGTCGGTGCCCAGCACCAGGCGGTCGATCCCAACCAGGTCGCGCAGGTAGTTCAGTGCCGGACCGTGATGCAGGATCGTGTCGTAATGGAAACGCTTCAGATAATCGGATGGCGCATTCTCGGCGACATTGCCCGTCATCTTGCCGTCCGCCGCGCGGTGCATGCGGTCGAATCGGCCGATCAGGAACGGTACCGATCCGCCGCCATGCGACAGGATCAGTTCGAGATCCGGAAACCTGTCCATCACGCCGGCAGAAATCAGAGATCCCACCGTCAGAGTAGTGTCGTTGGTGTATGCGACGATCTGGTTCAGGGCGAATTTGCCGGCACGCGGCGGTGCGACCGGTTGCGCCGGGTGAATGAACACCGGCGCGTTCAGCTCGACGCAGGCGGCCCAGTATTCGTCGAGATCGCATTCGCCAAGATTCCTGCCATCGATATGCGCGGCGACGATGGCGCCGACCGCGCCGTCTTTCATGCCGCGTTCCAGTTCGCGTGCCGCGATGGACGCATCCTGCAGTGCCCCGGATGCCAGCCATGAAAACCGGTCGGCATGGGCATCGCAGAGGCGCGCCATGCTGTCGTTCAGCGCGGTATGCCACATTGCGCCTTTGTCGGCGGGCAGGTCGTAGCCGAAGATATCGGTCCAGATGCTCAGTATCGCGCGGTCGACGCTCTGACGATCCATCTCGCCCAGGCGGATGTCGGCATTTGTCAGCGTTTCGAAAAAAGTGCGGATCTGCATGCCGCTTTCGAACCGGCAGCAATGACACCCCGGTTCGGTCTCGACCAGATCGACCCCGAAATCGCGGCCGCGGTCGGCCAGCGTGTCGATCACATCAGGTGGGACCAGATGCGCGTGTACGTCGATGACGGTCATGGTCAGGCTTCTCCCAGAACTAGTTCCCCGCGTCGCGCAGCGCCTTGCGCAGACGGTCGGGCGTGATCGGCAGTTCGTTGATAGATATCCCGTGGGGTTTCAGGGCACGGGCGACTGCATTGCCGACGGCGGCAGCGACGGCGACGATGCCGCCTTCGCCTGCACCCTTGAATCCCATCGGGTTGAATTCGGACGGCGAATCTTCCAGCGCGATGGCCGTGATCTCCGGCAGTTCTGAAGTGGTTGGGAGCAGGTAGTCGGCGAAACTGCCGGTCAGGAGCTGACCGTCGTTGTCGTACACGAAATGATCCAGGAACGTGCCGCCCAGCCCCTGTATCATGCCGCCGATGGCCTGCCCCTGCACCATCGCCGGGTTGAGGGCGCGGCCGATCTCTTCGGTAAGCCAGTAGCGTTCCACCTTCACCACGCCGGTTGCGATATCGACGGCCACGGCCGCCGCGTGCGCGCCGTACGAATAGGATATCTGCTTCTCGTTATCGAACAGGGCGTCGGCGGAAAGCGTCTCGCCCCTCGTTTCGGCGAAGGCGGCAAGTTCCTGCAGGGTCAGGCGATCGGAATCCCGATGAACCGCGCCATCGTCGTAGGAAAGGTCGTTGGCGTCGCAGTTCCAGCGCAGCGCCGCCAATTCGGTCGCCCGGTCTCTAAGTGACTCCGCCGCGATGCGCGTTGCATTACCCGCCATTACGGTGTTGCGGCTGTGAAAGGTGCCGCCGCCGGTCTCGACCAGCGTGGTACTGCCGTGGAGAACGTCGATCCGGTTTATGTCGATATCGAGGAATTCGGCGCATATCTGGGCGAGTCCGGTTTCCGTCCCCTGACCAACTGAGGACGCGCCGGTACGGATTTCCACCCCGCCGTTGGAGAACACCGTGATGCGTGCGGACTCGGGCGGGCCGGCCGCGCTGCTTTCGATGAAGCAGGCGATGCCCATTCCACGAACCCGGCCGTCGTCGGTTTCCGCCCCGGGATTACAATCCGCATAGGCGCATTCGTTCAGCAGACGTTTCAGCGCCGCCGGATAATTGCCCCTGTCCAGGGTCGCATCCGGGTCGCCGGGCACAAGTTCGCCAATACGATAAGGTAAATCTTCCGGCGTCATCAGGTTTCGAAGTCGCAATTCCGCCGGGTCGATACCGAGATCGTCGGCCATCATGTCCAGCATCCGTTCGCGGCAGAAATTGGCTTCGAACCGGCCAGGTCCGCGAAACGTGCCGACCGGGGTCTTGTTGGTGACCAGGAACTGCACGTCGCAGGAGAAAGAGGGTACGCGATAGGGACCCGGCAGAAACTGCGCCGCTTTTGACGGCACCACCCCGCCGTTTGTCCGGACATAGGCCCCCATGTCGCCCTGCACGGTCGCGCGCATGCCGAGGATTTCGCCCTCTGCGGTGGCGGCAATTTCCAGCTCGCATACGATGTCGCGCGAATGGTTGGTGGCGGTCAGGTTTTCGCGGCGGTCCTCGATCCATTTGACGGGTCCGCCGGTACGGCGGCTGGCGATCGGAACCAGATAATCCTCGGGATACAGCTCGCCCCTCGCGCCGAAGCCGCCGCCGACATCCGTCTCGATCAGTTCGACGGATGTTTCCGGCAAATCGAATGCCGCGGCCAGATGGCGGCGGTTGAAGAAATTGACCTTGGTCGCCCCGTGAAGACGCAACAGGGGGGCTTCGGGATCGAATTCCGCGATCAGACCCCTTGTTTCCATCGGCACCGCGCCGTGACGGTTGGTGACGAAGCGTTCGCGCCGCGTATAGGCAGCGTCGTCGAACGCCGCGTCGGCGTTGCCGCGGGCGACGGTGTAACGGGTGCCCATGTTTTCGCCCGCCGCTTCATGGATGAGCGTAGCGCCGCCAGCGGCCTGCTCGACTGTGGTAATTGCCGTCAGCGGGTCGAACTCCAAGTCGATCAGCTCCAGTGCGTCTTCGGCGACGTATCTGTCTTCCGCGATCACCACCGCGACGGGTTCGCCGACATAGCGTACCTTGTCGACTGCGATCGGTCTTTGCAGAAACCGTTCGAACCCGTCGAACGGCGCCAGCCGCAATGGAATGACCGGCAATTGGGCATCCAGATCGGCGGCGCAAAAGGCGTCGATCACGCCTTCCATCGCGCGCGCCGCTTCGAGGTCGATGCTCCGGATGCGGGCGTGGGCATAGGGGCTTCGCAGGATTGCCATGGTCGACATGCCCGGCAGCTTGACATCGTCGATGTAGCTGCCTGCGCCGGTCAACAGGCGGCGGTCTTCCAGCCGGGTGACCGGCTTTCCTATATAGGTCCGGGTCATTTGGACCCCGCATCGCGCCGCCGGTCGGCGGCGTCTAGAATCGCATCGACGATGGAGATATATCCGGTACAGCGGCAGAGATTTCCGGAAATCGCGCTTTCGGTCTCCGCCCGGGTGGGCGACGGGTTTTCTGTCAGAAATGCCTCGGCAGTCGTCAGCATTCCCGGAGTGCAGAACCCGCACTGCAGCGCGTGATTGTCGCGAAACGCTTCCTGAAGCGGCGACAGGTCGCCGTTGTCGGCCAGGCCTTCGACGGTTGTGATCTCCATACCCTGCACCTGCACCGCGAACATCAGGCAGGACCGAACGGCGTCGCCGTCGGCGAGAACCGTACAGGATCCGCAGACGCCGTGTTCGCAGCCAAGATGTGTGCCGGTTAGGTTGAGCTTTTCGCGCAGGCAGTCGGCCAGCGTCATTCGGGCGTCGATCTCGCAGCTGTAGTCCGCACCGTTCACGTTTAGCGAGATAGTGTGACGATCGCTCATCGTCTGCGCTCCCCGGCTGTCTTGAGAGTCCGGGCGACCAGCACCGCGGCGACCTCCCGCCGGTAATCGGCGCTGGCGTGGATGTCGTCGAACGGTGCGATGTCGCCGGCCACGGTTTCCGCAGCTTTCTCGAATAATGCTTCCGATGGTGCCGACCCCGTCAGCGTCCGGGCCGCACTGTCGAGCAGCAGCGGCGTATCGCCTGCACCGATCGCGGCGAGACGGCAGTCGGATATTGCGCCCGATGCGTCCATGTCGTACCACGCAGCGATTCCCACCAGCGCAAAATCGCCTTCGCGGCGGGAAATTTCCTGAAACGCCCAGCGCCGCTGTTCGGGCCACGGCGGAAAATACAGCTTTTCGATCAGTTCGCCATCCGCGAGGGTCGTCGTGAATACTCCGTCGAAAAATTTCGCGGCCTTGATGACGCGCGCACCGGATGGTCCGCGCAGGTGAATTTCAGCATCGCAGACCAGTGCAATGCCTGGCAGTTCCGCTGCCGGATCGGCGTGGGCGAGGCTGCCGCCGATGGTTCCGCGGTTGCGGATCTGGGTGTGGGCAACGTAGGCTGCGGCAACGGCGATCAACGGATTGGCGTTGGCAATTTCAGAATCGGTTTCGAGCCGTCGCGTCCGTGTCATCGCGCCGATATGCAACGCACCGTCGTCGTCGATACGAACGTCCGACAATTCCGGCACGCCGTTCAGATCGATCAGCGCCGCAGGCGCGGCGACGCGAAAATTCATCATCGGCACCAGGCTCTGCCCGCCGGCCAGAAACCGCGCGTCTTCTCCCTGCTGCGCGATCAGGGAGATCGCGGCATCTATGCTGTCGGCGGCGTAGTAGTTGAATTTGGACGGTTTCATTTCCGGTTACTGCCCATTGATCAGTCGCTTAACCTGCCAAGCAGGTGAATAAGGGTCTTCCGTTCCGCCGCCGTCAACGGGGCGAGCGTTTCCTCATTCGAAATCTTCGCTTTTGCGATGGCGGCCTCGACGGTTTTCCGGCCCCGGGCCGTCAGTTCCACGACCCGGCGGCGCCTGTCCGACGGGTGGGGTTTCGTCGCGACCAGCCCGCCCGCCTGTAGTCGTTGTACGACCCCCAGGATCGTGGCGGAATCGATGGCGGCCGACCTGCCGAGTTCGTTCTGCGACGCGGCACCCGTTTCCCATAGCCGGGCCAGCACCGCGAATTGTGTCTGGGTCAGACCGAAATCCATATGGGCAAAAAAGATTGCCGTATGGCGCTGCATCGCCAGCCGCAGACGAAAACCGATTTGTTCGTCGAGGGAATAGGCGTCGATTACGGCCGTATCCGCAGGGGAATTCACGAACTTTCTCCTGCGGCGGCAATATCGCGTTCTATCCGGGCAGCGTGTCCGAACAGGATTTCGTCTTCACCGAGGCCGGCCATCATCTGAAGGCCGGTACGGGGCACGGCGCTGGATAGCGGATTCGGCAGGCCAACCACGGGGTTGCCGGTCAGATTGCCAAGGCATGTCAACAGGGTCATGGCAACGACGACCGGCACTTCGGCCCCGCCCAGCAGAACCCGGCGTGCCTCGCGGTGCGGCGGCGCGATGGGTAGGGTCGGCGATATCAGCAGGTCGACGGGGTCCAGCGTCGCCTGCATCCGGTCGGATGCCGCCCGCGCCCATTCCCATGCCGCATCGACAGCTTCGACGGACAGATTTTCCGCGTGACGCAAACCGGCGACGGCGGCCTTTCCCAGACGACTGCGTTCGTCGTCCGTCAGATCCGCATAGATGCCGCCGGCTTCGGAGAGGACGATGACGCCATGCGCCTCGGCAATCTGTTCGCGGCCCGGGATGGCGATGCGGGTGATCGTGTGACCCACGGCTTCAAGCCGTTTTGAAAGGACATCCAGCTCTTCGGAAATGGCCGGCTCGAACAGGCCGGCACGATCGATTTCAATGCCGATGCGCAGATTGTCTTTCTCGCCCACGGGAGGTTCGGTGCCGTAGATCAGCACAGTTCCGGCGCGTGCCAGAATATCCAGGTCGCGCGCAATCAGGCCGACATGGTCCAGTTGGGGCGTCAGTGGCCACACGCCGTCATTGGAAACCCGGCCATAGGTCGGCTTGAAGGAAGTCAGACCGGTACATGCCGCCGGCATGCGGACGCTGCCGCCGGTGTCGGTGCCGACCGCGAAATCGCAGAATCCGGCCGCGACCGCTGCCGCCGATCCACCGGACGATCCGCCGACGATCAGATCGGGGACAACGGGGTTGGACGTCTGCGGCGTCGACGCGCCGAAGCCGCCCGCGTCGGTTTGTGTCATGCCGACAAACCCGGCCCCCGCCTTCAGCAGAATGTCGACACAGGGCGCCGTCGCGGTTGCGCGCCGTTCGGCGAGCAGGGGATGGCCGGCGGTGAACGCCTGGCCGTCGACGGCTACGTTGTCCTTTACCGCGAAGGTAAGACCCGACAACGGGCCGGTATCGGCGCCGTCGATGCGCGTGCGTTCGACGAACGCGTTCCAGCGGTCTTCGGTCGGGGGCATGGGGTGGTCTGTTCGCCGGCCGCCCTATCGGTCGCGCAGCCGGTCCATAAGCGATTTTTCCTGGCCGCCGTCTATTTCGATCTGGGTGCCGTTGACGAAATGCATCAGCGGCGAGGCGAGCATGACGCACAGATTGGCAACCTCCTCGGTCTCCGCGATGCGACCCAGCGGAATCGACGATGGCGCCAGCTTGTCGGCTTCCTCGAACGACAGGTTCATGTCCCGCGCCATGGCGTTGACCAGACCGGTCCACCGTTCGGTGCGGACCGGCCCCGGATTGACCGCGACGAAACTGATATTGTCTTTGCCGTACTGACCGGCCAGCGACATGGTCAGGTTCTGTCCGGCGGCATTGGCGGCGCCCGGGGCAATTTCCCAGTAAGACGGTTTCACGCCGTCATTGCCGATCAGATTGACGACGCGTCCGCCGCCCTGTTCCTTCATGATCGGCAGCACGTAGCGCAGGCAGCGCACATAACCCATGAACTTCAGTTGCAACGACTGTTCCCAGTCGTCTTCCGACAGATGTTCGATCACCCCGCCCGGCGACGAACCGGCATTGTTGACCATGATGTCCACGCGGCCGAGTTCCTTCGCGCCGTCCTCGACGAATTTCCTAGCCTGGTCGTTGTCGGTCAAGTCGCAGGGCAACGCCACGACTTTCACGCCCGTGACGTCCCGGATTTCCTGCGCCGCAGCGTCCAGCGGATCCGGTCGGCGGGCGCAAATCGCGACATCAACGCCTTCTTTCGCCAGTCCCATGGCGATGCCTTTGCCGATGCCTTCGCTGCCGCCGGTGATCAGGGCGGTTTTGCCTTTGAGTTGTAGTTCCATATTGGGTCTCCCGTTCTGCCGTGTTTCCGCGGATATCAGTTGTTCGTGCGTTTGTGGTTCATCCAGGATCCGTCCGTCGCGGCGGCGAAGTAATCGCGCAACGCTGCGTTGACGATATCAGGTTCTTCCATCGTGATCGTGTGTCCGGTTCGCGGCACGATCTGCAAAGCCGCGGTCGGTGCCGTGCGTTTGAGGAAAAGACTGCCGTCCAGGCAAGGATGATCCTCGTCGCCGACCAGTACCAGCAGCGGCGGCGAGAAATCCCTCAGCGCCGCTTCCATGTCCCACAGGGTGGGGCGGTCGCGCTGCAGATTCAGCATGGTCAGCGCCGCGCCTTCCGGCGACAGCCCGGCCAGAATTTTCTCGAATTCGGCGAAATCCACCGGATTTTTCGCCTCAAACGTATGACGCATGGGGAAGCGGGCGTATTTGGCCGCCGCGTCCGCGATCGGCTCTTCGCGGAACATCCTGGCTATGTCTTCACACAGACCGCGTACCGTTTCGCGTTCGTCCGGGTGCGATCCCCAGCCGCAGCCGAGGGCTGCGACAGACAGGCAGCGATCCGGATGGCGGATGCCGACATTCAGCGCCGTGTAGGCGCCCATCGAATGTCCGACGATATGGGCTTTTTCGATGCCGAGGCTGTCGAGCACAGCCACCGCGTCCGATACGGCTTTGTCCTGTCCGTAGTTTTGGTCGCCCTCCGGCACGTCCGAGGGCGGGTATCCCCGCGCGCAATAAGCGATGCAGCGATAGTTCCCGCTGAGCGCCGCGATCTGTCCGGCCCAGGTGCGGTGATTACCGGCGAATTCGTGAATGAACAGGATCGCATCCCCGGATCCGTTATCCTCGTAAAAAAGCGATACGCCGTCGGTACTGGCAAGGGTGGGCAAAGTCGGACTCCGGATGCGCGGTTTGCACAAGCTTAAAAGCCCAGCCACTTGTATGCTAGTAACGAGGCTGCAAATTTCACGATACTTATGGCGACGGGGTCGTCCGCCAATAAGGCTATACCGGTATGCGCGGTCTGGCAGTTATCGGGAAAACTGGCGGAAAAGAGTGGGAGTCGAACCCACCAGGGACGTCTGACGCCCCTCACCGGTTTTGAAGACCGGGCGCCCCACCGGGGAACGATTCTCTTCCGACGTGCCCAATGGATAGCAAAATCCACGACATGACAATACGGCAAATTCTGACATTTTCGTGTTAACCAACGGGACTCATTTTTATTGAACACGGCGTGGCAATTGGAGACGATAAACACCAATTAATGGCGGAAATTCGCCAGTTATGACTTCAAGTCTTTGAGGGATCAGCGTTTTGTAGGTGAGGGTTATGGTTAAAGTTGTTTCGCGTTCTGCGGTCATCGGAGTGTTTCTGGCCGCGTGTATCATCCACACATCATCGGGGGCAGTAGCTCTTCCATCCCTGCGCTCAATACGAACGTGACGACTGATTCCCTGCAGGTCGATGCAACGAACACGCTGAACATCAACAAAGGCGCGAATTTGACCTAATCGGCGGCGCATCGATCACGAACAACGGCAACATCAATCTCAACGGCTCCGGCGCCAACAAGTCCATCGTCGTGTCCGGCGCGTTATCGTTCACGGGCAGCGGCACGATCACGCTCGGCGATCATCCCAGCAACCGCATCACCCAGGTTGTCGGCGGCAGCGTCCCTACGCGATCGGCGGGTCACACGATCCGTGGATCGGGCCTCCTTCTGGCCGGGACCGGCAACATGAACAACGCAGGTTCGATCATCGCCGATCAGACGAACGCGCGCACCAGCGATCCGGGGCTCGAAGATTTCAACAATACCGGCACGTTGCGGGCGCCTGACCGGCACCGGTCTAGTCGACCTCAACAGCCTGTGGATCGAGGTCACGCTGGCAAACGTCCAGCCGCCAAGCGGCGATCCGGTTCCGGAACCGCAGATGATCCTGATGATGATGTTCGGCATCACTGCGATCTTCTGGATGTGCCGCCGCCGGGCGACCGCCTCGGATCACTGACGCCGGTATCTACTCTCCGCTGAACGCATCCGCTGCGGGGCGGATAACTTCGTGCGCATCGCCAACGCGGCGGGTGAACTTCACCTTGTCGAAAAATTCCAGCACCTCGATGGCGAGGTTGCGGCCGATTTCCGATGCATCTCGGAAAGTGGCGGCGGTCACCATGCCGTCTTCGGCGTCTGAGGCCACTTTTTCCGCAACCTTACCCAATTGGAGCAGAGTTTCCGGCGGATAGAACCGGTTCTTGGCGATCCGTACCACCAGCCCGTGACGGCCAGCCCGCACTAGCAGGGACTCCACCTTGCGCGGCTCGTTGCCGATTGCCTGGGCGATGTCGACCACCACCGGCGGGCGCAGACCACCTTCGATCAGCAAGGGTTTGATCTTCTTCCAGTTGGTGGCGTCGGCACCTTGCAGACTGGGCTGATGCGACGGCAAACGAACGCCCATGCCTTCCTTTACAATGGTGCCTTCGCGGACCAGTTCCGCGGAAATTCCTACCGCCGCGTCAGCGGGCAGGCGGATGCCGGTGCCGGACAAGACGCGGTTTTCGCCCGGCCCGACCGTGTCCGGCGATTTTTTGTGCCATGCGGCGAGACCGTCCAGAACGGCGGTTCGCACGGCGTCCCAGTGATGCGCGGAAAACACCAGGGTGCCTGCTTCTGTCGAAACAGATTTCATCGGCACCAGCTCTGCCAGCGCTTCCATGTCGCCCGGCGCCAGGTTGCGCGCGGTGGCAAACCGGTCGAGGAAGAGACCGTTCGGAGAATTTTCCAGCAAGGCCGCGAGCGCCGTGCCGTCGTCCGGCTCTTCCATCGCCCGCAGGAAGGCAATGCGTTCCGGTTTCGCCCGGCCGCGCGTCGGCGGATAGAGGTCGATCACCCGGCCGCCGCCGATGGTCCGTTGCGCCGACTGGTCGCGGATGATCAGCCCGTCGCCGCGGACTGCGCCGACCGCCTGATCGAGGACCAGCTGCACCAGCCCGTTTTCACCCGGGACGATGCCCTTGTCGCCGAGCACCGCCACTCGACCGGTGGTTTCCGATGCGCCGAGATGGACATGCACCGGCGTCCAATGCGCCAGCGCGCGGGCTTCGGAGTCCAGCACCCGCAGTCGGACGTCGATCTTGCGCGCGGGCGGCGGCAGATCGCCGGCAACTACCCAGTCGCCGCGACGGATCAGATCCTTGTCGAGGTTCGTGCCGGCCAGGTTAAGGGCGCAACGCTGTCCCGCCTTTCCGGTTTCGGATTCGGCATTCTGGGCATGAATGCCGCGTACACGGACATCCATCTCAGGGCCAAGAACGCGGGCTGCGCTGCCTGTGTTTATTTTCCCCGAAAAAGCAGTGCCCGTTACCACCAGCCCGGCGCCCACGACGTCGAAGCTGCGGTCGATGGCGAGGCGGAAATTCCCCGTTGCGGGACGTGGCGGCATGTCGGCGGCGGCATTCAGCAGATGCTGTTTCAGTCCGTCGACGCCGTCGCCGGCCATCGCCGAGACGGGAAACACGGGGATGCCCGCCAGGGACGTGTCGGCGAATAATTCGTCGATTTCCTCCGATACCTCCACCGCGCGCACTTCCTCGACCCGGTCGATCTTGGTCAGTGCGACCGCGCCACGCGACACGCCAAGCAGGTCGAGAATCGCCAGATGTTCGCGGGTCTGCGGCATGGGACCGTCATCGGCAGCAACGATGAACAGCACGAAATCGATGCCGGCGACGCCGCACAGCATGTTGCGGATGAATTTCTCGTGGCCCGGCACGTCGATAAAGCCGATGGTTTCGGCGTCATCCAGCGGCAGGTACGCGAAGCCCAGATCGATGGTCAGGTTGCGCTTTTTTTCTTCCGGCAGGCGGTCCGTGTCGACGCCGGTCAGCGCTTTTATCAGCAGGGTCTTGCCGTGATCGACATGGCCGGCGGTTGCAATAATCATCCGGGAAGATCGAGGGCTGAAAGCTGTGCGGTAAAGCCCTCTTCGTCTTCCAGGCAGCGGAGATCGAGGATGAAGGCAGCATCCTGGATGCGTCCGATCACCGGCACGGGAAGGTCGCGGAACGCAACGGCCACCGCGTTCAGGGCAGTGCCGCTGTTGTTCTTCGGTACGATCGCCAGCCCGGCGCTGGGTATTTTTCGGGTCGGCAGCGCGCCGGATCCGATCTGGCTGTCGCAGGCGGTATCCGTGACTTGCGCGAAACCGTCCATCGCAGCGGCGATGGCCGGGCCGACACGGTTGGCCGCGCTTCGGATATCGTCGACGGGGCGGGCCAGCGCGCGCAGGGTCGGCACTCGCTCCACCAGACGGTCCGGATCCGCATACAGCCGGAGGACGGCCGACAGGGCTGCGATCGTCATCTTGTCGCAACGCAATGCGCGCTTCATCGGGTTCTTTTTAATTCGGGCGATATAGTCTTTCGCGCCGACAATGATTCCCGCCTGCGGCCCGCCCAGCAGCTTGTCGCCGGAAAACGTCACCACGTCGGCGCCGTTTTTCATGGCTTCCATGGGCGTCGGTTCGTGGGGCAGTCCGAACCTTTCCAGTTCGGTCAGCGTGCCGCTGCCGAGATCGATCGCGAACGGGATGTCGTTCTCGCGGCAGAGTTCGGCAAGCCGAGGCTCCGGCACCTCCGCGGTAAAGCCCTCGACCACATAGTTGCTGGTGTGCACCTTCATGATCATGCCGGTGTCGGGACCGATGGCGTCGGCAAAATCCTCCAGGTGAGTCCGGTTAGTGGTGCCGACTTCCACCAGGGTGCAGCCTGATTGCGCCATGATGTCCGGCATGCGGAACGAACCGCCGATTTCGATCAGTTCGCCGCGCGAAGTCGGCACTTCTTTGCCAAGCGCAAACGTGTTCAGCACCAGCATCACGGCGGCGGCGTTGTTATTGACGATGGTTGCGGCTTCCGCGCCCGTCATTTCGCACAGCCGTGATTCGATATGTTCGTCCCGGTCGCCGCGTTCTCCTTCCGCTATCCGGTATTCCAGGTTGGTGGCGCCCCGCGCAGCTTGCGCCACGGCGTCGATGGCTTCCTCCGGCAGGGCCGCGCGGCCCAGATTGGTGTGCAGGACCGTGCCGGTCAGGTTGTAGACCGGGCGCAGCGAGGGCGCGTTGACCTCAGTCAGGTGCTTGGTTGCCATCGTCAGGATGGCCATCTCGTCCGGTATGTTGCCACCCGCTAGCACAACTTTACGAATGCCGTCCAAGGTGCGGCGGATCGCGTCGGTCGCCGGCGTGCGGCCGAATTCAGCGATCATGGCCACAGCGCTGTCGGTCTGAAGAAGCCTGTCGACGGAAGGCAGGTCCGCCAGTGGGGAAGAGGATTTTTTAGACATATCCGCGAGAGAATACTGCCTGCGGCATAGATGGGGAATGGCTGCTTGAAAGGTGCCAGGCGCACGAAACCCGGCTATATTTTGGGAAAGGGAGAAACGCATGAGCGCCGAGAAGTCATTCAGCAAGGAAGTGGAATTGCTGCGCTTGGGCGAAGGCGAGGAATTTTACGGCGAGGCCATTCGTCCATCTCGGCGATCTAGAGGTGGTTAATACATTGATCGCGGCCGGCGCGCCGCTCTACCACCTCAATAATCTTGCCTGGACCACGCTGATCAAATCCATCGTCCTCGGCGACGGTGGGCCCAATCATGTGGCGTGTCTCAAGGCACTGGTCGATACCGGCGCCGACGTGAAGATCCCTACGGCAACGGTGGCTCGCCGCTGAAACTAGCTGAGCGTCAGGGATATGAATGGATCGTCCGAATCCTGAAAGCAGCGGTGGCGAAGTAGGGGAATACTACTGCGTCTGTTCCTTAGTCTTGAGAAACCGTACGTCCGGCCATTCCTCAGCCGCGTTGTCCAGATGCCAGGCGTTGCGCGCCAGAAAGACGGGCATGTCGTCGTGATCGTCGGCAATCGCGCCGCCATTCGCGTCCATGAATTTCTTCAGCACGGTGGGATTGTCCGCTTCCACCCAGCGGGCGGTGTGCAGAGATGTGGATTCGAATTTCACCGGCACGTCGTATTCCGACCGGATTCGGTCGGCCATCACATCGAATTGCAGCGCGCCCAGCACGCCGACAATCCAGTCGGTGCCGAGACGTGGTTTGAACACGCGGGCGACGCCTTCTTCGGCCAGTTGCTGCAGTGCGCGGCCCAGATGTTTCGCCCGCATCGGATCGGCGGGGTGGACCGAGCGCAGCATTTCCGGCGCGAAGCTGGGGATGCCGGTAAAACGCAACTCTTCGCCGTCGGTCAGCGCGTCGCCGATTCGCAGGTTACCGTGGTTGGGGATGCCGATGATGTCGCCGGGATAGGCGTCTTCCGCGGTTTCGCGGTCGCGGGCCAGAAACAGCATGGGATTGTGCAGGTTGATCTGTTTGCCGCTTCGAATATGACGCAGCTTCATGCCCCGTTTGAAGTGTCCGGATGAGAGTCTGAAGAAGGCGATCCGGTCTCGGTGCTTGGGGTCCATATTGGCTTGAATCTTGAAGACAAAGCCCGTGACCTTGTCTTCTTCCGGGTCGACGATGCGCTCCTCTGCCTGTTGCGGGCGCGGCGGCGGCGCCATCGACACCAGGCCTTTCAGCAGTTCGCGGACGCCGAAATTGTTGATCGCACTGCCGAAAAATACCGGGCTAAGCGTGCCGTCGCGATAGGCCTGCAAATCCAGCGGCGGACACAGCCCCGTCGCCATCGGAACTTCTTCGCGCAGTTTTTCCACCGCATGATCGGGAAGCAACTCGTTCAGCTTCGGATCGTCAACGCCTTCGCAGACCGTGTCGTCATTGACGTCGTCGCCGATTTTTCCGCTGGCATGGCCCTTCTTCATCAGCACCAGCTTGTCGTCGATCACGTCGTAACAGCCGAGAAAGTCGCGCCCCATGCCGATCGGCCAGCTGGCCGGCGTCACGTCCAGCGCCAGCGTCTCCTCGATTTCCTGCAACAGCTCGAACGGCTCCTGCGCCTCGCGGTCCATCTTGTTGATGAAGGTGATGATCGGCATGTCGCGCAGGCGGCAGACCTCGAACAGTTTGCGCGTCTGAGCCTCGATCCCGCGCGCGGCATCGATCACCATGACGGCGGAATCCACCGCCGACAGCGTCCGGTAGGTGTCTTCCGAGAAATCCTCATGGCCGGGTGTATCCAGCAGGTTGAACGTGCAGCCGCCGTATTCGTAAGTCATCACCGACGATGCGACCGAAATGCCGCGCTCGGCTTCCACCTTCATCCAGTCGGAATGCGCGCGCCGGGCTTCGCCGCGGGCCTTGACCGCGCCGGCCGTCTGGATCGCGCCGCCGAACAGCAGCAGTTTTTCGGTCAGTGTGGTCTTGCCCGCGTCCGGGTGGGAAATGATGGCGAATGTCCGCCGCGCGGCGATTTCGCCGCTGTTAACGCCCATGGGGTGTGTCCAGAAATCCAGTTTGGCGCGATGTGCGCCGACGGGCCGCAATATAGGGCGGTTTCAACGGATTTCCAGCATAGCTTGCCTGTCGCCTTGGCCGTCCCGGCGAGATAGAATAGAGGCAACAAAGGAAAACTGCGGAGGGTGTGCCGATGGATACGCTTACAACGACCACGCTCGATTACCAGTCCGGATTCGGGAACGAATTCGCAACCGAGGCGTTGCCGGGCGCTCTGCCGGAAGGACAGAATTCGCCGCAGAAAGCCCCTTATAGCCTCTACGCCGAACTGATCAGCGGCACTGCGTTTACGCAACCGCGGAATGACAATCTACGGAGCTGGATGTACCGGCTGCGACCCTCGGCGCGGCACGGCAAATTCCGGGCGGCCGACGACGGCCTGTGGCGGACACCGGCCTTCGACGAAGGCGTGCTGACGCCGCAGCAAATGCGCTGGGACCCGATGCCGATCCCGGAGAAGGAAACCGATCTGATCGCCGGGTTACAGACCCTTGCCGGTAACGGCGATGCCAACAGTCAGGCGGGCATCGGTATACATATTTATTGCGCCAATGCCTCGATGACGGACCGTTATTTCTATAACGCCGACGGCGAGATGCTGTTCGTTCCCCAGCAGGGGCTGCTGCGCTTGATAACCGAAATGGGCGTGGTCGAAGCCTCGCCCAACGAGATTGCCGTTGTTCCGAGGGGGATCAAATTCCGCGCCGAGCTGCCGGACGGACCGTCACGCGGTTATGTTTGCGAAAACTACGGCGCGCCGCTGCGATTGCCCGATCTGGGGCCGATCGGATCGAACGGGCTGGCCAATGCGCGCGATTTCCTGGCACCTGTCGCATCGTTCGAGGATCGCGAGGGCGATTTCGAGATGGTTGCCAAGTTCGGCGGCCATCTATGGGCCTGCGATATCGGGCATTCGCCGCTGGATGCCGTGGCGTGGCACGGAAATCTCTCACCCTATAAATACGACCTGGCAAAGTTCATGGCGATCGGGTCTATCAGCTTCGATCATCCGGACCCGTCGATCTTTACGGTCCTGACCTCGCCGTCCGGGCCTCCCGGACTTGCCAATGTCGATTTCGTCATCTTTCCGCCGCGCTGGATGGTTGCCGAGAATACGTTTCGGCCGCCCTGGTATCACCGGAATTTCATGTCGGAATTCATGGGGCTGATTCATGGGCAGTACGACGCCAAGGAAGAAGGTTTCGTGCCCGGTGGCGCCAGCCTGCACAACATGCATTCGGCGCATGGTCCCGACCTCGATGCCTATGAAAAAGCGACGACATCCGATCTGAAACCCACGCATCTGGCCGCCACGATGGCCTTTATGTTCGAAACCCGCTATCCGATAAAACTGACGGAATGGGGGGCGAATAGTCCGCAAATTCAGTCCGACTACCAGGATTGCTGGCAGGGGCTGGATAAGAACTTCAACGGGAAAAATAATGCCTGAACTAAACGAAACCCACGATCCGGCGCTGAACAGCTGGGTCGACAGCGCCAACGAACCGGATACCGATTTCCCGGTGCAGAACCTGCCCTTCGGCGTGTATACCGACCTGAAGTCCGGTGCCGGCAAGGTCGGTATCGCCATCGGCGACATGATCCTCGACATCACGGCGGCGCGCGCCAAGGGCGTGATCGGCGGCGTGGCGGACGATGCGGCCGGCGCCTGCGCCGGAGATTCTCTGAACGAGTTCATGGCGATGGGCGGCCGGCACTGGTCGGCGTTGCGGGCGGCGGCGTCCAAAGCGCTGCGCTACGATACCGAGGAAGGCGAGGCCGCCGAGGCCGTCGCCGACGAAATCCTGGTCGGGCAGGCCGATGTCGCGATGCGCCTGCCGGCGCGGATCGGCGACTACACCGATTTCTATTCTTCGATTTTTCACGCGACGAATGTCGGCAAGATGCTGCGTCCGGACAATCCGCTGATGCCGAACTACAAGCACATACCCATTGCCTATCACGGCCGCGCGTCGTCGATCGTTCCCAGTGGCGAGACCTGTAAGCGCCCTGTCGGCCAGACAAAGGCGCCGGATGCCGACGCGCCTTCCTTCGGTCCGTCGATGGCTTTCGATTACGAGACCGAAATCGGGTTTTTCGTCGGTCCCGGCAACCCGCTGGGCCAGCCGGTCTCCTTGGCCGAGGCGGAAGATCATATCTTCGGCCTCTGTATCCTCAACGACTGGTCGGCGCGCGATATCCAGGCGTGGGAATACCAGCCGCTGGGTCCGTTCCTCGCCAAGAGCTTCGCTTCCCACATTTCGCCCTGGGTGGTGACGATGGAAGCGCTGGCGCCTTTCCGCTGCCCCGCGTACGAGCGTCCCGACGGAGATCCCGTGCCATTGCCGTATCTGTCGTCGGAGGAGAACGAGGCGAACGGCGGTTTCGATCTACAGATCGAAGTATCGATCGCGTCGGAACGGATGCGCGATGCCGGCACGCCGCCGCAGGTTCTCGCCGTCACCAATATGCAGCATCTGTACTGGACGATTTTTCAGATGCTGACGCATCACACGTCCAACGGCTGCAACCTGCGTCCCGGCGACATGATGGGCACCGGAACGATTTCGGGTCCGACAGAAGACGCGCTGGGGTCCATCCTGGAGATCACGAAGCGTGGCGCGGAACCGGTATCGTTGCCGTCCGGTGAGGAGCGAAAATTCCTGGCCGACGGCGACGAACTGATCATGCGCGCCTGGTGCGAAGCCGACGGCGCGCGCCGGATCGGTTTTGGCGACTGCCGTGCCGTGATCGAAGGAGCGTAAACCCCTTCCGCCCGGTCAGTTGTCCAGCCGCACCAGCTGACCCATATCGGCGCAATCCTCGTCGGTTTTCAGGCCGGCGGCGTGGATACCGTGGGCGGCCATGTCTTCGTCGACATCCTGGCGGTCCCCGGTGACGCCGACCGCGCCGATCACTTCGCCGGCATCGTTGCGAATCAGACGCCCGCCGCCTTCGGCGAAGACCTGACGTTCAGATGCGTCATCGATGAATTTCATGAACATCGGCCGTTCGTTGGCGCGCACCTGCACCAGGCTGGACGAGCGCCCCAGCGCCAGCGCCGCGTAGGTCTTGCCCAGCGCCATCTCAAGCCGCAGGGCCGAGGCGTGGTCTTCCTTGCCGAATGCTTTGACCACATTGCCCGGCTCGACGACGACGGCGCTCATCGGCCGCAGATTCAGCTCCCGGCTTTTTTCGAATATGGCGGCAATGATGGTATTGGCCTGATCCAGTGAAATGATGTTCATGATGTTTCTCCCGAATATAAGTGTGTCAGTTATGGGGCAGCGCCTATTGCTGTGCTAGTCTTGCAGAACAAAAAGTGAGGGAAAAACCATGATCGGGGATCGCGTCAAACGGATCGAGGACCCGGCGTTATTGCGCGGCAAGGCTGTCTTCGTCGACGATATTCACCTTGCCGGCATGCTGCAGGCCGCCTTTCTGCGAAGTCCGCACCCGCATGCCAAAATCCTTTCCATAGACACATCGGCGGCAAAGGCCGTTGCCGGCGTGCATGCCGTCTACACCCTCGCCGACCTGTCGCCCCATGTGTTGATGGACCGGCTGCCTCTGCAGTTTCCCACCACCGCCTTCCGGCCGGACGTCACGCCCTGGCTGCTGGCGGGCGAAGAAGTCTGCCACGTGGGCGAGCCTGTCGCGATGGTCGTCGCCGATACGCGCTATACCGCGGAAGACGCCGCGACGCTGATCGCGGTCGAATACGAGCCGCTGCCGTCGGTTGCCGGATGTGCCGCCGCCTTTGTCGACGGCGCGCCGCAGGTTCATGCCGGGCGGGACGACAACGTACTGGTCCGTTTCGGACAATCCTATGGCGATGCGAACGCGGCGTTCGCGGGCGCCGCGCATGTGTTCAGTGAACGTTTCGTCCAGCATCGGGGCGCGGCTCATCCCATCGAAGGACGCGGGGCGCTGGCGCGTTACGATGCGCTGAATGACGCGACGACGCTGTGGTCGTCGACCCAGATGTCGCACGAGGTCCGGTCGGCCATCGTGCAGATGTTCGGGATCGACGAAGGACGTATCCGTGTCGTCGCGCCGGATGTGGGCGGCGGATTCGGGTCGAAATACATAGCGTATCCGGAAGAGGTTGCAGTGGCGCTCGCGGCGCGGCTGCTCGACGCACCGGTGAAATGGATCGAGGACCGGCGCGAGCATTTCACGTCCGCCATCCAGGAGCGCGAACAGGACTGGACAATGGAAATCGCCGTCGACGCGGACGGGCATGTCCTCGGTGTGCGCGGTTCCATGCTGTCGGATCAGGGCGCCTACACGCCGCAGGGCGTCAACATGGCCTATAACGCGTCGACCGGCGTGCCGGGCCCCTACATAGTGCCGAATTACGAGATCGACGTGCACGTGATGGAAACCAATGCCGTGGCGGCAGCTCCCGTGCGCGGCGCGGGCTATCCCGAAGGCAATTACACGATGGAGCGCCTGCTCGACCGGGCGGCGCAGGGACTGGGGATGGACCGCGCGGAAATCCGGCGGCGCAACCTGATCCCCGCCGACAAGATGCCGTACGAAACGCCGCTGAAAACCCGTGCCGGATCGCCGGTTATGGCCGACAGCGGCGATTTTCTGAAATGCCAGCAGATCGCTCTGGATCGCATCGACTACGCAGGCTTTCCCGAACGCCAGGCCGCCGCGCGGGCGGAAGGCCGGTATCTCGGCATCGGTCTCGCCAACAGTCTGAAGGGCACTGGGCGCGGGCCGTTCGAATCCGGCGCCGTCCGCATCGAGCGATCCGGCAAAGTACGGGTGTTTACCGGCGCGCTGGCGATGGGGCAGGGGCTGAAAACCATGCTGGCACAGGTGACGTCGGAACAGCTCGGCGTTCCTGTCGAAGAGATCGAGGTCATCTCAGGCGATACCGGTACCATTGCGCTCGGCCTCGGCGGGTTCGCCAGCCGCCAGACTGTGACGGCGGGATCGTCCGTCCACGGCGCCGCAAAAGAAGTGCGGGCAAAGGTACTGAGAATGGCTGCGCATCTGCTGGAGGCGGCGGAGGAAGACCTGGAGCTGGCAGATGGCGAGGTGCGGGTGACAGGATCTGACGTCTCGATCACGGTAAAACAGGTGGCAGAGGCGTGCTCCGGCGCGCCGGGCTACTCCATGCCCGGCGGCATCGAGCCCGGGCTGGAAGCGTCCGACAATTTCAAACCCTCGGCCCTGACCTACAGCAACGGCGTGCAGGCAGTAGAGGTTGAGGTCGATACCGGCACCGGCGAGGTCAGATTCCTGAACTACGTCGTGGTCAGCGACTGCGGCACCCTGATCAATCCGATGATCGTCGACGGTCAGATCGCCGGCGGCGTGGTGCACGGCATCGGCAATGCGCTGTTCGAATGGATGGGCTACGACGAGAACGGCCAGCCGCTCACCACCAATTTCGGCGAATACACCATGCCGACGGCAACGGAGCTGATCCATCTGGATCTGCAGTACGAACATTCGCCGACCCCGCTAAATCCGCTGGGCGTGAAGGGCGTCGGCGAAACCGGCACCGTGCCCGCAGCGGCGGCCATTGTGTCGGCGGTTGAAAATGCGCTGGAGCCGTTCGGCGCGCGGATCAGCGATTATCCGGTGAAGCCGGCAAAGATCGTGGAGATCGTGCGAGGAGGCGAAGTCTAGCCCTTCGCTTCGCCCTTCAGGATATCGAATATCACGTCCACTTCAGGCCGGTTCTGATAGTTCCGGAGCGAGAACCGGTGGCAAATCGTGCCGTCTTTTCCGACCACGAAAATGATTGGCTGGGCAACGCCGTACCACGCGCTCGATTCCGGAAAGCGGGGGTTCTGGATGCCGAAGGCGGGGATGATTTCGCGGTTTTGGTCCGACAGGAACGTGTATCCCATGTTACGGGCATCCGTGAACTTTTTCAGCGCATCCGGTGTGTCGCGGGTAATGAAGACGACGTTATAGCCGAGTGCGCGGCAGTCCTTGATTCTGGGGTTCCAGGCGACCGCCTGGCGCTTGCAGTGCGGTCACCAGTCCACTGAACGGGAAAACAGGATGACCAGCCCCCGGGCATGAGCCAGCGCCTTGAAATCCTGATGCTGATTGTTCTGGTCGACGGATTTCAGGTCGTGGGGTATCTTCGCGCCGACGGCCGGACCGTCCTTCAGCGTGTCGTATTTCGCCGACGGCGAGGCGGCGATCGCAGGTGCAGCCGCCACGCAGAGCATCAGGACGAGAAGATTTCGAAGCCGGTTCAGCATGACGAGCGCAAATGTACCCGCTCCGCCGGTGTGGTTCGATTCAACAAATCGTTATCGATCCGCTTCGGCCCGCTTCAATCTTCCATCTTCAGCAGCGATTTGGCGTTGCCGCCCCAGATCGCGGCCTTTTCGCTGCCATCCAGCGTGTCGACCAGATCGACCAGTTCGACCGGGTTGTAGTCGCCCATGTCGTAGGGATAGTCGGTGCCCATGACGATCTTGTCGGTGCCGTACTGTTCGATCAGGTATTTCAGCTGGTGCGGCGTGAACACGACCGTATCCAGCCACATCTTCTTCAGATAGCTGGTCGGCTCCTTGTCGATATTGACGCGCCCGTCCTCGCGCGCCCCCCAGACATGGTCGATCCGCCCGGAATAGGCCGGCAGATACCCGCCGCCATGGGCCAGCAGGATGCGGAGATCGGGGAACCGTTCCATCACGCCGTCGAAGATCAGCCGGTGCACCGCGATGGTGGTTTCCAGCGGGTTGCCGATGACGTTGTTGAAATAATGGTCCTTGAACCGTTCGGCGGAGGTGAAGCCGTTGGGATGGATGAAGATCAGCGTGTCCAGTTCCTGCGCCTTGGCCCAGAACTTGTCGAGTCGCGGATCGGAAATTTCCGAGCCGTTGACGTTGGTCAGGATCTGGAAGCCCTTCAGCCCCAGCTTGGTGACGCCGCGTTCCAGCTCGGTAACCGCCATGTCGGCGTCGTTCAGCGGGATGGTGCCGAAGGCGACGAAACGATCGGGCATGTTGTCGACGATCTCCGCCAGGCCGTTGTTCACGATCTCCGACGCCTGCATGCAGATTTCCGGCGGCAGCCAGTAATAGGCCTGAAACGGCGGCGGGATGATGGTCTGCAGGTCGATGCCCATGGCATCCATGTCGATCAGCCGGTGGTCGACGGTCGTCAGATGCGGCATGCGGTCGACGTTCTGCTGCATGTTCACCTCGCGCGTCATCTCGTTGGCGAACAGGATGGCGGGCTCCATTTCCGGCTTGAAATGCGGCTCCGCGATTTCGGCGGCTTCCGGAATATGCACATGGCAGTGGATGTCGATGGTGAACACATCCGGTTTTTTCGGCTTCGAGCCGGGCTGCGGACGGGCGGATGTGAAAATGTAGGGCTGAGCGCCTGCCATGAAAGTTTTCTCTGACGTTAGGTAAGTGGACTGATTTCGAGTTCTTGCGCGAGTTGGTTGAGATTGTCCAGCAGGGCGGCATGCACCGGCACGCCGTTGGCTTCGGCATCTGCGATACTGGCGGCGCGGCCGTCACCGGGGACGCGGACGTTTTTCACACCTTTCATCGGTGTCGCCGCGCGCATGGTGTCGGCCACGTCATCGACCCGGGCGCCGAAATCCAGCGCGTTGCCGAACCGGGCAGGGTCGACCACGATCATGAAATGGCCGTTATTCACGGGCGTCTTCTGGTATTCCGCGTCGCCCATGCCTTCGACGTCGACTCCTATCTGCGCACCGGAAAGCGTCGCCGCCAGCAGGCCGACGACCAGTGACAGGGCATAGCCCTTGTGTCCGCCGATGGGGTTGAGAACGCCTTCCCTGATGCGCGACGAATCCGTGATCGGATTGCCGTCGCGGTCGATCATCCAGTCGGGCGGCAGGTCCTCGCCGCGCTGCGCGGCGGTGCGCACTTTGCCGAACGACGACACGGTGGTCGCGATATCCATCACGACGTGCGGGCCGTTCTTCGCCGGAATCGCGGCGGCGATCGGGTTGGTCCCCAGCAGCAGGTCGGCACTGCCCCAGGGCGCCATATGGTTGGCGCTGCCATTGGTGCCGTACAGCGCGATCAGCCCGGCATCGGCGACCATCGACACATAGGTCGCTGCCGCACCCGCATGGTTGGACCGCCGCGCGCCGACCCAGGCGCAGCCGGCGTCCTGCGCCTTGGCGATGGCGAGTTTCGTCGCGTATTCGATCACCAGGTGGCCCATGGCGTTGTCGCCGTCGACCAGGGCGGTGGCGGGGGATTCCGCGACCGTGGTGACGGTCGGGGTAACGTTGATGCCGCCGGCGCGGATGCGCTTCATGTACTGCGCCAGGCGGAAGATGCCGTGGGTATGGAACCCCGCCAGATCCGACGCCACCATCAGGCGGCCGCAATCGGCCGCGTCGCGTGCGGGCAGACCGACGCTGGTCAGTGCGCGGGCGATGAAATCTTCAAGCTCGGCGGCGGGAAACCGCCGCGGCGCCGTCTCCGACATTCGATGCCTTCCCTGTTGGCGAAAGCGATTCTTTTGATTGCGGACAGCATACCGCGCCGGGGTGGGCCGGGGCTAGCGTCAGGGATTCGCGGGTTTCGTTCCAATCCGCCTCTTTTCATCCGGGCGGCGGCGTGTTTATTGTCCAGGCGAATGCGGACGTGGTGGAATTGGTATACACAACAGACTTAAAATCTGTCGGTCGCAAGACCATGCGGGTTCAAGTCCCGCCGTCCGCACCAGATTGCAGCGCCTGTATAGGGGGAATTCCATGTTCATCGCCATGAACCGCTTTCAGATCGTGAAGGGCTCGGAAGACGCCTTCGTCGAGGTCTGGCGCAACCGGGATTCGCTGCTGAAAGACGTTGACGGATTCGTCGAATTTCATCTTCTGCGCGGGCCGGAGGCGGACGATCACACGCTGTTCGCCTCGCACACCATCTGGCGGGACCGCGATGCCTTCGAGGCGTGGACGAAATCCGATCATTTCCGCCGCGCCCATGCCAATGCGGGTAACAACGGCGCCTTGTATCTTGGCCATCCCCAGTTCGAGGGGTTCGAGGCGGTACTGGAAGAGTAAAATTTCGCCGATGCGGCCTTAAAGAATGGTCGCCCCGTCGCGCAGGCCCCGATAGCGGTCTTCGCACACATCCCAGTCCACAACGTGCCAGAACGCGTCCAGCCAGTCGGCGCGGCTGTCGTGGCCGTGATGGTTCCACAGATCGCAGATCAGGATGCCCGGCTTGGCGATGGGCAGCCGCGACCTCGCCGAATTTCAGGGCGTATCGCCGTCGCTGGTCGCCAAGCTGTTTACCCAGTTGCAAAAAGCGGGAATCGTGTCGTCTGCGGAAGGCATTCGCGGCGGGTTCCGGCTTGCCAGGTCCGCGGATGAGATTTCGGTGTACGACGTGGTCCGTGCGTTGGAGGGCGACAAGCCGTTATTCCAGTGCCGCGAGATCCGGGCCAACTGCATCCTCTATGGCGACGATCCGCCGGCCTCTGCCACAAGGGGCGTGTGCAGCATTCATACCGTGATGCTGGAAGCCCAGGAACGCATGTTCGACGCCCTGCGCGGACATACGCTGGCGACCATCGCTGGCGACGTCGACAACAAGACGACGGCCAAATACGCCGCCCTCAAACAGCAATGGTTCGACAACCGCGATGCGGAACGCCGTGTGCCGGCGCGTCTCCGGTCGAAAACGAAAAGAAACGGAACATGAGCGAAATTCTGATCATCGGCGGCGGCTTCGCCGGGCTGTCCGCAGCCATTGTCGCGGCCGACGAAATCCGCAGCGCCGCGCGCGGAGACCGCGTGACGCTGGTTTCCGACAGCGACATGATTACTATCCGGCCGCGCCTTTACGAGAAGGACCCCGATAGCTTGCGCGCGCCGCTGCGCCCGTCGCTGGATGCGGTCGGCGTCGCGTTCGTACTCGGCGCGGTGGAAGCCATCGACACGAATGCCCGAACTGTGGCGCTGACAGGTGGCCAGACGATCGGCTACGACCGGCTTGTCCTTGCGACGGGCAGCGAGTTGCCGCCTTTGCCGGTGCCGGGCGTGGCGGAACATACCTACAATATCGATACCTATGCTGGCGCCAAGGCGCTGGACGAGCATCTGTAGTCCATCGTGAAGATGCCGGATGCGCCGGGCCACGATACCTATGTCATCGTCGGCGGCGGCATGACCGGCATCGAGCTGGCCGCCCAAATGCGCAACCGCATCGCCCAGCATGGCGGCGACGACGTCGCACAGGCGGCGAAGGTGGTCCTTGTCGAGATGGCGGATGTGATAGGTCCCGAGTTCGGCGACAATCCGCGTCCCGTCATCGACGAGGCACTGGCCATTGCGGGCGTTGACCAACGTCTTGGTCGTGCGGTCGCGGGCTTTGACGAAACGGGTGTCCTGCTACAGGACGGATCGCGCGTGGATGCGGCGACGGTCGTGGTCACCGTCGGGCTTCGTGCCAACGGGCTGACGGTGCAGATCCCCGGAGACCGGGACGAACTGGGCCGGCTGACGGTGGGGGACGACCTGAAGGTCGCCGGTCTGACCGATGTGTACGCCACCGGAGACGTGGCCCGCGCCCGGGTCGACGATGCGGGCAACGTGGCGCTGATGTCGTGCCAGCATGCTCGTACAATGGGTAAGTACGCCGGGTTGAACGCGGTGCGAGATCTTGCCGACGAGGCGCCGCGTCCCTATCGCCAGCAGGACTACACTACGTGCCTCGACCTCGGAAATTTCGGCGCCGTGTTCACCATGGGCTGGGACCGGGAGGTTCAGGCCACCGGCGCCGAGGCGAAGAAGCGCAAGCAGATGATCAACACCCAGTGGATCTACCCGCCAAGTGGCGATGCCGAGGAAGTCTTCGCCGCGATGCGGATCGACGAGCGGGGGCGGTAAACTTCAATCCAGCGGCGTCAGCCGGTCGGCCAGTTCGTGCTTCAGCACCTTGCCGACACCGCTTTTGGGGAGATCGTCGATCACGAATATCTCGCGCGGCAGTTTGTAGCGCGCGAGATTCTTGCGGCACCAAGCCAGTATTTCCTCCGTGTCGATGTTGCCGTTTCGCGCAACCACGAAGGCGGCGATCTCTTCGCCGAATTCCCGCGACGGCCAGGCTACGACGGCTGCGTCCAGGACCGTTGCATGCTGGTTCAGCACGTGTTCGATCTCCGCCGGGTATACGTTCACGCCGCCGCGAATGATCAGATCCTTCGCGCGACCGGCGAGGAACAGGTACCCCGCGTCGTCGCGCCATCCCAGATCGCCGGGATAGTACCAGCCGTCGCGGAACGCCGTCTTGCTGGCTTCGGGATCGTTGTGATAGCCGGTCGCTGTGCCGGGATGCTTGTAGCGGATACGTCCGATCTCTCCGGGCGGCAGCGACGTATCGTCGTCGCCCGCGATATCTATTTCCGCGCCAAAGACGGGCCGACCGACGGATCCAGATACTTCCGGCGGGTCGTGCCAGAACAGTGCGGTCGCCCCGCCGCCATCCGTGGAGCCGTAGAAATTGAGATACCAGGGACACACGTTGCGCATCAGCGCATCGCGTTCTTCCGCATGCAGTATCGAGCCTGTCGAAAACAGCATGTCGAGCCCCGGCATCAGCAGCTTGCCGTCGTCGCGCGGCGGCATGTCGAGTACACGGCGCAGCAGGGTCGGGACAAGGAACATTTTTGTTGCCCCGTTCCGGTCGGCGAAATCGATCAGATCCGGCATCTCGTAGGGTGGCGGAAACAGCAGAGCCGTTCCGCCGGCATAGATGGCGCACATAGAGTACCCGCGGCTGCCGCCGAAATAGAGCGGCGTGGCGCACAGATATTTCGTGCGTTCGGTAAACCCGAGGGTGACGAAATAGATCATGAACCGGGCGAAGAACTGATCGTGGGTGATCAGCGGACCCTTGGGGATACCGGTGGTGCCCGACGACAGGGCGAGCAGCATCGGCGGATCGCCGTCTGCAAGGTCTGTGGCGTCGGGGTCTGCGGCGTCGGCCGCGCTTCGCCAGTCTGTGTCGGTTTTGACAGACTGCCAGTCGCCGCCGATGCGTGCGAAGGGGTCTTCCGGTTCCGACAGAACCACCCGGGGATCGAAAAACTCCGCCAGGCGGGATTTTTCCTCGACCGTCCAGCGCCAATCCATCGGCAGGGCCGCTGCGCCGATCCGCGCCAGGGCGAACAGGGCGGCGAGATGTTCCGGGTTGTCCTTCAGGTTGACGCCGACGATGTCGCCCCGCGTCACGCCCAACTCCGCGAGCCGGGTCGCACGTCGGCAGACCATGTCGCGGAATTCGGCGTGGGTGATGACGATGTCGCGCGTCACGACGGCGGGCAGGCGCGGTCGTCGCAAAGCATTCGTGTCGAGCGGTTCGGCAAGGTTCATGCCGCTATCATAAACTCAATTTTGATGTCCGCGAGAGAGAGGTTCGATGAAAACGATCGGTCAGGCCGCGGAATCCAGTTCTTTCGGGCGGGTGAAACCGACAAGTTCACCGGCGCCAGGTCGGATATCGGCCCATATATCGACATCGAAGTCGAAAACGGTCAGCGCAGCGGTCGGGTACTTGCCGAACGGATTGGCGTTTTTGATGCCCCGGCCGACCAGTCCAAGCGCCAGGGTCAGCACGCCGGGATTGTGGCTGATCAGGATGGCGCTGGGATGTCCGTTGTCGATTTCCCGGATGAGATCCAGCATGGCGCGGGGGTCCGGGTGATAAAGTTCCGGCAGGAATTCCTCGATCGTCTCGCAGGGCAGGGCATCCCGGATATAATGCCAGGTCTCCACCGCGCGCCGTGCCGGCGAACAAAGCGCCACCGACGGGCGGTAGTTCAGGCTGCGCATGTACTGGCCCATCAGGGGCGCGGCCCGGCGCCCGCGCGGAGCAAGCCTGCGGTCGAAATCGTCCTGGTCGGGCAACTCCCACGAAGATTTTGCGTGCCGAATTATGAACAGACGTTTCATTGCGTGCGGGCACCTTTGCAATAAGCGCCGGTTTACGGCGCTTATGCGACAATGTCATGACAATTTCCCAGAGGAAAGGTTGCGGAAATCCACCGCGCGCCATTGCAAGAAGCAACCCGACGCGGCAAAAAGAACCTTCTATCCGATAGATCACAGGCATTCATGGGTAAATGGTGGATCTGACGCAGAAATTCGATGTGCTCGTCATCGGCGGGGGAAATGCCGCGCTATGCGCCGCAATCAGCGCCCGGCTGGAGGGCGCTTCCGTCCTCGTGCTGGAACGGGCGGAAAAATACTATCGCGGCGGCAATACGCGCCATACGCGGAACATGCGCTGCGCCCACGATGCGGCGACCGACACGCTGACCGGCCCCTATCCGGAAGACGAGCTGTTCCAGGATCTGCTCCGCGTGACCGAGGGCGAAACCGACGAGGAACTCGCGCGGCACATGATCCACGAATCCAAGGACATGCTGAACTGGATCGTCGAACAGGGCGTGAAATTCCAGCCGCCGCTGGGCGGAACCTTGGGACTTGGGCGAACGAATTCGTTTTTCCTCGGCGGCGGCCGGGCGATGCTCAATGCGCTCTACAACACCGCCGACCGGATCGGCGTCGACGTGCTGTACGAGGCCGAAGTCACGGCGATGGATATCCGGGACGGGATGTTCGTCTCCGCCACGGCGCGTATAAACGGCAAGGACGAAACGGTCCGCGCCGGCGCACTGGTCGCGGCGGCGGGCGGGTTCGAATCCAATATCGAGTGGCTCGCCGAATACTGGGGCGAGGCTGCGCGCAATTTCCTGATCCGCGGCACTGCCAACAATCAGGGAACCATTCTGAAAATGCTGCTCGATGCGGGCGTCAGGCGGATTGGCGACCCCACGCAGTGTCATGCGGTGGCGATCGACGCCCGCGCTCCCCAGTACGACGGCGGTATTATCACCCGGCTGGACTGCGTTGTGTTCGGGATCGTGGTCAACAAGAACGCGGAACGGTTCTACGACGAGGGCGAGGACATCTGGCCCAAACGCTATGCCATCTGGGGGCGGTTGGTGGCGCAGCAACCCGACCAGATCGCCTATATCGTGTTCGATCATTCGGTACTGACCAAGTTCATGCCTTCGCTGTTTCCGCCTATAAAGGCGGATACCGTGAAGGAACTGGCGGAGAAGCTGAAGATTCCCGCAAACACCCTCGAGAAAACGGTCGCTGGTTTCAACGAGGCAGTGGTCGACGGGACATTCGATCACACCATCCTGGACGATTGCCACACCGAAGGGCTTGATCCGCCCAAGACCCACTGGGCGCAGCGGCTGGAAACGCCGCCGTACTACGCCTACCCGGTGCGGCCGGGCATCACTTTCACCTATCTCGGCACGCGCGTGAACAAGGAAGCACGCATGATCATGGACGACGGCACGCCGGCCGGAAACATGTTCGCGGCCGGGGAAATCATGTCCGGCAACGTGCTCGGCAAGGGCTATGCCGCCGGCATCGGCATGACCATCGGCTCCGTTTTCGGCCGTATCGCGGGCAGGGAGGCCGCGCATAATGCCCGCAACTGACCAGACAACCGATTTCGACCCGCTCGCCAAACCGGCAAAGGCCGGGCTGGGCGACGTGCCCAACGGGACCGAGGCGCTGACGGAGGTCGGCCGCCTGATGACGGTGTGCAATTCCTGCCGCTACTGCGAGGGGCTATGCGCCGTGTTTCCGGCGATGATCGCGCGCCGCGATTTTCCCGACGGGGATCTGAACTACATGGCTAATCTGTGCCACGGTTGTGGTGCGTGTTTCTACGATTGCCAGTTCTCGCCGCCGCATCAGTTCGACGTAAACGTGCCGCGGGCGATGGCAAGGGCCCGTGCCGAATCCTATCAGGCCTATGCCTGGCCGCGGATGTTTGCCGGCCTTTTCGCCCGCAACGGGCTGGCGATCAGCATCATTGCGGCGCTGAGCGTGGCCGTGTTCATCGCCGGTTTCGCCGCCTGGAACGATCCGTCGGTGCTGTACGGCACTCATACGGGGCCAGGCTCCTTCTACAAGCTGATGCCGCACAACGCGATGGTGGCGCTGTTCGGCGCCGTGTTCCTGTATGCGATCCTCGCGACGATCATGGGCGCGCGGGCGTTCTGGCGCGATATCGGCGAACCGGCGGAGACGCTGTCGGACTCGCGATCCCTGTGGCAGGCGATGAAAGACGCCGGCAAGCTGCGCTATCTCGACGGTGGCGGCGCGGATTGCCAGGCGGACGAAAACGACACGCCGGATCACCGGCGGTTCTATCACCACTGCACGTTTTACGGTTTCCTGCTGTGCTTTGCCGCGACGTCGGTAGCGACGCTGTATCATTACCTGCTGGGACGCGAGGCGCCGTACCCCTGGTACGACCTGCCGGTGCTGCTGGGCACCATCGGCGGCATCGGGTTGCTGATCGGGCCGGTTGGTTTGCTGAAAGCAAAGTTCACGCGCGATCCCGACATGCAGGATAAAGATCGTTTCGGCATGGATGTGGCGTTTCTGGCGATGCTGTTCCTGACCAGCCTGACCGGGCTGGCGCTGCTGGTGCTGCGCGACACGCCGGCCATGGGTATGCTGCTGGCGCTGCATCTGGGGGTCGTATTCGGGCTGTTCTTCACGATGCCCTATGGCAAGTTCGTCCACGGCATTTACCGCTACCTGGCCTTGGTGCGCTACGCTAGGGAAAGCAGCCCGGAGAACGGCTAGCCGACCGGCCCTGCACCGGCGTTAGTCCCCAGCTAAAGCGGAGGCTTTAATCATGCAAAGTTCCATTCCGGCGGTATTCATGCGCGGCGGCACCTCCCGCGGCCTGTATTTCAGCAAGGCCGATCTGCCCGATAACCGCGACCTGTGGGACGATATTCTTTTGAAAGCGTTCGGATCGCCCGATCCGCGACAGGTGGACGGCGTCGGCGGTACGACGTCTGTTACCAGCAAAACCTGTATTCTCTCGCCGTCGGAACGCGACGACTGCGATATCGACTATTTTTTCGCCCAGCTTGCCGTTGATGAAGCCAAAGTCGATTACGCGCCGACCTGCGGCAACATGCTGGCAGGCGTCGGACCCTATGCCATTGAGACCGGAATGATTCAGGCACAGGACGGCGAGACCCGTGTACGTATCCATCAGGTGAACACGGGCGGGCTGGTGGAGGCCGTGGTTCCCACCCCTGGAGGTCAGGTAGAGTACGAAGGCGAATTCGCGATCGACGGTGTGCCGGGAACGGCGGCACCCATTCTGCTCAATTTCATGAATGTCGTCGGCGCACGCACGGGAAAACTGTTTCCGACCGGCGAGAAGACGGAAACCATCGACGGCGTCGATGTCACCATCATCGACGCGGCCATGCCATGCATGATCATGCGGGCCGCCGATGTCGGAAAAACCGGCTATGAATCTGCGGCCGCAATCGACGCCGACACGGCATTCTTCGAACGTGTCGAGGCGATGCGGCTGGAAGCCGGCCGCCGCATGGGACTGGGCGATGTGTCAGGGCAGGTCCAGCCCAAGATCATCATCGCCGCGCCGCCGCGCGATGGCGGAGTGATCGCGTCACGTTACTTCGTGCCGGATAAGACGCACGAGACCCATGCGATCACCGGCGGCATCGCCCTCGCGTATGCGTCCGTCACACCCGGTACGGTCGTCGAACCGCTGGCCGATTTGCCGGCGGGGGACGATCGGCCGCAGTTCTCTATCGAACATCCGGCGGGTCAGCTGCATCTGGCGCTGACATTGAGCGATGGCGACGGCGGCAGGAAACTTGAAGCCGCCGGCATTACCCGAACGGCGCGGATGATCATGCAGGGATCCGTCATGGTCCCGGCCCGGCTTCTTCGGGTTTAGAAACCGGTTTTATCGGCGACCCCTAGCCAAATCCCCTGGCCGAGCCTCCGTCGACGCGGATATTGGCACCGGTGGTATAGCCCGCGCGGTCGCTGGCGATAAACGCGACCATGGCGCCGAATTCGTCCGGCGTGCCGAACCGGCGCGCCAGCGTCGCGGCTTCGCGGGCGGCGAGTTCTTCTTCGCCGGATATCCCCTTGAGCGCACCGCGCTGTTCGGCGGTGGAGACCGTCCGGTCGGTGCGCACGGCGGACGGCGACACGATGTTTACCGTCACGCCGTCGGCAATCACTTCGCCCGCCAGTGTCTTGCAGTAATTGGCCATGCCGCCGCGATAGAGATTCGACAGCACGTTATTGGGGATCGGTTCGCCGATGGCAGGTGCGCCGACCAGGACGACGCGGCCCCAGCCGCGTTCCCGCATGCCGGGCATGACCAGCTGCATCATCCGGATAAGGCTGAACATCATCATGTTGGCATGGCCCGCCAGTTCGTCTTCGGTCACTTCGACCGCCTTGCGGAGCGGCGGGCCGCCGTGATTGAGCACCAGGATATCGGGCGCGCCGTCCAGTGCCGAACGGGCCGCGTCCAGCAGCGCGTTCATATTCGCGGGATTCGACAAATCGCCCGCAAATCCCGCCGTGGGCGTCCCGGTGTCGTCTGCGATGCGTCGGGCGGCGTCGGCCGCCCTGTCGCCGTTCGACCCGCTCACGCAGACCCGGACGCCCTCGCGCGCCAGCGCGAGCGCAGATGCGAATCCCAGCCCGCCGCTGGCGGCGAGCAACAACGCGCGTTTGCCTTCTATTCCAAGGTCCATTCCGACCAACCTCTGTTCCGGAAACAAGTCGGGCGGATACCTGCCGGCACCCGCCCGAATTTCAGCCTTTAAACGATCGACTTATCTGATCGGCGAGAACGGCGCCGCCAGCACGATCTTGTTGGCCTGGGTCTGCAAGGTTTCCTTGCGGCCCTTCGGCGGCCAGATGCCTTTGGCCATCGCCTCGGCCCGTACCTCGGCGCGGTGTTCGAGGCTCTCATACGCCCAGATGTGCACGAACTTGTTCAGGCTGCCGGCATCGGTGTGCATCGCCATGACCAGTTCCGAGATCTCGGTCCGCGCGCCGATGGCTTTCTCCCAGCTTTTGTAAAGTTCCGGAATCATGCCCGGAATGATCTGGTATTCGCGCCATTCGAAGATCGGACCCTTGTTGCCCTTCGCGAAGGTCGGGGTGAAAGGCGACGGCACGAACAGTTCGGATTGCATGTGTTCCTGCAGGTGTCCCACTTTCGGCGGCCATGCGTACTTCTTGTCCTTGACCGACCGTGCGCGTTTCTTGTCGCGCTCGTCCGCGTTCTTGTAGGGCCAGATGTGGATGACCTCGTTCAGCGGGCCGATCTCGGTATAGAAGAAGGCTGAGATCTTGGACAGGCTCTGACGTTTCTCATAGGCCTTGCCGAACGTGTCGATGAATTCCGGCACGCCCCGCGGCTTCAGGCGATAGGTTCTTGCTTCGTAGATCATGGTCGCTCCCTTTCTCTGGATATTCTGCGTTGTTGGTAGAGGATTTCGATTCTGCCCGCCAGCCTACATCAGTCCCCATGTTTTGGGGAGCCACAGTACGATGGCGGGGAACATGGTCAGCAACAGCAGCCGCGCAACGTCGGCGATGAAGAACGGGATAATGCCCTTGAAAACGGACGTTAACGGTGTGTCCTTGGCGATGCCTTGGCGGACGAATACGTTCATGCCGATCGG
>JAYQSP010000006.1:0-451117 GCA_038146925.1 Alphaproteobacteria bacterium
GCTGACCGGTGTGCCGGGTGGCAATGATAAACCTGTGATGAGCAGTCCACTGTAGAAAGAGCCACTAATTACTTAAACTCATTGTGTAAAAATGGGGTATTAGTCGCATTCAAAACGCTCTTGAAAATGTGCCATCATTTGTTGAGCAAATCGCGCAGCCGCAACGGGTAACGCGCGGCCCCGCAATTGGCCAAAATAAAGCAGTCCCGGGGGGACGTCTCGGGTGTCGACCAATCGACTGACGACACCCAAGTGTTCGCTCGGCGTCGGTAGTCCAATCGGTATTTGGAACGCGATAATATTTTCGGCGATAGCGTGACTACGAAGAAACTCGAAGCTGTCTGAAATCACCACTGGATCGAGTCTCAGCGATGTTCTTCGCACCGCCGCTTCCAGTAAATGCCGGACACCGAAGTTTGCCGTCGGTAGGGCCACGGGGTACCGCAGGCACTCGCGCAGCCGAACAGCTTCTTGGTTTGCGAGCGGGTGCTCCGCAGCCATAACCGCATGCAGAGGCTGACGGATATTCAGCAAGTTCTGGAATTCCAGCATACGGATCGGTTCGAATACCAGGACCAGATCGGCACTGAAATCCACTAGGGCCTGCTCCGCTGAGGCCCGGTCACGGAGCAGCACCCCGAACGTGACCGCTGGATGTTCGCCCCTGTAGATCGCAATCTGCCTCGGGAGGAAATATGGGAGGAGCGCTTGCTGCAAGCTATAGACACGTGTCCTCTCCGCTCACCCGATAGATCCGCAATCTGGCTTTTGACGCGTGCCATGTCTGTTATCTGACCTCGAATGTGATCGATCAGAATCCTCTCTCCGGCCGTCGTCAAGGTAATACGCCGCGGCCGAGGCGTTCAAAAATCGGCACGCCCAGCTCGTCTTCCATCGCAATTATGCGGCGGTTTAATGCCGTCGATGTGATCGCCAAATGCTCCAGGCTGACCGCGCGGATGGAACCAGACTTTGCAACGGCGTCGACATAAATCAAGGGTAGAAGATGTTTTCATATCAATGAGTTATCGATACACTGGTGCAAATTTTATGCAGCAGATATATAAAATTAGCAGTATTCAGACGCGCCCTCAATTGTTTTGTTCGCGTTGCACAATATGTTCGACAAACTGATGCATCACGATCTGGCCTTTGACCTGCAATCTTGTGCTGCCTTTAAGGCGGGCGGATGCCAAAGGTTGATTTATTGAAGAGGTCTATCGTCGGATTGAGGCTTTAAATGATCCCGGCATATTTTTATGCCTTCGAGACGAAGAAGAGGTGTTGGGAGAGGCGGCGGCTTTGGGCACTGAGCCCTCAGGTTCCCATTCGCTTTGGGGCGTTCCGTTTGTCGTTAAGGACAATATTGATGCGGCTGGCCTAACCACGACAGCAGGCTGCCCGGCTTTTGCTTATACGGCCCAAGAAAATGCGTTCGTAGTGGCTCGGCTAAGGAATGCCGGAGCCCTTTTGATTGGCAAACCAACTAGATCAATTCGCCACAGGCTTGTTGGCGTCCGTACACACTCTCCCGCGCCCAATAATGCGATCGACAAAAACTTCATTCCAGGCGGATCAAGTTCCGGATCAGCGGTCGCGGTTGCCCAGGGTTTGGTGAGTTTCTCTTTAGGTACGGACACTGCTGGTTCTGGCCGGGTACCAGCTGCGATGAACGGAATAGTGGGCTTAAAGCCCTCTCTCGGCGCGTTATCTAACATGGGGTGGTTCCTGCCTGTCGAACGCTGGATTGCGTCTCGATTTTGCTTGACGGCAGACGATGCTTTGCAGCGTCTTTGAAGAGATCGCTTTCATTTGACCAAGTTGACCCGTATTCGAAGGATCTTCAAGCCACGCCGTGGTGCTTTGCCGTCACATTTGCGTGTCGTGTCCCGGATAGTGCAACACGCGAGGTTCTTTGATGATGATGTTCAGGAAAAATCCTTTCAATCAAGTTTGCAGATTACTCGAAAAACTTGGTGCCGAGATATTGAAATTGATTTCAGTCCGTTTTTTGCCGTTGCAGAAATTTTCTATAACGGTCCTGGGTTGCGGAACGCCACGTCGTAATCGAAGATCTTTTAAAACACCAACCTGATGCTGTGCATCCGGTAACACGGCAAGGTAACCGAAGCGGCCGAAAGCTATTCAGCGACTGATACATTCCAAGCCATTTATTCTCTCCGCGATTTGTCACGACGGATTTCGGAGAATATTGCCTCTTTAGACGCTCTTTGCGTGCCCTCAATCCCCAAGTTTTCTCACGCGCGTGAGGTGGACGCGGACCCCTTCGATACAAACGCCAAATTGGTCCTCTACTGAATTTTCGTGAATCTTTTGGATATGTGTGCGGTTGCCGTCCCCGTGGAACCTAGAGGAGACGGGCGGCCTGGCGGGGTCACCTTTGTTGCAGCTGCTGGCAATGATGGGCTTTTAACAACCTTGGCGACTGCGGTCCATCAGGCCAGCAAGCCTGCTCTGGGGGCGACAAATTGGTCTGTTCCGGCAGCAGAGCAGCGTTTGGTTGCGCCGATGGCCGATGAGACCGCTTTAGTTGCTGTTGGCGCCCACATGTCCGGTTTGCCCCTAAACAGCGAGCTAACAAGACGCGGGGGACGTTTTTTAAGGGCAGTTCGAACGTCACCAGATTACCGGCTCTTCAAAGCTTTCCGGTGAGCCACCCCTGCGCCCCGGTCTAGTTCGGCATTTCAAACGGGACATCTATAGATGCCGAAATTTGGTGTCTTCCAACTTCTTCCATTGGGAGTTTCCTAAGCGAAATTCCCAGTCCACTCGGCCTTGGCACCATCAAATTAGAGGATGGTACCGAGGCGATAGGTTTTCTCTGTGAGCAACTTGCGACTGAAACTGCCGAAGACATAACTCATTTCGGCGGTTGGCGAGCATTCATTCCTTTCCTCGAAAACAAACCCGAAAAGGTCAAAATATGGAACGGCGTGAGTTTCTAAAAACGGTTGGTGTTGCGACTGGAGCCTCGGTAATTCCATTCTTACGATATTTACCGGCGGAAGCAGCAGGACCCAAAGACACGCTTGTGGTATCGGGAAGCGGAATCAACTCGTTGGACTTGCACCGCAAGGGTACCAATCGCCCCAGCTTTATCAGGTCACAGTGAACATCTATGATCGTCTTGTTCGTTTTTGGCGTGAAGACCCTTGAGGATGGGTCCCTGGCCTACGATTCAACGAGGATAGAGCCGGAAGTGGCACAATCCTGGACGATTTCAGATGACGGAAAGTTGTTTACCTTCAAGATCAACCCAAAGCTAAGTTCTGGGATGGTACGCCTGTTACAGCGCAAGATGTTAAGTGGTCTTTTGATCGCGCGGTTAGTCTGGGAGGTTTCCGTTTGTTCAGATGAAAGCCGGATCAATGACCAAGCCTGAACAGTTCATAGTCGTTGACGATATGACTTTTCAAATAAAGATTCAAAAGCATCAAAGTTAACGCTGCCGGATTTAGCTGTACTTGATCCGTTTTATTATTAACTCCAAAATCGCGATGAAAAATGCGACCAAGAGGACCCTTGGGCAACTGAATATCTGCACAAGAACCCGGCAGGATCAGGCGCCTACAAGCTTACTCGGTGGGATCCGGGCCAACAGTTCGTTTACACCCGCAATGATGAATGGGCGCTTGGACCCGCAGCCAGGCGTTAAACGCGTAATCGTTCGCGAAGTGCCCTCTGGCTCAACGCGTCGCGCATGACTGAACGCGGAGACGCCGATCTTTTTACATGAACGTCCCCGCTAAGGATTCCAAGGAATTCAGGGAAGGCGGAAAGGTAATGGTATCGGGCGCACCGATCGATAATTGCCTTCACGTGTTGGCTCTGAACCTAAACCAAAAGCCATTCGATAATAAGAAGGTCCGTCAGGCTATTGCCTACGCGCTACCGTACAGGGACATCATTTCTGCTGCTGCTTACGGGCGAGGAAAACCAATGTTTGGCGGCAAGTCTATGACGCCTGCAGACATTACCTGGCCGCAGCCATTCCCGTACGACACTGACCTCGAAAAAGCGAAAGCTTTACTAGCGGAGGCTGGGTTTAAAGATGGTTTTGAGACGACACTCTCTTTTAATCTGGGTCTAGCCGATTGGCAGGAGCCAACTTGTCTTCTAATTCAGGAGTCGTTGGCGAAAGTCGGCATCAAGGTGAAGTTAGACAAAATTCCGGTGCTAATTGGCGGACAGCAGCCCTTGTAGAAAAGCGCCTCGCCATGCACATGGAAAATTTTGGCGGATGGCTCAACTACCCTGATTATTATTTCTTCTGGGCCTACAAACACGGGCACCTTTTCAACTCGTCGAATTAACAAAATAAAAGTTGAGACGTTGGTCGATGAGACGTTGCATATGGCTGTCGATGATCCGCAATACGAAACCAATGTCAAAAAGCTAATCGCTATCCTTTTGAGGATGTGCCGAGGATTCCGCTTTATCAGCCGTATTTAGACTCTGCGATGCAGAAAAATGTTTCCGGCTACGCATCTTGGTTCCATCGTCAACTAGATGTTCGCGGAATTAAGAAATCTTAGGCAGAAGTGAAAACCTTCAAATTTATCCAAGTCGGACGGCGGTTGGCGCAAGCCCCTGCCGTCCGTCTTCGGCGTCATCCTTATTTCTTTTATCTTGACCCGGGCCTTACCTGGCGACCCAGCCGTGTACTTCGCCGGTGATATGGCTGATAAATGATCTGATCGAACAGGTGCGCGCGCGCTGGGCTTGATCGAAGTTGGGTTGAGCAGTTCGTCATTTATGTCGGCAATTCAGCCAACGGTGATTGGGGCATGTCGCTAAGTACCGGACGTCCGGTAACCGAGGAACTGCTAAATCGCTTGCCGGCATCGCTTGAGCTAACCTTGATTGGACTTGGCCTTGCCATTGCTGTCGCCGTTCCCCTTGGTGTTATGGCGGCAACCCGTCAAAACAGTTGGGCTGACCATCTATGCCGGCTTCTAGTGACGGCTGGCGTTTCCTTGCCAACGTTCTTCACTGGGCTCCTACTTGTTTACGTATTCTATTATCTACTGGGTTGGTCGCCGTCGCCACTTGGTCGTCTCGATATTCTTTATCTGCCGCCGCCGCAGGTCACCGGGTTTTACACCATTGACAGTCTGTTCGCTGGCGACCGGGAAACCTTTATTGCATCAGTGGTACAGCTTATTTTGCCCGCCGCCACATTAGCGTTATTTGCGCTCGCACCCATCGCGCGTATGACACGGGCAGCCATGCTGGGCGCGCTTGCCAGCGACTTCGTTCGAACTGCGCGGGCCAATGGCCTTTCACGTAGGGTCGTGCTGTCGACATACGCATTTCGAAATGCTGCACTCCCCGTGCTGACAACGCTCGGCATGGTTTTCTCTTTCCTGTTGGGTGCAAAACGTGTTGGTCGAGAGAGTCTTTCATGGCCGGGTATCGGTTCCTTCGCCATTGAAGCACTGGTGGCATCAGATTACGCCGCTGTGCAGGGTTTTGTCCTCGCCATGGCGCTATTGTTTGTTTGCGTCAATCTGGCTATCGACATCATTCTTACCCTTACAGATCCGCGCGTTGGCTTGGACGACTGAGCTGTCGGGCGCTATGCAAAGATACCTGAGACACTTTCGGTATGTGATGGGTGAAAATCCGGTCACCGTGTTCGCCTTCGCCCTGTTCACCTTTATCATCTTCCTGGCGGCTTTCGGGCCTTGGATCACGCCCCATGACCCGGTGGCGACGAATGCAGCCAACACGCTGCAACCACCGAGCTGGGAGCATTTGTTCGGAACCGACCATCTTGGCCGCGATGTGTTAAGTCGGGTCATCGCCGCAACGCGCCTTGATCTCGGGATTGCGATTTCCGCCGTCGCATTGTCATTTTTCGTCGGCAGCGCGCTCGGGTGCAGTGCAGGGTTCTGGGGCGGCTGGACCGATAGGATCGTTGGCCGTTTGTCGGACACAATTATGGCGTTCCCATTGTTCGTATTAGCGATGGGGATCGTTGCTGCTCTTGGCAATACAGTGGAAAACATCATTTACGCAACGGCGATCATCAACCTCCCATTTTACGCGCGGGTCGCTCGGGCGGAAACCAGCGTCAGACGTAACGCGGGATATGTCTATGCCGCACGATTAAGCGGCAGCGGCGATGTTCGTATTTTGGCGACGCAGGTCTTTCCCAACATTCTGCCACCGATGATGGTGCAAATATCGTTGAACATGGGGTGGGCAATTCTAAACGCTGCCGGTCTGTCCTTCATTGGCCTGGGGGTGCGACCGCCAGATGCGGAATGGGGAATTATGGTTGCAGAGGGCGCAAACTACATCGTTTCTGGTGACTGGTGGCTGACGATTTTTCCAGGGGCCGCGCTGATGTTGGCTGTGTTTTGTTTCAATTTGTTAGGCGATGGTCTTCGCGACCTTGTTGATCCGTTAAGGCGGACTTAGGAGCTTAAGCATGGTGCCCTCGCCCTTCCTTGATATCAAAAGGTCTTTCTGTGGAGTTCCGTACCCGCAATGGAGTGGTCCGCGCCATCGAAAACGTTAATCTGGAGTTGGCGAAAGGTGAAGTGCTCGGAATCGTGGGGGAGAGCGGCTCCGGGAAATCGGTCACCGCCTACACGGTCATCGGACTTCTCGACGACGCCGGCGCGCCGGCCGCAGGCTCAGCAACGTTTGACGGCATTTCTGTCACCGATGCAGATGAATCAACCTTGCGCGATCTGCGTGGCAGGGAGATATCCATGATCTTCCAGAATCCGCGCGCGGCATTGAACCCGATCAGACGGGTCGGACAGCAAATCGAAGATGTCCTTTTATGCCATGGCCGAGCGACCCGACAAACAGCGCGGATCAAGGCAATCGAAATGCTGGAGAAGGTCAAGATTGTCGAACCCGAAATGCGTTACAGCAGCTATCCTTTCGAGCTGTCGGGGGGCATGTGCCAGCGGGTCATGATCGCCATTGCGCTGGCTTGCGACCCGCGTTTGTTGATCGCTGACGAGCCCACGACCGGTCTTGATGTCACGACCCAGAAGGCGACCATGGATCTCGTCCGTGACCTCACCCAGGAACGTAATATGGCCGTCGTACTGATCACCCATGATCTCGGGATGGCCGCAGCGTACTGCGACCGCATCGTCGTCATGGAGAAGGGCGTGGTGGTTGAAACCGCACCGGTCGCGGAACTGTTTTCCAATCCACAGCACACCTACACGAAAAAACTAATTGCAGGTTCCCCAGGACCGCATTCGACCCTTGCCGAGCTGGCGCCCGAAACACCCACTCAAACAGGTGCAACGGTGCTACCCGGACCAAGTGCCAAGCTCCCAGAAAGGGGCATGAGGGGAGGGGAGAACATCCTCGAGGTTTTCAACCTAGTGAAGGAGTTTCCCATTCAGCAGACCGCTGGTAGGCATTGGCCGTGGCGCAAGGCATCACAACCGGATCGCAGCTTTCGCGCTGTTGATGATATTTCGTTCAGTTTGAAGCGCGGCGAAAGTTTGGGTTTGGTAGGGGAGTCCGGTTGCGGAAAGTCTACGACTTCCAGCATCATCACCCGGCTTATGGATCCTACGTCAGGTGACATCATCTTCGACGGAAGAAACATTACAGCCTTTCGGGCCCAGACCTTTGCGCAGAGGCCGGAGCGTAAGGAAATTCAGATGGTCTTCCAAGACCCGACAGACAGTCTCAATCCGCGATACTCGGCCTACGACAGCATCGCAGAACCGCTAAAACGACTCACCGGACTTCGGGACAGAGGTCTAATTCGGGAGAACGTTGAGGCATTGGCGGAACGAGTTGGTCTACCTGAGGCTTTATTGAGCCGGTTCCCGCACCAGCTTTCCGGGGGACAAAAAGCCCGCGTCGGGATAGCCCGCGCCATTGCCGTCAATCCCAAACTTCTGATCCTCGACGAACCGACGTCCGCCCTTGATGTCTCGGTGCAGGCGTTGGTTTTACAACTTCTGGATCGTCTTAAACATGAGCTTGGGATGAGCTACATGTTTGTCTCCCACGACCTTAATGTCGTGCGGTTGCTCTGCGAACGTGTGGTCGTCATGAACCGCGGCAAGATCGTCGAACAGGGTGCCGCAGACGAAATTTTGAGGAGTCCCAGCGATCCCTATACCCAAGCCCTGGTCGCCGCGGTTCCACACTTCGAACCACAAAGCCAGAACTGACCGAATGCAGCGAATCAATTAGTATCACATACATGGCTGCTCTGGGTCGACAGGGGTATTAATCCCAGACCATAGGGGTCTATCAAATAGTGGATATGGTGCGGGATTCCCTGCGGTACCAATCGTTCTTCAAGACGGCGATGCTATGTGGTTTGCCTCTAGACGAATGGTCAAGCAATACGGAAGCTAGGGTTATTGCAAGATAGCTGTGCTAGCATGCACCGAAGGCTGGAAGGTGAAATGCGAGAAGATTGAGCTGACCTGACGCGAAAAATTGCGTCAGCTGCCGAAATGACACAAGAAACTTCTGCGATCATCTCACCAAGACAATTCGATCATTAGGTCAGGGCTAACTAGCCCTAACCTCGTCTGGACAATTTGCTCTCTGCACGGCAAGACAATCCAATCGATCTGATTATCGTTAACGAGGACGGGCCGACCCTTATTCAGGTCAAGAAAAACGCCGTCCGGGTGAACCCAGGACGGAAAAGATCCGCGCGTATTCACCGCATGCGATCGCAGCTACAGAAGGACCTGGGGGTTCAGTTCGTCTACGTGAACGTGGACACGAGAGAGGTGTTCGTCACCGATCATGATTATCACGCTAACCGGAAGCCGGCCGCGGCAAACGATAAAAATAGGGTGGAAAATTTGTCGGTAACGTATTGATGTCTATTGACGCGTATTCACCTCATAGAGGTGTCCACCCCATTGATATATAACGATTTATAACCGACTTTAATCAGTGGGTCCCAGGTTCGAGTCCTGGTGGGCGCACCATTTCTTTTCAATGGCTTAGCAGGGTTTTCTCTGCTGAGCCCTTAAAGTGGTTGCACTTTTTTGCAGGGGTGTAGGCACTTTTTACTGACATTTGATCAGCCTTTGTTCTTTTTAGCGTCGGTTAATTTGACGATCGCGGCTTTCGCCTGGCGCCTTTTTGACACCTCGCGCCCGTATTTTTCTATCATCTGGGTCGTTATGTGGCCGGTGATTGCCTTCACTTCATCGGGTGTGCAGCCGGCTTCGAGCAGCTCGATCGTGGCATTTTTACGCAGACCGTGAAGGCTGTATCCCTCATGACCGGTTTTCTTCATCAGCTTCCTGATCTCAGATCCCCACGCTGACCCCATCCTTATACGTCCGCGTGAGTTTGTGAAATATCAGTGACCCTAGAATAATTTATCTAACGCTACAAAATCCGACCAGTTCAAAAGTTAGATCGCTGATCCTTAGCGACTATGCTCCGCCTGTGTGAGTAGAAAATTATCTTAGCGTTTTAGATTAATTGCGGGCATGTTCGGTTTCCATAAGACTAGAAAATTAGAACGGCGACACCACAATGAAATCAATCTTTTTAATTACCGTTGTTTGGGCTCTCTCACTGCCAACGCTAGCGGTGGCGACACCAGAAGCCTCCGCCGGGGAATCTTCTTCGATCAACCGTTTTGATGGAGTTTGGGACACTTACGGTGGAATTTTTTCGTGCAACTATGGAACTGCTGAGCCGAGCGTGTTGACGATCCGTAACGGGAAAGTCAGCGGTTATGTTGATACGACCGACGGTGGTAATAATAACCTGATCGGTGAGATTGATCAGTTTGGCCGCATGACCGCGTATCTCACCGGAATGTTCACGTTGATGGAATTTAAGGCAGCGGTGATTGGAAACGAGGGTTACGGGCCTGCAGAAGCACACGGTCCCAGTGTGATTTGCGACGGTGCATGGGCGCTAAAGCGTCGGGCGGATCCGTTGGTCGAGGGCGTTCATCGCACAGCAGACGGTGCATCAGCTCGTATTAGTGGGGATTTCGTCTCAAGAGCTAAGTCCTGGGGTGGATGGAAGAATTTTAGTATTGTATGAAAAAGCTTCACCCGTAGTATCGAAATGGAGCGGAAAAACCCTAAGTTTTAGATGATCTCCTCAACAGATATGCACGTACAACGAAAGACAGTTTTGGAAAATTACAGGTCCTTAGGGCCAAAAATTAAAATGCATCTAGGAAAGTTTTTTGCCTTACTTGGTGTGGTGTGCTCTTGCGGATTCCTGTTCAAATCTGAAGAAGCATCAGGGCGTACTATGAGTGCGCATGATTTCAGCTTTACATCGATAGAGGGGGAACCACTGCCCCTATCTAGTTTTGAGGGGAAGGTCATACTTGTGGTTAATACCGCCTCCCAATGCGGCTTCACTAGTCAATACAGTGGTTTGGTTGAGATTTGGAAAAGATATAGAAACGAGGGGTTCGTCGTTTTAGCTGTGCCCTCTAATGATTTCGGAGGTCAAGAACCCGGGACACCAAATGAAATTAAAACCTTCTGCGAAGTTACATTTGGGGTAGACTTCCCGATGACCGACAAAGTGGCGGTATCCGGTAAGGACCCACATCCATTCTATCGATGGGCAAAAACAGAGTTGGGCGCTCGCGCAAGACCGCGCTGGAATTTTCACAAATACCTGGTTGGAAGAGACGGCAAGCTCATTGACTGGTTCAGTTCAGTCACATCGCCGAGCAGCAGTCGTCTCACAAAATCCATTGAACGAGCTCTAAGATAGAAAGAGTGTGATCTTCTTCATCATGCCGGGAACAGGGCGCGATCTACGGTCCGAGCCATTGGCAAAACAATGTTCCGTCGGCCGACCATCGAAAACCGGCTCTTTCATGCCCCTTAGCCGAGAGTTTTAACCACTCCAAATATTTTATCGACCCTTCGACGACACCGAAATTAGCGTACCCGTTTTCCATGTTTGCCTCTTCGAGCGAGAGCGAGGCCGGTGGCGTCGAGACGCCGGAGCCAGGTGATATGGGTGTTGCGTAACAAACCTTGCTCATCGGCTGACTCAGTGCCCAAGCATCGGCGGCGACTTCGTCTCGATTGTGAAGGCATGCAGTGGTTTCGAGGCGAATCTGAACCTTTTTCGTTTCATCGTAAAATAGAAGGGCTAAAGAAGGATTGGCCGTCAACTCCGCGTATTTTCTCGCACGTATGTCCGTGTGAAACCTGACTGTCTTGTTCTTCTGATCTACGCCCCGAAGCACTACTGTTCGGATGCTGGGTGTAAAATCTTCGGTAATAGATGCCACGGCTGGGGTATGGAACGGCTTTCTTCTGTTAGTTACACCTTCTTCAAGGAGGCCCCACGCCACTGCCAAAACTGTGTCCAGGCTCATCAATGAAAGTGCCTACGGAGAAAAAATACACCTCGAGGAGGGGGTGTTTTGCCCAGTATGTTTGGGGAGTCGGTGATTGCGAACTTTCAAACCTTCCGCTCCTGATTTTTCTTTACTGAGAGGTTACCACCGCGCCATGTCTGTGGCCTTGGGACACAAAAAGAACCGCTCCAATGATTTTTAACTTGGCAGCTACCCTACGTATTTTGTGAATTTTTTTAAGAAACGGACCGCCTCAGCCTCATCGTTCGCTAAAAGAGACAAGATATCCTCCCGCCCGATCATACTAGCGGACCCGGTAATACGGGTAAGTTCATCGAGGGTTGATTGGAGAAAGCCCATCGACCACTTGGTAAAAATGCGCTCTTGACCGCTGTATTCTCCCAAAATAGCGACCTCTTGGTGCCGCGTGTCGTCACATATTGTTTCAAACAATTTATGTACTTCGCTGCTGGGACCCTCCAATACTTGGATAAATACACCATTCGCGAATACCAACAGTCCGGTAATGTCTCGTGAAGGATTATTTTCCCGGGATACACGTAAAATACTGTCCAACTCCTCCTGTTTCAGCTCTGGCTTTGCGTTGGAGAGGTAAAGTAGTTGGATAAAATCTTTTGGCATTAGTCTGTAGATAATGTTTTCAGGCGGCATCTAACCGGTGCACAGTCAGAATATTATATAGTTATTCTTATGACCCGGTTCAACAAAAAGGCCAGCTAAAAGATGTTTTCTAGCGACGTCCGCGCGCAACATTCTGGGCAGATTCTCTCGTGCACCTCGCTAAACCGGACACTTCTAAAAATATTTAACTATGTTGATTTGAATAAGGGTGTGTCTGTGATCTTCGGGCGATGTTCAAGCAACCGGCTTCAGTGTCCTAATTTTGTACAATGTGCTTTTAATCTGTAACAGCAAAGTAAAACAATGTGGTTAAGCGCATCAGTTTTTCTAAATTTACTTACCCAACGGCCCTCCGTTTACTTGACGCAGATAGAGACCTATGTACGAGGAGATGCCCATTAAACCTGTATTCCCAATTCCAATCGATGCAATCCCTATCACCCGCACACAGCGACAAGCTCAGTTATTAGGGGACAGGGAGGTTGCACTTGAAATCGGTTGGACCAATGTCGATGACATTGGCCGCGTTGTTGTTGCCGTTTCTAAACGGGACGATGAGAACGCCCAAAAACTGCAGGAATTGTTTTACCTAACGAAAAACAGAGAACATTGGTTTTTCCAAGACTTAATGGCGGGAAGCGATCCGATACGGGCAGAACAGAAAAAAGTTAAGAGCTATCTACTAGAGAATTATAATTTAGATATCGAATGGGATGGCAGGTTCTGGGAGGGCGAACTCCCATACTGAAAACGTGCTTCATCGAGATTTAGCGGTGTCCGCGCCATGAGGTGGCCGCCTAGCTTAGATAACGGGGACTCAATTTAGTTGGACACCGGAATATCGTCCGCAGTGAGTGCGCAAAATAGAGGATTTGGATCGACTACCAAAAGGGGTATCGGACGCCGTCTATTCGTTTGCTTATCGCCGCTCAAACACTGTCAATCACGAGACAGTGACAGGCGTGCATCTTTTTTCTTAATGATTGCATGAGCGAGCGCCTGGCCCGATTTCCACGCTGACTCTACCCTCGGCCCTAAACACCAATCCCCTCCGAGAAACAGGCTGCTCGTAGCGTCGTTTAAATAGGGTTCACCGAGAGGGGTTGCGACGTTGGCATATTTCCAGCGATGGACTTCTAGATACCTCGCCGCTTCGGGATGCACGCCGATCTCGCCACACAACATCGATAACAGGCTTTTCTCTATCTCTTCCGTGGGAGCGTCTATTCTGTCTTCACTCCACGAAGTAGACGCCTGTGCAACCCAGCAATCAGCCCCGGTTCGACCAGGTTTAGAGCTGTTTTTAGCAATCCATGCCAAATTCCCTTCAGTTTTACTGATGTTATGCAAATCGCATCCATAAGCCCCGGTAAAGGCTGCCATAAGTGTAATGCAGGGAGACATCTTCACCACCGACAGGCGTTCCGAAAGTGGATGATCTACACCGATCAGGTCGGGGATCTGCGGTGCCGGAGCGGTAATGACGACATTTCTCGCTCGGATCACATCTACGTTTGTATAGATTGACCAAAAGTCCTGATCTTGAATGATCCGTTCAACATTGATGGCCTGACGAATGTGTAGGCCCTCTCCTAATTTGGCTGGGAAACTGCTCATTCTCGGGGTGCCGACAAAACGTTGGTCTCCCGAACCGTCTTCCCATTCAGAGACCACCAGGGCGCGTCGGGCTTCCTGTATCACTGCTTGAAAGTCTGCATCTTTAGCTTTTATGAACTGTGCACCGTGATCAAATTCAAATCCAGCAGAGGTCACGCGGGTCGCCATTCTCCCACCGATACTTCTCCCCCTGTCCAAGATCGTGGCCTCAACATTTTTTGCTGCGAGCCCGGTCCCACAACTGAGACCCGCAATCCCCGATCCGATGATGATTGTGTCAGTGTCTAGCACGATAAAACGCGCGTCCCTTTCCCGGCTTTGTGAGCAAAGGCGCTTTTAGGAGGATGGCTATGTAAAAATGGTATTACTATTGACGCGGGGTCGAGGCGAAGGTTTTGCGTCGACTAAGAGTTGACCGCTTATCTCAGACGAACCCTTGAGTATCCGTGTTCTTGATTTGGGTGTCCTCCAGTTTCCGCAAAAACTCTGCCCTTGAGAAACCGAGAAACTGGTCGTTACGAGGGTCAACAAAAGAGGCAATTTTTTTCAACAGGGGTTTCATCATTTGGACCTTTTTTCATGCTTAAACGGGATGTCTTGATCTCGACCCTCGATAATTTTCGGGCGTTCATTTTGGTGAACTCGAGGTTAAACCGATGATTGACGTAGGGAGCGTCGTAGATATGCTCGACTAACTGCGGTCGGTAGGGATTGAGGAGCGCCACCGTCAGCCAAATTCACGGAGTGTCACTCAATCGATACGATTAACTTTATTGTTTCCTGACGGATGCGGTCGGCACCTGCATCTACCTCTCCCGACAAAGACCAACGCTTCATGCCAGACAGCACCGAAGTCGGTCGCCGCTCCCGTGTGAAGGGTAGTAAATTTCCTACCACTCGCTCACTCAAAACATTTTTAAGTGCCCACTCTAACCTCTCAAACGTAGTGGGCGGATGGAGTACGTGAACATTGGTAAAGCCCGCGTAGGGTTCTCTGAAACGGGAGAAAAAAAAGAGCAGTAATTCTGCGTCAGCTAGGGCACCACTGATTTCCTCTGGGTTCGACGCGGGAGATTTCAGGGCGCGATTAAAAGCTAGCTGCCATAGTCTGAAAACGCTCTGTTGGGCGGGGATGAAATCAGAGACAGTGTGATTGGCAAACTGTGAGAAAAACTCGACTGCATCTGGGCGCGATTGCTGAACATTGTAGTCGGCGGGAATTTTGTAACGCATGTAAATTTTACGCTTTGTGACTATCTTTAGATTACGCCGACGACCCAAATTTTCCCTTATGTCGGTAAATACGGTTCGGTATTGTGATCTAACACAACCAGAGGACCCCACCGCAGAAAGGACTACGAAAATGCTAGCCCATCTTGTCATCGGTTCGAATGATGTTGAGGCTTCGAAACGATTTTACGATCCGGTTTTGAACACTCTTGGCGTTCCTGCCGGTGACTACAACGCCGAGCGACAACGTTTATACTATCGAACGCCTGGGCTAACTTTGATCGTGACAAAACCGTTGAATGGGGATCCCGCCACAGTTGGTAACGGGAGTACGATCGGCTTTTCGTGCGAGAATCCGGAGCAGGCTCTGTTGTTCCACGATACAGCGGTTGCTAATGGCGGTCAGAGCATCGAGGACCCGCCAGGATGGAGGGAGCCTGCGCCTAACAAAAAAATTTACCTGGCATATGTGAGTGATCCTTCCGGACATAAACTGTGCGCGATCTGCCAAGGCTAACTCGTCAAATTTATCATCGGGCGGACGAAGCTCTTATCTCGAAATGGCGTCGTCGTCGCACGAAGATAATTTTCTGCCGATTAACTGAGGTTTGCGACCCCCGGAAGAGTTACCAATTGATAACGATCAAAGTAAGTGAAATGTACTGTAAGGGTAGCAGGTTCTATCGTCACGTTCTTCCGGTCCACGAGCGGACACAGCATTTATATTGCACAATTTAAATCTGACTTCTGATCACTCTGTTCCGGGTTGAAGACACAGTTTATAACCGTTTATTTTCAGCGGTTAAGCGCGGTGATCTTAGACAATAGATGAGGTAGTTTTCACCCAAAATGAACGATGCTCGTTACTGCTTCTAAGATACGTGAACATCAGTGCCAGTGTTGTCTGGCGAGTTTTTTTGTGGACGCCGTTACCTTAGAATCGATTGCGTTGATACGCTGAAATACAGGCCCGCGATACCTAGAAAAAGCTGATATTCCTAACATCAATTTCTGCTTCATGGTCCCTACCAAAAGCCACGATGCCAATCGATTTAATATTTTCTGGATCGATGGTTTTTCGGAGGAGAATACCTGAGGGACGAAATTCGTTTAACAGCATTGTCGTCTCCGACCAATCTTCATTGGCCATGAAGCTCTTCTGGTAATATTGCCAAGGCAAGAAGGTGCCTTTGGTGCGAATATGAACGAAATATGTCTGACCGTTACCTCTCAAAGAGAGCTTCAATCCCTTGGTTTTAGCCGGCAGACCGTTAATGATCGACCTACGAAATTGAATAAACCCGCCATTATTTTCTGTACTTACCTTTCCGACCATTCGTGCGAAATTCGCCTTATCGTCAAGGCTAAAAAACAATTGTCCGCTTGAAATTCCCCCCATCACCGTGTCGGCAATAAACTCCCATCTGTCCTCGGGTTTGTTTTTAAAATCATCCAGTAATTTTGGCTCTGCCATGGCGTTTTGCGACAGTATCAGTAAAAAACTTGCAAAGCAGATCTCGACATACTTCCGCACCTTTGATGTCAGTCTGAGTGTCATACGTTAAACTCAATAATTAACGTCCGTCTTGAAACATTGTTATAGACGGCTCGTCCCGTCCGAGCAAACTGACATGAGCCTATTTTTTGTGTAACTATCTAAAACAAAATGTTTATTAGTGGTCTTTAAGTTCCAGGCGTTTTGTGCGCACCATCTTTCGGCACTTCAACGCTGGTTACACGGCTGCCGATACGGATTGCGCTGCCAATTTCAATCACCTCCACAGTAATTTGCATGCGCGAACGCGTATATTCTGAGTTGACCCCACGGCAGTTAATCTCCAACTTTCTAATATGAAACGCTTTTTTGCGATGGCGGTGGTCGGGATCGGCGCGCTGGGGATCGGTGCGATAGCGGCCTCGCCATCCCTTGCATCCCAAGCGGAGCTGCAACGAGCACTTGCCGAACTTCGCGCGAGCGACGCTGAATGGCGCCGGGAGAGCGGATTATACCGGGCGCAGAGACAGTCGGGGCAGATCAAAGGACTGGAGGCGGCGGAATACGCGGAGTTTGTCGCCATCCTTCAGCGGCAAAAACTGGAAAACTGCGAGAATGTCCGGCGTATCGGGGGTAACGAAGCGCTCGAAGGCACGGATTGCCTGACATTGGCTGTGGCTAATCCGAGGCAGGAGCAGCATGAAGCGCTTCCCGAACCCGTTCCGACGGATGCGGAGAAAGCCGGCTCCCTGGAGGAACAACTCAGAACGATCGAAGCGGAGCTGGACAAGGATCTCGCCGGAGCACAACAGCGCGGCAGGGAAAAAGCGGCAGCGCGCGTGGCGAAGCTGCCGCAGCGAGACGGCGGCACAGAGGTCCGATCGGAGAATCCTGGGGACGGCCAGGGAACGGACAGGACGCCCGCGTCGCCGAAATGGAGCGATCCGGGACCTGAAAAGAACGGCGACGCAGCTCGGACAGGTAGCGAAACAGACGCTGGAAGATCCCTTAATACAGAGACGTCCGATGAGAAACCCGGACAGCAGCGGTCAGGGAGCCGCTATCCGGGCGCGGGTACGTCAGGTGAAGACAAAGAGAAATCGGCAAAGGTCGACAATGCAGCTGGCGAAAGTGGGGACGATGACGATGTCGTGCTGCGACAGATACGGGACGCGGCGGAAAAGGAAACCGACCCCGTTCTGAAAGAGAAACTTTGGGAAGAATACCGAAAAATGAAAGCAGCGCGCGGTTGATGCGCTTCCGGTAACACGCTGGCGAGGTAAATATTATGTTCGGGAGACAAGGCGAAAACGTGATCTGCGGCTCCCGCGGATTTGTTAAAATGCTGGGCGTCGTGCTCACCGGCATCATGCTGGCGGGTTGCGCGCCAACCTTCGAAAAGCGCGAAGCCACCCGTGAGGAGATACAACTTCTCCAGCCGAAGGCGGAAATTGTCGAGAGTGATCTTCTTGAGGTAAGGATCAGCACGTTCGATCCCGGCGAAATCTCCGACGAAGATGCTACGGCGGAAAGGGTCTCCAGAAAAATCCGCAAGGCCGAAGGCTATTTCATCGCGTCAAGACTGAGAGACACTCTGCAGAGGTCCGGTCACTGGGGACCGGTGCGGGTGGTGCCGCAGGGCGAAAACGACGGAGAAGTCGCGGTGAACGGTGAAATTCTTCAGTCAGACGGAGAAATACTGAAGCTCCGCGTCGATGTGGCGGATGCCACCGGTGCCCAGTGGTATTCGAAGGAATATACTGGCGTGGTCGATCAGGACATGTACGACCAGGCCGGTAAGCAGGGCGCCGACGCCTTTCAATTCCTTTACAACCAGATCGCGAACGATATCGCAACACATCTCAATACCCGCGTCAAAAACCGCATCGCGCAGGTCCGGCAGGTAGCAGAACTGAAATTCGCCGCGGAGTTCGCACCGGATATTTATGGCGACTATCTCAAAAAGGGCGATGACGCCGTAAAACCCGCCGAAGACAATGTCCTGGCGAGCCTGTTTTCCTCGATAAAACCCGCTTCCAGCGGCCATGAAAAGGGGACCTACAAGGTCGTTCGGCTGCCGGCGGAGGGCGATCCATCCTTCGAGCGCATTCAACGCATCCGGGCGCGCGAAAACCAGCTGATAGAAACCCTGGACCAGCAATATGACGGTCTCGCGCGCAGCATCGAGGGTGCCTATACGCAATGGCGGACGGCCCGGTTGACCGAGATGAACGCCGTCCGGCAGGCGGAAAAACTCGAAAACGAACGCGCAGAAAAAGCAATTCTGACCGGTCTGCTGGGCGCGGCGCTGGTGGTCGCCGGTTCAAGAAGCAACAGCTGCGCTGGCTGCGGAACGGTGGCTACAACGGCGGGCACACTCGTCCTTGCTCAGGCAGTTCAGGACGCGATTGCGCTGTCGCAAACCGCTGGCGCGGACCGGAAACTTCACCAGATCTCCCTCGAGGAACTCGGACAGTCGCTCGCGTCGGAGGTGTCTCCGGTCGTTCTCGAGGTTGAAGGCGAAGTCGTGGAGCTGAAAGGATCCGTGGAGGAAAAATTTAGTCAATGGCGTGCCATTATGAAAAAACTTCACGAACAGGAAGTGGGGCCGCTGGAGAAATCGTCTTTTCTGCCGGGGAAGGGCGATGACAAGGCGGGCTGAAGCGGCATTTTGCAAAGCCAGGTTTGATTGATGTCCACTTCCGGTTTGCGCCCCATGGCGCGGAATCCCAGTCATAGGAAACTATATTTTGCCGCCGCCACGGGACTCGCTGTTTTGGTCGCCGCCGCCCTGGCGGTTGTGTTCGTGCTGCCGGGAACTCTGCCACCGCAAACCACGCCGGATGGATCTCCCGAGACCGTAGAAATCGTGAAACCGTCGGCTTCGGCAACGACTTTTCCCGATGGGCCGGGGAAAACGCAGCCTGCAGCAGGCAACCCGCAGGATGACCGGCAGCGTTTGGCCGCGGAAAACCTGTTGCGAGACGTTTTGCGAAAACAGGCCGAGCTGGAAAGCGAGGGGGTCCGGATCTGGGGGGAGAGAAAACTGACGACCAGCTATCCGGAAGCTCTGGAAGCGCTGGCGGCGTCAAACGCGCGGTTCGACACCGCGGCCTACGAGCAGGCGGCGGGCGGGTTTCGGCAGTCGCTAGCGCTGCTCGATACGTTATCTCAAAGCAAGGACGACCGGTATCGGTTGTCGATGGCGGAGGGCAATGCCGCTCTCGCCAGTGATAACGCAGAGAACGCCGGGGCGGCGTTCGAAATCGCTTTGGCGCTTAGGCCCGACGACCCGCAAGCCGGCATCGGACTTGCCCGCGCTCAGGCTCTGCCCGAGGTGCTGGGTCTCATGGAGCAGGGACGTCGGCGCGACTTGAGCGGCGATCTTGACGGCGCGTATGCTGCCTTTAAGTCCGCAGCGGATCTCGATCCTGCCTATCGGCCGGCCCGGGACGAGGCGCGCCGGACCGGCGCGCTGATCGCCGACCGCGATTACCGGCGGGCCGTGTCCGACGCCATCCGGAATTTGGATGACGGCGATTTCAGGGCAGCGGCGGCAGCGATCGCGGCGGCGCGTAAAATCCGCCCGGACACGCCGGAGATAAGGGATATTGCCGTACGGCTGCGGCAGGAACGCCGCATCGCCGCGATCCGAAATCTTTCGAGCGCCGCGGAGCAGGCGATCCGCCGGGAAGACTGGGAAACGGCAGTTGCCCATTATAGCAAAGGTACTGGCGACAGATTCGTCCGTCGCCGATGCGGTCTCCGGATTGTCGAGGGCGGAGCGAATGGTCCGCCTGCATGAGCAGATTGCAGTGTATCTGAACGCACCTGATCGGCTGTCGTCCGACGCACCGCTTGATCATGCGCGGCTGGTATTGCGAACCGCGACGGCGATCGAACGCCCCGGACCTCGTTTGCGTGCGGAAACCGCACGCCTAAGAGATATGATCGAGGCTGCGGCGGAAACCCGGCTTCTGGTGCTGAAATCGGATGGCGAAACGGCAGTGACTATCTACCGCGTTGCCCGTTTCGGTTCGTTCACGGAAAAACGGGTTGAGCTTCGGCCAGGCAAATACACCGCGGTCGGATCGCGGCCCGGCTACAGAGACGTGCGTATCGAGTTCCGCGTACCCCGTTCCGATACGCCGCTGACGCTCGTCGTGCAGTGTATAGAGAGGATTTAGACGCCTTGATCCGCATATCGGACGGCAATCGCACGATCGAAGTGACTCCGGCGGAGTTTCCCCTTGCGCTGGGTCTGTCCGCGAACAGAGATCTGCTGACCGGCGCTGAAGCTGAGGCCGATGCCAGCCTGTGGCTCCGCAGTCACAATGACCGGTTCTTTCTGCAACCGGAACCCGGTGGCTTGCCTGCTCATCATAACGGTGAGGAGATAGTCGGGTCTGTCTGGCTGTCGAACGGCGACAGGATTGAGATCGGCGACCTCGCGATCGACGTTCGAGTGGACGACGGCGTGTTCGCTCTCGTAACCGTGTCGTCGCCCCCGATCGAGGCAGCCCGGGCGTCAGCGCCGTCCGAAGTGCTTTCCGAGCAGGGGCCAGCCGTGCCGACGGCAAGGGCAGCGCCGGTGAAAAGGTTCAAATCCCGATCCTCTGGCTCCCGGAAGTACATCGTTGCCGCATTTGTTGTGCCGGCAATCGGCGTCGGTTTCGTTTTGGGCGCGTCTCCTGTCGCGATCACCGTCGAACCGTCTCCGTCGTCCGTGTCGCTCAGCGGTACGCTTCCCCCTCTGCCAATCGGGGATCGGTATCTGGCATTGCCGGGCACATACAAGATCCGCGCCACCCTGCCGGGATACAGGAATCTGGAAGAGGCCGTGGACGTTAAGTTCGGAGAGACGCACAGTTTTGCCGTTCGCATGCGCAAACTGCCGGGGTTGCTCTCCGTGATTACGAAACCCGATGTCCCGGCGGACGTCCGTATTGACGGAACGTCGGTGGGGCGCGCGCCGCTCGCAGACGTGGAAGTCGATCCGGGACTGCATTCTGTGTCGGTGTTACCCGAACGCTATCTGCCGTTGGAGAGGAAAATCGAGATCGCGGGGAAGGGGCAGCGTCAGAAACTCGAGTTTTCGCTTGAACCCGCCTGGGGCACGGTCCGGGTGACGACCGATCCCCCCGGTGCCGATTTACGGCTCAATGGTCGTCTTGATGGTGCGACACCGCAGACTGTCGAACCCGTTCAGGGCACATACCGCCTCGAACTGGAAAAAAACGGCTGGAAACAGGCATTTCGCGAATTCGACATCAAGCCCGGGCAGGTTATCGATCTCGGCACGATTACCCTGGAACGGGTGGATGGAAAACTGAACTTAAGCTCTCGCCCGTCCGATGCGACGGTCACGATCGACGGCACGTTCCGAGGCAGAACGCCCGTCAAAATCGACCTTGTGTCAGGGAAATCCTACCGCATAAAACTCAGCAAGCCCGGCTTCGCACGAAAAGAAGTGACGGCGGCGATCGAACCGAACAAGACGACGGTCCTCTCCACCGAACTTGCGCCCGAATATGGCGTGGTGTTTCTGCAGACCCGGCCGTCCGGCGCGACGTTAAAGGTAAACGGGCGGCCGCAAGGTGCTGCGTCACAGCGTCTGCGCCTCCCGACGCGGGCGCATAGTATCGAAATATCGAAACCCGGTTATGTACCCTATTCGGGTTCGGTAACGCCGCAAAAGGGCGTTTCAAGGCGTCTGACTGTGACGCTGAAACGGCAGGTCGACGTGCTGCGTGAAAAATCACGGCGGAGCGTCACCACGCCGAGCGGACATAAAGTACGGATTGTACCGATCGACGGGTTCGTTCGTTTCACCATGGGAGCATCGCGGAGAGAAGCCGGGCGGCGATCGAACGAAACGATTTATCCCGTTGAATTATCGAAGAGTTTCCTGATCGGTGAAACGGAAGTCACAAATGCCGAATACCGCCGGTTCCGCCCGACGCACAATTCCGGAACCGGGCTCAACGACGATGCGCAACCCGTCGTGTCCGTTACCTGGGATGAAGCGGCGCGGTACCTGAACTGGCTAAGCGAGAAGGAAAAACTGTTGCCTGCCTATCGTGCGGACGGACAGCGCATGGTCGCCATCCGTCCGGTGACCGACGGCTACAGATTGCCGACCGAGGCGGAGTGGGCCTATGCGGCGCGATACGAAGGCGGGAATAGGCCGTCGACCCGCCCTCTGAAATATCCCTGGGGACCGTCAATGCCGCCGACTTCGCGCAGCGGAAATTATGCGGACCGCGCGGCGGCCGGTCTGGTACCGATTCCTATCCGGGGATACGGGGACGGCTTTCGCCGCGCCGCGCCGGTGGGAAGTTTCCCTGCTAACACCCACGGAATTCGCGATCTGGGCGGGAACGCCGCCGAATGGGTCAACGATTTTTACGACGCCTCCGCCGCCGGCCGAAAACTGACGCGGGATCCGCTGGGCCCCGAAACCGGCAGATTTCACGTTGTCCGCGGGTCGAGCTGGCGTCATGGTTCGATCACGGAACTGCGTTTCTCTTTCAGGGATTATTCGGATGGCAAACGAGACGATCTCGGGTTCAGGATCGCCCGCTATGTACAAACGCCGAACTAAGTCGCCGGCGGCGATGACCGTCGTCGTGCTGATCGCCGTTCTAGGTATGGCGACGGGTGCTTTGGCGCAGAAGGGCGACGTCAAAACACCGCCCCCGAAGTCAGGTACAGGCCCGTCCACGACGAGCAGTCCGCCGGCTGGTGCCGACGCCAATTCCGATCAAACCGTTTTCCGGCCCAAAGAAACCATTGCACCCGGCAAGCCGGTGTCCTTTCCCTCCGATATCTGAGCATCGTATGAAAAAACTCTTTCCGTCCGAACTGATCTTTCAGATTTTCGCGTTGCTCGTCGCCTTCATCATCGTGCACGCGGTATATGTTGCCTTGATCCGCCCCAACGCAGACGCGTTTCAGGCAGCGGAGCAGACCCGGATCGAACAGAATGCGGACTACGAACCGAAGCGGTCGTTTTACGTCGTCGTGAGGGATTTCGAACAGGAAATTTGCTTTATCCTGATGCTCTGGGCGCTGGCCATTCTGGGATACAAGGCGGTGCAGATTCGGAAGCAGCAAACCCAGCTTCAACTCGACCTGGTCGGACTGCCGGAAGGCGAGCACGTCTCGGTCGAAACCGCCGAACAGGCATCGTCTCTGATCCGCAAAAGGCTACCCGCGGAAGCGCAGGATTACCTGTTATCGCGCGTCATGCTGGCCGCAATCGACCGGTTCTCGGCAACACGGAGCGTACAGGACGCTTCCAGTGTAGTGCATTCCGTCTGCGACGAAGAAGCCGAACGGGCGGAATCCGAACTTTCCATTATCCGATACATCGCCTGGGCGATCCCGTCGGTCGGGTTTATCGGCACGGTGCGCGGAATCGGCAACGCGCTGGGTCAGGCGCACCGCGCCGTCGAAGGCGATATAACCGGCGTCACTCAAAGCCTCGGCGTCGCCTTCAACTCGACGTTCATCGCCCTGCTGATTTCCATCGTGCTGATGTTCCTGATCCACGCGTTGCAGTCATCGCAGGAACGCCTCGTGCTCGACGTGCGCCGGTATTGCGACGACTGGTTCGTTCGTCGTCTGCGGACATAGGCACACCTGAACCCGGTATGAAAAAGAGGATCGTCACGCCGTTCGGCCTCGCCTTCCTGGACATCATGTTCTGCGGCTTCGGCGCGGTGGTGCTGCTGGTGATGATCCTTAACGGCGAGGTACTGAAGAAGCGGGAAGCCAAATCCGCGGATCTGCGCGGCGAGCTAAGCCGGGCAACCGTATCGGAGCAGTTGGCCCTTGAACGGCTGACGCAAATAGGCGAGAAGGTCGACACCGCACGGCTCGAAGCCGGCAGCCTGATATCCGCTATCGAGGAACAGGGCAGTGACCGGCAGCGGGCAATCGGCGCACGGGAAGACGCGTTGAAAAAGCTGGAAGCGGTGAAAAAGGAAAAGGCGCGCCTGCAGACCGAGCAGACGGCGCTGCAGAACAGCGCCAGGCTCCTGCAATCCCGGAAACCCCCGGTACCGAAAACCGGCGATCGCAAGGTCGGTTTCACGGGGGACGGACAACGGCAGTATCTGACCGGGCTCAAGCTCGGTGGGAAACGGACGCTGATTCTGGTCGACCGGTCGGCCAGCATGCTCGACGAAACCATCGTGAACATCGTCCGCCGCAAGCTGATGCAGGCGGCCCAAAAGGCGAGGGCACCGAAATGGCAGCGCACCATCCGCTCCGTCAACTGGCTGGTCGCGAATCTGCAATCCGGCACGCAGTTCCAGATTTATGCTTTCAGCACCAAGGCCGAACCCGCCATCAGCGGGACGAACGGCCGTTGGCTGAGCGCCGACAATGAGGACGATCTGCAGGGCGCGCTGAACGGCCTTCGAAACATGGTTCCGGAAGGCGGGACAAGCCTGCATCGCGCATTCCGGGTCCCGAAATTGCTGAACCCGCTGCCCGACAGCATCATACTGATTACCGACGGACTACCGACGCAGGATTTCGCCGCGAAGAACACTGGTCCGGTATCGAGCGACGAGCGCGTCGCGCTGTTCCGCAGCGCCGTACGCATCCTGCCAGGGGCCATTCCGGTCAATACGATGCTGCTGCCGATGGAAGGAGATCCGCTCGCCGCGGTTTCGTTCTGGGAACTCGCGATCGATACCAAAGGTTCCTTCATGACCCCGGCGAGGGACTGGCCATGAAGCGCCGCCGTCGCCGCGATACCGAGATCTTTTCCATGTCGTTTCTGGATGTTGTGTCCTGCGGTTTCGGCGCAGTAATCCTGTTGCTTGTCCTGGCGTTGGCGCTCGAGCCGACGACTGTGAAGAAAATCACCGAGGATCTGCGTGGCGCGATCGTCAAACGAAACGACGCCCGTGAACAGCACGCGCAGGATTCGCAGAAACTTGCCGGTCAGCTTGCGGAACAGGAACGTATCCTGGCCTCATTGCGCCAACAGCTTGCCGATGCCGAACAACAGGCTGCCAGCGCCTCCGCACGGGCTGCCACTGCGGCGGCGCAGCTCGGCAAGGAGGCGGAGAAAGCCGCAGAGCTGGCGATCGTCCGCCAGCGGCTGAGCGACGAGATGAAACGACTGCTAAATCAGCCCGGTTACACGCCTCCGAAGGAAAACGCCGTGATCGGCGGCATACCCGTCGACAGCGAATATATCCTGTTCATCATCGACACATCGGGCAGCATGCGGCAGTACGCCTGGGGACTGGTCGTCCAGAAAGTGCGGGAGGTTCTTCGGGTCTATCCGGAAGTCAAAGGCATCCAGGTAATGAACGACATGGGCCGTTACATGTTTGAAACCTACAACGGTCGCTGGATACCGGATACGCCGTCCCGCCGCCGCGCGGTGATCGATCGGCTGAAGGGATGGAACAGTTTCAGCAACAGCAGCCCGGTCGAAGGCATCGTTGCCGCCATTCGCGGGTTCTACCGCAAGGACCGTCGGATCAGCCTGTACGTGTTCGGCGACGACTTCACGGGTCGCAACATCACCAACGTGGTCGAAGAAGTCGCCCGCATTAACGCGCTGGACGAGAAGGGCAGGCCGCGCGTCCGCATTCACGCATTCGGGTTCCCGGTTCTGTTCACATCGGTGAAACACCGGGCCAACCGGGAACGCTTCGCGCATCTGATGCGCGTGCTGGCGGAGAGGAATGCAGGGAGCTTCGTCGGGCTGAACGATGTGAGATAGACCGCGTCTCGTCCTAATCCAGCCGGGTCACGGTCTTTTTCCCAAGTTCCGCCTCTTTCGCGCGATAGAGGTTGACTGCCTGTTCGTGACGCACAGACGCGTCCCGGTCCGCGGGGCCGAAGGGGGGCGTTTCGGGATCGTAATAACCATAACGGTCTTCGCCCCTGACGAGCATCGCACTCGTCCGTCTTGTTCCCCGCTGTTTCAGGTGAGGGGCGTGATAACAGAACGTCAGCCCCATACGACGGTGATCGGCCTTGTTGGGCAGCGATCCGTGGATCGTGCAGGCATGATGGATCGAGGCCTCGCCCGGTTGCAACGGCATAGAGACCGGCACAATCGAGTCCGTGTCGAAATCCACCAGCTGTCCGCTGGGCAGCATGTTCTTTTCGTTCAGGTCGGGTGTGGTGAGCGGCAAAGGGCCTTCGCTGTGCGTACCGGGCAGGACCTGCATGCAGCCACTTTCCTCCGTCGACGGCGTCAGCGCGATCCAGAATGTCAGCACATCGGGCGGTTCGTGACCGAAATAGGTGATGTCCTGGTGCCAGGTCACATAGCCTTCGTCGCGGTCGTTCTTGAACCAGCAATTGCCGTAATATAGCAGGATATCGGGTCCCAGTAGATCTTCAGCAATATCGAGCATCGCCGGCGTCGTGGCGAGATCGTAGATCCAGTCGTATTTCAGATACAGCTTGGAGCGATTGATGCCGGTGATGCTGCCGCCCAATTCCTTTTCCAGCGTTTCGAGCTTGTCGCGCAGACCGGACGCATCCGGCTCCGACACGATCCGGACGGGGGACAGGAAACCGTCCTCCCGGTACCGGTCGATTTGGTCCTGACTCAAAAGGTTGGTCATCCGATAGAATAACCGGCCCTTTCGTTGCCGATCCAGAGACGAAACGGTACTGTCGCCCGCACACCGGAATTCAGTCAGGAACCCCCATGATCCGAAGTACAGACCGCATTCTCACCACGCATGTGGGCAGTCTGCCGCGCCCCGAAGACCTCATCCAGATCATGTTCGCCAAAGAGGAGGGCATACCCGTCGACCGGGTTGCGATGGCCGAACGCGTCAGATCAGCAGTCGGCGAGGTCGTCTCCCGACAGATCGAAGCCGGCATCGACATCGTCAACGATGGCGAGATGAGCAAGCCGAGCTACGCCACCTACATCAAGGACCGGCTGGCCGGGTTCGGGGGCGAGAGCAATTCCTTCGTCTACCAGGACGTCGCCGAATTTCCGAAGATGGCCGAACGGGTTTTCAACGATCCGGGACGCTCGAGGCGCAAGACGCCCGGTTGTAACGCCGAAATCTCCGTCAGCGACCGGGAGGCGGTGGTCAGCGATACGGAAAACCTGATTGCGGCGACCGACGGCGCCGACGTGGCCGGACGTTTCCTGACCGGCGCGTCCCCGGGGGTGATTTCGCTGTTTTTTGCCAACACGCATTACCCCGATTTCGAGACCTATATTTTCGCGATCGCCGATGCGATGCGCTACGAATACGAGGCCGTCACCAATGCCGGCATCATGCTGCAGCTTGATTGTCCCGATCTCGGCATGGGGCGGCATATCCAGTACGCTGACCTCGACCTGCCGGAATTCCGTAAGCGGGCGGAACTTCACGTGGAGGCGCTGAACCATGCGCTCGCCAACGTGCCGAAGGACATGGTCCGTATCCATCTGTGCTGGGGGAACTACGAAGGCCCGCATCACTGCGACGTGCCGCTGGCCGACGTGATCGATATCGCCTTCAAAGCCAATGTCAGCGGCATATCGTTCGAGGCCGCGAACCCGCGCCATGCCCACGAATACACGGTATTCGACGACGTGAAGGTGCCGGATGACGTGGTGCTGATCCCCGGCGTGCTGGAATCCAAGTCCAATTTCATAGAACACCCGGACCTGATCGCCCAGCGCATCGTCCGTATTGCGGAACGGGTCGGACGGGAACAGGTCGTCGCCGGTACCGATTGCGGCTACGGCACATGGGTGGGGCAGGCGGCGGTGGAACCTGAAATCGTCTGGGCCAAGTTCGCCGCGATGGCCGACGGCGCCCGGCGGGCGTCGGATATTCTCTGGCGCTAGTTTTAAGCTGTCTTCCCGATCGGCCAGGGCTTGTCGGAGACGATCGCCGGGCGGACGCGGATCTCGTCCCCGACGTTGATAACCATCAGGTCGTAGCCGATTTCCACCGGCCCGGTGTAGTTTTCGCGGATCTGGTCCAGCGCCGGGGCGATCACGTCGTCGTTGTTGTACATGTGATAGATTACGGCCATGCGGGTCCTGGTTTCGTTGAAGACCTCTCCGGCCTCGCGCGGCGACGTGTGATAGACCTCGGAAATCTTCTTGGCGACTTCCAGCGGGCGGTTGGATTTTTCGGCGTATAGTTCCGCCGGCGGAAAGGCTTCATGGATCAGCAGGTCGCAGCCCGCCGCATGATGCAGCATGGAGTCGCATTTCTTGGTGTCGGCCGAGAACACGAAAGTGCGATCGCGGTATTCGACCTTCATCGCGAAGGTGTTCTGCGGTTCGCAGTGGACCACTTTGAACGCGGTGATCCGCACGCCGCCCTCGTCGTACTTGTCGTAGATCGTGCCGTCCTGGCCGAATTCGTCGCACACGATCTCGTGCCCGCCGGGGGGCAGTGCGTCGAGCCGGGTTTCGATATCCCATTCGTAAATCCCGCGGAGATGTTCGACGATCTTGTCCGTCCCCGGCGGGCCCCAGACCTGCAGCGGCGTCCGCCGACCGTAGGTCCAGCCGCCGATCCAGAAATGATCCAGCCCGCCGATATGGTCGACATGGTGATGGGTGAGGAAAACCTTCTCCACCGCGGTGAAGGGGATTTCAAGCGACGTAAAGTTCTGCGGCGCTCCGGACCCGCAATCGAGCAGGAATTTGTCGTCGCCGGCTTCGACGAACATGGACGCGCAGGCCTGTCCGCGCCGGGGGAACGGCGTCCCCGTGCCCAGCAGCGTGACGCGGATTTCGTCTTCGGGAAGGGGCTCTCCCGGATAGAAGTTTTCGCCGGCCATGATTGTTTCCTCGGTAATTCGGATCGTTGAGGCCAAACCGTATCGGGCGCGATGTGGCTTGTCGAGACGGGCTCAGTCTTCGATATCTCCCGATTTAAAGGCCCGGAGCATCAGGATCCATATCCACAGGCAGGCAACCATCATCAGCACGCCCATCAGATAGAAGCTGGCGTGGAGCCCGATGACCTCGATCATCAGCCCCATGGCGACCGGTATGACCGTCGAGGCTGCCCGGTTGGCCGTGGTCCGAAGCCCGACGGTCTGGCCCTGAACGTCGGGCGGCGATGCCGCCGCCATGACGGATATCATCAGGGGCTGATTGAAGCCGAGCATCAGGCCCCGCAGGGCGATGGCGGCGAAAAGCGGCCAGAAATCGCGGAACAGAGGCGTGATCGAGATCAGAACGACTGCAATGCTCAGCGTGATGAGGAACAAATAAAGCTGACGGCGGAGCGACCTTATCCGGGGTGCGAAGGTCAGCATCAGCGCGCCGACCGCTCCCAGCAGAGAATGCGCCGTGCCGGCCAGGAACCCGATGTTCTCGCCACTCATCCCGATTTCCTTCAGATAGACGATGTAGAAGGACTCCTGGACGCCGTAGCTGGCGATGCGAACGGCGCTGAGATACACGCAGATGCCGATGGCGGGCACCGTCATCATGCGGAGGGCAGAGATATAGTCGGCACGGCGGGGTATCAGGTCGCTCGCCCGGAAGCGGCGCGCGGGCGGGCGCTCGTCGGAATCTATCGTGGGGATCGTCATGCAGGAAACCAGCAGACCCAGCGCCCAGACCGATATCGCGATGAATCCGCCCCAAGGTCCCCAAACGTCCCATCCCCAGCCGGCCAGCGGCGGTCCCACCAGCATGCCTATTCTGACCGAGACAGAAAGCCGCCCGGCATGTCGTGTACTGCCGCGCATCAGTTGGGAGACGCTGGTCTGCGCGCCCATCCAGGTCATGGTGGTGGCGAATCCCCACACCATCTGCAGCACGAGCATCGCCCAGACCCACGGCATGATGGGAAAAAGCAGGGGAACCACCACGGCGATCGCCGCGAACACGATCATGACGGGCCGCGCACCCAGCCGGTCGAGCAATACGCCGCCATGGATGGCGAACAGGAGGCCCGGCAAATGCCGGATGCCGAGCAGGACGCCGATAATCCCGGGCGACATATCCAGATAGACGGCCCACAGCGGCACGATGATCGAAGAGATCGTCACATTGCTGTTCGAAAAGACGCCGGCGCCGTAGATCGGGAGTTGCTGGCGCAGGGCGGTGCGCAGTCCGTTCATGTCAGACGGAACCGCTGATTGGGACAGAACAGGTCATAGCGGGAACTTATAGCGGTTTTTCAGCGAATGAGGATGGCAACGGCATCGGGCACGAATGACTGCCTGAAATATCCTGATGTTTCTAATTAAGATATTTCGGCAAGCAATTGGAATTTATGAATAATTGTTTTTAAGGAGATTTATAATCGGAATGTTAGTCGCAGGATGATCTTCTGAACGGTAACCGGATAACCTTGAAGGCCATCAGGATGTCTATCGGGTCAGTCGTCAGCGTGCCCATGTCGGGGCGGCAGGGCGTGGTCGTCGGTCAAACCGCCATCGGAGAGACGGACGACGGCAAACAGCGTGTAATCATGCAGGTGCAATCGCGCGTTCCCGCCAGGGGTATGGGCGCGCAGGGCAGCCCCACGTCCTCGGCACTCCCGGAACGGGTCGTCACGCCAGCGTCTCAGGCATCTTCCGGGTACGAAATCCGAAAACCGTCGATCGCCCGCGATAGCGCCGAACTGACGGCTGAGGAACAGTCTGCCGTCGACCGGCTCCGTCAGCGCGACTCTCAGGTAAAGCAGGAAGAAAAGGCGCACGCCGCGGCGGCCGGCGCCAGTGCCGGACCGATCAGCTATACCTACACCGTCGGACCTGACGGGCGGCAATACGCCACGGGCGGCTCGGTATCGGTGCGTCTTTCCAACCCGTCCGGCGATCCGGCGAAACTCGCGGAAGCCGCCGCCCGCCTCTCGACCGCAGCAAACGCAGCCCACAACCCGTCCGACGCGGATCTTGCGGCCGCGCGAAAGGGCTACCAGGCTGCCGGCGCCGCGCTGGAAGTGCAGCACCGAAACGCCGATATAACGGCCTGAAACCTAAAAGAGGTGTCCGCTTTTCTCGGCCTTAACGGCGAGATAGCGCTCGTTGTGTTCGTTCGGTTCGAAGACGTGCTCCACACGCTCGATCACGCGAATGCCGTACTCTTCCAACTGGGCGACCTTGCGGGGATTGTTGGTCAGCAGCCGGACTTCCGAAATACCCAGTTGCCGTAGAATTTCCGCCGCCGCCAGGAACACCCGTTCGTCGTCGTCGAAGCCAAGTCGCTGATTCGCTTCCACGGTATCGAAGCCCTGATCCTGCAGCGCATAGGCGCGCAGCTTGTTAATCAGGCCAATACCCCGGCCTTCCTGGGCGAGATAAAGCAGAACGCCCGAGCCTTCCTCGCCGATCTGCTCTATTGCGCCACGCAGCTGGTCGCCGCAATCGCATTTGAGAGACCCGAGAACGTCTCCGGTGAAACACTCGGAATGCAGTCGGACGAGGGCCGGGCTGCCCGGTTCCGGGTCGCCGATTACGATTGCAAGGTGTTCGGTCCCCCCGTCTTCGGGGCGAAAGGCGATAATCTTGGCATTCTCGGCCCCAACAAGCGGCACTTTCGCGGCAGTCACACGTTTCAGCCCGGCAGCCGCACGCGTATCGTAGTTATCGATATCGGCTGCATTGACTGCGACAAGTTCCGGATGTGCGCCGACAGATACGGCTGGCACGGTGACAGCCAGTACCGACGGCAGTATGCGTCCGACTTTCGCGAGTTTTATAGATGATAGTACGGCCGCCGATACGTCATCCCGTTCGGCGATAAAGGGACCGCGCATCGGGTCTGCCAGATCGAATTGTGGATCAGCCAGTTGGCGGATCTGACCTGCGGTCAGCCAGTCGGGGTAGGGGATCCGGACCACATCGGGCGTGTACAGTCTGATTTTCAGCGTTTTCGCACGGTGATGCGTCAGGACAATATGGGGCAGGATACCGCCACTGATCTCTGTCAACGCGTCGATGCGCTCGGACGTGGCCATTTCCGTCGCCATTACCAGAGCCGCCGTATCGGTATTGTCGATAACGTATACGGCGCGGCCGCAACGCATTTCGTATGCGGCGCGTTCCACGCTTGCGAGCGGAGAGAGGGAGCCCTGCAGGGAGAGGTCGTTGGGTCGGGTATCGTCGGCCATGTCAGTCTGGAATTTATTCAGCCGATTTAATACGCTGCCTGTCCGGTCGCGACAATGGCCAGCTTCAAAAGGCGAAAACCTGATGATCATATGCCTGATCGAATTCAAGACCCACCCGGGGATGGAAAGCGAGCAACAGAAATGGCTGCAGACGTTGCTCCCTATCGTGGGCGACGTGCCCGGATTTCGGGGAAAGGAAAGCTATGCCCATGTCTCGGGGGATGGGCGCACCAGCACCGTGTCGTTCTGGGACGACGAGGCCTCGCTTGCCAGCTGGACCCGGAACCCCCGTCACCGAGAAGCCATGGCGGAGGGAAAGGCCGGAATCTTTTCGCATTACGATATCCGGATATGTAGCGAGCTGCGACACTACGGGCACGAGGCCGTCTGATCAGAAAGCGTCCCAGGCGTGATTCGTGGGATCTACGACGATCGTGCGTATCGCTGCGTCGGTCTCGGCTGTGGTGGTCTTCGGGCTGCCCGCTAGTACGAGTACTCCGAAGACAATCGCAACAAGCAAAACGCCGCCTTTGAGCTTATCCGAAAACAGTTCGTTCAATAATCTTTTCATACCATTGGAAATGGTGACGATTGCGGGATAGGCAACTGCGCGAATGGACTAATTTTCGTGATTTCAATCACATAACGGTGAAATCGAACGGCGCTCACCAGGCTTAATCCTTGAGATCCAGTGACCAGGTTCTCGGGTCCGCGCGGAAATGCGACGGATCCCGCGCCCAGCAGGCGCACACGAATTCATGCGGCGTTTTACCGTTCAGGGATTTTAGGCGGCGCGTGAAATTGTAGATGTCGAAAAATTCGAAAAAATGAGACTTCAGATGCTCGAGACTTTCGTAATGAGGCGACCGGTACACGTCCTCGCCGATCATTTTGGCGCTCGCGGTCCGGCGGATATCCCAGGGGTCTTCCGATGCGACAAACTGGTGGCCGATCGCATGTCGCCGACGCACCGTTCGAAAGGGGGCGCCGAGAAAGATATCGCTGTCATTGGTCAGTGTGCTGTGGACACTGTACGGCATTGCCCGGTTCAACCGCGTTAAGAACTCCGATACCAGCCTGCTCGTGGATTCCCGATGCAGTTCCGCGAATGCGATTTTCGTCACGCGATCGAAAGCAACATACATGATGACGATTCCGTCACCCGTCCTGACCGGTGCTACGTTCAGATAAAAATCCCCGGGACGCGTCGGGGGCGCTGCCGAATGGTTCCGCAATGGACTTACGACATCCGACAGTCGGCTGATTCCGTGGTTTTGGTAAAGACGATGCAGCGTCGCCCGTGTCAGATGCGGCAAACTCAGTTGCAGGGCATAGAGGCAATCATCGAGCGGCAAAAGCGTTGCCTTGCGAAACGCCAGGCACATTTCCTGTTCGGGCGGGGATAGCGCGATTATGCCCGCGCGGCCCGATCCCGACGGATGATCTTCGGCGCTACCGCGGTGTCGCCACTTCATGACGGTTTTGGGATTGATCCCGTACATTTCCGCGAGCGCTCTGATGGGGGCGTCCGATAACTGAATGGCCCGCCTGATTTCTCTGTTAGTCGTCGCGCCGCGATGCATGTTCTGGATCGTTTCTCAGATTGCCGGAATGAAATGTACCATAAGTGTGTGAGACCAGTAATGCGTTGTTGTCCATAACCGACTGTGACAATTTTCGCTCATCATGAAATACGATCTCGACGCAAAATTCGTGAAGGAAAAGGCCAAAGCGCTGGGCGCCGACCTTGTCGGAATTGTCAGCGCGGACACCCTGAACGAATTCCCGCCCGATCCGAAATGGCCTCAGACGCCCGAGCGCATCTCTCCTCACGTGAAAAGCGTGATCGTGATCGCCAAGCGCATTCCGGTCGGGGCGTTTCGCGCTAAATCCAACATCCCGGTGCAGTACATGGACATGCTGGTCCTTCGCGCCATGGACAGGGCCGGCTACCGCATCACCGAATGGCTGGAAGGGCAGGGATACCCCGCCTTCGTCACCGCCGCGCAGGAAACGGACTGGAGCTACAAAAACGCCAGCTACGGCCGGTTAAGCACGCGGCACCTCGGGATCGAGGCCGGGCTGGGCACGTTCGGGCTTGAGGTAAATATCCTGACGCCGGAATTCGGTCCGAGGATTTATCTAACAGGCATTCTGACGGAAGCAACGATCGAGGCCGACGAACGCATCACCGAACAGGTTTGCATCGGCGAATCCTGCAGCCGTTGCCTTTATTCCTGCCCGTCGGATGCCGTCAGACACTTCGGAATAGACAAGCGGGAATGCGCGACCGAGGCCCAGGAATTCGGATTCGCGACGATCCTGAAATTCTGGGGACACTTCATCAGCCAGGATGCTGAGGCCAAACGCGAATTGCTGCGGGACCGGGAAATCTTCGGCTTCTGGCAGGGATTGCTGCGCGTAGTCGGTTCGTTTGGCGACTGTCCGCGCTGCCTGGCAGTCTGTCCCGTCGGCAACGACTACCACGCCTACCTGTCCGATATTCAAAAGGTGATTCCGGAGAAAACGCCCGAAAAGGTCGAGAAGGCCAAGGGCTTCAAAGAAGCCCGCAAGAAAGGCGATCCGGTCGACGGGCTGAACGAGTGGAATGTGCGCTGGGTCGGGCCGGAAGGCTATCAGGGCATGGTCGCGCGTCAGCTTCAGGCGTTCAAAAAGGAACAGCGCGAAAAAGAAGAAGCCGCTGCCAAAGAAGACTAGGGACAAATCACGATGGTATCAGCATTTCAGTCGCCGGTGACTGCCGCGCAGATCAAGGAAAAGGCGCGCGAATTGGGTTGCGACCTGGTCGGCATTGCCGACGGCGCCGTGCTCGAAGAAAACCCGCCGCCGGAATTTCCAAAAAAGCCGTCGGATATCACCGAACATGACGGCGGCAAGGTGATTGTCCTCGCCAAGCGTTATACCAGCGGCACCACGAGGATTACACGGTGGGACGAACGCCACAAATATTACAACGACGAACTTACACTGACGATGCTCGAAGAAGCCTCGCTGCATCTGGTCTACTGGCTGGAAGAGCAGGGATATCCGGGTATCATCATCCCACCGACGCATGTCGATCCCTGGGCCTATCGAAACGACCCAGACGAACATCTGACGACGCTTCTGTCGCTAAACCATGCGGCGGTGGAGGCCGGCCTCGGCACGCTTGGGCTGAACCTGCAGCTGCTGACGCCGGAATACGGGCCGCGGGTCATGCTCTCTGCCGTCATGGCCACGCTCGACTGCGAGACCGACAGCCCGATGACGGATGCCCTGTGCAAGGGTCCGGAATGCGGCCGGTGTCTCAGCACCTGTCCCGGCGATGTTGTCGGCCACTGGGCACGCGACTGGTCGGCCTGCGACCGCTACCGGTCGCCTCACGGTTTCGCGCAACTGACGGACCATCTCGAAAACATCTTCGACGAACCGGACCCGGGCGAGAAACTGAACCTGCTGCGATCCGAGAACTCCTTCAATCTTTGGCAGAGCATCCTGCGCGGCTCGGGCGTGGTGACGGGCTGCAGGCGCTGTCAGGATGTTTGCCCGGTCGGCGCCGACTACGAAAAGATGATCGGCGACACGCTCGACGAGATACCGGAAGACACACCCGAAAAAGCAGCGCGCCTGAAAGCCATGACCAACGCGGAGGCGGCGGGTAAATACCCCGCCGAATTCGACGCCCAGAAACGATGGATCGGCGCGCCCGTCTACCGGACCGGTAAATGAGCGATAGGGCGGAAGAACTGCCGCTCGGCATTCCGGAATCGCCTGAAGCGATCGAGGAGATCCAGCGACGGCAGAAGCCGATAGCTTTCGAAAACGCGAAGCGCGCGAATTTCTGGAAGGGCAAGCTCGATCATATCAATCCGGCCAGGCTGGACGACCCCGATGAATGGGCGAAGATTCCTATCCTGGACAAGGACCAGCTTCGCGAACTGAGCACCGAGGAATTCTACGAAGATTTCTGCACCGCGAAGCAGGAAGACATCTGCGAATACTGGCGATCCGGCGGCAGCACGGGGCGGCCGCTTTTCTATCCGAAAACCTATGACGACATCCGCTACAACATGGTCGGGTTCGCGCGCACGTTTCAGTGCGCCGGCACGCTGCCAGGCAATGTGGCGCATATTTCGTTTCCGCTCGGCATCCATCCGGCGGGGCACATGTGGGCCCGTTCGGCGCGCATCATCGGTATCGGCGCCGTGTGGGGCGGAGCAGGGGCCGCGCTGCCGTCCGCGATGCAGCTTGAGTTGATCCAGAACCTGAGACCGACGGTCTGGATGGGCATGTCGAGCTACGGGCTTCACCTCGCCAATCTCGCGTCCGCGAGCGGCATCGACCTCAAAGAAGGCTCGGTCAACCGCATCATGTGCACCGCCGAGCCCGTTTCCGCAGCCAAACGCGCGAAACTCGAACGCGACTGGGGCGCGGAGGTCTATGACTGCTTCGGTATGACCGAATGCAGCATGATGGGCGCCGAAAGCGAAAAGCGGGACGGGTTCCATATCTGGACCGATCTCGCCCATATCGAAGTCCTCGATGAAGAGACCATGAAGCCGGTCGCGGAGGGTGAACCCGGCTTGCTGGTGATGACGCCGATGTTCAGCAATAACGGCGCGGCATTCCTGCGCTGGAATTCCGGCGATATCGTGACTTGGAAACGGCAGGGAGAAACCTCGTCCAAATTCGGCGTTTTTCCCGTCATTCGTCATGCGCACCGGACCGCGGGTTTCTTCAAAATCCGGGGCGTGAACATCAATCACCAGGAATTCGAGGATTTTATCTTCGATATCGCCGAAGTGAACGATTTCAAGGCGGAACTGATCACATCGCGGGACGGAACGGACGCTTTTCTGCTATCGATCGAAGTGCGTCCGGGTAGCGACGCAGCCGCCGTCAAGCGTTCCGTTCAAGACGCCACGAAACGGGTCTTCGAAGTAACCGCGGAGATCAAAGCGCTGGAATTGGGGACGCTGGCGAAGGAATTCGAAAGCTCCGTCAAAGCACCGCGATTTGCTGATCTCCGCGTGTAGGAGGGAACGCGTTTCGCGCTAGCCGATCACGGTTTTCGAGATGTCCCACCCTAAAGATGGTACCGAATAACCGGGTTGGACCGCGGCACGGATCGGAAGGAACAGCTGGCTAAGCAGTTAGAGAGCCTTTTTCTTGAGTTCGCCGTTGGACGTGATCCGTTTTTTTAGTATCCGTCGCGAGGGGCGTATAAAGTTCCGTGATTTAGCAAGCGACCATTGCATAGCCTTTATTTTGAGGTCAGTGGTCGCTTTCTGGAGATCGCGCAGTTAATAGCTATCGTTTTCGGCCGCATCAGATCAGCTGGCCGACAGAATGACCGCCACAGTAAAAAATACGCTTAGATATCCCCCTTGGTCAGGCGGGAATCGCCGCGAATCGATTCGAAGTATTCGAAATTTCGCAGGCTTTGAAACGGGTGTAAATCACTGGAAATAAAACGTCAATTGAGAATGGGGCAGGCGAAAAGGATCGCTCTATTGTTCGTTTGTGAGAATATACGAAAAGCTGATACTTTTCTGGATAAGTTCAAGATTTCGACGTGTTCCGCGGTTCTCTCCCTTACCGCGGAGCAGATGCGCCGCAGAGGACGTCGTTTTGGTTGTCCCACCAATGCCTCCCTGTACTCCTTTGCGCTGGGCGGAGCCGTTAAAGCTAGCGTAGGCGTTGGCTCCGCTCTTTTTCCTAATATTTTTCGGTTACAGCGCTGATGGGTAGGATCAAAGCGCTCCGTACAGGACCGAACAGATAATCACCGCGGCGGCAATCCCCGCTAAGTCCGCCGACAGGGCCGCCACAAGCGCAAATCGTATCCGCCTGATCTGCACAGCTCCGAAATAGACGGCGAGGACGTAGAATGTGGTCTCTGTGGATCCCTGCAGCGTTGAAACAAGATATCCGGCATAGGAATCAGGCCCGATGTTCGGGTCCTGAATGATCGAGGCGAGGATGCCATATGCCCCGGACCCGGAAAGCGGGCGGAGAAGGGCCATCGGCAGGGCTTCCGGGGGCATGCCGAACAGCGAGGTGATCGGCCCGATCACAGTGATCATGGCTTCCAGCGCGCCGGAAGACCGGAACATGCCAACAGCCACCAGAATAGCGACCAGATAGGGAATAATCCGGATCGCCACGTTGAAGCCGTCCTTTGCGCCTTCCACGAACGCCTCGTAGACCCTGACCTTCCTGGCTGCGCCAAATCCGAGCAAAGCAACCATCAGCCCGGGAATGATCCAGGGCGAAATCGTTGCGCCATAGACGATTGTCAGCGGAACGAGCGCTGCGATCCCGATCAGGGCCGCCGCGGAGACCCAGGCGGGGTAGGCACCGCTCGCCGCGTCGGGCAGCCCTTCGCCGTCGGACGCAGCGTTTCCTTCAATTTCTAACATCTCTGCGGACGGCGTAGCGTCTTCCGCGGTTTGCCAGAACCGGCGCAGGATAAGGCACATGACGATGGCGACGGTCGTGGAACAAACTGTCGCGAACAACGTTGTGGGCAGGATTCCGGCAGGATCGTTCGAGCCGGCCGCGGCGCGCAATGCGATCACACCCGTCGGCAACAGGGTGACACTCGACGTGTTGATCGCCAGAAACAGCGCCATGGAGTTCGTCGCCGTTCCCTTGCAGGGGTTCAGCTTGTCGAGTTCTTGCATCGCCCGGATTCCAAAGGGGGTCGCCGCGTTGCCCAGGCCCAGGGCGTTGGCGGACATGTTCAGGATCATCGCGCCCATGGCCGGATGATCAGGCGGCACTTCAGGAAACAGCCGCACCATCAGGGGACGGATGGTCTTGGCGATAACGGTCAGCATGCCGCCTTCCTCGGCTACTTTCATCAGCCCGAGAAACAGTGCCATCACCCCGACCAGCCCGATCGCGAGCGTAACGGAACTACCCGCCGTTTCCACCATGCCGTTGGCCAGCGCCTGCATCGGCGACACCGCATCCGCCGATGGGGGCACCCAGGTAATCTGCCGCCATCCCGCGACCAGAAAAGCGATCAGGACAATGGCGAAAAAAATCCCGTTCATGGGTCAGGTCTGTCCAGCGTTTCTGCCGGCTGTCCCGATCAGTCCGGCAGCCAGGATGATCAGCAGGCCGCCGAGATAGAACACGTAGAATTCCATACCGACGCCGAGGAAGTATCCGTAGATCAACGGTATGAATGCCGATCCGATATCAAGCCCTGAAAACACGAAACCGTAGACGGCGCCGCTCGCCCCCGCAGGGGCGAGGCTCCGGACCAGCAGGTCGCGCGACGCGAATCCAAATCCGAACAGAAACCCCGTGAGAGCGAAGAGCGGATAAAGATAGATCGCGGAGGGCGGCATAATTCCCATCAGTATGGTTCCGATGCCGCAGGCCACGAAACCGATCGACGCCAGCCGTATGTGATTGGACGATTTATCCGCAGCAATTCCTCCAAGGATAATCCCGACAGTTATCCCGGCGACGAACATCGTCACATAGCTGTTGCCCTGTATCACCGGGATACCATGCCCGATAAACAAGACGTCGTCGGCGAACCACTGAACTCCCAACTGACCGGCGGCAAGCAGGGTAAAGAACAGCAGGCAGAGCAACAGAGGGGCCTGCATCAGGCTCCTCAGGTCTTCCGAGAGCGAGCTCGATGATCCCTCGTTGCGCCGCGTGTGCGATGAATCCTTAAAATCCGCGCTCAGTGAGAACACGAAGAAGACGAAGAAAAGTCCTGCCGCGCCGGTCACGATCGCGGCGGTCTGCCAACCCCACAAAGATCCCAGCCATGCCACCAGGACGGGCGCCAGCCCGTATCCGGCGAAGCCGGCGAAGTTGTGCACGCTGAAGGCCCGCCCGAGCCGCTCGCTTTTGACCGATGCGTTTAGGATGCTGTAGTCGGCAGGATGAAAGACGCTGTTCGCCGCGCCGGCGATGATCGTCAGCACAACCAGCGCCGGATAACTGCTGAACACGCCGTAGAGCAGGGTACATGCCGCCAGGACGACGACGCCGGCCATCAGGATGTTCCGCGCCCCGAACCGGTCGACGAAAAAGCCCACCGGCACCTGCAGGGCGAACGACGCGCCGTAGAAAACCGACACCAGAAACGCCAGGCTCTCGATGCTGTAACCTTCGGACTGATGGATCAGGATCGACAGCGGGGGAAGTACCAACTGGTAGAAATGGCTGAAGAAATGGCACATGCCGATCACGCCGATGACGCGTACATCGCGGCGGCGTTCGTCAAGAGCGGCGGTCTGCAAGTTTACTCCGCCCCGACCGGAGCTTGGCGCTTGGTTGCCGCGTTGGTCATCAGCATGATCACGACGGAAGCTACCCACAGGATGGCTACGCAGAGGAATGCGTAGCGCGGCACGCCGGTATCGACGAACCAGCCGAAAAGTACCGGCGTGACCGCCGCGCCGAAGTCCATCCCGGAATATACGAAACCAAAGACTTTACCGCTGGCGCCTTTGGGCGTGGCGGCCCGGACCAGCAGTTCGCGCGACGGGAAAACGACGCCGTACATGAAGCCAATCACCGCGAAGCTCCCGAAAAGCTGCCAGCTGACAAGCTCGAAATACCAGATGCTGGCGACCATGAAGGTGGCGATGAAATAACCGATGGTGACGATTACATCGGGTTTTCTGAAGTTATCGGCCAGGTAGCCCCCACACAGAACACCGGTCATCACGGCACCGATCATGACCGAGACGAAGGCGCCCGCTGCCTCCAGTTCGAACGCGTAGATTTCCTTCATCAGCGTCGGCACGAAGGTCATCAGTCCCATCTGTCCCATGGCGACAAAGAAGAAAAAGCTCCAGCAAAGTAGGACGGGCGGGCTCATCAGGGTACGTACGCTGTCCCTGATGCTTTCCTCCGCCGCGCCGGTTTCGGCGCGCTCATGCGTACTGTCCCGAAAATCCCGGCTGCCGCCCCAAAGAATGGCGAACAATACGAGCCCGACCGCGCCGGCAATGATGATGGCAGGTTGCCAGCCGAACGCCGTCCCGATCGCCGTCATTGCGACCGGAGCGGCGACGTAGCCGACATAGCCGCCGAACATGTGATAGCTGAAGGCTCGCGCCATCCGCTTTTCGCTGATGGTCGCGTTCATGATGCTGTAGTCGCAGGGGTGGAAGACGCTGTTACCGATACCGGCCAGGATCGACAAAGCGAACAACGCCGGATAGTAGGGCAGCACACCCATCAGGGCGGTACACCCGGCCATTGTTCCCAGCCCCATGAGCAGAATGCTGCGGGCGCCGAACTTGTCGACCAGAAAGCCCGACAGGGGCTGGCATACCGCCGATGCGATATAGAAGGCCGCCGTCAGGGCGCCGAGCAGCGCGAAGCTGATGCCTTCGCCCGCATTGATGAGATAGAATAGCGGCGGAAGGGCAAGCTGATAGAAATGGCTTGCGCCGTGGGAAACGCCGATAAGCGTCGTGACCCGCCTGTCGCGGCTTAGGACTTCCGCGTCCGTAAGAGTGGCTGCCTGGGACAATTTGCGGCTCAGACGCCGGCCGTCAGGCCGGCGGCCTCGATCCCCGCAATCGCCGCTGCTTCGTCATTGTCGGACGTATCGCCGCTGACGCCGACCGCGCCGATGATCTCGTCACCGTCCTTGATCAGCACACCGCCGGGTACAGGTACCAGACGACCTTCCGACGCACCGACCAGGGCGACGCCGAAGTGCGGGCGCTCGACAACGCGTTCGTTGATCGTGCGCGACGACAATCCCATCCCGACAGCGCCGAAGGCCTTGCCGGTAGCGATCTGGGGTCGGAGTGCAGCGCCGGGGCCGTCTTCACGGGCGAAGGCCTTCATGCTGCCGCCGTCATCGACCACCGCGACGGTCAGTGGATTCAGCTTTAGTTCACGGCCTTTCTCCAGCGTCCTGGAAACGATTGTTTGCGCCTGATCGAGAGAAAGCTTCGCCATGGGGACCCCGTTCATGTTGTATGATTGCGGAGAATTTACGCGCTCCATTGTGGGAGAGAAAGCGGCAATTCGGATATCTGTCTATAAAGCTTCGCATGACTAACTCGGGAGACAGCATGACACATCCAGCGGTTGGATTTATCGGTCTGGGCACCATGGGCGGCGCCATGTGCCGGCATGCGATGAAAGCCGGTTTTCCTGTCACAGTCTGGGCGCGGTCGAAAGAACGCGCCGCGGCCCATCTGTCCGAAGGCGCCGATTGGGCCGATTCCGCGTCGGAGTTAACATCGGAATGCGATATCGTAATCCTATGCGTGTCGAATGACGACGCCGTGGAAGAAGTGGTTTTCGGCCCCCACGGTATCGCGGCGGGCAACGCATCGGACAAGCTTCTTGTCGACCATTCAACCATTCATCCAGAAAGCACACGCAGCTGGGCCAGGCGCCTGCAGGACGAAGCAGGCATGAACTGGCTCGACGCGCCGGTGTCAGGCGGCCCCGGCGGGGCGGCACGGGGCGAACTGGTCGTCATGGCGGGTGGCGAGGCCAAAGATTTCGCCAAAGCACGACGGGTCATCGAGACCTATTCGAAGCAGATGACCATGATGGGTCCCGTTGGCGCGGGACAGGCAACCAAGGTGTGCAATCAGTTGATTATCGGTGCCGAAATCTGTGCCATTGCCGAAGCGCTGAATTTCGCGGCGCGGTATGGGATGAATGCGACTGCGCTGGCCGATGCGCTGAGAGGCGGCTGGGCGGATTCCCCGGTGCTGCAGGATCACGGAAGGCGAATGGCAAATGCAGACTATTCCGATCCGGCCGATGCTTCGATGATGATGAAAGACATGGAAATCGCCTGCGATATGGGAACCCGAACAGGCAGCGCAATGCCCGTTGCGGAAGTCGTGAAGGCATTGTTCGAACGTGCAATCCATGAAGGCTATATGGACAGCGGACAGATCGCGCCGATGCGACTCTATTCCAACAATCCGCTATAGCTTACGCATCTCCGCCGCAAGCTCAGTCATCTGGTCACGCAGCCAAGAATGCGCCGGAGACTTGTCTGAATGATTGTTCCAAACGCCAATCATACGAAACCGCGGCAGTGGGAAGGGCGTCGGGAATATTTTCAGGTCACCCTCGAACGGCCGCAGAATGCGCTCCGGCGCCACTGTTATGAACTCGCTGTCTTTTAAAATACTCGGCAGGCTGAGGAAGTTAGGAATCGTGACCGAGACCCGGCGTTCCCGGTCTAGCTTGCGAAGTGCTTCATCGGTAGGGCCGAAAAATCCGTCGCTAGAAGGTGTCACAAGAACGTGGTCTAGATCGCAGAACCGGTCCAGGCTTAGTCTATGTTCCGCCTTGGGGTGTGCGGCATCGAGCGCGCAGACATAGCTGTCTTCAAATAATTCGATCGAAGGCGGGTTGGGGGGCGACATTTCCGGCACAGTCACCGCAAAGTCAATTTCCTGTCGGTCCAGTTGTTCTGCCATGCGCTTGCTGTCGGCCGATACCACGGAAAACCTTATATTAGGGCCAGTAGCTTTTACCCGCTTTATTAGCGGCGACAGAAATGTCGTCTGTGCGTAATCTGTTGCAGCGATGGTGAAGGTAACGTCGGCGGTTTCAGCAATGAATTCGGTGCCGGCGAATATCGTATCGATGTCTTGCAGCACCGCCTTAACGGGGCCAATCAGCTCGAGAGCGAACGGGGTTGGGCGGATGCCCTGCTGGGCGCGCAAAAATAGCGGGTCGTTGAAGGTCGTGCGCAACCTTTTCAGCGCGCCACTAACGGCGGGTTGCGTCAGGTTCAGTCGTTCTGCGGCCCGGCTGACGCTCCGCTCTGTTAGTAAAACATCGAGTACAGTTAGAAGGTTAAGGTCTACATTTCTGATATTAGCCATGGTGATACCTTCTATCATCCACAATGATTTGATTTATATCTAACTCTTTGAGACAATGCCGACAACGGCAGGGTTTCCTGTCAGTGAACGGGCACCGGTGTCCGTCACAAGTTACTTAAATCCAATTTCAGACGGAGACACTCGAATGGCCACCGCAGCCCCTCTTGGAACCGAGACAATCAATAACCCTGCTGAAGCGACTGGCGAATATAGAGAGATGCTGATCCGCTTGATGACGCGTCAAATTTATGCGGAAACGGCAACCGCCGAAGTTTTCGGCCGCGCCATCACGGCAGCGCCGAATTGGCAGGAAAAAGAACTCGCTGCCGAATTTGCTGCCGAAGAAGCACGACATAGCCGGGGGCTTTACGATCTCTTGACCGACCTCGGAGAAGATCCGGAAGAAATTATCGCCGGTCGCCCCGACGCTGAAGAATTCTGGGGTCTCAACCTCGACAACTGGCTCGACATTGCCGTTTTCAACTTCACGGTCGATCGCGCCGGTAGCCATCAGATCATGGAATACCGGGAGTCCAGCTACGTTCCATGGGGCGCAAGCCAGGAAGAGGTGCTGGAAGACGAAGAGGATCATTACGACAATGGTGTCGAGAACCTCAAGCAGTTTGCAAAGGACCCCGAACAGCTCGCCGCATTTCAGGAAATCTACGACCGCGTGATGCCGAACTGCCTGAAGCGGGCCTTCGGACGTCTGGAAGGTGCTGATAATGATTTCTGCCTAGAGCATGGGCTGAAGCGGAACAAAACAGAAGACATTGTTAATCGCTATCTTGAGGAAATGCGCGGTCATATGCAGGGAACCGGCCTGATGTTTCCGCCGATTTCTGCCTTTGAAGCCATTAAATGCGAACTTGCCGACAGCACCAAGGAGATCCTTCTGTCGATGCAACGCTGACGGGTCAGAACAGACCAAAGTTTCGCCGCCGGCCCTCTCAGGAGCGGCCGGCGGTTTTTTTGTTGCTAACAGATACCCGGGGAAATCCGATGATTACCGAAACTAACGACGTCATCCTCGACCATGAATTCAACGCGCTTAAGGTTGATATTTCAGACCAGATCCTGACCATCACCCTAAATCGGCCGGAACGCTTGAACACCTTCGATGAAGGCATGAAAGAAGATTTCCGGTGGATTGAACGCCGTATTGAAGCCAATGACGATATCAGGGTGATCATCATCAACGCGGAAGGGGAAAAGGCGTTCGGCGCCGGAGCCGACGTTTCCTGGTTCGAACAGGACTTCCCGACCGAACGGTTCCGTATTGAATATCGCTGGATTCACGACTTCTTCGACCGACTGGAACGAATTGAGATTCCCGTGATCTGTGCGGCCCAAGGCATCTGCGCCTGCGGCGGTCTGGAACTGGCAATGTCCTGCGATTTCCGGATTTGTTCGGAAGACGCACGTTTCGGATTTACCGAAGGCAACATCAACCTGATCCCGGGCTCAGGCGGATGTTCGCGCCTTATCCGCCTGATTGGACCTGGCTGGGCGAAGGAACTGGTGCTCGCCGGTGAATTCATCGACGCGGAAAAGGCCGCTCAGCTGGGTCTCGTCACCCGCGTGGTGGCGAAGGAAAAGCTGCAGGAAGAAGCCCGCGCACTGGCCGCGAAGCTGGTAGCAAAGGCGCCCATGGCTATGGGGCTGGCGAAAGCCATTATGAACACGTGCGAAAACATCGACATGGCGTCCGGGCGCATTCTCGAACGTATCGGCCAGTCAGTGCTGATCACTTCCGAAGACCATAAGGAAGGCGTCCGCGCCTTTCGCGAAAAACGCCCGCCGGTCTATAAGGGCCGGTAATTACGCTATCGGCTTTCGGCGTCGTATCCGGACAGAAGGCCGTCCACGATGGCGTCCAGCTCGTCCCACGGTGCGGCATTGTAGCTGTAACTGTCCATAACGAATCCCGGGCCGGCATAGAACTTTTCATAAAGCATATGCCGCCCGGCGAATTCGGTGCCGAGCACGTCCCAGGCGAGCCGCATCAGTTTCATACGGTCCTGCGCCGACTGATCCGTCACCGACCAGTAGGTTTCGAATTTCTCGTTCAGCTCCGGATCCGCAATCACGGATGAATCCGCCGGCATCTGGATCGGCCCGCCGCCCATGAGTTCCCGTACCATGTCGCAGATGGCGGAATGATTGTTCGTGCACCAGTGCAGCGCTGCATACATATAGCGGCGGTTGACGGTGACATAGCCCGATCCCGGCACCATTTCCTCGCAACCGTGCAGCTGACCCATGATCATGCCTTCGAGGGTCGCCAGAAGGGCAGCCAGTTTGCCGAGCGTGCTTTGCACCGCCGGGATCTTGTCCGCCTTGTTCGATCGCGTCAGCTTGTGCGCCAGCGCCACGATCAGCTTCAGTTTCTCGAGAAACCGCACATTCGCCTGGTGATTGGCCAGCGAATGCCCGGGTGTCTGCATGTAGATCTCCCGCGACATATGGGTGTCCTTATGCAGGAACACGCGTTCCCACGGCACTTTCACGTCTTCGAACAGAATGGCTGCGTCGGTCTCGTCGTAGCGGGCCGATAGCGGCATGTCGAACTCGCTGTTTGCAGACGCCTCGTATGGCTTGCGCGACCAGATGGAGACGCCCGGCAGGTTCAGGGGAACCGCGCAGGTGATTGCCTCCGCTTCCTGGCCGGGCGGCACGGGCTGCAGATTTCCGACCCACGTCTCGTGACAGAACACCGATGCGGTTCCGATCATCTTCAGTCCATTAATGACAACGCCGTCGTCGTCTTCCCGGACCACGCGCAGGGTCGGGGAGACCTGTCCCGTTTCCTTAAGCTCGGCATCAACGCGCCGTGTTGCCTGCGGATTTGTCACCGAATGGGACAGGAACAAATCGTCACGGCGGGCCTTGTTGTAATAGGCGGTCAGGTTGTCGCCGAACCCCTCGTGCAGATCTTCGAAGAGACCGGGATCGGTCGCGAGACCGGACAGGTAGCTCGGGAAGTTGTCTGGAGATCGCCCCACGAACCCGTAAGTCCACGACGCGATCCGGCGATGGGTTTCGAACCGGCGTTCGAGGTCTGCGCGCGATCTCGGGCGCAGAAAATAAGTGGAAAACGTCTCTCCGTCCTCTTCCGAGACCATCACGTCGCGGTTTTCGGCCGCGTTCTTGCGATCGTAGATCATGCCCAGGGTCGCAGCGGCATTACGGAACGCGGGGTGGGTTGTAACGTCGCCCACAAGCTCCTTGCCGATATAGACGCGACGACCGTCGCGTATGCTTTCGAGAAATTCCTTGCCGCTCAGCATCACTCGACCTCCGCCGGCGTCAACACGGCGCGAACCGGCGCGCCATCAGACCCTGCGATCTTCATCGGCAGGCATGTCAGGTCGTAAACGCCGCCGGACACATTCCGCAGATCCAGACCTTCAACGATTATAATTTCCGCCTCTAACAGCACGATGTGAGTGGTGGAGACATCATCGGCAAAAAGCTGGATTGACAGATAGTCGATCCCGATCAGGCGAATACCTTTCTCGACGACCCATCTTGCCGCATCTGCCGTTAACGCGGCGTAATCCTCGAAAAACGTATGATCGGGTTTCGACCAAAGCTCTGAATTGGACGTTTTAAGAAGGAGCCGTTCCGTGCCCTCCGGTATGTTCAGCGCATCCAGATCCGCCGATGAGATTTCGGCGGTGTCGGGAATCTCTCCTACAAAACAGCGGCCGACGAGAACTCCGAGATCCAGCTGGTCCACGGTTTTGCCACCGTCGATGAAGTGACAGGGTGCGTCCAGATGCGTGCCGAAATGGACGCCTGTATCGATCCGCGTCACGTTGCAGCGATATCCGCCTTCGACGCTTTTCATCAGGGAAACTTCAGGCCGCGGGTCGCCGGGCCAGAGAGGCAGATCGGTCCGGAACGGGACCGTGATGTCGATGATGTCTGACATGGGTTTCCTTTTGTTCGCCGCTCCAGAATAGCGAACGGCAATCTCTGACGCCAATCAACGGATGTTTGCGCCCTGACAGGCGGCAACGCTAGATTGGAAAAAATTTTCAAGGAGAGTTTCGTGTCCCAAACGACGACGCAACGACTGGCGGAATTCGCCGCGACGACCGACGCCGAGACATTGCCTGAAGACGTACGCGTCTCGGCAACGGCTTTGCTGTCCGATGCGCTGGCCTGTGCGTTGGCCGGACACCGCGGTGAGGAGACTCACCAGTTGATGGCTGTCACGCGGGCTCTCGGCGGATCGGACGAGAGCAGCGTTATCGGCGGCGGCCGCCTGTCGCTGGCCGGTGCGACCATGATGAACGGTTATCTGGTCACGGCGGTCACCATGTGCGACGTCCACCGGGCGACTCTGACCCATATCACGCCCGAGGTCGTGCCGCCGGCACTCGCGGTCGCCGAGCGGGACGACCTGTCCGGCGCCGACCTGCTGACCGCCATAGCCATTGGATCCGAAGTGACGACCCGAGTCGGCATTGGTCTGGATTACCCGGTTTTTCGGGGCAAGGGCTGGCACGGGCCGGGTGTGATCGGTCCGTTCGGCGGTGCGGCTGCCGTTGGCAGTTTGCGAGGCTTCGATGCGGATAGAATGGCCCGCGCTTTCGGTCTTGCCGGCAGTCAGGCCGCCGGGACGTTCGCAGCCTGGGGCACGCCGACGGTCAAGTTTCATCAATGCCGGGCGGCGCTCTCCGGACTGATGGCAGCCCTGCTGGCAGAACAGGATTTCGTCGCCAACAAGGAGTTCCTCACCACGGAGGACGGCGGCCTCTACAACACTTACGCGGAGGGCGGATTGCCCGACCTGGTCACCAACGATCTCGGGTCACGCTGGGAGCTGCAACGGATCGCACTCCGTCTCTGGCCGTCGGCGACGGCTCTGCAGGAGGTAATCACCGCGCTGTTCAATATCGTGCAGGAACACGACGTCGCTTTCGACCAAATCGCGTCCGTGAGGCTGAAGCTGAGCGAAACGCCTTACAAGATGCACGGCGGCTTTTCGACCTATGTAGCGAAGTTCGAAGCACTGCTGTCCGCGCATTACGTCGCCAGCGTTTATCTGCGCGATCGCACCGTCACGCTCGACCAGTTCGAACCCGATTGTTACGACGATCCGGTTCTGCGCCGTTTCGCGGCGGAACAGGTCGAAATATTGCACGACCAAAGCCTCTCGAACGGTCAGGCCATCGCGGAAATCGACATGAAATCCGGCGCCACGCTGACGGCGCGATGCGACCATCCGCTGGGGGCGCCCGAAAATCCGCTCTCGGCGGAACAAACGGACGAGAAACTGCGTACCTGCGCCGCCTACCGGTTGCCGGAAAGCCGTGTGGACGAACTCGTCGCAACCGTAAACGATATCGGATCCCTGAATTCAGTGCGCGAACTGATGTCGTTGATGCGTCAGTAGCCGAGCCGGGTGTCGATCTGACCGGTCAGCGGTTTCCCGGAACGGGCACGGCGAATGTTGTCGGCTAGGACCGGCGCGGCGGATTCGGGCAACGTCCACGCGGCCGCATGCGGATACATGACGATCTTTGGGTGTGCCCAGAACGGATGATCCTGCGGCAGCGGTTCCTGGCGGTACACGTCGAGCGTGGCACCGGACAGCTGACCACTGTCCAAAGCATCGATCAGATCGTCGTCCACGACATGTTTTCCGCGGGCCGCGTTGATCACCACCGCACCGCGGGGCAGGGCGCCGAGGGTGGTGGCATCCAGAACATCTTCGGTCTCGGGCGTCAGCGGCAGCAGGCACACCAGAATATCGCTCCGTTCCAGCAGGGCGAAACAGACCGTCCTCTCCGTGGAAGCTTTCGATACCCGGTATATCCTTCGGGGAACGCGACCAGCCGGCAACGGGGAAGCCGAACCGGACGAGCATCTCTCCGCACGCGGCGCCCAGACGCCCCAATCCGAGAATGCCGACGCGCCGGTTCTTCGACAGCGTCTGCCGGAGGAGTTTCCACTCGCCCGCCTGCTGTTGCGCGCGATACTCGGGCTCCCGCCGATGATGCCGCAGGACTTCCATCGTCACGAACTCCACCATGCCGGTCTGCAGCCCCGGATCTATCAGCCGTGCGACGGGAACGCCGGCCGGCAATTCGGGATCGCGTAAAACGTGTTCGACACCCGCGCCAAGAGACAGAATGGCCCTGAGGCCGGGGAACGACGCCAGCGCACCGCGCGGCGGCTGCCAGGTCAGCGCGATGTCGATATCCTCGGGATCGCCCGCATTGTCGGGCCAGAGACGAATGTCCAGATCGGGGATTTCGGTGCGCAGGGCGTCGGACCAAACTGCCGGGTCTTCGCCATCGCACATAAACAGGAGGGCCATGCAAATCTGCCGTAGTGAAAGGTTTGATGCGCGCGCACTTTGGCGGTAAGCCTGTTGTAAGTCACGTGGGAAAGGGAGAACGAACGTGAAAGTCGGAATTGCCGGATTCGGGACGATCGGCAAGCCCGTCGCAGCAGCCCTGCACAGGGGCATCGAAGGGCTGGAACTCGCCGCGGTCTGTTCGCGCGACCGCGAAAAAGCAAAACGCAATATGGAAGGGCGGTGCGATCCGGTACCGGTGCTCGATCCGCAGGCGCTGGCAGATACGTGCGACGTCGTCGTCGAATGCGTACCCAAAGCGGCGTTTCGCGAGATCGCGGAACCTGCATTGAAAGCCGGCCGTATATTCGTCACCGTCAGCGGTGCCGGTTTGCTGATCCACCCGGACGTTATCGACATCGCGCGGGAGAACGGCGCTCAGATCATTCTGGCGACCGGCGCGCTGCTGGGGCTGGATGCCGTCCGGGCCGCCGCGGAGGGTGAAATCCACGATGTAACCATGATTACCCGCAAGCCCCCGTTTTCGCTGACCGGCGCGCCGTATCTGGAAGAACACGGCATCTCCATCGACAATCTCGACGAGCCGTTGAAAGTCTTCGAAGGCACCGCCCGCGAAGGCGCAGCTGGATTTCCGGCGAACGTCAACGTGGCAGCGGCGCTCGGACTGGCCGGCATCGGTGTGGACCGCACAAAGCTGCAGATATGGGCCGATCCGGCGCTCGACCGGAATACGCACCGGATCGACGTCGAAGCGGACAGTGCACGCTTCAGCCTCAGCATCGAAAACGTACCGTCGGAGGAAAATCCCGGCACCGGAAAAATCACGGCTCTGAGCGTGATCGCCGCCCTCCGCGGGCTGACGACGCCGCTCAGAGTCGGCACCTGAATTCGCAAAGGAGACATTGAAATGGAATACCAGGCCCTGAAATGGGAAATCCGCGAAAATCCCAATCAGCCGGGCGAAATGTCGATCGGCCTGCTGACGCTCAACCGGCCGGATTTCCTGAACGCCGTTGACGTCCGTATGCGCGTCGAACTCGACATTCTGTGCGACGAGATTGCCCATAACAGCAACATCAAGGTGATGATCATCACCGGCGAGGGCAGGGGATTCTCCGCCGGCGGCGACCTCAAATCCGAGGCCGGACCGCTTGGCGCCGGCGAAGAGGATTTTGATTTCGGCAATTTCGGCGCCTACAAGGAAATCGCCAGTCTGTTTTTCAACGATTTGCGCCATCAGGTGTTGCAGCGCGCGTTCAGGAAGTTCGAGGACCTGCCCTGTATCGTCATCGCGGCGATCAACGGACCTGCGGTCGGCATCGGACTGGAAATCTGCACGCTCTGCGATCTTCGGTTTGCCTCCGACAAGGCGAAACTCGGCGAAGTGGCGGTCCCGGCGGGTTTCCTGCCGGAATCCGGCGGCGCGCGAAACCTTCCCAAGCTGGTGGGGATCGGGAAGGCATTGGACATGATCCTGACCGGCAAAATCATCGAAGCCGACGAAGCGCTGGAGATCGGACTGGTCGAGAAGGTATTCCCGCATGACGACCTGCTCGACGAAACTTTTGCCTACGCGGCGCAGATCGCCTCCAACCCCTATCTGTCGGTCCGCTACGCCAAGGATCTGGTGCGCATGTACTGGAACCATAATCGGACGGACGAAGGCTGGGCCCGCGAATTCGCGGCGATCCAGGAAATCACCCGTACCGGCGATTGCCGCGAGGGTATCCGCGCATTCCTCGAGAAACGCGAAGCCGACTACAAGGGGCCATACTACGATAACCCGCCCTGGGGTCGCGGCGGCAAATGACGGATCTGCCTTCCGGTTATCGGGAAATACCCGGCCGGATGAACATTGCCGGTGAGTTGATCGACCGGATCGGCGAACGCGGCTACGGAGACCGTACCGCATTCGTCTGGGATGGCGGCGAGGTGTCGTTCGCTGATTTTGCCGATCGCGTCAACAGGCTGGCGCACGGGCTATCCGCGTTTGGAATAGAAAAGGGCATGCCGGTGCTTGTGCGTATGCACAATTGCATCGAATTTGCCGAGACGGTTCAGGCGCTGCTGAAGGTCGGAGCTCTGCCAGTGCTGCAGAATTCTCTGCTGGGGGAAGAAGAGGTCGATTACGTCATCGGCCATTCCGACGCGCAGGCCGCGGTGACGCTGGCGCCGCTGGCGGAACCGCTGGTCAATCTGAAAGACAAACTGCCCGCCAGCATCGTTGTCGCCCAGGGCACCTTGGACGGTACGGGGATCTACGAAGACCTGATCGCCAAGGCTCCATCCGAACCTTACGCGACCGCGGACACCGCCTCCGACGACCCGGCGTTTTTCGTTTACACTTCCGGCACAACGGGACGGCCCAAGGGAATTGTCCACGCGCATCGCTGGGTGATCGCCCTCGGCGATTCCAATGCCTGGCGGCTACCGCCGGAACCCGGCGACCGCGCTTATGCTACCGGCGAATGGAGCTTTATCAGCGCGTTGGGACACAACGTGATGTTCCCGCTGCGCAACGGCGTCACGGGCGTGATCCTGCAGGATCGTCCCAGTCCGGAAAACGTGTTGCGCACCATCCAGGAACACAAAGTGACGCTGATGTATTCGGTGGCGACCGTGTACCGCCGTATCCTCGCCATCGACGGCGTCGAAAACGAATACGACCTGTCGTCGCTGCGCGGGTGCAACGCGACCGGCGAAGCCCTCGAAGCCGCGACCTGGCAGGAGTTCAAGGATCGTATCGGCTGCGATATCTGGGAACATTACGGCGTTTCCGAAATGCAGATGGTGCTGGGGCAGGGGCCCCGTTATCCGGTCGTACCGGGATCCATCGGACAACCTATTCCGGGCACCGAAGTTGCCGTTCTCGACGACGGCTACAACGAGGTCGAGGACGGCGAAGTTGGTCACTTCCTGATCAGGTCGGACAATCCCGGATTTTTTCTCGGCTACCACAAGGACCCGGAAAAGACGGCGGAGGTCGTACACGACGGCTGGTACCACACCGGGGACCTCGCCTCGCGCGACGAAGACGGCTATTACCGCATTGCCGGACGCAGCGACGACTGCTTCAAGAGCCGCGGCATCTTCATCTCTCCCTACGAAATCGAAAACGTCCTGCGGCAACACCCGGAGATCGCAGAGGCCTGCATCGTACCGCTGGCCGATCCGGAGATCGGCAACCGGATCCGTGCCGTCTGCGTCCTGAAGGACGGCACGCCGGCAACCGACGAGACATCAGAAGACATACGTCAGTCCGTGCGAAGCCGGATTGCCCCATACAAAGCACCGCACGTGGTCGAATTCATCGATGCGCTGCCGAAAAGCCCAGTCGGCAAGGTGCTGCGGCGGGAGCTCGTCTCCTGAACGCCGCCACGCAGGCGGGGGGGAAAGGACCGGGGATCGTCTTTCTGATCGCCCTGGTGACTATTACTCTGATCGGACCGCTGGCCGTCCATATGTACATCCCTGTGATGCCGACGATCCAGCAGGCATTCGGGGTCTCCACGTTCCTCACCACACTGACCTTCAGTCTCGTGCTGTTCGTCATGGCGTTCGGTACGCTTGCCTACGGCACTATGTCCGACAGGTTCGGACGCAAACCCGTGCTGATGGTCGGGCTGGCGCTGTTCGTCGTGGGGTCCGGCCTGTGCGCGGTCGCCTGGTCTTTCGAAATACTTTTCGCCGGCCGTCTGCTACAGGCCATCGCGGCGGGATGCGGCGTCGTTCTGGCGCGCGCCATCGCCCGCGACGTCTACGGCCCAGAGAAACTGGCCCAGGTCATTGCCTATATCACGACCGCCTACGTGCTTGGACCGACGCTCGCACCCCCGATTGGTGGAGCGGTCTCCGATTTGTTCGGATGGAGCGCCGTTTTCTATTTGGCAACCGGCGTATCGGTTTTCGTCCTTCTTCTGGGCGGTCTCGTGATCCGCGAGACGCATCACGAACGCAAACCAGGCCTCGGTTCCATCGCCCTTGCGGGGGATTACGTCCTACTTCTACGCAACCCGGTTTTCGTGGGCTACGCGCTGGTACCGGCATTCACATCCGGCGCATTTTTCGCACTGGCGTCGTACGCCACCTTTCTGATGAACGATCATTACAAAGGCTCATCGGGGGAATACGGGCTGTACTTCATGCTGCTGACGCTCGGTTTCATGAGCGGTAATTTCATTTCCGGGCGTCTGGGAAACCGGGTATCGACCCAGTACATGGTCGTCCTCGGCTGCCTGATCGGCATTATCACCGTGGAACTCCTCACAGCAGCCGTTCTGCTGATACCCGACGAACCGCTCGCGCTTTTTCTTCCCGGCGCCGTCATCGGTATTGCGCAGGGTCTGGCAATGCCACATGCCCAGGCGGCCGCGATAAATGCCGAACCGGATCTGACTGGCACTGCGTCCGGCATTGTGATGTTCCTGCATTTTTCGGCGGCGGCTATTGCGTCTTTGTTTATCTCGACGCTTTACGACAAGACGTTTTTTCCGTTGATCGAAGTCGTTACCGTGCTGAGCGTTTGCGCCCTGGTCAGCGCCATTATTGCAAACGCCTATCACAGAAAGCGGAGCACATCCGCGATGGCCTGATCAGGTTTTGTCGAATTCGCCGTCGTGGCGGCCAAGGGCCTCGAGCGCATCCGCGACGAAGACGCGCGGCAGGATTTCGTCCTGCTTAACCTCCCGCAGGTCGGGATACAGTTCGCGGTAAAGGTTCATCTGCGCTGCCCAGTGACCGTCCGACATTTCGCCGTTGACCGCGAAGCCGCCGGAATCGTGCTCCTGCTGCCAGATCTCGCGGACACGGTCGTCCGGCACCGGCACGGTCACGTTAGCGTCGTAAACCTTGCGGAATATCTCGTAATCGTCGTGCAGCGACCGGGACGCCCGGATCATGCCGCGGGTCAGCCGCGCCAGTTCTTCCCTGTGATCGTCTTCATAGGCCTCCGACGTTCCCAGCACGCCATGCGGCTGCACTGGCACCAGTTCTTTCAGCTGCGCAAACCCCAAAAGGTTATGAACCTTGTCAGCATGCTCGATGCTGAGCGAAATCGCTTCCTCGACGCGGATCAGAGACACGTCGATCGATCCGTTCAGCAACCGTTCTATCCGTTCCGGCGGTGGGCCGACGACCTGCCAGTCGATGTCACCTTCGTCGATCCCGAGGGCGCGGACTGTCAGCCGTGCCATGTGATGGCTCAACGCGTTCATGCCGTCCAGCGCCCAGGAAACACCCCGCAGATCATCCGTCGACTCAATCCGGTTCTGGACGATCAGGTTCTGCGCTAGGCCCCGCGCCATGGAGACGACGGCGCGAACCGGATTCCCCTCGGCGCGGGATTTGATGACAGGACCCAGACCTCCGTAGGAAACATCGACCGTGCCGTCGAGTACCGCGCTGATGGCGGCAACCCCGCCATGGACCGGAATCCATGTCACGTCCAGGCCTTCCTCTTCCCAAAGGCCAAGCGTCGTCGCGGCCGCGCATGACAGATCGTCGACGCCGAATGTCTGGCCGGAACCTGCTGCGAGGCGGATAGGGAGTTTGTCGGCCATGATAATTACCCTGTTCTTATTGTGTGCGGCGGCGGACGAAATGCAGACTTGTGAGCGTCATGACGATTTCGTCTTGCTGATTAAGCGTATCATAACGTATCCGAACGGCATCGCGACCGCCTTCTTTTTCGGCCGGCGACAGCTCCAGGACGTTCGCTAGAACGCGCAGCGTATCGCCCGCTTTCACTGGGCGCTTCCATCTCAGACTGTCCACGCCGGGCGACCCCATGCCGCTATCCGCCAGGGCGCCGGTTTGCGCAAATAAACCGAAGGTCACGGCCGCGGTCTGATATCCCGCGGCGACGAGACCCCCAAAGCTGCTTTCCTTCGCGGCTTCGGGGTCGGTGTGGTAAGGGACCGGCGCATATTTTTTTCCGAACTCAATGATCTCTTCCTGATCCAGCGTGCGGGTACCGGTTTCAATCACCTGACCGACCTCGAAATCCTCGAAAAACAGGGAACCTACCGGTTTCATATTACGCATTCTCCATGTCTGCGGGCGCCGATCTCGCGATCTCCGACAATTTAGCGGCCAGCAGGCGCACGCCGCGCAGCCGGTCCAACGATTTGGTCCATTCGCGGCGGACGACGAACGTATGATCGGGACGCAGTTTCGTGCGTCCCACATCATCGGTGACGAAGGCGACGAGCCCGACCGGGTTCGCGAAACGGTTATTGCGGAATGTAAGCGTCGCGCCCTTCGGGCCGGCATCGATTTTTTCGATGGCCGCTTCACGGCAGTAGCGTTTGATCGCAACGATCTGGAGAAGGTTCTCCACTTCGCCCGGCAGGCTGCCGAACCGGTCTATGAGTTCCGCCGCGAAGGAGTCCGTTTCCTCCGCGCTGGTGAGTTCCGCTATACGTCGATAGAGCCCAAGCCGTACGCCAAGATCTGACACGTAGTTTTCCGGAATGAGCACCGGGATTCCGATGTTGATCTGGGGACTCCATTCCCGATCCGCGGCGGTGTCGATGCCCTTGGCAGCCGCGACGGCTTCCTCGAGCATGTGCTGATACAGTTCCACGCCGACCTCGCGGATATGGCCTGATTGTTCTTCGCCAAGAAGATTCCCGGCGCCGCGAATATCCAGATCGTGACTGGCCAGCGTGAACCCGGCGCCGAGCGTATCGAGGGACTGCATCACCTCCAGCCGTTTCTTCGCCGCATCGGTCAGTTTGCGGTCGCCGGGCAGCGTCAGATAACAAAAGGCGCGCAGTTTCGAGCGCCCGATGCGCCCGCGCAGCTGATAAAGCTGGGCGAGACCGAACATGTCCGCACGATGGATGATCATCGTGTTCGCGGCCGGAATATCCAGGCCCGATTCCACGATCTGTGTCGACAACAGCAGGTTCACGCTGCCTTCGTAGAACTCCGTCATGACATCTTCGAGCGCGCGGGTGCCCATCTGACCGTGCGCAACCGCGATTTTGATCTCCGGAACCAGTTTGCGTAGCTGTTCCGCGATCTCATCGAGATCGGCGATACGCGGGCAGACGTAGAATATCTGACCGCCGCGGAAATGTTCTCGCATGATTGCTTCGCGGATCATGACTTCGTCGAAGGGCATAACGAAGGTGCGGACGGCCAGCCGGTCGACCGGCGGGGTGCCGATCAGGCTCATTTCCTTTACGCCCGTGAGCGCCATTTGCAATGTACGGGGAATGGGGGTGGCGGTCAGCGTCAGCACATGCACGTCGGCTTTTAGATTTTTTAGGCGTTCCTTGTGGGTCACGCCGAAGTGCTGCTCCTCGTCGACGATCAGCAATTCCAGCTTGCTGAAACTGATCGACTTGCTCAGCAGGGCATGAGTGCCGATAACGATGTCAACCTCGCCGTTCTTCAGACCCGTCCGCACGTTGTCGGCGTCTTTGCCGGTGATCAGGCGCGACAGTTGCTCGATCCGCACCGGTACGCCTGCAAATCGCTCCACAAAGGTCGAAAAATGTTGACGGCAGAGCAGCGTCGTCGGCACCACGACGGCTACCTGACCGCCAGACATCACCGTGGCGAAAGCCGCCCGCAGGGCGATCTCCGTCTTGCCGAAACCGACATCTCCGCACACCAGGCGGTCCATGGCATTACCCGATTTCAGGTCTGCCAACGTATCTTCGATGGCATGCATCTGGTCGTCGGTTTCCGAGTAGGGAAACCGGGCGGCGAATTCCCGATAAATCGCATCCGCCACTTCGATTTTCGCCGCCGGACGAAGCGACCGTTCCGCGGCCACCTTGATCAACTGGTTGGCGATATCGCGCAGCCGTTCCTTCATTTTCGACTTGCGCGCCTGCCAGGCGGCGCCGCCGAGCCTGTCGAGGGTCGCCGGCATATCGCCGGACCCGTATCTGGAGAGAACCTCGACGTTCTCCACCGGCACGTAGAGCCGGTCGTCGCCGGCATATACCAGGCGCAGGCAGTCATGCGGCGCGCCCGCTACATCCAGGGTTTCCAGCCCGTCATAACGTCCGATCCCGTGGTCGACATGCACCACCAGGTCGCCGGTAGCGATTTCCGAAACATCGGCGATGAAATCCTCGGCCCGGCGGCGTTTTTTCTCCGTCCGCACGATCCGTTCACCGAGAATGTCCTGTTCGGTTACCAGGAACAGGTTTTCAGCCGAAAATCCGCGTTCGACGGGCAGGATGGCCAGGGCAATCTCTTCCGGTGGAAGAGCCCGGACCTCTTCCCAGTTCTCAACCGTCTTCAGCCCAATTACCTTGGCCTCCGCCAAAAGCTGGCCTAGACGCTCGCGCGACCCGGCGGTGAAGGCGGCGACCACCGCGCGCCGACCCTCCGAGATTTCCTTCGACAACCGCGTCCGCACATTCACGAACACGTTGTCGGGCGGGATATCGTCCTTTTTCATCGCCGCTGCCGCATGGGCCCGCACGGCGGCGAAATCGGGCACCCGGCGTGCGCCCACGGAGATCACCTCGTCGTAAACGGACGTCGCGATGCCGTCGGGCGATGCGAAGGGCGTAAACTGGACGACCAGCCGTTTCTTCAGCGCATTTTCGATGTCCGCCGCCGAGAGATACAACATATCCGGCGGCAGTGGTCGGTATGGAGGCTGTCCGGAGGAATCGTTCGATGCGCGATTTTTCTCAAAAGTCACACGCGCGTCGTAGTAATCGGCAATCATTTCCAGCCGGGCGTCGCGGATCTGGTCGGTGTCGTTATCCAGACTCACGGAAGCGCCGGGCAGATAGTCGAACAGCGTCTCCAGGGTCTCGTGAAACAGCGGCAGCCAGTGCTCCATCCCGATCTGGCGGCGGCCTTCGGTGACGGCGGCATAGAGGGGATCGTCCGTGACCGACCCGAACGCTTCGCGATAGCCGGAACGGAAGCGCGCAATGGAATCATCGTCGAGAAAAACTTCATTGGCAGGCTGCAGAACCAGCGTGTCGACACTTTCCAGACTTTTCTGGGTCACCGGGTCGAACGACCGCAACGCCTCGATTTCGTCACCGAACAGATCGACGCGCAGAGGCAGGGCCTCTCCAGGCGGGAAAATATCGATGATGCCGCCGCGGATGGCGTATTCGCCGGGCTCCCGCACGGTGCCGGCGCGGTCAAAGCCGTTGCGGGCGAAGAAATCGCCGAGATCGTCCAGGTCGACATGCGATCCGATCGTAAATGCCCGGCTCGCATCACGGATGACGTCGCGCGACGGTACCCGTTGAACGATCGCGTTCACAGTGGTCAACACCACCACCGGCACACCTGCCGCCGTATCCAACGTCGACAGCCGGGCCAGGGTATCGACCCGGGCTGCCACGTTTTCGCGGTTCGGAGACACCCGGTCGTAGGGAAGACAATCCCAGGCCGGAAAACGGATGACGTCGAGCGCCGGAGCAAAAAAGCCGAGAGCGTCCTGGATAGCCGCCAGACGCGACGCATCCCGGGCGACATGAATGTGAACCGAAGCGGCTTGAGGGCTGTGCAGCGCGTCAGCCAGCACCTGCGCGTCATATCCTTCGGGTACGCCCGACAGCAGATACCGGCCTGTCGCCGGGAGAGGTTTTTTCAATAATCTCAATATTCTACAGACTGTTCTTGAATGTTCTGACCATCGCTAGCACGTCAGTGTCGTGCGCCGCGGGTGGCGATGTCATCCCGATCACCCAGCTGAGAACATCCTGGTCGTTTTCATCGAGCAGTGCTTCGAACGAAGCGAGTTGATCTTCCGTTAGGGTATGCAGATGCGCTTCGGCAAAACCGCCGATCACCAGATCGCTCTCCTTGGTGCCGCGTCGCAAGCTGCGAAACCGGAGTTTGCGGCGGATCGTTTCTAGTCTGTCAGGCATTCCTGCTTCCCGTAAAAGGCTGGTATAAATTCCCCGAACCACGTTGTCAGCCGGATTTAACCGAAAACATGCGACCAGAGCCGCTTTTCCCCATTTTTGCCCCGATTACCGGGCTGACAGGCGTTGGGCCGAAGATCGGCAAGCTGATCGAACAGCTGGCCGGGCCCAACATCGTCGACCTGCTCTGGCATCTACCGGTGGGCTTCATCGACCGCCGATATGCGCCCACGGTCGCCGAAGCGCTGGAGGGCAGCATCGCCACCTTGACGGTCACCGTCGAGAAACATCAACCGTCGCCGCGCCGTGGGCTGCCGTATCGAATACGCTGTCGTGACGACAGCGGTTTCCTCACGCTGGTCTTTTTCAACGGGCGCGAAGATTATCTGCGAAAGATGCTGCCGGAAGGCGAAATCCGGGTGGTGAGCGGACGCGTCGAAAATTACCGCGACGACATCCAGATGACGCATCCCGACCATATCGGAAAACTCAGCGAGATCGACAGCATCAAAACCGTCGAGCCGGTTTATCCGATGACGGCGGGCCTGACGCCGAAACCTCTGGGCCGGGCGATCCGCGCGGCTGTCGATATGGTGCCGGATCTGCCGGAATGGCAGGACGCCGCCTGGCTCAGGAAACAGGAATGGAACAGCTGGCAGGACGCGCTCGACAAAGCGCATAGCCCTCGTTCGGAAGCCGAATTGCTTCCGGATGCGCCGGCCCGTGCACGCCTGGCCTTTGACGAGCTTCTCGCAAATCAACTTGCACTGCTGATCGTACGCCGACGGCAGCGGAAGCGGGCCGGCAGGTCGATCAGCGGCGACGGGTCTTTGCGCGAACGGCTGGAGCAGGCCCTGCCATTTCACCTGACCGGTTCCCAGCGGATGGCCTGTGCGGAAATCGCAGGAGATATGAAATCGGAAACCCGGATGCTGCGCCTGCTTCAGGGCGATGTCGGCAGCGGCAAGACCGTCGTCGCCCTGATGGCGATGCTGACAGCGGCCGAGCAGGGTGCGCAGGCGGCCCTGATGGCGCCGACAGAGATCCTCGCGCGCCAGCATTTTGCAACCATAGAACCGCTGGCGCATGCGATCGGCGTGCCGGTCGTTCTGATTACCGGTCGCGACAAGGGCAAAAAGCGAGAAGAACTGGTTGCCCGTTTGAAATCGGGTGAAACGCCGATTGCGATCGGTACTCACGCGCTTTTTCAGGACGATGTCATGTTCGATGACCTGGCGCTCGTTGTTGTCGACGAACAGCACCGCTTCGGCGTGCACCAGCGTCTTGCTCTGGCCGGGAAGGGGGCGGCTGCCGATATCCTGGTCATGACGGCGACGCCTATACCGCGTACCCTGATGATGACTGCCTATGGCGATCTGGAAACGTCTCGCCTCACAGAAAAACCGGCCGGTCGCAAACCGATCGAGACCCGGGCCATGCCGCTGTCGCGTCTGGAGGAAATCGTCGACCGGTTACGGCCCGCCATTGCCTCGGGTGCGCGCATCTACTGGGTATGCCCGCTGGTCGAAGATTCCGATGTCGTCGATGTCGCCGCCGCGACGGAGCGTCACGCGGCGCTTGCGCAACGTTTCGGCGACCGCGTTGGACTGGTTCACGGTCGGCTTAAAGCCGCCGAGAAGGACTCGGTCATGGCGCTCTTTGCCGACGGCGATTTGGACATACTGGTCGCAACGACCGTGATCGAAGTCGGCGTTGACGTACCCGAGGCCACGATCATGGTGATCGAACAGGCGGAACGTTTCGGCCTGGCCCAGTTGCATCAACTCCGTGGGCGCGTCGGACGCGGGGACAGGCCATCCTCCTGCATCCTGCTCTACGCCGAACCGCTGGGCGAGACCGCCAAGGCAAGGCTGAAAGTAATGCGCGAAACCGACGACGGTTTCGTCATCGCAGAAGAGGACCTGCGGCTTCGCGGCGCGGGCGAGGTTCTGGGTACGAAGCAGAGCGGTCTGCCGCAGTTTCGCATGGCAGATCTAGCGGCTCATGCCGACCTGATCCGGGCCGCTCGGGACGACGCGCTTGTGATCCTGGAAAAAGACCCAGAACTTAAGTCTGAGAGGGGAGAAGCGCTGCGCACGCTGCTCTATCTGTTCGAGCGGGATGCAGTCGTTAAAACCGCGCTCTCCGGCTGATTATTCGGCTGCGTCCTGGCTGTCGTCGTTGTGCGGAATGGTCCGGCTGTCGCCCTCCGCCGGAGCGACACGTTTTTGCTTCTGCACTTCGGGCGGGCGCCGGTCAGGTGGAGTAACGATGCCGCCGGACACCACCATCTTGATACCTTCCTCGACCGTCATGTCGAGAATGACCAGTTCCTTTCGCGGAATGAACAGCAAATAGCCTGAAGTCGGGTTAGGTGTTGTGGGCAGGAACACGTTGACCACGTCGTCCGACGTCAAATTCTGAACCTCACCCCGGGTTTGCCCGGTGATAAAGCCGATCGCCCAGCTGCCCCGGCGCGGGTATTCGAACAGGACAACCTCGCGGAATGCGTTTGACTGCTGTTTCAGAATGGTTTCGATGATTTGTTTGATCGCGGCATAAATACTGCGTATCACCGGCATTCTCGACAGCAACTTCTCGGATATCCGCATCCACAGCCGGCCCAGCAAACCAGCCGTGGCCCATCCGATGATCGTCAACGCGATGAGAACGATGATCAGGCCGAGACCTGGAACCGCAAAGTGAAGGTAGGTCTCCGGGTTATAAGCGGCGGGAATAAGGGGCGTGATCTTGGAATCCACCCACCGGATCAGCAGCCAGGAAATATAGAACGTGATCCCAATAGGTGCCGTGACCAGTACGCCGGCGAGGAAATAACCGCGGATATGACTTCTAAACCGTCCTTTGCGCCGCTTGGACAACCGGTCTTTCGCCATCTCGCGGCGAGCCTTTTTATCTTTGGAATCAAACATATCGGGAACATGGGGCTTTCCGCTTCGTTCGACAAGCGGTCAAATACTCCGCCGACCAAAAAAAAGCCGCCTGCCGGCGTTTCGATGGTGAACGACGGAGATCCTGCATGTTTTACCCACCGTATACGGAACAAGTCAGGGCTGTGACACTGGTCACAGGAATTTAATCGCTTGAAGCAGAGTAAAAACCCGTTCAGCGTGTTTGTAGTAGTAGTGCCGCAGCAGATAACCCGCACAATTCAATCAAAAGGATGTACTGATGACCAGAACCATCGCCATATTCGCCGCAGCGTTCATTCTTCTCGCCGTGCCCGTCACCTTACAGGCCGCCGGTTCGGGAGATGACGATAACACGTCTTCGGCGCCCAGCATCAACGATACATACCGCGCGGCCGTCCAGGCTGTGGAAGCCAAGGACTATCGCAAGGCGATCAGCCTGCTGAACGACATCATAGGCCGGCAACCGCGACACCCGAATGCCCTGAACTATCTCGGCTACAGCCATCGAAAGTCAGGCGATTACGCACGCGCCGTCACATACTATAAAAAGGCACTGTCGCTGGACCCCGAACACCGCGGGGCCAATGAATATCTCGGCCAAGCCTATGTCGAGCTGGGAAATATCAACGCAGCTGTCGAGCGGCTCGAAGCGCTCGAAAAAATATGCGGTATCGACTGCGATGAATACCGGTCGCTAAAAGTCTCGATAGACTCGGCAATGGCACGAAAGGCGAAGCAGGGTTAACCTGACGCAGAAACGCGTTCAGGATGAAGCATGGTACGTAAAATTCGCCTCACCACGGGCCTTATCCTGTTCGCATTCGTCGCCGGACATCTGATCAATCACATCCTTGGAATCCATTCCCTCGCCGCGATGGAAGCTGGCAGGGAATGGTTCTTGGAGGTTTGGCGCAATCCGGTCGGTACGCTGGCCTTTGTCGGAGCGATGGCCGTTCACCTGCTTCTGGCGGCCTGGGCACTTTACGCTCGGCGTTCCCTCAAAATGTCCATGGGAGAAGCGTTCCAACTCGTTTTAGGATTTTCCATCCCGCTTTTTCTGGCGATTCATTTCGTTGGCACCCGCGGTTCGCACCAAATGTTCGGAACCGACGATACCTATGCCTATATCCTGATTGTTCAGTGGAAATTCGCCGAATATGGCGTCGCCCTGCAAACGGCGGGACTGTTTGCTGCCTGGATCCACGGATGCATCGGACTCTATTTCTGGCTACGCCTGAAACCCTGGTTCAACAGCGCAAAACCTATGCTGTTCGCAGTCGCCGTTCTGATTCCGGTCGGTGCATGGCTCGGATATTATATCGGCGGTAAAGAGGCACTCGCCCTCTACGAAGATCGCGAATGGCGACGAGCTGTTTTCAACGCTGTTAACGCACCCGATCGAGAGGGTGTCGATCGGATTTACAATATCGCATTCCTGGTACGCGTTTTCGTGGGCGGGCTGATCGGCCTCGCCATGATTGGACGTCTTGTCCGCTACGTGCTGGAACGCCGGCGAGGGACCTACGTTCTCCGATACCCGGAAGACAAAACCGTTCGCAATGTGACCGGAACCACGATCCTCGAAGCGAGCCGGATGCATGGTATCCCGCATGCCGCCGTCTGCGGCGGGCGCGGGCGGTGTTCCACCTGTCGAGTGCGCGTACTCGCGGGCGAAGAGAATCTGCCGGAGCCCAGCGCCGAGGAGATTCGCGTTCTCGAACGCGTGGGCGCGCCGCCGAAGGTCCGGCTGGCGTGCCAGGCCGTCCCGTCCGGCGATGTGTCCATCGTGCCGTTGCTGCCACCCAACGCGACCGCGAAGGATGCCCGCCGCCGCAGCCCCGACATGGCGGGGCAGGAGCGCGAGATGTCCATCCTGTTTGCCGATTTGCGATCCTTTACGCAGTTTTCCGAGAAAAAACTGCCTTATGACGTGGTTTTCGTCCTGAACCGTTATTTCGCCCACATGGGCGAGGCCGTCGAAGCAGCTGGCGGGCATCTGGACAAATTCATCGGTGACGGCGTGATGGCGTTGTTCGGTGCCAGCACCGACCCCAAGGAGGGCGCGAGGGCGGCTCTCGAGGCCGCGCGAAACATGTCGCAAAAGCTTGCCGATCTGAACGCCCAGCTGAGCGACGAGCTCGACGAGCCGTTGCGAATTGGCATCGGCATCCATGCCGGGCCTGCAATTATCGGTGAAATGGGTTACGGCACCGCGTTTGGCCTGACCGCGATCGGGGACAGCGTCAATACGGCAAGCCGGCTTGAAGCCATGACCAAGGATTTCGGCGCACAGCTCATTTTTTCGGAGGACGTCGCTAAACACGCTGAAATAGACGTGAGTGGAGCTACACACAGAGAAACAGACGTGCGTGGTCGGCAAGAGGCCGTAAAATTTTACGTCGTGGAGAACGCAGCCGATTTCAATCCTGCCGGCTGAGCAACAAAATTATCTGTTTTTAAGTTTGCGCACCTCGTCCGCCAGCGCGATACGAAACGATGTTGACCATGTCACTCGTCGCCACTGAATACATGAAGCACCTGTATCTCCCGTTTAACTCACTGCCCCAAACACGGCGACTTTGATCCGTCAAAATACGTGCCGAAACGAAATAAAAGAAATTACAAGAAAGGTAGGGGAAACCGTAGTGCCAGCCTGTTGGCAATGGGTAGAATTTAGCGTCGCAGATTGCAGTCTGGGAGCGGCTAATTCTCATCGTGACTAGCGAGATCGAATACCTGCACCAGAACTTCCGGCGACTGGGCGCCGGAGACTGCATATTTTCGGTTCACGATAAAACATGGAACGCCGTTAACGCCAAGACGGCGGGCGAGTTCGTCTTCCGCCAGAATTGTTTCTATGTCCCGATCGCTTTCCAGAAATGCCAGCGTGTCGTCGAAATCGAGCCCTGCGGATTCGGCGATACCTGCGAGCACATCCGGCTCGCCGATATCCCTTCCGTCCAGAAAATATGCGTCGAATATCGCGCTGATAACCGGCGTCTGCAGACCGTGTTCAGCCGCGTAGCGCACCAGTCGGTGTGAATGAATTGTATTAGGTGTTTTTTCTATCTCATTAAAATTAAAGCGTATTCCTTCTTCCTCGCCAGCACTCATCAGAGACGAATGGATGGAGCGCGCGCGCTCCATGCCGCCGAATTTTTCTGTCACGTAGGTGCGTCGGTCCATGCCCTCGCGCGGCATTTCCGGGTTAAGCTGGAAGGCCCGCCATCCCACCTGAATATCCGGCTGCGGTCGAATTTCAAGCGCCCGATCGAAGCGCTTTTTGCCGACGTAACACCAGGGGCAAACCGTATCGACGATAATATCGATCTTTAGTGACATTGCCTCAGAACACGTCCTGCTTCGGTTGAAGACAGCGGTTATTCTGCCGTGAAATAGTGAACGCTGAAAAGCTTCATTGCATCCGTCCAGGAAGCGATCGGATTATAACCGGCCTGTCCGCACAATGCCCTGAATTCAGGTATGGAATACTTGTGCGAGTTCTCGGTATGGATGTGTTCTCCGGCGGAAAATTCAAACGTTCTCCTGCTGATTGTCACCCGCTGAGCAATCTCGCTCACCAGATGCATCTCGATCCGCCCTTCGTCGGGGTCGTAGACGGCGCGGTGACTGAAACTGTTCACGTCGAAATCGGCGCCAAGTTCCCGGTTTATGCGGACCAGCAAATTCAGATTGAACGCCGCCGTGACCCCATCGGAATCGTTGTAGGCCGCATGAAGAACGTCAGCGTCCTTCTTCAAATCAACCCCGATCAACAGCCCGCTGTCCGGCCCAAGAATATCCTTCAGGCGGGACAGAAAACCTTTTGCTTCGTCCTGCGTGAAATTACCGATGGTTGATCCCGGGAAAAATGCCACCGTACGCGAACTATCCCGATTTTCCGGCGCAGGAATTTCGAACGCGTCGGTATAGTCCGCACAGACGGCGGCAACATCGAGATCCGGATAGTTGGTAGCCAGCGTTTCAGCGCTCTGCAGCAGAAAATCCCGTGAAATATCAACTGCGGTGTACTGGGCAAGGTCGGGTAAAGCGTTGAGAAGCGTGCGAATTTTGACGCTGGCGCCACTGCCGAGTTCCACAAGGTGGGCGCCGCGACCGACCAATTCCGCTATTTCTCCAAGGCGATCTTCGAGAATGCCTATCTCGGTGCGCGTAGGGTAGTACTCATCCAGGTCGCAAATCCGGTCAAAAAGCACCGAACCGGTCTCGTCGTAAAAAAACTTGCAAGGGAGCGTTTTCTGCGAGGTAGACAATCCCTCGAGCACGGCAGACAGGAAATCTTCAGGTTCGGGATTCAGGTCAACGAAGGAGACCAGCGGGTTCTCCTTATCCGTGTTTATCACTATTCCCGATGTCATACATGTCCCCGCTGTCACGACGCTCTATACAAAAAAAGCGACCAGAAGCCGCTTTTGAACTGGGTTCTAAGGCGCGTGGTTTATGAAAGCAACAGTGAGACCCGGATAACTTGAGATGGACACTCATTACAGGTTCTCTTGCCGCTCCTGTTCCAGACGGCGAAGCATTTCGATGCCGGTCTGTAAGTCTTCCGCTTCTTTGTAGCTGGCGGGAAGGCGTTCGTCTCAAGAAACATTGAACTTGGAAAGAAAGTTTCTGACACAGTTCCTGTTCCTTATCAGTGAGGGATACTTTTACCGATCTCTTGACGTGGTCGGACCGCTTTCCAGGACGACGTGACCCGCTCTCAACAACTATTTGGTGCTGCATAACGCTTTGTAACCAATGTCGCATCGTGTTTAGATCTCAATCCATTGCCACCGGCTACTGTAAGGTCTGAGAATGGGTGGAGCCTGACGGCGAGCCCGTTTCGACCGGCGTCCGCGTAATGAACATAAACGCTTCCCGATGCCTCGTGCATGGGATTACGGCGCCGCGCAATACCAAAAGTCCCATTCTGGCCGCCAACATCAAGACGTCGGGTGTCCAGATCTATACGATCCAAATCGTCAATGCCGGTGGCCCGCCGCAGTCCTTGAGAAAGGAGCTCATCGGCGGTCCGGACGCGCCGTACTAACACTACGCGCTAACTGGACACGCGATCAGCAGCCGAAGCGGGATTTCGCGGTTATGAAGGTGAGGAAAGCGGCGCCGACGAACAGGGCGCAGATCCAGAACACCCACTGACCGCCCATGGTGTCGAGAGCGAATCCCAGCACGACTGGGATCAGCGCGCCGCCCAGATTGGAACCGGTCGACGCGAAGCCCATCACCTTGCCCATGGAGCCGGTCGGCGTGACTGAGCGGAGAAGAATATCCCGCGACGGGATCAACAGGCCGATCAGATAGCCCGACAGGGCCAGCACGCCGATCAGCAGCACGCCGCGAATATCGAACCACCCCATCAGGGCGATGAGAATCCCGGCTGGCACCAGGGTCGCGAACGCCGTCATGATACGAGGGCCAAACTTATCGGCGACCCAGCCGCCGGAGAGGATTCCGAACACGGACCCGACGGTAAAGGCACTAAGCGCCGTCGCCGCCACGACTTCCGGCGTGCCGTACATCTCGCCGAGGGCCGCGACCAGAAAACTGCGGATCCCGCCGCCGCCCATCTGATGCAGTACGAAATACAAAAAACACATCAGGATCGGCAGCGACATCAGCAGTTTGATACCGGCCCTGGTACTGTTATTCCCGGTTTCGTCGTCCGGGTTGGCATCTTTCTTCTTCGCAGCCTGACCCGTATCCCGCAATGCCTCCGACTGCGTCAGAAGCACCAGCGCCGCAATCAGCCCCACGATCCCGATCAGTATGAACGATGCCCGCCAATGCCACAGCCCGGCGACGCCAGTCATGAAAATCGGCGCGATCGCAAACCCGACATAACCGGTTGCTGAATGGATCGAGAAAGCCCGCCCCATACGTTCCTCGCTAACCCGCGCCGACAATATGGCGTAATCGGCCGGGTGAAACACCGTATGTCCGGTTCCAGCGATCCCGGCGAGAACCAGCAATTGCCAGTAGGCCGTCGCCACGCCGAACATACCTATTGCGACGGCTTCGATTGCAAGACCGCCGATCAACACGGCCCGCGCGCCGACGCGGTCGACGATAAAGCCGACCGGCGTTTGAAAAATGAACGTTGCCATGGCGAACACCGTCGTCACCAAGGCTATTTTCGTGAATGGCAATTCGCCGGTGATACCGAACGCCGCGATGAGCGCACCGTACATCGGGGGGATCACCAGCCAGTAGGCGTGGCTCATCATGTGCGGGAAGCACACGAGGCTGATGACCTTGATATCCTGGTTCAGAGTCGGGGATAGACGTGCCACGAATTCGTTCCTGAAGAAGAGTGAGCGCGGAGAATAAACGACGAAATGGCCGAAGAAAACGCCGCGATTCGATTGTCTGCCCCCCACAAACAAAGAACGACGGCCCACGACACATAATACGCCGGACCGCGGCTCGGAATTCTTGGGCCACAGCGTTGGGTGGGATGCGCGAGCGGCCTTCGAACGATTACATAGAGCAACATCTTACGCTCGGCGCAGTGACGGCGGTCACAGGTATCTTAAAGAAAAATTAACCTATTCGGGCGCCGGGCAGGCCGCCATATACCAGTCGGCAATCTGCCGACCAACGACGAACACCGCATCGTCGCGGGCCTGCAGCAGATCGAGCATTCGCTCCAGATAGGCAAACCGGTGCGGTACGCCGATCAGATGCGGATGCAGTGCCAGAGTGAGCACCCGCGGTTGGAATTTCAGTTCGCGTTCGAATACCGTCAGCGTGTCGACCAGCCGGTCGTACATTTCCGAAGAACTCATATGCTGTCCCGCATATAGCGGGCTGTCGTTAAGTTCTAGCGTGTAAGGCACCGACAGCAACGGGCCATGCTTCGTGATCATCCAGCAGGGCAGGTCGTCCAGCACCCAGTCGAAGACGTATTCAATTCCCAGGTCTTTCAGAATATCTGGCGTATCGAACGTTTCTTTTAGCCCCGGACCCAGCCATCCAGTCGGCCGTGTGCCTGTGAAATCCTCGATCATCTTTAGGGCCAAGGCGATGACGTCGCCTTCGTCGTTTTCACCCTGAATGGATTTCTGGTGCACCCCGTGACCGACGAATTCCCAACCGGCATCACGCATCGCCTCGGCGCAGGATGGATAGGCTTCAATCACCCCAGCATTCAGACTTACACTGGCTTTGAGCCCGCGGCGTCGGAAACATTCCAGCAGGCGCGGCATGCCCGTGCGCATGCCGTATTCGGCCCAGCTGAAATTGGGAATATCGGGAATCTGTTCGAGGCCGTGCGGTGCCGTTAGGTATTTCCGCGGCATCCCCTGGTCGAACAGCCAATGTTCGACGTTTACCACCAAATGTATCATCAGGGGTTTGCCGTCGAACCCTTTAAGCGGCAACCGCTCGCTCGACATCTGAAAAGGGATACGGGGGTTACTAGACATGGTCGATCTCCTGATGGTTAGTCAGGTTATACCGCAGCTATTTCTTGCAGCGAACATGGGGCAAAAAATAAGTCAGGTTCACACACCGCCTCTCTATCACTGAAAATGAACCGTTACGCCGTCCGGCGTCGAAGCCAAAAAATACCGAGGAACGCTAAGATGGATGGTTTCCTCCATCTCTCGGATACCCGAATTACAAGTAGCACGCACCGGGTCGGACAGACACTAAGTCATCTCAACTTGTCGACATCCATCATCAACGCATGCGACCCTTTGCAGAGACCGAGATTGACATACCGGGGAAAGCTAAAATCCGATAGGCTGACGACTGTCAGTCCGGTGGTCCGGTTTTTTTGGGTCTTACCCCTTGTCACCGTATGGCAGTACAAAAGCTAAACGGCCGTCTTCCACGATCGTTATTTTGTGAGGTTTGGGAATTTCTGCTGTCCCGACGGAGACGGTGAGACTGCGTCACCGGTATCGACGTCGAACGCTGTATTTCTAACGTTTTCCCTCACTGTCGAAGTGATTAGAGTTCTGTACTGCACCCGCTATCTATCTGTCCCACCTAAAGTCGCCAAGAAAGGGGCATTTAGGAACCTTGGTGGATACCTGCCATTATGACGTATGGGAAGAAGACGCGACGGTAATATCAGGCTAATTTGACGATGCGTCGGATCACTTTTATTCTGAAAAAAAGATGAGGATAGTGCTTTTACGCTTCCGTCTCGGGCTCTGCAGCCTCGCGGTTCTCCTCATCGGGATTCAAGTCGCACTTCTTTTCCGCCTTCGCAGCTGCACGGGCGGCCTTTTTCTCGGCTTTCTTGCGCTCCCGTTCCTGGCGTTCGAAACGATAATTAGGTTTTCTGGGCAAAACGCTCTCCAGTTGGACGGCATTAAATGGGTAAACAGAAAAAAGGGCGGCCCAAGGCCGCCCTGTATTTCTTAGTCTTCGGCGACCAGGTTCTCGGCAGCCATCTTGCCGTCACGTCCAGGAACGAGGTCGAAGGATACCTTCTGGCCTTCGTTCAGTCCGGAAAGGCCTGAACGTTCCACAGCGCTGATATGGACGAATGCGTCTTTAGAGCCGTCCTCCGGCTCGATAAATCCAAAACCTTTCGTGGGGTTAAACCACTTTACAGTACCTTTAGCCATTTTCTGTCCTTTCGCGACAATTAAACTGGGATCCACACTCTGCAGACTGCCCTTCGAAAAACGTACACATTGCCGGGATAGATAAATAGGCTAACCGCTCCAGGCGGATATCACGATCTAGCATCAACGACTTCGCGACGTTTGCAGAACATACACGTCTGGACGAGAAAGTGTATTGGAAAGATTTGGTCATCTGATTTAAATCAGATCTCACACCGTGAAACCAAATCATGTGATTTTTCAGTGTTTTATCATTACCACAAGGTACCGCAATCCAGCACGTTTTAAGACTTCACACTCTCGTAAATCACCCACTATTTTTTTCGCTGACACTTATTGATTGGTGTTTCTATCGCCTCTACTCCTGAATGCCTCGGAATGGACAGCCGATACTCAGCCTAGCAATATTGAAAACGGGTGAAAAAAACTCTCAAAAAAACTTGCCAATATCTAGGACGCCGCCCCCGTTGCAGCACTGAACCGGACATTCGTCCAGTTAGTGACGAACTAATCTAAACTGGCCTAACTCGTCGATGTGCTGGCTTGACCTCACAGTACAAATATTTTGCCTAGCCGAAATACGCGACCTATTCTCCAAAAAGCCTGTCCTGATGGCGCCTGATAAATCCTTGCTGGGAGCACGCAGTAATGTCTCGTCCACCACTTAGCGTCACCATTATCGGCGGTGGTATTGGAGGGCTTTTCGCCGCCAATGCACTGATTGCACAAGGATTGGAAGTCGCTGTTTACGAACAAGCGCCCGAACTCGGTGAAATTGGAGCAGGATTTTTTTTGACGCCGAATAGCGTACGACAACTACAGCGCGTTGGACTTGGCGCCGAAGTTGAAAAATTTGGTGCACTGGTAGGAGAGGGGTCGCAATACCTGCGCCATGACGGCACTCCTATTGCCCCGGTTCAAACCAAGGATGCCAACGGATGGAACGCGACATACGGGATGCATCGCGCTGACATGATCGAACTGCTTGCTGGAGGCCTACCTGAGGACGTGGTGCATTGCGGTTACTATGCTACCGATTTCGAACAAGATGTTAATAAGGCTAGGGTTACGTTCTCCACTGGAGAGCAGATAGAAGCCGATGTAGTGATCGCCGCTGACGGAATTCATTCCAAACTGCGGCCACATGTCTACCCCCCGTCGAAACCGGTATTCCACGGCGTGATTAGTTATCGGGGTCTAGTTCACAGCGGCAGGTTACCCGACTGGCCGTTGGATCGCTGGCAGATGTGGGCTGGACCTTCTAAACATTTCATGGTGTTTCCTGTCCGGCATGGCGAGATGATCAACTATGTCGGTTTCGTGCCGGCTGATGAAGAAATGGAAGAGTCATGGTCCGCGCCTGGCGACCCTGACACCCTGCGCGCCGAATTTGAAGGCTGGGATCCGCGAATTGGGAGCGTGCTTGCGGAGGTAGACCAAACGTTCCGCTGGGCCCTCTACGACCGTGAACCAATGCCGGCTTGGACCATCGGTCGTCTGGCTTTATTGGGTGACGCGGCGCATCCAATGCTGCCTCATCTAGGTCAGGGTGCCAACCAAGCAATGGAAGATGGCATGGCCCTGTCGATATTCCTGTCCAAGATAGATACAGAAGACGCGCCTGCTGCTCTCGCAGCTTACGAAAAACTACGAAGAAAGCGTGTATCAGAAATTGTGTTAGGCGCCAGAGTAAACGGACTTCGCTCGGACTCAATGCTTGGCTATGCAGATCTGAATAAGCGGGATGCGGAACTGGCCGCCCACGCGGAGTTCCGCAAGCATCTTTATGCCTACGACGTGGTGCCGGACGCGGAGGCAGCCGCGGCGTCGATTTAGATTTCCCGCGTCACCCGAACTTACTTGGGGCTCAGCGCCACAATCCCGATATCCAGATCGGCCGCCGCAGTTACGTCCCGCTTGACGCTTTCGTAGCCGTCCGCCGAGATTTCGACGCGATAGGACCGACCGGTGTCCAGGTTTCTGACGTAGAAGTCCCCAAATTCGTCAGTCAGCGCGTCATGCGTTTCGTCGTCTTCCTGGTGTCGGACCGTGACCGTGGCATTGACGATCACTTCGTCCCGCTCGCCGTCGATGACACTGCCGGCGATCCATGGCCTCGGCAGTTCCCTCCACATTACGCGAGGCGCCGCGTTATGCTCCGGTTTTAGAATTTCGCTGCCTTCGCCCTGAAACGCACCCTCGTCGCCGAACAGGATCGCCTCGTGCGGACACGCTTCGACGCAACGCGGCAACAGTCCCTCGTCAACGCGGTGCGCACAGCCTGTGCATTTCTGCGCGATGTTGGCGTCCTCATTGAAGAAGATCACGTCATAAGGGCAGGCGGGTCCGCACTTTCCGCATCCCGTGCATGCCTTTGGGTCGATCCAGACCAGGCCGTCGTCTCGCGTCTTGATCGCATCGTCAGGGCAGGCCGGAATACACGGCGCATCCGCACAATGCTGACAGAATGTCGGCATATAGGAGACCCGCACGCGCGGTAGCGTCCCCCGTTCAAGCGCTTTGACGTCTACCCAGAACTGCCCCGTCTCCGGTTGTGGCGCCGACCACGGCGCATAGCTGTTTTCGACATGCTCATCCTTGCACGACACGGTACACAGGTTGCAACCCGTGCATTTACCGACATCGACGAGAAATTCCCTGTTTGCCATCTTCAATTGCCTCCCGCGGCGGATGTTGCCGCTACGCTCATTGTGCCGGGGTTGATATCCGCCGGATCTATTTTCTCGACCTGGGCGAGAAATCCGGTGACGTTCATTTCCGGAATCTTGATCTCGCCATCGCCGTATTTTTCCTGTGGCGTGGGCGAGATCAGGTTGATGGAGCCGCCGCGGTCGACCTGTTCGTTGTTCAGGGCGACGATATCCATCTTGGCGCCGTGATCGACCGAGATCGCACCGGCGATGATCCGTTCGGTCACGAACGCGCCGACCAGCACGGCGCCGCGGTCGTTGTATACCTTGAGCACGTCGCCGTTTGCGATGCCTCTGGCGCCAGCGTCTGCGGGGTTGATCCAGCATGCCTCGTAACGGTATCCGTCCGCGCCCTCGACCTTCTGGAGCTCCTGTATCCAGGGAATGTCGTCTCCCTGGACGTGAAACCGGTAGCGCGCATGGTTCGACATCACGATCAGCGGATACTCCCGCGCTTTGGGGCGGTCCGGCGATTCTTCGTGAGACAACCATTTTGCCACTGGCGGACGTTCCTTGTTGTCCGGATCGTGTCCGGAAATCAGGGACGACACGAACTCGATCTTACCCGATGGCGTTTCCAGCCCTTCACCCGTCTCCCAGAACCGCGACATGCCGCCGCCGCGTTCCGAAAATCCGTTTTCGTTTTTGATATCGACCCATTCCTCCCAGGTCGGGCTGTCGTAAATAACGTATTTGCGATCCTTGAAGTCGTCCCAGCTTATGCCGTGTTTGCTGCAGGCGATCGTGCCCTCGTAGGCCTTCTTCAGCCAGTCCTCGGCCGGGGGGAACGCCTCGTCCAGGCCCAGCTTCAGGCCGATCTGACGGTGAATCTCGAAATCGCTCAGTGAATCGCCGACCGGATCGATCGCCTGATCCTGATAGAACATGCCCAGGATATCGCTGCGCTGCACGATGACGAGATCGTTATGCTCGTATGTGGTCTGGGCCGGCAGAATAAGATCGGAAAAGCCGAGATCGTTCTCGAGCCAGGGGTGAACGCCAACGACGCATTCGATCTGAGGGCTTCGCAGCGCGTTGAGCCATTTCCAGCCATTGCCCCAGCTACCCGGCTGGCTGCCGTTTTCGTTCCATACCATGCGGATGCCGGGGTGATCCGGCGACGGCGGGAACTGGTAAGTGGTGAACTGATCTTCCGTCTTGGCGAGCGCCGAGGTGGTGCTTTTCCATTCGACCCGGTCGTTCAGGATCGCTTCGGCGGCCAGCGTGCGCGGCACGAAGGACGGCGACACGGGGGCGTGACCGATGGCGTATTCGATCATCGGGTTCAATGCCAGGCCCTTGAAATCGACCTCCGGATAGCGCGGCACCTGCGCCAGGTCTTTCTTGTAGAAAGACGGCGCACCGATGCGCAGGAACTGCCGCCCCGGCGAACCGATACCCTGCATGGCAAGAACATAGGCCTCCATCCGCGCCGCCAGATGCGATAGCGTGCCCCGCACCTTGGGCCCGCCGAAATAAACGGAAAGCGTGGTTTTCTTCCGCGCCCATTCGCGCGCCAGCGCCTTGATGGTATGCGCCGGCACGCCGGTCATTTCCTCGCCCCAATTTGGTGTCTTTTCGATTCCGTCGTCTTCACCCAGAACATGCGCCCGGAAAGCATCGAAGCCGATCGTATGGCTGGCGACATACGCTTTGTCATACGCGTCCTCCGCAATCCAGGTATGGGCGACCGCCAGATAAAGCGCCGCGTCCGTGTTGGGTTTGATCGGTATCCACGTGTCGGCGTGTACCGCCGAGGCATAATTGAGATCCGGCGAGATCGAGACGATCTTTACACCCGCCTTTTTCAGCCATTTCGGCATTTCCAGCGCGATCCCCCCGGACATGCCGAGGCCCGTCGCCTCCGGATCGCACCCGGAAAAGATCACCATCTCGGCGTTTTCCAACACATCGTCCCAGACAGCGTCCTGATAGGGCTCGCCAAGGCTCCCGTTAAAACCCCAGACATGCTTGGCGCCCCAGTAGTAACCCTCCCAGCTGTCGGGGTTTCGCACCTGCTGGGTCCACCAGCCCCAATCGAGATGCTTCTGGATCATGTCGAACAGGTAATGGCCCCAGAAATGCAGCGACTGCATATACCCGGAATGGCCGTGACCGTCCGCCTGCACGAACACCGGCTCCATCGATCCGTAGGTTGCGTGAATGCGCTTCAGTTCGCCAGCGACGATGTCGGTCGCCTCGTCCCAGCTGATGCGCCTGTAACCGCTGATGCCCCGCATTGAGGGGTTGGGATTTTCCGGGCTCCAGTCCTCGCGAACCATCGGATAACGCACCCGGTTTTCGGAATGCACCCGCTGCTTGTGCGCTATGGCCAGCGGCATCTGCACTTCCTTGCGCGGGCGGGAATACGTGCCCCGGCTGGTCGTCTTGATTTCGTAAAGCCGGGTGTCTTCGGGGATGTGAAAGGGCAGGGAACGCACGATCCGGTCGCCGGATACATGCGTCTCAAGCGGAAAATTCGACCGGGCAAGACCGCTTGCCGGATGAGAAACGTACACGGTTTTTTCTGCCTGTTTGTCGGCCATTTTCTTTCCCCGATGATCTGCGCCCCGCGGGCCCTTCACTCTGCGCCCGCCGGGGTCCGTTCGATTTTTACTTGACCTAAATCTATCCGGGATACGAGACTTTCGCCATGCCTGACACACCTTCCCGAACTGAATGGACGCGCCGCCGTCGTGACTGGCAGCGCCAGGAACATCGGCCGCGCGATTGCACTCGATCTCGCCGCCGGCGGCGCCGATGTTCTTATCAACGCCCGCACCTCCAGGGCGGAGGCGGAACAAACAGCGCGCGACGTCGAATCGCTGGGCGCACGGGCCATCATCCATATGGGCGACGTCACGCAGCCGGACGTTACGGGCGCGATGATCGACGCCGCCGTGTCGGCTTTCGGCCGTCTCGATATTCTGGTGAACAACGTTTCCGAACGCGGCGAGGTGCCGTTCGAGGAACTCACCCTGACCCGGTTTCACCAAGTGCTGGCCTCGACGCTCGACAGCGCGTTGCTGTGCACCCAGGCAGCGCTGCCGCACCTTAAGAAAAGCGACATGGCCTCCATCGTCAATATCGGCGGCGTGGCCAGTCATGCAGGTTTTCCGGAGCGCGCCCATGTCGCCGCCGCCAAAGCCGGGCTCTGCGGTATGACTGGCTCTCTCGCGCCCGAGTTGGCGCCTCACGGGATAACGGTAAATACAGTAATCCCCGCACTGATAAACACGACCCGCGCCGGCGGCCCGATTCCGCCGCTTTACGCCACGCGCCCCGTCCCCATGGGCCGCCCCGGCGAGCCCGAGGAAGTCGCGTCGATGGTACGGTACCTGTGCGGACCTGGCGCGCGCTTCGTCAGCGGTCAGAGTCTCCACGTCAACGGTGCCTGGCAGGTCAACATATAATAGGCCGAACGTGCAGAAGGGCCAGAAGTTCAGCCCCGTTTGTTGCCGTTCTCGTCGACCCCGTCGATCAGGATGAAGGCCATCCGGGCCAGCTTGTCGGACCGGTTCGCCCAGCAATGATTCGTACCCCGCTGGATGATTACGTCACCTGCCTGGAGAACGACATCCTCGTCGTCCAGCAACATGGTAATTTCCCCTTCCAGCACAATCGCGTAATCGACCGTATCGGTGCTGTGCATGAAAGGATGGCGCGCGCCGTCAACCAGTTTATGCGCCGCGCCGACTTCGCCGAACGCTTTCGCGCTGTCCACCCGGTCGCTCTCGGATTCGGGCGGATATTCGGAAATTCGGAAATTGGTGCCGCCGGAAACCGGTTCCAGGGTAAATTTCACGTCTTCGGCCGCTTCGTCCCGGTCGCCGCCGTAACAGGCCGGCATGGATGTGGTGCGCCAGATATTGGTACGCCCGCCGGGTCGGTGCTCGGAGGTGACGACATTGGGCGCAGGGCCGTCCGATACGACAACTGCTTTGCCGTTTTCGTCGTGACCAGTCACAACTCTCCTGATGGGTTTCAACATCCCGATTCTCCAACGTATTGTTCTGGCGCACGAAGGCGGATGGCGGAGGAGGGGAGATTCGAACTCCCGAGACGCTTGCACGCCTGCTGGTTTTCAAGACCAGTGAATGGGATATTAACCCTTTGTTTATATTGGTTTAATTGTCACTGTTGGTCAGTGTGTTGGTCAGTCATGGCGGAGAGGGTGGGATTCGAACCCACGGTACGCTTGCACGTACGCTGGTTTTCAAGACCAGTCCTTTAAACCACTCAGGCACCTCTCCGGCAGCGCAGAACATACCGATCTTTTCCGAGGATGGAAGGTACTAAGTGCGTGTTTTCTTCGGGGTAGGGCGGTGATAGTCGCATCCTGAGAGAGGTTTTTTCAGAAGGTTATCAGGTCCTCTATTACACTCGACCCTTCTGTATGACGCGCTATAGAGATCCTAGAGGGTGCCTGGGTAACCATTCAGGGCATCGATGCATAACCATCAAATTTATTTCCTTGTCCCGTCATTTCGAGGGGATGCGTTTGTCTAAATAGAGAGAGGGAAGGGTGCGATTGAGCACCCTCCCAATCGAAAGGACAAACAATGAAAAAGGAAACGATATCCCACGATCACAAACTATTTAGTCGCATGACCGACATTCTGGTCACGCAGGGAACGGGTAGGCACTCATACGGAGTGGATATAGAAAATCTGGGAACCCTGGCAGTGGTCATGAACCAGCAGGGTGATACCAACAAACATGGCGGCAAACTGACTGCCAATACCCTCAAGCAGGTGATCTACAGGTTGCGTCACGGCGATGGTTTGGATGACCTTGCCCCTGACTGGTCAGAGTTCGATGGACCTGGTGCTCTTCATCGTCAAGCATCCAACCTCATACACCTTAAATCTGATTTTATTTCAAAATGACGTAACCGAGAGAGGGACTTATCGCATAAGTACCTGTGTAGGGTCGTTCAGATAAATTGAATCAACGATTGAGTATCTAGTCGGACCCAAGAGATGACCCAATGAAGAATGACCAACAGGAACCAGACCTCAAACCTCTATGGGGTCTGAAGTCCAAACCTCTGACTCAAAAACCTAAAAAGAAAAGAATACTGGATACGGTGAACCGAGTGATCTCCAGAATTCAGAATGATGAAAGGAATTGCTCATGACGAAACACCCTTACCAGACTTGCCTACGGATGCCCCTTGCACTCAAGGAAGACATGACTGAAATCTGTGACGAGTATCAGATCAACGAGTCAGACCTGATGAGAAAAGCAATCGCACACTTCATCACCAACATTCGTACCAATCCCGAGGATACATCTAGGTACATGTTCGTCTGATACGTCAGATATCACTGTCTTACCCGTGTGAAAGGGATAACGAGTACACCTCGGACATCCCACGGACATTACCGATCAAAAAACCCCTGATTTTCCTTGGGTCAGGGGGGTTTTACGTTCCGATTAAAAAGGTTTGAAAAAAGGTATCCACCCGATGTGTCGAGTGCGTCTAATTCTGCAGTTTACCGAACCCAAAACACCTGACACAATTTCAATATGAGAAACCTGACCGCTGAAATTGTAGGGAGAGACAAATGAAAGTTTTACTTGCCTATCTCATGGCAACCATAATTTCCTTGACGTTGACAACGTTGAACTATGCAAATGCTGGAGAAGCAAAAACTCTTATTGTTAAATTTCAATTCAAAAGCGACCACTATTGTAAATATATTTCTCCGAAGATCATGTTAGGAAATCTTCCACCCGAAACGAAATTCCTTCGCGTCACAATGACTGATCTTAGCAACGGTAATGATCATGGCGGCGGGACCATCCCCTATTCAGGCAGTAATATAATTTTAGAAGACGCGTTAAACGACCATCCGGGAGGAACTTTCAAAGGACCCTGTCCCCCCACCACTCATTCCTACGAAATTACCGTGAAGGCACTCGCTCAGGACCGCGATACCGTATTGGGAGAGGGGAGTGCGGTTAGGGAGTTTAATTAATTCCAAGTTACATAGTTATTCGAGGTCATCCCCGGATATTTTTCCGACATCACCGACCAGAAACCTCCTGATTTCCCTTGAGTCAGGGGTTTTTACGTTCCGATTAAAAGATTTGAAAAAAGGTGCCTGGGTGTTCTGTCGAGTGGTTCTTACTCGGCGGTTTACCGATCCCAAAGACCTGGCAGAATCTCAATATGAGAAACCTGACCGCTGAATTGTAGGGAGAGCATTATGGGGAAATTTTATATTGCTATTTTATTAGCATGTTTTTTTCTGACGCCTGTCTCTGGTGCGCATTCGTCTGAGTTGAAGATCGTTCATACAGACCCAGAATGGAAGAATGGCAAAGGAGATGTCCCTTTAAAAGGCAGATGCGCGTACCGAGGGGGTGGAGACGATCTTTCCCCCTCTTCGGGTGAGTGAAATTCCAGAAAACGCCGTGTTTTTGCGCTTGATGTTTACTGATGATTATTTCGGTCAAGAAGGAGGGCATGGAAACTTATTGTTAAAATTGAGCGGAAAGCAGAAGGTCATTGAGATTCCATCTTTCTCCGGGACTTCATTGCCTAAAAATATTATCGAAGGTAATGGGCATCACTGTTCAGGTTGTGGATCGAGTGACTATCTCGGACCGTGCTCTGGAGGTAGGTACCATTTGTATCGGGTAAATATTTACGCGTTAGACGCCAACAAGAATGCTATTTCTAGAGGAACAGTCACCCTTGGGCGTTTCTAAACCTTGCGGACTTCCTGATGCGATAAGGATTGTCTCGCGGACATGAAAACGGAAAAGACCCTGTTTACCCCCAAATTGCAGGATCATTTCCTTTGATTCTGTGCTTTTGATGTGCCAGCATTGTTTCTCCTTAATTCCCCTACTGAATCAGGAGAGAAAGATGCGTATCATATACACGTTACTATTTGCGTCGTTTGTAATCCTTGCGCAACCCGCGCAAGCAGGAGTTAATAGAACGATCGCTACGTTTAACGGTGATATTGAATTCGTAATGTCAAAAGTCGACAAATCTTCTGCACACTACCAATCTCTCACCGCGTTGAAGGGAGATTTTAAAAAGACAGCGGATAAATCGTGGAAAATGGCACGTCATGAATTTTATGATTATGCTTCAGGTATTTATGACAAGATGATAAAAATCGCCGACGACGCTAAAGTGACTGCGCCATCTAAACCAGATTGGTTGTAAACACTTTTGAGGTCACTCACGTCCTTTTTTACACATAGATTAAATCGCGGTGTTCTTGCCGCGATTTTTTTTATTTTACCTTCATGGGCGTGGGGTCAAACATGCACGATCCCGGAAATAGGAACCGAAGTCCGCACGATAAAGAGTGAAGAAGGAAATTCATTCAGTAGTTGGAAGATTTTAGATCAAATAATAAAAAAACATCACATTGAGAAAGCAGTTAAATGCTCAAACTTGAGGAGAGATAATGAATTAATTTTTTTAAAAAAGTTTATCAAAAAAAATTATCCTAATTATTCAATCGAAAAGAAGACTAATTGGTTTTATGCGCCGGCGAGTAACTATGGGCATGCAAGGGTTTTATATCGTAAAAAGAACCAGGAATTTATATAAAGAGTCGTTTTATTTGGATTTTAAAGGTCAGGTGTTCGTGAATGATATTTTTGTTATGTTATTCGAAAATGACAATGATAAACCGCAATTTTTTGAAGTGAAATATGAGGAACAGAGAGTCCAGAAAAAAGAAAATTCGTGCATGAGGTGCCATCAAACGGTATCGAAACAAAATTTCCTGTTCGGAAAATATTGATGAAAGGGGAATTACGAAATAGTGAATTCCACTTGCGGGGTGATTGCGGACTTCCTGATGCGATAAGGATTGTCTCGCGGACATGGATGCGGAGAAGACCCTGTTTACCCCCAAGTTTGCAGGGTCTTTCCTTTTCATTGTCCAGTCCAATTTGTATTACGGTGTAGAGTGATGAAACTTAAATGGATGAAACGATGGATATTCACCTAATTGTCAAACTGAAGTCCTCATACGAAGCGTGGCATGAATTGTTTGTTAATGACGCGGAGAACCGATCAAAGATTTGTGATGAGAGTAGGACCCTTGTTGGAAAAGCGGATGATGCAACCGCTCTGGTCACCCTGTTCAACGTGGATATGCAAGCGATGGCAGCAATGATGGAAGATCCGGACTTCCAGAAACTCACTGAGGATTATGTGATAGAACACATTCCATATTCGCTCACTCCCCTGGCACCCCCCGCATAACCACTCTTCATCCTGTTTGGAGAAACAAGACCTCGGTCATTCAATTGATCGAGGTCTTTTGTTATCTGAGACCAAACCTTTTTAATGCTCAAGAAAAGGTATCTGAATGATGTGTCGAGTGGGTTTAATTCTGCAATGTACTGAACTCGGATCTTCTGACACCATTTCGGTATTAGATACCCAACCGCCGAACCGGCGAAGGAGGCATTATGGTGTATGAGGAATGCGTGATCTCGGACGATTTTTATTGCGTAACTGACACATGAATTGGTTGAAGATGATTTTCCACGAGTTATTCGCTGCCTATGCGGTGCTGCTCGTTTTTTTTGCGGTCACCTTAATTCTCACTTATCTGAACATTTCCCAAGTCTGGGAACCGTTCGTGCTTGAGCATCTTACTCACCAAGATCTAACTACAGCGGGGTAGAGGATGCGCGTTGTAGATGCGCACAGAGACCCTTTTCACGACATAACTCTGCCTTTTAGTTTTGGGCGACCAAGAGGGTGTTTAATGCCAAAAACTCAAAAAAACGTTCTTGGGACAATCTTGGAAGTGTGCGGAACAGACCCAATTACCGGTTATTTTAGAGACGGATGCTGTAACACGGGCGATGGTGATGTGGGTACGCACACAATATGCGCTGTCGTAGATGACCGATTCCTTGAGTTCTCTATGAGTAAGGGAAATGATTTGGTTACACCTCGACCAGAATATGGGTTCAAAGGTTTAAAGAATGGAGACTGCTGGTGCCTTTGCGCCGTGCGCTGGGAAGAAGCACGTCGAGCAGGGTGCGCACCTCGCGTCAAAATTACCTCGACCAATATCAAGACACTCGAGTATGTGCGTTTGCAGGATCTCAAAGACCATCAAATCGACTTGAATTGAAACAGAACATGACGTTGTGTCACGAGTGCCGGTCAAGCGCAGATGAACAAAAGGGGCGCTGGATTATTCTCGGCGAGAAAAAAGATGGATTTGAGTGGGTCTTCATGTGCATCCAATGCATTCGAGACTGGCGTCAAAGAGGATTGGAGAGGGAAGGTCACTCTCTCGAAAATGTTATTGCAATTTTGAACAGAGAATACCCTCGATGACGATCAGCAGTTCTCGTTGCGAATTCCACTTGCGGGGTCATTGCGGACTTTATGATTTACCGAGGATTGTCATATGATAAGGATTTTGACGCGGACATAAATACGGGAAGGCCCTTATTAAACCTAAAGTCTGAAGAAATTTTGTTATTCGCAAAAAAGACAAACTTTTTCTAATTTTCAAAAAAGATAATCAAAAACGCACAGCCAGAGATTAGCTGCCGATCTTCAGACCGAGTTCCTTGATCGCCTTCAGGGCGCCCGGGTGATACGGGGCCATGTCCGGTTCGGCGAAGGTTTCCGGCTTCAGGCGGTTGAACGCCCCCATGGATTTGGCGAGATGCGCCTTGTTGGTCGCCAGTGCCTTCGTAACCTTGTAGACCAGCTCGTTGTCCATGCCCTTGTGAGTGAACAGGACATAGTCGATCTCGACGATATTGGTCGGCTTCTTGATGCCGGGCATCTTAGTGTTCGACTCCAGGACGATCTTTGCAGCCGGCATAATATCGCTGAACCGCTTCGTGGCCGCCGGGGAGGTGTCCATGTCCAGATAGACGAAGCCGCCGCTGCTCCGCAGCTGGGTGTTGACCTTACGGCCCGCACCGGACCCAAGACTGATCCAGGAAATGTCCGTTTTGCCTTCACCGAGCGCGAACATGCCCTTCGCAAATCCCGACACCGGCACTTTCTTGAACTTAGAGTAGTCCGTGTTGCCATTGGCGAGGGCGCCCTTAATAAAGATCTCGATGATGCTGAGCGATGTATACTTGGAAGTGATCCGCTTGCCTTCGAGCTTCTTCAAGTCGTGGATCGACGTAGCGCCCAGGTCGGCGCGGGCCACGATGCCGGTGCGCAGAGGGAACATGCGGCCTACCATCCGAAGATTGGACTGGGCCCTGCCTTCGAACGTGCCGGTTCCGTTATAGGCGAAGTAGGTCTCGAGGCCGTTAGAAAACCCGAAACCGACTTCGCCACGGTTCACGATCGGAATATAGGTTGTCGACCCTCCCATAGGCTGCGGCCGGCCCGTCACGCCATCGGCTTTCGCGGTCACGGTTTTGGCCACCGCGATGCCAGTCCGGTATCCGAGGCTGCCTTGCGGGTTCGTGGCGAACACGGCCACCTGTGCCGCGGCAGCGCCCACATAAGCTAAGGAACCTGCCAGCACCGCGGCATAAGTAAGCGATTTCATGAATTTTCTCCCTGTTTGTTATCTAGTTTCATAGTCATTCCGATATACTCTTTGCACCTACGTACAGGGTCAAGACGTTTCTGCCTTTGATGACTTTCGACCTGTCATAAACTCGAACCCTAGGAGGATCGCGCCGACTGCGACGCCGGCGACGATTGCCATCGGCGCGCCGTCAAATAGACCGTGAGGACACATCGCCGCGAGACCGGCCACACCAAGAATTGTCCGCATTGCAAAATTCAGGTTTCGAACAAAATAGCCCACGACCGCAATGGACCCGTAATAGGTGCCGATAACTACGGTCGTCACATCGATGGCGATGTCCGCCGGCTCCCCGAAAAGGATTAGCGTCGGCGAAAATACGAATAGGAACGGTACCAGATAGGCCGTCCACCCGAACTTCATGGCGGCAAAACCGGTCGCCATCGGATCGGCCTTGGTAAGCGTTGAAGCCGCGAACGCTGCCAACGCTATCGGCGGCGTGATCATCGACATCATCCCGAAATACAGAATGAACAGATGCGCGGGTATATCCTCAACGCCGGCCTCGACGATGGCCGGCGCGATCAGCGCTCCAAGCAGTACGTAGATGGCGAGTGTAGGCATGCCCATGCCTAGAACGATGCAGATCACCGCGGCAATCAGCAGCAGCACCAGCATGCTATCTCCCGCAAGCCCGACCAGAGAGAATGTCAGGGCGAAGCCCAGCCCCGTCAGGTTTAGAATTCCGATGACGAATCCCGCTGTGGAAACGATCATCAGCAGTTCGATGACGACTCGACCGGTATCGGCAAACACGCCATAGAGATCCGACAAACGTAGTTTTTCTCCCCGGTACTCCTTAAACAAGGAAATGACGAGGGTCGCAGTTGAATAAATCGCCGCTTTTTCCGGTGGCAGGTTGAGTTCGAAAAGCGTGTAAATCAGAACCCCGAAGGGAAGGATGAAGTGCCAGCCATCCCGCAGAACAGCCATGGCCCGCGGCATTTTTACTTCCACGAAGGTAATGTTTTCCTTTGCCGCCACCAGGTCGACCTGCACGAAGACCGCGAAGTAGTAGAGCAGCGAAGGGACAATGGCTGCGATCACGATTTCCGAGTAGGGAACTTCGAGCATTTCCGCCATCAGAAATGCCGCAGCACCCATGATCGGCGGCATGAACTGACCACCTGTCGAGGCGATCGCTTCTATCGCCCCCGCATGCGTAGCGCGATATCCCGCCTTCTGCATCAATGGGATTGTTATGATACCAGTCGTGACCACGTTCGAAACCGCGGTGCCGGAAATAGTGCCGAACAGTCCCGAAGCAACGACCGATATCTTCGCCGCACCTCCACGCCGGCGCCCCACCGTGGCCATGGCAATATCGGTGAAGAATTGACCTCCGCCCGCCTTCATTAGCACCTGGCCGAACAGGATGAACATGATGACAATGGTGGTGCCGACTTGCAGTGGAATTCCGAACAGGGCATTGGGATTAAAAGCCATGTTGGTAAAGAATTTCCAGAGTTCCACTTTGGAACCCACGAGTTGTCCGGGGACGAGATGACCAAACGGAGCGTAAATGACGAAAATGCCGGCAACGATCAGCATCACGTAGCCTGCAGAACGCCTCAGACCATCGAGAATTAGAACCGTCAAGATCGCACCGATCCCGATCGCAAGATCCGTGCTGCCGGCGTAGTGCACGTCTTTCAGGTAAATGAAATGCGCCGCGACATAGAATAAGACGATGATCGACGCTCCGGCGAGCACGAGATCGTACCAAGGGGCGCGCCCGTCTTCCGAGCGGTTGATCCGCACGGACAGAAATACCACGGCGAGTGCAAGCGCCATGATGAACGCGTAATACTGTTCGTTCACGGGGGCGAAACCGAGAAGCTGCGGCAGATCGATATTCCAGAGCAGTGCCGCAAACGTCATTAGGGCAGCCAAGGCCCGCCACGTCGCCTTTACCCAAGGCTGCATTTCGTCTTCTCCCTATAACTCCGCTTGGTTTATGTTCTATCTCCCAGCGGTTATCAGCTCATCATATCCCAAAACCATACGCTGCCAAGCTCCCAATCAGAGAAGGAACGTTCCTATGGAAACACGCATTCAATTTGAGTCCGACGGACTGAAACTCGAGGGCATCGTCAATATCCCAGATGGACTAAAACAGGGTGAGAAAAGGCCCGCGATCCTCGTACTCCATGGGTTCGGGAGCAACAAGGAGAGCCCAAGCTGCATATGGCCGGCACGGGAGTTCGCCAATTGGGGATACGTGACGCTGCGCTTCGATATGCGGAGCTGTGGCGACAGCGAGGGCGAACGAAACCACATAAACTGCCTCGAACAGGTAGAGGATACGAAAAACGCGATCACATTCATGCAGGGTCTCGATGAGGTCGATGCCGGCCGAATCGGGCTGATCGGTTCCAGTTTCGGCGCTGCCGTGACCGTCTACACCGCCGGGGTCGACGAACGCGTGGGCGCTGCAATTTCCTCGGGCGGCTGGGGCGACGGCGAACGCAAGTTCCGCGGGCAGCATGTCGGCGACGAAGCCTGGTCCGCGTTCACCGACATGATGACACGCGGCCGCAAACACCGCGAGGAGACCGGCGAACCGCTGATGGTGCCGCGCTACGAGATCGTGCCCATCCCGGAACATCTGCGCCGAAACCTCGCCCCCGGTTCGGTGATGATGTTCCCGGCGGATACGGCGATCAGTATGTACGAGTTCAAGGCCGATGACGTTGTCGGGCAGATCGCGCCGCGGCCGTTGCTGTTACTGCATAGCTCGGAAGATTCTGTCACGCCGACGGAACAGTCGATCGAAATGTTCAAGCGCGCCGGCCAACCGACCGATCTGCATCTGGTCGCCGATGTCGATCATTTCATGTTCGGCGAAGGCAATCCCCGGATTATCTCCATCCTCAAAGACTGGCTCGGCACGTACTTTCCCGTCTGAGCATTTGTAACGACATGCGGCCGGCGCATAAGCCGTTGCGGGCCCAAGGCTTTGAAAACACCATCCGTGTGATATCTTCCCGCCGCTTCGCAATCCGACTCCCGGAATAACAATGACCAACCGCAACTACCCGCACCTTTTCGAGCCTCTCGATCTCGGTTTCACGACGCTAAAGAACCGCATTTTCATGGCATCGATGCATATGCGGTTCGAACTGATGGGCCAGGCAGCCGACAGAGCCGCTGCGTTTTACGCGGAACGGGCGAAAGGCGGTGCGGCGCTGATCATCACCGGCGGCTACGCGCCGAACCCGCAGGGCGTGATGGACGCCGGCGCCCATTACCTGAACGCGCCCGATCAGGTCGAGGAACAAAAGAAAATTCCGGACGCCGTGCATGCGGCCGGTGGCAAGATCGCGCTGCAGATTCTCCACGCCGGTCGCTATGCGAAAGTCGACGACCTGGTGGGGCCCTCGGACCTGCCGTCGCCGATCAATCCGCGCGAGGTGCACGCGCTGACGACGGACGAAGTCGAACAAACCGTCGAGGACTACGTGAATTGCGCCGCGCTGGCGCAGGACGCAGGCTTCGACGGCGTCGAGATCATGGGATCGGAAGGTTATCTGATCACCACGTTCTGTGCGCCGCGCACCAACAACCGGACCGACGAATGGGGCGGCTCGTTCGAAAACCGCATCCGTTTTCCGATTGAAATCGTTCGCCGCGTCCGCGAACGGGTCGGCAGGGATTTCATCATCCTCTACCGCATCTCCGCGCTCGACCTGATTGAAGACGGGTTGACCGGCGACGAAACCGAAATCCTGGCGCGGGAAATAGAGAAAGCCGGCGCCGATATTCTGACCACCGGTATCGGCTGGCACGAAGCACGGATTCCGACCATCGCTCATATGGTCCCTCGCGGCGGCTGGCGGCACGCGGCGCGGCGAATAAAAAACGCCGTCAACATCCCCGTGGCCGCGACAAACCGGATCAATACGCCGGAAACCGGTGAAGAACTTCTCGCCAACGGCGACGCGGATGTTGTCGCACTCGGTCGCCAGATGCTGGCCGACCCGCACTTTGCTAACAAGGCCGAGGCGGGGAGGGGCGATGCGATCAACACCTGCATCGGCTGCAATCAGGCCTGTCTCGACTACATCTTTGCGGACAAGCCTTCGTCCTGTCTGGTGAACCCGTTTGCGGGCCGCGAACTGGATATCGTGCGGAAGAAATCGGCGGCGCCGAAAAAACTCGCAGTCGTCGGAGCGGGACCCGCCGGCATGTCGGCGGCGCTCACCGCTGCCGAGTGCGGACACGCGGTTACCCTGTTCGAGGGCAGCGGCGAACTCGGCGGGCAGTTCAATCTCGCCAAGCGGATTCCCGGCAAGGAGGATTTCGACGACTCCATCCGATACTTTCGCACCCGGCTGGCGGAAGAGAGCGTCGACGTCCGGCTGAATGCACGCCCGACCGCCGATGATCTGTCGTCCGGCGGATTCGATCACGTCATCGTCTCAACCGGCGTCACACCGCGCGCACTGGATGTCGAGGGCGCGGACCGAGAAAACGTGATCAGCTATATCGACGCGCTGCTCAAACGCAAACCGGTCGGCGAGAAGGTCGCCATCATCGGTTCCGGCGGCATCGGTTTCGACGTTGCGGAATTCATCACCAACCCGCACACCCAACTCCCCGTGCCGATCGACGAATTTCTCGCCCATTGGGGGATCGATAAAGCGCACACCGCGCCCGGCGGCACGATGGCTCCGGTCCGCGAGGCGCCGACCCGTACGGTGACGATGCTGCAGCGGACGGAATCGCGACCAGGCAAAACGCTGGGACTGACCACCGGCTGGGTAGTGCGCAGCGAGCTCAAATCGCGCGGCGTTCGCAATATCACCGGCGCCACTTACAACCGCATCGACGGCGACGGTCTTCACATCACGATTGGCGGCGAAGACGCGCTGATCCCTGCCGATACGGTCATCGTCTGTGCCGGTCAGGAGTCCGATAATGCGCTGTACAACGATCTGACGGCGGCCGGGGTGCCAGCAACGGTCATCGGCGGGGCGGAGAAATCCGCCGGTCTCGACGCGCTCGGCGCGATCCGGCAGGGCACCGAAGCAGCTCTCGCGCTCTGATTTTATTCGGTGACGGGCGAAAGGGTCTCGCTGGAGAGTTCGGCCCGTTTGGCGGCTTCCTGCTGTTCCCGCCACATCGCCGCATAGATACCGTCCTGCGCGATCAGATCGCCGTGGCCGCCGCGTTCCGCGATGCGCCCTTCGCTCAAAACGATGATCTCGTCGGCGTCGATCACCGTGGAAAGACGATGGGCGATGACCAGTGTCGTCCGGTCGCGCGACACAAGCTGCAACGCGGATTGAATTTCCCGCTCGGTCCGCGTATCGAGCGCCGAGGTCGCCTCGTCGAACAACAGAATGCGCGGGCCTTTCAGGATCGTCCGGGCAATCGCTACGCGCTGCTTTTCGCCACCTGACAATTTCAGTCCGCGTTCGCCCACCAGCGTCTGATAGCCGTCCGGCGAAGACATGATGAAATCGTGAATGGCGGCCAGCTTGGCGGCTTCCTCTATTTCGGCCGGCGTCGCGTCTGGCCGGCCATAGGCGATGTTGTAATAAATCGTATCGTTGAACAGAACCGAGTCCTGCGGCACCACGCCGATAGCGCTGCGCAGGCTTGCCTGTTGAATGTTACGGACGTCTTGGCCATCGATGCGGACCGCGCCTTCGTCGGCGTCGTAGAATCGGAACAGCAGTCTTCCCACAGTGGATTTTCCGGCGCCGCTGGGGCCCACGATGGCGACCTTCTGTCCGGGTTCGACCCTGAAACTGACTTCATCCAGTACCCGTCGGCGCGGATCGTAGCCGAAGCAGACGGCATCGAATTCGACCGCCCCGTCGCCCGGGGGCAGGGGGACGGCATCGTCGCGGTCGCTGATCTCCGCATTGGTGGTCAGTAGATAAAACAGCGCTTCCATATCTATCAGCGACTGCTTGATCTCGCGGTAAACGAATCCCAGAAAGTTCAGCGGGATGTAAAGCTGGATCAGATAAGTATTCACCATGACGAATTCGCCGATGGTCATCGTCCCGGCGACGACGTCGCGGCCGGCCATCAGGACGATGATCGTCAGCCCGACTCCAATGATGAAGGCCTGGCCGATATTCAGCAGCGACAGGCTGACCTTACTGACGATCGACGCCCGCTCGTAACGCTTCAGCGCCGTATCGTAGCGGTCGGCCTCGAAACTTTCGTTACCGAAATACTTGACCGTTTCGTAGTTCAGCAGGCTGTCGATCGCCCGGGTGTTGGCGCGCTGGTCGGTCTCGTTCATCTCGCGCCGCCATTTCAGGCGCCATTCGGTGACGATCATCGTATAGGCGATGTAGACGACGATGGAGACGAACGTGACGAAGGCGTACCAGAAGCTGAACAGCCCCCACAGGATGCCGCACACCAGCGCGATTTCCAGCAACGTCGGCAGAATGTTGAACAGCATGAACCGCAGCAGGAAGTCGATTGCCTTGGTGCCCCGTTCGATTGCGTGCGACAGACCGCCTGTCTGACGTTCCAGATGATACCGAAGCGCCAGACCATGCAGGTGCTGGAACGTCTGCAGCGCGACATCGCGGATCGCCCGCTGCGCCACCTTCGTAAACACCGCGTCCCGCAACTCCGCGAACGCTATCGACAGTACCCGCAACGCGCCGAATGCGATGATCAGGGCCACGGGCAGCACCAGCACTTCGTTTTTGCCGACGCCGAAGGCATCGACGATCTCGCCGTACACGATAGGGATATAAACGGTCGCGACTTTTGCAGCAGCCAGCAGAACCAGGGCGGCGGCCACGCGAAGCTTGGCTTCGGTGCCGCCACGGGTCCAGAGATAAGGCGCAAGCGATTGAAGCGCGCTCCATTCGAACCCGCCGTTTTCCTTACGCCCCGATAGGGACCGGTTTTCCTGCGTCATTCGGGGAAAGTCGCTTACTTGTCGGTGGGGCAATGATATAGGTCGTATCGCATTCGCAGACCATAATCGCATTAACTCGCAGGACCAGTCGCCTTTCAAGCATGTTCGTTGCCTCAAAACTTTTCTGGATCGTCGCCAACCCGGTCAATATTTATGTCTTTCTGGTGACCCTGGGAACGATCCTGCTGTTTACCCGGTTTCGGCGGTTCGGGCGCAATCTCGTTCTGGTGGCGACAGTGTCGATGCTGCTCTTCGCAATTCTGCCCATCGGTGGCTGGCTGACGGAGAAACTCGAAAACCGGTTTCCCGGAAATCCGGATATTCCCGGCGACATTGCCGGCATCATCGTACTCGGCGGCACCATAAACCAGCACATAACGGCGACCCGCAGGCAGCCGGCGCTCTCAGCAGGCGGTGAACGTTTTACCGAATTTATGTACCTCGCGCGGCGCTTTCCAAATGTCAGGCTGATTTTCACGGGCGGTTCCGGATCACTGACCGATCAGAGCCTCAAGGAGGCCGATGCTGCCCGTGTGTTCTTTACCCGCATGGGAATGGGAAACGGGCGTGTCCTCTACGAGAGAAATTCCAGGAACACGGTCGAAAACGCAGAGTTCAGTCGGGAACTGGCGGGCGAAACGATCGGACGCAAATGGGTCCTCGTGACTTCGGCGCTTCACATGCCCCGTGCCGTCGGCGTTTTTCGGAAGGCCGGATGGAACGTCGTTCCGTATCCGGTCGACTATTTCACGGACGGGTCCGGTTCCTTTCAGCCCGGGTTCAGGCCATTGGGCGGCATGGTCTCCATGAACCGGGCAGGGCACGAATGGATCGGATTGATTGCGTACCGGATACTGGGTCGGATCGACGAGCTGTTTCCCGCTCCCCGAAAGATCGCGGACAATTGAGTCGCGAGTCGGGCGCCGCTGTGGCACTTAATTGTTTCGCTCGTTGCCGTGAATATTTGAAGCATATGATTCGTCTTCCATTTCTGTTCGCCGGTCTGGCCCTGACAGCGCTGTCTTTTTCCGGCAGCGTGCACGCCAATCCGAAGGGAGACTTTCAGACATGGCTCGACGGCGTGCGGGCCGAAGCGCTTCAGAAAGGCATTCGGCCGGATGTCGTCGCCCGCCTTTTGACAGGCGTTGAGCCGAACCGGCGCGTGATCAAACGAGACCGGAGCCAGGCGGAATTCAAGCTGACCCTGGCGATCTATCGCAAACGGGTCGTTACCCGGACCAACATCTCCGTCGGCCGCAAGAAGGCCGCCAAACACCGCGATCTGCTGCAGGCAGTAGCCGCTAAGTTCGGCGTTCAGCCCCGGTTCATTCTGGCGATCTGGGGTATCGAGACCCGCTACGGCGCGGTGGAGGCGAACGTGCCGCTGGTGTCGTCGCTGGCGACACTGGCCTACGACGCACGGCGGTCCAAATTCTTCCGCAAGCAGCTTTTCGATACGCTGCAGATGGTCAATAAGGGCTACATCGGCGCCGACAGCCTGTTCGGTTCGTGGGCCGGCGCGATGGGACAGCCCCAGTTCATGCCTTCCAGCTATCTTGCCTTCGCACAGGATTTCGACGGTGACGGTCGGCGCGACATCTGGAAAAACGAAGGAGACGTCTTCGCCTCCATCGCCAACTACCTCGCCAAACACGGCTGGAACGATAATCTGACATGGGGACGTAAGGTAATGGTGCCTTCGTCACTGATCGCGTCGCTCGGCAAACCGGCCCGCCGCGCCGCGCCCGGCTGCCGCGCCAGAACGTCCGAACGAAAGAAACTGTCCGAATGGCAGGCGCTCGGACTGCGCCGCGCGGACGGATCGGATCTCCCGACCGCCGACCTGTCGGCGGCACTGGTCCTGCCGGACGGTCCCAAAGGCGAGGCCTATATCGTCTACCGGAATTACGCCGCGATCATGGCCTATAACTGCGCCCACCTCTATGCGGTCACCGTCGGCACGCTGGCGGACAGCATAGGGAGCGTGAAATGATGCGGCTGAGTTTCCGAAAAACCGTCGCCCTGGCGATCGCCGCGCCCCTCGCACTGACCGCCTGCGCCGAAACGCAGCTTGTCGTTCACAGCGCCAAGGAGCTGGCCGGAATGGGCACCAAGCCGGTTCCAAAGACCAAGGGCTATTACAAGGTCGGCAAACCTTATCGCATCAAAAACACCTGGTACTATCCGGCCGAGGATTTCGACTACACCGAAACCGGAATCGCGTCGTGGTACGGACCGAAGTTCCACGGCCGCAGAACGGCAAACGGCGAGACATTCGACATGAACACGTTGACCGCCGCGCACCGGACCTTGCCGATGCCCAGTCTCGTCCGCGTAATCAACCTCAGCAACGGCCGGTCGCTGCTCTTACGGATGAACGATCGCGGTCCGTTCGCGCGCAACAGGATCATCGACGTTTCGCGCCGCGCCGCGCAGTTGCTCGGGTTCCAGCGTCAAGGTACCGCGCGGGTCCGTGTCGAGATCGTCGCAGACGAAAGCCAGCAGATGAAGCTGGCTGCGATGAATGGAGAAATCGCTCCGGGCGAAAAAATAATGGCAGGGCCGGCTCCGTCGGATATCGTCGTTCGCCGACCGCTGAACGGGCAGGGCACAGTCAGTACGCCGGTTACGCGAACGGCGAAGCACATCTCCCCCAAAACGACGACGCACCGCCCGGCCACCGTGGAGAAGGTGCCGGTCAAGGACGACAACAGAATGTTCGTTCAGGCCGGCGCTTATATCGATTTTGCCAATGCTTCCAAGGTCCGTTCACGGCTGTCGCAGCACGGCCCTGCCTGGCTTAGCGAAACTCGGGTCGGACGCCAGAAATTCTACCGCGTCCGCATCGGCCCGATGCAGACGCTGGAAAGGGCCGACAATGTCCTCGACAGGCTTATCTCGTCCGGCTTTCCGAAGGCCCGGATAGTCGTGGATTAACGATCGCCCGCCTCGGATGTGCCATAGTTCGCCATGACAAAGATGCCGATACTGGACGGGAGTAACCTATGATCAAAAAAAATTGCCGCCTGGCCTGCGCCAGCGCCCTTGGAGCGCTGATGTTCGTGGGCATCGCGTCCGCTCAGACGCTTCAGACGCCGGCGCGAAACGCCTATATCCTCGACCTTTCGACCGATACAGTCCTGCTCAGCAAACAGGCGGAAACACCGATGCCGCCCGCGTCGATGAGCAAACTTATGACTATTTATATGGTGTTCGACCGGCTTAAACGCGGCTCGCTCTCGCTCGATGATAAGTTCCTGGTCAGCCGAAAAGCCTGGAAAAAGGGCGGTTCCAAAATGTTCGTCAAAGTCGGCGATCGGGTCTCGGTATCCGACCTGCTGCGCGGGATCATTATCCAGTCTGGCAACGATGCCTGCATCGTCGTCGCAGAGGCTCTCGGCGGTAGCGAAGAGGCCTTTGCCGAGATGATGACCAAGCGGGCGAGGGAAATCGGCTTGACCGACAGCAAATTCGCGAATGCCACCGGCTGGCCGCACCCCGATCACCGTATGTCGGCGCGCGATCTGGCCATCCTGTCAAAGCGTCTCGTTCAGGATTTTCCCGAACTTTACAGTATGTTCAGCGAGAAGACATTCACCTACAGCAAGATCAAGCAAAGCAATCGCAATCCGCTGTTGTATCGCGATGTTGGGGCGGACGGCCTGAAAACCGGTCACACCAAAGCCGCCGGCTACGGCCTGACCGCGTCGGCGCAGCGCGGCGACAGGCGTATCGTCGTGGTCGTCAACGGGCTGGACAGTGTACGGCAGAGATCTCGGGAATCGCTCCGTCTGATGGAATGGGCGTTCAGGTCCTTCAAACCCGTTGCAATGTTCGACAAAGGTGAAACCGTCACCGAGGCAGATATCTGGCTCGGCAATGCGCCGAAAGTGCCATTGATCATCGACCGAGACCTGAAACTGACCCTGCCCCGGAACGCGAGCGACAAGATGAAAGTTACCGTACGCATGAAAAACCCCGTTCCGGCGCCCGTAAAACTGGGACAGAAGCTGGGCACGCTGGTTGTCCAGGTGCCGGGTGCGCCGGATCGCGAGTATCCGCTGACCGCAGGCGCGGATGTCGGTCAGCTCGGTTTCGTTGGCCGCATCGGCGCGGCAATAAAAAACGTGATCTGGGGGTCCTCCTGATCCCGATGGCCCCGGGAAAATTCATCACGTTCGAAGGCGGGGAAGGCGCCGGCAAGTCGACGCAGATAAAACGCCTCGCCGAGGCTCTTGAAAATGCCGGAAATGCCGTAACGGTTACCCGCGAACCTGGTGGGTCGCCGGGCGCGGAGATAATTAGAGGAATACTGCTGGACCCGGATAAGGCGTGGGACGCTTCTACCGAGACACTGTTGCATTTCGCCGCCCGGGCCGATCACTACACCACGCGCATCGCGCCTGCCCTGAAACGCGGCGACTGGGTGCTGTGCGACCGTTTCGCGGATTCGACCCGCGCCTATCAGGGGTACGGTCTGGGCCTCGACATGGCGGCGATCGACATGCTCTATGAACTGACGCTGGGCGATTTCGCACCTGACCTCACTCTCGTGCTGGACCTGCCCGTCGAGACAGGGATGGCGCGAATGCTGGCCCGCGCGGGCGATCCGGACCGTTATGAACAGATGGACATGGAATTTCACGAACGCCTGCGCGCCGGATTTCTCGAAATTGCCCGCACCGAACCGGATCGTTGCGCCGTGATCACTGCCTCCGCCGATATCGATACGGTCACTGCGCGGATCCGGGATTGTGTTGCCGACCGGCTTGATGCCAAATTGGCGGCATGAGCCAACCCTTGCACCCCCGCGAAAATCCCGATCTCACAGGCCATGAAGACGCCGAGACCCAGTTTCTCGATGCCTGGACGGCCGGCCGCATGCATCATGGGTGGCTGATCAGCGGGCCCAAGGGTATCGGCAAGGCGACCCTTGCCTACCGGTTTGCGCGGTTCCTGCTGACGCACGGCCATCCGCCCGAACAGGAAGATACCGGGCCGGCGCTGTTCGGTGACGACGATATACAGGCGGCCGGTCCGGTCTCGCTGGCCATCGATCCCGACAATCCCGTGTTTCACCGCATCGCCGCCAACGGTCATGCAGATCTGCAGGTGATCGAGCGCGGCCTGTCGGACGACGGCAAGCGGATGCAGACCATCATCCCGGTCGACAAGATCCGCGCCGTCGGACACACCATGTCGCTGACGGCGGGCGAGGGGGGCTGGCGCGTCATCATCGTCGATGGCGCCGAGGACATGAACCCCAATGCGGCGAACGCGCTTCTGAAAGTGCTGGAAGAACCACCGCCGCGCGCAATCCTTTTCCTGATCACCCACGCGCCGGGCAGGCTGCTGCCGACTATCCGGTCGCGCTGCCGCCAGCTCAAACTGTCTGCTCTGGAACCCCGGCAGGTGGACGCATTGCTGGCGCAACGCCTTCCAAGCCTGTCGGAAACCGAGCGCAACACGCTGGTCCGGCTCTCTGACGGCAGTATCGGCCGCGCGCTGGACCTCGCCGAAAGCGACGGCGTCGCCCTGCAACGCGATCTGCTGCACCTGATGAACAGCCTGCCGACCCTCGACATGGCAACGGCGCACAAATTCGCCGACCGCGTCGCCCGGCGCGATGCCGATTCCGCCTGGCGGACGGCGGTCGATCTCGCCAGCCGTGGAATCGCCGATATCGTTGCTTCGGGCACGCGCGAACAGGGCATCGAAGGCCGCGGCTATCTGCCGGAAGAAGCGGCCTGCCTCGGCCGTCTCAGCGCGCTGGCGCCGGCGCAGCGCTGGATCGAGGCCTGGGAAAAGAACAATGCGCTGTTCGCCCGCGCCGACAGCGCCAACCTCGACCGCAAGCAGGTCATGCTTCATGCGCTGACGACCATGGAAAACGTTGCCCGGACAGGTGTATAAACCCGCAACGCGATCACACGGCCCGACCGGTTAATCCCCGACGGGTTATTCAGGGAAATCCGAATGTCCGGTCAGAAGACCTATTATCTCACGACGCCGATCTATTACGTCAACGATGCACCGCATATCGGCCACGCGTACACCACGCTCGCCTGCGACGTGCTGGCGCGATTCAAGCGGCTCGACGGGTTCGACGTATTTTTCCTGACCGGCACGGACGAGCACGGCCAGAAAGTCGAAAAATCGGCGGAGGCCGCCGGCATCGATCCGCAGAGCTTCACCGACAAGGTTTCCCAGAATTTTCGCGAGCTTGCGGATTTCATGAACTACAGCCATGACGGCTTTATCCGCACGACCGAACCGAGACATGCCAAAGCCAGCCAGGCCATCTGGTCCGCGCTGCAGGAAAACGGCCATATCTATCTTGGCACGTATAACGGCTGGTACGCGGTGCGCGACGAGGCGTTCTACGCCGAAGACGAACTGACCGACGGCCCCGACGGCAAGAAAATCGCCCCGTCCGGCGCGGAATGCGAATGGGTGGAAGAGCCGAGCTATTTCTTCGATCTGTCGAAATGGCAGGAACCGCTGCTGAAATTTTACGACGACAATCCCGATTTCATCGCCCCGACGTCGCGCCGGAACGAGGTCATCAGCTTCGTAAAGGGCGGCATGCACGATCTGTCGGTGTCGCGCACCAGCTTCAAATGGGGCGTCGATGTGCCGGGCGACGAAGATCACATCATGTATGTGTGGCTCGACGCGCTGACCAACTACATCACCGCGATGGACTATCCTGACCAGGACGCCGAGCTTTTCAGCAAGTTCTGGCCCGCCGATCTGCATATGGTGGGCAAGGATATCCTGCGGTTCCACGCGGTGTACTGGCCGGCCTTCCTGATGGGGGCGGGGCTGGAGCCGCCGAAGCGCGTCTTCGCCCATGGCTGGTGGACCAATGAAGGCGAGAAGATCTCCAAATCCGTCGGCAACATCATCGAACCGCGCCAGATCGTGGAAACCTACGGGCTCGACCAGGTGCGGTATTTCCTGCTGCGCGAGGTGCCGTTCGGCAATGACGGCGATTTCTCGCACCGCTCCATGGTCAGCCGCATCAATTCGGAACTCGCGAACGATCTCGGCAATCTGGCGCAGCGTTCGCTGTCGATGATCGGCCGCTACTGCGAAGGCACGCTGCCGGCGCCGGGCGGTTTCAGCGACGCGGACAGCGACATGCTGACCGGTGTCGCGAATGTCATGGAGGATCTCCGCACGCGAATGGACAACCAGGCATTCCACGAGGCGCTGGAATCCATCTGGGTGCAGGTGCGGGCCGCGAACGCCTATGTGGACGCGCAGGCGCCCTGGAAACTGCACAAGGAGGATCCCGCGCGGCGCGACACGGTTTTGTACGTACTTGCGGAAACCATCCGTCATCTGGGCCTCTACATCCAGCCGTTCATGCCGGACTCGGCGGCAAAAATGCTCGATCTGCTGGCGATCCCGGAAAACGCCCGAGATTTCGATCATGTCGGTCCCGACCACGCATTGACCGCCGGCATGGCGTTGCCCAAGCCCGAACCCGTCTTCCCCCGCTTCGTCGACGAAGACGCAGAGTAGGGGCCGCTTGCAGGATAACGCCGCGTGAGCGACGCGGCCGCAACCAAAGGCTTTGCCTCCTTCGCCCATCGCGATTTTACGCTGCTGATCGTCGCCAAGCTGTTCGGCTGGATCGCGCTTAACATGATCCTGGTGGCGATTGCCTATCAGGTCTATGACATCACGGGCGAGGTGCTGAACCTGGCCTATATCGGTCTCGCGACCTTCGCGCCGGCCTTCGCCTTCGCGCTTTTCACCGGGTACGTGGCCGATCTGTTCGACCGGCGACTGGTGCTGACGGTTTGCTACGGTATCGTCGGGCTCTCGGCTCTGGGTTTTCTTGTTTACACGCTGGCGGACACCGGGCCTGTGTGGCCGGTCTTCGTTCTTCTGGTCGTACTGGGCACGGGGAGGGCGTTTCACCAGCCGGCGATCAATGCCCTTGTCCCCAATCTGGTTCCGAAAAACGTGTTTCCCAACGCCGTTGCCTGGCATTCGACGGTCACCAAGGTCTGTCAGGTAACCGGCCCCGCGCTGGGCGGCGTTGTGTATCTGGCGGGTCCGGAAATCGTTTATGCGTCCGCCGCGATCGCGCTTGCCATCGCCGCCGTCACCACCCTTGCCATCAAAATCAGAACGGAGCGCGGTGAGCGACAGCCGACAACCCTATCCACGCTGCTGGCGGGTTTGCGCTACGTTTACGCCAAGAAAATCATCTTCGGGGCCATCACGCTGGACCTGCTGGTGGTTCTCCTCGGCGGCGCGACAGCGCTGTTTCCCGTATTTGCCAAGGACATACTTGAAACGGGAGCTGCCGGGGCCGGATTTCTGCGCAGCGCCATGGCCGGCGGCGCGCTGCTCAGCGGTATCGTGCTCACCCAGGTCGGGCTGGAACGCAATGTCGGGCGCAAGATGTTCGCAACCGTGCTGATATTCGGGATTTGCACCATCGTGTTCGGTCTGTCTGAAATTTACTGGCTGTCGCTCATGGCGATGGCAGTTCTGGGCGCGGCGGATATGGTCAGCGTCAATATCCGCGTTACCCTGATCCAGATCGCCACGCCCGACGACATGCGCGGTCGCGTCAGCGCCGTCAGCTCCGTCTTTACCGGTGCCTCCAACGAGATCGGCGAATTCCGGGCAGGGGCCATGGCCGCGGCTATCGGCGCGGTGCCGGCCGTTCTGGTGGGCGGTGTGGGCTCCATCATCGTTGCTGCGGTCTGCTGGAAAGCGTTTCCGCTGCTGGCCGGGGTCGATCGGTTCGAACAGAGGCCCTGATTTCCGCCATTTTCGTGGATTCGCTGTCTGAGTGTGCTAAATACCCGCCATGCTCGTCGACAGCCACTGCCACCTTGATTTCGATGTCTTTGACGAAGACCGCGCCGACGCCATCCAGCGGGCCAGGGCCGCCGGGATCGGTACAATGGTCACCATCTGTACCCGTGTGACGCGGTTCGCGGACATCCTCGCCATCGCCGAGTCCGACCCGGATATCTGGTGTTCCGTCGGTATTCACCCGCATCAGGCTGAAGAAGAACCGCGCGTCAGCGTTCAGGACCTGGTTTCCCGGGCGCAGAACGCGAAAGTCATCGGGATCGGGGAAACCGGGCTGGATTACTACTACGACATCAGCCCGCGCGACCTGCAGAAGGAAAGCTTCCGCACCCACATCGCCGCGGCGCGCGAAACTGGCCTGCCGCTGATCGTTCATACCCGCGACGCCGACGAGGACATGGCCGATATCCTGGAAGACGAAATGGGGAAGGGAGCCTATCCCGGTGTGCTGCACTGTTTTTCGTCCAGTGCCAACCTTGCCCGTCGGGCGCTCGACATCGGCTTCTATATCTCGCTGTCCGGTATCGTGACGTTCAAGAACGCGCAGGATCTGCGCGAAATCGTCGAAGACGTGCCGCTGGACCGCATTCTGGTCGAAACGGACTCACCGTTTCTGGCGCCGATCCCCAATCGCGGCAGGCGGAACGAGCCGTCCTTCGTGGTGCATACAGCCGCTAAAGTGGCGGAGGTCAAAAACACAAATTTGGACCTTTTATCAATGACTTCCACCGATAATTTCTTTCGCCTTTTCAACAAGGCGCAGCGCCCGGAAGCGTCATGAAAGTCACCATCCTCGGCTGCGGTCCGTCTCAGGGCGTGCCGGTCATCGGCAACCGCTGGGGAAATTGCGATCCGGACAATCCGAAAAACCGCCGTAGCCGGCCGTCGATCCTGTTCGAAGTCGACGGGAAATCGATCCTCGTCGATACGTCGCCCGATATACGCAATCAGCTTTTAGACAATGATATCAGGCAGGTAGACGCCGTTCTTTTCACCCATCTGCATTACGATCATGTCGGCGGGATTGGCGAGTTGCGCACCCTCAGCTTTCTCGCCAAGCGGCAGATAGACATCTACGGAACGGCGTTCACCCTGGACACTCTGAGAAGCAACTGGGGATATCTGTTCGCAAGCGACGACTCTGACAGTGCCGATCTGTACCAGCCGGTCGCGGAGCCGCACGCGTTTGATTTTGATGTGCCATTCTACGCACAAGGCATTGAAATCGTGCCGTTCCGCATGGATCACGGCATTTGCGACACGGCGGGTTTCCGCATCGGCAATTTTGCGTATTCCACCGACGTGGTCGAACTGGACGACAACGCATTCGACCGACTGCAGGGCATCGACACCTGGGTCGTCGACTGCCTGCGCGAAGAGCCTCATCCAACGCATGCGCATTTCGCCCGAACGCTGGAGTGGATCGATCGCGTAAACCCACGGCGGGCCGTGTTCACGCATATGAACTTCCAAACCGATTACGAGGCGACTAAGGCGCTATGTCCCGAAGGCGTTGAGCCCGGCTATGACGGAATGGTACTGGAGATTGTCTGAAACCCTGAAATACTCACCCTTAATTTATGCATAATATACATTATGCGACAATTTGATGAACTAAGCGTCTGTCACAGCAAAATTCCAGTCCGCCCTCACCAATGAGATTAGCGACCCGTATCTCGCCAGCTAGCTGCTATTTCAGCAGCCAAGCAAACTTTCATCGTACCCAAGCCCATATTTCGTAAGACGAATCCATTTGAGAAATCAGAAAGCGTCGTAATTTCTCGAGACGATAAATTCTATTTAGCTACACAGTAACTAGGTAATTTTATCTCATTGAGTGCTTCAGCCCTCTCCAGAGACGCATAACGGCCTCCGCTAAAGCGCAGACAATCCAAAGCTAAGCCGGCACTTATCACAGCTGCTCCTATATCGTTACCTTCAATGAAGCATGACGCCACAAACCGGTCATATGATTTGTCACCATTTAACTCGCATTGGATCGGCTTGGAGAAAACAACGCGAAACATAAAATCCCTCGCCCTTCTCCCCAACGGCTCTCCTAACTCCGGCGCTGCTACACCCATCAAACGAATGGCGATGGGTCCGACCTCGAGAGTATCGCCGTCTCGCACTTTTGTGACTGTCCCTGATATCGAGGTCACTTGCGCAAATGCGCCCGAGGCGAGAGAGATAACTATTCCTAAAAAAATAAACAGCGAAGCCCAGCTGCTGAAGGGCCCGGCCCTCGGCTTAAAAAACAGTTTGGTTATCACTCTGCGAAAACCTGGAATGAAACATGAGAACCAGCTCTTCAAAACTTGATTACTACTTCGAATCAAATTTCCAAACACCGTCCCATTTTTTTGGGGGAGAGGCTTTAAGCGTCTCGCAACGCTCAATATAGATCGACGATAGCTTGTCATTTACGTTGGCAGATAGGGATTTTTTGAACGACCGGATCGCCCGGTCCCAGCTTCCATCGACGAAATGGTTCCTACCTTCCTTGAAATGGCCGACTACCTCCATCAAATTTGGAAAACTTTCAGCGTCGTGAAAATCCAAAATTTCATAGACCCCAACCGGCTCTGTCTTCCCCTTCACAATCACCTCGTCAATATGTCTTACTTGGTATGTACCCTTGAGATTTTGATGAGTGAACTCACTGACAAGAATACGAGCAGCGTAAGCTTTACATGCACTCTCTAGACGTGCTGCGAGGTTCACACCGTCCCCTATCATCGTGTAATCCATTCGTTTTGAGGAGCCGATATTCCCTGAAACGACGCTGTCGGTGTTTAAACCGATGCCCATATCAACTGGTAACTTTCCCATCCAGTTCCCTTTGAACGTTCCATTCGCGCAGCCTTTTGATCATATTAATCGCTGCACGGACTGCTCGGTCCTCGTCATCCTCATGAGCTATAGGCACACCGAAACCAGCCATGATTGCATCGCCGATGAATTTATCGACCATTCCTTCCTGCTCGGATATAGCCTCTACCATGATGTCGAAGTATTCGTTCAGTAGGGCGACCGTGCCCTGAGCACCAAGCGACTCAGTGATTGTCGTGAAACCCCGGACATCAGAGAATAGAAGGGTGGCAGTGGTCTCCTGCCCCCCCATTATGTCGGCGCCTTCACCCATTAATTTGTCTGCAATACCAGGGTCAATGTAACGCGACATCGTCGACTTCATTCGTTTCTCGTCGGAGATATCCTCGATCATTATCAAGGTTCCCAGGTAATCATCGACCTGATCCATTCTGCCGTCGGGATCCTGGTTCATGAGGGGCAAAAAACTGAGGTTGCCGGATGCGGTGTCCTTGGAATTTTTGTCAGCGAATTCTACATCAACTAAAATCTCGTCACTTTTGCTTTCTTCGCACTTCGCTATCTTTTCCGCGATGAGAGGGTTTCGCGGAAAAAAGAAGTCCTTTGCATTGACGCCAACAATTTCATTTGAGCCTACGCGTAACATCTTTAAACCCGCTTTGTTGCAGGTTCGAATTTCTCCTCCGGCGTCTACAGTGATGACCGCATTTGACATGCTCGTTAACATGCTGTGGTTGTATGCTCTCTCTTTGGAGACGTCCTCAAACAGCTTCGCATTTTCAAGTGCAATTGAGACCTGTTGCGTAAATGCTTTGAGGCGAGCCTCATCTTCGTTGGTGAAAGGCCCTCCCCTTTTATTGAGAACCTGCGTACAACCAATACAATCGCCATTTTTATTCGTAACAGGCACACAGAGAATAGAATTAGTGAAGTAACCCGTCTGCCGATCAAAACTTGGATTGAAACGCAAATCTGCGTATGCATGAGGTATATTTATGGTTTTCCTGGATTGAAAAACGGCGCCCGCAATACCAGCGTCGTTTGGGAGACGTATCTCTCCAAGACCGTCGCCCATTGCAACCCTTGAGAATAACTCATCGGTTTTGGTATCGTTCAAAAATAAGGTTGCTCTGTCAGCGTTAAGCATATTGCAAGCCTCCTGCATCACTCGTTGCAGCAGGTTGGCCAACTCAATTTCCGCGGTAACGTCCGACACTACATCTAAAAATTTGAGTTCCTTGTCGCGGGACCGCTCCATCTCTTCGATTCCCTGCGCATTCTGCAGAGACACTGACGCCTGGGTACAAATTGCTTCAAGGATCTCAAGATCGATTTTCTTAAATCGCCCTTTTTTCTTATTCAGGATTTGAATTACGCCGAGGATCTCCCGCCTCGCATTAACAATCGGAGCACACAGGATATTTTTTGTGACATAACCCGTTTGTTGATCAATTTCAGAGTTAAAGCGTTCATCCTCGTAGGGTTTGTGGATTATCTCACCTAGACCACTCTGAAAAACAGCTCCCGCAATACCTGTTGTGTTCAACAAACGAATTTCCCGCGTCAAATCACCTTGAGCAATTCGGGAGTAGAGTTCGCCGGATGAAGGGTCATTTAGAAAAAGGCTGCCCCTCTCCGCATCGAGCTCTTTGACCGTCAGATCCACTAAAAGCCACAGTATTTCTGTAAGGCTCTCCTTACCTGCAACGCGCTGACCGATCGTTAACGTTACTTCTGCGCGCCGGAGTTGCTCCTGTGTTTTTTCCAGCTGCCGGCGAAGACTTGCGACTTCCCCTTTTACAGGTCTATGTCTTTCATTCATTTTCGCAATCATTTCCTTGGCGCGTATTGGTGTTACAATCGGTCTTCATATTTTTGCCGAAGACTACTGATCGCTCCCTGAAGAGCTTCTATCTCCTTAGAGTTTTCCACCGTTATGCGCTGTATGTCCTCTCTCGCATCTGCCTTCACAAACTCTATTTTATCGCGGAGACTTGATACGGTTTTCTTTAACTGTTCAATTTCGTCAGACGATTTCCTAACAACATTTTGAACTGCAACCACTTTTTCGTGGTCTTTTTCGTCGAGCGCAGCCCGCAGGTTAATAATGGTCTCTTTTAGGTTTCTGATTTCGTCGGTAGTTGACGCTACCGTATTCTGAACCGCCTCCTTTGTATTGAGGTCGGTTTTCTCGAGCTCGTTTCTGATGAGAGCTATGGTCTTTTTGAGTTGATCGATCTCACCTGACGTCTCTCTCCTCACGGTCTGAATGGCTACTTCATGTTCAAGACGCTGTTTTTCTAGTTCAGCCTGAAGTCGAGCAATGACAACTTCGTCAGATTTATCTGATGAGCCTGAATAACGCTCGGGAACACCCGGCTCCCCACTTTTTTTATAGAGATTGTTCAAATCAGTGAAACTCGCGATGTTTTGTCTGAATGTGGAATGCTAAAATAGACGCCTTTACCGTCGCTGCAAATGATGCGGGTCTTCCTGCGACCCTCGCGAACTAACAAGAAAAACGCAGATGTAAGATATAATTGTGCAAATAGCCTAACCCAAAAACTCTCAACTTTGATGACCACAATTCCACAAAAATAACAAGCTTTGGAAGGAGGAAGTATGGATAACAGCTACGTTTGGGTGATTGGACATCTAGCCTTTCTACTGACAGCCGTATCTTTCCTTCTAAAAGATATAATTCTGCTGCGAACCACGGCTGTCATCAGCTCTATAGTTGGCATCGGATATAATTATTTTTCTGTTTCAGGGCCAAACTGGTTACCAATTTTCTGGCTATCGATATTCGCAATCATCAACGCGATTAGAATAATCGGGATTTTGAGAGAGAAACTCTCGATTAACTTTTCCGAAGAGGAGAAGGAACTCTTTGAAACGGTTTTCAGCAATTTCAACGCCGTCGAATACATGAAATTGTTTCGAACCGCTGATTGGAAGAATATCCCTGCAGGATCCGTGATAGCCAGAGAAGGCGAACAACTGGACGGTGTTTACATGCTCTACAATGGCGAGGTGAGCGTCAAAAGAAGTGGCACAGAGATAGGCAGATCAAGGGATGGCGCCCTGATCGGGGAGATGTCTTTTATAAAGGGAGGGAATGCGCCTGCATCGGCCACAGTTGTTTCAACCAAACCTTGCAAATGCGTTTTTTGGCCAAAAGCGGAATTAAGAGCCCTCCTTCGCAGGAATCCATCAATAGACGTCGCTCTCAAACACGTGTTTAGCGTTGACCTGGCCAAGAAACTGGAAACCTCATAGAGATACCTTGGTAACTGTCTGTTACTGGCTATGCGAGGTCTGGGCCGTCGGCTCTTTTCTATTTCCGCGCCGCTGCCCTCACCTGCTTGGCTATTTCCGGCGCAACCGTTCTATCTAAAGGGTGAGGCAAAATCATTTCTGCCGATGGTTTGTCGACGGTTCCCGCAAGGGCAAGAGCCGCGGCTATCTTCATCCCAGATGTGATCGCAGGGGCCCTCGCATCCAAAGCACCACGAAATATTCCAGGGAAAACCAAAACGTTATTAACCTGATTTGGAAAATCGCTGCGGCCTGTTCCGACTACCGCAGCCCCTCCTTTGAAAGCTTCGTCGGGCATAATTTCAGGAACAGGGTTAGCCATTCCAAAGATGATGGCGTTATCAGCCATAGCCGAAATGTCCGTCGCCGTTAAAAGGTTCCCCTTCGAGACGCCTATGAAAACATCAGCGTCGTTAAGGGCATCTTTCACCGAACCGGAGACGTTGTTGGCATTTGAGAATGTTAAAAGCTTCTCTTTCTCCTCGTTCAGATCTCCTCGATCCCTACTAATTATTCCTCTCGAGTCACACAAAAGAACATCCTGAACAGGTTCGACAGAGGCCTCCTCCACCCCTACCCCAGCTATTAGTTTTGCGATCGCCGTGCCAGCGGCGCCGGCTCCGTTAATCACGACTCGCAAGTCTCCAAGGTTTTTATTGACCACTTTGGCTGCATTGATGAGACCCGCAAGCAAGACAATGGCCGTTCCATGTTGATCATCGTGAAAAACCGGTATTCCCAGATCTTGCAGCGCCTCCTCTATCTGGAAGCACCGCGGCGCTGAAATATCTTCAAGATTTATTCCACCAAAAGATGGAGCGATCAGCCGGCAAGTCTCAATAATTTTATCTGGATCTTTGGTATCAAGACATATAGGCCACGCATCAATTTTCGCAAATTCGCGAAATAACAGCGCTTTGCCCTCCATTACCGGCAGAGATGCCAATGGCCCGATGTCTCCAAGTCCCAAAACCGCCGAGCCATCCGATATTACCGCAACCGAATTCCCCTTAATTGTAAGCTTGAATGCTTCCTCAGGATCTTCGGCAATAACTTCGCAAGGTCGGGCAACGCCGGGGGTATACGCAACTGACAGATCATCTCTGCTCCCAATGGGGAGTTTGTTGTGTATCCCCACCTTGCCTTTCAATTGCTGGTGCATAATCAACGATTTTTCGAAATAGTCTGTCACTGTTTTTTCTTCTCTTTTGGTTGGTGGATTATAGGTCAGGCGCTGAATCCGAAACTAATTTCGCAACTTGGACAGTCCGACTATCACGACGTCTCGTTAGCTTCGACGTCTCAATAACATTCGATCCATCATCCTGCCAAATTCCAATTGGGATTAATAAGCCAAATCTGTCCCTCTCTCAAACTCGCTCTCTTTTCAGAGAAACCCAAAATTCTCAAAAAAAGCAAAAAAATCAAAGACAACTGGGTCCTAGGAGAGGGCTTTGTGATCTTCCGGCAGTGAAATAGCGTAACCTTGTTAGGAGAAAACAGATGAAAATTCACCATACCGCTATCTGTGTCGATGATATCAGAACGGCGATAGACTGGTATTGTCAGAAACTAAATTTCGAAATCGAGTATCAGGACGATAGCTGGGCGTTACTATCATTTGAAAACTCACGCGTTGCGCTTGTTTTACCTGAACAACACCCCCCTCACCTAGCATTTGAGGTGAATAACGCATCATCGTTTGGGGAATTGACAAAACACAGAGACGGAACAGCGAGCATTTATATTAACGATCCGTTCGGTAACACGATAGAACTCGTTGAGGTACCAAGTACCTGATGGTGGTCGAGAGTGGGAGCCCCCTCCTCCGCAAAATCATTGGGGTGCTGGTATTCAAGGGCAGTCGTCCCTGGTCGCATACCTAATATCGAGTCCTAGGCACAACACATCAGGCGACCGGATTTAACGAAAGCACCTTCGTTCAATGAAAGCTGATCCTATCAACGTCATACCAAAATCGGCATTGGTGCCAGGGGTACTTGGCCTTATGCCGGTAGTTTTTCTTACAGCAGTGATTATTCATCAGGCGCCCAAAGTGCACGCTGAAACCTTAACGGCCCTTCTAGCTTATGGGGCGGTGATATTGTCATTTTTGGCTGGTGTCAGATGGGGTCTGGTCATTAGTGGGTCTTCTCAACTGCCATTCGTGTTTGAGTTTGGTATCGTCGTATTACCGCCGCTCGCGGGCTGGGGCTCGATTTTGATTGAAAAACCTGCGGGATTTTTAGTTCTCAGCATCTCTTTTTCCTTATTGTTGTTAATGGATTGCATAATCTCGGGCGCTCCCCGTTGGTATTTGCGTCTGAGGGTAATCCTCAGCTTGCCGGTAATTACCTGTCTCTTGATCGTTTTGTCAGTGCAATGAATAAAAAGAATGGATGACGCGTGGCGCAATCTTCAAAACACCACAATTTAATAGCCGTTTTTGGCGATCAGCTCTCTGAAGATATACATGCGCTCAGACTTGGTGACCGTGACAAAGATCTGATTTTAATGGCGGAGGTGATGGATGAAGCGACCTACGCCCATCACCACAAAAAAAAATTAGCCTTCGTTTTTTCGGCGATGCGCCATTTCGCGGAAAAACTCTCAGCCGATGGATGGACTGTTCGATACATCAAACTGGATAACCCAAAAAACACCGGAAGCCTCGCTGGCGAAATAGAAAGAGCGCTGACAGAGCTCAAAATCTCGTCCCTTCTATACACTGAAGCGTCCGAATACCGAGTGACGTCTGAGCTAAATAAATGGGCTACGACGTTCGGCTTGACCCCAAAGATCCTGCCAGACGACCGCTTTATTGTGAGTAAAGAAGAATTCAGCGTATGGGCAAGTGGCCGAAAACAGCTTCGAATGGAGCACTTTTATCGGGAAGTCAGGCGCAAAACCAATATCTTAATGGACGACGGGGCACCGGTTGGAGGAAAGTGGAATTTTGATACCGAAAACCGTTCGCGCGCGCCGAATGAACTAACTTTTAGGGGGCCGCGGCCAGTCCAGCCAGACCACATTACTCAGGAGGTACTAGAGCTAGTTGAGAGGGTTTTCCCACGTAATATTGGAATTTTGACACCATTTTCTTACGCCGTGACACGAAATGACGCCCTACAAGCGTTAGACGATTTCGTAAAATACTCGCTTCCGAATTTTGGAACCTACCAAGACGCAATGCTCGAGGGTGAAGCATTTTTATTCCACTCCGTACTGTCACAATACATTAATTTCGGTCTGCTTCAGCCTTTGGAGGTTTGCCTGGCCGCAGAGGCAGCTTGGCGATCTGGGGAAGCACCGATTAATTCTGTGGAGGGATTTATCCGCCAGATTATTGGTTGGCGAGAGTTTATCCGGGGAATTTATTGGATAAAAATGCCCGGATATACAGACAATAACTTCTTGGACGCAACTCGATCACTTCCCAATTTTTACTGGGACGGCAACACCGAAATGTCGTGTTTAAGGGCAGCCATTAGCCAAACACTGGAACACTCTTACGCGCATCACATACAACGGCTGATGGTTACAGGTAATTTCGCAATGCTTGCCGGTATCAACCCAGTAGAGGTGCATCATTGGTATCTCTCAGTTTACGCTGATGCGTTAGAGTGGGTCGAGGCTCCAAATGTGATAGGCATGAGCCAATTTGCAGATGGAGGCGTTTTTGCGACAAAGCCATATGCCGCCAGCGGGAATTACATCAACAAAATGTCCAATCACTGCGCCGACTGTCGGTTCAACGTCAAGATCAAGACAGGTGATGGAGCTTGCCCTTTTAACTCCCTGTATTGGGACTTCATCCAACGCAACACCGAAAAGCTTACAGGCAACGCCCGTCTGGGCAACGTGTATCGGACTTGGTCAAAAATGAGTGCTGAAAAGCAGAATGCGTACATCGACACCGCTGGCGATTTTTTGGACAAACTCTAACTAGGTAAACGTTACCGGTAGGCTCGTAGATCCGAGCATTCAGATTTTTTGCTTCAGCTCTCACCGATCCAGAAAAATCTGACTACGCAGGACCGCCGGCCAAAGAAGCTTAGCTGGGCTTAAGGGTCGACAAAAACTCTGGCAGCTTTTTCTTCACTTTAAAAAATCCACGGCTGGCATGTGGCCACACCAAGCTGTCATAATTGCGCCTAATCAAAAGAAGGTTAATCCCTTCCCTAGACAAGGTTTCCTTTAATTCCATCAGGCAGGTTTTAATCGGCCCGGTCGTCGGTTCCATTGCTACGATTTCAGATATCCCGCTTGAAGCACGTTTCCCTTGCAGTAAATCAACAAGCTCCTCGTAATCCTGAGCCAAACAGGTTTCTGCCGCGCCTAACGAATTAAGCGCATCTAGAACAGCCGCCGTCGTGAAGTCTTTGACCTTATCCGAAACATTCAGCTGCGACCTTAGCCCTGGCGCCGCAAAGCCAATGGCACCCGAACAATTACTTTCCAAGAAATTCAGCCCACCGAGACAATCATCCTCCGTAATCAAAAGAATGAATTCTCTCTCTGGTATCTTATCGGGCGTCGATAGCGGTACTCTAGGATGTACGGATGTTTCATTTAATGGATTGTAAACCTTGCAGAGGTTCTCTGGATCAAAACGGCCTTCAGTAAACTTATAAATATTGTCTCGTCGAGCGAGATACATTTTACCCTTTGTGTGCAGACCTGCGACCCACCGCCAACCAAGTGTGTTGGAAGCGACATCACCATCGATCAGATGTCGTAAAAAAAAGTCAGCACCTAAAACCCAGGGCAGTTTGAGAGAAAAAATCCAGATCGACGCAAACCACATTCTCGCGTGATTATGCAGATACCCTGTGTCTGATAATTCTCTCACCCAAGAGTTGAAGCATTCGAAGTCCGTATTTCCATTAACAGCAGCCTCATAATTCATGAGCAGGCCTTTGTCGTGCTGGAGTTCATCGATAAATCGCCCGACATCATTTCGATAATGCTCCCAAACGCTCGGGTGTTGCTCAAGCCACCCTTTAAAGTACGAACGCCAAAAGACCTCCTGTACAAATTTTTCTGCCGTTGAAAAGGAGAAACGCGCAAGCACCGCTTTAACAACCTCCTCTTCAGAGAGGAGCCTGTGTCGGATCCAAGGCGAGAGCAAGGAGACATTATCTCTCGCATTCGGACCGCGATCATAATTTCTCTCATTCGAATATTTTCGACCTGCACGGGGAAGAAATTCCTCTAACTGTCGGAGACCACAATCGCGTGATGGTATCCATAGCTCACTCCATTCCTCTTTGAAGAGGTCCGCGGCTCCTCCTCTGATGTGTTTTTCTTTCATGCTTGAGTACACTCGTTGAATGCTAGGATTAGAACGAGAGGAAAAAATTCCTCAGCCTCAATTGTTGTAGGAGGGTCAAATCCGCAGAGTTAGTTGCTTTTTGTTGTGCTTGGCAGGTCTTCTTCTGGACGGTTTTTTAACACCGCTTTTCCTGCTTCCATGTCTGTCTTGTATTTTTTCAGCCTCTCTACGAAAAGTATCTGACTTCCTGACAGCCCACATTCTATATCGCGCCGCTTTAGCTACCTCTAAATGGTCAACGATGGGGTACGGATAGGCACTTCCTAATACTTGAGCCGAGTTTTCTGCCTTCCAAGGCTCATGCAGAAACTCGTCGGGGATAACCGACAATTCTGGTACCCATTTTCGGATAAAAACACCGGTCGGATCTTGATCTTTCCCCTGTTTAACTGGGTTGTAAATCCGGATTGCATTTATGCCCGTGGTGCCCGACTGCATTTGAACTTGGTTCCAGTGAATCCCCGGCTCGTAATCAGTAAATAAACGGGCTAATTCGAGTCCGGGCTCCCTCCAATGCAACCAAAAGTGATAGCTAGCAACAGCCATCAGCATCGCTCGCATCCTGAAGTTTAGCCAGCCGTTCTCTCTCAAATACCGCATGCAAGCATCGACAAACGGTAGCCCTGTCTCGCCCGCTGACCAAGCCGTCAAAGCGTCCCCGTTCTCCCCCACTTTCCTGACAGCATCATAGGCTGAGTGCAGATTTTTAAACTCGATCTGGGGTTCATCTTCGAGTTTTTGAATAAAATGGCAGTGCCAATGCAACCGACTATTGAAAGACTTCAGAGATTGCCTCCACATCATTGATTCTGTCGGCGCATTTTTTAGTGCAATCTGTCGGGACTTGACTGCTGAGTTGACCTCTCGCACCGAAATAGTGCCCCAAGAAATATGTGGAGATAGCCTCGAGCATGCTATTTCAGCGCTTAGCGGAGAAGACATAGATGTTCTGTAAGTCTCTCCCCTCTCTGAGAGGAAACTCTCCAAGAGGTTCTTTGCCGCTAAACTCCCACCACTCTGCCGGACAGGACAAAAGCCTTCTGTTATCGCCAACGTGGCGCTGGTTGGAATTGCTCCCAGGTCGATGTTCACAGGCGGGAGGTTTGGTGGCTTTGCCACCTCCTCGCCCATATGTTTATCCCACCTCTTTGACCATCCATTCCGTGATAGATATGGCCGGCTAACGCCATGGTTCTGGATTTCATGCCATTTGATGTTGTGTTCCCGGCACCAAGCTCCAACCTTCAAATCTCTCTGGTAGGTCCAGTTGTTACCTGTTTCCTGATGCGACCACAGACCCGAGATAAAACCACGCGCACGAAGATCATCAAGAACATCGACCACATCACCGGTTCTCACTACTAGAGGCTGCCCGCACCCCTTGAGGTTTTCTCGAAGCTCAACCAGAGATTCGGCGATAAAGTCCCAGTGCCGAACCGACATGTCAGCCTGCTGCCACAGTTCAGTTTCGACAATGTAAAGAGGGAGCACCAGGCCGGCCGCTGCCGCCGAAACTAGGGGACGGTGATCCGTCACCCTTAGATCTCTTTTAAACCAAACAACTTCATGCATGCGATTTTTACGTCGGCAAGAACGGCGCCGATTTCATCCATCGACCTAAATTTAATAAATTTTAGGTGCCGAATATAAAAATTCTGAAGTGTCGGAAACGGATGTAACTCGTCTTTTAGCGAATGTCTGTTCGCAAAAATTTAAATGCTACTACTCTAGTGCCAAATGTTTTGGCATGAGTACACCCATCGCTGAAAGCAATGCCAATGCAGACGAAACTCTCGCACCATCGGCCTCAGCACTGTCTGACCTGGAGTTAATCTCGGCAGTTTCTCCGGATAAAATCTCCAAAAGAGAACGCTTTCCCAACTTTCTCTCTTTCCGAGCTAGTTCGAGAAATGCTTTCGATAAGTCGGCCTGCTCTCTCAGCAGAATGGCATTTTGCAGCGCTTGCTTATAAGCAACAAAGGCGTTTCGGACTGCCTCATCAATCAGACGCCTTGCATCATCGAGTTGTTTTTGAGCTGCTATGTAGTTTGCCTTAGCCGCGTCAATATTGTTTACAGCCGAAAACCCAAGATTAAAGTTGTATGTAAATTGTAATTTTGCGACGTATTCCTGCGCTTTTCCGCGCGTTCCGCCAACATTTTCTTTAAAACTTTTATCAACGGTAAAGTCAATTTTTGGCCAGATCTGATCGGCCTTTATCTGCGATAAAGACGCCTTGCTCAAAGACACAGCATCTGCAAGCGTTTGGAGTTGAAAGTTATTTTTTCTGGCAATTTCCAGCGCCTCTTCGACATCCTTGGGGAGATCCTCAGCTGGTAATTGAAGTTTGCGGGACTTTAGAAACTCATTCTGCAATTCACCGAAAACCGCAAGATATCGATTTTCTTGGGTATTTAGTTGCCCCTCAGCAGCGACTAGGCGCGCCTTCGCGCCGGCCAATTGGACTTTTGCCTGGAGAACATCTGTTGATACTCCGGCGCCACTTTTTACGCGTATGCCCTCCAGCTTCGTTTGCTTTTCCAGGTTCGTCAGTGATCTTTTGGCATATCGCAATTTTTCTATTGCAGTTGCCACGCCCATCTGAGCAACACCGATTTCAAGAATGAGGGATTGCCGTGTTAACTCGAGAGTTTTTTCTGCTTGTGCGAGGGACAGACGCGCAATTTGAGTTGCCGCAGACTTTGAACCAAAGTGATAAACAGGCTGGGTTACTGTAAGTTTCAGTTCATTAGACTTGATATTAACATCATCTGTGCCACTGACATTGTTGCGATCTTCTTTTGCTTGGTTCCCAGTAACCGTTAAGCTTGGAAACCAAGATTTTTGAGAAACTCTTAATCCCTCCTCCAACGACTTCACTGTTTGCTTTGCAGCTTCAATTCTTGGGTGGTTATCTAGAATTTGCTCAACCTGCTCGTCGAAAGAGAGGCTTTGAGCCAGCCCCGGCAGTGTTTGCATTATCGAAACGGCGACAAACAAAATCACAATTAATGTTTTAATTTTATAGTTTGAAAACTGATTACGAACTGAATTTACCATTTGCGTTACACCATTCCTGACCCTCAAAAAATCGAGGATAGAACTCAATCTCCTGGATGTCTTATTTCTCCCGGAGTGCCATTGAAGCACTCCGCCCGAAGGGCTCGATAAAGTAATCAATAATACGGCGCTCTCCTATTAAAATTCTGCATTCTACGCTCTCACCTGCCCCAAGCTTATAGGACGTACCTTTATATGAAATACTGTCTTCATCTACCGTGATCCTGATTACGAAGTATTTCGAACCAGACGGCGCATCAATGCTGTCGGCGCTGATGTAGTCAACTTTTCCATCTAACTGGCCAAAGCCTGCCGGACCAGGTGCGGTAAGGCGCACCTTTGCCCGCTGGCCGACCATAACATAAGCCTTCTCATGGACAGGCAGTTTGGACTCGATAATCAACCGTCCAGCATCAGGCACCACCTCAAGCACGACCGCGCCGGGGGAGATAACTCCTCCTATCGTCGAGTAATAAAGATATTTCACCTGACCATTGACTGGCGAACGGATCATTGTTCGGAAACGATTATCCAAAAGACGCTCTTTACGGATTAGAAGCTGTTCGTACGCGTTGTTTTTTTCGTTGTACTCACTCAGAGCGTTTTCCTTATGGGCATCCTTCAAAGAACGGATTCTTAATTTGGCTTCTTTGATAGCCGTATTCGATTTTTCAAGTGACCAGAAATCTTCACTCAATTTTCCCTCTATCCCAATCTTTTGCTCGAGGTACTTGAGATGATCCAATCTATTTGACAAATCGTCTTTGAGGAGGGCATCACTGATCTGAATTTTTTCATCTAATATTGATAGATATTTTTTATTTTTTCCAATCCTCTCTTGTATCTCCTTCATATCCTGAACTTTTTGTTCAACAATATTTTTCTGCACCGAAATCCTATTTTCTAACGAAGCTTTCCTTATGCTGAAGAGCTCTAATGCCCTTTGTACTTTACCGGGATGTTCAGTCTTTAGATCCACTGAGTAGGCAACAGATCGGCTAAAATCCTGCTCCGCCTGCAACCGCTTTAAATCTATCTTCAACGCCGCAAGGCGCATTTCTAATTCATTAAACTCTGTCTCTGTTCTCGTCGCTTCAAGCTCAATTAATGGCTCGCCCGACGATACATTTTGCCCCTCCCTAACCATAATTGAACGAATGATCCCACCTTCGAGGTGCTGAATTTTTTTAATTTTATTTGATGGTGTCACCACCCCTTGAGTAACGGTCACATAATCAAGTGTCCCGAGATATGACCAAACGCCCAGCAGGCAGAATAATAAGAATGCGGCAAAACCCAGAAAGGAATGTTTCGAACCCTTTTTCGACATCAGTATGCAACCGAGCGCATTACGGGCCGTTCACCATCGTCAAGATCGAGAACGTGGTGAGCGCCTTTCAACACCTTGTTGTCATGGGAACAAATAATCAGAGTAATTCCTGCCTTGGATAGACTACTCATTACGTCGTAGACATGAGCAGCTCCATTTGCGTCAATCCCCTCCGTCGGCTCGTCCAATATTGCGAGTTTACCGCCATTTGTAAGCGCCCTTGCCAATGACAATCGCCTCCGAACTCCAAGGGATAAGCTTGAGCCCGACGTATTTAAAATTTGGTCTAACCCCCCCACTGACTTGTCTATTTCTTCGTCCAAACCGACCTGAGCCAGTAAATTTCTAATTTGGGAATCGGAAATTTCATCACAAAAAGCCTGAAAGTTCTCGCGGATACTTCCCTCTATAAATTTCGGCTCCTGAGGAAGATAAATTATTTGTCGCCTCCACCATTCAAGGGAGAGTTGTTTGAGATTTACGGCATCGGCAGAGATGTAGCCTTCACTGGGCTCCAACAATCCAACAATTAATTTTGTGAGTGTCGTTTTACCTGAGCCGTTTGCGCCGGTGACACATAGAACTTCACCAGATCCAAGAGATAGGGACAGTTTTTCAATAACAGGCGTTTCTTTGCTCGGGTAGTTGAAGCTTATCTCTTTGAAATCAAGCGTCCCGGAATATGCTTCAAAAGCACTGCCATCCATCTTTTCGAATGGAACCCGCTCAAAGTCATCTATTGTCTGCCTGGCGTGATCCGCTTGTCTCCAGCTCTCGGTTTGCTGACAAAGGGCGACGACGGGTGCTAAGGCTCGGGCGGCGAGAATATTAGCGCCAATCATTTCTCCAATATCTAAATGTCCATCGACAACTAGCACTGCACCTACAGTGATGACTGCAACTGTAAGGATCCCCGTAAATGCCTTTATGGTTGTCTGGGTAAGGTTTTGGCGCCCCAAGAGACGAGACTGCAATTCATTCAGTGTATTAGAAGCTTTTTCCGACTTTTTTTGAACGAACCCAGATAAATCAAATACCCGTATTGTCTCGGGCGTCTCGATCACGTTCGTCGTAATCTGGCCTTTCAAGGCACTCAATTTGTTTATGCTTCGTCCAAGCTCTCTCAGCCCGTTAAATTGAATGAATATTATCAGGGCAATAGCAACCATTACGGTTGCCGTAACCAACGCAAGTGGAGGTGAAATTAGGTAAAGCACAAACAGGAAAAGTAGCGCGAAAGGAGCATCAAGAAATGAACAAATGCTGGCCGATGAATAGGCTCCGCGTAATTGCTCAATGCTACCGAACAGCCCCCTCAGCGTGCTATCTGGTATTCGCCCAAGAAAGCTGAGCTTCGAGCGCGCCACCCTAACAAAGACACGATTATTCAGCTGATCTTGCCCATCAAAATCCAAATTTTGGGCGGTGCTGTAACGTATCTGACGAAATATGAATTCAAATACGATAGATAAAAATGCAGCGCTGGCAAGTGTAACTAAGGTGGCGTCGACGCCGTACGTGACATATCTGTTCAACACAAGAATTACAAAGATTGCCGGCACGAGAGCCAGAATATTTGCGGCAAAAGATGAAAATAAAAGCGCAGCCGTGGTGGAAGGTGCCAGCGCTAACTGTTTGAGAAGCCGTTTCATACTGGCAACGTAACTGATTTCGTGTCCCAACCGCTACACTGGAAGTGACTAGATAATATTAGCGTTGTCGAAGGTTGTTACACTACCGGGATTATCGAAAATTGCGACGACACTGAGTTCACCACTGAAGTCTGCCTCTGATGTCGCGCCCTCCTGGTACCTTATGATCGTCGCATTTTCACCGGCGTCATAAAAAATAAGCAAAGAGTCCGTGTTTGCTGTTCCCCTGTGTCACCTGGCCGATGATCCGGTGAGGTTGGTAGACGCGTCGGTACTTTCGAGAAGAGCTTCCACCGCCGTTATAATTTGGCTTAACGTTGAGCTTGATATATCAACGTCGAGGTTGTTGGTGTTCACGGTGGTTTCAAAATCGATGACGCCCGTCGCATTCGAAGAAATGACGTCCGTCGAACTGGCTCCGCTGTTGATCTCTGTCAGCGTAAAATCATTCGCCGAAGACACAGATGTGCCGTCACCAGCGACCAAATTGCTCTTATAATCAAAACGATCAGTCGTCGCGCCGGAACCACCGGTGAAGCCTTTGATCTGTGAAGGGCCGAGTGACGTTTGAGCATCTACCGACAATGTCTGGCGGGTGGAACTCCCGTCATCGAGCCGAATATCATCTATGTTAGAGAACGTTATTCCTGACAGATCCACCGACCCCTCAAGCACCAAATCATCGTCGGCGACGCTACTGCTACTCAAGGTGCCCGTTAGATTTTTAAGCCCAGAAATACTTGTAGAACCATCGAAGGTAATTTCTTGAGAAGAACCGGTAGGATTATCGGGATTTGAACCCACAACCTGCGTCAGTGTAATTGTCTCAATACCGTTAAATGTTTTCCCCTGCGCATTAAAATCATTAGTCGAGACCTTAATTACATCTGCAGAACCGTCTCCCAGGAAATTTGTCATCCGATCTAGCTCGTTGCCGCTCATATCAAGTGTGACGCCTCCGGCGGCACCTCCCGACAGATCGAAGGTTTCTGTCGTCGCAATGGAGGTATTTAACTTGGGAATTATGAGGGAAGAAATAGATGTCGAGGTGAGAGAAATTGTGTCGGTGCCATTTCCCCCTGACAGATCTATTCCACTCGAAACATCGGAGGCAGCAGAAATCTGAATTGTGTCATCACCGTCACCACCCGAAATCGTATCTCTGCCCCCACCGATCTGAAAAATATCATCACCCCCAAAACCCGACAATGTGTCTCCATCAGAGCTTCCGATCAGCGTTCTACCCACGCTATCACTGGCATCAAAAACCCTCACGCCACTGCCCAGTGACGACGTCGCAGTCAGCGTGGAAACTGCGTTAGAAACATTCACGGTAGAGAGATTTAGGGTACTATCCGTGCCCTTGAGTGTTATCCCCGATACACCGGCCTCCGCAGTTACATTTGTGAAGTTGATGAAGGTGTCGGCCGTCGCCTGAAAGGTGGTGTTCGACGTGAAAAAATTTAAATTTTCGATACCCACGATCGTAACGAATTGAGCATTAGGCGTCTGAGCGATAAAGCTTTGACCGGCAGCTGTTGCCGCTGCACCGATTTGAAGTGTGTCACCGGTTGAACCGTTAGAACCGCCGGATATGTCGTCTGAGTTATTTGGATCGCCCGTTACGATAAAGTCGCCGGGTTCAGCCACGACAATAACGTCGTCGCCGTCGCCCGCCTGGATTATATCTGCACCGGCTTTGTTAATGATGACATCGTCACCTCCGCCCCCAAAAACAAGATCGCCGAATTTTCCAGACGTCGTGATAGTGTCATCTCCATCACCACCAAATAATAGGGCTCCAAATACTGCTGCTTGATCGACATCCAGCGAGAGCGAACCGAAGGTAATATCACTGGCCGATGTACCATCACCGGATGCATTCAGATTATCGTTGCCCGACGAACCGGCTAAAACAAATCCAGTACCTCCTACATCAAAATTAATAGGTAGCCTTTGAGCGCTTCCTCCGGCTTCCGCAAAAAAGAACTGCTCGACGTTTGTTACTGTCGTGGTATTCGTGATCGAACCATCGCTCGACGAGCCTTTGAGAGTATGTGGGCCGGCGCCGGTGCCAAAGGTTCCAACCATTAAGATATCGTTCAGATTATCGTATGTAAGCTCGTCAGTACCCGCGCCACCGTCGACGACATCTGTGCCCCCAAGCGTAGCCCCCTGCGTCGCAAAAAACTGAGTATTTACATTACTACCCGGGCTGCCCGTTAGGTTGTCATTTCCAGAGGTCGCGTTAATCCTCTCGTTAAAGGTAGAGATCGTCCCCTCCGCCGCTTGGGTTTCGATCCTCGCCTCTTCAAAGATTTCGTTAATAAAAGCATTTGCTTGAAGCCCTGGATCGAAGCCCTGCACAAAAAGATCAGCGGCAAGAAAATCTATACGACCGTCGTCACCGGGCCCGCCCGCCGCAGCCAAATTTGCCTCAAAAGCGGCACCAAAAGCTTCATCTATTGATCGACCCTCAATTAACGCCTGCCTGAAGGCAATTTCCCCCTCCGTATCACGACCACCGGTTGTCTCGACGATGAGAGAAAGAGCCTCAGCGTCATCATTACGGAAGGCACTATCCAGAGATTGAAAGGCCGCCTCTCTCGCTATATCAACATCTTGTCTGGACACCTCCGGCCCGGAAATTTGAGCTCTTAATGCGTCTTCGGCGCTGGCGCCCTGCTGAATGGCCTCTTCAATGGAGGTAGAAGTGGCCTCAATCTCAACCCTGTTGGGGTCTCTATTCCGATCAAACTCTTCTCGAACCGCATCCTCTGCCGCCCACACGGCCTCTCTCGGGTCAGCCCCCTCAGCAATAGCCTGCTGGAAGGCTGCCTCAGCCACCGCCTTCTCCTCCTCCGTTGCACCGACAGCTGAAGCGGCTTTTTCAAACGCCTCCTCCTCGGATAAACCACTCTCCCGTGCTTCTTCAAAAGCGTCTCGCGCGTTGCCGTAACGGTTAGGGCGGTCTTGTTCTTCTCCGGGTTGTTCGGCGGCCGTCTGCTGGGGCTCACCATCAGGACCACCTTCAGGACCCTCGCCTGGTCCCTGCTCCGGACCCTCACCAACTGGGCCACCCTCACCCGGCGGTGGGCCATCTCCCTCACCAGGCGGCGCCTCTCCAGGCGGTGCATCCCCCTCTCCAGATCCAGCTTCAGCAGGAACCCTCTCAGCCTCAGATGCATCCCGCTCCCCCTCGCCCTCTTCTCCTTCTCCTTCTCCTTTTTCTTCTTCGGGTTCTCCTCTCCCTCAGGGGTCTCTCCCTCTACCGCTTCTCCCTCTCCCGCTTCGCCCTCTTGCTCTTGCTCTTGCTCCCCCTCATCGGAAGCACCATCAGTCGTATCAGCGGCAGGACCGTCTTGTTGCTGTTGCTGTTGCTGTTGCTGCTGTTGTGTCGATGGCGGGAGAAACGTCCTGATATTACTGCCGTAAAGGCTCTCAAGCTGATTGGCAGGAACAACAACAGGCGGCGGCGGCGCCGTAAACGCACTCGTAAGGCTCGTCGTCTGGAACGGAACAGACATAATCTGCGTACCCGCAGAGTTACTCACCGCAATCTGACCAACACCACCATCAGCATCAGGAAGAAGCGTAATCGAGTTCGATGAACCTTCAGCAGCAGCCTTACCGGCAACCGTCGTGCCCCGGATGCCGATACTCGCAACAGGCGTCTTAACAACCATCGCGTCATCACCAGACTTCGCAACCTGGCCAGACACAAATGAGAACACACCCTTAACAACGCTGAAAGAACTGCTCGAGTTACTGTTGTTCGAAGGATCGTAGATCATCTCATCGATCACCATCCTTCCGCTCTCACCAAGCGAGAAACTCGTCTCGTCTACAAACTTGATACCGATATTGGCATCCGCCTCCGTCTTGATGACGTCGCCGGAGAAAATAGACGTCCCCTTCGATGCCTGAACGCTCGTCCCGTCCGTCCTCGTGAGAGTGACCGTTCCAGACAGCTTCTCAACCGTGCCAATCGACGACGCAACAGTCGACTGGGCAACCTGGGAGAGTTGCGCAAACTGTCCAGGCGCAAAAGGACCCGCAAGCTTAACCGCCAGAGATCCATCGATAACCGAATGACCACTCTCCGTCGTCAGGTCAGGCGCAGTACCAAGGGTAAAAAAGTTCCTGACGACAACCGTCGTGTCACCTTCCGACAGCGAAAGATGAGGACCCATACGACCAAAATCAGCAGATAATAAAAAATCACCGTGCGGTACCCGCACAGTCTCAACACCCGAAGTGTCCAAATACTCCGTATCAGACGAAAAACCTAACGCCTCTGAACGCCCAAAAATTACGCCTGGTAATGACATCTATCCCTGGTTCGCAGATTGATTGGGCGGAAGCATTTCGCGGAATTTCCTCAAATAATGTTGACGTCTTCGAACAAATTGGCCCCAGTGTGACTTACGCTATCAAAAATAGCTACAACGCTGAGCTCGCCCGAAAAGTCAGCCTCAGATGTCGATCCCTCCTGGTAGCGGATCAAAACGGCGTCGTTATCAGCTTCATGGAAGACAAGCATAGTATCTGTATTCACACTACCTGGGTTCATCTGGCTCGAAACACCAGTCAAGTTCGATGATGCATCAACACTCTCGAGAAGGGCTTCAACGGCGCTGGTGATTTGAGCAGTAGTAGAACCGGTGATATCGATAGATAGTTTCGTTCCCTCAAACTCGATTAGGCCGGTACTGTTTCCAGAAATGATGTCTGCCGACTTATTTGCACTTGTCACCGATTGAAGAACCAGATCAGCGGTTGACGACAAATTTGTTCCATCACCCGCAACGAGATTACTTTTGTAATCGATAACGTCCGAAGCACTGCTACTTCCCGTTGTAAAATTCTCTATTTCAGTCAGACCAAAGTTGGAGTTAGCGTTGATACCAAGACTTTGACGGGTCGAGCTTCCATCAGCGAGGCTAATCTCGTTAATATTAGTCAGCGAGACCCCAGAGAAGTCTCTTGAACCACTTACAACAACGCTGTCATCGCTAAGCGAACTACTATTTACGCTGCCCTCGATTGAGGTGACGCCCGTCACCGTCCCGCTCAGAGTTGCGGTTTGAGCGGTGTTTGACTGACTGAATTTAAGTTCTTCAATACCGTTAATTGTCTGACTGGAGTTCAGGCTAAAATTACCATTTATGATATTCAACTGATCCGCCGCGCCGTCACCCAAAAAGGTCGAAATCCCTGAGAGATCATCCCCGTCGATACTCACGGTAACGCCGCCGTCAGCGCCACCCGAAACATCAAACGTCTCTATCGAAGAGAAGGCAACAGGGCTGGTGGGAAAAACCAACGACGAGATTGTTGTGGACGCAATCACGACGGCATCGTCACCGTTTCCACCATTGAACGTACCACCAGTTGTAATGTCCGACGCCGCATTTATTTGGAATGTGTCATCCCCGTCGCCGCCGTTAAGGGTATCATTTCCGGCTCCCCCGGCAATTTTATCAGCACCGGAGCCACCACTGATCGTCTGATCACCGCTACCTCCAATCAGAGTATCGTCGAAATTTGTACCGTTAATTATTTCGATATCATCTAAACCGGTTTTCAGCTCTATTGCCGTCGAAGAACTCGAAAAATCAACGGTGTCGTTCGCATCGCTACTCGGCGTCACCCCCACCACCAGCGTTTGAGAGACTGTGCCTCCAGAGCCATCATCGATATCGAACGTAAAAGTCGCATTCTGTGTAGATGCCAACGACCCAAAATTAGTTGTCAACGTCCCCGAACTCTCCGTGAGCCCCGCATTGCTTCCGCTCGAAAGCGAAAAATTGGAAACGCTCAGCGATGTAGTCTTGTCAGCGTCAACCACACCCGACAAAAGATTTAAATCAATCGCCTGCGAGATCGCGGCGCTCAAAAGGCTAAAGGCCGAAGAACTGAAACTCGAAAGCGAGCCGCTGGCAATTCCGATTTCGACTTCGGCACCGCCACCGTTTTCCCAGAACACCACCTCTAAGTCGTGGGAACCAGCGGTCAGAGTTACAGGCCTAAAAAACTCTACGGGCGCATGGTTCCTGTTATCAGACAATATCGTCGTTCCATCAATTTCGATGCGATGACCATCATCAGTGCGAGAGAAAATAGTGAAGGTGCCCGCGGTATCCACCGAAAATGAACCCGTCGCCTTGATGACAAATGTCGTGGTCAATCCGCCGGGAAACCGTTCCGTTCCGGAGAAACGGCCTTGAGCACCGTCAGATAAATTTATTGTCGACCTGCTAAAAGAGGCGGCAACGCTATTGTTGGCAATTATGGTGTCCGCAGTTCCCAAGTTTCCAATGCTTGAGCTGGTATCAAAGGCTTCAATCAAAAATGTACCAGAGCTGGTGTTGGACACCTTGATATCCATAGAAATCGGACCCGCCACAGTAGGCGCGTCATTTCTCCCCTCAAAGATGATGCTCCCCGTTTGCGAGGCGCTAAGCCCGTCAGGGTCCACAACATCAAATTGAAATGTGACGGTCTCGCTGCCTCCCTCATTGAGAGAGTTAAAAGTCGAAGGGCTCACTGAAAGGTTGTTGCCCGACAATGCAAATGCTGATTGATCACCGCTTGTGACGACGAAGTTTTTTACTGAAAGAACGTCACCATCAGGGTCGGTGGCACCAGCTTCACTCAAGAGGTTGATCGTAAAGTCTGCTTTATCCTCGTTGGTGGATCTTGAAATCGTGCTGCCAGCATTGGGCGCTTTATTCACAGAAACAGGTACCGCTTCGTTTACGGTCTCAACAATAACCTCTTTTGTTTGTTCAGCCTCTGCAAAAACCGGCGCAAGAGCGAACTGAGAAGAAATAGAGAGAACGTCAAGTGACGGCGTCAGAGAGATGCCAATAGATGGAGAAGTCGTTGGAACTGCTGATGCAAACGACACAGCCTGAGGACCGACTGCCGTTGATGATAGCGCAGCAATAGGACTAGTAGACGCCGCAGAGACTGGTTCGGGAGCCGAAGTGTTTCTCTCGGTGCCACTACTATCAACCGAGGCCACATTAGAAGTTTGACCGCCGCGCGAAGCACCTGCTGAGACTGGAGCTACTCCGGCGGGAGGGCCGCCGCTAGCCGGCGCATCTCCTGACACTTTTGACGAGCTTTGTTCTGCTGTAGACCCACTAGACGCGGCGGCTGAGCCTTGATCGTTTTTTTCCGCCCCGCCTCCTCCGACAGCTGCCGAGGCACCGGTATTCGAGCCTTCAGCAGCCTGATTATCTGCAACTTGATCTCCTGCCTGAGGGTCGCCCCCTTGTGGGGCAGTTTCCGCCCCTCCGCCAGGCTCCGGATCAGGTCTGGCATCAGGAGCAGAACGCACCTCCGGCTCTGGCTCCGCCGACGCCTCTTGTTGCTGATCCGGCTCTGCTTTCCCCTCGGAACTTGCATCAGGCTCCGGCTCTGAAACCTGCTCCGACGATTGGCCGGGCTTTTGGTTCTGGCTCGGGCTCCGGTTCTGGCTCTGGCTCGGGCTCGGGTTCTGGCTCGGTTCTGTTCTGGTTCAGGTTCTCAGGTTCTGGTTCCGGTTCTGGTTCTGGCTCCGGTTCTGGTTCTGGTTCTGGTTCTGGTTCTCAGGTTCTGCCTCTGGTTCTGCCTTCTGCCTCAGCTCTGGTTCTGCTTCTGCCTCAGCCTCTGCTTCTGCCTCAGCCTCTGCTTCTGCCTCTGCTTCTGCCTCAGCCTCTGCCTCTGCCTCTGTCTCTGCTTCTGCCTCTGTCTCTGCTTCTGCCTCAGCCTCCTCTGCTTCTCTCAGCCTCTGCTTCTGCCCAGCCTCTCCCTCTGCCTCAGCCTCTGCTTCTGTCTCTCCTTCTCCCTCGTCTTCTTCGGGTTCTCCCTCGCCTTCTTCTTCTCCTTCTTCTCCTTCTTCTCCCTCGCCCTCCTTCTCCTTCTCCTTCTCCTTCTCCTTCTCCTTCTCCTTCTCCTTCTCCTTCTCCTTCTCCTTCTCCTTCTGCTTCTCCTTCTCTTCGGCTTCTCCTTCTCCCTCTTCGCGCTTCTCCTTCCTGCGTCTCTCGGCTTCTTCGGACTCCCACCCTCTCCTTCCTGCTCCTGTTCCCCCTCACCAGCAGCACCATCAGTCGTATCAGCGGCAGGACCGTCTTGTTGTTGTTGCTGCTGTTGCTGTTGCTGCTGCTGTTGTGTCGATGGCGGGAGAACCGTCGTGATATTACTGCCGTAAAGGCTCTCAAGCTGATTGGCAGGAACAACTATAGGCGGCGGCGGCGCCGAAAACGCACTCGTAAGGCTCGTCGTCTGGAACGGAACAGACATAATCTGCGTACCCGCAGAGTTACTCACCGCAATCTGACCAACACCACCGTCAGCATCAGGAAGAAGCGTAATCGAGTTCGACGAGCCCTCCGCAGCAGCCTTACCGGCAACCGTCGTACCTCGGATGCCGATACTCGCAACAGGCGTCTTAACAACCATCGCGTCGTCACCAGACTTCGCAACCTGGCCAGACACAAACGAGAACACACCCTTAACAACGCTAAAAGAACTGCTCGAGTTACTGTTGCTTGAAGGATCGTAGATCATCTCATCGATCACCATCCTCCCGCTCTCACCAAGCGAAAAACTCGTCTCGTCTACAAACTTAATACCGATATTGGCATCCGCCTCCGTCTTGATGACGTCGCCGGAGAAAATAGACGTTCCCTTCGATGCCTGGACGCTCGTCCCGTCCGTCCTCGTGAGAGTGACCGTTCCAGACAGCTTCTCAACCGTGCCAATCGACGACGCAACAGTCGACTGGGCAACCTGGGAGAGTTGCGCAAACTGTCCAGGCGCAAAAGGACCCGCGAGCTTAACCGCTAGAGATCCATCGATAACCGAATGACCACTCTCCGTCGTCAGGTCAGGGGGATTACCAAGGGTAAAAAAGTTCCTGACGACAACCGTCGTGTCACCTTCCGACAGCGAAAGATGAGGACCCATACGACCAAAATCAGCAGATAAGAATAAAATCCCCGTGCGGTACACGCACAGCCCAAACACCCGAAGTATCCAAATACTCCGTATCAGACGAAAAACCTAACGCCTCTGAACGCCCAAAAATTACGCCAGGTAATGACATCTATGTTTAAGAAATCCCAACAACTATTCAAACGATATAACGGCAGATTAAATTACATTCGGCCAGCGTCTTGATGGCAGTACTCGCATTCGGGCCTCCAACAATATTCAACGGTACAACCTTGATCACCCCAGATTACCACACCTTCACCACAACTTCGGCCGCCACAACAGCCGCAAAGCACTGCCCCCATAAAAATCCCGCAAAAGTTGCCGCACGCGCCGCACCAGTCACCCTCCATACCAGCTTCGAAACGCGTTGTTTACCTGCCTCTTTGAGCAAGCGTTTCAATATAGACCGGTGTTGTGCTTTTCCCCAGCCAACACTTTGTTTCATGTTGACACAAAATTTAGAGCCACTGACCACTTTAAAAGAATCGAAAATCTGACCAGTTAACAACGATTTACCCAAATTATAGCCCGCCGTCGTAAAACGCCTCGAACGGTTCACTGGTTTCCACTATTTTTACGTCATGAGCGAAACTTCTCCAAAAAACAGCCCAGCCATCGATAACCTCCTCGAGGTTATGGCCCGTCTCCGCGACGTTGAAAACGGCTGCCCATGGGACCGTGAGCAGACCTTTTCCACGATCGCGCCCTACACCATCGAGGAAGCATACGAAGTTGCGGATGCCATCGAGACCGGCGATATGGACCAGCTGGAAGATGAACTGGGAGACCTGCTTTTCCAGGTCGTGTTTCATGCCCAAATGGCCTCTGAAGCTGGCGGCTTCGATTTCGACAGCGTGGCCCGGCGAATTGCGACAAAAATGCGCGACCGCCACCCCCACGTCTTCGGAGGGGAGGTTGAGCGGACATCGGCCAGCCAGACAATCGCCTGGGAAGAACAAAAGGCCGCCGAACGCGATGCACGCGCCGCTAAATCGGGTCTCAAACCAAGCGCTCTGGACGGGGTAGCACTCGCCCTACCGGCACTAATGCGGGCGCAAAAACTTCAGAAACGTGCGGCGCGTGAAGGGTTTGACTGGGAAGATCTACCGCCGGTAATCGCTAAGATCCGCGAGGAACTTGAGGAGCTAGAATCCGAAATTTCGGCAGGTCGGGACGAGATCCGTTTACAGGACGAAGCCGGCGATCTTCTGTTTGCATGCGTCAACCTCGCCCGCCACCTCGGGATCGATGCCGAGATAGCCCTCCGCGACGCTAATGCAAAGTTTGACCGACGTTTTCGCGCTGTCGAGGACAGTCTTGCCCGGGAAGGTAAATCCTTGGCGGAGGCAGATCTCAACGAAATGGAAACACACTGGACCGCGGTAAAAGCATCGGAGTAACGGCTGATGAGTGACCCTATTTGCGCCCCATCATGTAAAATTCGTCATTGGGCCGCATCGATGTGAAATTCGCCATCCGGTTGGACATCCCAAAAAACGCGGTGATGCCTGCAATGTCCCAGATATCATCATCCGAAAAGCCATGGCCATGCAATGTAGCGAAGTCCTCCTCATTCACGGCGTCTGCTTCATTCGATACCTTGAGGGCAAAATCCAACATCGCCATCTGTCGCAGCGTAATATCCGCCTCTCGATAATTGATCGCCAACTGATCGGAAATCGTCGATTGTTTCGCACGTATTCTGAGAACCGCCCCATGCGCGACCACACAATATTGGCAACGATTGTCGCTGGAAGTAGCAACGACAATCATTTCTCGCTCAGCCGCCGTTAGTCCCCCGTCCCGCAGCATCAAGGCGTCATGATAGGCCATAAATGCACGCAATTCGTCTGGGCGATGGGCCAGGACTAGAAAAACGTTGGGGACAAAACCGACCTTTTCCTGCACCGAAAGGATCATCTCTCTCAAATCTTCTGGCAGATCGGCTATTTCCGGCACAGGAAATCGGCTTATGGGTTTTTGTGTCATAGAGTTCTAACTATCTAGCCGAACGGCACCCAGGCTTTCTGAACCGCAGGCCGCGCCTCGATCGCGTCGTGCCAGCGTTTGACGTTCGGGTAATCGTCGAGGCCGATATCGTTGACGCCGTGAATATGAATATCAGGATAGACGGCTATATCGCAGACGGAGTAGCTACCGATCACGTATTCATTTTCGGCCAGCCTCTTGTCGTACATACCAAGCATATCTCGCATTACTCCTTCGTAATGCTCTTTCGCACGCGGCACATCTTCCCCAAGACGAACCCAGAACAGGCCATACTGTTGGGCAAGCGTCGTAAACTGCGCTGAGCCGTAAAACAACCATTGTTCGGCCTCAACCTGCTTGACCGGATCCGACGGGTAAAGTCCGTTATCCGCTTTCTGCGCCAAGTAGCGCAAGATGGCACCGGACTCGCACAGTGTTATCTCGTTCCCGCCGGGCCCATCGTAGTCGATTATCGCTGGAATCTTGTGGCCCGGACTAATCTTGAGAAATTCCGGCTTGAACTGATCTTTCTCGCGGATATTTACCGGTTTCAGCTCATACTCGAGGCCGCTTTCCTCCGCCATCTGTCGCGCCTTGTAGCCGTTATCAGTCATCCAAGTGTAAAGCTCGAACATTTCGGTTTCCTTATTGGTTTTTGAGATTGAGGATCAGGCTCGAGGTATCGAAGCGGTTACCGCCTCTGCCCTGTACTTCACCATAGAACCCGTCGACCAATTCGGTGACGGGCAATTTGGCGCCATTGCGTTTGGCTTCGTCTATACAGATCCCAAGATCTTTACGCATCCAATCAACCGCAAAGCCAAATTCAAACTCACCGTCGACCATCGATCCGGCACGATTATCCATCTGCCATGACTGCGCTGCCCCCCCCGACATGACTGCAGCCGCGCGTTTCGCATCAAGCCCTGCCGCCATGGCAAAATTCATGCCTTCGGACAACGCCTGGACCAACCCCGCGATGCAGATCTGATTGACCATCTTAGTTAGCTGTCCGGCGCCCGCCTCGCCCATACGCATAATTGTCTTACCATAACACTGCATCACCGGCTCGGCGGCATCGAACGTTGCCGCATCACCGCCAACCATGATGGTAAGGACGCCGTTCTCCGCTCCCGCCTGACCACCGGAAACCGGCGCATCGAGGAACCCAAGACCCCGTTTTTTGGCTTCTTCAGCCAGTTCGCGCGCAACGACAGCAGACGTGGTCGTATGATCGATCAGAACCGCACCTTTCATCATGCCGGCAAAGACACCGTTTTCCCCTAAGACGACACTGCGCAAGTCATCGTCGTTACCGACACAGGTCATCACATAATCCGCTCCCTCTGCGGCTTCGGCCGGTGTCGGATGTGCACTAGTCGACCGGTAACTCCCGTGTTCCTGTATCCATTGCCCTGACCTGCCAAAAGTCCGGTTATAAACCCGCATTGGATGCCCCATAGCGGCAAGATGCCCCGCCATCGGATAACCCATTACGCCTAGTCCGACAAACGCTGCCGGTGACTTTTCGCTCATATCTTAATATCCCGTTTCGGAATAGTTTTAACGTACTCTGGGAGTATATCCCGTAGGCAAATTACTTGAAGTTGGCGATAGCATCTTGGATCGGCGCCTGCAGCACGTCCCAAGCCTCCGGGTCCGTTGCCAATAGAATACCGGTCTCACCCGGCTTTCCCACTCGATATCTCGTTCCGTCCAGACACCGGGAATAGCCTCCGGCCTCAGTATGAAGTAGCCAGCCGGGCGCGTGGTCCCATGCCCGGACACCCCGATAATGTGCGAAGTGAATAGAGTTATTGACCAAAGCACAGTAATCGACTGCGATACATCTCGTCGACGTCACCCGCGCAACCCGCTTTGGAAGATCGGTATTACGCCGCATATAGCTTCCGAGTGAGCCGGCCATCTCGGCCATGTTACGCGGCGACGGTGATATCGTTAACGGCTCACCATTGCGAAACGCCCCTGCTCCGAGTTCGCAAGTATACATGTCGCCGTCTACGGGCCGGAATATCCACCCGGCAATTGTCTGACGCCTGCGAACAAGCGCTACCATGACCGCGAAATCGGGGCTGCCTTTGGCAAAATTCGACGTGCCGTCAACCGCATCCAACACCCACACCGGCGCGTCGCCATCGAGCAGGTCGAGCGCGGCAGGATTGTTCTCAATCATCTCTTCGCCGACGACAACCGAACCCGGCAGCAGCGGCGGCAGTTCACGCTCGAGAAACTCCTCCGCTGCGACATCAGCCGCAGTGACGACCGAACCGGGTCGTTTTTCCCATTTTTCATTGGTCGAGAGCGACCGCCAGCGCGGCATGATTTCGGCCGCGGCAATCTCGCGGATCAGATCCTCTATTTTATCGGAGGGCGGGATGGTGACGGACATATGATGTCTATATAGCGCCTGAGAACAAAAATCCGAGTCGGTCGCGTAATTGCGTTCGAATCCAGAACAAAAAGAAACCGCCGCGGCAAACCGCGGCGGCTCCTTTCATTTCTGAACGGGAACGACTGACTTACATCATGCCGCCCATGCCGCCCATGCCGCCCATGTCGGGCATTGCGGGCATTCCGCCAGCGCCGCTTTCAGCCGGCTTCTCAGCGACCATTGCTTCGGTCGTGATCAGCAGGCCGGCGACCGAGGCCGCGTCCTGCAGCGCGGTGCGAACGACCTTGACCGGATCGATGACACCGGCCTTCACCAGGTCATCGTACTTGTCGGTCGCGGCGTTGTAGCCAAAGTTAGCATCCTTCTTGTCGAGCAGCTTGCCGACGACAATGGAGCCTTCCACACCAGCGTTTTCGGCGATCTGCCGAACCGGCGCCTGCAGTGCCTTGCGAACGATATCGATGCCGACGCGTTGGTCGTCGTTCTCCGGCTTCAGGTTATCAAGAACCTTGGACGCGCGCAGAAGTGCGGTTCCTCCGCCCGGGACGATGCCTTCCTCGACCGCGGCGCGGGTCGCGTTCATCGCGTCTTCGACACGATCCCGCTTTTCCTTCACCTCGACTTCGGTAGCGCCGCCAACACGGATGACCGCAACCCCGCCAGCGAGCTTCGCCAGACGTTCCTGCAGCTTTTCACGGTCGTAATCGGAGCTGGTTTCGTCGATCTGCGCCCGGATCTGGTTGCAGCGACCCTGGATGTCGCCTTTCTTGCCCGCGCCGTTCACGATGGTGGTTTCTTCTTTCGTGATCGTCACCTTCTTGGCGGTACCGAGCATGTCGAGCGTGACGTTTTCAAGCTTGATGCCGAGATCCTCCGACACAACCTGACCGCCGGTCAGGATGGCGATGTCTTCCAGCATGGCCTTGCGGCGATCGCCGAAGCCCGGGGCCTTGACGGCAGCGATCTTCAGGCCGCCACGCAGCTTGTTGACCACCAGGGTGGCCAACGCTTCACCTTCGACGTCTTCCGCCAGGATCAGCAGCGGACGGCTGGACTGCACGACAGATTCGAGCAGCGGCAGCATGGACTGCAGGCCGGACACCTTCTTTTCGTGCAGAAGGATGTAGGGATCTTCCAGCTCGGCGAACATCTTCTCAGCATTGGTGACGAAATACGGCGAGATGTAGCCGCGGTCGAACTGCATGCCTTCGACGACTTCAAGCTCGGTCGAAAGCGACTTGGCTTCCTCGACCGTGATGACGCCTTCCTTGCCCACTTTCTGCATCGCGTCGGAGATCATTTCGCCGACATCGGTGTCGCCATTGGCCGAAATCGTGCCGACCTGGGAGACTTCCTCGTCGGAGGAGACCTTCTTCGCTTTCTTGCGCAGTTCCGCGATGACGGCTTCAACCGCGGCATCGACGCCACGCTTGAGATCCATCGGGTTCATGCCGGCGGCAACGGACTTGCAGCCTTCCCGCACGATGGCCTGGGCCAGAACGGTTGCGGTGGTCGTGCCGTCGCCGGCTTCGTCGTTCGTTTTCGACGCGACTTCGCGCACCATCTGCGCGCCCATGTTTTCGAACTTGTCTTCCAGTTCGATTTCCTTGGCGACCGTAACACCGTCCTTGGTGATGCGCGGCGCGCCGAACGCCTTGTCGATAACGACGTTACGGCCTTTGGGGCCGAGCGTGACCTTCACTGCGTCCGCGAGAGTGTCGACACCCTTCTGCATGCGCGTGCGGGCATCGCCTTCGAATCTTACTTCTTTGACAGCCATATCTCGATGCTCCTACTCGATGATTCCCATGATGTCGGATTCCTTCATGATCAGAAGGTCCTTGCCATCAACTTTGACTTCGGTGCCCGACCATTTGCCGTAAAGGACCTTGTCGCCCTTCTTGACGTCGAGCTTCTGCGATTTTCCGTCCTCGCCTTTCGCGCCGTTGCCGACGGCAATGATTTTGCCTTCCTGCGGCTTTTCCTGCGCGGTATCGGGGATGATGATGCCACCGGCGGTTTTTTCTTCCGCACTCAGTGGCTCGACCAGAACACGGTCGTGCAGAGGTCTAATTCCCATCGACACTCTCTCCTTAATGATTTGAATTACCAAGACTTTTTGCCACTTGCTAGCAGTCCCTGCCAGCGAGTGCCAGATATATAGGGACCGCCCCCCGTGCCGTCAACAGGCGCGGGGGAAAAATCTAGCCGAGGGGATGGTTTTTTTCGAAACGGGCAAGCTGGTCGGGCGAAATGGACACCTCCAGTTCCGCATGCTCATCGCCGTCGTCGCGGCTGAGCACGTCGGCGTTCCGGTACAGCCATGAGATCGCCGCCCCGTCGCCCTGTGGCACGCGCAGTTTGACCACCCCCCGGTCGGCGGACAGCAGATCGTCCAGGCGCTGCAGAAAATCACCCGTATTCCGGCCGGTCACGGCGGACATGGCAATAACGTTCTCGTCCCGTGCGGCCATGTTTTCGACCGCCGTCAGTCCGTCCGGCGGCAGAAGGTCCACTTTGTTCAGCACTTCGAGCGAGGCCCGGTTGTCGTCCAGTTCCACACCCAATTCTGACATAACCCTCAGGACGTCGGCTTTCTGCGCATCGGTATCGGGATGAGCGATGTCCCTCACATGCACGATGATATCGGCCGAAATCACTTCTTCCAGCGTCGCCCGGAAGGCGGCAATTAGCGTCGTCGGCAGATCGGACACGAAGCCCACCGTGTCGGACAGAATGACGGACCGCCCCGACGGCAGCTTGATTTCCCGCATCGTCGGATCGAGCGTCGCGAAAAGCAGATCCTTGGCGAACACCTTCGCATCCGTCAATTTATTGAAAAGCGTGGATTTTCCGGCATTGGTGTAGCCCACCAGCGCAACCACGGGATAAGGCACGCGGCGGCGCGCCTCGCGGTGCAGTTCGCGGGTGCGGGTAACGGTTTCGAGTTCGCGCCGGATTTTCGTGATCCGTTCGGAGATCATCCGCCGGTCGGCCTCGATCTGGGTTTCGCCGGGTCCGCCGAGAAAACCGAAACCGCCGCGCTGGCGCTCCAGATGGGTCCAGGTGCGCACCAGCCGGCTGCGCTGATAGTCGAGATGCGCGAGCTCCACCTGCAACACGCCTTCCCGGGTCGCTGCCCTTTCACCGAATATCTCAAGTATCAGACCGGTGCGGTCTATGACCTTGGCCCCCCACGCTTTTTCCAGCATGCGCTGCTGCACCGGCGACAGCGACGCATCAACGCTCACCAGATCGATATACTGCTCTTCGACGAGTTCGTGCAGGCGTTCGACCGTACCCTTGCCGAAATACGTGCCGGCATTGATTTTGGCGAGCGCGACGGTTTCCGCCGCGACGACGTTCAGATCGATCGCCGCGGCCAACCCCACGGCCTCTTCCAGACGGGAGTCAACGGCGCGACCGCCGGCATTGCCGGATTTGAGATAGGGATGAAGGACGACTGCCCGCGTGCGGCGGTCCTCCCCGTTTACGCCGTTCAGGTCCGTCAACTCAGACTTCGGCCTCTTCGACGTCAACGGCGCCTTCATCGTCGTCTTCGTCATAAAGAGACACCGGCGTTACCGGCATAACGGTCGAAATCGCATGCTTGTAGACAAGCTGCGAATGCCCGTCGCGACGCAACAGCACGCAGAAATTGTCGAACCAGGTAATGATACCCTGTAGCTTTACACCGTTGACCAGAAAGACGGTCACCGGAATTTTCTGTTTCCGGACATGGTTCAGAAACACATCCTGCAGGTTTTGCATCTTATCTGAAGACATTGTTTTACCTTTTTGTTTTATTTGATCTTTTTATCTTCGTTTGTTGTACGTAACGACGACGTCGATCGACAAAGCGATCGCCGACGTTCCGTCAGCACCTTCTTCTTAGATGGTACCTCAGATTTTTCTGACAACCTCCATGAGGACTCGGCAATCCGAATAATGTTCGTTGGGTGGATGCTCCGTAAATTCCGGGTCGTCCGGCATATTCTCGCCGATAAGTATCGTATGACAATTGGCCGCCCGTCCACAGGCAATATCGACCCATGTATCGCCAATAAACCAGACATCGCGGCCGGGATCGATGCCGGTGCCGTCAAGCGCCATGAAAACCGGATCCGTGGCAGGTTTGTCGCGCGGCGCATCGGTCGCGCCGACCAGATAGCCTTCAAAATACCGGTCCCAGCCAAGTTTGGTGGATTCCGCGCGCAGATGTCCGCCGGATTTGTTGCTCACCACGCCGAGATGACTGCCCAGACCAGCGAGCAGCTCGATAAGCTCTTCGGCGCCGTCTTTTTTCTCCACCCGGTCCAGATGAACCGCCCGGTAAGCCGTGTAGAATATGTCCCGCGCTTCTTCCCAGCGATCGCCGAACAGTGGCGGAAACGCCTCGCGCAGCGATTTGCGTACGCGTTCCAGGGTCTCGTCCATGGTCCACGGCGTATGCCCCATCGCTTCCAGCGTCCGGTTCATGCTCTCGTGGATGATCGGCCAGCTGTTCACCAGGGTGCCGTCCCAGTCGAACAGAACCGCTTTAGGAGCACTCTCAGGCATATTCACCCCACAGATGCGTGGAATACCCGCCCAGTAACCGTTCCGAAACCGGACCCGGGCGTCCATGTCCGATCCTGGTCCCGTCAATTTCCACAATCGGTATCAGAAAGGCCGTTGAACTGGTCAGAAACGCCTCGTCGGCGTCTTTTGCTTCCTGAAGGCTGAACGGCCGTTCATCGACCTCGATCTGCATCTCCGCCGCAATTTTCAGGAGCGCGAGGCGCGTCACGCCGTTCAGGATCGCGTTTTCGGGCGGATAGGTGATGATCTTCCGGCCTTTGACGATCCAGGCGTTGGTCGACGAACCTTCGGTGACGATGCCGTTATCGTCGACCTGCCAGGCCTCGTAGGCGCTGTTGCGCACCGCGACATCCTTCGCCAGAACGTTCGGCAACAGAGAGACGGATTTGATGTCAGGCCGTTTCCAACGGATATCCGGCACGGTGACGACGGACACCCCCTCTTCCACCCATTCCCGTCTGGGAAGAACCAGCGGCCGGACCGTCATGACCACCGCAGCCCGGATTTCATCCGGAATCGGGTGATTGCGCGGCGCCACCCCGCGCGACAACTGGATATACAGGCTGGCATTTCGAAGCCGGTTAAGTCGCAACAGTTCCTCCACTTTCAGCCGGAATACGTCCGCGCCGAACGGCATCTTCATGCGGATTTCGCGAAGGGATCGTTCCAGCCGGGCGAAATGGAGATCCTCGTCCACCATGCGGCGATTGACGACGACAACGACCTCGTACACACCGTCGGCAAACTGGTAGCCGCGGTCTTCGATATGAACGCCAGCCTGGCTGTGCCGTATGTAGCGGCCGTTTACGTAGGATATTCTGGGCATTCGATGACCGCCTAAAAAAATTCGAGACTGACGGCAAAGAGTTTTTCGATCTCGCGCACCGCGGACGGGCGCACGAAAATCACGACCCGGTCACCCTTTTTCATCACTGTATTGCTGCGCGGCATGATCACTTCGTCGCCACGCACGATCGCACCGAACATAACTCCATCCGGCAGTTCCATTTCCCTGATCTGCTGTCCGGCCAGGGACGACGTTTCGAGAATTTCGGCCTCCATCATTTCACCGAAATCCTCTCCGAGCGAATACACGGCGCGAATACGACCGCGCCGGACATGCTGCAGGATGTTCGACGCCGTGATCGATCGGGGACTGATCACCGCATCGACGCCGAGCGTCGTTATCAACGGCGAATAGTTGGTGTTGTTGACCAGCGCGATCGCCCGCTGCGCGCCATGCCGTTTGGCAAGCAACGAGCCCAGTATGTTGGTCTCGTCGTCATTGGTGACCGCCACGATGGCCTCGGTGACGGACACACCGGCCTCTTCCAGAATCGCTGGATCGAGAGCATTGCCGTTGATTACCGTCGTATCGGGCAAACGTCGCGCAGCCCGCTCCGCGACCTCGCGGTTCGATTCGATGATGCGCGCATAAACGCCCGGATGCTCGTCGCTGATGAGCTGAGCAAGGAAAACCCCCACATTTCCCCCACCGGCGATGATGATCCGCCGCGCCTGGCGTTCTTCATGTCCGAAAACGGTCATCGCCCGCGGAACATGTTCGTTGTCGGCAACGAAATAGACGTCATCTCCGACCAGCATCTGCTCGTCGGCACTGGGAACGATTGTTCTGCCGTCGCGGATAATTCCAACCACGACGATATGCAGGTCCGGAAAGACGCCGGTTAGCTGGCGGAGCGGCGTGTTGACCACCGGGCAGTCTTCGTTGCAGCGCACCCCGATTACGCGCACTCTCCCCTCGACCATGGGGATCGTGTCGAACGCGCCTGGAACGACGAGATCCCGCGAAATCGCCCTGGCGACCTCCAGTTCCGGCGAAATGATCACATCGATTGGCATATTGTCGCGGCTGAACAGATCCGCCCAGATGGGCTGCAGGTAACTCTGGTTTCGTACCCGCGCCAGTTTGGTCGGCACGTTGAACAGGGAGTGTGCAACCTGGCAGGCAACCATGTTCACTTCGTCAGACTGGGTGACCGCGATCAACAGGTCAGCGTCGGCGGCATTCGCCCGTTCCAGCACATCCGGGTAGGACGCGAATCCCTGCAATGCCTGGACATCCAGCGTTTCATTGACCGAACGGATGTTGTCCTCCGACGAGTCCACGACCGTAACGTCATGGTTTTCAAGCGATAGCTGGCGCGCGATGTGGTAACCGACCTGCCCGGCGCCGCAAACGATGACTTTCATTCTCTATTGTTCCGCCGGATCCGAAACCGTTTCACCGGCCCGTTCGGCGATCTCCCGGTTGGTGACGCCCAGTGTTTTCAGCTTTCTGTGCAATGCAGACCGCTCCATACCTATAAACTCCGCCGTGCGCGAGACATTTCCGCCGAACCGCGACACCTGTGCAAGCAGGTATTGCCGCTCGAAATTCTCCCGCGCCTCGCGAAGCGGCAGCGACATCATTTTCGCGCCATCTTCGAAACCGACCGACGCCGCCGCCCCCGTGCCGATATCTGGCGGCAAATTGTCGACCCCGACAGGTTCGTCCGGCCCGCCAGGCGCCATGATCAGAATCCAGTCTACGGCATTTCGGAGCTGTCGGACGTTCCCCGGCCAATCGTATGCCTGCAGGGCGGCCATCGCTTCCAGAGAGATCACACGCGGCGACACTCCCGTCATGCTCACGGACCGGTCCATGAAATGATCTATAAGTGCCGGTATATCATCGGGACGATCCCGCAGCGGCAGAATTTCTATCGGAACAACGTTCAGTCGGTAGTAGAGATCCTGACGGAAATTCCCCGCCGACATTTCGGCTTCCATGTCATGATTGGTCGAGGCGATTACGCGCACGTCGACCTCCACAGGATCGTCGCCGCCGACGCGGGTGAACGTCTGTTCCTGCAGAACCCGAACGATTTTGCCCTGCGTTTCCAGCGGCATGTCACTGACTTCGTCGAGCAGCAAAGTGCCTCTGTCAGCCTGTTCGAGCGTCCCGATCTTGGGCGCTGCGTCCGGGTCGTCCGATTCCTCGCCGAACAGCTCGATTTCCATGCGATCCGGGTTCATTGCGGCGCAATTCAGGACGATAAAAGGCGCATCCGACCTGTTCGACATCCGGTGCAGCTGACGCGCAAAGACCTCTTTACCGACACCGGGCGGTCCGGAAATCAAAACCCGGCTGTCGGTCGGAGCGACCCGTTCCAACGCGCCACGCAGCTGTTTCATCACCGCAGAAGCGCCGACCACCTCCGTCACCTCGCCGGTGCGTTTGCGAAGCCGCTCGTTTTCCTTCTGCAGTTGCGATGTCTCCAGCGCGCGTTTAACCGTCAATATGAGCCGGTCGGCCTTGAACGGCTTTTCGATAAAATCGTATGCACCCAGCTTGATTGCGTTTACGGCGGTTTCAACATTGCCGTGACCGCTGATCATGACGACAGGGATACCTTCATAATCGGTATAGACCCTCTCCAGGATTTCCATGCCGTCGAGCGTGCTGCCTTCCAGCCAGATATCGAGGATCAGCAGGTCGGGACGCCGCTCCGCGACCGCGGCCAGCGCTCCGTCGCTGTTAGAGGCCGTCCGGCATTTATATCCTTCGTCTTCGAGGATATCCGCGATCAGACTTCGAATGTCGTCTTCGTCGTCAATAACGAGAATTTCATCCGCCATCTGCTTACGCGGCCCCCACATCGGAAACGGGCGCCGATACCCTGCGGTCGATCAGCGGAATTTTGACCTCCACCCGCGCGCCGCCATGCTGCCGATCTTCCAGCTTCAGGGTCGCGCCATGGTCTTCCAGGATCGTTTTAACGATCGCGAGGCCCAACCCCGTTCCTTTCGCACGGGTCGTTACATAAGGTTCGGTCAGACGGTCCCGCGCTTCCGGCGGCAGCCCCTTACCGTTGTCCAGCACTTCGATCACGGCTTCGCCATCGGATTCGGAAACATTGAGACTGATTTCGCCCACGAAATTCTCGACCTCCTCGTCCGTCTGCCGGCGACCGTCGATCGCATCGATCGCATTCTGCACCAGATTGGTCATGACCTGAGACAGTTGACGCGGATCGCCAGAAATCCAGACCGGATCATCCGGGATTTCGATGTCGAACCGAATTTCGGGATGAGCGCTGCGGGGCAGAACCAGCGCTTCCCGACAGACCGACACGACATTCGTGTCCTCCATCTCCGGCCGCGGCATGCGGGCAAACGACGAAAACTCGTCGACCATGCGCCCGATATCGCCCACCTGGCGGATGATGGTGTCCGTACAGTTTGAAAACGTGTCCGGGTCGGTTGTGATTTCGGACAGGTATTTGCGGCGCAGGCGCTCAGCTGACAGCTGAATCGGCGTCAGGGGATTCTTGATTTCGTGGGCGATGCGGCGGGCGACATCCGACCAGGCCGCCTTGCGCTGCGCCGCGACCAGTTCCGAAATATCGTCGAACGTCACCACGAACCCGACAACCTTGGCGGACACGATATCGGCTGCGAGCCGCACAAACAAGGTGCATGGACGGCCGTCCCGCTGGATCGACACCTGTGCTTCCACCAGGGAATTCGGACGGGCATAGGCACCCGTTACCAGGTCTCCGAATTCCGGAATCACGTCCCCGATCCTGTTTCCGATTTCCCCGTCCAGGTCGATCGACAGGAGCGAATTCGCGGATTTGTTGGCCAGATTGATCCGGCCGTTTTCGTCGAGCCCGATCACGCCCGCGGATACTCCCGCCAGTACGGTTTCGATGAAGTGGCGACGTTCGTCCAGTTGACGGTTCGCCTGCACCAGTTCGTGGCGCTGTCCCTCCAGTTGATCCGTCATCCGGTTGAACGCCCGGCTGAGAAGACCGAGCTCGTCGGAATTGGGTTCTTCCGCGACCCGCGCGGACAAATCGCCTGCCCGCACCCGCTCCGCCGCCGCCGCCAGATCCGAGATCGGTCGCGACAGACGGTTGGCGAAAACCAGACCGATCCAGATCGCAACGAACAGCAACAGCAGGCCGACTAGGATGAAAATCATCGCAAAGGTTATTTCTATGCTCGATCTTCGACCCTCGATTTCCTCGTACTCTCTGGCGGCCCGCTGGGTTTTTTCGATGTGTTCCAGCACATTCGGTTCGACGTAGCGGCCGACATACAGAAAGGCGTCCACCAGCCGGTCCAGTTTGATCACGGCACGCAGACGGTCGTCGGTTCCGCTGGTCAGGACGACCACTTCTCCCTGTCGCGCCCGATCCATCACCTCAAGTGAAACCGGCTCCCTGTCGAGGACGAAACCGAGGCTCCACTGCGCCAGAACTCTTCCCGTCCCGTCGAAAATGTAAATTTCGCTCAGACTGCGTACGAGGCCCTGTGCGGCCAGAATGCGGCGGAACTGTCTTGGATTGCCGTCGATCAGCGGCAATGCGCGTTCCAGGTCCCGTGCCATGGAAAGAACGTCGCCCCGAATAATCTGCTGATGTTCTTTCAGATAGGCATCGGCGACCGCGCGGGAATCGATGATCGCGGTGCGCACCCGTTCGCTGAACCAGTTCTCCATGCCGTAGTTGAAGAAGAAGGCGGAAAACGCCGATACAACGATAGCCGGCGCAAGGGCGATGAGACTGAACAACACGACCAGCCGCGTATGGAGACGGGACCCCACCTGACCGCGCCGCCGTTCCATCCAGAGCCCGACCAGATTGCGGGACACGACGAGGCCCAGCAACAGAAACACGACCAGATCGATCTGCAGCAAAATCAGAACGGTACGGGTATCGGCGCCCAGCGGCGACGAGCCTGTGATCACGGCATAAGTCGCGAATGCCGAGACCAGAGCAACGATCGTCAACAGGATGGCCAGCTTGCGGGCCAGACCGTAACGATCGCTCAGCTCCGCTAAACGCGCATACACCGCTGCCGCGCGAGACATGCGGGGCGCTGGCGGCGGCTGTTGAATCGTTTCTTCCATGTCCGTCACGTCAAAACCATTCGTTCATCGGCACAGGATTCACCGTGTGCCACGGACGACCTCGATATCCAGCTCGCGAATCTTCTTGCGTAATGTATTCCTGTTCAGACCCAGAATTTCGGCCGCCCGGATCTGATTTCCGCGGGTCGCGTCCAGGGTAAGCGAGATCAACGGGCGCTCCATCTCATGCAATACACGCGAGTACAGTCCCCTTGAGGGTACCCCGCCTTCAGAATCGGAGAAAGTGCGTTCGAGATGACGCCGGATGGCGTCCGACAGCGTCTCGTCGGTATCGTCTGCCGATGTGTTCCCGCTTACGCTGTCCGACAACTCCTGACGGACCGTTTCCGCAGAAATTGTGTCGTCGGCGTAGAGCGCGGCCAGGCGCTGCACCAGGTTTTCCAGTTCCCTGACGTTACCCGACCAGGGGTGTGTCAGCAAAAGCGCCATCGCATCCGGATCGAGCGTCTTGAACGGGAGTCCGTTTTCCGCACCACGGGCGAAAAAATGCTCAACCAGTTCCTTGATGTCCTCGGTGCGCTCGCGCAAGGGTGGCAGCCGGATCGGCACGACGTTGAGTCGATAATACAGATCTTCCCGGAAATGCCCCTGGCGAACCTGGCGCGACAGATCACGATGCGTTGCCGCGATAATACGGACATCGGCCTTGATCGGTGTCCGTCCGCCAACGGTCGTATATTCGCCGTCCTGCAGCACCCGCAACAGCCGGGTCTGGGCGTCGAGCGGCATATCGCCGATCTCGTCGAGAAACAGCGTCCCGCGCTGTGCCTGCTCGAATCGTCCAATGCCGCGCGCAGTCGCACCGGTAAACGCCCCACGCTCGTGCCCGAACAGTTCGGCCTCAACCAGATCGCGGGGTATCGCCGCCATATTAATGGCGACAAACGGTCCGTTCCGGCGCTTGCCGTAGTCGTGCAGGGCTCGTGCGACGAGTTCCTTGCCGGTGCCGGATTCTCCGGTGACCATGACGGTCAAATCGGTGGCCATCAGCCGCGCCAGTACGCGGTAAATGCTTTGCATCGCTGCCGAACGGCCGATTAACGGCAATTGCTCGGTAGCTTCCTCCGGGCCGGACGGCCCCGGTTCCGACGTATCTCTCAGAGCGCGGTCGACCACTGCCAGCAATTCCGGCAGATCGAACGGTTTGGGGAGATACTCGTATGCACCGCGCTCGTTGGCTTTCACGGCCGTCAGAAGTGTGCTCTGCGCGCTCATGACGACCACTTTCAGTTCCGGCCGCAGTTCCCGGATCCGGACGATCAGGTCGAGCCCGTTTTCGTCAGGCATGACGACGTCGGTAATCACCAGGTCGCCCTCCCCGTCGGCCACCCACGACCAAAGGGTCCGCGCGTTGCCGGATACCTTCACATCGTATCCTTGTCGCGTCAGCGCCCGATCCAGGACCGTCCGAATCGCACGGTCGTCGTCCGCGATAAGAATGGTCGGCGTGCCGGTCATTGTATGCCTCCGGTGTCGGCTTCGTCATCCTGATGCACCGGCAACCTCAGCCTGAACTCAGTCCCCTCATCCGACGTATCGAACTCGATTATTCCGCCATGATCGCCCACGACCTTGGCGGCCAGCGCCATGCCCAGCCCCGATCCATCCGGCTTCGACGTCACGAACGGATCGAACAAATTGGCGGCGACATCGGGCGAAATCCCCGGTCCGTTGTCGATCACGGTGACCAGCAAGGGAAGCTGAACGCGCGTTGCGACGCCGGGCAGGGCCAGACGTACTCCGTGCTGGTAAGCCGTGCGCAACGTAATGCGGGCTTCGTCCGCCGGCACCGCCTCGCATGCATTCTTGACGATATTCAGCAAAACCTGGATCAACTGGTCCGCGTTACCGTGAACCGGCGGGAGCGACGGATCGTATTCTTCGACGAACGAGACGTGGCGGCCGAATCCCGCTTCCGCCACGCGCCGCACACGTTCCAGCACCTGGTGGATATTGACGGCGGACCGATCTATCGCGGCATCGGAAAACAGTCCCATGCGGTCGACGAGATCGCAAATCCGGTCCGACTCCTCGCAGATCAGCCGTGTCAGACTAATGTCCTCCTCGTCGGAAACCGCCGTTTCCAGCAGCTGCGCCGCGCCGCGAATGCCGGAGAGCGGGTTCTTTACTTCGTGCGCCAGGATCGCCGCGAGACCCGTAACGGAACGCGCCGCATTCCGATAGGCGATCTGGCTGTTGATGCGCCGCGCGATGGTCTGTTCGTGTAGAGACACAACCGTCAGATCGGATCCCTCGCCCAGCGGCGCCGCAGTGATCGCCAGATTGCGTGTCCGGCCTTCGGTGAACGACACCGAAACATCGTATTCCGCAACGCTTGTCTGACTGTGAAAGGCCTGAGATATAAGCGACAGCATCGGGCTGTGCTGCGGCACGAGTTCTTCGAGGTGACGCCCCGACAAACCGCTCGCGCCCTGGCCGAAGAAGTGTTCCGCGGCCGTGTTCAGAAATCGGATATGCATGCCGGGGTCGACCGCCAGAACAGCAAACGGCAACGCCCCGAGCAGCATTTCGGAATCGAGCTGTCGTTCGGCGGGAAGCTCATTCGTTCTAATCACGGACGTCATCATGCGGCCTTGGGAACCCAGTCACCGCCGAAGAACGACGATATCTCACTCAATACCTGAGGTATATTCTCCAGTTTATTGATATTATTACGGAATTCTGCTGAGTATTTGTATCCCCGGCTATACCAGGCAAGGTGCTTCCGCGCCATGCGCAACCCAGCATGGTTCCCGAAATGATCGAGCATGTCCTCGAAATGTCGGCGCACGACTTGCGCCCGTACGGGCAGTTCCGGATCGGCCTGGCGTTCGCCCGTTGCCAGATAGTGGACGACCTGTCCGGGAAACCAGGGACGGCCGGTGGCGCCCCGGCCGATCATGACGCCGTCCGCGCCCGATTCCTTCAGTGCAAGATCGACATCGTCATAAGTCTGAATGTCACCGTTCGCGATCACCGGCACCGATACCGCCTCCGTCACGCGACGGATAAACCGCCAGTCCGCGGTGCCGGTATACATCTGGCAACGCGTGCGGCCATGGACCGTGATCATCTGAATTCCTTCGTTTTCCGCAATTTTCGCCAACTCCGGCGCATTCAGGCTGTCTTCATCCCAACCTTTGCGCATTTTCAGCGTGACCGGGATATCGACCGCGTTCACCGTCGCTTCGATGATTTTCCGGGCATGATCCAGATCGCGCATCAACGCCGACCCGGATTGCTTGTTCACCACTTTCTTCACCGGGCAACCCATGTTGATATCGATGATGGCCGCGCCCCTATCGGCATTCATTCTGGCGGCCTCAGCCATCAGATCCGGCTCGTATCCGGCCAGCTGCACCGCCATCGGCTGCTCTTCGGCACAGTTGGTGATCATTTTCAACGTCTTGCGGTTGGCGTGTACCATCGCCTGGCTGGCAATCATCTCCGACACCACCAGCCCGGCGCCCCATTCCTTCACGAGCCTTCGAAACGGCAGGTCCGAGACACCGGACATCGGCGCGAGGAGAACCGGTGCGTCAATCTCAACTGATCCAATACGTATGGACATTTTTTAGGCAGACAAATATGTGTGATTAAAAGGCGGGCAACTTAGTGCGTTAACGCCGTCAATTCAATGGCTTATGCCGGCGACGCCAAAACGACATCCGTCACGAATTTAACGCCCGGATAGGCCAGCGTGATCAAAAGATACGCGGCAAGCACGTATCTTGCCGCCCGCCGCCCCCGAATGCCGGTGCGGGCATGGACCAGCAGCAGCACGACGATGACCGCAAAGGTCATCAGGGAAAGTGCCGTTTTGTGATTCAGTACGATAAGCTGGCCGGACAGATAATACTCCGCCGCCATGCCGCTGACGAGGCCGCAGCCCAGCACCACGGCGCCTCCGGCCAGCAGGCTGACCTGTATGCGTTCGCCGTCCGCCACCGACGGTAACAACCGGACGAAACCGCCCGGACGTTTCCGTTTGAGTGCGCGTTCCTGCAAAATCACCGCGAACCCGGCGATCGCACCGATCGTCAGCAGACCGTATGTCACCACCGAAATCAGGATATGAAACCGGACCCATACCCCCGGCGCCTGCTCCACGAGCGGGCGTTCGGGCTGATGTATCCAAAGCGCTGCCAGAAGCGCGATGACAAGCATATAGGGGAGCAGCAACGGCGCCAGCCGCCAGACATCGCGCATCGCGGCCGACAGCAGCGCGAAAACGGTTAGGCTGGCAGCGATCGTAATCCACAAAGCCGGCGCCAGCCCGGTACGCCATCCGGGCGCAAACATTGTCCAGATCCAGACGACGGGCCCGGCGATCGCCACCGCAAGAAGCCCCCAGAAGAGCGCATCCCGGGCCGGCGGGCGGCGAAACGGCAGTATCGTCGCGGGCACCAGGGCCAGAAAAGCCGAGTATGTAAGCACGGTCGAAGTCAGCATGACGGTATATTAGCATCGGGCGCGCGCTAGCGTCGTTACCAATCTGGCACGGGGATTCGTAGGACGCCGGTTGGCGACGCTCCAGCTTTCGCTTAATTTGCGGCTTCAGTCCAACATGGAGAACGCATGGCACGCTGCGCCGTCCTTATCCTTGCCGGCGGCTCGGGCAGCCGCCTCGGGTCCGAGATCCCGAAGCAGTACCTGAACCTGAACGGGCTTTCCGTTCTGCGCCGGACGATCGACGCCTTTCTGGCGCATCCGGGGATCGAAGCAGTTCAGGTCGTCATTGGCGCTCAGGATCGGGAGCGATACGACAACGCGATCGGCGATGCGGATATCCGCCCGCCCGTATCCGGCGGTGCATCTCGGCAGGAATCAGGCCGAAACGGGCTTGAAGCACTGGCCGACGACGCGCCGGACTATGTGCTGATCCACGATGCTGCCCGGCCGTTCGCCGACAGCGCCACGATCGACCGTGTCTTGCACGCACTCGAAACATCCGACGCTGCCCTGCCCGGCGTTCCCGTCGCCGACACGCTCAAACGCGGCACCGGCACACCGCCGCTGGTCGACGGCACAGTGGATCGGACAAATCTCTGGCGGGCGCAAACGCCGCAAGGGTTCCGGTACGCTAAAATCCTCGATGCCCATCGCGCTTGCGAGGGCATGGAATTTACCGACGACGCGGCCATCGCCGAACACGCCGGGCTGTCCGTTGCGCTGGTACGCGGCCATGAGGACAATTTCAAAATTACCACGGCAGACGATCTGGAACGGGCAAAACGCATGACCGAAAACACCTCCGGCGATTTCCGTATCGGCACCGGCTTCGATGTGCACGCACAAACCGACGGCGATCACGTGGTCCTGTGCGGTATTCGTATCGATCACAGCCGCGGGCTGGAAGGTCACTCCGATGCCGATGTCGCCATGCATGCAGTGACGGATGCCCTGCTTGGCGCTATCGCGGAAGGAGATATCGGCAGCCACTTCCCGCCGTCCGACGACCAGTGGCGCGGCGGCGCCTCCCGCGTTTTTCTGGAACACGCAGGAAAGCTTATCTCGAAGCGTGGCGGAAGCATCGGAAATATCGATCTGACAATAATCTGCGAAGCACCCAAAATCGGCCCCCACCGGGACGCCATGGCCGCTTCTTTGGCCACGATCCTAGGAATCGACCAAGGCCGCATCAGCGTGAAAGCGACCACCTCCGAGAAGCTCGGCTTCACCGGCCGGGGCGAAGGTATTGCCGCACAGGCATCGGCCATTGTCCGGCTTGGATAGCCGATGACATTCGGACGACTTCCACCCGGCTTGTCTTTCTGGCACCCGGCGGCATTGATTTCCACCTGGGGAGGCAGCGGATTGCTCCCTGGCGCACCCGGCACCTGGGGCTCCCTATTCACCCTGCCTGCTGCCTGGCTCATCGCCACGAATTTCGGAAGCGACAGTCTGCTGATCGCCGCAGCTATAGCGTTAGTGGCCGGCCTCTGGTCCTCGACCCGTTATTTGCAAACGTCGAGAAGCAAGGACCCCGGCACCATCGTCATCGACGAGACCGCCGGCCAGTTCCTGGCGCTCGCCTTCGTGCCGGTGAATTTCTGGTGGTACGCTGCGGGTTTCATCCTGTTTCGTGTCGCCGATATCCTGAAGCCCTGGCCTGCGTCCTGGGCCGACCGCTCTCTGCCCGGCGCCCTGGGCGTGATGACGGACGACATCTTTGCCGCGCTGTACCCGATGGCGATACTGTACGCAGCTCACACCTTTCTGACAGGATAACCTCATGATCGACCCGGACATTCGCGCCGCCGCCCGGAACCTGCTCGATACCTGCCGCGCCGAAGGACTGATGGTCGCAACAGTCGAATCCTGCACCGGCGGACTGGTCGCGGGTTCCCTGACCGAAATCGCCGGGTCCTCGGACGTGGTCGAGCGCGGGTTCGTGACCTACACCAACGAAGCCAAGAACGAGCTGGTTGGCGTACCGATGGACCTGTTCCCGAGTGTCGGCGCCGTCAGCGAAGAAGTCGCCCGCGCCATGGCCGTGGGCGGGCTGTCCAACTCCCGGGCCGATATAGCCGTCGGCATCACGGGTGTCGCCGGACCGGGCCAGAGCGAAAACAAGCCCGCCGGACTCGTCCACATCTGCGCAGCGCGCAAAAACGGCGACACGATCCACGAACGCTGCATGTTCGACGGCGACCGCTCGGCCGTGCGCAAAGCCTCTGTGCTGAAAGCGTTCGACCTGATCCTGCGGCTGATATGAGGAAAAGATGAGCCTGCGGCCCCGAGTTGCCGGCGTGGATTTTTCAGGCGCCCGGAACGCCGGCAAACACATCTGGATCGCCGAAGGAACGCCCGCGCCCGAAGGTATCCGGATAGATACGTTGCATCGCGCCGATGCTCTGCCGAGCGGAGGGCCGGCATTTGACGACGCCATGACCGGCCTGAGCCGTCACATCGCCGGGCTGACGGAAAGCCTGATCGGATTCGACTTTCCGTTCAGCATCCCTGCGCCGCTGATCGAACAATCGACCTGGTCCGCCTTTGTCAAAGAGTTTGCCCAAAAATATCAGGCGCCCGAAGAGTTCCGCGATCATTGCCGATCCAAAACCGGCGGCAGAGAACTGAAACGGTTGACCGATGTCGAAGCGAAGGTGCCCTGGTGCGCCTACAATCTGCGCCTCTATCGACAGACATGGGCCGGGATCCGCCACGTGCTTGCGCCGCTGGTATTCAGCGGGCGGGCACGCGTCATCCCGATCCAGCGGCCGAAAGACGGGCTGCCCGTCATCGCAGAAATATGTCCCGCGTCCTTCCTGAAACGCGACGGCTTGTATTTCCCCTACAAAGGGCGCGGCCCCAAGCTCGAATATGCACGATCGAAGATTCTGACCGAACTTGCCCGGCGCAAACACCTGTCGCCGATACGCGGCAGACTTCGAAAAACGATCGTAGAGGATATCGGCGGCGATGCACTGGACGCCGTGCTGTCCGCGATCTGCGCGGCAGGTGTCGAAGACATCAAACCGCGTTCCAGAGCGGACCGGCTTGAATGCCGGGTGTACTTCTAGCCGTATTTTTCCGCCGCCCGCGTCTCGAACGCCCGCACCATGCGGCGGACCGCTTCGTGGAACAGCGGCTCCATCACCTTTCGCAACAACCGCGAGCGGAACTCGAAATCGATGAAGAAATCGATCTCGCAACCGCCCTCTTTCTCCAGGAACAGCCACCTGTTTTCGAGATATCTGAACGGCCCGTCGAGATATTCGACGTCGATCCGTTCCTTCGGGGTCAGCGTTACTTTGGATGTGAATTTTTCCCGCAGCATCTTGAAGCCCACCACCATGTCAGCCCGGATAACGTTGCCGTCGCGGTTTTTCACCCGCAAGCCGATACACCAGGGCAAAAAATTCGGATAGTCTTCCACATCCGACACCAAGTCGTAGAGCTGGTCCGGCGTATGCGGCAAAAATCGCTTTTCGCTGTGGGTCGGCATCCGGAATTTATTCGGCGGCCGCCAGTTTGGCTTCGCGCGCGGCCCGCATTTCAGCGAAATCGCTATCGGCATGGTAGGACGACCGGGTCAGCGGCGACGACGACACCATCAGAAACCCCTTGCCGTAGGCCGCGTTCTTGTAGGCATCGAATTCGTCCGGCGTCACGAAGCGGTCGATAGCGTGGTGTTTCACCGTCGGTTGCAGGTACTGGCCGATAGTCAGAAAATCCACGTCGGCGGCGCGCAGGTCGTCCATCACCTGCAGGATCTCGTCCTTGCCTTCGCCAAGACCCGCCATCAGGCCGGACTTGGTGAAGATCGTCGGGTCCAGTTTCTTGACCTGATCGAGAAGACGCAGCGAATGGAAATACCGCGCGCCGGGACGGACCGTCGCATAAAGTCGCGGCACGGTTTCCAGATTGTGATTGAACACGTCCGGGCGCGCATCAACGACCGTTTCAATCGCACCGTCTTTCTTCTGAAAATCCGGCGTCAGAATTTCGATTGTCGTGTCGGGCGAATTCTCGCGGATGCGGCGGATGACCTCGGCAAAGTGCCCTGCCCCGCCATCGTCCAGGTCGTCGCGGTCCACCGACGTAATGACCACATGGGCCAGCCCCAGTTCCGCGACGGCCACGGCGACGTGTTCCGGTTCCAGCGCATCAAGCTGCCCCGGTACGCCGGTCGCGATGTTGCAGAACGCACATGCCCGGGTGCAGATATCGCCCATGATCATCATTGTCGCGTGTTTCTGCGCCCAGCATTCGCCGATATTGGGACAGGCAGCTTCCTCGCAAACCGTGTTCAGCTTCAGCTTGCGCATCAGCTCGCGGGTCTGCTGATAGACCGGCGACGTCGGCGCTTTCACCCGGATCCACGGCGGCTTGCGCTGGATCGGGTTGTCCGGCCGGTGCGCCTTTTCGGGGTGACGCGGGCGATCGGATTTTGCAGGTTCGCTCATGTATCAGAAGTGGATGGCGCGACCGTATGCGTCAAGCACCGATTCATGCATCATTTCCGACAAAGTCGGATGCGGGAACACGGCCTCCATCAGTTCCGCTTCCGTGGTTTCCAGCGTCTTGCCGACCATGTAGCCCTGAATCAGCTCGGTGACTTCCGCGCCGATCATGTGCGCGCCGAGCAACTCGCCCGTATTGGCGTCGAACACGGTCTTGATCATGCCCTCGGCGTCACCCAGCGCGATGGCTTTGCCGTTGCCCAGAAACGGGAACCGGCCGACCTTCACGTCATGGCCCGCTTCCCTCGCCTTCGCCTCGGTCATGCCGACGCTGGCGACCTGCGGCCGGCAATAGGTACAGCCGGGAATCAGCGCCGTGTTCAGCGGGTGGGTTTTTTCATCAGCGATCTTTTCGACGCAGATTACGCCCTCGTGGCTCGCCTTGTGCGCCAGCCAGGGTGGCCCGGCCAGATCGCCGATGGCGTAGACGCCGGGCTCGCCGGTCTCCATCCATTCGTTGATGACGACATGCCCCTTGTCGACCTCTACTGCGGTGTCTTCGAGCCCGATGTTCTCGACATTGCCAGTGATGCCGACCGCAAGAATAACCCGGTCGACCGTGATTTCCTCCGTCTTGCCGTCACCCATCTCCACCGTTGCGGTAACGTTGTCGCTGCCTGTCTTTAGCCCCGAGACCTTGGCGCCGGTATGGATCGTCATCCCCTGCTTCTCGAACGCCTTGCGCGCCATGTTGGAGATTTCCTCGTCCTCGACCGGCAGAACGCGGTCCATCACCTCGACCACCGTGACATCCGCACCGAGGTCGGAATAGAAGCTCGCGAATTCGATGCCGATCGCGCCCGAACCGATGACCAGCAGCGACTTCGGCATGGTTTCCGGCACCATGGCTTCCTTATATGTCCAGATCAGCTTGCCGTCGGGCTCCAGCCCGGGCAGAGAGCGGGCCCGGGCGCCGGTCGCCAGAATAATGTGATCGGCCGACATTTCGCTTTTCGTGCCGTCGGCGTCGGTAACCGTCAGCTTGCCACCACCCGCTAGCGCGCCCGAGCCCATTATCACGTCGACTTTGTTCTTCTTCAGAAGATGGCCAACGCCCTGGTTAAGCTGTTTGGCGACCCCGCGAGAACGCTGGACGATTTTCTTCACGTCAAAAGTCACGTCGCCGACCGACAGGCCGAATTCCTCGGCATGATCGATCAGGTGTTTGATTTCGGAGGACCGCAACAGCGCCTTGGTCGGAATACACCCCCAATTCAGGCAAATGCCGCCCAGATGCTCGCGTTCGACAACTGCCGCTTTCATGCCGAGCTGGGCCGCGCGAATCGCCGCGACATAGCCGCCGGGTCCGCCGCCCACCACGATCAGGTCATATTGAGTGTCTGCCATGAAAATCCTTTCAGGACGATCCGTTCAGATCGCAAATTCTCGAACGCCGCATTTGCACCGATACATACGAAATTTCGCCGTAAACTTCGAGGATTCCGTTAACCATACCCATACGAATTGTTGAATTATCGGATATCGGGCGTTATCGTTCCCGAACAAGGGGTTAAAGGGTAGGAGCGCGCCCGTCCGGCGCGAAGAGTAAAAATCAACAAATTCAGCGAATTTCTTCTGGGCACCAGCGCCTTAACGCTCGTGACCGTGGGCGCGGCAAACGCGGCGCCGATCGTCGAATCCGGCGATTTTGGCAACGATTTCGTCTCGAGAACCCTGTTGACCGGTCAAGGACCGGTATCCGGCGCTCTTGGCGGCGCGGACTTATTCGACTACTTCCAGCTATCAGGTTTCGGTGCAGGACAGACCGTTCGCATCACGCTGACACAGATCGCGCAATTGCCGGACCCGAGCGGGAGTGCCAGCGGGAGCGGCGACGCATCGTCCAGCGGATCGGAACCAAGCGGCAGCGCAAGCGCGTCCGAACCCGTTGCCAGTGCATCAGATTCCGGTGGATCGGAACCGGAGGCAAGCGCCTCCGGATCGGAAGAACCGACCGCATCCGCGTCCGCGAGCGGGTCCGAAGATACCAGCACCCCCAAAGCATCTGGCAGCGAAGATCCGGCCGACGTGGGCTTCACGCTTCATCTGCTGGACGAAGCGTGAGCATTTCTGGCGTTCCCCGGCGATAGCGGTCCCAATACGGAGACCGTTGCGAGCGCCAGCGGCGAGCAGTATCCGGAAAACCAAGTTTTCGGTAACAGATCCTATTCTTTCGACCTGGATGCGACCACACTGCCGACCGGGGATCTCAATCTCCGCCTGGCGTTCGATGGCACAGGCGACGCGTTCTACCAGGTCACGGTTTCCACACAGACCTCGGCAAGCATACCGGAGCCATCCAGTCTTGCTCCCCTTGCTGCCGGCGCTGCCGGACTGGGTTTCATGGCCGCCAGACGTCGCCGGCGCAAAAAATAGCTAGCGACTGCCGCGCTGATGAACGCGCCGACGCCAGCCGATAGCCGCCAGGATATATATCGATATCATCGGAGACCTGCTGCACCCGGGTCACGTGCGTCATCTGGAAAAGGCAAAAGCGCTTGGAAACGTGCTTGTCGTCGGCGTGTTCGATGACGATATAGCGGCCGAGCTGAGCCATGTGCCGGTCATGAACCGGGATGAGCGCGTGGCCATGCTCGCAGCACTGCGTTGCGTTGATGAAGTCGTTCCGGCGGCCCCACTCTGTCCCGATACCGGTTTTCTGGAAAAATACGATATCGCACAGATATGTCTCTGCGACGATTTCGGACATCCGGCGCGTCAGGAAGCGCTGGCCGATCTTCTCGAAGACGGCATCGGCATCGTTCTGCCCTATACAGAAGAAGTATCGACCCGGGATATCGTGAACCGGATCACGGGCATCGATCCTTCCCAGTTAGCTGCCGAGCACAAAGGCGAAACAGCAGTCGTCCATCCGCCCGCCTCCACGCCGGAACAGGAACTCCGGCATATGCTGCAGGATATCCGGCAGACCCAGAGCGGGATCGCCGAAGCGATCTCGATCCTCTCCGCGGCGAGATTCAAAAGAAACTGGCTGCTCGACCGTCAGCGTCTTGGCGATGCCAACTGGTTGGCTTTTCTGAAATGTCTGGCCCGAAACGAAATCGAACGCCAGCGTCAGAAACCCGTGGACCCGCGTTTCGTGGCAGCCTTGTCGTCGATGACCGAACGGGTATCCACGTCCGGCGACCGCATCAACCTGGTCGGCGCCGCGGCGCATCTCGTCGCCCCGGTTCTCGCGGGTCTCGGCCGAAGAGTGACTGTCGTCCGGCCCGGCATGACCCCGCCTGGCGGCACAGGCGGTCTGCGTCCGGACCAATACGAAATCGTGCATTGCGGCTGGGCCGAGCTCCCCGATGCCTGCCCGCCATCGTACACGATGACGGTCATGGACCCGGCCGCCTCGGCAGTTCTCCTGATGGATGAAGAACTGCTCTTCGCCACCACGCGCCGGCTAAAGCGGAACTTTTTGCTCGCCGTCGATTTCGCGCCGGAAGACGGATCGAGCTATTCGCCACGCGCGTCGGACAACCAGTTCATTTTCACGGACGTCTTCGTCCGAAAAGTGTTTCACGCCAACAATTTTTTCGAAGTCCGCGACGTCATGACGACAGTCGACGGCGTGCCCCGGCCGGACGGGGCAAAGGGATGCGACAGGATATCCCGGGTCAGCATGGTCGACGAAGACAAGCATGGCGGCAGCTTCCGCTATCTCGACGGTAACCCGGCGGCAAGCAGCGGCTCGCCCGAAGAAGGAGCGTATTTGCGCTGGTACCATGCATCCGTACTTCCCATCGAGATCTCGACCGGATGACCACACCGGACTTGCGTTACGTCTTCTTCGGGGCGGAAAGCGAGTACGTGCTTCATCCCCTCTATCTGGAAATGAAGGCGCGCGGTTGCCATTGCATCGAGCTGCATGCGACGCCGGACCATTCGATCGGCTCAGATCTCTTGAAGACGGCTGCCGATCCGGCACCCAAGGTACTTGTTACCTCTGCGCATTTCTCGTGGGACGACCGATATATGATGTCCGCGATGGAGGTACCCGACTGTCCCGCGCTGGTGGAGATCATCTCCCTGTTGCAGCCCGTCTTTACCGTCTACACACCGCACGACCTGTCGCAGCCTTTGCTGACCAACGAATCCCAGTGTCTGGACCTGATCGATCTGTTTCTGGCTCCGTCACCGGTCGAGCGCATGTTCGCCGATGGTACAAATGTGACCGAGGTCGGCTGGATCAAACACCGCCAGTGTCGGAAACACCTGCGGAAAGATGGGGTCGCGGTCTATGGCTGACGATGAGTCTTGAATACATACTGATCGAGGAAGGCACCGAGCGGACGCTGGGATATATCGAGCCATAGCTGCACGACTGGTTGTGGATCAAATTCGCCCCCTTCCCGCAGTTCGAGGAACTGGAGAACATCCTGAAGGATCGTAGGCTGAACGTTCTCGACCGGCATATGACCCCGCCCGAAGCCGCGCGGCATTTCGATTTCGTCGTCACCAACGGCGAATCTTCGGTTGTCCGGGAAAGCGCGATGATGGGCGTACCCACCTTCCTCGTCACCGGCCTGTCGTTGTTCGGCGACCGGTCGACACGGAACATCTGGCAGTTCCACGACCTCGACAACGTCCACGTCGTCGAGACGCTGGACCAGATACCTCATGACATAACGAAACGTTCCCCGGTGTTGCGACCGTTCGATATGGACAAAGCTGTCGGTGCGATTATGGAGGGTGCCGCCTCGGCAATAAGCCTACGATGAGCTGGACGGACGTCTGGCGAAAAAAGGAGACACCGCGCCGCGCCGCCCCGGACTTTCAGACCTCATGACTCTCAACGGATACGATACCGGAGCCGGTTACGCGGAATTCAGCGCCATGAAGGAGTTCTCCGGACGATGCGCCGGACGGCTGGGCATCGAACCGGGTACCGAAATACTGGAAATCGGCTGTGGCGGCGGCGCATGGCTGTTTCACCAATACAATGCCGGTGTCCGAGTATCCGGAGTAGATATTTCGCCCGGACACCTGAACGTTGCCCGAACCTTGATGCCGGCAGGACGGTTCGCCTGCGCTAACGCGACGTCACTCCCTTTCGCGCCGGACAGCTTCGACGTGGTGTTTGCCGGCGCCTGTTTCTTGTACCTGCCCGACGAAAACACCGCAGATGCGGCATTCGGCGAGATAGAAAAAGCCCTGCGTCCGGGTGGACGCGGCGCTATCACGGACCTGCCCAACCTGGCGACCCGCGCCGATGCCGAACGCATCCGGCGTGGCGCGCTGGGCAAAGGGGAATACGACAGGATGTATGCGGGGCTCGAACACCAGTATTTCGAGCGCGACAGGATGATTCAGAACGCCCAGCGACTGGGCCTGCGCGCCAATGCGACGACCCAGGAAATAGCCGGGTACGGCAATTCCCCCTACCGGTTCAATATCTGGTTCGAAAAGCCCTGACGGCCGAACTTACAACAACATCAACGCCGGGTTTTCAACATAGCGCTTGATCGCCGCCATCAGTTCGGCGCCGATGGCGCCGTCCACGACACGGTGGTCCACTGACAATGTCGTGCTCATTACCGTGGCCGGCACGATTTCACCGTTTTTAACCACCGGGCGCTGTTCGCCGGCGCCGACGGCCAGAATGCAGGCCTGCGGCGGATTGATCACCGCGTCGAACTGCTTCACCCCGAACATGCCAAGATTGGAAACCGAGAACGAACCGCCCTGATATTCCTCCGGCGCGAGCTTGCCGTCGCGGGCGCGGGTAGCGAGGTCCTTCATGTCGGCGGAAATCTGCTTGAAGCCCTTTTTCTCGGCGCTCCGCACGATGGGTGTGATCAGCCCGCCGGGTATCGCCACAGCAACCGAAATATCGGCGGTGTGGAACTGGCGCATTTCGCCCTCGCCTTCGTAAGCCACGTTGGCGGCAGGCACATCCATCAACGCCATCGCACAGGCCCGGATGACGAAATCGTTGACCGAAATCTTGACGTCTTCCTGTGCTTCGTTCAGCGATTTGCGGATCTTCAACAATTCGTCCAGCTCGCAATCCATCGTCAGGTAGAAATGCGGCACTTCGGATTTGGACTCCGACATGCGCTGGGCGATGACCTTGCGCATCGTTGACAGCTTGACGATTTCCGACGTGTCGCCGGAGGGCGCCGTCGCGGGCGTAGCCATCGTTTTCTCGTCTGACTCCTTGGCCTTTCCGCCAGCGCCGCTGTCGATCGCGGTTTCCACGTCGGATTTTACGATCCGCCCGTCCGGTCCGGACCCCGATACATCGGCGAGTGAAATCCCGGCCTGCGCCGCCATGCGTCGCGCCAACGGGCTGGCGAAGATTCGGTTGCCGTCGGCATCCACCGCTTCCGGCAGAGGCCCGCCGGTTGAAATATCCGCCGGCCCGCCGGACGATTTCCCGCCGCCGGTCATCGCTGCCTCGACATCGGCTTTCACGATTTTTCCGTGCGCGCCGGATCCGCTCACTGATCCCAGATCGACACCCGACTGTTCTGCGATCCGCTTAGCGAGAGGACTGGCTTTGACGTCCGCATGCGAGACGTCCGCGTCCGATTTGGCAGGCGCTGCGGGAACTTCTTTTTTTCCGGGTGCGTCATCCGGCCTGGACTCGGTCCGGGGCGCTGCATCGCCCACATCGTCGCCAATGGCCGAGGCGTCTTCGCCTTCTTCCAGCAGTACGCCGATGGTCTGGTTTACCTGAACCGCTTCGGTGCCTTCCGGCACGAGGATCCTGCCGACCACGCCTTCATCGACCGATTCAACCTCCATCGTGGCCTTGTCGGTTTCGATCTCGGCGATCACGTCGCCGGGGTTCACCTCGTCGCCTTCCTTGACGTGCCACTTGGCAAGGTTGCCCTCGGTCATCGTCGGCGACAGCGCCGGCATCAGTATTTTGATGGTCATGTCCGCCTGCCCGTCCGGTCAGTCCGCGTAACAGACGGCCTTGGCCGCCTGAACGACATCGTCGACCTGCGGCAGGGCCAGTTTTTCGAGATTGGCCGCATACGGCAGCGGCACGTCCGCCGCGCAGACCCGCCTGACCGGCGCGTCCAGCCAGTCGAAAGCCTGCTCCATCATGATCGCCGCGATTTCCGAGCCCATGCCCGCGACCGGCCAGCCTTCCTCGACCGAGACGATCCGATTGGTCTTTTTAACGGACTCGACGATGGTTTCGGTGTCCAGCGGGCGCAGCGTGCGCAGATCGATGACCTCGGCCTCGATCCCCTGTTTCGCCAGTTCCTCGGCGGCATCGAGCGCGTGTCCCACCATGATCGAGAATGCCGTGATGGTGACATCCGAACCTTCGCGCACGACCTTCGCCTTGCCGATCGGCACGGTCCAGTCGGAATAGTCAGGCACCTCGAAGTTCTGGCCGTAGAGAATTTCGTGCTCGAGGAAGATCACCGGGTTCGGGTCGCGAATGGCCGACTTGAGCAGCCCCTTCGCGTCGGCTGCCGAATAAGGCGAGATCACGTAAATACCCGGCACATGGGCATACCAGCTGGCAAAGCACTGCGAATGCTGCGCCGCCACACGCGATGCCGCGCCGTTAGGACCGCGGAACACCGCGGGGCAACCCATCTGGCCGCCTGACATGTAATTCGTCTTCGCCGCCGAATTAATCAGATGGTCCATCGCCTGCATGGCAAAGTTAAAGGTCATGAATTCGACGATCGGCTTAAGTCCCGCGAACGCAGCCCCCACTCCCAGGCCGGTAAAACCATGTTCGGTGATCGGGGTATCGATCACGCGCAAGTCGCCGAACTCTTCAAGCAGCCCCTGGCTGACCTTGTACGCGCCCTGATACTGAGCGACCTCCTCGCCCATCAGAAACACGTTGTCGTCGGCGCGCATTTCCTCGGCCATGGCGTCGCGCAGCGCTTCGCGAACAGTCAGGCTGATAGTATCCCCGGAATAATCGTGTTCAGACTGCACGCGCCTGGGCGCTGGCGCATCCGCTTTCCGCGGACTTGGCTCCGCCGCCGCAGGTTGCTCCGCTGATTTTTCCTCCGGCTCTGCTTCTTTCTTAGGATTCTGCGTATCGCCGATGCTGCCGGCGTCTTCGCCATCCTGCAGCAGAACGCCGATCACCGCGTTGACCTGCACGTTTTCGCTGCCTTCGGAAACCACGATCTTGCCCAGCACGCCCTCATCGACCGCCTCGACCTCCATGGTCGCCTTGTCGGTTTCGATTTCGGCGATCACGTCGCCGGCCGACACCTCGTCGCCCTCGTTTTTGTGCCACTTGGCGAGATTGCCTTCCGTCATGGTCGGCGACAGCGCGGGCATCAGAATTTCAATAGGCATGTCTCTCTCCCGCTCAGACTTCCACCAGGACGTCGGTATACAGTTCGGACGGATCGGGTTCCGGACTTTCCTGCGCGAATTCTGCCGCTTCGGCGACGATGGCGCGGACTTCCTTGTCGAGTTCCTTCAACTCGTCCTCGGTTTTGTGTCCCGCCGCGACGATCACCTTGCTGAGATTGGTAATCGGATCGTGTTGTTCACGCATCTCCGCAACCTCCTCTTTGGTCCGGTACTTGGCGGGATCGGACATCGAATGACCGCGATACCGGTAGGTCATCATTTCCAGCACATAGGGGCCGTTGCCGCCTCTGCAGTGTTTGACCGCTTTTTCTGCGGCTTCCCGCACCGCCAGCACGTCCATGCCATCGACCTGCTCGCCCGGCATCCCGTAGGGTTCGCCAAGCCTGTACAACTCCTTGGCCGCAGAGGCGCGGGACACCGATGTACCCATGCCGTAACGGTTGTTTTCAATTACGTAGACCACCGGCAGATCCCACAACTCCGCCATATTGAAGGCTTCGTGGACCTGTCCCTGATTGACCGCGCCATCGCCGAGATAGGTCAGCGACACACCGTCGGTGCCCTTGTATTTTGCTGCGAACGCCAGACCGGTCCCGATCGGTACCTGTGCGCCGACGATACCGTGCCCGCCGTAAAAGCGTTTCTCTTTCGAGAACATGTGCATCGAACCGCCCTTGCCTTTGGAATAGCCTCCGATCCGGCCCGTCAGCTCGGCCATAACGCCTTTGGCGTCCATCCCGCAGGCAAGCATGTGCCCGTGATCGCGGTAGCTGGTAACAACCGCATCCCGGTCGTCGATCGCCGCCTGCATGCCCACGACGACGGCTTCCTGCCCGATATAAAGATGACAGAACCCGCCGATGAGACCCATGCCGTACATCTGCCCGGCGCGTTCCTCGAACCGGCGTATCAAAAGCATGTCGCGGTAATAGCCGAGAAGCTGATCCGCATCCGGCGTCGACGCGTTGCTGCGCCGGCGCGGTGCCGTCTTCCCTTTTCCCTTTCCGCTTTTCGACTGGGATGCTTTGGCCATGGTCCCTCTCACAAGATGACGAATATACGTGCATATACGCACATATTTCGGAATAGATTGGTTAACAGAATATAGAAACGTGTCCGCGCCGCAACTGCGACGATCGAAAGGAACGGTCTTTTTAGACGGTTCTACGTTAAGAAAATTACAAAAAAGAGAGAATGAAGCAGAAACGGTCGCCCGCAGTCAGTCGGACTGAGCCTGAGCATCCACAAGAATGATTTCATCCGGCCGCACGAGTCCGGCCATGATGCGCGCCCGTTCGTCCAGCATGTCCGCGTCGAGATGTTCGGATTTCAGCAGGGAAATGCGCCGTTCGTAGTCTTCCCGGACATGGCGGGTCGCTGCGAGAGTCTGTTCTGCCGCCGACACCTGCTTCTGGAGATGCATCCAGGCGATGACCCCCCGATCGCCGTGAAAGGCGTGCACCAGAAAATAACAGACAAACAGCGCTCCGACGATCGGAACGATCATCCGGCGCGACCGGCGTTTGATTTCGAGAACGGCTCCCATAACTGAATCGAATCACATTTCGATTCGTCAGGTCAAGGAAAAAGACTCAGATATGAAATATTATGGGGATAACTAGCTATTCATGAAGGAATACAGACTCAGATTTTTTGATTGACTCTGTCTGACTAAGCCGGAACGACGCTGGTTCCCGCGTACAATGCGGCCGGTCCGAGGTCTTCCTCGATACGGATCAGCTGGTTGTACTTGGCGAGCCGGTCAGATCGAGCAAGAGACCCCGTCTTGATCTGACCGCAATTGGTCGCGACCGCCAGATCGGCGATGGTCGTGTCTTCTGTCTCGCCGGACCGGTGCGACATCACAGCCGTGTACGATGCCTTGTGCGCCATTTCCACCGCCGCGAGGGTCTCCGTCAAGGTACCGATCTGGTTCACCTTCACCAGAATCGAATTCGCCACCCCCTTGACGATGCCGTCCGAAAGGCGTGCCGGGTTGGTCACGAACAGATCGTCGCCCACCAGCTGTACCGTGTCGCCGATGGCGTCGGTCAGCGCCTTCCAGCCGTCCCAGTCATCTTCCGCCAGGCCGTCCTCGATAGAGATAATCGGGTAGTTGGCGCAGAGATCGGCGTAATAGGCTGCCATCTCTTGCGCGGAGAGAACTTTTCCTTCTCCTTCAAGGTGATACTTGCCATCTCTGAAGAATTCAGTGGAAGCGGCATCAAGTGCCAGATGCACGTCTTCTCCGACCTTGAAACCGGCCTCGCCGATCGCCTGCATGACAAAGTCGAGTGCATCGTGGGTGCCGCCGAGGTCAGGGGCGAAACCGCCCTCATCGCCGACATTGGTGTTGTGACCGGCCTGCGACAGCCGCGCCCGCAGCGCATGAAAGATTTCTGCGCCCCAGCGGACGCCGTCGGACAGGCTGTCCGCACCAACAGGCATGACCATGAATTCCTGGAAATCGATCGGGTTGTCGGCGTGGGCGCCACCGTTCAGGATATTCATCATCGGGACGGGAAGAACCCGCGCCGATGCGCCGCCGACATAGCGATACAGCGGCAAACCGGCATCGTCCGCCGCTGCCTTGGCCAGCGCCAGGCTGACGCCGAGGATCGCATTCGCCCCCAGCCGCGCCTTGTTCTCGGTGCCGTCGAGTTCAATCATACGTTCGTCGAGCAGCGCCTGTTCGTCAGCATCCATGCCGGACAGCGCTTCGAACAGCTCTGTATTCACGGCTTCTACCGCGTTCAGAACCCCTTTGCCGCCGTAGCGGCTCGTGTCGCCGTCCCGCAGCTCGACGGCTTCGAATGCGCCGGTAGAGGCGCCGGAAGGCACGGCGGCACGACCGGCCGCGCCGGTTTCCAGCTCGACCTCGACCTCGACGGTGGGATTCCCGCGGGAATCCAGAATTTCACGGGCATGGATATCAACGATGGCGGACATGATTTTCTTCCTGACGGATGCGGTATTGAATCACGCGGAGTGATACCGCCCGCACCGCGTCCGCGCAATCGTGCCACCGGAATTTTCCGCGGTTAGATCTTAACCGGATTTGCCTTGGCAATGCGGTCGATCTGGACCAGCGTCTTCAGAATATCGGGCAGATCCTTTAACGGAACCATATTGGGACCGTCAGACGGCGCCGAATCCGGATTTTCATGCGTTTCCATGAACACCGCCGCCACACCGATCGCCATCGCCGCCCGCGCCAGCACGGGCACGAACTCCCGCTGCCCGCCCGAGGTACCGCCCTGCCCGCCGGGCTGCTGCACCGAATGAGTGGCGTCGTACACGACCGGACACCCGGTCTGCGCCATGATCGGTAACGACCGCATATCGGACACCAGCGTATTGTACCCGAAGGAGGCCCCTCTTTCGCACAGCATGACCCGGTCGTTACCTGCCGCCTGCGCCTTTTTTACGACGTTCGCCATATCCCATGGCGCGAGAAACTGGCCCTTCTTGATATTCAGCGCCCGGCCGGTCTCAGCAGCGGCGACAATCAGATCCGTCTGGCGGCTTAGAAACGCCGGAATCTGCAGCACGTCGACCGCTTCCGCGACAGCGGCGCAGTGATCCGGCAGATGGACATCGGTCAGCACCGGACAGCCGTGTGTTTCGCGCACGTCGGCGAGTATCGGCAGGCTCTGCTCCAGCCCCATGCCCCGCGGACTGTCCAGCGACGTCCGGTTGGCCTTGTCGAACGAGGTCTTGTAGATCAGTCCGATTCCGAGCGTCGACGTCATTTCGACCAACGCAGCCGACATTTCCATCGCGTGTTCCCGGCTTTCCAGAGCGCACGGTCCGGCAATCAGCACAAAGGGCGCATCGTTGGCGATTGTCAAAGCGCCGATCTCGATCCTTTTGGGCATCGTCATGGTCTAGACCAGCCGCGAATGTTCGACGGCGGCGGCGATGAAGGAGCTGAACAGCGGATGCGGCTCGAACGGCTTCGATTTGAGCTCCGGATGGAACTGGACGCCGATATACCAGGGGTGACCGGGCAGCTCCACGATCTCCGGCAGGACGCCGTCGGGCGACAGACCCGAAATACGAACACCGGCGCTTTCAAGCCTGTCCCGGTAATTGATATTCACTTCGTAGCGATGACGGTGGCGTTCGCTGATATCCGCCTGCCCGTAAATTTGCCGAACCAGCGAACCTTCTTCCAGATGGCAGTCATAGGCGCCGAGGCGCATGGTACCGCCGAGATTGTCCCCTGCACCGCGCCGTTCCACCGCATTGCCGCGTGTCCATTCGGTCATCAGCCCGACAATCGGCTCGTCGCAATCGCCGAATTCGGTCGAGCCGGCGTTTTCGATCCCGGCGAGGCTGCGCGCGGTTTCGATCACCGCCATTTGCATGCCGAAACAGATTCCGAAATAGGGCACGTTGTGTTCGCGCGCGAATTTCGCCGCCGCGATCTTCCCCTCTGCGCCACGTTCGCCGAACCCGCCGGGAACCAGGATGCCTTCGACATCGGACAGATGATGCACCGCATCCTCGGATTCGAATATCTCTGAATCGATCCAGTTCATGTTGACCCGAACATGATTGGCGATGCCACCGTGATCCAGCGCCTCGGCAAGTGATTTGTAGGAATCGAGCAGGTTCGTATACTTGCCGACGACCGCGATGGTGACTTCGCCTTCCGGTTTATTCACCCGGTCGACGATTTTCTCCCAACGGCTGAGATCAAGGCTTTTACCAGCGCTGCGTTCGTCTTCCAGTCTGAAATGGCGCGCAAGCTGCCGGTCCAGCCCGCGTTCGTGATAGCAGATCGGCACTTCGTAGATCGTGCCCACGTCGGGCGCGCTGATCACGTTGTCGACCGGCACGTTGCAAAACAGGCCGATCTTGCGGCGTTCATCGGCGGGAATATCCTGCTCACATCGACACAGGATCATATCGGGCTGAATACCGACGCTTTGCAGTTCCTTTACGGAATGCTGCGTCGGTTTGGTTTTGAGCTCGCCGGCCGATTTCAGGAACGGCACCAGTGTCAGATGAATGAACATCGAGCGTTCGGGCCCGAGTTCGTTGCCGAGCTGGCGAATGGCTTCGAGAAACGGCAGGCTTTCGATATCGCCGACCGTGCCGCCGATCTCGCAGAGGACGAAATCCTCGTCGCTGACGTCGCTGAGAGCGAATTCCTTGATGGCGTCCGTCACGTGGGGAATGACCTGCACGGTCGCTCCCAGATAATCGCCGCGGCGCTCCTTCTCGATCACGTTGGTGTAGATCCGGCCCGTTGTCACGTTGTCGGTCTTGCGCGCCGGCACGCCGGTGAAGCGCTCGTAATGCCCCAGATCGAGATCGGTTTCAGCGCCGTCGTCGGTGACGAAAACCTCGCCGTGCTGGGTCGGGCTCATCGTGCCCGGATCGACGTTAAGATAGGGATCCAGCTTACGTAGCCGCACCTTGTACCCGCGCGCCTGCAGAAGCGCCGCAAGTGACGCCGATGCCAAGCCTTTGCCAAGGGATGAGACCACGCCGCCGGTGATGAAGATGAACCGCGTCATGGACCGGCAAGTTACAGCATTTCACGGCGTCTGTGAAAGCGTCCGCAGCGCCAAATTCGCCGAAATCGATTCGTTTGTGTGGATATCCCTACTGGCCGAGCGGCACGGAGGGGCCAGCGGGCGGGGCCGACGGTGCGGTCGGTGCCGGCAGGGTCGCGCCCGGCCGGTCGAGGATCGACGTCGGCGCCCGGTTCGACGACGACAGGATCGCCAGTGTCAGGCTGGTCGCGATGAAACAGGCCGCCAGAACCGCGGTCGCGCGGGTCAGCAGGTTGGCCGTGCCGCGGGTGGTCATCATGCCCCCCATCGTGCCGCCGCCGCCCATGCCGAGCGCGCCGCCCTCGCTGCGCTGCAGAAGCACGACGGCGACCAGCGCAATGGCCAGCAGCAGGTGAACGATCAGAATAACTTGGATCATCGGTATTCAGCCTTCAATTCGGGGCGGATGTTTACTGCGAAACTGGCGTCTTGGCTAGGCGTTTTCAACCGGCGCCCGGGAACTCAGACGGCCTGCGCGATTGCCCAGAAATCGTCGGCCTTCAGGCTCGCGCCGCCGACCAGCGCGCCGTTCACATTGTCGATGGCGAGAATTTCCGCCGCGTTTTCCGGTTTCACCGAACCGCCATACAGAATACGCACGCCGGCACCGTCTTCCGCGATTTCCGACAGCACCGCACGAAGCGCGTCGTGCACCTCGGCGATATCCTCCGCCGTCGGCGTGCGCCCCGTGCCGATCGCCCAGACCGGCTCGTACGCGACGACAACCGTCGCCGCAGAGGATCTTGCCGGCACCGACCCGCGCAACTGACCGGTGACGACCTCCACGGCCTTGCCGGCGTCGCGCTGCTCCAGCGTCTCGCCGATACACACGACCGGCACCAGACCTGCGGACTGCGCCGCCGATGCTTTCGCGCAGACGAGGCTGTCGTCTTCGCCGTGATCTGCGCGGCGTTCGGAATGGCCGACTATGACGTAGCTGCACCCGGCATCCGCCAGCATGGCGGCCGATATATCGCCGGTATGGGCCCCCTGCTCCGCCGTGTGGCAATCCTGCCCGCCTACGGATATGGACGATGTCCCAACCGCATCCCGGACCGCGCCCAGCAGCAACGCCGGCGGGCACAGCAGCATTTCGAACCTCTTGTCGCCCCGATCCGACATCCGCCCTGCCAGCGATCCGGCGAGATCGGACGCGAAAGCGGTCGAGCCATGCATTTTCCAGTTTCCGGCGATCAGCGGTGTGGGAGAGCCTGTCATCTGTTCGTACACCCTTGAGAAGTCGTTTCGCCGCGGTATTTAACATAAGGGCCCCGGGCCTCCAATGGGGCTGCCGGTGGATCGCGCGGTTTGCCTTGCTGCCGTCATGGGCGATCCCTATGATGCCGCGCCATTCGCCCCCTGACGGACCAAACGCCCAAGGCGCAGAAAGAAAGACGGAGACGGTATGCTGCTCGAAAGTATGAAAAAGGGTGTCGGCAAGTACGTGATGATCGTGCTGGCCTCCCTTCTGATCCTCAGCTTCGCGGTCTGGGGCATCGGTGATATGGCGGGCGTCATCTCCAATCCGAACGAAGTTGCCACCGTCGGCAGCACCAAAATTACCCAGCGCGAATTCCAGGAACAGTTTCGGCGCGAAATGGACCGCATCCGCGCCCGCGTCGGCAATATCGACGCCGAGCAGGCGCGCAATCTGGGCGTCGCCGACGCCACCGTAAACGGGCTCGTCTCCAGACGATTAATCGGCTTGCAGGCAGCGGATCTCGGCTTGCTTATCAGCGACGAACAGGTGGTCCGGCAGATACAGCAGCAGCCCGCCTTTAGAAACGCGCTCGGCCAGTTCGACCGTGCCGTGTTCCAGACGACGCTGGCCAATAACGGGCTGTCCGAAGACATGTACGTTTCATCGCTGCGACAGGACACGCAGCAGGACTATATAGGCGGCACGATCACCGCCGGGGTCGAAGCGCCGCCCAACCTGGTCAACACCGTCTACCAGTACCGTAACGAAAAGCGCACCGCGGAGATCGTCCGGACCCGGCGCCCCGCCGCCGGCAGCGCGCCGGAGCCGACCGAAGCCGGGCTTGTCGAGTTCCTGGAAAAGAATTCCACGCAGTTCATGGCGCCGGAATACCGGCAGCTAAGCATCCTCTATCTCGACCCGGAAGAAGTCGCCAGGGAGTTGTCGCCGTCGGAGGACAAAATCAGGACGGAATACGAGGATCGCCTCTCGTCGCTGTCGGTGCCGGAGCGCCGGCGCATGGAACAGATTTTGCTGCAGGACGAAGAAACTGCAAAGAAAGCCCACGCCAGTCTGAACGAAGGCCGCAGTTTCGCCGCCGTCGCAAAGGATGTCAGCGGCAAATCCGAAGAAGATATCAAGCTCGGTCTGGTCGTACGCGGCGATTTGATGCCCGCGCTGGCCGACGCCGCTTTCTCGTTGCAGAAAGACCGGTTTACCGCCCCTGTCAAATCGCCGCTGGGCTGGCATATCATGCGCGTGACCGAAATCCAGCCGGGTCGCGTGCCCAAACTGGATGAGGTCCGCAAACAGATATCGGACGACCTCGCCCGAGACCTGGCCCTCGATGACCTCGTCAAGCGCGCCAACCAGGTCGAAGACGCCCTGGCGGGCGGCGGCTCGATCGACGATGCGGCGCAGGATATCGGCGCCAAAGTCCGGAAGACCGGCCCGATCGACGCGGCCGGCAAGCTCCGGACCGGGGGCGATCAGCCGGGCCTGCCGTCGGATCAGAGCTTTGCGGAAACTGCTTTCACGCTGAACAAGGGCGAAACCAGCGATCTGCTGGAAACATCCAACGGCGGATACTTCATGGTCCGCGTCGACGATATCATCCCGGCGGCGAAACGGCCTCTCGCACAGGTCCGCGCCGATGTCGTCGCCGCCTGGAAGGCCGACTGGCTGGCCACCCGGGCACTAAAAGCGGCCGAGGAGATCCGCGACGCCGCGAAAGGCGGCAAACCGCTCGCCGCCATCGCCGCGGAGAAGAATCTGAAGGTGGAGACCAGCGAGCCGGTATCGCGCTTCAGCTCACGGTCCGACAGCGCCGTACCCCGCTCCGTTCTCGAAGACCTGTTCAAGTCCAAGATCGGCGACATCGTCATGGGGCCGACGGCGGACGGGTACGCCGTGGTTCGTTTGAAGGACGTTCAGCAGGCGACCGCGGCGACAAATGACGGCGATCTGAAACAGCTGCAGGAAACCCTGTCGAGCGCGATCGCCAGCGACCTGCTGCAGGAATACACCCGCGCGCTGCGCGACGAATATTCCGTGTCGATCAACCAGTCCGCGCTGGACGCCTACTTCGCCAGTCAGGGATCCGCCGGAAGGTGATCAGAGTTTGAAAATATCGATTTCGCCGTCTTCTTCGGAAGATTTTTCGTAACCGACGACGATTTCGTCCAGCGCCCGGCGATCCGCGAGCACGACCGACGTTTCGACCTGACGGGCGGGAATGTCCCAGTAGGTTTTTAGCAACCGGTCTTTCTCGTCGCCCTCGATCAGGGTGAAACCGTGCTTCTCGTAAAACCGTACGGCCCAGCGTGCCGCCTTCCATGTCCCGATCAGGACCGGCCGCGGCGCCGTCTTCAGAAGATGCTGCAACAGCTGTCCGCCCTCGCCCCTGCGCTGCCGGTCGGTCCGCACATAGGCGTGACGGATGAGGATCACATCCTGCACCGGCTGCGATCCCATGACCGCGACCAGGCTGCCTCCTACTTCGGCACCCGCGAAACGAACCCCCGCCGCGATTTCATGACGAAGCTCTCCAGCCGGCATGTACGGATCGTGCCAGCGGTCGGTCGGAATAACCCCGCGATACGCCTGGGCGCCGTCATTGATGATGGAAAGGATCGTCTCGAAATCTGAATCGGTGCAGTCGCGGATCAACGCGTTCGTCCGGAGATGGTTGTCGGAGCGGGAAGATTATTCCGCGAGTTGTAGCTGCGCCAGCTTATTCGGCGGCGGACGCTTCAGGAGTTTCGTCACCGGCACCAGATTGAAGCCGCGATTCGCCAGAGATCGCACCCAGGGCGCCAGCAGTTCCATGGTCATTGTTCTGGGATGCGCGATCGCGATGGCGCTGCCGTTCCGCTGGGCAACCCGCTCCGTTTCCGCCAGCCGCGCCCGGATCTTTTCCGGTTCGGGGTCGTGATCGATAAACACGTCTCTGACTGCGTAAGCCACCCGGGTCTGCCGTGCGGTCTCGCCGCCCATCGACCGGTTGCTGGTCCGGGTATCGACAAAAAACAGCCCGCGCCGGCGCAATTCCGACAGGACGATTTTCATCCGGCGTGGATCGCGGGTGAAGCGGCTGCCCATGTGGTTATTCACCCCGATATAGCCGTCGAAGCTGCCCAGCAGGCGGGTCAGGCGTTCCCTCAGTATCCGTTCGCTGTCTTTCAGCGCCAGCACGTTGGTACCGGGACGTCCCTTATGACTCGGCGCCTCCATCGGCAGATGCAACATCACCGGATGGCCCCGCAATCGCGCGACACGCACCTGACGCTGCACGTCTGGCGCGTGGGGCAGATAGGAAAGCGTCACGGCGGCCGGCAGATTGACGGCCTTCGCCGAGTTCAGCCGGTCATACCCCATGTCGTCCATCACCACGGCGATCCGCGGTCGGCTGTCCGCAGTTTCGACGAAACGTTTCCGTTCCGGCTGCTCTACTGCGGCTGGCTCTGCCTTTGGCGCCGAGTCGGTAAGCGGCAATCCCGCCTCGATACGGCGTGTGACTTCCGTCGCGGCCGGGTTCGGCGGCAACAGGACTAGGGTGTCCGACGACGCTCCAACCCGCTTCGGAGTATCTTTCACCGGCGGCAGCGAGACGACAGACTGGCGAGCGGGACTGCCGGATGTGTCCGCACGCGTCACTTCCTCATGGCGCAGGTTTCGCTGGGCGGTGATCGCCAACAGCAGCAGCAAGCCAGCGACAACGCCGGCGGCGGCGGGCAGATATCCGTTAAAAGCCACCATTTCCCGACGCCCGCGATCCGCGTCCTGCGTCATATCGCCATTCCCCCGAATTGGACGGAAAGTGTCGCAGAATTATGGTTAAGGAATGGTTTCGGCCGCCAGGCGCGACAATCGAAGATGCCATTTCCCGACCCGCCGGTTGCGCGTATTAACGCGGTCCGCCAAGTTGCTGTATAACCACGCCCAACCTAACACCGGGATCGGGGAACCGATGGACTTCAAGAGCATCCTAGCCCTGGCGGCCGACGGCCATGAATTCAGCCGTCAGGAGGCCGAATCCGCGTTCGACATGATCATGTCGGGCGACGCAACGCCGTCGCAGATCGGAGCCTTTCTGATGAGCCTGAGGATGCGCGGCGAAACGGTCACCGAAATAGCCGCCGCGGCGACCGTGATGCGGGCAAAGGCGCTAAAGGTTACCGCACCGTCCGATGCCATTGACATCGTCGGCACCGGCGGCGACCGCAGCGGCACGCTGAATATTTCCACCGCCTCGGCGCTGACCGTCGCCGGGTGCGGGGTGCCCGTGGCCAAACACGGCAACCGGGCATTGTCGTCCAAGTCGGGCGCCGCCGACGTGCTGACGGCGCTGGGGGTCAATATCGATGCGGATATCCGACTGCTCGAGAAATCGATCGCCGAGGCGAAAATCGGGTTCATGATGGCGCCCCGCCATCACAGCGCTACCCGCCACGTCGCCGGCCCCCGGGTTGAACTTGCCATCCGCACGGTCTTCAACATGCTGGGCCCGCTGTCCAACCCCGCCATGGTCGACAGGCTGATGGTCGGCGTCTTCGCGCCGGAATGGGTCGAACCCGTCGCCCGCGTGCTGGCGGAACTTGGTGCGAAAAAAGCATGGGTCGTGCACGGTGCGGGCGGTCTGGACGAGTTGGCCACCAACGGTCCCGCCCAGGTCGCAACGCTGGATGCCGGCAAGATCGAAACCCTCGAAGTCACGCCGGCCGACGCGGGTCTGGAAACCTGCGAGATCGCCGATCTGCGGGGCGGCGACGCCGAGTTCAATGCCCGGGCCCTGACCGACCTGCTCGCCGGCAAACCGGGCGCCTATCGCGATACGGTACTCTTTACCTCCGCGGCCGCACTGATCGTTGCCGGCAGGGCGGACGACCTGAAGGAAGGTGCAGCCATTGCCGCCGCGTCGATCGACGACGGCAAAGCCCGCGCGGCTCTGGACCGCATGATCGAGATCTCGCACGAGGTCATCATCGACCCGGAGGAGGAGGAAGACGACGATGAGTGATGCGCTGACCGAAATCTGCGCCAAGAAGCGCGACCATGTCGCGGCAACCAAAGTGGCCAGGCCGCTGACCGATGTCGAGGCGGCTGCGAAACAGGCGTCCGCCCCGCGCGGCTTCTACAATGCGCTGAAGACAGCTGCCGCGAACGGCCGCTTCGGGCTGATTGCCGAGGTAAAAAAGGCATCACCCAGCAAGGGCCTGATACGCGAGGATTTCGATCCCCCGGCGATCGCCGCCGCCTATGAGCGCGGCGGCGCGACCTGCATGTCCGTGCTGACGGATACTCCCTATTTCCAGGGCGCGGACGAACACCTGGTCGCTGCCCGGAACGCCGTTTCCCTGCCTGCCATTCGCAAGGATTTCATGATCGACCCCTACCAGGTGCCGGAAGCCCGGGCGCTTGGCGCAGACTGCATCCTGCTGATCCTCGCGGCGCTCGAAGACGGGCTGGCCGCCGAGCTTGAAAGCGCTGCATTCGACTGGGGCATGGACGTGCTGATAGAGGTCCACAACGGCGAGGAACTCGACCGGGCGATGAAGCTGAAATCGCCCCTGCTCGGCATCAATAACCGCAACCTCAAGACCCTGAAAACCGATATCCAAACCACCCGCGAACTGGCCCCCCGGGTCGTCGACGCCGACCGGCTCGTGGTCAGCGAAAGCGGGCTGTACACCCCGGAAGATCTGTCGTCGATGTACGATGCCGGCGCGCGTTGCTTCCTGATCGGGGAATCCCTGATGCGTCAGGACGATGTCGAAGCGGCCACGCGCCGTCTGCTCGAGAACCGGAACCAGATCCGGGCCGCCGAATAATGGCCAAGCTCACCCATATCGGCGACGACGGCGAAGCGAGAATGGTCGATGTGTCGGATAAGGACGTGACCGACCGCACGGCCACGGCACAGGGGTCCATCCTCATGGAGCCGGAAACCCTGAAACTGATCGTCGACGGATCGGTCAAAAAGGGCGATGTCATCTCCGTCGCGCGACTGGCCGGCATCATGGCCGCCAAGCGTACCGCCGACATGATACCCCTGTGCCACCCGCTCGCGATGAACAAGGTCGACGTCGACCTGACCTGCGACGAGAGCCGCAACGCGGTCGATATCGTCGCGACCTGCCGTGTCAGCGGGCGCACCGGTGTGGAGATGGAAGCCCTGACCGCCGTATCCGTGGCGGCGCTGACGGTCTACGACATGTGCAAGGCGGTCGATCGCGGCATGCAGATCACCGACATAAAACTGGTCCATAAGGCGGGCGGCAAATCCGGCGAATACCGGGCCGAAGAATCGTCATGAACGGCAAGGGTCTGCTCCCCGTCGCCGAGGCGCAGCAACGCATCGTCGATGCGCTGTCTCCCCTGCCCGCAGAGCAGATATCCCTGTCTCAAGGACTCGGACGCATACTGGCCCAAGACGTGGTGTCCCGCCGCAGCCAGCCGCCCATGGCGGTATCGGCGATGGACGGATACGCGGTCCGCGCCGGGGATGTAGCTTCCCTGCCTGCCGAACTCAAGGTCATCGGCTACGCGCCTGCGGGACATGCCTTCGACGGAACGGTGGGGCCGGGCGAAGCGGTGCGCATCTTTACCGGCGCACCGGTACCGGACGGCGCCGACACCATCGTCATTCAGGAAAATGCAGAACAGACGGACGACACCGTCCGTGTGATCGACGGCGACGCCCCCGTCGGCCGGTTCGTGCGGCCTGCGGGTCTCGATTTCGCCGCCGGCGACACGTTGCTCAAATCCGGCAAGGTGCTGACCGCCCGCGATATCGGGCTCGCCGCCGCCATGAACGTGCCGTGGCTGATGGTTCGGCGCAAACCGCGTATCTCGATCCTCGCCACCGGCGACGAGATCGTCATGCCCGGCGACCCTGTCGGGCGCGACCAGATCGTCAGTTCCAACGCCCTGTCGCTGGCGGCGTTTATCGCAGCGAACGGCGGCGAGCCGATCGATCTCGGCATCGCGCCGGACGAAGAAGACGGTTTGCGTGCACTGGCGTCCGGCGCATCCGGCAGCGACATTCTGGTCACCACCGGCGGCGCATCGGTCGGCGACCACGATCTGGTGCAGCGCGTGCTGGGCGACATCGGGCTCGAGGTCGATTTCTGGCGCATTGCGATGCGCCCCGGAAAACCGCTGATGTTCGGCCGCATCGGCGAAACCTATCTGATCGGCCTGCCCGGCAATCCGGTCTCGTCGCTGGTCTGCGCGATCATCTTTCTCGCCCCGGCGCTTCGAACCCTGTTGGGAATGGAACATATTCTGCCCAAGCCGGTAACAGCCCGTCTCGGCGAACCTCTCGGCGAGAACGACGAGCGGGAGGACTATCTCCGCGCGTCGCTTGCCCGAAACGACGACGGCGCCCTGACCGCGACGCCGTTCAGCAAGCAGGACAGTTCCATGTTCGCGACCATCGCCAGGTCCGACGCGCTGATTATCCGCGCACCTTTCGCCCCGGCGGCAAAAGCAGGAGAGACCGTCGAAATCATCCCGCTGGAAGGCAGCCTGACCAGCATCTGATGGCGGTGATTCTTGACGCCTCATGAGAACCAAACTAGAACATGTGGACATGTTTCTGATTTGTTCCACATTTAGTGGGCGTTCTTACGGGGAAATCGCATGCTAACGCGCAAACAGCACCAATTGCTGACCTATATCGACGATCATCTGAATACCAACGGCGTGCCGCCGTCCTATGACGAAATGAAGGATGCGCTAGGGCTGAAATCCAAGTCCGGCATTCACCGCCTGATCACCGCCCTGGAAGAGCGCGGTTTCATTCGCCGGCTCCCCCACAAGGCGCGCGCGCTGGAGGTTCTGAAGAAGCCCCAGAACATGATTGACGATCCGCCCGCCAAGGGATCTTTCGAGCCGCGCGTGGTCGACGGCACATTCGGTCGCACCGCTAAACAGGAAGACAACGGCGAACCGGCCGAAGAAACCGTCGGTCTGCCCTTCTACGGCAAAATCGCCGCAGGTACGCCGATCGAGGCGTTGCGCGACAATTCACGTACGTTCGAAGTCCCGCCGGGCATGCTGGGACGCGGCGATCATTACGCGCTGGAGATCGAAGGCGACTCCATGATCGAGGCCGGCATTCTCGACGGCGACGTGGTGCTGATCAAACGCACGGATACCGCCGATAACGGAGAAATCGTCGTGGCGCTGGTCGAAGGACACGAAGCGACCCTGAAACGCCTGCGCCGTCGCGGCGCCTCTATCGCACTGGAACCCGCTAACGCGGCGCACGAAACCCGTATCTTCGGCCCGGATCAGGTGCGCGTTCAGGGCCGGCTGGTGGGGCTCGTCCGCAAATACTGACGTTTCCGGGGCGGCAGGCGGCTCCAGGGTCTGTCGCCCCGTTCTTCCCTGACCGTCTGGACGACAGGTTCACCGTCGGCAAACCGGACGGAATACGCGCCGTCGCGCCATAAATGGAACGTGGAAATCAGTACCCGGTTCCAGCGGCAGTATATTGGCGAAACGCGGATCAACAGAACGACATGATCGACATTGCGGCAATCGAATGTCGCAGCCGCATCGTATATTACCCCCACCGTCCGCGCTCCGAACCGGGCAATGCAGGCCGGCCCGTCGCACCCAAGCAGTCCGTTCCCGGACACGCCGTCCGGGAGCGACAGCGTTGACGAGGCCGCCAACCGCCGCCGCCACATATCACGCTCAAAACCGCCTGCGCGGCCGGGCGACATATAAACCCGTCCGTCACCCGTCTTGAGCGCGAAAAACCGGGCCTCTCGATCGATCAGCATGTCCGGCGAACGCTCAAAGCCGGATGACATCAGCGCGACAGCCAACACTGGCAGCGCCAGCAACCGCACACGGCCCCGCCAAAGACACAGCCGGAGTCCGCCAAGAACGAGTCCCGCAAGTGCGAGACCGGACATCGGGGGGACCAGGGCGACGGCGCCAGGCAGATCCGCCACGAACGCGGCCACTGCCAGAACAGCCTCCAGGCCCCATCCCATCAGCATCAGTCCCCAGGATTCCAGCCCGACCGCCATCAGTAGCATGCTCAAAACGCCGGTCGGCATGATCCACATGGCCATCATCGGGACCGCAAGCATATTCGCCAGTAACCCGAACAATGCGACCCGGTTGAAGTGATAGACCGCAAACGGTGCGGTAGCGAGACTGGCGACAACCGTGGTCAGAATAGTGGCGGCGACGAACATCGCCAGCCGGGATGACAGAATGCCGCCCCTTTCCCGCAGGTTCGCGGTTCGTGGCGCGACATATTCGTAGGCCGCGACCAGCGCAATAACCGCCGCGAACGACATCTGGAAACTGGCTGACAGCAGCGCTTCCGGCGACAGGATCAGAATGATCCCCGCTGCCAGCGCCACGAGCCTAAGCGAGATCGCGGTACGGTCCAGCATGACGGCGGCCATGACGATGGCAACCATGAGGAACGCCCACTGCGTCGGGATTGTGGCGCCGGAGACGATCAGATAGGCGAACGCCCCGGCGATGGCGGCACCGGCCGCGATCTTCTTTATCGGATAGCGAAGCGCAAGCGGTCCGATGCAGGCCAGCAGCAGCCTTACGACGAAAAAGATCAGCCCGGCGACCAGACCGATATGCAGTCCCGAAATAGCCAGCAGGTGAGCCAGTCCGGAATCCCGCATATCGGCGAGAATGTCTTTCGGAATGGCCCGTCGTTCGCCGGTCAGCAGGGCGGCGGAGACAGGTCCGGTTTCGGCGCCGCTCCCCGCCAGGATGCGTTCCGTGAGATCGTGGCGCAGACGATTGACCGAACGGAGAGCGAGGATGCCGCCAGCCGCTCGACCCGCATCACAGGCCCCAGCGCAAAGCCAACCGCGCCGATCCGTTCGAAATAGGCCTTGCGGGCAAAATCGAACCCACCCGGCAGCGACGGCGCGGGCGGCGGCCGCAGAAGGGCACGAAGCCGCACCCGGTCGCCCGGCGACACATGGGAAATATCGTTCCGTACCTGTACCCGCACAAGGGCCAGGGCTGGCAGGTTGCGGCTACTTTCAGCCAACGGCGAGGCCAGCGTCAGTCGAGCGCCCTTCTCAGTGGGTTCGATCGATTGGACCTGCGCGGTGACGAACAGAGGTCCGGTTTCGCGCATCAGAACGGGCGCGTCGATCGTAAAAGTCCGGAGTTGCGCCGTCCCGAACCCTGCGACGGGCAGCAACACGCACAGCCCGAGGGCGGTCAGAGGCCGCACCCATAGACGCAGCACGGCAATCCCAATCGTGACCAGCAATACGACGGCCAAAGTAGCGCGCGGATCCGGTTCCGCGGGCAGGGTAAAGTAGGTCGCAATGCCGATGCCGAAAAACACCGGAGCCCAGAGAATTCGGCGGCTGACGTTACCGGCAAGCCATAGCGCAATCATGGCACCCAGGCCGTTGCCGCGTGCTGTTGGCGTTTGCGCCCTGCTCCGCCCGGAGAGTGCGATCATGCTGTCCCAATCGCGCCTGACGTGTGTTCCCTGACCGTAATGTACCCCAACCCGGTATTTTGTGTTACACCCCGCCGAAATTTCAGATCAACTTACCCAAGAGCTGAACGCCATGAGCGTCGTCACACGTTTCGCCCCGTCCCCGACGGGTTTCCTCCATATCGGCGGCGCGCGGACCGCGCTGTTCAACTGGCTGTATGCCCGGCATACCGGCGGCAAGTACCTGTTACGGATCGAGGATACCGACCGCAAACGATCGACCCCGGAAGCCATCGACGCGATCCTTGGCGGGCTGGACTGGCTCGGCCTCACCCCGGACGAGGCGCCGGTCTACCAGTTTTCGCGCCGGGACAGGCATGTCGAAGTCGTCGAGGAGTTGCTGAAGCGCGGCCAGGCTTACCGCTGCTACTGCACGCCCGAGGAACTTGCGGAAATGCGCGAGAAAGCGAAGGCGGAAAAGCGCTCCACACGTTACGACGGTACCTGGCGCGACCGCGACCCGGCCGACGCCCCTGTCGGCATCGACCCGGTCATCCGGTTCCGTGCGCCGCAGGATGGCGAAACAGTCATCCAAGACGCCGTACAGGGCACGGTGACTGTGGCGAACAGCGAAATGGACGACCTGATAATGCTGCGTGCCGACGGTACGCCGACCTATATGCTGTCGGTGGTCGTCGATGATCACGACATGGGCATCACCCACGCCATCCGCGGCGACGACCATCTGACGAATGCTTTCCGGCAGACGCAGATTTTCCAGGCCATGGGCTGGGACGCGCCGGTTTACGCCCATATTCCCCTGATTCACGGGCCGGACGGCGCGAAACTGTCTAAACGGCACGGTGCGCTGGGCGTCGAAGCCTACCGGGACATGGGATACCTGCCCGAAGCGGTGCTCAATTACCTTTGCCGGCTGGGCTGGAGCCATGGAGACGACGAATTCTTCTCCATGGAAGATGCTGTTTCCTGGTTCGATATTGCCGACATCAACAAGGGAGCCTCGCGCATCGATTTCGAGAAACTGGCCAATCTCAACGCCAAATATATCGACGCGAGCCCGGTCGAGCGTCTCATCGATCTGATCGTCCCCGGCATCGCGGAAAAAACCGGCAAGCCTGTATCGGACACGGTTCTCAACCGACTGACGGCCGGCATGGATTCCTTGAAGTCCCGCGCGGAAACAATCCCCCAACTAGTTGATATTTCTATGCTTTACTGCATCGACAGGCCTTTGGATTATACCGACAAGGCGCGCAAGCTGCTCGACGACGAGGGCAAGGCACGGCTTGCGGATTTGTTGCCCAAACTGACCGCGGCTGACGGCTGGACGCAGGAGACGGTCGAGAACATCGTAAAGTCGCACGCCGAAGACGCCGGCGAGAAGCTGGGCAAGGTCGCCCAGCCACTGCGGGCGGCACTGACCGGAACGAATGTATCGCCGGGTATTTTCGAGGTCGCCGCTGTGCTCGGCAAAGAAGAGGCTCTCGGCCGGATTGAAGATGCGATCGCACATGCGTAAAGGTATTGTGCGGTGCAACGTTTGATTAAACGGCGCAAAAGCGCTAACTTCCCGCCGCAAATCGGCGCCGCTTTTTGGCAGGCGCGCTGAACAACACCTCAGAACGACAAAAGGGATACCGACATGAGTCAGGACGCTGGCAGCAACGCCCCGAAAGATAGTGTAACGCTGATCGATCACTCGACGGGTAACGAGTTGAACATGCCGCTTCTGGAAGGAACGGTCGGCCCCAAAGTCATCGATATTCGAAAACTCTACAGCGAACTGGACTATTTCACGTTCGACCCGGGCTTCATGGCGACGGGCAGCTGCGACTCGAAAATCACCTATATCGATGGCGATGCCGGTGTGCTGCTGTATCGCGGGTACCGGATCGAGGACCTCGCGAAGAACTGCGATTTTCCGGAAGTGTCCTATCTTCTGCTGAAAGGCGAGCTGCCGAACGAGGAAGAGAAGAACAAGTTCGTCAACGACATCACCTATCACACGATGGTGCACGAGCAACTTCACAAGTTCTATGACGGGTTCCGGCGCGATGCCCACCCGATGGCGATCATGTGCGGCGTGGTCGGCGCACTCTCGGCGTTCTATCACGATTCAACCGATATCTCCGATCCGAAACAACGGATGATCGCCTCCTACCGCCTGATAGCGAAAATGCCCACGATTGCCGCCTGGGCGTACAAATACGCTATCGGTCAGCCGTTCGTTTACCCGCGCAACGACCTCTCATACGCGGCGGATTTCATCCACATGATGTTCGCCACCCCCTGCGAGGAATATGTCGTCAGCCCGACGATTTCGAAGGCGATGGACCGAATTCTGACGCTGCACGCGGATCACGAGCAGAACGCATCGACCTCGACCGTCCGCCTTGCCGGCTCATCCGGCGCCAATCCGTTCGCCTGTATTGCCGCCGGCATCGCCAGCCTCTGGGGACCGGCCCATGGCGGCGCCAACGAAGCCGTGCTGAAGATGCTGAACGAAATCGGCGACGTGTCGAACATTCCGGAATACGTCAAGAAAGCCAAGGACAAGGACGACCCGTTCCGCCTGATGGGCTTCGGCCACCGCGTCTACAAAAACTTCGACCCGCGTGCGACGCTGATGCGCGAAACCTGTCATGAAGTACTCGAAGAGCTCGGCATCAAGGACGAACCGCTTCTCGAACTGGCGATGGAGCTGGAAAAAATCGCGCTGGAAGACGAATATTTCGTCGAACGGAAACTTTATCCGAACGTGGATTTCTATTCCGGCATCATCTTCAAGGCGATCGGCATTCCCGAATCCATGTTCACGGTGCTCTTCGCCGTCGCGCGGACCGTCGGCTGGGTTTCCCAGTGGAACGAGATGATCGAAGATCCCAGCCAGAAGATCGGCCGGCCGCGCCAGCTCTATATCGGCGAAACGGAACGCGATTTCATCGAACTGAGCAAGCGCTGATCAAAAGAAACCCCGCTTCGAGCGGGGTTTTTTCTGAAATATTTTTAGACGGCGACGGCGCCCGCCCGCGTATGTGTAACCGCTATCAGGATCGTTCGATGAGTTCGATCTTGTAACCGTCGGGATCCTCGATAAACGCAATCACTGTCGTGCCGTGCTTCATCGGCCCCGGCGGCCGCGGGATGCTGACGCCCTCTTTTTCCATCTGCTCGCACACGGCATAGATGTCCGGCACCGCGACAGCGAGGTGACCGAACCCCGTCCCATGCGTGTAGGGTTCGCTCTGGTCCCAGTTATGGGTCAGTTCGAGTACGGTATTCTCTGTCTCGTCGCCGTATCCCATGAAGATATTGGTAAACTTGCCGCCCGGGAAATCCTTGTTTCGCAGCACTTTCATCCCCAGATGCCGCGAATAGAAATCGATGGATTTTTCCGCATCCTTCACCCTGATCATCGTATGCAGGAGGCGAAAACCGCTGGTGTCCGTGGTCATGAGTTAAGTTCTCCCTGTCGTTTTCGTGCACCGAGTACTGACAATACAACATCCGCTGCCGTCCCGCTCGGCGTACCATTCTCCGGACGCAACATATCAAGCGCCTCTTCGATCGCCGCCACCTGGCGGTCGTGCGCTTCCCCCGCGCCCAGCAGGTCCGATACGCCAGTGGCGATCAGGTCCGGCCGACAGTTTTCCTGTATGAATTCGGGCACGACCTCCCGGTCGAGCAGAATATTCAGCAGATTGGCGTATTTCTGGTGCACACCGTGCAGAATCTTCACTAGCGTCACAGTCAACCGGTTCATCCGGTACGCGATCACATGCGGAACCCGGGCCATGGCCAGTTCCAGCGATACCGTCCCCGATGCCGCCATGGCGGCATTCGCGGCGGCAAAAGCATCGTATTTGTCGTTGACCGTGGCGACCACGACCGTCCGGCCCGGCCAGTTCGTCGTCGCTTCGCGAATTGCGTCCTTCAGATAGGAAACCGTCGGAAACACGAACACGGTCTCCGGGTCATTTTCCAGCACCCGCGCCGAGGCCTCCCTGAAAACCGGAATCAGTTTGCGAATTTCGCCGCGCCGGCTGCCGGGCAAAACGGCGATGATTTTTTGATCGGCGGCGATGCCATGGCTATTCCGAAATGCTTTACCATCCCCCCTGCCCGCTCCGCCTTCCAGAACGGGGTGGCCGACGAATGTCGTCTCAAGACCTTCCTTCTCGAAATACGGCGGCTCGAACGGCAGCAGAGCCATCAGATGGTCAAGTTCGGCCGCGAATTTCTTTGCCCGATCCGGCCGCCAGGCCCATACCGTCGGCGCCACATAATGTACCAGCGGGATATCGCTGCCCCGCAGGCCTTTCCAAATGTCGTAACAAAATCCAGGGGCATCGATCGAAACGACAATATCCGGGCGCTCTGCTTCAATGCACGAAATGGTTTCCCGCATCCGCCGCTTGATCGTAGGTATCCGGGGGATGATCTCGACCAGACCCATGACAGCGATATCCGAGATCGGGAAGAGGCTGTCCACGCCCTCCTCCGCCATCGCCTCGCCGCCGATTCCGGATATCCGTACGTTGCCGCCGGTTCTTTGCCTCAGTGCGGATATCAGGCGGGCGCCGATCAGGTCACCCGACGGTTCTCCCGCTATCAGCCAAATCAAAGGCGCTTCCCGCTCACCGGCCATCGAATTCGTCGTCAGCTTTGCGCGGACGCGCCACAAAGAAATATGCCGGCGGCATCCGCTGCCCGGGCCATGTCAGCACGGTCCACGACAAGCGCACGGCCGGTTTCGACGGCAATCCCCCGCAACCCCGCTTCGACGGCATACTCTACCGTCGACAGGCCGACGGCCGGCAGGTCGATCCGACGGTCCTGCGTCGGTTTGGCTGCCTTCACCAGAACCCCGCCCGGCAGATCCGGACTGACGAACTCCGCGCATCTTTGGATGAGCCGATCCGTTCCCTCAGCCCCTTCGACGCCGATGACGAATCCGTTCTGGATAATGGCGGCCTGCCCGATATCCAGCCGGCCCAGCTGATGCACGACATCCAGCCCGCGGCGGATATCCGCAAGCTCGTCCGCCGATGGGGCGAGCCGGCCGTACGGACCTTCAGTAGCAAGCAGATTTTCAAGCACGGTTTCGGGGCCGATCACCTTGAAGCCCTCCGCTTCCTCGAGTTCCCGGACCACGGCCGAAAGGATGTTGTCGTCTCCTAGCATCCGGGTTCCGACCTTGGCCATGAACTTCGCCGATCGAATATCCCGCATCAGCTCCATGACGCTCGGTCGCGGTATTTTACCAACCAGAACGAGCTCCGAGACGCCTTCCCTGCGCGCGCTTTCCAGTGCCGTGCTCAGCGAGGACATCCTGACCCACTGTACCGGAACGTTGCCGATGATATCCGGATCGGCGCTGCCTTCGAAGGCGAGGACGAAGAATTCCCTGCCGGTTTCGCGGCAGGCGGCGATGATTTGACCTGGTAGCGCGCCGGCACCGGCAATAACGCCTAGTTTATCCACCTTGCTCGGCTTTTGGCTGACAGATCGCGCGACTGGAATCCGACCGGATGAAATCGACGATCTCCATGATCGCCTCATGTTCGGAGAAGCTCTCGACGACATCTTCCAGCCTTTCGGACATCGTACCCTCTTCGGCGAACATCAGACGGTAGGCTTTTCTCAGAGCGGAAATGTCGGAGCGTGAAAATCCGCGCCGTTTCAGCCCTACGATGTTCAGTCCGCCGAGACGCGCGCGGTCGCCCATGACGGATCCGTATGGAATCACATCGTTCTCAACGCCCGACATCCCGCCTACCATCGCGTGGCGGCCGATCCTGCAGAACTGGTGAACAGCGGACAGCCCGCCGATGATGGCGTAGTCCTCGACGGTGACGTGTCCGGCCAATGTTGCATTATTGGCCATGATCACATGATTGCCGACCTGACAGTCATGGGCCACGTGCGAGCTCATCATGAACAGACAATTGTTCCCGATTGCGGTGATCATGCCGCCGCCTTCGGTCCCCGGATTCACGGTCACATGTTCGCGGAAGATATTGTTGGCCCCGATGACAAGATTGGAGGGCTCTCCGTGATACTTCATGTCCTGCGGGTGAGAGCCGATCGACGCAAAGGGGTATATCCGGCAATTTGGGCCGATCTTGGTTCTGCCGTCCAGTACGACATGGGACATGACATGGCCGCCGTCGCCGAGTTCAACATCCTGATGGACGATGCTGTACGGGCCGACCGTTACGCCTTCGCCGAGCTGAGCGCCGGGATCGACGATCGCGGTCGGGTGAATGTCTGTCATTTAATTCTCAATCGTTCATGATCATGGCGGCGTAGGTGGCTTCGGCGACCAGCTTGCCGTCCACTTTTGCTTCGCCGGTGAACTTCCAGACATTGCCCCGACTACGCTGTTTGGTGACTTCCACGTGCAGCTGATCGCCTGGCTCTACCGGTTTGCGAAACCGCGCACCGTCGACCGACATGAAGTACACCAGCTTTCCTTCGGATTCCGGACCCAGTGTATGCACCACGAAAACTGCTGCAGTCTGGGCCATCGCCTCGATGATCAGCACCCCGGGCATGACAGGACGCTCGGGAAAATGTCCTGCGAAATAAGGTTCGTTGATCGTCACATTCTTCACACCCGTCGCTTTGACGTCGGGCACGATATCGACAACCCGGTCGATCATCAGAAACGGGTAGCGATGGGGAATCATCTCCATGATGCGATGAACATCGATCGCGTCTACCGTGGAACCTGTCTCCAGCGTGTCCATTTAGCTTTCCTTCTTCTGCGCCAGGCGCGATAGCGCCGCAGTCTGGCGAAAAAACTGCCTCATTGGAATTGCCGGCGCACCTGCGACGGTTTCGCCCGGTCCTATATCGCGCATTACACCCGAACAGGCTGCGATACGGGCACCATCGTCGATCCTGAGATGACCGGAGATACCCGTCTGTCCGCCGATCTGAACGCCATCGCCAATCTTCGTACTACCTGCAATGCCGACTTGCGCAACGATGATGCACATCCGGCCAATTTCGACGTTGTGCCCGATCTGTACGAGATTATCAATCCTCGTCCCCGCCCCGATAATCGTATCGGGTGCGGCACCACGATCTATCGTCGTATTTGCCCCGATTTCGACACTGTCTCCGATCACGACCCTGCCAACCTGCGGCACACTTACCGGACCGGTATCAGAGACGGCGAAACCGAAACCCGGCTCGCCGATACGGGCACCGGCATATATCGCGACACTGTCTCCGATAACGGAGAACCGGATACTGGCGCTGGCGCCGATACGGCAATTCTCTCCGATCCGCACACCACGGCCGATATACGCGTTCGGCGCAATGCGGCTTCCCGCTCCTATCTCCGCTCCCGGGCCGACAACGGCGCCGGTTCCTATCTCAACCCCATCGCCGATTGTCGCGCTTGCGTGAATACGATCGTCATCGGTTTGCGGCACATACGTTTCGTCCCAGTCCGGATGATACGCGGACGCGATCGCCGCGTAGGCAAGATACGGGTTATCTGATATCAGAACCGCAGCATCCACAGGCACCAGTTCGAGATTTTCAGGCCTCACAACACAGCAGCCTGCGCCGGTCATTTTCAACTGGTCGGTATACAGCTTGTTATCGAGAAAACTTACCTCCGACGCGCCGGCGGAATCCAGCGCCGCAACATTATCGTAACGGCTTGCCCGGCCCGGCCGACGCGCGAGATCCGCACCCGAGATGGCAGACAACTCCTCTGCCGAGAACGGCCCGCTTGGCGGAAAAAAACTGGCATCTGGCGCCATGCCTAGTTCCCGCCCTTGCCGTCATCCTTTCCGATTTTACTCAGGTCAACTGCAACCTTGGGCAGACGTTCGTCCAGGCGTTTGATGATTTCATCGGTAACGTCCAGTTTCCTGGCCGAGATGAAAACAAACCGTTTCTCGATCAGGATATTGAGTTTTTTTTCAGTCGCGACTTTCTGCGCGACGACGATCAGATTTTTGAGAATTTCGTTCTTCGTTACATTGAAAGCGCGGTCAAGATCTCGCCGCCGTTTCTGAACGCTCGCCTGCGCTTCGCGCGCCTGTTCGCTGAACGTGCGGCGTTTCTGTGCAAAGGCGTCAGGCGCCAGAATGGCCCGCTGCCGGCTGAGTTCCTGTTCGGACTGTCGAAGTTGCTGCTCCTGCGCGCTGACCTGTTCCTGAAATTCCTTTCGCATGCGGTCAATCGTCGGACGAATACTCTTCGACGCCTTGGAGTCTCTGAGCACTTTCTGCACATCAACTACGCCGATCGACGGCGAAGGCATATCTTGTGCGTCGGCACCGGTCGCAACCGCTAAAAAGGCGATCGTCACAAACAGGGACGTAATACGTTTTCTATACATAGCGTTCTTCAAAATCTGGCACCAAAGCTGAATCGAAAAATTTCCGTCTGGTCGAAGTCTTCTTTCAGGATCGCTTGCGCAAGATCGATATTGACGGGTCCAAAAGGTGAATTCCACAAAATACCCGTACCGACCGACATTCTCAACGATCCGGTGTCGGTGATGGACGCCAGCGTGCTGTCGTTTTCCCCAACGCTGCCTGCGTCGGTGAATATCCGGCCGCTCAGGCCGAACTCGTTCGGCAGACCGAGCGGGAACCTCAGACCAACCGTGCCGCGGTAATACCAGTTGCCGCCAACAGAATCCTGCGTGGCGAGATCGCGCGGACCGACGCCCGAATCTTCAAAACCGCGCAACGAATTGCCGCCGAGAAAAAACCGGTCGATAATTCGAATATCGTCACCGATGCCGACGATATAGCCTCCGCCTCCGCCGATGTTTAGTATCCAGCGTTCCGCCAGAGAGAAAAACGTCCCGGAACTGACCTCGTTGCGAAGATACCGGGAATCGCCGCCAAAGCCTGCGAGAGTATTCTCGAACTGCACGAAATATCCATCTGTGGGAGTAAATCGGCTGTCCCGCTTGTCGTAGAGCAAAGTCTGCCCGATGGACGAGGTCACGAACTCCCCTTCCTGTTCCTTAATCGCGGCGGACGCGTCCGATGGCACGTCTGTGATATCCTCCTCTCGCAAAGTGTATTTCCAGCTTTGCGACAAAGCCTCGGTAACTCTGTAACCGGCGCGTAATGCGAAGCCGAGGGATTCGCGATCGAAGGAACTTTCCGACTGAAGGTCGCGCACCGTGCGGAACACGTCGAAACCCGCAGATACCTCCCGGTTAAGAAAATAGGGCTCGGTGAATGACAAATCGATTAGCTGCTGCTTTTCGCCAACCTGTAAGCCTAGTTTCAGGTCCTGACCACGGCCAAGCAGATTTCGTTCCCGGATACTTGCATCGGCCAACACGCCTGAAGTAGAGGAGAAACCTGCGCCAAAGGAGATTTCTCCCGTCGATTTTTCCCGGACCGACACGTCGATCACGGTTTTATCCGGCGCCGACCCGGCCTTGTTTTCTATTTCAACCCGTTCGAAAAACCCGAGATTGCGAATGCGCTGTCGCGATCGGCGCAGCTTCGATGTGTTGAACGCATCGCCTTCCACCAACAGTACTTCACGGCGAATAACCTCGTCGAGCGTCCGGACGTTGCCCGAAATATTGACGAGTTCCACAAAAACCCGCGGACCTTCCTGAATGGTGAATGTAACGTCGACGGTACGTTTGTCCCGGTCACGCTGGACCCGGGGACGAATATCGACGAACGCATACCCCAGAATGCCGACGGCGTCGGTCAGGGAACCAATCGCCGCTTCCACCTCGTCGGCGTTGTACCAGTTGCCGGTTTCGATCGGCAGATCCGCCCGGAGCTTCTTGACATCGACGTTCTTCAATGCCGTCCGGACGTCTATCTTTCCGAACTTGTAGCGTTTGCCCTCTTCAACCGTGAAGGTCACGAAAAATGCCTTGTTGTTCGGCGTCAGTTCCGCAATCGCGGACACAACCCGGAAATCGGCGTAACCGTTCGCGAGATAGTGGCGGCGCAGCAGTTCCCGGTCGAAGGTGAGCCTGTCGGGATCGTAGGTATCATCAGAGGAGAAAAAACGATACCAGGCGCTTTCCTTGGTCTGAACGATCTCTCGCAGATCACCGTCGTCGAACTCCTTGTTGCCGACGAAGGAGATTTTGCGAATCTCGGTAAGTTCGCCTTCCTTGATTTCGAAGACCAGATCCACGCGGTTTTGCGGCAATTGGATGACCTTCGGCACCACCACTGCCGAGAATCGCCCGCTTCTTCGATACAGATCCATGATTCTCTGCAAATCGGTCTGGACCCTGGACCGCGTGAAAACCACCCGCGGTCTCAGCTTCACTTCGTCGCGCAGGATTTCATCCTCAATGCGGCGATTACCCTCGAAGGCAAGCCGGTTGATGATCGGATTTTCGACAATCCGTACGACCACATCGGGCCCGTCCCGTCGAATGGTGACATCGGCAAACAGTCCCGTGGCGAACAGAGACTTCAAAGACCGGTCGAGTGCACCCGGCGAAATTTCATCGCCCGGCTGAATGCCCATGTAGGACCGGACCGTGCCCGCCTCTATTCGCTGGGATCCTTCGACGCGAATTTCGCGCACACGATTATCGACACCTTGCGCAAACGTGGCCGGTAGCGCCACAAACAGGATCATCGCCGATGCGAGACAAACCCCGATCAGACGGCGTGCTGGAGTTGGTGTATTCACAGTCCCCCCGAATCCCTCACGTCACCAGATTGACGAAAAAATCGACGACGCGGAGCTGAACCAAATCGTTCCAGGTCGCGAACACCATCAGGGCAAGCACCATGGCCAGACCGATCCGCATACCGTTTTCCTGCGCCCGTTCGCCCAAAGGCCGGCCCCGCAGCGCCTCGATAGCGTAAAACATCAGATGGCCGCCATCCAGCATCGGTACCGGGAACAAATTGATAAGCCCGAGGTTGATCGACAGCACGGTCGCGAACATCAGCACGCTTATCAAACCCGCTTGCCAGACATCGCCCGACATCTGGGCGATCCGGATCGGTCCGCCGATTTCCTTAGTCGTCCGCGTGCCGTTGATGATCTGTCCGATGGCCGAAAAAATGCTGCCGGTCAGAATGTAGGTCTCCTCCGTCGCGCGCCAAATGGCCGTGAACGGTCCGTGTCTGACAAGTTCCCGATCGAGGCCCGTCCGCGAGATTCCCAACTGGCCGTATCTCTGATGGCCGAACCGGCCTTCCTGATCAATGACGTCGGGCGTCGCGGTCAGGTTGATTTCCTGCCCGTCCCGCCTGACCTTGAATTCCAGAGGCACGCCCGGGAAAAGCCTGACCGTGCGCACGATTTCCTCGAAACGTTCGATAGGGGAACCGTCGATCGCGACGATCAGGTCGCCTGCCTTGAATCCCGCGCGCTCCGCCGCCTTGCCGGGAATAACCTTCCCTACATCGGGCGGCGTAAACGGCTGACCCACCGACATGAACATCCCCGACAGAATAACGATCGCGAGCAGAAAATTCGCGATGGGGCCGGCGGCCACCACGAATGCCCGCTGGCTGAGTGATTTGGTATTGAAGGCGACGGCGGCGTCTTCCGGACTCATACGGCTGGCGGGGTCTTCTTCACCGTCTTCGCGCCGCACCGCCAGCATTTCACCGAACATTTTCACGTATCCGCCGAACGGGACCAGGCTCAGTCTCCAGCGCGTGCCAAGCCGGTCGGTCCAGCCGACAATCTCGCGTCCGAACCCGACGGAAAACACTTCGACCCGGATACCGCAGGCACGAGCCGCCAGGTAGTGTCCCATTTCGTGGACGAACACCAGGACCGTCAGCACCACCAGAAACGGCAGGACGAAATTCCAGAGGAGGGAAACGAATTCAATCATGTGCTCAAATTACTAATTCCAGGTCCATCCACCGTTCAGACCTGCAGCCCTTCCACGGACATCAGACCACGCGCCACCCGTCTTGCCTCGGCGTCCACCGCAAGGACATCCTCGACCGACCGGATATCCGAACCGGGCATCTTTTCCAGGGTTTCCTCGACGATGCGGGGGATATCCAGAAATCCGACTTTTTCCGCCAGAAAGCCCGCGACGGCTTCCTCGTTGGACGCATTAAGGATAGTAGGCGCGGACCCGCCCGTTTTCAAGGCCGCACGGGCAAGGCGAAGCGCCGGAAAGCGTTCAGAATCAGGGGCTTCGAAAGTCAGCGTTGCGATATCACCGAGATCGAGACGGGCGCTCGGCGCTTCCATCCGCTGCGGCCAGGCAAGGGTATAGGAAATCGGCGTGCGCATGTCCGGAGTTCCCAGTTGCGCCAACACCGAGCCATCCACGTAGGCGACCATGCTGTGAATGATCGATTGCGGATGCACAAGAATATCAATCCGGTCTTCCGGCAGGCCGAACAGGTAATAGGCCTCGATCAACTCCAGCCCCTTGTTCATCATCGTGGCGGAATCCACCGAAATCTTCGCGCCCATATCCCAGTTCGGATGCGCGACGGCCTCCGCCGGCGTGACGTTCTTCATTTCATCGCGCGTACGATCCCGAAACGGGCCGCCCGAGGCAGTCAGGATAATCTTCTCGACAGTCGCGCGGCGATCGAACTCGAAAACCTGAAAAATCGCATTATGTTCGGAATCTACCGGCAACAGTGTCGCGCCGCTTTGCGCAATCTCCTCCAGCATCAGATCGCCGGCGCAGACCAGACACTCCTTGTTCGCAAACGCGACAACGGCGCCCTGGCGCGCCGCTTCCAGCGTCGGTTCCAGACCGGCGGCGCCGACAATGCCCGCCATGACCCAGTCAGCATCGCGTGCGGCCGCTTCGACGATCGCGTCCGGCCCAGCCGCTATTTCTGCGTCCGTTCCCGACATGGCTGATTTCAGATCGGCATACTTGTCCGGATCGGCGATGGCGACAAAACGCGCATCGAACTTCCGTGCCTGCTCGGCAAGCAATTCCACGCTGCGATAGGCGGTCAGCGCCTCTACCCGGTAAGATGCGGGGTCGCGTTCGATCAGATCGATAGTGTTGGTGCCGATCGATCCGGTCGATCCCAGTATCGTAATCCGCCGGGGCGCATCGTTGCCGGTTTTCCTGTCCTGAGCCATCAAATCCAACCCCTGCCAGACAACAATAACACGAATGCCACAACAGGCGCGGTCAATAACATCCCGTCGAGCCGGTCGAGAAGGCCGCCATGCCCCGGAATGAGGCCGCTGGCATCCTTGACGCCATACCGACGTTTTATCGCCGATACGGACAGGTCGCCGATCTGCGCCAAAACAGCCACCCCGGCGCCGACCGCCACGGTCAGGGCGAGGCTATGTTGCCCGCCAGCCGTCAGCCAGAACCCGCTCCATATCGATGCCAACAAAACGCCTCCGCCAAGTCCTGCCCATGTTTTGTTCGGGCTTATCCGGGGCGCCAGCTTTGCGCCGCCGATCGCCCGTCCGAAAAAATACCCGCCGGTGTCGGTAAACCACACCGCGAGTACGAGCCAGATCATAAGCGCCCTGCCCGATTCAGGAAAATCACGAATCCAAAGAAAAGAAACCGCAAAAAGACCCAGCAGAATGGCGCCGAGCGCCAGGTTGTAGAATGCCTCCCGATGTTCGAGCCGTCCTACGGCCAGGAGAACAAGGGCCGTGATCGCGAGGAGGATGATCGCGGTTTCCGGCACCCCGAAGATCGCCGCCGCCATGGCACCGGCTAACCCTGCCGTCAGGAGCCAGCCCGACAACGTGTAACTGCCTTCGCAGCAGATACGCGCCCATTCCCAGGACATCAGCACCCCCGCCAGCGCGACGACGGCGTCGAACCATGGAGAACCGAAATAAATGGCGGCAAAGACAGGTGGGGCGAGGACCAGCGCGGAAATCAGCCGCAGCCGCAGATTACCGGGTTTTCGGTCAGGCGGTGGTTGCGCCATAACGCCTTTCGCGGCGTCCAAACTCTGCGATCGAACTTTCCAGCTCTTCGTGCGAAAAATCCGGCCAGAACACATCGGTGAAGACCAGTTCGGCGTAGGCTGCCTGCCACAGCAGAAAATTGCTGATCCGTTTTTCGCCGCTGGTCCGCACAATCAGGTCCGGATCCGGTACGTCGTAGGTGAACAGCCGGGCGTTGACCGCGTTTTCATCAATCCTTTCCGGATCGATGTCGCCCGCCGCAGCATCCATCGCCAGTTGGCGGGCCGCCATGGTGATCTCCTGACGGCCGCCGTAGCTGAGCGCCACGATCAGATCGAGCTGCGTGTTGCCTTTCGTCTTCTGTTCCGACATCTCGATGAGGGAGACGATATCCGGCGCCAGCAGGCTGCGGTCACCGATGAACCGGATGCGTACGCCTTCGCGGTGCAGCTCCGCGATCTCCTTGCGCAGATAGAGCCGCAACAGGCCCATCAGGTCGGAGACTTCCTTGGCCGGGCGTTTCCAGTTCTCCAGCGAAAACCCGTACAGCGTCAGATACCGGATTCCGAGTGCCTTCGCAGCCTTCACCGTCCGTCTGACCGCTTCCGCCCCCTGCGCATGACCGGCGGCGCGCGGCAGCCCGCGCGATTGCGCCCATCGGCCGTTGCCGTCCATGATGATGGCGACATGGACCGGGATGCCGTTCGAATCCGGCTGCGTGGGGACTGGCTTCATACAACTACACCTGAAGAATTTCTGCTTCCTTGGCGGCAACCGCCTCGTCGATCTCCTTGATCGTCGCATCGGTCAGCGCCTGAATTTCATCCGCCCAGGCATGCTGCTCGTCCTGGGAGATTTCGCCGTCCTTTTCCATCTTCTTCAGATCGTCGATGCCGTCGCGGCGCACGTTGCGCACGGCCACACGCGCCTGTTCCGCATATTTGCTGGCGACCTTGGTCATTTCGATACGCCGTTCCTCGGACAGCTGCGGCACCGGCACGCGGACAACGTTACCCTCGGTCTGCGGGTTAAGACCGAGATCGGAATCCCGGATCGCCTTTTCAACGGAAGAAATCAGCGAATTATCCCATACCTGCACCGACAGCATGCGCGCATCCGGCGCGCTGATGGTGCCGACCTGGTTCATCGGCATGCTGGAGCCATAGGCGTCCACATTGATCGGTTCGAGCAGCGCCGGCGTCGCCCGACCGGTGCGCAGACCGCCGAATTCGTCCCTCAGGACCTCGACCGCGCCGTTCATGCGCCGTTTCAGATCGTCGATATCAGGATCAGCCATGTCGATGTCCCCTGCTTCACGGAGTGTCGGAAATGATCGTGAAGGTCCCGTCGCCTTTCACCACCTGAGCGAAGGCGTTCGGATTGTGTATCGAAAACACCAGAATCGGAATGTTATTTTCACGCGCCAGCGAGATCGCCGATGCATCCATCACCCGCAGATCGCGCGACAGAACGTCCATGTAGGTCAGCCTATCGTAACGTTCGGCGTCGGGTTCCTGCTTCGGGTCCGCCGAATAGACTCCGTCGACCTGCGTGCCCTTGAAAATGGCATCGCAGTTCATCTCGGTGGCGCGCAGCGCCGCCGCCGTATCGGTCGTGAAATACGGGCTGCCGGTGCCGGCCGCAAAGATGACCACCCGGCCCTTTTCCATGTGCCGGATCGCCCGGCGGCGGATGAAGGGCTCGCAGATGGTCGCCATCGGGATCGCCGACTGCACCCGGGTCGGCACGCCGATCCGTTCCAGCCCGCCCTGCATGGCCAGCGCGTTCATGACCGTCGCCAGCATGCCCATGTAGTCGGCGGTGCCGCGTTCGAGTCCGGCCGCCGCGCCGGAGATCCCGCGGAAGATATTGCCGCCGCCGATGACCAGGCAGACTTCGCCGCCGAGATCGGTTACAGCCTTGATTTCATTGGCAATACGGTCGACCGTCCCGGGGTCGATTCCGAACTGGTTGTCGCCCATCAGGGCTTCTCCCGAAACCTTCAGGAGGACCCGTTTGAACCGCAACTGGTCGCCGTCCGCCATGCCGGTATTCCCTGTCCGATCCGCGATCTAGCCGCCCGCCGTCGCCGCGACCTCGGCCGCGAAATCGGATTCTTCCTTCTCGATCCCTTCGCCGATCTGGAAGCGGACAAACCCGGTGATCGCGATATCGCCGCCGGCATCCTTGCCCGCCGCTTCGACCGCCTTGGACACCCTGGTTTCGCCGTCGATGACGAAGGTCTGGTCGAGCAGGCAGACTTCCTCGAAATACTTGCGCATGCGGCCGTCGACCATCTTCTGGACGATGTCCTCCGGCTTGCCGGATTCGCGGGCCTGTTCGGCCAGCACTTCGCGTTCGCGCTCGGCCGCGGCCTGGTCGACCCCGTCCTGAGACACCCATTGCGGGTTGGCGGCGGCGATATGCATCGCCAGCTGCTTGCCGAACTCGCCCAGCTTGCCGGCATCCCCGGAAGATTCTAGTCCCACCAGAACGCCGATCTTGCCCATGTTGGGAGCCGCCGCGCTGTGCACGTAGGACGCCACAACGCCGGACCCGACGCTGACTCCCGCCGCGCGCCGGAAGGTCAGGTTTTCGCCGATGGTGCCGACCATTTCGGTCACCGAGTCCTGCACCGACTTGCCGCCGTCCAGCGGCGCCGCCGCCGTGGCCTCGTAATCGCCGCCCTGGTCGAGGGCCGCCGCCGCAATGCTGCCGGCAAAGGACTGGAAATCGGGGTTGCGGGCGACGAAGTCGGTCTCGGAGTTGAGCTCGATCACCGCACCGGTATTGCCCGACGTCGCCACCGCGACCAGGCCTTCCGCCGCAACGCGGCCGGATTTCTTGGCCGCCGCGGCCAGACCCTTGGTCCGCAGCCAGTCGATCGCGGCTTCCATGTCTCCGTCGTTTTCGGTCAGCGCTTTTTTGCAGTCCATCATGCCGGCGCCGGATTTTTCGCGCAGTTCCTTGACCAGCGCCGCTGTAATCTCAGCCATAATTCACCTTCTCAATAAACGTTCGTAACAAGCTGATAAAAATAAATATTCTTACTCAGCTTCTGGTTTTTCTTCCGCCTGTGCCGGGGCCGCTTCCGCAGGGGCCGCATCGGCTGCCGGCGCCGCTTCTGCCGCCGGCGCTTCCGCAGGTGCCGCCGCCGGGATGGCTTCCACCGGGGCTTCCTCGGCCGCGCCGATATCCACGCCGGACGTCGTCGCCTCCTGCTGCAACCCGTCGAGCACGGAGGCCGACACCAGTTCGCAGTACAGCGCGATCGAGCGGATCGCATCGTCGTTGCCCGGGATCGGGAACGTGATGCCCCTGGGGCTGGAATTGCTGTCGATCACAGCGACGACCGGAATGCCGAGCTTGACCGCTTCCGCGACCGCCAGCTCTTCCTTGTTGGTGTCGATCACGAACAGCATGTCGGGCAGGCCGCCCATGTCCTTGATGCCGCCGAGCGAACGTTCCAGCTTGTCGCGCTCGCGCGTCAGGTTCAGCAGCTCCTTCTTGGTCAGGCCTTCGGCGACTTCCGCCGAGCCGAGCATTTCGTCGAGCTCGTGCAGGCGCTTGATCGACGCCGTGATGGTCTTCCAGTTGGTCAGCATCCCGCCGAGCCAGCGGTGGTTGACGTAGTACTGGCCGCAGCGACCGGCTGCTTCCGAGACGATGTCGCTCGCCTGGCGCTTGGTGCCCACGAACAGCACGCGCCCGCCGCGGGCCGTGACCTCGCGCACCGCCGCCAGCGCCGCGTGCAGCATCGGGACCGTCTGCTGGAGGTCAAGGATATGCACCTTGTTCCGTACACCAAAGATGTACGGCTCCATCTGGGGGTTCCAGCGCCGTGTGTTATGTCCGAAATGAACGCCCGCTTCCAAAAGCTGACGCATCGAGAATTCTGGCATCGCCATGATCTGTGTCCTTCTCCGGTTGAGCCGCCGCGGGAATGGTCAGATATTTCAGCGGGTTGGCACCATGCCGCCCCGCTTCTGCCTGACACCGGATCGAACGGTCAGCCTATGACGCCGCCGCCCGTAACCCCGCGTGTGGATTTACGGGCGCGTTCTTACGCCCCGGCGCCCGGATTTGCAAGGGGTTTTGTGGGGGTGCAGGCGCCGCTTGTCCGTCCTTGTCTCTTCCATTTCCTCCACCGCCGCCCCCTAAACGCTTTCCGCTATTCTCCCGGGCTTATCCCGGGATCCCATGGCCGACAGCGCACACCGTCCGAGATTGACCCCCGACACAAGGCCGGGGGAATAAAGTCTGTAATCTCGGTGACACTCGAACCACACCGGCAAAGCCCCAGAACAACCCCATGCACCCGAACAGTCCGGGGACACAGTTTTCAAAACACGAAAAACAACCCTATGCACAGGAAGCTCCATATTACGGTGAACGGAATACGTCACCCTGTCGGACTCCCTATTTTCACCGCGCGGACCGCGCCAGTTCGTCATTTATTCGTGCCGCTATCTCCCATCCGAGTAGATCAGAAATCACCCTAACACAAACAAGAACATTATGCGAACATTTGGCCTTTCCTTGTGGTGATTTCCTGCGAAATGTTGCCAGCCCGCCCCGCTCGCCCCAAAGTTCCGGACCGGATGACACCTGCGCGATCCGCGCCCTGGTCGCCGCCATGATGGTCATGGCCAGCGCCGCCTCACCGGTGCCGTTCGGATGGATGATCGATGTCGGCATCACCATGGACGCGATTTTGTACATGTCGGTGGGGTTTACAACGGTGTCGGTCGTGCTGATTTTTATGGCGCGGCGGGCGGAAGTTAGGGACACCGGTTCCGCTGACTAAGGATCCAGCACCGCCGCCACCCCCGGCAGGTGCGCCACGGCGGCGCGGAAATCCCCCGTCAGAGCGATCTTCTTCGGCAGCTTGACCTCCACCTCCCGGTGGTCGCCGACATCGAGGATCAGCGCCACCTTGCACTTGCCGGGCTCTCCCGTGTCCAGCGCGTGCCGGATGCCGGGGATGGCCTTTTCGTCCTCGATCACGATCTGCAGCTCGGTCGAGGCATTGGCAAGCGCCTCGTCCAGCGGGCGGACATTGGTGGCGGACAGGCGGACGCCGTCGCCGTCATCGGCGCGGATGTCGACGGTCATCAGCACCCGCTGGCCGCCTTCCAACAGCTCGCGGCTTGTCGCCAGCAGTTCGGAGAACAGCACCACCTCGAACACGCCGGACGTGTCCGACAGCTGCACGAAGGCGAAGCGGTTGCCCTTGGCCGATGTGCGTTCCTGGCGGCTGATGACGACGCCGGCGACGTTCGGCGAGGTGCCGGCCATGGAGGCGGTCAGATCGGCGGCGGCGGTGACGCGCAGACGGCGCAGCTGGCCGGCATAGGCGTCGAGCGGATGGGCGGACAGATAGCTGCCCACGGCTTCGAATTCGTGGGTCAGGCGTTCCATCACCGGCCAGTCGAGCGTATCGGGCAGGCGGAGACGCATGTTGTCGTCTTCCGCCACGGCGCCGCCGAACAGGCTTTCCTGGCCGGAGTTCCGTTCCTGAGCCGACTGATTGGCGAGGCGCATCACGCCCTCCGCCCCTTCGAACAGACGCTTGCGGTTGGGATCCAGGCTGTCGAACGCCCCTGCCCTGACCAGGTTTTCGAACTGGCGCTTGTTGGCGCCGGACTGGCCCAGCCGTGTCGCGAAATCGGCGAGATCGGCGAAGGTGCCGTTGGCATCGCGCTCGGCGACCACGTCTTCCATCGCCTGGCGGCCGACATTCTTGATCGCGGCCAGCGCGTAGCGCACGGCATAGACCGTGGTGCCGTTCACGATGGTCTCCACGCCGAAGACCACGCCGGATTTGTTGATGTCGGGCGGCAGCAGCGGAATTTTCAGCCGGTCGAGTTCCTGGCGGAACACGTTCAGCTTGTCGGTGTTGCCGAGGTCGAGCGTCATGGACGCAGCAAGGAATTCGACCGGGTAGTTGGCCTTTAGATAGGCGGTCTGATAGGCGACCAGCGCATAGGCCGCAGCGTGGGATTTGTTGAACCCGTAGCCGGCGAACTTGTCGACCTGGTCGAAGATGCGGCCTGCCTGCGCCTTGTCGACGCCGTTTTCGACCGCGCCGTCGACGAAATCCTTGCGCTGGGCCTCCATCTCGGCGGCGATCTTCTTGCCCATGGCGCGACGCAGCAGGTCGGCGCCGCCCAGCGAATAGCCGGACAGGACCTGGGCGATCTGCATCACCTGTTCCTGGTAGATCATCACGCCGTAGGTTTCCTCGAGGATCGGCTGCAGGCTGGGGTGCAGGTAATCCGGCTCCTCCTCGCCGTGCTTGCAGGCGATATAGCGCGGGATGTTGTCCATCGGGCCGGGACGGTACAGCGCGACCAGCGCGATGATGTCCTCGAACGTATCGGGTTTCATGTTGCGCAGCACGTCGCGCATGCCGGAACTTTCCAGCTGGAACACGCCGACCGTGTCGCCTTTCGACAGCATCTCGAACGTCTTCGGATCGGACAGCGGCAGGTTCAGCAGGTCCGGCGGCTCCTCGCGCTTGGCGATCAGCTCGACCGCGCGTGCCAGCACCGTCAGAGTCTTCAGGCCGAGGAAGTCGAACTTCACCAGCCCGGCGGCCTCGGCGTATTTCATGGAAAACTGCGTTGCCGGCATGTCGGAACGCGGGTCTTTATACAGCGGCACCAGTTCCGCCAGCCTGCGGTCGCCGATGATCACCCCCGCCGCGTGGGTCGAGGCATGGCGGTACAGCCCTTCCAGTTTCAGCGAATTGTCGATCAGCTGGGCGACCGTTTCGTCGCCGTCGCGCAGGGCGCGCAGCTGCGGCTCGCCGTCGATCGCTTCCTGCAGCGTCGGCGGGTGCGCCGGATTGAACGGCACCAGCTTGGTGATCTTGTCGACCTGGCCGTAAGGCATGCCGAGCACGCGGCCGACGTCGCGCAGCACCGCTCGGGCCTGCAGCTTTCCGAAGGTGATGATCTGCGCGACCTTGTCGTCGCCGTATTTCTCCTGCACGTAGCGGATCACCTCGTCGCGGCGGTCCTGGCAGAAATCGATGTCGAAGTCGGGCATCGACACGCGCTCGGGATTCAGGAAGCGTTCGAACAGCAGCCCGAATTTCAGCGGATCCAGATCGGTGATAGTCAGCGCCCAGGCGACGACCGAGCCCGCGCCCGACCCGCGCCCCGGCCCCACCGGAATGCCGTGATCCTTCGACCACTGGATGAAATCGGCGACGATCAGGAAGTAGCCGGGAAAGCCCATCTCGATGATGACGTTGAGCTCGAAGTCGAGACGCTCGCGATAGGGCTTCGCGGTTTCCTCCCGCGCCTCCGCGTCCATATCGTCGGTATAGACCTGGTTTTCCAGCCGCGCCTCAAGCCCTTCGCGCGCCATCAGACGCAGCGCTTCCTCCTCGTTCGAGGCCCCCTCGATCTCAAACGGCGGCAGGATCGGCGCCCGCTCCGACGGCATATAGGCGCAGCGTCTGGCGATCACGACCGTGTTGTCGACGGCTTCGGGCAGGTCGGCGAACAATTCGCGCATCGCGGCCGCCGATTTGAAATGGTGATGCTCGGTCAGACGGCGGCGGTCGCGTTCCGCCACATAGGTGCCGCCGGCAATGCAGAGCAGCGCGTCATGCGCTTCGTACATGTCGGCGGTGGCGAAATAGGCGTCGTTGGTGGCGACCAGCGGGATGTCGTGATCGTAGGCGAGTTTCAGCAGACCGGCCTCGGTCTGGCGTTCGACCGCCGTGCCGTGGCGCTGGATCTCGATATAGAAGCGGCCGGGGAACATATCGTTCAGGCGCTTGCACATGGCCTCCGCCGCCGGGCCCTGCCCGTCCGCGATCAGCCGGCCCAGCGGCCCGTCCGGCCCGCCCGCGAGGCACAGCAGCCCGTCGGCGCGTTCGGCGAGTTTTTCCAGCGTGGTGTGGGTATCGCCGTGCTCGGTCGTCAGGAACGCGTCGGATTCGATTTCCATCAGGTTTTCGTAGCCGGTCTCGTTCTGCGCCAGCAGCACCAGCCGGTCGTGGCGCGTCACCTCTCCCTTGCCGCTCGATTTACGCGCCGCCTCGCCTTCGCGCGCGACGTCGATCTGGGTGCCGACGATCGGCTGGATGCCTGCCTTCGACGCCGCCAGCGAAAATTCCAGCGCGCCGAACAGGTTGTTGGTGTCGGTCACCGCCACGGCAGGCATGTCGTGTTCTTTGCACAGCTCGACCAGCTTCGGCAGCTTGATCGCGCCTTCCGACAGCGAATAGGCGGTGTGTACCCGCAGATGAATGAAACCCGGATCGGTCATCCGGTCAGTTTAGAGCGAATCGCCGGGGTTTGGAGGTGCGATGGCCTGATTTCTGTGGATGAAAACGCCGCCCGAAGACATGCTGTTATTCCCTCGGGACAAGCCCGGAGGAATAAGAGAGAGCTCCCTAAACCTCCTCCAGCACCCCGTTCCGCAGCGTCAGTTTACGATCCATGCGGGCGGCGAGATCCGGGTTATGGGTCGCCACCAGGGCGGCAACGCCGGTGTCGCGGGTGAGCTGCATAAGCAGTGCGAACACGCGTTCGGCGGTTTCCTGATCGAGATTGCCCGTCGGCTCGTCGGCGATCAGCACGTCGGGGCTGTTGGCAAGCGCGCGGGCGATGGCGACGCGCTGCTGTTCGCCGCCCGACAGCTTGGCGGGACGATGCGTTGCCCGATCGGCGAGGCCGACCATGCCAAGCAGATCCCGCGCCCGGTCGCGCGCGGCGGATTTCGAGGCCGCCGCGATCATCTGCGGCACGACGATGTTTTCCAGCGCCGAGAATTCCGGCAGCAGATGATGGAACTGGTAGACGAAGCCGATGGCCGTCCGCCGCAGCGCCGTGCGCGCGTCGTCGCCGAGCCGCCGGCAGGACGTACCGCCCACGATCACGTCGCCGCCGTCGGGGCGTTCGAGCAGTCCGGCGATATGCAGCAGGGTCGACTTGCCCGCGCCCGACGGACCGACCAGCGCCACGGTCTCGCCACGCCGGATGGAAACCGACGCGCCCCGCAGCACATGCAGGTCGTTGCCCGCCTGTTTGAAGGTCCGTTCGATGCCGTCCAGCGCCAGCGCCGCGTCACTCATAGCGCAGCGCCTCCACCGGATCGAGACGCGCGGCCCGCCACGCCGGATAGAGCACCGCCAGGAACGACAGGCCGAGCGACATGGCGACGACACTGACCACGTCGGAGGTTTCGACCACCGACGGCAGCTGCGACAGGAAATAGATTTCGGCGGCGAACAGTTCGGTCCCGGTCAGCCCCTGCAGCCATTGCCGGATGGTTTCGATATTGCCCGCGAAGGCAACGCCGAGGCCGAAACCGATGGCCGTGCCGATAATGCCGACCGACGCGCCCGCCAGCAGGAATATCCGCATCACCATGCCGCGCGTCGCGCCCATGGTGCGCAGGATGGCGATATCGCGGCCCTTGTCCTTCACCATCATGATCATGCCGGAGATAATGTTGAACGCGGCGACCAGGATGATCAGCGTCAGGATCAGGAACATCACGTTGCGTTCTACCTTGATCGCGTTGAAGAAGCTGGCATTGGCCTGCTGCCAGTCGACGATGCGCAGCGCCTTGCCGGCGGAGCGCAGGATGTCGACGCGCGTCTGCGGCACCCGGTCGGGATCGTCGAGAAATACTTCGATATTCGTGACCGCGTCCTTGGAGCGGAAATAGATCTGCGCGGCTTCGAGCGGCATGAACACGAAGCTGGAATCGTATTCGAACATGCCGACCTCGAACACGGCGGCCACCTTGTACCGCTTGCTGCGGGGGACCGATCCGAACGCGGTCGGGTTCGACTGCGGCGAGACCAGCCGGACCGTGTCGCCCGGCCGCACGCCGAACTTGGTCGCGAAGCGCGAGCCGACGATGACGCTGCTGCGGCCCCTGAAATCGTCCAGCGTACCGGCACGGATATTGTCGGCGATGATGGCGCGCGCCCTGATGTCGTCGGGCCGCACGCCGCGCACGATGGCCCCGGCGGCGACGCTGTTGGCGCTGACCAGCACCTGGCCTTCGACGGTCGGGATGACGCGGACCACGCCGTCGACCTTCGCGATCTTCCCCGCGATGGTATCGAAATCGGTCAGCGGCCGGTTGGTCAGTTCGTACACGCCGAGATGACCGTTGAGGCCGAGGATTCGCTGCAGCAGCTCGGCGCGAAACCCGTTCATCACCGACATGACGATGATCAGCGTTGCCACGCCAAGCGCGATTCCGGCCAGCGAAAACCCGGCGATGACGGAGACGAAGCCTTCTTCGCGCCGCGCGCGCAGATAGCGCAGCGCGACCATGCGCTCGAAAGCGTTGAAGATCATGCGGTCAGCCGCGCCAGCGCGGATTCGGCCGATATTTCCTCGCGCTCGCCGCTCGCCCGGTTCTTGAACTCGACGACGCCGTTCTTCACGCCGCGCGGCCCGACGACGATCTGCCACGGCACGCCGATCAGGTCCATGTCCGCGAATTTGGCGCCGGCGCGCTCGTCGCGGTCCTCATACAGCGGATCGATGCCGGCGGCCTGCAGTTTCGCGTAGAGATCGTCGCACACCGCGTCGCACTCCGCATCGCCGGTTTTCAGATTGATCACTGCCGCGCCGAACGGCGCCACGCTCTTCGGCCAGAGGATCCCGTTGTCGTCGTGATAGGCCTCGATAATGCCGCCCACCAGGCGCGACACGCCGATGCCATAGGACCCCATTTCGGGGAATACCTTCTCGCCGTCCGGGCCTGTCACCGCGGCGTTCATGGCCTTGGAATACTTGGTCCCGAAATAGAAGATGTGCCCGACCTCGATACCGCGCGCGTTGACCAGCGCATCGCCGAGCTTCGCGGCCTTGGCCTCGTCATGCTTTTCGTCGGTCGCGGCGTAGAGTCCCGTCCAGCGGTCGACCACCGGCTGCAGATCTGCCGTGTAATCGACGTCTTCGCCCAGCACGTCGAATTCAAGCAAATCCCTGTGGCAGAACACCTCGCTCTCGCCGGTTTCGGCGAGGATGATAAATTCGTGGCTGAGATCACCCCCGATCGGCCCCGTGTCCGCCGCCATCGGAATCGCTTTCAGCCCCATGCGCGCGAAGGTGCGCAAATACGCCACGAACATTCTGTTATAGGCGTCGCGCGCGCCTTCGTAGGTCAGGTCGAAGGAATAGGAATCCTTCATCAGGAATTCCCGCCCGCGCATCACGCCGAACCGGGGGCGGATCTCGTCGCGGAACTTCCACTGGATGTGATAGAGCAGCTTTGGCAGGTCCTTGTAGCTGCGGATATGGGCGCGCACGATCTCGGTGATCAGCTCCTCATTGGTCGGCCCGTACAGCATGTCGCGGTCGTGGCGATCGCGAATGCGCAGCATTTCCGCGCCGTAATCGTCGTAGCGCCCGCTTTCCTGCCATAATTCCGCCGGCTGAATGGTCGGCATCAGCAGTTCCTGGCAGCCCGCCGCGTCCTGTTCCTCGCGGACGATCTGTTCGACCTTCCGCAGGACCTTCAGTCCCATCGGCAGCCACGAATAGATACCGGCGCTGGACTGGCGGATCATGCCGGCGCGCAACATCAGACGGTGCGAGACGATCTGCGCCTCGGACGGGTCTTCCTTCAGCGTCGGCAGGAAATATTGCGACATGCGCATGGGTGAAGCGGCCTCCGTTAACGTGCGAGGCGAACATAGGGAATGGCGGGGGGTGCCGCAATGGAAACTGCGGCGATGGACAGTCTACTTCTTCTGCAGTTCCCGGCAGGCGCGGGCGATTTCGTTCTGTGCGCCGGTAGCGAGTTCCTGACCATTGTAGTAGGCCCGCCCGTCCTTTTTGATCTCGACCCTGCCTGCCTTGATCTCGCCCATGTACTGGCCCTTGTTGGCGGGCAGGCCGAAGCGTTCCTGCAGGTCGATGTTGATGTCCATCGAGAACGTCTCGGGCGGTTTCACCGAATGGCCGCCGCCCAGATTGGCGGGCGCGACCGGCCGGCCGTATGCGTCCACGCCCGGCGTGTAGGCGACCGAAGCGTCCGGCGTGTGCGTCACGATATGCCGGCAGTCGTCCCTGGTGACGGTCACCGTCGCAGCGTGGGCCGGATCGAGCAACGCGGCGAAGATGCAAAAGGTTATGACATATCGCATGGGCCGATTATCGGCCCGGCGGGGTAAACGCTTGTTTAACGCGACAAACGCCCCGCTATCAGGCGCTGCCCCAGATTTCCTCGGCCACGGTGACGACCAGTTCCAGCTTCCGGCGCTGATCGTCGACGGTGATCTTGTTGCCGTGCTCGGTCGACGAAAACCCGCATTGCGGCGCGATGCCGAGCTGGTCAAGATCGGCGTATTTCGACGCCTCGTCGAATTTCCGTTTCAGGTCGTCGACCGGTTCCAGTTCCGGCGTCTTGGTGGTCACGAAACCGGGCAGCACGCGCTGCTTGCCCTTGGGCAGCAGGCGCAGCGGTTCCAGCCCGCCGGCCCGGTCGCTGTCGTACTCCATGAAGAAAATGTCGACGCCGGTCGAGAAGATGGCCTCGGCCGCCGGGTCGTAGGCGCCTTCCGCCGCATAGGTCGACTGGAAATTGCCGCGGCACATATGCATACCGATCACCATGTCGTCGGGGCGGTCCTTGATCGCCTCGTTCATCATCCAGGCGTATCGCTTCAGCATGTCGTCCGGATCGCGGCCCATCCCTTTCTGAATGTCGCGCTGTTTCGGATCGCACAGATAGGCGAAATAGATATCGTCCATCTGCAGATACCGGCAACCGGCATCGTAAAACGCGCTCACGGCCTTCTTGTACGTCGCCGCGATATCGCCGAACAGCACGTCGTCGTCCGCGTATTCCGCCGGATGGATATCCTCCGGTGCGGTGCGAAAATGACAGCAGCTCGGGCCGGGGATCGAAATCTTGGGCGTCACGGTCGTCTTTTCGGCGACGAATTTGAAATGATCCAGCATCGGGTGGTCGTCCGGAAAATCGAGCTTGCCCGTGATCGTCGGATATAGCGGCGGGATCTGCGTGCCGGCGAACTGGACGCCCTCGTCGCGCTTGTCGAGTTCGAATCCGGTCAGCATGCCCATGAAATCGTAATGCCAGAAATACCGCCGGAACTCTCCGTCTGTGGCGACCTGCAGTCCCAGGTCTTCCTGCATCTTTATGACGTCTGCGATGGCCGCGTCCTCGATGGCTTTCAGTTCCTCCGCCGAGATACTTGGCGCGTCGGTATAGAACTTGTGGCGCGCTTCCATCACCTCTGCAGGACGCAACAGGCTGCCGACATGATCGGCACGGAACGGCGGTGTGTGAGTATCGGCCATCAAATTCTCTCCCCTTGGAATGAACCGGAATTATATTCCGGGATGTTTGCGTATCACATCGCGCGCTGCAACCCCGGTCACGAAATCAACCGACCACTTTACGGCCATTCGCGTAGACCGCACGGACCGCTCTGTCATCGCCCAGGATCATCTGTGCGAACAAAATATCGCGCAGGGATTCCGCCCGTTCGACACGCTGACGGATCACCGGTGTCGAGGTCAGATCGAGAACCGCGATATCCGCCTCGTAGCCCGCTTCCAGTCGACCGATCCTGTCGCTCAGCGACAGCGCCTCCGCACCGCCCGCGGTCGACAGCCAGAATGCCTGTTCCGGGCTTAGCGAATAGCCGCTGAACTGGGCGATCTCGTATGCCGCCTTCATCGTCGCGAAAGGCGACAGCGACGTGCCGCCGCCAACATCGCAGCCCAGCATGACATCGACCCCCGCATCCCATGTCCGGCGCATGTCGAACAGGCCGCTGCCGATGAACAGGTTCGAGGTCGGGCAATGGACGAACTTCGTTTGCGTTTCCGCCGCCAGGGCCAGATCGGCGTCATCCATATGGATGGCATGGCCGTACAGCCCGCGGGGTCCGAGCATGTCATAGCGGGCATAAACGTCCTGATAGGAGCGCGCATCGGGGAAGAGTTCCGCGACCCAACCTATTTCATCCGTATTTTCGGAAACGTGCGTCTGCAGATACACATCGTCGAATTCCGACATTAGCGTGCCGCACGCTTCCAGTTGGTCGGGCGTGCTGGTCGGCGCGAAACGTGGCGTCACCGCATAGAGATTGCGCCCGTTGCCATGCCACTTTTCGATCAGGGATTTCGTATCGGCGTATCCGGATTGCGCCGTATCGGTGACCCCGTCGGGCGCGTTTCGATCCATCAGGATCTTTCCGGCAATCATGCGCAGGTTGCGCGCCGACGATTCCTCGAAGAACGCATCGGCGGATTCCGGGTGCACCGTGCAATACACCGCCGCCGTCGTGGTCCCGTTGGCGAGCAGCAGATCGAGAAACAGCGATGCGGTTTCACGCGCATACTGCGGATCTGAAAATCTCGCCTCTTCGGGAAAAGTATATGTTTCAAGCCAGTCCAGAAGCTGCGTACCGAACGACGCAATAACACCGATCTGCGGATAATGAACGTGCCCGTCCACGAAACCCGGCAGGATGAGATCGTCGCCGTAATCGTGCCGCTCGGCGCCGGCGGCCAGATCGTCCGGTTCCTCACCGGCCTGACCGTGCCACACGATGCGCCCGCCCTCGATCAGGACCGCGCCCCTTTCCGTGTATCGGACCGCACCGTCATGGATGCGCGGATCGCCGTTAAAAGTCAGCGTCCGGCCGGTCAGGTGCAGTCGGGTATCGCGTGTTCGGGACAGGGTAGCGGCCTCTCAGACACGAACGAAAAAGGGCGGCGACGGAGTAAACCGCGCCGCCCCAATTCTCAGTTTTCGCTTATTTCGGGATCGAGCCTTCGATGCCCTGGACATAGAAATTCATGCCAGCAAGCATTCCGTCGTCGGCTGTCTTGCCCTTCGGCACGACGACCTTGCCGGACTGATCCTTGATCTCGCCTGTAAAGGGATGGATCGTGCCGGCTTCGATGCCCGCCCGGGTGGCTTTCGCCAGCGCGACAACGCGTTCCGGAATGGCTTTGTTGTAGTCGGCCATCTCAACCATGCCGGGCTTAAACCCGTCCCAGGTGTCGGTCGATTTCCAGGTGCCGTCCAGCACGGCTTTCGCCCGGGCGATGTAGTACGGCGCCCAGTTGTCGATGATCGACGTCAGATGCGCCTTGGGACCGAACGCCGTCATGTCGGATGCCTGGCCGACCGCCCACACGCCGCGCTGTTCGGCAACCTGAACCGGCGCCGGACTGTCGGTATGCTGCATGATCACGTCGGCGCCCTGATCGATCAGGGTCTTGGCAGCATCGGCTTCCTTGCCGGGGTCGAACCAGGTTGAGACCCAGACGATCTTGATCTTGACGTCCGGGTTGACCGATTTCGCCGCCAGGTAGGTTGCATTGATGCCACGGATAACTTCCGGGATCGGGAACGACGCGATGTAGCCGATGGTGTTCGACTTGGTCATGTTGCCGACGATCTTGCCGACCACGTAGCGGCCTTCGTAGAACCGCGCCGAATAGGTCGACATGTTTGCCGCCCGCTTGAAGCCGGTGGCGTGTTCGAACTTCACCTTGGGGAATCGCTTCGCGGCCCGCAGCGTCGGGTTCATGTAACCGAACGAGGTCGTGAAAATCAGTCCGTGGCCGGACGACGCCAGCTTGGTAATGACCCGCTGAGCATCCGCGCCTTCCGGCACTTTTTCGACGTACGAGGTGGTCACCTTGTCGCCCAGCGCCTTTTCGATGGCGAGACGGCCCTGGTTGTGTTCGTAGGACCAGCCGTGGTCGCCGATCGGTCCGACATAGACGAAGCCGATCTTGAGCTGTGCCTGGGCGGCGGAAGAAATGCCGAAGGCCAGAACGGCAGCCGCAGCGGCTCCGGCGAGTTTTGATTTCAAGTGCATGAATGCCTCCTTGTTTGAAACCGGTTTACGTAATCGTCCCCTATCCCGATGCATGGAAATTCTTTCCAAGGCATGCCGGCGCGTTGAGCCGCGCCTTTGCGCTGTCGCGCGATATGACGACCAGTACCAGGATCGTTGCCACGTACGGTAGCATCGAAAGGAACTGAGCGGAAACCTCTACGCCCATGCCCTGGGCGTAAAGCTGGATGATGGTAATGCCGCCGAAAAGATACGCGCCGAAAAACGCCCTCCACGGCTTCCACGATGCGAACACGACCAGCGCCAATGCGATCCAGCCGCGACCGGCTGTCATGTTCTCGACCCACAGCGGCGTATAGGCGACCGACAGGTACGCGCCTCCAACCCCCGCCATGGCGCCCCCGAACAGAATTGCGCCCATGCGGATCAGCGTGACCGAATACCCGATCGAGTGCGCCGCATCATGGTTTTCGCCGACGGCGCGGACCAGAAGGCCGCCACGCGTCCTGTTCAGGAACCAGGCGACCAGCGCGACGCTGACCACCGACAGATAAACCAGTGCGTCGTGCCCAAAAATCAGGGGTCCGATGACCGGAATGTCCGAGAGCCCCGGAATGTCCAGCTTGGCAAGGCCGCCGAAGGTCTTGCCGACATAGGAATGACCGATCAGCGCGCTGAGACCGAGGCCGAAGATGGTAAGCGCCAGCCCGGTCGCGACCTGGTTCGATTGCAGATAGACGCACAAAACGCCAAAGATCAGCGATAACAGCAAACCGGCGCCGGCGCCCGCCAGGATGGCAAGCACCTCGCTTCCGGTTGCCACGGCGGTGGCAAAGGCCGCGATTGCGCCCATGATCATCATGCCCTCGACGCCGAGGTTCAGAACCCCTGCCTTTTCGACGACGGTTTCACCGACGGCCGCGAATACGAGCGGCGTCGCGGCGGTGACAATGGTCAGGATTGCGGGGACCAGCCAGTCGATACTCATTCCGCGGCCTCCGCCTGAATTCTGGGCGGCCCGAACCGCACCCGGTATTTGATAAGCACGTCCGACGCCAGCAGGAAAAACAGCAGCATCCCCTGAAAGACGCCGGTGACGGCATTCGGCAGGTTCATCGTGATCTGCGCGGAATCGCCGCCGAGATAGGTGAGCGCCATCAGCAACCCGGCGAACAGCACGCCGACGGGATGAAGCCGCCCGAGAAAGGCGACGATAATCGCCGTAAACCCGTAACCCGGCGAAATCGACGGCACGATCTGGCCGATCGCCCCGGACAATTCGATCACGCCGGCCAGACCGGCGCAGCCGCCGGAAATCAGCAGCGTGATCCAGATCAGGCGCTTCTCCTTGAAGCCCGCGAACGCGCCGGCCAGCGGCGCCATGCCGATCACCTTGATCTGGAAGCCGATGATGTGGCGCGATATCAGGATCCAGCCGAGCACGACCACCAGCAACGCCAGAAGCCAGCCCACGTTCAGCCGGGTTTCGTCGATCAGGATCGGCAGCAGGGCGGAATCGTGGAACAGCCGCGATTCCGGGAAATTCATTCCCTCCGGGTCTTTCCACGGCCCGTGTACCAGATAGCTGAGCACCAGCAGACCGACATAGGTCAGCATCAGACTTGTCAGTATCTCGTTGGTGTTAAAACGTGTCTTGAGCCAGGCCGGGATGGCGGCCCAGGCCATACCGCCGATGACGCCGCACACCAGCATGGCCGGGACGAGAAAGACGCTCGACTGGTCATAAAACGCCAGCGCCAGTCCGCCGCCCGCCAGCGCGCCGATCACGAGCTGGCCTTCGGCGCCGATGTTCCACACATTCGCCTGAAAGCCGAGCGCCAGCCCTACCCCGATCAGGACCAGCGGCGTCGCCTTGACGAACAGTTCCGCAACGCCGTCCAGCGTCGATACGGGTTCGATAAAGAACGTCTCGATCGCCTTGACCGGGTCGACGCCGAGCGCGGCGAACATGATCATCGCCGTGAGGATCGTCAGCACCACCGCGATCAGCGGCGACACGTAGACCATGCTTTTGGACGCCTCGGGGCGCTGTTCCAGTCTAACCAGCATGGGCGGCCTCCCCGTCCAGGCCGACCCCGGCCATCAGCAATCCGATTTCCTCTACCGTCACGTTCTCCGCGGGGCGCGCGTCCGACATCCGGCCTTCGCAGATAACGGCGATGCGGTCGGAGATCTCGAACAGTTCTTCCAGATCCTGCGACACGGCAAGGACCGCGGCACCATCCGCCGCCATGTCGATCAGCGCCTGGCGTATTGCCGCAGCCGACCCGGCATCGACGCCCCACGTCGGTTGCAGGACCACGATCACGCCGGGTTTCTGCACGATTTCCCGGCCGACGATGAATTTCTGCAGATTGCCGCCGGACAGGCTGTTGGCCGCATGCGTGACGCCCGGCGTTTTCACCCGGAACCGGTCGACAACGTCCTCGGCGAACTCGGTCGACGCACCAACCTGGATGAACCCGTTGCTCAGCAGCTCCATCCGCGTCGCGGCGGACAGGAAGCCGTTTTCCCACAGCGACATGTCCGGCACCGCGCCGTGGCCAAGCCGCTCCTCGGGCACGAGGCCGAGCCCGATACCGCGTCGCTGAACGGGATCCAGGCGTCCAATGGGCGTGCCGTCGATGGCGATCGCGTCCGCCTTGCCGGCGAGCACCTCGCCGGTCAGCATTTCCATCAGTTCGCGCTGGCCGTTGCCGGCGATCCCGGCGACGCCGAGCACTTCGCCGGCGCGCACCTGCAAATTGACGTCCTTCAGATCGGTGCCGTGCTGATGGGTCGACACGGCGGTCAGGTTCCTGATTTCCAGCCGTACGGCGCCGTCGGTCTGCCGGTCGGTGCGCTCCGGGCTGACCAGGTTCTCGCCCATCATCATCTCCGCCATGGAGCGGGCGGTTTCGTTCTGCGGCGTACATTCGGCGACGACCTCGCCCATGCGCATGATCGTCGCCGTGTGACACAGCGCCTTGATCTCCTCCAGCTTGTGCGAGATGTAGAGGATCGAGACGCCCTCCTCCGACAGGCGGCGCAGAGTCTTGAACAATTCCTCCACCTCTTGCGGCGTCAGGACAGACGTCGGCTCATCCATGATCAGCAGGGTCGGATCCTGCAGCAGACAGCGCACGACCTCGATCCGCTGGCGTTCGCCCACCGACAGCGTATGGACATAGCGGTCGGGATCGAGCGGAAGGCCGTACTGAGCGGAGATTTCCCGGATACGGGCCGACAGATCGCCCCTGGTCAGCTCCGGCGAAATGCCGAGGGAGATGTTCTCCTCCACCGTCATGGCGTCGAACAGCGAGAAATGCTGGAACACCATGCCCACGCCCAGCTTGCGGGCGGCATTGGGATTGGCGAGGCGGACTTCATCTCCCTCCCACAGCATGCGCCCCGAATCCGCTTTCTGAACGCCGTAAATGAACTTTACCAGTGTCGACTTTCCGGCGCCGTTTTCGCCCAGCAGCGCGTGTATTTCGCCAGGCATGACCTTCAGGCTGACGTTGTTGTTCGCCACCACGCCGGGATAGGCCTTGGTGATCCCGATCAGTTCGAGACGAGGTGTGTCGCTCATGCGGCCTTCATCCGTTGTTTGATATCGTCCAATGCCGTTCGCGGTTTAAGGATCAGGGACGAAAACTCACAGCGCCGCTGTCGATGAGAAAATAGACGACCACCGTCAGGATTGCGGCAATGACGGTTGATACGCCGGCCTTCGTCCACAGCCGGGGCTTCATGGGCGCGCTGGGAACGTTCCCGACCTCGACCTCCTCGCCCGCTTCGTGATACGAGCGCGCACCGACGGGCAGACTCATGAAAAACACCAGCCACCAGACGATCACAAACACGAGTACTGCGGAAAACCACGTCATATTCTAGACCCTCACCACATGCACATCCGTAACCGGGCGCTTGCCGATACTTTCGCGCAACGCCCGACGGACCGCAATGCGGGCCGCTTCGGCGACGGCGGCATCGTCCCGGCGTTCGGACGGCTTCAGATCATTGACCGCGTCCACGACCGTATCGACCGCGTCTTCCCAGGTGTCGCCTTCCGCCTCTTCGTCCAGCACGCCCTGGACGGTCAGCTGCGGATCGCCCAGCAGATTGCCCTTGCCGTCCATGACAACCGTCGCGACGGCGGCGCCGTTGAAGCGGATACGGTTGCGTTCACGGATCACCGTGCCGTCGACCGGTACCAGACGGCGGCCGTCGACCGCCAGTCGTCCCGTCGTCACGTGATCGACCACTTCCGTGCCCGATTTCGACAACGCGATCATGGTGCCGTTCTCGGCAATCTGCGTGTGCGGGATCTGGCACTTCTCCGCAAGGCGTTTGTGTTCCTGCAGATGACGAAGTTCTCCGTGGATCGGCACCAGAATCTGCGGGCGAATCCACCGATACATGTCCATCAGCTCCTTGCGCCCGGGATGACCTGACACATGTACGAATCCATCCTGTTCTGTAATCACGTTTACGCCGAGCCGGGCGAGCTGGTTCTGGATTTTGCCGATGGCGATTTCGTTGCCGGGAATTTCCCGCGATGAAAAGATCACCGTGTCGCCCGGTTCGAACGACACGTTGGGGTGCGACCCGGATGCGATACGCGCCAGCGCCGAACGCGGCTCGCCCTGCGATCCCGTTACCCCCATCAATACCTTTCCGGGCGGAATAAACCCGATTTCGCGCTCCGGCACGAAAGGCTCTATGTCGCTCAGATAGCCGCATTCCTGCGCGATATCCACGCTTCGCCACAGCGACCGCCCGACCAGCGTCGGATGACGTCCGGTTTCTACCGCCGCCTTGTTGATGGTCGCGACCCGCGCCACATTGCTTGCGAAGCTCGCCACCGCAACACGGCCTTTGCAGGTGCGGATGATCTCGATCAGGCTTTTACGTAATGCTGCTTCCGAACCGGCTTCGCCATCGACGAACACGTTCGTCGAATCGCAGACCAGCGCCATCACGCCTTCGTCGCCGAGCTTACGTAGCGCGACTTCGTCTGTGACCCGGCCAACCAGCGGCTTGGGATCGATCTTCCAGTCCGTGGCATGGACGATGGTGCCTGCCCCGGTCCGGATGGCCAGGATATTGGCCTCGGGCACCGAATGGGCCGCCGGGACCAGATCGACCGCGAACGGGCCGACATCCACCCCGCCGGCAACCGGGATTTCGGTCAGGTCCACCTGATCCAGCAGGTTGCTGTCTTCCAGCTTCCGGCGCAGCAGCCCGCAGGCAAAGGGGGTGGCGTAGACAGGACAACGAATTTTGCGCCACAGATAGGGAATTGCGCCGAGATGGTCTTCATGCGCATGGGTGACCACGAGGCCCGACAGACGATCCAGCTGGTCAAGCACGAAGGCGGGATCGGGGGTCATGACGTCGACACCCGGCGTGGTGTCATCGCCGAACGCGATGCCCATGTCGATCATCAGCCAGTGACCGTCATAGCCGTAAAGGCTCATGTTCATGCCGATTTCGCCGGCCCCGCCAAGCGGGACGAACACCACTTCGTCCGTACTCATCCGGCGTTCCGGGCGTGAATGCTGACCAGACCGCGCAGCGTCAGATTCCGATCGACCTTCTCAATCGCGTCGGTCGCAGGATCGAACATCGGCGCCAGACCGCCGGTCGCGACCACCCGCAGATCCTCGCCATATTCTTCGCGGATGCGCGCGACCAGGCCTTCGATCAGACCGACATAACCCCAGTAGATGCCCGACTGCATCGCCGGCGTGGTGTGCTTCCCTATCACCGATGGCGGCCGTGCGACCGAAACCTTCGGCAGCATTGCCGCTGCGCGGTGCAGCGCTTCGACCGACAGGTTGATGCCCGGTGCGATGACGCCTCCGACATAATCGCCGTCGGCGTTGATGACATCGAATGTTGTCGCGGTCCCGAAGTCGAGAATGATCAGCGGCCCGCCGTATTCCTCGTGCGCGGCAACGGCATTGACGAGGCGGTCGGCGCCGACGGCTTCGGGCGTATCGACAAGCGCCCTGATGCCGAGTTCCACGCCCGCATCCCCCACCACCAGGGGCTCAACATGAAAATAGTTGCGGCAAAGTCCTTTCAGGCTGAACAACGTGTCCGGCACCACCGTGGCGATGATTGCCGCGTCCACGTCTTCCGGATGAAGCTTCGCCAGCGCCATCAGCTGAAGCAGCCAGACGCCGTATTCGTCCGCCGTCTGCCGGTTGTCGTTGGCCCGACGCCAGACACCGCGCTGTTTTCCGCCCTCGTAAAGGGCGAAGACGATGTTGGTGTTCCCGGAATCGATCGTCAGCAGCATTCAGTCAGTCCGTTGCGGAAAAAAGACGTCCCCGGCGGCGATCGCACATCGCTCGCCATCCGCATCCACCAGAATCAGCGCGCCTTCTTCGTCGAGTCCCTCGAAACGGCCCTCGATCCGGTCGCTCCCCGTGGATGCGGCGATGGTATCGCCGATCCCGTGCGCCGACGCAAGCCAGACGGCCCTCAACGCATCGAACCCGCCGGCCAGCCAGAGCCGGTACCAGCGGTCGAAATGCCGGCACAGCGGCTCCAACGCCGATTTCGGCGTGATCTCGCCGCCATACACGGCCCCGAGACTGGTCGCGGGGAATGTGACCTCCTCATCCGGCGGCGCCTGCGCGAGATTGATGCCGATGCCCACAGCAAATCCTCCGCCCGCTCCGGCTTCGATCAATATTCCGGATATTTTTCGTCCGTCGCACAATACGTCGTTCGGCCACTTAAGTGCGAACGTCGCCGTCGGCGCCAGTTCGGACACCGTGTCCAGCACTGCCAATCCGGCAACGAACGCCAGCTGGCCAGCGGGACGGCCAGCCGACGGCTGGACGCAAATCGTCAGGTACAGATTGCCCGGTGGCGACTGCCAGATCCGGTGTCTGCGTCCCCTTCCCGCAGTCTGGCTTTCCGCCACAATCACCCGCCCGTGCGGACATCCTGCGCGCAACGCCTCCGCATTGGTGCCGTCCAGCTCATCGAATGTCCGAAGATCGTAGCCCTGGGGCAGAGACACCCCCTGCGCCAAAGGGGACAAATGCGTCTAACCCGCGGCGAAGAGTACAGCCGCAGCCTGCCCCGCCCCATCCACGATCGGCGAGGGAAAGATAAAGAACAGCAACGTAAACAAACCCGCAATCGTCATTATGACGCCGATTTCACGCCCGGCGCTGCGATCGAAGGCATCGGCCGGTTCGTCGAAATACATGATCTTGATGATCCGGAGATAATAAAACGCGCCAATCACGCTGGTCAGAACGCCGATGATGGCGAGGATATAAAGCCCCTCGTTCACCGCCGCCATGAAAACGTACAGTTTGCCGAAGAACCCGGCCAACGGCGGAATGCCGGCCATGGAGAACATGAACACTGCCATCGCCGCCGCCATCATGGGATGATTGCGCGCAAGCCCGGCGAGATCGTCAACCCCTTCAGCCAGCACGCCCTGACGGCGCATAGACAACACGCAACAGAACGTGCCGACGTTCATCGCGAGATAGATCGCCATGTACACACCGATCCCGCGAATGCCTTCTTCCGAACCGGCGGCAAGCCCGACCAGCGCATAACCGACATGACCGATGGAGCTGTACGCCAGCAGGCGCTTGATGTTGGTCTGCCAGATTGCGGCCAGGGCGCCAAGCAGCATCGAGGCGATGGAGATAAACACGATGATCTGCTGCCACTGGGCGAACAGTTCGCCGAACGGGCCGGTCATGGTGCGGACAAGCAGCGCGATGGCGGCGATCTTGGGAGCGACGGCAAAGAAAGCCGTCACCGGCGTCGGCGCGCCTTCGTAGACATCCGGCGTCCACATGTGGAACGGCACCGCCGAAACCTTGAACGCCAGCCCCGCCAGAAGGAACACAAGACCGACGATGACGCCGACGCCCGGATCTGCGCTCGGTCCGGTGAACAGCGACGCCAGCGCTTCGAAACGCGTGGTGCCTGCAAAGCCGTAAATCATCGACGCGCCGTATAACAGCATGCCGGAGGACAGCGCGCCGAGAACGAAGTATTTCAGCCCCGCCTCGGAGGATTTCGTGGAATCGCGACGGAAGGCAGCGATAACGTAAAGCGCGAGGCTCTGAAGTTCGAGCCCGACATAGAGCGAAATCAGATCGTTCGCCGACACCATCAGGAGCATGCCAAGGCTGGCGAACAGGATAAGTACCGGAAATTCGAAACGCTCGATTTCCTCGCGCGCGTTGTAATTCATAGACATGATGACGGCGAGCGCGGAGCCGAGCAGCACCAGCCATTTCATGAAGCGCGCGAATTGATCGACAATGAACTGGCCGCGGAAGGCCGATTCCGCACTTTCTGGCAGCAACGACATGATCACGCCGGTCACGACCAGCGCCAGAACCGCCAGCCACGAACAGCTCCCGGTCGATTTATCGCCACGGAATACACCGTACATCAGCAGAGCCATCGCCATCAGCGCCAGGCAGAGTTCCGGCAGGACGGGATATATATCGGCCGTGGTCACCATATCGGTCATGCGTCTAGTTCCCCGCCAAGGTGACTGATTGCAGCGCGTTCATCGCCACCTTGTGCTGTTCGATCAGATTCGCGATGGAGGCGTCCATCACTTCGAGGAACGGCGCCGGCCAAACGCCCATCCAGATCGTTACAACGATCAACGGCGCGAAGATGGCGATTTCGCGGGGATTGAGATCGAGGATCGATTTAAGATCCTCTTTCTCCAGCTTCCCGAAGATCACCCTGCGATAGAGATACAGCATGTAGGCTGCGCCGAGGATAATGCCCGTGGTCGCCAGCGCCGCGACCCAGGTATTGGCCTCGAACGCCCCCACCAGAATGAGGAATTCGCCAACGAAACCGCTGGTGCCCGGCAACCCGACGGAAGCCAGCATGAAAACCATGAAGACCAGCGCGTATTTTGGCATGCGTTCGACCAGCCCGCCATAACGCGCGATCTCCCGCGTGTGGATTCGGTCGTAAATCACGCCGACGCACAGGAACAGCGCGCCGGAGACGAAACCGTGACTGAGCATCTGCACAACAGCGCCCTGTACGCCCTGATGGGTCAAGGTGAAGATGCCAATGGTCACGAAGCCCATATGGGCGACCGACGAATAGGCGATCAGCTTTTTCATGTCTTCCTGAGCGAGCGCGACGAGGGACGTGTAGATCACCGCGACGATCGACAGCGTGTAGATCAGCGGCGTGAAGTACTCGGTCGCGTAAGGCAGCATGGGTACCGAGAAGCGCAGGAACCCGTATGCACCCATTTTCAACAGTACCCCGGCCAGGATAACCGAACCTGCCGTCGGCGCCTCGACATGGGCATCGGGCAGCCAGGTATGAACCGGCCACATCGGCACCTTAACGGCAAAACTGGCGAAGAATGCGAGCCAGAGCCAGAGCTGCATGCGCGGATCGATCATCGCTTCGAGAAGTACCGGGATGTCCGTCGTCTCAGTCTCGAAATAGATCGCCAGGATCGCGATCAGCATCAGGACCGAACCGGTCAGGGTGTACAGGAAGAACTTGAACGCCGCGTAGACCCGACGTCCCCCGCCCCAGATTCCGATGATCAGGAACATCGGGATCAGCACCGCTTCGAAGAAGATGTAGAACAGCACGAAGTCCAGCGCGCAGAACATCCCGATCATCAGGGTTTCCAGGACCAGAAACGCGATCATGTACTCCTTGACCCGGTTCTTGATCGCTTCCCAGCTCGCCAGAATGCAAAGCGGCGTCAGGAACGTGGACAGCAGGACGAAGAAGACCGAGATCCCGTCCACGCCCATGTGATAATTGATACCGAAGGACGGGATCCAGGCGATCTTCTCGACGAACTGGAAATCGGCCGTCGAATTGTCGAACCCGATCCACAGAAAGATCGACACGATGAACGTCGCAATGGACGTCCATAGCGCCGTGGCACGGGCGTTGCGGGCGACTGTCTCGTCATCGCCCCTGATCAGCAGGATGGCCAGCGCACCGATGGTGGGCAGGAACGTAACCAGGGAAAGAATGGGCCAGCTATAGGACATCGATCACTTCCCCGACCCGGTCAGCAGATACCACGTCACGATGCCCGCCACACCGATCAGCATCGCAAAGGCATAGTGGTAGACATAGCCCGACTGTATCGATGCGACTTTCTGCGCCAGATATCTGGCCGCCGCGGCAACGCCGTCGGGGCCCAGACCGTCGATCACGGCGCCGTCGCCGTCCTTCCACAGATTGCGGCCCAACCGGTGCGCCGGACGCACGAACAGGAAATCGTAGAGTTCGTCGAAGTACCATTTGTTCAGCAGGAACTTGTATGTACCCTGGAACCGCGCAGCCAGCTTGCCGGGCAGGTCCCGGTTCATCAAGTAGGCGTAATAGGCGGCCAGAATGCCCACCACCGCCACAACGATGGGCAGCAGTTTCACCCAGGTCGGTACATGGTGCGCCGCCTCGATCGGATCGGTGCCGGGCAGCACGAAGATCGAGTCGCCCCAGAAGCTCTTCATACTGTCGCCGACGAAATACTCGTAGCCGAGATACCCCGAGAACAGCGCCCCGAACGCCAGCACCAGCAGCGGCACGATCATAACCTTGGGCGATTCATGAACATGCGCCAGCGTCTTCTCGTCGGCACGGCTTTCGCCATGGAAAGTCATGATGATCAGACGCCAGGAATAGAACGCGGTCAGGATCGCGGCGATGATGCCGAACCAGAAAGCGTACATGCCGGCCGTGGTATGGGCGCCGAACGCGGCCTCCAGCACGATGTCCTTGGAATAGAACCCGGCGAAGAACGGCAGACCCGCCAGCGCCAGACTGCCGATCCACATCAGCGTGTAGGTCACGGGGATCATTTTCCAGATTCCACCCATCCGGCGCATGTCCTGCTCGGACGACATGGCGTGGATGACCGATCCGGCGCCGAGGAACAGCAGCGCCTTGAAGAAAGCATGCGTCGTCAGGTGGAAGATACCCGCGGAATAGGCCGAGACGCCGCAGGCGAAGAACATGTAGCCGAGCTGACTGCACGTCGAATAGGCGATCACGCGCTTGATGTCGGTCTGGGTCAATGCCACGGTCGCGGCGAACAGACAGGTCGTGGCGCCGACAATGGTCACCAGCGTCAGAGCATCGGGCGCGTATTCGAACAGCGGCGACAGGCGCGCGACCATGAACACGCCGGCCGTGACCATGGTGGCGGCGTGGATCAGCGCGGAAACCGGCGTCGGACCTTCCATCGCGTCGGGCAGCCAGGTGTGAAGACCGAGCTGCGCCGATTTCCCCATCGCGCCGATGAACAGCAGGATACACAGCGTCGTCATCGCATGCGCTTCGAAGCCGAGGAACTGGATCGTCGCCTCCGCCTTACCGGGTGCGGCGGCGAAAATCGTCTCGAAGCTGATGGAATTGAACATCAGGAACACGCCCATGATGCCCAGCGCGAACCCAAAATCGCCAACCCTGTTGACGACGAAAGCCTTGATGGCCGCGGCGTTCGCTTCGGGTTTTTCGTACCAGAACCCGATCAGCAGATAGGAACACAGCCCCACGCCTTCCCAACCGAAGAACATCTGCAGCAGGTTGTCCGCCGTCACCAGCATCAGCATGAAGAAGGTGAAGAAGCTGAGATACGACATGAACCGCGGAATATGCGGATCGTGGCTCATATAGCCGATTGAATAGACATGAACCATCGACGAGACGACGGTCACGACGAAGACCATCACGGCGGTCAGCGTATCGAAGCGCAGAGTCCAGTTGACCTCGAACGAGCCGGAACTGATCCACGAGAACAGCTCGATCGTCTGCGGATTGCCGCCAAGACCGACCTCGGCCAGGATGACGCAGCCGAGCACCGCCGACAGCAGCATGCAGCCGCTGGTGACGATCTGGGCGCCCCGGTTGCCGAGCCAGCGACCGCCGAACCCGGCGAGAATGGCGCCGATCAGCGGCAGGAATATGGCGAGCGCGTACATCCGGCCTCTAGCCCTTCATCAGGTTGATGTCTTCGACCGCGATGGATCCGCGGTTTCGGAAGTAAACAACGATCACGGCAAGCCCGATGGCGGCTTCCGCCGCCGCGATGGCCAGGACCAGCAGCGCGAACACCTGGCCGGCCAGATCGTTGAGATGGATCGAGAACGCTACCAGATTGATGTTCACCGCGAGCAGGATCAGCTCTACCGACATCAGGATGATGATCACGTTCTTCCGGTTGAGGAATATCCCGAAAACGCCCAGCGTGAACAGGATCGCCGCAACGGTGAGATAATGCGACAGGCCGATTTCCATCATGTCAGACCCCGCTTCCCGGTTCGACGTGGCGGATTTCGACGGATTCTTCCTGGGTCCGCGCCACCTGGTCCGAAATCTTCTGACGCTTCACGCCGTCGCGCGACCGCAGCGTCAGCACGATAGCGCCTATCATCGCGATCAGCAGAATCAGACCGGCAGCCTGGAACAGATAGATGTAGTCCGTGTAAAGCACCTGACCGATGGCATGGGTGTTCGTGACCTCTGTCGCCGCCGGCGTCGGGGCTGCGGCCCGGCTGGCGGTATCCGGGGCAACCACCCAGCTACCCAGGATCAGCACCAGCTCGGCGAGGAGCACCAGCCCCACCAGCGCACCGATCGGCAGGTATTGCAGGAACCCCTGACGCAGTTCCACGAAATTGATGTCGAGCATCATGACCACGAACAGGAACAGCACGGCGACGGCGCCGACATAGACAATCACCAGGATCATGGCGATGAATTCCGCGCCCATCAGCACGAACAATCCGGCCGCGTTGAAAAAAGCGAGTATCAGGAAAAGCACCGAATGCACCGGATTGCGCGCCGAAATGACCATGACGGCAGCGGCGACGGTTACAGCCGCGAACGCGTAGAAGGATATGGCCTGAAGGATCATCCCGCGGGCCTCACCGATACGGTGCGTCTGCCGACAGACGCTGGGCGAGGTGGCCTTCCCACCGTTCGCCGTTATCGAGAAGTTTATCCTTGTTGTACATCAACTCCTCGCGGGTTTCGGTCGCGAATTCGAAATTGGGTCCTTCGACGATGGCATCGACCGGGCAGGCTTCCTCGCAGAATCCGCAATAGATGCATTTCGTCATATCGATGTCGTAACGCGTCGTGCGGCGGCTGCCGTCGGCGCGGGGCTCGGCCTCGATCGTGATTGCCTGGGCCGGACAAATCGCTTCGCACAGCTTGCAGGCGATGCAGCGTTCTTCTCCGTTCGGATACCGGCGGAGTGCGTGTTCGCCCCGAAAGCGTGGGCTGAGCGGCCCCTTTTCGAACGGATAATTCAGCGTCACCTTGGGTTTGAACATGTATTTCAGGGTCAGCGCCATGCCCGAAACCAGTTCGGTCAGCAATAGCGCGCGCGAAGATCTTTTTATAAACGACATGCGATCATCCCCTCCCTAGGCACCGGGTCCGGGCAGCCAGTCGAACGCAATCAGCGCGCCCGCCGTGACGGCGACCCAAAGCAGTGAAAATGGGAGAAATACTTTCCAGCCGAGACGCATCAGCTGATCGTAACGATAGCGCGGGAACGTCGCCCGCACCCAGAGAAACACGAACAGACACAATGCGATCTTCAGCGCGAACCAGATGATCCCGGGGATCCAGGTGAACGGTTCGATATCGAACGGCGGCAACCACCCGCCCAGGAACAGCACCGCGGTCATGCCGCTCATCAGGATCATGTTGGCGTATTCGCCAAGGAAGAACAGCGCGAAGGTCATCGACGAATATTCGACGTTGTACCCGGCGACCAGTTCGGCTTCCGCTTCCGGCAGATCGAAGGGGTGCCGGTTGGTCTCCGCCAGCGCGGAAATGAAAAAGATGATGAACATCGGGAACAGCGGCAGCCAGTACCAGGACCAGAACCCTCCGCCCTGCTGCGCCATGACGATATCGGTCAGGTTCAGCGAACCGACGCACATCAACACGGTGATGATGACGAAACCGATGGCGACTTCGTAAGACACCATCTGGGCGGCCGATCGCAGTGCGCCGAGGAAAGCGTATTTCGAGTTGCTTGCCCAACCGGCCATGATGATGCCGTAAACGCCGAGCGACGAGATCGCGAACAGGTACAGAATGCCGACATTGATATCGGCCAGCACCCAGCCCGCGTCGAACGGGATCACCGCCCAGGCGACAAGCGCCAGGATAAACGTCAGCATGGGCGCCAGGATGAACACCACCCGGTTGGCGCCCGACGGAATCACGGTCTCCTTGACCAGCAGTTTCAACCCGTCCGCGACCGGCTGGAACAGGCCGAACGGGCCGACGACATTCGGCCCCTTGCGCAGTTGCATCGCGGCGATGACCTTCCGCTCGGCGAGAGTCAGATACGCCACCGCGCCCATGATCGGCACGATGATCAGCAAAATCTGCCCGACGATGATGAAGCCGGGCCAGAGATATCCGTCCCAGAAGCTAGCCATCGGTGCCCGTTTTCTCCCCGTTCCTGACGAAGGTCTCCGTGCACGCGGCCATGGTTTCGGACGCGCGGCTGATCGGATCGGTCATGTAAAAATTGCGGATCGGGCTTTCGAACGGCGCGTTGTCCATCTCGCCAGCCGTCCCGTAATCGCGCCAGGATGACGGCGCCAGCGTATCGATCTCGGCCAGTGCCGGGGCGGTCTTCGCCATATGGGCCTGCAGTTCGAGAATATTGTTGTAAGGCAGCGTTTTGCCCAGCACGTCGGACAGCGCCCGCAGGATCGCCCAGTCTTCGCGCGCGTCGCCCGGCGGGAAGGTCGCGCGGCGACCGCGCTGCACCCGACCTTCCGTATTGGCATAGGTGCCGTCTTTTTCGGTATAAGCCGCGCCCGGCAGGATCACGTCGGCCGCATGCGCGCCGGCATCGCCGTGATGGCCCTGATAAATGACGAAGGCATTGGCCAGTTTCGAGGTGTCTATTTCATCGGCGCCCAGCAGGTAGACGACCTCTATCTCGCCTGCGGCCGCACCATCCAGGATACCGGCGACATCGCGCCCGTCTTCGCCCGGCACCAGGCCGAGATCGAGACCGGCGACACGGGCCGCCGCCGTGTGAAGAATGTTGAACCCGTTCCAGTCGGCGGACACCATGCCTGTGTTACCAGCTATCTGACGGGCCGCCGCCATAACAGCCGCGCCGTCGGCTCGGGCCAGGGCGCCCTGCCCCAGGATCAGCATCGGTCGTTCGGCGGCCTTCAGAATTTCGCAGAACGCGTGGCTGCCGTCGGCAATTTCCTTCAGGGTCTGCGGTCCGGCGCCGAGATGTTCGGCGCGATACGTCAGGTTCACGTTTTCGCCAACAACGCCGACCTTGAATCCGCCCGCGCCGGCGCGCTTGCGGAGCCGCGCATTGATGATCGGTGCCTCAAGGCGCGGGTTGGATCCAACGATCAGGCAGGCATCTGCATCTTCGATGCCGGCGATTGTCGTATTGAACACGTACCCCGTCCGCGTACCCGCTTCGAGCTTCGCTCCGTCCTGGCGGCAGTCGATATTGGGGGAGCCCAGACCGTCCATCAGACCTTTCAGCGCCGCCATGGATTCCGCGTCGCACAGATCGCCGGCGATGGCCGCGATCTTGCTGCCGTCCATCCCCCGCAACTTGCCGCCGATGACATCCAGGGCTTCGTGCCAGGTCGCGGGCTGCAGCTTACCGTCTTTCCGGACGTAAGGCCTGTCGAGACGCTGTTTCGCCAAGCCGTCGCAGGCATAGCGCGTCTTGTCGGAAATCCATTCCTCGTTCACGTCTTCATTCAGCATCGGCAGGATGCGCATGACCTCGCGCCCGCGGCTGTCGACGCGGATATTGCTGCCGACCGCATCCATCACGTCGACGGATTCGGTCTTGGTCAGCTCCCAGGGCCGCGCCTCGAACGCGTAGGGTTTGGACGTCAGCGCGCCGACCGGGCACAGATCGATGATATTGGCGGACAGTTCCGACGAAATCGCGGCCTCGACATAGGTGCCGACTTCCATGTTCTCGCCGCGTCCAGTCGCCCCCAGCACCTCGACGCCCGCAACCTCGGTCGAAAACCGGATGCAGCGCGTGCAGTGGATGCAGCGGGTCATGTGCGTTTCGACCAGCGGGCCGAGATTCTTGTCGGCGACCGCGCGTTTGTTCTCGGAAAACCGCGAATGATCGAACCCGTAGGCCATCGCCTGGTCCTGCAAGTCGCACTCGCCGCCCTGATCGCAGATCGGACAGTCCAGCGGATGGTTGATCAGAAGAAATTCCATCACGCCGTTGCGGGCCTTCTTCACCGTCTCGGTGTTGGTGCGTATCACCATGCCCTCGCCGACGGGCATCGCGCAGGACGCGATCGGCTTCGGCGCCTTTTCCATTTCGACCAGACACATGCGGCAATTGCCGGCTATGGACAGGCGTTCGTGATAGCAGAACCGCGGAATTTCAACGCCGGCTTCCTCGCAGGCCTGCAGGACGGTGATGCCGTCCGCGACCTCGATTTCAGTGCCGTCTATAGTGAGCTTTGCCATGTTTTCGCGCGCTCCCCTCAGGCCGCCGTCTTCGAACGCCGCGACTTGATGCGGTCTTCGATTTCGTCGCGGAAATGGCGGATCACGCCCTGCACCGGCCATGCCGCCGCGTCGCCCAGCGCACAGATCGTGTGGCCTTCGATCTCGTAGGACACGTCGAGAAGCATGTCGATCTCCTCGATCTCGGCATCGCCGGTGACCAGCCGTTCCATCACGCGCCACATCCAGCCGGTGCCTTCGCGGCACGGCGTGCACTGGCCGCAGCTTTCATGCTTGTAGAATTTCGACAGCCGCGCGATGGCCGCGATGATGTCGGTCGACTGGTCCATGACAATGACCGCGGCGGTGCCGAGCCCGGATTTCACTTCGCGCAGGGAATCGAAATCCATCAGAATGTCGTCGCAGATATTTTTCGGCAGGCACGGAACGGACGATCCGCCGGGAATAATCGCCTTCAGATTGTCCCAGCCGCCGCGCACGCCGCCGGCGTGTCTGTCGATCAGCTCCTTCAGCGGGATGCTCATCTCTTCTTCGACATTGCAGGGATTGTTCACATGGCCGGAAATGCAGAACACCTTGGTGCCGGTGTTGTTTTCGCGGCCGAACCCCGCGAACCACGTAGCACCCCGCCGGCAGATCGTCGGCGACACTGCGATGGTCTCGACGTTGTTGATCGTGGTCGGACACCCGTAAAGCCCGGTGTTCGCCGGGAACGGCGGCTTGATCCGGGGCTGGCCCTTCTTGCCTTCCAGGCTTTCCAGCAGCGCCGTTTCCTCGCCGCAGATATAGGCGCCGGCGCCGCGATGCACGTAGACATCGAAATCGTAGCCGGAGCCGCAGGCGTTTTTGCCGATCAGGCCCGCGTCGTAAGCCTGCTGCACGGCCGCATCGAGGATGGCGGCTTCGTTGTAGAATTCGCCGCGTACGTAAATATAGGCGGCGTCGGCCCCCATGGCGAAACCGGCCACCAGGCAGCCTTCGACCAGCTTGTGCGGATCGTGGCGCATGATGTCCCGGTCCTTGCAGGTGCCGGGCTCGGATTCGTCGGCATTGACCACAAGGTAATGCGGCTTGCCGGTCGGTTCCTTCGGCATGAAGGACCATTTGAGACCCGCCGGGAAGCCCGCGCCACCGCGCCCGCGCAGGCCGGATTCCTTCATCTCGTCGATGATCCAGTCGCGTCCCTTGGCAAGGATATCCTTGGTACCGTCCCAGTCGCCACGCATCTTCGCGGCTTCGAGACCCCAGTCCTGCAGGCCGTAGAGATTGGTGAAAATGCGGTCTTTATCCTGCAGCATGCCGCTAGTCCCCTGCCCCGGTCAGCGTCGTCTGTCCGCTTGCGGGCGCCGATGTCTGACGGTCGATCATTGTGCCCGGTTCGGGCTTTTCGCCCTTGCGGAACGCCTGGATCAGCTTGCGCGCGCTGTCGGGATCCACGTCTTCGTAATAGTCGTCGTCGATCCAGATGATCGGCGCGTTGACGCAGGCGCCCAGGCATTCGAACTCGCCCAGCGAAAAGACGCCGTCGTCCGACGTCTGGCCGACCTTACAACCTAGTTCGTCTTCGCAGGCGGCGACGATATCGGTGCTGCCGCGCAGCCAACAGGGCGTGGTGGTGCAGACGCGCAGCTCGTGCTTGCCGCGCGGCGTGTCGTGATACATCTCGTAGAACGAGACGACCTCGTAGACCCGGATCGGCGCCATATCCAGCATGTCGGCGATATGATCCATCGCCGCACGCGGCAGCCAGCCGCCGCACTGGCGCTGGGCGATGTCCAGAAGCGGCAGCACCGCGCTGGCCTTGCGGTCTTCCGGATACTTGGCGAGGTGCTTGTTCACCAGCGCCGCGTTATCGGCATCGAACGCAAATGTCTCGGGCTGTTCGCTCACCGGTCGATCTCCCCGAACACGATATCCATGGATCCGACAATCGCCACCATGTCGGCCAGCATGTGGCCTTTGGACAGGTAATCGGTTGCCTGCAGGAAGGCGAAGCCCGGGGCGCGGATTTTGCAACGATAGGGCTTGTTGGTACCGTCGGCGACCAGATACACGCCGAATTCGCCCTTGGGCGCTTCGACGGCGGTGTAGGTTTCGCCCGCCGGCACGTGATATCCCTCGGTATAAAGCTTGAAATGATGGATCAACGCCTCCATCGACTGCTTCATCTCGCCCCGGCGCGGCGGCGCGATCTTGTTGTCCGTCGTGCGGACAGGGCCGCCAGGCATTTCGTCGACACACTGTTTCATAATCCGCAGACTCTGGCGCATTTCCTCGACCCGGACGAGATAACGGTCGAAGCAGTCGCCGTTCTTGCCGACCGGGATGTCGAAATCCACGCGGTCGTATACATCGTAGGGCTGCGACTTGCGCAGATCCCATGGCACGCCGCTGCCTCGCAGCATCGGCCCCGAAAATCCCCAGTCGAGCGCTTCGTCCTTGCTGACGATTCCCACATCGACGGTGCGCTGGCGAAAGATACGGTTTTCCGTCAACAGGGATTCGATGTCGTCGATGATCGCCGGGAAGGTCTCGCAGAACTCGGCGACGTCTTCCAGCAGGCCTGCCGGCAGATCACGATGCACCCCGCCAGGACGGAAATATGCCGAATGTAAACGCGCGCCCGACACGCGTTCATAGAATTCCATCAGTTTTTCGCGTTCCTCGAAGCCCCACAGCAGCGGCGTCATCGCGCCGACGTCCAGCGCGAACGCACTGATATTGAGGATATGATTGAGGATGCGCGTGATCTCGCTGAACAGGACGCGAATGTACTGCCCCCGAAGCGGCACCGTGATGTTCGCCAGCTTTTCAACGGCCAGCGCATAGGTGTGTTCCTGACACATGGGCGAGACGTAATCGAGCCGGTCGAAATACGGCACCGCCTGCAGATAGGTCTTGTATTCGATCAGCTTTTCGGTGCCGCGGTGCAACAGGCCGATATGAGGGTCGCAGCGCTCGACGATCTCGCCGTCCATCTCAACCACAAGCCGCAGCACGCCATGCGCCGCCGGATGCTGCGGGCCGAAATTCATCGTCAGATTCTTGATCTCGGTTTCGGCCATCAGTCGGCTTTCTCCGCGGCGTCTTCCCCGGCCTTTTCATCGCCCGGAAGAATGTACTCGGCCCCTTCCCACGGGCTCATGAAATCGAAGCTGCGGAAATCCTGGGTCAGCGTTACGGGTTCGTAGACGACTCGCTTTTGCTCCTCGTCGTAACGGACTTCAACATATCCGGTCAGCGGGAAATCCTTGCGCAGCGGATGTCCTTCGAAGCCGTAATCGGTCAGCATCCGCCGCAGATCCGGGTGGTCGGTGAAAAACACGCCGAACATGTCCCATACTTCGCGTTCGAACCACCCGGCCGCGCTGAACAGCGGCACCACCGAAGGCACCGGCGTGTTCTCGTCCGTTGATACCTTTACGCGAATTCGCTGATTGTGCGACAGGCTGAGCAGGTTGTAGACGATCTCGAAGCGCTCCTCGCGTTCCGGATAGTCGGCCGCGGTGACGTCGATCAGCACCTTGAACTGACAATTGGAATCGTCCCGCAGCAGTTTCATCACCGCCGAAAGATTGTCACGGGTCGTTACGATCGCCAGCTCGCCCAGCGCGATCTCCCACGACAGAACCGCATCGCCGGCCTTGCCCGCGATGTAGTCCCCCAGATCGTTAAGCGTATCGCTCATTCGCCAGTCCGGTCCGCCTGTCTATCGCACGATGGTGCTGGTACGGCGGATTTTCTTCTGCAACTGCAGAATGCCGTACAGCAATGCTTCCGCGGTCGGCGGGCAACCCGGCACGTATACATCCACCGGAACGATCCGGTCGCATCCGCGCACCACCGAGTAGGAATAATGATAGTAGCCGCCGCCGTTGGCACAGCTTCCCATGGAGATCACCCAGCGCGGCTCCGCCATCTGGTCGTAGACCTTGCGCAGGGCCGGCGCCATCTTGTTGGTCAGCGTGCCGGCCACGATCATGACGTCGGACTGGCGCGGGCTGGGCCGGAAAACGACGCCGAACCGGTCGAGGTCATAGCGGCTGGCCGCCGTGTGCATCATTTCGACCGCGCAACAGGCAAGCCCGAAGGTCATCGGCCAAAGAGATCCCGACTGGGCCCAGGACACCAGCTTATCCATCTGGGCGACGACAAAGCCCTTGTCGCTCAGCTCGTCCGTCACGTGCCCCAGGATCAGATCCTGCTGCGCGCCGGGCTTGAGCGGTGCGTCTACTCCCATTCGAGCGCGCCTTTCTTCCATTCGTAGATGAAACCGATTGTGAGCACGCCGAGGAACGCCATCATCGACCAGAAACCGAACACGCCGATTTCGGAAAGCGAAATCGCCCACGGGAACAGGAAGGCGATTTCCAGATCGAAGATGATGAACAGAATCGCAACCAGATAAAACCGGACGTCGAACTGCCCACGCGCATCGTCGAACGCATCGAAACCGCATTCGTAGGCGGAAATCTTTTCGGGATCGGGTTTCTGCCGGGCAATAATGTACGACGCCCCCAGCGCGGCTATTGCCATACCCGTCGCAATCCCGAGAAAAATCAGGATCGGCAGATATTCGCTCAACATGTCCTGCATAAGACAGCCCCAGATTGGACCCGCGGCGCACGGCCCCGGCGAGAATTCGAGCAAAGTTAACCGTTTAGGTTAACTAGCGGTTAACGCGGCTTCCCCGATGACCGGTTAACCGTCGCTTTATAAGATTAATACTATTGGATTTCAAAGGTTTTGGGCCGAATCGGGCTACTTTGCCACGCCGGGCGATTGAGAACGGATTTTAGCAAAACAGGAGCGGCCCCGGCAGGCCGCTCCCGTCTTCGTTACATTCGTGGCTAGCGTCAGGCGTCGCGGTTTTCGATCAGTTCCAGCAGCTTGGGCGGCGACATCGGGAGCGACTGGGGCCGCACACCGATGGCATCGCCGATCGCATTGCCGATCGCGGCCATTGTCGGCACCACCGGCACTTCGCCGACGCCGCGCAGGCCGAACGGATGGCGCGGATTCGGCACTTCGACGATCACGGTATCGATCATCGGCACGTCCGACGTCACCGGCATGCGGTAGTCCAGGAACCCCGCGTTCTGGAGACGGCCATCCTCACCATAGACATATTCCTCGTTCAGCGCCCAGCCGATGCCCTGGACCGCGCCGCCCTGATACTGACCTTCGACCTGCAGCGGATGGATCGCCTTACCGGCATCCTCCACCACGGTGTAGCGCGTTACGTCGCAGCGGCCGGTTTCCTCATCGACTTTCACATCGACGATGTGGAGGCCGAAACCCGGCCCGGCGCCGGTGACGTTCATCGATGCACTGGCCGTCACGGCCCCGTGCGACATGGTCGTCTGCTTGGTGATGTCGGCGATCGACAGCGGTTCGAACTCGCCGACATTCGCACTGGCGGGCCGGCATTCGCCGTTCTCGTAAATGACCGCGTCTTCAGGCACGTCCCAGATTTCGGCCGCACGCTTGATGAACTGGTCGATGCACTGGCGCGCGTTGTCGACCACCGTCATGCCGACCGAATAGGTTGTCCGGCTGCCCGCCGTCACGCGGTTGAAACCGAGAGAGTTGGTGTCCGCCATCGTGATGCGAACCTTGTCGGTGGAAATACCGAGTTCTTCCGCCGCCATCATGGCGATGGAGATACGCGACCCGGCGACATCCGCCGTGCCCGTGATGATCGTCACCGATCCGTCCGGCGCGATGTTCATCGACGTCGACGTCTCGCCGCCCCGGTTGAACCAGAACCCGGACGCAACGCCCCGGCCTTCGCCTTCCCTGACGGGCGATTGGTAGTGATCGCACGCCTTGGCCGCTTCCAGTGTTTCCACGAAACCGATCGGCCCCAGGGTCTCTCCGTAGATCGTGGTGTAGCCCTCGGTCGCCGCGTTTTTAAGCCGCAGATCGATGGGATCCATACCTATTTTCTTAGCAAGCTCTTCGATGACGCCCTCGACGCCGAACACGATCTGCGGCACGCAGGGCGCGCGGAACGAATTCACCTTGGGCCGGTTGGACACCACCTCGAAGGATTCGATGTAGACGTTTTCGAGGTTGTAGCGCGTGAACATGGCGTTCGGCGCGTTGAAGTACATCGAGCCGGTAAAGATGCCGGTCTGGAAAATCAGCTCGCCCTGGGCGGCGGTGATCTTGCCGTCCTTGGTGACGCCCATCTTGATCTTGTAGCTCGTCCCCGAAACCGGCCCCGTGCCGCGGAACACTTCACTGCGGCTGAGCACCATCTTCACCGGACGGGACGCTTTCTTGGAAAGCTGAATCGCAAGCGGCTCCGGATAGAACCCGGTCTTTCCGCCGAACCCGCCGCCCAGTTCGGACTGCTGCACGTTGATTTTCGACGCATCGATCTTGAGGATCGCGGACAGCCGGTCGCGGTAGACGAACGGCGCCTGGGTGCTGCACCACAGCTCGACCTGGCCGTCTTCGGAATATTCGGCCACGCAGCCCTGCGGTTCGATATAGCCCTGATGCATGGGTTTGGAATCGAATTCGCGCTCGACGATCACATCGGCTTCGGCGAAGCCTTTTTCGATGTCACCCATCTGGCTGACCATGCGTTCGGTCACGTTGGTCGGTTTGTCGCTGGGCTCATCCAGACCCTTGGTCCGGATATAATCGTGCAGGATCGGCGCGTCGGGCTTCATCGCATCGACGGGATCGATCACATGCGGCAGCACCTCATAGTCCACTTTGATCAGCTTCAGCGCGCGCTTAGCGACCGCGTCGCTGGTCGCGGCGACAGCGGCCACGGGATGCCCGTCGAACAGCGCTTTTTCGCGTGCCATGGCAGTCCGCGTCATGTCGCCCGCGACGGAGCCCGGATCGATATCCGGAAAATCGTCCCGCGTGATCACGGCTTTTACCCCGGGCAGCGCCTCGGCCGCGCTGGTGTCGATCGACTTGATGATCGCATGCGCATGCGGGCTGCGCAGCGTACGACCGTACAGCATGCCGGGCAGGAAGAAGTCGGCCCCGAACTTGGCGCGGCCGGTCACCTTGTCCAGGCCGTCATGTTTTACCGGGTTGCTGCCGACGATCTTGAGGTCGCGCTGCGGATCGAATTTCGAATCTTCGAGAATGGTCGCCATATCAAGCTCCTCTCATTTCTTCCGCCGCCGCCATGACGGAGCGGACGATTTTGTCATAACCGGTGCAACGGCAGAGATTACCCGCCAGCCAGAAGCGCGCCTCGGTCTCTGTCGGATCCGGGTTCCGTTCCAGCAGCGCCTTCGCGGCGATCAGAAAACCGGGCGTGCAGATGCCGCACTGCAGGCCGTTCAGTTCAAGGAAGTTTCGCTGCAGCGGGTGCAGATTGTCGCCATCGGCCATGCCTTCGATGGTTTCCACCGCCTTGCCATCGGTTTCCGCCGCCAGCACCAGGCAGGAACACACAAGTTCGCCATCCAGAATGACGCTGCAGGCGCCGCAGTCGCCGGTCGAACAGCCTTCCTTGGTGCCCGTCAGTTCCAGCTCGTTACGCAGCACGTCGACAAGCGTCTGTCCAGCTTCGGCGAGATATTCGTACTCGTCGCCGTTCACCGTGGTCGTCACATGTACTTTTTTCGCCATCAGTTTGCCTGTGCCCTTTCCAGTGCCTTCAACGCTGCGCGGCGCGCAATGACGCCGGCCGTCTTGATCCTGTATTCGCGCGTGCCCCGCTTGTCGCTGATCGGGTCGCATGCGGCGCGTACCGCGGCGACCATGTTTTCCAGCGCCGCATCGTCCACTTTGGTGCCGATCAGCGCATTCGCCGCATCGGCGACCAGCAACGCTGTCGGCGCCACAGCCCCGATCGATACGCGCGCCGCCGTGCAGGTGCCACCGTCGTCGAGCGTAATGCAAACGCCCGCACCGACCACCGCGATGTCCATTTCCGTTCGCGGCGTCAGCCGCAGGTAGCAATCGCCGGTATGCGCTGGCTTCTTCGGAAAGGAAAACGAAACGATGAATTCGCCATCGGCCAGCGATGTCCTGCCGGGGCCGGTGACGATGTTTTCGACCGGTTCCTCGCGCAGGCCTCCGGGGCCGATAATGTTAGCCACCGCGCCCGCGGCAATGATCGCCGGCACGCTGTCCGCGGCCGGCGACGCGTTGCAAAGATTTCCACCGATGCTGGCCCGGCCCTTGACCTGAACCGAGCCGATCAGCGCGACGCCCTCGCAAACGCCTGGCCATGCGGCCGCGAATTCCGCGTTACCGATAACGTTCATGCCCGACACAGCCGCGCCGACCGTCCAGGCGCCGTCGGTTTCCAGCATGGATTTCACGTCCGGAATGTTCTTGATGTCGACCAGCACGTCCGGTTCGATCATTTCAGCGTGCAACTGAACGAGCACGTCTGTACCGCCCGCCATAAGCTTGCCACCGCCACTAGCATCGCGCAGCAGCGCGACCGCCACATCCAGCGTTTTCGGCGCCTCGTAACGCATATCGCTCATCAATTGATCTCCCCGTAAAAGTTACAGCTCGAAATTATGTAATCCCGCCAGAGAACTTACCGGAATAACCCGATGCCTGTCACGGGGGAGAGACGAAGTGTCACGGGGAAAAGCCGAGTAGGATTTGAACCCTGAAATAGCGGGTTAGCCGGAAAACAAATCCCCCCAGTTATCTTGCGTCGATTAGGTTCTTTTATGACGTAGCCTGGATTCTGGATTAACGAGCTGTTGCCCCTCCATCACCGACGAGTGTGAATGGCGCCCAGAATATCGGATGGGCGTATGAGAAGAGTGTCTTTCCGCTCTGATCGGTAAATCCAGGCCCATTTATCAATTTCATCATTGAGCGGCGCAGCGCCTGTGCGCGACTTAGACCAGGCTGGTCAGCTTGCCGTCTGAATATATCGGTTGTGAGCTTTTTTGCCGAGACTGTCTCGACCGGCCAGTTGGAGACTAACAAAGCCCTCGCACCGGCATAAAAGAAAGCTCTCGCAAGTCCAGACATCGCCTCCGAAGTCTCGCCGTCAGCACTCGCCGTATTACAGGCAGACAGAACGACCCAATCAGCGTCAAGCTTCAGCGCAAGGATCTCACCGAGGGTAAGAAGACCGTCTCCCCCTTCACCGGTAACAGCAGGTGATGTCAACGCCAGGGCCGGTTCAGTCAAGCCATCAAGATCACCTGCCACCAGACCATGGGTCGCAAAAACAATGATCTTGTATTTAGCGAGATCCAGCTCCTTTACATTACCCTCACTGGCATCACGTCCCAGAAAGATATCGTTTTCCAGATCAGCCTTACTCACTCTCGCAATGCCTATCACCTCATCTGCCGTATCGGGTAACCTGGGCAGAAGCGCTAGACCTGCAGTCGAGACGCCACCCAGTTTCGGTGCGGCGCGAAGACGGATAGGAAGCCCCCTGACCGTAACCTTATTGTCAGCGACCTTTACCTCCTGACGTTCCTCAGCCGCTTCAGCCGCCTGCTGCTTGCTGAAGAAGGGATCGCCAATACCGACAAAACTCTCTCTCTCTCCACTATTGGCCGGAAGCTTGCGTAATGCGATCAGGGACGAGACAGACGGAACAACAGCGACGGAATGGCTCTTAACAAGGAAGGGAACCTTCTTGTAACCGGCAAAGTAGGTTTCCTGCTCCGCCTCAAGTTCAGCCTCTTCTGTCACCAATACAGAGAACGGCAACTGGCCAAGTGGACCATCGGGAATGATCAAAAGGTTCTTCGCGCTTTTCCAGCCCTCAGAAACAGGCCCGAGAAGAGCGCGATAAACCTTGCCAGCAAGCCTCACATTAAACGCGGGGATATCATCGAGGGTCTCAACCGAGGGGTTCAATGAACGCCGCAAAGAAGCGACATCCTCCTGCAGCTTCTTCCTGCCAAGTTCAGACGCACCGAAGGCAACCTCACCCGACTTCGGGATCGCCCAGACGTAACTCGTGTCATCCCCGACATGCGTGACGATCAAGGCCTCATCCGACTTGAGAGAGGCGCGTACCGTCTCTAATGAGACCGGCTTGGGGTTCATCAGGTTGGAATACTCCGGGAACCGGTCTTCAATCTCGTCGGCCAACGACAACTCTGCAGTCTTGATATCCGAGATCTGCTGTCGCAGCTTCTCAAGTGACGTCTCGCTCCCTCCTTCATCGGCCTGGTTGATACGGCTTAATAGCAGGCCTCTCAGGTTCTTTGAGTGCTGCACCAGGTCTTGATACTTTCTGACCAGGCCAGACAGTTCCTTATTGCCCGCTGCAGCCCTCGTGGACGAAGCCGCAAATGCCCTCTGTACCGAGCCGCCCGCAGAGAGTTGGAAAATTTGAAACGCCTTAGCCGATATCAAAGGGTCTTTCGTGACAGCGAAGCGTTTTGCCAACTGATCAAGATACGCCTCGTAAATTATCTTCTTCCACTGGTTGAACTCCGCATCCCTCGTGCTCTCCAGAGCGGCCTTGCGGGAATGTTTCGCGAGTATCGGCAAGACCGACTCAAGAAGGGGAAAGGCTTCCCTGCCCTTGCCGGATCGGTTCAGTACGACGCCAAGCGCGCCTCTCGACAGGGCAGTCTTAACAGACTTCTCCCCCAGACTGTCCCGGTTGAACACCACGAGTTCAGAAAGAAGCTTTTCCGCTGCGGCATGATTGCCAGAATAAGAAAGCGCCAGACCAAAAGCAGGAGACGTCTTGAGGGACGACGTCAAAATACTCGGCTGGTCACCAATTGCATTCTGGATAAACGAAAACTCAGCACCAGCCTCACGCCAGAGGCCCTGTCCAGAAAAAGCCCGCGCTCTTATAAAATGCGCCTTCAACTTGTTAATGCTCTTATCGCTGGACCCGGCTGCAATCTGAAAATCAATAACCTTCCGCGCAATCGTCTCTGCATCCTTGAGACGACCCTGCGCCAGCAACACATTCGAAAGAGATAAAAGGTGGTTCGTCGTGAGAATGGAGTTCCGGCCCGTGCTCGCGAGAGAACCCTTGATCGCCGTTCGAATAACACTCTCGGCCTCAAGCAGACGACCAGCACGAACAAGAACTTCAACATAAACATCAACAACACGCCGGTACTGGCGTTCTGACCGATAAGAAAAAGGGACGCGGATGTCGTTTGTTTGCGTTACCGTGCCCCTGGTAACGCCGCCGTTTTCAAGGACCCACCTGCATTCTTCGGTCGCCCATTTGAGGTATTTTATCCCCCCCTGATAATCTCCATAAAAAGCACTCAAGCTGCCTTGCAGGTTATAAAGAAGTACAATGCGTTTTGTGTTTGAAGCCTGTGTTATTTGACCAATTTTTTGTTGAGGAATGGCGACGTAATCTTCGTGGGCATCTGTTGCATATGCCACCAGCTTTTCAACTTCACCTGCGCGAAGAAGAAAGATGCGATCTCGATCATGAGACGAAGGCGGGCACCCACCATATTTGTCTTAAAAAGGGCATTCTCGATCGATTTAACCTGTTCCAGGCCTTCCTGAAACGCCCCCTCTCAATCAAGCGCATTTGCATATCGAGTTTTGGCGTCAAAGCCCTGTCCGATCAGATCTGGCTGTTAAAGTTATTTTCATCAAAAAAAAAGTTCAGCAGCGATTTTTTAAGTTCCGTATTGCCCCATCGGCAGATCCCAGCCGCTCAAAGGCATCGGCCTTCTCTATCAGACGAAAAAACTGCTCGTTCCTGCTTAAATCCGCAGGAATATTTTTTTTGACCAATAGGCGATCCGCCTCGGTCTTTTTAGGATCGCTAATTTGCTGGCTGCTGAGCAGTTCCTCTATATCCGCTATCGACTTGGGCGGCTTAACGAAGGCAGAGCCATCCATACTTTTAATTAATGTCGACCGGCTTTCTGAGGAGGACGTTTCTTCTTCGAAATTATCATGACCGTCAGACCACGCACCCCCCGGAACGCCGAAAAATAAAGCAACGAGGCAGAGCCGAATAAAAAACCCAGCTGGAGGCCTGACAATCATTTATATCTCCCACCCTAATGCGCTTTTTTGCTCATAAAAAAATATAATCGAGTTTGCAAAAACTCGCAGATATTTAATTTGCCATGTTCGACATAGCGGTGGCCCAAAACTAGGCTACTTATTCAGTAGATATCTGTTTCCGTCTGCGAGCAGACCACTCATCAAGTTACTGGTCGCAGAGAGGAAACGGGTGAAAAGTCGTTTAATTCGGAGACAGAAAAGAGAGAAGTGGCGGGAGTGACGGGACTCGAACCCGCGGCCTCTGGCGTGACAGGCCAGCGCTCTAACCAGCTGAGCTACACCCCCGCGTTCTCGCTATCGCGAGGCGCAATGATGTAATGCAGCGAGCGCGGGGCGTCAACAATACATTGCGACCTCAGACGCCGAATTTACCCGTTCTTCCGAAAATCCATGATCCCCCAGGCGAGATAGCCCTTATCCGCACCGTCGACCCAGTGCTGAAGTCCTTTCAGCATATTGTCGACATAGGTCTTGCCGGACAGCTCCACCGCCTGATCGTAGTTGTCCCGCAGCGCCTGGCCGACCCGGAAATAGTGATTTCGCAGCTGATCCGTCAGGTCGTCGATACTTTCTTCCCGGAAACCGCGCGCCGCCAGTTTTTCTCGGTAAAACCGGAAGCTTCCCAGCGTGGAAAGCTGGATGCGATCCAGAATCGGCTGCAGCACCCCGTCGGGACAGTCGTCCGACTGCATCGGATCGGTAAACACCAGCTGACCGTGCGGCGTCAGTACCCGGACGATCTCGTCCAGCACCCGTTCGCGGCGGCCACTGTGCAGGATCGCATCCTGCGACCAGACGACGTCGTAACTGTCATCGGTGTCGGGTATGTTCTCGAAATCGCCGTGCACGACGCTGACGAGATCGTCCAGTCCCGCCTGACCGGTCAACTCGCGGTTCAGGGCGTTCTGGGTTTCGCTGAGGTTAAGGCATGTCACCCGGCAGCCGAATGTTTTCGCCAGATACCGTGCCGAGCCGCCATAGCCGGCGCCAAGATCCATGATTCGCGTATTCGGACCGCACCCTGGGATGCGGTTCGCCATTTCTTCCACGGTGCGCCGGCTGGCATCGGCGATCGGCTCGGACTCCGAGCGGTACAGACCGATATGGATATCCTCGCCGCCCCAGATGGTCTTGTAGAACGCATCTGCCTCGGCGCTGTCGTAGTATTCCTCGGCCCGTTCGACCGCGTCGCTCCTATTCGACATCGTATTTCTTTTCCGCGACATGGACGAAGAAATCAGGCTCGTTTTCCTGGTAGGTTTCCTGAAAATCCCCGAAGGTTTTGATGGTCTGGAAACCTGTTTCGAGCATCAGGTTGCGTACATACGCCTTGCGCAACGGAAACATGTTCAGATGGAATTCGGACCCGTCCGGAAAGCTGTAGCGAAACCGCGCCAGCGTATCGTCCATGTGTTCCGGCTCGGCCGTCACCTGATCGCCGCAATAGTAATATTTGTGTTTTGAATCGAAACCGTTGTCGAGAATGCTGTCGTAGTTTCTCTGGTCCAGGATCAGTACGCCATCGTACTTCAGAGCTGCGTAAAACTCGGCAAGGGCGCGCCGACGATCGCTCTCGTCGTGCAGATGGGTAAACGAATTGCCGAGACAGACGATCGCATCGAACTTTCCGTGGACATCCTTGTTGAGCCACCGCCAGTCGGCGTGAACCGTTTTGAGGATCAGTCCCCGCTCGCGACCGTTTTCAAAGGCCTTGCTGAGCATTTCGGCGTTGCCGTCGACGCTGGTCACGTCGAACCCGGCCTTCGCCAACTGTACGGAATGAAATCCCGTTCCCGCCGCGACATCCAGTATTTTGTGCTTTCCGCGGGCTTTCAATACGTCGACGAAAAACTGACCTTCGCTGGCGGCCCGGGCGTCCCAGTCAATAAGGTCGTCCCATTTTTCGACGAACTGCTGAATGTATTCTTTCTGATAGGCATCGGTTTCTCGCACCTGCAAGGGGTCGTCGCCGTAGTCCTGGGTTTTTTCTTCTTCGTCTAGCATCGTTTTCCCACAATTCTGGTTGTGCCGACCGGATCAATCCGGACGATCTCAATCCGGCGAACCGGATACCGTTTTCTGATTTTGTCTTTGACGGTTTAAGCCCGGCACACCGGACGAGAGACAGCGCGTTTTGTTTATTCTTATTGGCCGCTATATGCAGTGAGGGTCGCCCCCCCAACGCGCCGCACGCCAGGATGCGTTCAAGAAACTGCAATAGCTCTTCAGCCACACCCCATGGACGGGCGAAACCTAACAAATCCCGGGAAATATCTCAACCGGCCCGATGGCAGCCGGCGTTCAACACGAACCGGATACCGGGGAGAACGGCGCCTTCCCGGTCTATTTGACGACCGGTCCCGACTGAAGTCCGATCATGCGCCACTTGCCGCCGTCTCGCGACCACACCGCCAGCAGGCGATTGTCAAGATGGCGCTCACCGCCCTCGAACGTCACATCCGCTACCAGATGATGAAAGACCATGCCGAGATCTCCGTGAACGCGGATCGTCTGGTCGTCGTAATTCACCGTTTTGTATGCAGACGTGCCCGCCCGCATGCCGCCGATATAGCTTTCCTTGGACTCCAGCTCTCCGGTGGAATGCATATAGGCAAGCTCGTCATGGAGCAGATCTTCCAGAACGTCGAAATCGCCGGCCTGCATGGCGGCGTAACGACGAGCTTCCAGGTCGCGAAGCTCGGCGATATCTTTATCGGACATATCGGTCGTCCCTGTCGCTGAAAACAGAGTTTAGAGATTTGGTGGGCGGTGACGGGATCGAACCGCCGACATTCACGGTGTAAACGTGACGCTCTGCCAGCTGAGCTAACCGCCCTTGCTGCCTGTATAGCGAATGCGGTCAGCGTTTTCTAGCAACCAGTTCCCACAAAAAGAAACCGGCCACCCGAAGGTGGCCGGCAAATCTTTTCGCTATGTGCGAATGCGGTTTAGTTGACCGCGTCTTTCAGGCCTTTGCCCGCTTTGAACTTCGGCTGCTTGGACGCCGGAATCTGGATCGCTTCGCCGGTGCGCGGGTTGCGGCCCGTCGAAGCTTTCCGGTTCGCGACGCTAAAGGTTCCGAAACCGACGAGGCGAACTTCGCCTCCGCTTTTCAGAGAACCGGTAATGGAGTCGAATACTGCATCGACAGCTTTCGCTGCATCTGCCTTGGAGAGGTCTGCACCGTCAGCCACGGCAGCCACGAGATCATTCTTGTTCACGACACGCCCTTTCATCATGAATCTGTGTTGCCGCTTTTCGTAAAACACCGGATAGCGGCGGAAATCCCCGGTGCGTGACGCAAGTTTAAAGGCGGATTTTCGGCGCGGTCAATCGAGAAAGCCGCAGTTTTCTGCGGTTTTTAGTGGTTTTTCGCCCCGAATCGGGCGAATCGATTCGTTTTCGGGTCTCCGTAGTCGTTGAATTGTGGGCGCTAGAAAGAAAAACGGCCCCCGTAAAACAATGAGGGCCGTTAATAACTGGTACGCGAACGCCACTTAATGCGTCACGACACCTTCGGCATCTTCTTCTCCGTCCTTTCCGGACACGACCTCATCCCCGTCTTCCTCAAGATCGATCGGAACGGGCTCGCGCAACAGCGCTTCGCTGAGGACTTCATCGACGGTGCCGACAGGAATTATCTTTAACCCTTTTTTCACGTTGTCGGGAATATCGACCAGATCCTTTTCGTTATCCCGCGGAATCAGAACCGTCGTGATGCCGCCGCGATGGGCCGCCAGAAGTTTTTCCTTCAACCCGCCGATCGGCAGGACGCGACCGCGCAGCGTAATCTCGCCCGTCATGGCGACGTCGCGCCGCACCGGAATACCGGTCAGGGCTGACACGATCGACGTGCACATGGCGACGCCTGCGGACGGTCCGTCTTTGGGTGTCGCGCCTTCCGGCACATGAACGTGAATATCGCGCTTGTCGAAGAACTTCGAGCTGACGCCGAAGATCGCCATGCGGGACCGCACGTAACTGCGGGCCGCCTGCACGGATTCCTGCATCACGTCGCCCAGCTTACCGGTATGGGATACGTTGCCCTTGCCGGGCATCAGCAGGGCTTCGATCGACAGCAACTCGCCGCCAACCTCGGTCCAGGCCAGGCCCGTGGTCACGCCGACCAGGTCTTCGCTTTCCATTTCGCCGAACCGGTAGCGCGGCACGCCGGCGAACTTGTCGAGATTGCGCCGCGTGATGCGGATCGATTTCCTGTTTTTCGTCGCCAGTTCCTTGACCGCCTTCCGCGCCAGATTGGCGAGTTCGCGCTCGAGGTTACGCACACCGGCTTCCCGGGTATACAGCCGCACCAGGTCTCGCAGCGCGTCGTCCGAAATCGACCATTCGGTCTTTTTCAGGCCGTGGGATTTCAGCTGTTTGGAAATCAGGTGCCGTTTGGCGATCTGAACTTTTTCATCCTCCGTGTAACCGGACAACCGAATAATCTCCATCCGGTCGAGCAACGGCTGCGGCATACGCAGCGTGTTTGCAGTGGTCACGAACATCACGTCGGACAGATCGTAATCGACCTCGAGGTAATGATCGGCAAAGGTGTTGTTCTGCTCCGGGTCCAGCACTTCGAGCAGAGCGGACGAGGGATCGCCGCGCCAGTCTGCGCCGAGCTTGTCGATCTCGTCCAGCAGGAAGAGCGGATTGGAGGTCTTAGCCTTCTTCATACCCTGGATGACCTTGCCCGGCATGGAACCGATATAGGTCCGCCGGTGACCGCGTACTTCGGCCTCATCACGGACGCCTCCGAGCGACATGCGCACGAAATTCCTGCCCGTTGCCTTGGCGATCGATTTGCCGAGGGACGTCTTGCCGACACCGGGCGGTCCGACGAGGCAGAGGATGGGGCCCTTGATTTTTCGCACACGGGTCTGCACCGCGAGATATTCGAGGATGCGTTCTTTGACCTTTTCCAGGCCGTAATGGTCCTGGTTGAGGATTTTTTCAGCGGCCTTGATGTCTTTTTTGACGCGGGAGCGCTTGCCCCATGGAATGCTGAGCAACCAGTCGAGGTAGTTTCGCACGACGGTGGATTCCGCCGACATCGGGCTCATCGATTTGAGCTTCCTCAGCTCTTGGATCGCCTTTTCCCTGGCTTCCTTCGACAGCTTGGTCTTTTCGATGCGCTCTTCGAATTCACCCGCCTCGTCGCGGCCGTCTTCGGTCTCGCCGAGTTCCTTCTGGATCGCCTTAAGCTGCTCGTTCAGATAGTACTCGCGCTGGGTCTTCTCCATCTGGCGCTTGACGCGGTTACGGATGCGCTTTTCGACCTGCAGGACGCCGATTTCGGATTCCATGAACGAATACGCGCGCTCCAGCCGTTCGCCGGGCGACATGAGTTCCAGCAGTTCCTGCTTCTCCGAAATCTTCAGCGCCAGGTGCGATGCGATCGTGTCCGACAGCTTCGAAGTCTCCTCTATCTGGTTTAGCGACACCAGCACTTCGGGCGGAATCTTCTTATTCAGCTTGATGTACTGCTCGAACTGGCTGATCACCGACCTGCTCAGCGCCTCGACGTCCTTGTCGTCGTCCGGCGCTTCCTCGATCAGTTCCGCTTCGGCCTGAAAGAATTCCTCTTTGTCGGTATAGCGCACGATTTTCGCGCGCTGGCTTCCTTCGACCAGGACCTTGACCGTGCCATCGGGCAGTTTGAGCAACTGCAACACCGTACCGATCGTGCCAACATCGTAGATATCGTCGATGGCCGGATCGTCCTGACCCGCATTTTTCTGCGCCACAAGCAGAATCTGCTTGTCGTCCTGCATCACGTCTTCCAGCGCCTTCACCGATTTATCACGCCCGACGAAGAGCGGCACGATCATGTGCGGGAAGACAACGATATCCCTCAACGGGAGTACCGGGAAATGTGGCTGTTTTTGCGGTGTCCGACATATTCGTTTCCTATTTACGCTCGGCAACGCTGAAGAAGTTCAGCCGCTGCCCGTATAGTTAAAATGGACTTCGCAGGCGCAAAATCAAGCCGGCACGAGTCAGGCGGGTGTCCCGCTTTCCTCCAGCTTATCCGCGTAGATGTAAAGCGGCTGCGACCGACCCTCCACGACTTCGCCGTTGATCGCGATCTCTTCCACACCTTCCAGGCTGGGCAGTTCGTACATAGTTTCCAGCAGGATACTCTCCAGGATGGACCGCAATCCGCGGGCACCGGTCTTGCGTTTGATCCCCTTCAGGGCAATCGACGAAAGCGCGTCTTCGGAGAACGTCAGCCTGACATCTTCCATTTCAAACAGGCGTCCGTACTGCTTGATCAGCGCGTTTTTCGGCGTCGTCAGGATCTGGACCAGCGCGTCCTCATCGAGGTCTTCCAGCGTCGCGATGACCGGCAGGCGGCCAACGAATTCGGGGATAAGCCCGAACCGCAGCAGATCCTCCGGTTCGATTTCGCGCAGGATCTCGCCCGTCTTGCGGTCGTCGGGGTCGCGCACGTCAGCGCCAAAGCCGATGCTGGTGCCCTGCCCTCGATCGCTGATAATCTTGTCCAGACCGGCAAAGGCGCCGCCGCAGATGAACAGGATATTGGTCGTATCCACCTGCAGGAATTCCTGCTGCGGATGCTTGCGTCCGCCCTGGGGCGGCACCGAGGCGACCGTGCCTTCCATGATTTTCAGCAGGGCCTGCTGCACGCCTTCGCCCGACACGTCGCGGGTGATCGACGGGTTGTCGGATTTGCGTGAAATCTTGTCGACCTCGTCGATATAGACGATGCCGCGCTGCGCGCGCTCGACGTTGTAGTCCGCCGATTGCAGCAGTTTCAGAATAATGTTCTCGACGTCTTCGCCGACATAGCCGGCCTCCGTCAGGGTCGTTGCATCCGCCATCGTGAAGGGGACGTCCAGAATTCGGGCCAATGTCTGCGCCAGAAGCGTCTTGCCGCAGCCGGTGGGGCCGATCAGGATGATGTTCGACTTAGCGATCTCGACGTCGTTGTTCTTCTGACCGTGCGACAGGCGTTTGTAGTGATTGTGCACCGCAACCGACAATACGCGCTTGGCGTGCGCCTGGCCGATCACGTAGTCGTCCAGAACAGTACAGATTTCCTTCGGCGTCGGGACACCGTCGCGCGATTTCACGAGCGTCGTCTTGTGCTCCTCGCGGATGATGTCCATGCAAAGCTCGACGCATTCATCGCAGATGAAGACCGTCGGCCCGGCAATCAGTTTCCTGACCTCGTGCTGACTCTTTCCGCAGAAAGAACAGTAAAGAACGTTTTTGGAGTCGCCGCTGACGGACTTGCTCATGAATACCCCTGAATACCTAGGTCTTTCCAGCGCATGTTAACCAAGGGGGGCTCGGGCGTCCATCCGCAAGCTTGCGGCGCCCCGCCCCGGCATCCTGGTTTTGAACCATTTGCCGAAAAGGCTCATATAGTTCGCGATTCTCTTTCGTACAGCACCATTTTGCCTCTGCAGACCTCAACAATGTGTTAACGAAAGGTAACGATTCGGCTTAATCGGACGATTTCTCCGATTCGTCGTCCGCCGCGTCCGGTAACGGGCGCCGGTTGACGACTTCGTCGATAATGCCGAATTCCTTGGCCTCTTCGGGGTCCAGGAATTTGTCGCGCTCCATCGCGTCTTCGATGACTTTCAGATCCTGACCGGTGTGATGAACGTAGATGTCGTTCAACCGCGCCCGCAGAGACAGGATTTCCTTCGCGTGGATTTCTATATCCGTCGCCTGGCCCTGAAAGCCGCCAGAGGGCTGATGAACCATGATCCGCGAATGGGGCAGCGAATACCGCTTGCCGGCAGCGCCCGCCGCCATCAGGAGCGACCCCATGGATGCGGCCTGACCGATGCAGACAGTAGAAATATCCGGGCGGATGTACTGCATGGTGTCGTAGATCGCGAGCCCTGCAGTCACCAGCCCGCCGGGCGAATTGATGTAAAAGGAAATATCCTTGGTCGGGTTTTCAGATTCCAGAAACAGCAGTTGAGCGCATATCAGGCTGGAAACGTGGTCTTCCACCGGCCCGACAAGGAAAATGATGCGTTCCTTGAGCAGCCGGGAATAGATGTCATAGGCCCGTTCGCCGCGATTGGTCTGTTCGACCACCATGGGGACGAGAGAATTCATTCTGGTTTCGTTGCCGAGGTTCATTCGATCTCCAGCGATGTTAGAGCGCGGTGTCGCCGACTGGCCGCGCGTGTTTCTACTTTCAGGCCCCATCCCCGAACTACGTTACTTCCCTTTGGCTTTTGCCTTGCCCTTGGCTTTGGCTTTCTTTTTCTTGGCCTTCTTGGTTTTGGCCTTGGCGTCGCCGGCGTCTTTGTCATCCGGATCGGCCAACAGCTCCTCGATGCCCACGGTGCGCTCCGTCACCTTGGCAAGCTCGAGGATGTAATCGATAATCTTTTCTTCGAAAATCGGCGCCTGCAGTTCCTGCATGGCCTGTGGATTTTCCTGGTAGAACTGCATTACCTGGGCTTCCTGGCCCGGAAAACGCTGGGCCTGTTCAGCCATTGCCCGGTTCAGGTCGTCCTGGCTGACGGTCAGGTTGTTGACCCGGCCGATTTCCGATAGCAGCAGACCAAGGCGGATGCGACGCGCTGCGATTTCGCGGTAGCGTTCTTCCAGTTCCTCGTCGGACTTACCCTTGTCGTCTTCGTCAAGACGATCCTGCTCCTTGGCTTCTTCGAGCTGCTTCCAGATATTCTGGAATTCCTCTTCCAGCATGCCCGGCGGCACGTCAAAATCCGCCATGTCCGACAGCTTGTCGAGAAGTTCGCGCTTCAACCGGCCGCGGGAAATCTGGGTGTACTCGGAGCCGATCTGGTCGCGCACCATCGACTGCAGCGAGGCCAGATCCTCGGCGCCCATGGATTTGGCGAATTCCTCGTCGATCTCGACCTTCGCCGGCGCGCGCACTTCGGTAACATCGACTTCGAATTCCGCCGCCTTGCCGGCCAGGTTCTCCGCGCCGTACTCCGCCGGGAAATCGACATTGACCATTTTCTTGTCGCCGGCCTTGACGCCGACAAGCTGTTCTTCGAAACCGGGAATGAACTGCCCGCTGCCTAGCACGAGCTCCATACCGTCGGCGGCGCCGCCGTCGAAGGGTTCGCCATCGATGCGGCCAAGGAAATTCATGAGCAGCTGGTCGCCGTCCTCGGCCGCGCGGCCTTCTTCGGCGGCGAAGGTTTTCTGCTGGTCGGCCAGTCTCTCCATCGACGTCTGCACATCGTCGTCGGGCACGTCCGCCACAAGGCGTTCCAATTCGATCGTGCCGAAATCGATCGGTTCGATGTCCGGAATCACTTCAACGGTCAGCTTGTATTCCAGATCGGCGCCGTCCTCGAACGTGACGAGATCGATCTTGGGCTCCATCGCCGGACGCAGATCCTTTTCGTCCATGGTTTTCTGAATCGAATCCTGGATCGTCTGCTCCAGAATTTCACCGCGCACCGCGTCTCCGAACCGCTTTTTCAGGATCGTGAGAGGCACTTTGCCCGGCCGGAAACCGGGTACGTTCACGGTGGCGCCCACTTCGGCGAGCCGTTCGCTCATGCGTCCGTCGATATCCTCTTTCGGGATCACGACCGTATATTCGCGTTTCAGGCCTTCGTTACTGGTTTCTGTAACCTGCATAAATCTCTCTTTTCATCGCCTTTCCGGCGACCGTAGCAAACAACGCGGAACCGGGCATCGACTGGTGCGGGCGAAGGGACTCGAACCCCCACGGCTTGCGCCACAGGTACCTAAAACCTGCGTGTCTACCAATTCCACCACGCCCGCTGAATCGGGGCACACACCTAACCGCAGCACCTGATTCCGTCAACCGAAGCTCTTGGTCGGCGGGGGTCTACATCAAACGACTGCGTCGGGCAATGGTAACGTGACGATAATTCAGCCTTCCAGACGCCGGATACAGGCCCGCGCGGCAGCATCTAGAATGGCGTCGCTGTCGATTCCGTAGTGCCGGTAAAGATCCTGCAGATCGCCGGACTGGCCGAACGCATCGACGCCCAACGGGTAAATGCGGTGTCCGGCGACCGATCCCATCCAGCCGAGCGTACCCGAATGGGCATCGCAGACCGTGACCAACGCCGCGTCTTCGGCCAGCGGCGCGAGCAGTTTTTCGATGTGCGCAACCGAGCCCCCCTGCCCCGACATCCGCGCCCGGCGGGCGGCGATCCAGTCGACGTGGATGCGATCGGCCGAGGTGATCGCCAGCAGGCCGGCGCCGGGAATGTCTTCGACGATATCGTCATAGGCCGAGATCGCCTCCGGCATGATCGCGCCGGTGCAGGCGATGACCAGTTCGCTGCCCGGTTCGGGTTCGCGCAACCAGTAAGCGCCGGCCGTGACCTCGGCACGCAGCGTTTCGGTCATTTCCCGGTCAGGCTGTTCCAGGATGCGTGTGGACAGCCGCAGGGCCACCGCCCCCCCGTTGTCCGCCTGCATATATTCGAAACCCCAGCGCATGATTTCGGCCAGTTCGTCCACGTAAGCCGGCTCGAACGCCGCCATGCCGGGCTGCGCCAGTGTGATCAGCGGCGTTTCCGACGACTGGTGCGCACCGCCTTCGGGCGCCAGCGTGATTCCCGACGGGGTCGCCACCAGCATGTAGCGGGAATCCTGGTAACAGCCGTAATGCATGGCATCGAGACCGCGGCGGATGAACGGATCGTAGACGGTGCCGATCGGCAGCAGGCGCGCGCCGAACATGCTGCTCGACAGGCCAAGCGCGGAGAGCTGCAGGAACAGGTTTGTTTCGGCGATGCCAAGTTCGATGTGCTGGCCTTCCGGCGCCATCTGCCACTTCTGCGCGGAAACGACACTTTCCTGCGCGAACGTGTCCGATGTTTCGGACCGGCTGAAGATACCCCGCCGGTTTACCCAGGGGCCGAGATTGGTCGATACCGTCACATCGGGCGAAGTGGTCACGATCCGGTCCGCCAGTTCGCTGTCGCCCTGCGCCAGTTCGTTCAGGATGCGGCCGAAGCCATCCTGGGTCGACATTTTAGGCCGCCGCTGGATATTGAGCGACGGGACGTTTATGCGCGGCGTCTCGTAGCGGCGGGGATATTCCTGCGCGAACGGGACGTTCGCGAGGAACCGTTCGAGTTCCCCCAGGTCCATGTCGATGCCAGAGAAACGCTCCCACTCCTCGCCCTTCGGGATGTTCATTTCCGCGCGGAAATCGTCCATCTGTTCAGGGTTCATCAGGCCGGCATGATTGTCTTTGTGACCGGCGAAAGGCAGACCGAACCCTTTCACCGTGTACCCGATGAAACAGGTTGGAGCATCGTCGGTTACGCCTTTGAAGGCTTCAAGACAGGATTCAAGATCGTTGCCGGCCAGATTGGTCATAAGCTTGTGCAACGCGTCGTCGTCATGGCTGTCGAGCAGCGTCTTGATGCCGGCCACGCCTTTCAGGTCACGCTTCAGATATTCACGCCAGGAGTCGCCGCCCTTGAAGGTCAGCGCCGAATACAGCGAATTCGGACAGGTATCTATCCAGTTGCGCAGCGCGTCGCCGCCCGGCTCGGCGAACGCCTGTTCCAGCAGCTTGCCGTATTTCATGGTCACCACCCGCCAGCCCATGTTTTCGAACAACTGGTCGATGCGGCCGAACAGCCGGTCGGAAATGACGGAATCGAGGCTTTGACGATTGTAGTCGATTACCCACCAGACATTATGGATATCCTTCTTCCAGCCCTCGAGCAGGGCTTCGTACATGTTGCCTTCGTCAAGCTCGGCATCGCCGACCAACGCTATCATGCGCCCTTCGCGCAATCCTTCCGGCGACAAATTCTTCAGCCGCACGTAGTCCTGAACCAGTGACGAAAAAACGGTATGCGCCGCGCCGAGCCCGACCGAGCCGGTGGAAATATCCACGTCATCGGTATCCTTCGTTCGCGACGGATAGGATTGCGCGCCGCCGAATGCCCGGAGCCCTTCGATCTTTTCCCGCGTCTGGTTGCCGAGCAGGTATTGGATCGCATGAAATACAGGCGACGCATGTGGTTTCACGGCCACCCTGTCCTGCGGCCCCAGTACGTCGAAATACAGCGCCGTCATCATCGTAGCCACCGACGCGCTCGAAGCCTGGTGCCCGCCGACTTTCAGCCCGTCGCGCGATTCCCGGATGTGGTTCGCGTTGTGGATCATCCAGCTCGACAGCCACAGCACCTTGCGTTCCAGCGCGCGCAGCGCCGTCATGCTCGAGTCCGCAACCGCGTGTGTATCCGGGGTATCGACCAGTCTCAGTTTGTTGGCCATGTCCGCAATCCTTTACAATACCTCGGCAACGATAGCTCTTTGTTGAGCATGGTTTCTTGCAAATCACTTGCCGGATTCGATAATATTCGCAATATTATTGCGTAGAATTCGATAATGGTGCGCAGTTATGCCTGATATTCAACTTGATGCCTTCGATCGCCGCATCCTTGACCAGTTGCAACGCAACGGACGCATCAGCAATGTCGAACTCGCAAAATCGGTGGGCCTGTCCCCGTCTCCCTGCCTGCGGCGGGTCCGCGACCTCGAAGACGCAGGCGTGATTGACCGCTACGCCGCGATCCTGAATCAGGGAAGCGCCGGATTTTCGCTCAGCGTATTCGTCCAGGTGACGCTGGAGCGTCAGGTGGAAACCGCGCTGGAAACATTCGAGCGCGTCATCGCGGGCCGCCCCGAGGTCATGGAGGCCTATCTGATGACGGGCGATTCAGATTATCTGTTGCGTATCGTGGTGCCGGACGTATCCGACTATGAGGCATTTCTGAAGGATCACCTGACCCGCATTCCGGGCGTGGCCAGCATCAAGTCGAGCTTCGCGCTCAACCGGGTGAAATACGAAACCGCCCTGCCGTTGCAAGCGGATTGAAGACGTGACTCAGAGGCTTGCCGCTTCCTGCGCGGACACCCGCTCACGGTACTGATCGGCAAAGGATTTCAGCGCCAGCATGCGGGCGCCGCCGTCGAACTGGTTACGGTTGGGGCGTCGAAAACTGACCTGAAAACGTACATGCGGAATTCCGTAGGAATCCGTGCCAACGGATAGAACCTGCGCAGTTTCGACCAGTCCGTCGCGCTGAACGCGCCGAAAGGTCGAGCCCGGCCGGACGTATTCCAGCCTGCTGCCGCGCTTGAAGAAAAAACTGCTCAGCGCGCGTCCAGAGTCACTTCTGAGCCAACCCATGACTTCCTGCTTCTCCGCAGACAAACCAGTTCCCCCCTATTTCCCACGTTACGGTTTACACACCAACCTTAACAAACGGTTAATGCAACTCCCCTAATGCACTGTTTTCCAATCATTATTGCGCTTATCCACACACGTTTTACGTGCGCGGAGCCCGTTCTAGCAGCTACCCCCGGGGCTAACAAAGGTTAATTGACGTCCAACCTTTTTGACAGACCGGCAAGGCTCTGGGGGAACGCGGCCGGAAGATCTTCCGCGATCAGACCGGGACCCAGCACCGACGCCGCGTCTCCATTGAGCCACGCAGCGGCGCAGGCGGATTCGAAGGGCGGCATTCCCTGAACCAGCAATCCGAGGATCGTCCCCGCCAGCACATCTCCCGCCCCGGCGGTCGCCAGAGTGGGCGGCGCGTTTTCATTGATCGCCGCGCGCCCGTCCGGGGCGGCAATGACCGTATCCGCACCCTTCAGCAGAACAACTGCGCCGGCCGTTTCGGCCGCCTTGCGCGCCCGGGTCAGTTTGTCTCCGGTCATTCTGAAGAGGCGCGAAAATTCGCCTTCGTGCGGCGTCAGCACGCAGGGCGTTCCGTTGATCGCCGAGAAAAGTTCCGCCGGGTCTTCCTGAAACGACGTTAACGCATCGGCGTCGAGCACGAGGCTGCGGTCCCGTCCTGCGGCGGCCAGCACAATATCGTGGGTCGTCCGGCTGACCCCGCCGCCGGGACCGACCAGGACACCATTCTTTCGTTCGTCTTCCAGAATGCCGGCGAATTCCTCGGCGGTCCGGAAAGGCAGGGTCAGCAGCCCCGGCTGATCCGCGGTGTAGGCGCCAAGCGCCTCCGGATCCGCCGCGACCGTCACAAGCCCGGCGCCCGTCCGGCGCGCCGCCATGGACGCAAGCCGCGCGGCGCCGCTCATCGAAGCACCGCCGACGATCACGCCATGACCGCGGGTATATTTGTGATCCTCGGTGCCCGGCCACGGGAATGTGTCGCCCCACGTACCGGGATGGTTGGACCTCAGAGACGGCGCAATATCGGCAAGAACCGTGTCCGGTATCCCGATATCGGTAACGACGACTTTGCCGGCGCGATCGCGTCCCGGCATCAGCAGGTGTCCCGGCTTGCGGCGAAAGAAAGTCACGGTCAGTTCGGCGCGTGCCGCCGCACCCAGTACCATTCCGGTGTCGCCATGGACGCCCGACGGCACGTCTATCGCAACGCATGGGACTCCGGTTTCCGAAATACGGTTGACGGTTTCCAGCACGACGCCGGCCAGCGGTCGGGCGAGACCGGCACCGAACACGGCATCGACCACCAGTTCGGCGCCATCCAGCGCATCCGGCGACAAAGGCTGAACGTTCCCCGACCAGCGCCGGGCGTGCAAAGCGGCGTCTCCGGCAAGTGCCTCGCGTTCTCCCAGCAGATACACCGATACGGGCCAGCCCGCGTCTGCCAGATGGCGCGCGATGACGAAACCGTCGCCGCCGTTGTTCCCCGGTCCGCACAATACGGCCACCGGGCGACTGGCCCAGCGCGCACGAATCTCGTCCGCCGCCGTCCTTCCGGCCGCTTCCATCAGCGCGTCGCCGGAAACGCCGCCTGCGATGGCCGCCGCATCCGCGGCATACATCTCACCGACCGTCAGCAATACGTGATCGTCCAATTTCGCCGTCCTGTTCTCCCCGCGCTTGACTCGACGGGGCCGCCCGCCTATCCGCGAAGCAATTTCACGCAAAGGGGCAAGTCGTTATGGAATACACCAATATCAAATTTAGCATCGAAAACGGGATCGCACATCTTGTGCTTGCCCGGGACGATATCCGCAATGCGTTCTCGGAACAGGATTTCACCGACGAGATGGTGGATGCAATCGAACGCACGCAACTCAGCGAGGAGGCCCGCGTGCTGGTTCTGTCGGCGGAAGGATCCGCTTTTTCCGCGGGCGGCAACATAAAGGACATGAAGGACAAGAAAGGCATCTTCGGCGGCGGCCCTGCCGGCACGCGCCGCGGCTACATCGAAGGTATCCAGAAGGTGCCGAAGGCGCTTTACACGCTGGACATTCCATCGATCTCCGCCGTTCAGGGGCCGGCCATCGGCGCCGGCTGCGACCTCGCGCTTTACTGCGACATCGTCATTGCCTCGGAGAAGGCGAAATTTGGCGAAACCTTCATCAATGTCGGCATCATACCCGGCGACGGCGGCGCGTGGATCGTGCCGCGGCGGGTCGGACTGCAGCGCGCCGCGGAACTGATTTTCACCGGCCGGATAGTCGGTGGCGAAGAGGCCGCCGAAATCGGGCTTGCGCTGGAATGCGTGGCGCCGGACGAACTGATGCCCCGGGTCATGGGTCTGGCGGAGACGATCGCCGCCCGGCCGCCGGTGACCGCGCGCATGCTGAAATCTCTGCTGCGCCAGTCGCTGAGTTCAGGACTGTTCGATTTTCTGGACAACTGCGCGGCGTTGCAGGCGATCTGCCACAGCACCGACGACCATCTGGAAGCCGTGACCGCGATGCTGGAGAAGCGCGACCCGACATTCGAAGGGAAATAGGCGGCAATTCCTGCCGTACGGACGGCATCATTGACCGGACCCGCCAGGAGAAAACGTCGAGGAAGAATGCTAAGGCATTGTTTTATCGAAACTAATCTTCTGGCACGGTTCCTGCATCGGTCTCTGCAGACACTTACGTCGCAGGAGACAAAAAATGCAAGCAGCCGTCGTAGAAGCCCTTCCGCAGGGCATTCCCATGCCGGCCGACATGATCGCCAATAACGAGGACGATCAGCCCGAAAACCAGATCGGCGAAAACGACCTGGTGGGAGAAATGATGCAGGGGTTCGACCGGCTGCGCCGCATGTCGCATACCGAACTGCGCGATGTCATCGGATCGCGCGTCGCCCTGCTGGAACACGAGCTTCACGAACGCGAAGCGCGTCGCGTCGCGCTGGAAGAAGCCAAGGCCGCGTCCCGGATTCTCGATCTGCGCCGCGAACGCGCGAAACGCATCCACCGCAACGTCAATATCGGCAGCTCGGTGGCCGCGGTCGCCAGCACCTTCCTGCTGGTCGCGATCATGGTGTAACGCCGGGTCACGCACTCCAACCGAACACCGAAAAGCCCGGCTCGCCGCCGGGCTTTTTCTATGCCGCGGCGCGGTTGTTTTCGAGGTGCGCCACGATATCCGATGTAGGCATCACGTCGGCGTATTTGTGATGCAGGTCGAACAGATTGACCTTGTGCGACAGAATCGACCGGTCGAACACGCATTCCTCGGCGATGGAAACATGATACCCCGCTGAATAGGCATCCACGGCGGATGCCCGCACGCAGCCCGACGTGCTTTCACCGCAGACGATCAGGCTGCCGATACCGAGGCGGTTGAGTTCCGGCAGGATCGGCGTGCCGTAGAATGCGCTCGCCCGTTCCTTGACGATCATGATGTCGCCTTCCTGGGGCGCAAAGGCTTCGTAAATCTCATAATCGCTATCCGTGGTGCCCAGACCCGCCTGCCGATTGGTCGCGACCACGTCGGACGTTGTAGGCGCCGTCGTATACAGCACGGGAATGCCGGCGCCTCGCGCGGCGGCGAATAGCTGCTTCGTCGGCTCTATGGCGTCCCAGGCATATCGGCCGCAGGTGCTGGGATACTCTTCGATCAATTCGTGCGGATCTTTCGCGCCGCCCTTGTAGACAAGGTTGTACAGGTCGATCGCCAGCAACGCCGGCCGGTCGCCGACATAAACGTCCCGGTGATAGGGCTCGTACACTTTCAGAATTTCGTCGGGCACGATATCCGCCCAGCAATGGTCTTCGAATCCCGGTTTCATTTCACGCACTCCGATTGTTTTTGATTTCCGCCATCCGCGCGTCCACTTCCTCGCGGGTCAGGAAGCCGCGCTCGACTGCCATCTCCAGCAGGGCGATCACGCGGATCTCGTAATAGGTGACGCTGTCGTAAACGTCCTCGCCCAGCTCCTCGATCTTGCGGCGCTGCTCGTGGAGCCGGTACCGGTCACCCAGCGCATTACGCAAAGCGTCGGTCAGATGCGCCCAACCGGGCGGCGGTGACGAGACGTACGCTACCGGCGCCGCGTGACGCGGATCGCCGCCGATATCGTGATAACCGCGCTGTTCGTATGGCATGCTGAATTCCCTGACTGCGTGTCCCTATCGTATCCCGGTTTACCGCGACTTTCGACCCCCGGCTGTTCTATCGCCGTCGAAAGGGATACGATTGCCGCCGCTTTCTCAACCTGGATCAGAAGACGTGCCCGCATCCGCCCGCCGGCTGGAATTATTCGCTCCTGACGGCCTTCCCGAAATTCAGGCCGGCGATCCGTTACCGCAAATTCTGGTAGATGGCTTCGAACGCGCGGGCAACGGATTGGCAGACGGCGACATCCTCGTCATCGCCCAGAAAATTGTATCGAAATCGGAGGGCAGATCGATCGGGCTGTCGGATGTTTCGCCATCGGAGGAAGCCATTTCTCTCGCCACCGAGACCGAAAAAGACCCGCGTCTGGTAGAGCTGATCCTGCGGGAATCGAGCGAAATCGTGCGCAAGCGTCCCGGCCTCATTATCGCCCGTCACCGCAACGGCTGCGTTGTCGCCAATGCTGCGATCGATCTGTCGAACGCCGGCACAAACGAAACCGCCATACTTCTGCCCGCAGACGCCGATGCGTCCGCCGCCGCGATCGCGGCCGGCATTCTGGACGCCACCGGCGCGGCGGTCGGCGTCATCATCAACGACAGCATGGGGCGCGCGTGGCGTAACGGCACGACAGGCACGGCCATCGGATGCTCTGGCATAGCGGCTTTGCTCGACCGCCGCGGACAGCGCGATCGGGCGGGCGTTGTTCTGCAGTCGAGCGAGATCGCATTGGCCGACGAAATCGCATCGGCGGCATCGCTGCTTATGGGACAGGGCGACGAAAGCCTGCCCGCGGTAAGGGTACGGGGACTGGACTGGAACAACGGCGGAGGCACTGCCGCCGACCTGGTTCGGCCGCGCAACCAGGACCTGTTTACCTGACATGGTCTGCCTGGCGCTCGCAGGCGGGGTCGGCGGCGCCCGGATGGCGCATGGGCTGACGATGGTTTTGCCGCCGGAAGACCTGATCGTGGCCGTCAATATCGGCGACGATTTCACCCATCTGGGGCTGCGCATCTGTCCCGATCTCGATACCGTCATGTACACGCTCGCCGGGCTCGCCAATCCGGAGACCGGCTGGGGCATACGCGACGAAACCTGGAACGCGATGGACGCCCTTGAAACTCTGGGCGGCCCCGCCTGGTTCCGGCTCGGCGACCGCGATCTCGCGACACATCTGGAACGCACCCGGCGCCTGGCGGCCGGCGAAACCCTGTCCGCCGTGACAGCAGGCCTGAGCGCCAGGCTCGGGATTGCACACCAGATCGTGCCCGTCTCCGACGCCCCGATCCCGACGGTTGTCGAAACCGGCGATGGCGATCTGGCCTTTCAGGACTACTTCGTGAAGCTGCAATGCGCACCGGCCGTCACCGGTTTCCGGTTTGACGGTGCAACGGAGGCGGTGCTGTCGCCCCCTCTGCGCGAGGCAATCGAGGGCGCCGAGATCGACTGCGTGATCGTCTGCCCGTCGAACCCCTATGTCAGCATCGACCCGATCCTTGCCCTGCCCGGCATCCGCGATCTTCTCATGTCGGACATTCCGGTCGTCGCTGTCTCTCCGATCGTCGGCGGCATGGCCATCAAGGGGCCGGCCGCCAAGATGATGTCGGAGCTAGGGGCCGTTCCCTCAGTCGCATCCGTCGCCGAGCATTATCGCGGCCTCGCGGACGGGATCGTCGTCGATACCCTGGACAGGCCCGAACAGGCGAAGCTGGAGGCGGCCGGGTTTCGCGTTCTGGTGACGGATACGATCATGAAGTCGGAAGAGGTCCGAAAATCGCTGGCCAAGGAAACGCTGGCGTTCGCAAGGCAATTGCGTGACTGAGCCGGTCAACATCGTCGTTCCGATCAAGGGGCTCCGCGAGGGCAAGACCCGGCTGGCCGGAGCATTGTCGTCGGACGAGCGCCACTCACTTAACTCCTATCTTGCCGAACGGACCCTGGCGGTGATCCGGGATGCGCTGCCCGATGCGGTCCGTTGGGCGGTCAGCCCCGACCCGGAGATAGGTGATTTGGCCCGCCGTTTCGGCGCGAAGTTTTTTACGCAGTCGGGCCACGGACTGAACGCCGGTCTCGCCGAAGTCTGCACAGGGCTGGAGACGACGCGGACGGTATATGTTGCCGCCGACCTGCCGGACCTGTCCGTCGATGACATCGTCCTGCTGTCGGTCTCCGACGTCATCGCCATCGCGCCGGACGAAAGCGGTCGCGGCACCAATGCCCTGTCCCTGCCCGTGCCGCGCGCCATCGATTTTCAATTCGGCCCCGACAGCTTCGCCCGGCACAAAGAAACCGCCGCCGCCGCCGGACACCCGATCGGTATTTTGCGAAGGCCCGGACTCGCATTCGATCTGGATACAAAAGACGATTTAGCCCGCCTCGGGGGGTGGCCGTGAGCGGGCGATACGCGTAGTCTTGTGCCCGTGCAGGGATGGTAGGCAACCTGCCCGAGTATTCGAAAGGAAAACAAAAAATGTCAGATCAGATACAGGCTTCGCACATACTGCTGATGTACGACGGATCCCTCCGTTCCACAGCAACCCGGTCGCAGGACGACGCCAAGCAGAAAATCGAAGAAATCAAGGCAGAGATCGACGGCGGTGGCGATTTCGGCGAAGCCGCGCGCGCGCATTCAGACTGTCCGTCATCCGCCCAGGGCGGCGACCTGGGCAGTTTCGGCAAAGGTATGATGGTGCCGGAATTCGAAGACGCGGCCTGGACGCTGGACGTCGGCGCGACCAGTGGCGTCGTCGAAACCGATTTCGGCTATCACCTGATCAAGCGGACAGGCTGAAGCCTCTCTAGCCCAGTTTATAAGGCATCTGAACCGGGCCGTCGTACTGATCGACGGCGCCGGTTTCCGGGTTGAATCTGTTCTGCACGAACGTGCCGGAGCGCTGGCTGCGGACAATGAATCCGATCGTCCGCTGATCGGTATTGTGTTCCTGATGAATTTCCCAGGGCGGCACGAAATCGATGTAGCCGGGCACCACGTCGTGAGCCCCGGCCTCACGCACTTCCGCCCTGTCCGGCACCTGCGGTCCATCGTCGATCCGGTCGAACCGGACGACTGTCTCCCCGCCCTCAAGCACGCCGTACAGCGTCCAGGATTTGCCGTGATCGTGGACAGAAGTCTTCAGTCCGGGCGCCTTGATCAGGGCGTTCAGGACGAATCCGTAATCGGGATCTTCGTAGAACAGAAGGTTGCCGGGCTTGCCTTCGACCGAAAGGCTGTCTGGCCAGGTGTCGGCGTGCGTCTTGAGCTCTTCGTCGTCCAGCAGTTCCCGGAGGTATTCGCAGGCCGTCGACCAGATGTCTTCCTCGTCCCGGCCCTCTTCGAACAATGACCGAACCCGTGTGACGAAAATTTCCGCCGCGGGCAGCATTCCGTCGGTATCCGAAACCGTCGCCTTTGAATTCTGCGTCGCCATTCCCGCCTCCATCGTTGAACCGGCGGAACTATAACCGATTTTCTTTTTTCATGTGAGCCGATCGTCTACAAAGAGCCGGCAACACAACGAACAGGGGACAATCATGTATTACGACTTCGTACCGATGCCGGAACGCAAGCCGCTCAAATGGCCAGACGGCAAGCGTCTGGCGATCATCGTCACATTCAATCTCGAATACTGGGATTTCGTACGCGACACCGAGGACGCCTATTATGCCGGCGGCCCCGCCATTCTTCCCGACCCCCTGCCCGGCAACGTCGCCGACCTTCCGAACTTCACCTGGCGCGAATACGGCCAGCGCGTCGGCATCTGGCGTCTGTTCGACATCGCAGAAAAAGCCGGCATCCCGGTCAGTTGCACGATGAACGCGAAGATGGGGCTGGAACGCCCCCAGGCGGTCAAACACTGCGTCAAGATGGGCTGGGAACTGGTCGCCCACAACTACGTCCAGTCCGACCTGCTGACGAACTACTACTTCGACGAGGAAGGCGAGCGCGAACTCGTCCTCGAAACTCTGAAAGTCTACGAGGACGTGGTGGGGAAAAAAGCCACCGGCTGGCTGTCGTCGTCGCTGCGCGGCAACCCGACCACCGCGGATATTCTTGCCGAACAGGGGCTGCTCTACACCACCGACTACCTGAACGACGATCAGCCTTACCTGATCCACACCGATCACGGTCCGCTGGTCTCGATCCCCTATTCGAACGAGGTCAACGATTTCATGATCTTCATGCGCCGCGGCAACACCACCGACGAAGCCGTCGACGTGTTCAAGGAACAGTTCGACACCCTGTACCGCGAAGGCGCCGAGAGCGGCCGGCTGATGAATCTGGGTCTGCATCCCCATGTGGTCGGTCAGCCCTTCCGCGCCCGCTGCGTGCGTGAATTTATCGAATACGCACAGCAGTTCCCGGATGTCTGGTTCACGACGCGCGAGGAAATCGCCAAATGGTATATCAAGAACCACGAGAGCCACATCCCGACCAAGCGCCGGAAAGGACGTACGCAGACGCCGGATATTCAGTTAAAGGGTCGGCAAAAGAAAAAATCCTGAACACAAAAAAGGCTCCCCGAGGGGAGCCTTTTTCATGGGAGGTTACTTAACACGTCATTATTTGCGCGACCGGCGGCGGCGTGCGAAGTGCAGACCGATCAGGCCCAGGCCGAATACGGCGAGGCTACCCGGTTCCGGAACGTCGTTGGTTGTCGTCACGGCTTCGAAGGTGAGGTTCAGGTCCCAGTGTCCCGACAGGCGCTGGCCATTGGGATCGAGAATGTTCAACCAGACCGAGCCGCCAAATTCGCTGGCATCCTTGGCGTTGGCGCCCTGACCCCACTGGAACGAATATCCTCCGGGAACCGGGTCGGCGGGATCGACGGTGTAGGTGACGTTATCGATTTCGATGGTGCCGACGACGTTCTGGAAGAAGTCGATGTCCGGCGTGTCGGTGTTCTGGTCGTACACGACGCCGTTTTCTGTCTTGTACTTCGCGGTCTCTGCAAAATCGGACAGCGTCAGGTGTATCTCGGCCTGCAAGCCCTGCGGATTGACGGCGAACCCGTCCAGCGTGCCGCTCCAGTTCAGCGGATCGGCATCGTCGTCGTTGATTACCAGCGTCGTGCCCGGCGAAATGTCGTAGTAGTTGCCACAGGACCCGCCGTTTGAGAAATTCTGCTGCCCGGTCCACAGCCCGTGCGGAGCGGTGCCGCAATGCACGACATTCGTGCTCGACACCAGATAAACCGTGGATGCCTGGGCCGCACCCGCCGCGCCGGCGGCGACACCCGCCGCGACAACCAATCCCGAAAACCACTTGAACTTAGACAACGCCAACTCTCCTGAGGCAGAATTTCTTATATCGGACGATGCCATGCAATTTCCGTGCCGGAAAATTTTCCGGTTTGAAACCAATGACTTGGAAGCTCCCCGGTTTTTCCGGTGCAGAATGTGTAAGATTTGCCGACGCTTGGCCTAATTCAGAATTCTTTCCGGGTCAGCCTTGCATCGCGGCTGCCAACCGATCAAATTAGGGCCACAGGGAGATAACAAATCTGAACATGCTCCCGCGTGGAATGGGTGGCCGCAAATGCCCGGACCAGAAACTATACGAAACTCCGATAACCATACGGCTCGACCTTTCAAATGCTGATCCTGCAACAACTCATCAACGGCCTCATGCTCGGCGGTCTTTACGTGATGGTGGCGGTCGCCTTCACGCTGATCATCGGCATGCTCAATTTCCTGAACTTCACCATCCCTGCCCTTTTCATGGTAGCCGCCATGATGATGTGGGCGACCATGACGGGAAACCTGCCGTTCGGGAACGAGACGCTGCTCGGCGTATTTGGCGAAGCGAACCTTTGGGTCGCGGGCGTGCTGATCGCAATTATCGTGGTCTCGCTGGCCTCTCTGGTGATCGAGCGGTTTACGTACCGCTACATGAAAGCAAAATACGGGGACGCCACGGAACATGCCCTGCCCCTGGTCAGTTCTCTCGGCTTCCTGATTGCTTTCGAACATACCGTTATCAGCGCCTGGGGTTCGGATCCGCTGACTGTCGTATCTCCTTTTGGGGACGCAACGTTTAAAATAGGCAGTCTGCTTTTCAGCTACCCACAGGTGATCAGCCTCGTCCTGTCGTTAGGTATTGTGTTTACGCTGAACTACATCATCCGCCGCACGAAGCTCGGGCGTGCGCTCCGGTCGATCGCGGAACGACCCGAAACGGCGACGCTGATGGGTGTCGACGTCCTGCGCATCGTGCCGATCGTCTATGTGATCACAGGGCTGCTTTGTGCGATTTCCGGCGTTCTTTTCACGATTAATTACACGACCGTGGATGCCTATATCGGCGACACCGTCGCCACGGTCGCCATTGCCGGAATGGTGCTTGGCGGCCTCGGCAACGTTTGGGGAGCCGTGATCGGAGGACTGATGGTCGGCATCATCGAGGTCTTCTCGATCTATATCGTGGGGGCCGATTTCGTAAAAGTCCCGATTTGGGGGCTGCTCCTGATTATTCTTATCTTCAAACCGACCGGCCTGTTCGGTCACTCCGCCATCGGCAAAGGGAAATTCTGAGATGAGCGGTTATCTCGAATCACAGCTCATCATTCTGTGCCTCAGCATCATCTACGCCTATGGCATTTTCCTGCCAGCGGCTTCCGGCCAGTTGAATCTGGGCGCGGCCGGATTCATCACCCTGGGCGCTTATGCCAGCGGATGGTTCAACCTGTCCGACGGGCTGGGCGTTTCAATGCCGCTGAGCGTGGTGATGGCCATGCTGTTTACCGGCGCCATCAGTTTCGCGATCGCCTTTCCGATCCTCCGGACGCGTGGCGTTTACATGGTGCTGGCAACCTTCGCCTTTGCCGAGGTCGTGTCCGGCCTGACCATCAACATGGAATTCCTGGGCGCCGCGGCCGGCATGCCGGTGGACGATCATGCCGCCGTGGAAATTGTGGTCATCGCTGCCATCGGCGTTACGCTTTTCAGTTTTTATTTCATGTCGACCCGTCTCGGTCTCGCGTTGCGATCCATCCACGACGACGAAAGCGTATCGGTCCTGTTCGGCGTGAACGTGCGTCTCGCAAAAGTTGCCGCGTTTACCGTCGGCGGGATGCTGATGGGTCTGGGCGGCGCGATGTACGGGCATCATTACAACTACATCGAAGCGCAGGCTTTCAACGTTCTTTTGAGCATCTACATCCTGCTGTATGTGCTGCTCGGCGGAACCCAGACGGCCTGGGGGCCGCTGGTCGGCGCGATATTTTTCACCGTGGTTCCCGAACTGATCCGCAATCTCGCCATCGAGATCGGCTCCGACTGGCTGGCGGACAGCCGCTTCATTTTCTTCGGCGCCTTTATCGTTCTGATGATGGTGATCCGTCCTGAGGGCGTCGTAACGAGAACCATGCAGGATCGCGTCGCATCGGCTTTGGCCGGGCGGCGGAAAGACACCGGCGAAACGGAGTAAGCGGCGATGTCAGACAACGTACTCAACATAACCGGCATCCAGAAAAACTTCGGCGGCCTGAAAGTCATCGACGACGTCTCCATGGACGTCCGGCGTGGCAGCCGCACCGCCCTTATCGGACCGAACGGGGCTGGTAAAACCACCGTGTTTAATTTGCTGACGGGTGTCTATCCCATCGATCAGGGTTCTATCGTTCTGGACGGGATGGAGATTTCGCAAATTCCATCTCAGGACCGGGTCATCCACGGAATGTCCCGCAGTTTTCAGAACATCCGCCTGATGCCGCATTTGTCGACCATCGAGAACGTGATGCTGGGCCAGCATGCCCGGGCGCGGTCCTTGGGCAATCTGATGTTCCCGCTGGGCATGCTGTCTAAAAACAAATGGCGACAGGAAGCCGAGGACGCGCTTCATAACGCCGGCATCGGCAGCTATCCCGGTGAGGTCGTCGCCAATCTGCCCTACGGGGTTCAGAAACGTATCGAGGTCGTCCGCGCCCTTGTCTCGCGACCGAAACTGTTGCTTCTCGACGAACCGGCGGCGGGCCTGAATGAAGTGGAAACCCGTCAGCTTCAGGAATTGCTGGAGCAGGTCTCCCAGTCAGGCGTGACGATACTGGTCGTGGAACACGACATGCATTTCGTGCGAAACCTGTGCGATCACGTGGTCGTCCTCAATTTCGGCCAGAAGATATTCGAGGGGACTCCGGAAGAAGTTCATCAGAACCCCGCCGTGCTGGAGGCCTATCTCGGGCGCGAAGATTCTCAACCGGCAAAAGAGACCTCCGATGCTTCTTGACGCAAAGGGCATAAACGTCCGCTATGGGCGAAATCACGCGGTTCGCGATGTCGACATCTCCCTTGAAGAGGGCGAAATCATCACCGTGCTGGGTGCCAATGGCGCCGGTAAAAGTTCGCTCCTGAAAGCCCTGTCCGGAACCGAGAAAGCGGACGGCAGCATCTTTTTCGATGGCGAAGATATCACCGGCTGGTCGGCGCCGCGCCGTGTGCAGGCGGGAATGGTTCTGGTTCCGGAAGGCCGCCAGATTTTCGTCAGCCTGACGGTTCACGAAAATCTTCTTATGGGCGCGTATTGCCGGACGGACGACGTGACCGCGGAAACCGATGCGATCTACGACCGTTTTCCCAATCTCGCCGAACGCCGGCACATGCTCGCCTCGGTGCTGTCCGGCGGTGAACAACAGATGCTTGCCATCGGCCGTGCGATGCTGGCCAAACCGAAACTCATGATGCTGGACGAGCCCTCTCTGGGACTGAGTCCGATCCTCGTCTCGCAGCTTTTCGGTCTGATCGAGGACCTGAACCGCGAGGGATTGACCATGATCCTGGTCGAACAGAACACCAATATGGCTCTCGCGACCGCCAAACGCGGATACGTGCTGGAACTGGGCGCGGTCGCGCTTTCAGGGTCCTCATCCGACCTGATGAACGACAGCCGCCTAGAAGAAGCCTATCTTGGCGGCTGATTTCGGGCTATTTTCAACCGACAAACAGACAGGGAAAGAAGGAGTTAGTAAAATGAAACGCATACTCAGAGCGTCAATGCTCGGTGCCGGCGCGCTGGCTGCCTGCCTATTCATGGGACCGGCGCCCGCCACAGCCGCCGACGAAATCGTCATCGGTCTCAGCTACGGCCGCACGGGTCTGTACTCGACCATCAACAAGACGACCGAGGTCGCCGTCGATATCGCCGCGGCCGAAATCAACGCAGCCGGCGGCATCAACGGCAAGAAGGTCCGCATCGTCAAATTCGATACCGCGGGCGATCCGAAGCAGGCGGTTGTGGCCGTTCGCAAGTTCGCACGCGACGACAAGGCGCTGGCGGTCATCGGACCGTTTTCGTCGAGCGAGGCGCGCGTCGCCTTCGCCGCTGGCGAACGTGAAAAGATCGTTCAGATCCCGAACGCCTCGTCGGCGCCGAAACTGGCGGACAAGTTCGCCTATGCGTTCCGCATGACGGAGAGCGAATACATCCAGATGCTGCGCGTCGTGAAGACGCTCAAAGCACGGAATGCGCTGAAGAAATCGATCGCGATTATGTACGGCACGGATGACGTCGTCTCGAAGGCCGTCGGTCTGTTCATCATGAAGCCGATTTTCGAGAAAGAGAAAATCGATATCAGCGGACCTTACGGCTTCTCGCTGAAAGCATTCGACGTGGCGCCGCAGGTTTCCCAGCTCAAGGGCAAGGAACTCGACTATATCGGTGTCGCCACCATTACCGGCCCGGCGATCCGCGTGCTGAAGGAACTGCGTCGTCAGGGTATCAACGCTCCCCTCATTGGCGGCCAGATCTGGGCTGACCCGGAAATCATCGAAGGCTTCGCCGGTCTCGGCGACGGGTCCGTGTTTGCCACTTATTTCTTCTACGACCGCAACGACAAGTCGCGGGAATTCACGAAGAAATTCGTGGAAGGTGCGGCCAAACTCGGGATCACGAAGCCGTTTCCCCATCACGTCGACGTCAGCGCTTATGACACGATGTATGTGCTGAAGAAGGCAATGGAAACGGCCAAGGTCACCGGCGACCCGTCCAAGGTCGTCGCAGAACGTGCAGCTATTCGCGACACGCTCGGCACCCTCACCTACGACAACCTGGTGATCGGCGACGGAATCTGCTTCGACAAGGTCGGAGATGCCCAGCTGCCGGGTTACATCCTGACCATGAAAGACAAGAAATGGTCCATGCTGGAAGCGCATGCGCCGCTTCCCTGCAAATAACGAACGGCCCTGACGGGCCGCTACCGGGAAAAGCGGGGCTTCGGCCCCGCTTTTTTCATGTCCGGCCTGTTCTAAATCCCGACGATGGTCGCGCCGCCATTGGGCGACAGAACCTGACCGGTCATGAAATCCGTCTCGTCTGACGCCAGCCAGGCAACCGCCCAGGAAATATCGTTCAGCGTCCCGATGCGTCCCATGGGGATATCCTCCGCCATGCCCTCGATCCGGTCCTTGCCGATGGAATTCAGCGTCATGTCTGTTTCGATAATACCCGGCGCCACCGCGTTGACGGCGATGTTCCACGGCGCAAGTTCCCGCGCCCAGGATTTCACGAAACCCGACAGTGCCGATTTACACGCCGCGTAGTGCGACGCAAACGCCGCGCCGCCCATCGCGAAATTCGACGATATGTTGATGATCTTGCCGTAACGGCGTTCCTTCATGCCGGGTACGACGGCCTGTGTAGCGAAGAACGATCCTTTCATGTTCACTGCCACCATGGCGTCGAATGTCGCTTCGTCGATGTCCTCTATCGCCAGCCCCTGCCCGCCGATGCCGGCATTGTTGACCAGGATATCCACCGGACCGATTGCATTCGCCGCGGTCGCGATGGCTGCCTGTAGGGCCGGCACGTCGGTTACATCCGTCGCTACGGCATGCGCCCTGGCGCCGATCTGCCCTGCGGTTTCCTCCGCCGCGTCCTGGTAGCGATCCAGCACGATCACGGCCGCACCGCGCGAAGCCAGCATGACGGCATGATTGCGACCCATTCCGCCGCCCGCGCCCGTCACCAGTGCGACTTTGCCGTCGAGTGAATTATCCGAACTATCCATCGTGTCTCTCCCCCTTGTCCGCCTACTATGGCGAGATCGGCGCGCGGATCAATCGGGTTTGACAGGCAAACCGCCATGGCTTCTAACCGCTCCATGAAACGTGTGACCGAAACCGTCCGGGATATCCTGTGCAATTCACCCACAATCGCGCTGGCGGTACTGGGCGGGTGGCTGTTCTCGCTTGTCGACGCCCCGCTGCCGTGGTTCTTCGGATCGCTGTTCTTCGTCGCCGGCGTGAATCTGGCGGGCCGCGACATTCGGGGACCTCGCGGCATCCGCCAGACGGGCCAGATTTTCATCGGCACAACGATCGGGCTTTACTTCACACCCACGGTGGCCGCGATCGTCGCCTCCCACCTGCCCTGGATGGTCGTGGTTGCGGTTCTCTCCATTGCGCTGGGCGGCGTCGGCGCGCTGATCCTCTGGCGGGTCGCCCGGGTCGACAGTGCGACTGCGTTTTTCGGCAACGTTCCGGGCGGCATGGCCGAGATGCTCGCCCAGGGCGACAGGTTCGGCGCACAGCCTGTGCCGCTGACGATCTCACAGCTGACACGCGTGACAATCGTCATCCTGTCGATCCCGCCGGCGCTGACGTTCTTCGGCGAGACGGGCGACGATATTTTCGTGCCGCTGGCGGCAACAGTCGATTACGCGGGGCTTGCCCTCCTTCTGGCCTGCTGTACTGCCTCGTCACTCGCCCTCTATCGCATCCGGCTACCCAATTGCTGGATGCTGGGCGCCTGTATTTTCGCCAGTCTGCTGACCGTCTTCGAGTTCACGTTATCCGCCATGCCGCGCGACCTGCTCAGCGCGGCGCAGGTTTTCATCGGGATCGCACTGGGCGAACGGTTCGAACGGAGCGCCATGACGACCGCGCCCCGGGTCATCCTGGGTTCGGCGATCACGACGCTCATTATGATGGCGGTCGCCCTGATCCTGGCCGTGCTCATCGCCCGGGAGACCGATATCGTGGCCACCGCCATGATAGCCGCCACCGCGCCGGGCGGGCTGGCCGAGATGAGCCTTACCGCCGCTGTGCTTAATCTCGGCGTGCCGCTCGTGACCGCCTATCATATTATTCGCATTATCATGATTACGCTGTTCACCCTGCCCGCCTACCGGATCATCGAACGAGTGTTTCTAAGCCGCGGAGACACAGCGGCATGAACACTGCGGACATCGTCTCGTTTCTCCGCCGCGCGGGATTGATCGATGCTGATACAATGCCGGGAATGGAGCCGCTGACCGGCGGCGTCTCCTCCGACATATGGAAAATCGAAACGGACCGCGACACGATCTGCGTCAAGCGCGCTTTGCCGACCCTGAAAACCGAGAAGGAATGGCACGCACCGATCGAGCGCAATGCCAACGAAGCGGACTGGATCCGCACGGCGGCCGCTATCGTGCCCGATGCCGTCTCGGATATACTTGCCGAAGACCGCAACGCCGGCATGTTCGCCATGACGTTCCTGGAACCGTCCCGGAATCCCGTTTGGAAGGAACAGCTTCGCGACGGCAACGTCGACCCCGACCATGCGGCGGCGGTCGGGGATGCGCTGGGCCGTATCCACGCCGCCACGGCCGGCGACACGGCCATCGCCGCGCGCTTTGCCACTGACGATATCTTTCACGCCATCCGTATCGAACCCTATCTGCTGCGGACGGCGGAATCATGCCCGGACATGGCCGACCGCCTCACCCGCCTTGCCGCGATCATAGCGAAGACCCGTCGGGTTCTGGTGCATGGCGACGTCAGTCCGAAAAACATTCTGATCGGTGCCGAAGGCCCCGTTTTTCTGGATGCCGAATGCGCATGGTATGGCGATTCCGCATTCGATCTGGCCTTCTGTCTCAACCACCTTTTGCTGAAATGCATCTGGAAACCCGCTCACACAAACGCCTATCTCGACAGCTTCGATGCGCTGGCGGGCGGATATCTGAAACACGTTACGTGGGAACCGGTGGCGGACATGGAATCGCGGACGGCCGCCCTGTTGCCCGGACTCCTGCTCGCCCGCATAGACGGCACGTCGCCGGTAGAGTACATCACGGAGGAACGCGACCGACAGACCGTGCGGCGGGCAGCTCGGAACGGTCTTAATCGCCCGCCTCCCACGCTCGCCGGTTTCCGTGAAACTTTCAGAAAAGAACTGACCTGATGGCCTCCACCAATATTACCCGGATCGCCGGACGCCGCGTCTGGGATTCCCGCGGCCGCCCGACGGTGGAAGCGGAAATCACCCTCGCCGGCGGCGCGACGGGCCGTGCCATCGCGCCTGCCGGCGCGTCGCGCGGCATGCATGAAGCCATAGACCTGCGCGATGGAGGAGAAGATCTCGGTGGCTTCGGCGTCGAAACCGCGCTCGACAATCTGGCGGACGAAATCGCCCCCAGGCTGGACGGTATGGATGCCTCCGACCAGGAAGCGGTCGACCTGGCGATGATCGACCTGGACGATACAGATACCAAATCGAAGCTTGGCGGCAATACGATGATCGCGGTTTCCATGGCCGTCCTCCACGCAGCGGCAGCGGCCGAGAACATACCGCTCTGGCGCTATCTCGCGGGCGATGCGGATGTGCGCATCCCCATGCCCGAAATCCAGATTTTCGGCGGCGGAGCGCATGCAGGGAGACGGGTCGACATTCAGGACTTCATGGCTGTCCCCGTCGGCGCGGACAGCTTCGACGACGCCATGGAAATGATCGCCGAGGTATACCTTGCCGCCGGACGCCTGATGGCAGATGCCGGCAAGCTCGGGGGCGTCGCCGATGAAGGGGGCTGGTGGCCTGAATTCGACACCAACGAAGAGGCGCTCGACATGCTGGTGCGCGCCATCGAGACCGCGGACCTGACGCCAGGGGACGACGTTGCGATCTCGCTCGATATCGCAGCTTCCGAGTTCGGCAGGAACGGCCTCTATACGCTTGGACTCGAGAAACGTGAGCTGGACGGCGACGGCATGGTCGATCTGCTGTCCGGCTGGATCGACCGCTATCCCATTGTGTCGATCGAAGACCCGCTGGGCGAGGACGATCCCGAGCCGTTCCGGGCGTTCACCGAACAATTCGGCGAAACCGTCCAGATCATCGGCGACGATTTTCTGGTTACAAACGCCGAGCGAATTGCGAATGCAGCAGACGCGGGAATCTGCAATTCCGCCCTGATCAAGCCCAACCAGGCCGGCACCGTTACGGAAACCGCGGCCGCCCTCGAAGCCGCCACGAAAGCGGGCTGGGCGACCGTCGTTTCCGCCCGGTCGGGGGAGACCGAAGACATCACCATCGCGCATCTCGCAGTGGGTTGGAATGCGGGTCAGTTGAAGGTCGGCTCCTTCGCCCGCTCCGAACGCATGGCGAAGTGGAACGAGATCCTTCGAATAGAGGAAGCGCTGGGCGACAAGGCGCGTCTGGCGGGTACGTGAAGGCGGTTCTGCAATACCGGGCAAGTCCGGGATTTCAGCGCCAGATAGACGCGGCGGCACCGGACTGGTTGAACCTCGTCGTGGTCGAGGAAGCCGACAAGGACCGGTTCGCCGCGGAAATGAAAGACGCCGATGTCCTGCTGCACGTGCTTGAGCAGGTGACCGCGAGCGTCATCGCCGATGCTACACAGCTGCGCCTGATCCAGAAGATCGGCGTCGGCGTGAACACCATCGATCTCGACGCCGCGAAAGCGCACAACGTCGCCGTCTGCAACATGCCGGGGACCAATTCCCGCGCCGTGGCGGAGATGACCCTGACGCTGATGCTCGGCGCATTGCGGCGGGTCTCCTATTTCGATCCCCGCATGCGCGCGGGCGACGGCTGGACCGCCGATATCGAGGCGTTCGACGGGCTGGGTGAAATCGCCGGGCGGACCGTGGGCCTGATCGGCTATGGCGATGTCGCGCGCATTCTGGCACCGATCCTGACTGCCATGGATGCGACGGTATTATATACGGCGACCGCTCCGAAACCGGATGCCGACGCAGACTGGCGGGAGCTCCCCGATCTGTTGGCGGAATCGGATATCGTCTCACTCCATTTGCCGCTGACCGCCCGAACCGAACGCCTGCTCGATGCAGCCGCAATCAGATCGATGAAACCCGGTGCGGTGCTTGTGAACACCGCCCGCGGCGGTTTGGTGGACGAAGCGGCGCTGGTCGATGCACTGAGGACGGGGCATCTGCGCGCTGCCGGGCTGGATGTTGTGACGGTCGAACCGGCGCCCGCCGGCAATCCGTTGTTCGATCTGGCAAACGTGGTCGTGATGCCGCACATCGCCTGGCTGACGCCGGAAACGCTCGACCGCAGCCTTGGGATTGCATTCGAGAACTGTCGCCGGATCCGTGACGGCGGAGAATTGCAGTTTCGCGTTGTATGATGTCGAAACAGGGAAAGACGGAGAACCGGAATGAAGCTCGTCAGTTTTGAAATCAACACGGCGCTGGGCAAGGCGCGGCGCATCGGCGTACCGGTCGACGGAGACGAAACCGGGCGCATCGCCGATCTGACCGGGTGTTATACCGCTTATCTCGCCACCGAAACCGACGAACCGACACCGCGCCAGATCGCGAACGTCCGCTGCCCGCCCGACATGATCGGCTGGCTGAAAGGCGCGCACAAATCCCGCGAGGCGGCGGAACAGGCATCGGCATGGATTGCCGGCAGACTGAAAGAAGACGACGACCCGGAAGGCATCGACGGCGAGCGGCTGGTCTTTCCCCGCGACGAGGTAAAGCTGCTGGCCCCGGTCCCGCGTCCGGGCGCGTTCCGCGATTTTTCGATCTACCAGACACACATGTCGAAAGCCGACGTGCCGTTTCTGAAAACCGAGCACTGGTACGTCACGCCGCCCTACTACAAGGGTAACTGCGACACCATCACAGGCGCCGAGGACCCGGTGCCCTTCCCCTACTACACCGAGCGCTTGGACCTCGAACTGGAACTCGGCATCGTGATCGGCAAAAAGGGTTCGAACCTGACATTCGAGGAAGCGAAGGACCATATCGCCGGCTACACCATCCTCATCGATCCCAGTTGCCGCGACGGCTACAAACGCGAACCGTTCGGTCCCAACAAGCGCAAGGATTTCTGCACGCCGATGGGTCCCTGCCTGGTGACCGCCGACGCCATAGACGAACGCAACATCGATTGCCGCATCGTGGTCGACGGCGAAACCTGGTGGGAGGGTAACACGGGCGAGCCGCGTTCTTTCTGGGCCGAGCACCTGGTCGCGTATGTCTCCGACAACGAAACCGTTTTTCCGGGCGACGTTATCGGCACCGGCACTATCGGCATGGGCTGTTCGATGGACATCCACAAATGGCCGCAGGTGGGGCAGAAGATGACCTTCACCATGGACGGAATCGGCTCGATGACCCTGGAGATCGTCAAGGGCGCCGACCGGGTACGGCACGTCGACGGCATGAAAGGTCTGCTGGAATATCCGGGCGAGGATATCTAGTCCGCAAACGCCGTCTTCTTAACCCGATGTACCGCCAATGCCGTCAGGGGGATCGTCGCGGCGAAGAACCACATACCGATTTCCATCGTGGCCCCGGCAATGCCGGACGCCTTAGCAACGACGATGGCCATAGCCACCAGCAACACGTCGGCGCAGGACCAGCGCCCGAGAAATTCCAGCCTTGAAATCCACGCCAGCGATACATCGCCTGTTTTGCGATACCGGCCCCACACCAGGAAAGCTGTCAGGATTTTGCCGAACGGGAACACGATGGAGAAAACGATCACCACGATTCCTAGCAGATACTGCTCGTCCACCAGCAACTCCCACGAGGCTTCCAGGATCGAGAACCGGCTCGAGAAGATGGCGAGATTCCGCACCTCCACGACCGGCAGAAAAACGCCCAGGCCGAGGGTGATGACGGCGAGGATCAGAAGCGGGAATACGAGGCGGTCAGGTTTCGGATGTGCGGGCATGATGAATATCGCCGTTGCCGATCCTGATCTGTCGGGGAGCGCGAATGGGGTGGCTGAAGGGATTTGAACCCTCGACCCCCTGAACCACAATCAGGTGCTCTAACCAACTGAGCTACAGCCACCGCAAGAAGCGGCGCTCTAAGTAGCCCCGGCGTCCGCTGCCGTCAACCCGCTACGATAGATACCTTAGCCGAAATGACTCTTTAGCCGGCGGAGGGCTTCATCGATGGTTTCGGCCTTTTTGCAGAACGAAAAGCGGGCGAAATACCCTTCTTCGCCAGACGTGTAGAACGCGCTGATGGGAACCGCGGCAACGCCCGCCTCGACGGTCAGATGCTTGCAGAATTCCGTATCGACGCCGTTGTATCCCAGCGGGCGGAAATCGGTCGTCAGGAAGTAGGTGCCCTGGCACGGTATGACGTCAAAGCCGATATCCCGCAGCCCCTCAGCAAGGTGATCGCGCCGCGCCTGCATATCGCTGTTCAGTTGCTCGAAATAGGCATCGTCCTTGCGCAAGCCGAAGGCGACCGCCGCCTGCAGGTTCGGCGGCGTCGTAAAGGTCAGATACTGATGCGCCTTGGCGATGGGAGTCAGAACCTCCGGCGCCGCCGTGATCATGCCGATCTTCCAGCCGGTCAGCGAAAATATCTTGCCGGCGGACTGGATACGCACCGTCCGCTCGCGCATGCCGGGCAAAGTGATCATGGGGATATGCGGCACGCCATCGAAAGCGAGGTGCTCGTATACCTCGTCGCACACCGCGAAAGCGTCGTGCTTCCGGCAAAGCGCGGCGATGAATTCGAGCTCGTCGCGGTCGAAGACCTTGGCGCACGGGTTCATCGGCGTGTTGACCAGAATCAGCTTGGTTTTGTCGGAGAACGCCGCTTCCAGTTCGGCGCGGGGCAGCTCCCATTCCGGCGCTTCGAGCCGCACCAGCCTGGCGATCCCGCCGCCGCGCTGAACGATGGGAAGGTAGGAATCGTACAACGGCTCGATCAGGATGACTTCGTCGCCCGGCTCGATGAGGCCCAGCAGCGATGCGCCAAGCGCTTCCGTACCGCCCGACGTCACCATGGTTTCGGTCTGCCAGTCGATATCGAGACCGTAGAAACGTGCGGCATGTTCGGCGACCGCCTGGCGCAGATCGGGAAGCCCGAACATGGACGGGTACTGATTCACCCCGTTGCGCAGGTAGTCGACGCCTGCCTCGACGACGTCGTCCGGCCCGTTCCCGTCGGGAAAGCCCTGCCCCAGATTAATCGCGTCGTGTTCCTGCGCGAGTCGCGACATGACCTCGAAAATCGTGGTGCCGTAGCTCGATAAAATGCTGTTTCCGGTGCTCACGCCGATCATCCCCTTTCAAATCCGGCGCAGTTCCTAGCATAACGGCATGTATGTGCGCCAGATCGCGGGTTTGACCCTCCCGGGGATGAGGTTCAGACTATGTGGGGTAAACGGAGGGAAGGACAATGCCGAGACTACTCGTCAATTGCTCGAACTGCGGTCGCAGCGTCTACACCGGCCTCACCTTCGAAGACTGGTTCGTGCTTGAATGGGTCGATATCCAGGGCGCCACAAGCGAATGCCGTGCCTGCGGCAAGCAAACCCAATGGGACAAGTCCGAAACCTACCTCGAAACCGACGGCGGCGGCGACTGAGCTGCCGCCTGACGGGTATATTCAGGTGTGAGCGATATACTCCCTGAGCGCATCGGCTTCGTGCGTCACCTCATCCAGGCGGGCTTTGACCGCATCGCCGATGCTTACCATCCCGCACAATTCCCCGTTGTCAACAACGGGCACATGCCGGATCCGGCGGTCGGTCATGATCTCCAAAAGTCCGCTGCGACGTGTCCGCCAGTTTGCAGGTCGTCACGTCCCGGCTCATCAGGTGCGAAACCGGTTGGTCGAGCAGACCTGCGCCTTCGTCATCCAGTGCGGCGACAATGTCGCGTTCCGACAGGATGCCGGCCACGTCACGGCCGGTCGTGGACACCACGAGCGACCCAATGCCGTGTCCTTTTAGCATCGACACGGCGTTCCGGATGGTCGCATCCGGTGAAATCGTGAGCACGTCGTTCCCTTTGTTCTGAAGAATACTCGCTACCAGCATAGCCATACCTCCTAGCGATAGAACCCAAGTACAATCGACCCGGATATGGTCTGCCGCCTTTCGGTAATTGACAAGTGTCATTTTGTATTGATTAAAAATTAGGCACCTTGCCTGTTTTTTATTCTTTTTATAGGGCCGCAAACATCGCTATGCCCGGAGAATACCGAAAAACCGCGCTTTACAAACCGCCTCATAGTTGGCACGAATCCTGCAACCAAGGGAAACGTCGGCATACGGTCGATTGACCGGACGCAGATTGAACAGGGATGCGCGAAAACCATGAAAAAAATCGAGGCGATTATCAAGCCGTTCAAGCTCGACGAAGTGAAGGAAGCTCTTCACGACGTCGGCGTTAAGGGCCTCACGGTAACCGAAGCCAAGGGTTTCGGGCGGCAGAAAGGCCACACCGAGCTTTATCGGGGCGCCGAATATGTCGTCGATTTCCTCCCGAAAGTGAAAATCGAAGTCGTCATCGAAGACAATCTGGTTGAAAACGCGGTCGAGGCGATCCAGCAGGCCGCTCATACCGGCCGGATCGGCGACGGAAAGATTTTCGTATCCAATATCGAAGAGGTTTTGCGCATCCGCACCGGGGAAAAAGGCGCGGAAGCGATCTGATCCTGCTCGAAGTAGCCGCCGGGCGATAACGGATGGCATGCCGCCCTCCGAATACGCCTGCCGGAACTTCACCGAAAGACGCACGTCACAGAAAGGAATAAACCGATGGCGGACGACATGAAAAACGTCTTCAAGATGATTGAAGACAACAACGTAAAATACGTGGATTTCCGGTTTACCGATCCGCGCGGCAAATGGCAGCACACGGCCCAGTCCGTCGGCACAGTCGATGAAGACATGCTGACCGACGGCATCATGTTCGACGGCTCGTCGATCGCCGGCTGGAAGGATATCAACGAATCCGACATGACGCTCCTGCCCGACTGCTCGTCGGCCGTCATGGACCCGTTCGCCGCCCAGGAACAGCTGATCCTGTTTTGCGACGTTCTGGAACCCAGCACGGGCCAGCCCTACAGCCGCGATCCGCGGTCGACGGCCAAACGGGCACAGAACTACCTCGCTCAGACCGGGATCGGCGACACGGCCGTGTTCGGTCCGGAACTGGAATTCTTCGTGTTCGACGACGTGCGCTTCGACGTCTCGCAGAACCAGACGTTCTACGCGTTGAACGAAGAAGAAGGCGACTACAATTCCGGCGCCGTTCTGGAAGGCGGCAATATCGGCCATCGTCCCGGCACCAAGGGCGGCTACTTCCCCGTTCCGCCTGTCGATTCCATGACGGACCTGCGGGCGGAAATGCTGACCGTGATCGAAGAAATGGGCGTCACCACGGAAAAGCACCACCATGAGGTCGCGCCGAGCCAGCACGAGCTCGGTATCAAGTTCAACGACCTGCTGAAGGTCGCCGATTGGGTGCAGATTTACAAATACTGCGTTCACAACGTCGCGCATTCCTATGGCAAGACGGCGACGTTCATGCCGAAGCCGATCATCGGCGACAATGGCTCGGGCATGCATGTTCACCAGTCGATCTGGAAGGATGGCAAGCCGACCTTCGCGGGATCAGGTTACGCAGACCTGTCTGAAACGGCGCTGTACTATATCGGCGGCATCATCAAGCACGCCAAGGCGCTCAACGCGTTCACCAACGCCTCTACCAATAGCTACAAACGCTTGATCCCCGGTTTCGAAGCGCCGGTTCTGCTCGCCTACTCGGCACGCAACCGGTCGGCGTCCTGCCGTATCCCGTATGCGACGTCGCCGAATGGCAAGCGCGTCGAGGTCCGGTTCCCCGATCCGACGGCGAACCCGTACTTCGCATTTGCCGCTATGCTGATGGCCGGCATCGACGGGATTCAGAACAAAATCCATCCCGGCGATGCGATGGACAAGAACCTCTACGACCTGCCGCCGGAAGAGCTGCAGGGCGTACCGACGGTCAGCCACAGTCTTCGCGAAGCGATCGAGTCGCTCGAAGCCGACCACGACTTCCTGACCCAGGGCGACGTCTTCCCCGAAGATCTGATCGAAGGGTACATGGAGCTCAAGTGGGAAGAGATCTACAATTTCGAGCACACACCGCATCCGGTGGAATTCTCGATGTACTACAGCGTCTAGGACGCTTACGGGACAACCAGGAAAGGGCTGCCTGCGGGCAGCCCTTTTTTTATTTGACGCCTGTGTCGCGATTTTCCGGAGTCGGCAGCGCCATCAGTTTTTCATGTCCGTAGCCATGCTTTTTGTCGTGCACCCGGATGATCACATCCTTCACCCCGGGCGGGATGGTGACCGGGCGCAATACACGCAGAAACAGCGGCTCTCCGATATGGGGATGCCACAATACGCGGGTCCCGAGAATTTTTACTCCCGGCCCGACAATCTCCCAACGGTCGGCATAGTGATCCCAACTGGTGTCCACATGACCGACGGTCACCTGAAACTCGTAACTGTTTTCGTTCAGCAGAATGATCCGGGCGTTGACGACCTTTGGCCGGTCCGCCAGCGCGTCGGTTGTCGCTGTCCAAGCAAGAACTGCGCAGAACAACGCCAGGACCACCGATTTTTGTGTGCGCATTTGGCCTACGCCCCTCTCGGTATCTGTCGCGGTCTGCCCGCGTCGTCGATGGCGACATATGTGAATTCGCCTTCCGTCACCTTGTCGTAGACAAAGGCATTTCGCCGGCGCGCCCAGACCTCGACATTCGTCGTAATCGACGTGTTGCCCAGGCGCGTGACTTCCGCGTAGCACGTCACCTCGTCGCCGATGCCGACCGGCACCAGGAACGCAATCTCCTTCACACCGACCGTTGCCAACCGGCCGCGCGCGGCCACGGACGCCACATTACCGCCCGCAAGATCCATCTGCGACATGATCCAGCCGCCGAAAATATCGCCGTTGCCGTTCGCGTCGGCCGGCATGGCAATGGCACGGATCGCCGGTTCCATATCCGGCGGCTGATTCGGGGCGCTCTCTCGTTCCGTCATTTTTTCCACAATATATCGTGTTTATAATGACTTATCATACATTATGCTGTAGCACTCGGTCCTGCAAAGTTTGTGTTATAGCGGCAGGCCACTGCGTATATATAGGGTTACATGTCCGATCTTTTCGAAAATTCCGGTTCAAAGAAAAAGCGCTATTCCGCCAAGGATATCGAGGTGCTGGAAGGTCTGGAGCCTGTCCGCAAGCGCCCCGGCATGTATATCGGCGGGACGGACGAGCGCGCACTGCATCATCTGGCCGCCGAAATCCTGGACAATTCGATGGACGAGGCCGTTGCCGGGCACGCGAACTGGATTGAATTCGACCTGTCGGCCAGCGGGTTCGTCACCGTACGCGACAACGGGCGCGGTATCCCCGTTGATCCCCATCCGAAGTTCAAGGATACCTCGGCCCTCGAAGTCGTTCTGACGACCCTGCATTCCGGCGGAAAGTTCGGTGGCGATGCCTACAAAACCTCTGGCGGTCTGCACGGCGTAGGTCTTTCCGTCGTTAACGCCCTGTCGGCGGAGCTGAATGTCGAAATTGCCCGCGACAAGAAGCTCTGGACTCAAACCTACAAACAGGGAAAGCCGAAGGGAAAGCTGAAAAACGCCGGCAAAGCCGTGAACAAGCGCGGGACGTCGATCAGTTTCCGCCCCGACCCTGAAATCTTCGGAGAGAAAGCGACGTTCCGCCCTGCTACGCTCTACAACATGGCGAAGGCCAAGGCCTATCTGTTCAAGGGTGTCGAAATTCGCTGGTCCTGCGACCCGCAGTTGATCCGAGGCAAGGACGAGATTCCGGAAAAAGACACGCTGCATTTCCCCAACGGGCTGTCGGATTACCTGGAAACGGCGCTGGACGGGCGGGAGACTGTCACGGGTCTGGCTTTCGCGGGGGAAGCCGATCTTAACGGCGGCGGCGGACGCGCCGAATGGGCGCTCGCCTGGGCGGACCGGGGCGATGGCTCACTTGCTTCCTATTGCAACACGGTAGCGACGCCGGAAGGCGGCACCCACGAAAACGGGCTTAAATCGTCGCTCGCCCGCGGTCTGAAATCGTTCGGCGAAATGTCGGGCAACAAGCGCGCCAGCATCATCACGGGCGATGACGTGTTCGGCGGGGCCACGGGCATACTATCGGTCTTCATTCCGGACCCGGAATTCCAGGGCCAGACGAAAGAGAAACTCTCGTCACCAGGCGTCGCCAAGCTGGTCGAAAACTCGGTCAAGGACCATTTCGAACATTTTCTGACCGGCAATCCGCAGGATGCGACCGCCCTGCTCGAACATGTGCTGGAGCGGGCAGAAGAACGCCTTCAGCGCCGCAAGGACAGGGAATTCGCGCGCAAAACGCCGACCAGGAAAGTACGCCTGCCTGGCAAGCTCGCCGATTGCGCGGCCGGTTCGGCGGAAGGCACCGAGATATTCCTGGTCGAGGGGGATTCCGCGGGCGGTTCCGCGAAACAGGCACGTGACCGGAAAACTCAGGCGATCCTGCCGTTGCGCGGCAAGATCCTGAACGTGGCGAGCGCGACGGAAGACAAAATGCGCGCCAACCAGGAAATCATGGACCTGATCCAGGCGCTGGGCTGCGGTTATGGCGACAATTACGATCCGTCAAAACTGCGTTATGAACGCGTCGTCATCATGACGGACGCCGACGTCGACGGCGCCCACATCGCATCGCTGCTGATGACGTTCTTCTTCCGCGAGATGCCGCAGATGGTGGCGGACGGAAACCTGTATCTCGCCATGCCGCCGCTGTACCGGATTTCCCAGGGTGGCGCGGTGGCCTACGCGCGCGACGACGCGCACAAGGACGAACTGCTGGAAACGGTTTTCACCGGGCGCGGCAAGATCGATATCAGCCGTTTCAAGGGGCTGGGCGAAATGCCGCCGGCTCAGCTGAAAGAAACGACCATGAACCCCGACAGCCGCACCCTTTTGAAGGTGGTGCTGCCGGAAGGCGAGGAAATTCAGCCGGCGCAGAAGAAAAAGCGCGGGGCCAAGAACAAGGCCGGTTCGACCGCGGATCTGGTCGAACGCCTGATGGGACGCAAACCAGAACAGCGCCTGAAATTTATCCAGCAGAACGCGGAGAAGGTCGACTACGTCGACGTTTGAGTCTCAAGCGGGCTTTACGCGCCGGTACCGCACAAACTCTTTCCCAATCCGGGCTGAATTAATTTGTCGGTTAAGATATTGATACCTATATCCGGTATCCTGTCCGCCGTTTTGAATGGAGACAACCGTGAAAACATCGATTATCGCATTCTTGGCGGTAGCCGGGCTGATCACCGCAGGCTGTTCCCAGGTCAAGGTAATAGACACCGAGTACGGCCAAAACTACTACGACGGCGCTTTCGAATTTGCCACTATGGACGGGTCCCTAAAGACCGCTGTGGTCGGCTCTCCATTCGCAGCCGAAGCGACAAATGAATTTGCCAAATCGGTAACCAGATTATTGAAGAACGCCACGTTCGGACGCGATGTAACGTTCGTACCCGCTCCCCGGAACCTCGAAAAAAACGCGTTCCACAGCGTAATCGTTTTCAATGGCGTTCAGCCGTTTACCGAGCGGGAGATGTGCGAGAACGATGTACCGATCAAAACCCGGGCCAGTCGCGCTCAAACAAGAATGCATGCGGTTTTCTGTCATGGAAAATTCCCCATCAGTTACTCGTCCGGGTTCGCACTCAACCTGGCTGGACCGGCCGATCCCGATTTTCAAATTCTTGTGAGGGCGGTTGCACAGGCAATGATCCCCCGGTACGACGATTTCCATTCGAGCGGTTTCACGCCGTTCTAGTGAATTTCAGGGATAGGCTCACGCGGGTCATGTCCCAATCAAGGGACCGAGATGATGACGAATTGGGTTTGGGCGAGATATCGTTGGACTGTCCTAAACGTAATCGGTGCTTTCTTAGTGATCTTGGCGCCAGTTGCGTCAAATGCCGATATCGCAACGCCCTACCCGCGCACCGAAATCATCAAGACAGGTAAATCCTACGGTGATCTCGTCAAAAGCCTCAACGCCGCAATTAAATCCAACAAGATGGGACTGGTCACGCGGGCCAGCGCCACGGTCGGGGCCAAAAGTCTCAGCAAGACGATCCCCGGCAATATGGTTGTCGGCGTGTACCGGCCCGATTTCGCGATCCGGATGCTGAAGGCCAGCGTAGCCGCCGGGATCGAGGCCCCGATCCGCTTCTATATCACCGAGGACCCGACGAACGGCAAAGCGACGCTGAGCTACCGCACGCCATCCAGCGTGTTCAGTCCGTATAAAAACGCCGATCTGGACGCCATGGCAAAAGAGCTGGACGTCATTTTCGCCAAGATTGCCGCCGACGCGACGAAATAGAAGCTAGCGGCTCATCCAGCTCCGCAAGGCGGCGTTAACGTCGTCCGGGCGTTCCATCGTCGAGAGATGGCCGCAGCCTTCGATCAGGACGAAATCGGCACCCGGCACCAGACCGGCAATCTCCTCGCTCAGCTCCGGCGGAGTCAGAACGTCTTCGCGGCCGCAAACCACCAACGTCGGGCACGCGATAGCCGCTAATCCGGGCCGGCTGTCAGGCCGGTGCATGATCGCCTGCTGCTGACGCAGAAAAGCGTCTTTCCCGACGCTGTCCGCCATCTTCGAAATCGCGTCAACCATCGCCTTGTCCGCCAGTCGATCCGGATGAACGAACAATGGCAGCAGTTTGGGGCTTACGGCTTTGAACTCGCCGCGGTCGGCCAGGCCTATCAGGTCCCTTCGGCGTATGGTTTGTTCTTCCGTGTCGGCCCGCGCGCCGGTATCCAGCAATGCGAGGCGTTCCACCCGCTCCGGTGCGCGGCGCATCACTTCCATCGCGACATAGCCTCCCATCGACAATCCCGCGAGAGAAAACGTCCCGTCTGTGCAATCGAGCACCCTCTGCGCCATGCCTGCCATGGTGTCGTCCCGCGTCATGTCGGCGACAGCAATATCGGCGAGATCCGACAGCCCGTCGATCTGTGCAGCCCACAACCGGGCACTGCACAACAAACCGGGAACCAGAATCAAAGTAGGCTTTCCGCTCATTTCAGCAGCCTGCTCAACTCGCGAAACTCCGGGGTGCCCGCTTTCTCCAGCCACTCGAACACGACCATTTCCGATGTGACGATCTCGGCCCCCGCCTCGCGCAGCCGGGCCATACCCGCCGCGTGGTTCGCCGATTTCCTAGACGACGTTGCGTCGCCCGCCACGAAACAGTCGAACCCAGCTTCGAGCAACCCAAGCGTGGTCTGAAGTACGCAGACATGCGCTTCGATACCTGCAATCACGATCTGCCTCGGGTTCAGCGTCTTGATCTTGCCCATGATCGCCGTGTTTTTTGTCGACGAGAAATGAACCTTGCTGAAGAACGCATCTTCGGGTGCCAGTTCGGCCAGCGGTTCGACCGTAGGTCCCAATCCTTCCGGATACTGCTCAGTAACCACAATCGGCACGTTCATCACATCGGCGGCCTTCATCATCAAAGTACAGCCGCTCATCACGGCACGCGGCGAATCCATGGCCGTCAGCAGGCGCTGCTGGACATCGACAATCATCAGGCATGCGCCATCGGCATTCATCAGCATGGCAGGAGATTTCCGTTTGTTTTATTCATTCAAAAAACATGTTATAAGGTTTTGACTTATAACGGTTCGCGCCAAAATCACCGAAGATTTTCGCGAACCTCATTTTTTCAGCTACATGCAAGCAGGTATGAGTTTTTCAGATCTCGGGCTGAGCCCGGAAGTATTAAAGGCGATCGAAGACGCAGGATACGTCGAACCGACGCCTATTCAGCAGGAAGCTATCCCTTACGTCCTGATGACCCGCGACGTACTTGGCTGCGCCCAGACTGGCACTGGCAAGACGGCGTCGTTCACATTGCCGATGATCGACATACTGTCGAGCGGCCGGGCCAAGGCGCGCATGCCGCGATCGCTGATCCTGACGCCGACGCGGGAACTCGCGACCCAGATCGCCGAGAATTTCGAGATATACGGCAAGTACAACAAGCTGACGATGGCGCTGCTGATCGGCGGCGTGTCCATGGACGAACAGACCAAAAAACTGGACCGTGGCGTCGATGTATTGATCGCTACGCCCGGCCGCCTGCTCGATCATTTCGAACGCGGGCGGATCCTGCTGAACGATATCAAGGTGCTGGTGATCGACGAAGCAGACCGCATGCTCGACATGGGGTTCATTCCCGATGTCGAAAAAATCGTGTCGCTGCTGCCGAAAATCCGTCAGACTCTGTTCTTCTCGGCCACGATGCCGCCGGAAATCCGGCGGCTGTCCGACGCGTTCCTGATTAACCCCAAGGAAATTACGGTCGCCCCCCAGTCGCGGCCGGCTGCGGAGACGGTGACGCAAAACCTGACGGTCATCGACCAGCGCGAAAAGCGCGAAGCGCTGCGCCGCATCATCAAGCAGGAAGAAGTGGAGACAGCCATCATCTTCTGTAACCGCAAGCGGGACGTCGATATCCTCGACAAATCGCTGCGCAGTCACGGATTCAACGCAGCAGGTCTTCATGGAGATATGGATCAGGCAAGCCGGACGGAAACGCTGGAACGGTTCAAAGACGGAAAGATCAACTTTCTGGTCGCCAGCGACGTAGCGGCTCGCGGTCTCGATATCGATGACCTGCCGGTGGTGTTCAATTTCGACGTACCGATGCATTCCGAAGACTATATCCACCGGATCGGGCGTACCGGGCGCGCCGGCCGCGAAGGCCGGGCTTTCACGCTCGCCACGCCGTCCGACGGCGTCTATGTGGCTTCGATCGAGACCCTGCTGGGCAACGCTATTCCGCGCCTGGAAATAGACGGTTTGAATTCGGAAAACCTGGAAGAAGGTGACGGTCGGCGCCGAGGCCGATCGCGCCGAGGCGGTGGACGCGGCAAATCCCAGAAATCCGATGGGGGCAGCAAACCGCCACGCGTAAAACAGGTAACACAGGACACAAAGCCCGAAGAACGGAAATCATCGCGACGGCGGCGCAGTTCGCTGGACGAAAACGCGTCGCCGGATGATCGGCCTGCCAAGAAGGCTGAAGAAAAGCCCCGCGGCAAAGGGAGCCGAGGCCGGGGCCGCGGCGACAACGATAAAGAGCAGGAAAATACAGTTGTCGGACTGGGCGATCACATGCCAGATTTCCTCAAGAAACCGGCGCGTCCCAGCTGACCGTCGGCATGCCTATCAGGGAACGAAACGATGCAGACAATTTTCGTGATGGTGAAATGCCAGCTCGGCAAGGCGTACGACGTCGCCGCCGCCGCCGTGGATAATGTGGAACACGTCTCCGAGGTCTATTCGATTTCCGGCCAGCACGACCTGATGATGAAATGCACGCTGGACGACGACATGGATATTGGCCACTTCGTCACCAGTGAACTTCAGATGCTCGATGGCGTTGCCGACACGTTCACGCTGATTACGTTTAACGCATTTACCTGATATTCCACGGCGCGGCATCACGCTGGGCCGTCCCTCTACTCTCCCTGACGCGTTTTATAGAGCGGTTTCGAGCCGTCCATTTTTATTCTCGGCAACGGAGCGTCCAGTTCGGTCAGCGCTTCCACTTCCTTAAAGGAATCATGGCACCGAACGGCAAGATTGTGATAGTCCCGATTGCCTGCCACTTTCCATTCCTTCTCTTCATCCGTCAGATCGCGCAGCACCCTGGCGGGCGTACCAGCCACGATAACGCCGGGCGGCACTTCCATCGCAGCCGGCACGAAGGCGAGCGCCGCCACCAGTACATCGTCGTTGAGGACGACTCCGTCCATCACCACGGCATTCATCCCGACAAGCACACGGTCGTGCAGCACAGCGCCGTGAATCACCGCACCGTGGCCGATATTGCAGTCCTCACCCAGGATGATGTCTTCTCCGGCAAACCCGTGCGCGGTGCAATTGTCCTGAAAGTTGCTGCCGCGGCCCATCTCGAACCGTCCGAAATCGGCGCGGATCGACGCGCCCGGACCAACGTAACACCCCGGCCCGATGACGACGTCGCCGATCAAAGATGCCGTGGGGTGCACGAAGGCAGTGGGATGCACCACCGGCGTCACGCCGTCGATAGAATATACTTTTACCATTTCCGTTTTCCCCCGTTTCAATGCAAAACGGCGGGAAATGCCCGCCGCTCGCTCGCCTTGTTTCGTTATCGACCGCTTCAGATGTGAAATGACTCGCCGCAGCCGCAACGGCCTTTTTCGTTCGGATTGTTGAAGACGAAGCCGGATTGCAGCTTGTCTTCGACATAGTCCATCTCGGTTCCGATCAGGAACATCAGCGCCTTGGAATCCACGTAAAGTTTCACGCCCTTTTCCTCGACGACCTCGTCCAGAGGCTCCTTGTCCTCGGCGAACTCCATCGAATAAGCCATTCCGGAACACCCGCCCGTGCGTATACCTATCCGCAGTCCCGTCGCGGGTTCGGTGCGTGTCTCCATCAGGTGCTTCACGCGTTCCGCCGCCGATTCCGTCAGTGACATTACAGCAGTGCTCATCTGTCCGTTCCTTTACTCTTCAATTCCTACGCAATCCGTTTTCCGGATCACATAAAGCCCAGCTCCAGTTTCGCCGCTTCCGACATCTGATCCGGCGTCCAGGGCGGATCCCATGTCAGTTCCAGATCGACCTCGTCCACGCCTTCCACCAGTTCCACGCGCGACTTGACCTGCCCCGGCAGAATCTCAGCGACCGGGCAATGGGGCGAGGTCAGCGTCATCACAAGATCGACCTTTGACGTTTCGGAGACATGTACGTCGTAAATAAGTCCAAGATCGTAAATGTTAACCGGGATTTCCGGGTCGTAACATTCACGGATCGCAGCGATCACGTCTTCTTTCAGCTTCTCCGCAGGGTTTGCCGTGGCGGTCGTCGCGGCCTCCTCCGTCGCGGGTGTTTGAACGGTTTCATCCATCGTGGTCACATTCATTCCGTTGTTACGTCGGTATCGTTGCCATCGAGCGCCGCGGCAAAAGTATGCCAAGGCAGGGTGGCGCATTTGATTCGGGTCGGGAATTCGCGGACACCCATCAGCGCCGCCAGTTCGTCGTCTTCGGCCAGATCGGGTGCGTCTTTGCCGGTCAGCAAACCGGTAAATCGTTCCGATTCGGCTTTCGCCTCGTCGACCGTCTTGCCTTTCAGCAGGTCGGTCATCATCGAGGCCGAGGCGACGGAAATAGCACAGCCGCGCGCATCGAACTTCGCGTCGGCAATCCGGCCGCCTTCCAGCTTCACGTAGACGGAGATTCTGTCGCCGCACAAGGGATTGTTCCCCTTGGCTTCACCGTCCGCATCGTCCAACGTGCCAGCGTTCTTGGGCTTGCGGCTGTGTTCCAGGATAATCTCCTGATACAGATCGCGGAGATCCGCGCTCATCCGAACATCTCCTGTACGCGCTTGATCCCGTCGACCAGCGCGTCGACTTCCGCCCGCGTGTTGTACATGCCAAAAGAGGCCCGCACCGTCGCCGCGATATCGAACCGGTCCATAACCGGTTGCGCGCAATGATGCCCTGTTCGTACGGCGATACCGTGGTGGTCGAGGATCGTGCCGACATCGTGCGGATGCACGCCCTGGATATTGAACGACAGGATTGCCGCCTTCTCGGGCGCAGTGCCGACGATCTCGATACTGTTCATCGCCATCAGTCGCTCGGTCGCATAGTCCAGCAGGTCGTGCTCGTGCGCTGCGATGGCGTCGAAGCCGATCCCGTCCAGATAATCGATTGCTGAACCCAGCGCGATGATGCCGGCAATGTGCGGCGTACCTGCCTCGAACTTGAAAGGCAGTTCGGCATAGGTTGTCTTTTCGAACGTTACCCGGTCGATCATTTCGCCGCCGCCCTGATAGGGCGGCATGGCATCGAGTAGCGCTTCCTTGCCGTAAAGTACGCCGATGCCGCTGGGACCGTAGAGCTTGTGCCCCGAAAAGACGTAAAAATCGACATCCAGCGCCTGCACGTCGACCGGGATATGGGGTACGGCCTGACATCCGTCCAGAAGCACGAGCGATCCGTTTTCTCGGGCCAGCCGAATGACGTCGTCGACCGGCACCACCGTCCCCAGCGCATTGGATACATGCGTGACCGCGACGATCTTCGTCCGGCTCGATAACAGTTTTTCGTACTCATCCATCAGAAAAACGCCGGAATCGTCGATCGGCACGACCTTGATCACGGCGCCGGTCTGCTCGGCAACGATCTGCCACGGCACGATGTTGGAATGGTGTTCCAGAACGGACAGGATGATCTCGTCGCCCGCCTGAAGGTTCGCCCTGCCCCAGCTGGAGGCGACCAGATTGATGCCTTCGGTCGCACCGCGAACGAAGATGATCTCTTTCTCGTCCGCCGCGTTCAGGAATGCCCTGGCCTTCCGGCGCGCGTCTTCCATGGCATCGGTGGCGATCTGGCTCATGTAGTGGACGCCGCGATGCACGTTCGCATAGCCCGTTTCATAGGTTTTCGATATCTGATCGATGACGGCACGCGGCTTCTGCGCGCTGGCACCGTTGTCGAGATAGACAAGCGGTTTGCCGTGCACCTGTTCCGACAGAATCGGGAAATCGGCGCGAATACGCTCGATCGGATATGCGCCGTTCACCGCCATCAGTCAGCCTCCGCCATCCAGGCCGAAACCGCATTGCCAATATGGTCGCCGACCGGTCCATCTGGCAGATCATCGAATATTTCGGCGATGAAAGCCTCGATCAGCAACGATGTCGCCTGATCAGTCGGAATGCCCCGACTTTGCAGATAGAACACCGCATTCTTGTCCAGGTCGCCTACCGTGGCGCCGTGTGCGCATTTCACGTCGTCGGCAAAGATCTGCAGTTCAGGCTTGGTATCCGCCTGAGCCCCCGCCGACAGGAGAAGATTTCTGTTCGACTGGCTGGAATCGGTCTTCTGCGCGTCCTGGCGAACGATGACTCCGCCCTGGAACACGGAATGAGACGCATCGTCGAGCACGTTACGGAATACCTGTTTGCTGTTCGTATGCGGCACCCTGTGATCGGCCTCGGTCGTGTTGTCGGCATGCTGGCGGCCGCGCAGCAACGCACCGCCCGCGAGCGACGCTTCCGCGCCAGCTCCTTCGAACGACACCCGCGTTTCGTTACGCGACAGCGCCGCGCCGGTCCCCAGCGCCACCGAGCGAAAGCGCGCGTCTCGATCCAGCCGCACCTGGGTCAAGGCGGTATGATAGGCCTCGACCGATTCCGTCTGCCGTTTCACGTGTGTTACGGACGCGTTGCCACCAACCTGAATTTCGGTCACGGCATTGGTCCAGTAAACGGAATCCGCGGCTCCGGCAAAAGTTTCCACGACAGTCGCAGCACTGTTCTCACCTGCAACGATCAATGTGCGCGGATGCACCGCAAGCGCCGTACCTGCCGCATCGACGATATGCAACACTTGTACCGGGCGCTCGAGCTGAACACCGTCGGCAAGCTTAAGAACCACACCGTCGCGCATAAACGCGGTGTTCAGAGCCACCAGCGGCGCCCCTTCGCTGGGCGCAATATGCGCCAGGCGGTTTTCCAATACCGGGTCGGTGTCTTCTACCGCCAGGGACAATGCCGTAACCGATACACCGTCGGGGAGATTACCGATATCGGATGATTCCGCGTCGTACCTGCCGTTAAGGATCACGACCCTGCTTGCCCCGTCGACCAGCAGATTCGACCAGTTATCCGTATCGGGTTTCGCAATCTCCGCCAACGGGTCAAACCCGGTGCGGGTCAGACGGTTCAGGTTGGTATATTTCCATGCCTCGGTGCGCGGCGTCGGGAAACCCTGCGCCTCGAATGAGCGGATGGCATCGGCGCGAACCTCCGATAGCCACTTTCCGGGAAGATCTCCCCTCGCCTGTTCGAAGCTCGCGACGATCGGCGCCGTATTATCTCTGTCCGACATACTCGATCCGTACCTCAGGCCGCCTGCGGCGCATCGTCTTCGATGCCGAATTTGGCGTAGCCGTCCTTTTCGAGTTCCAGCGCCAGTTCCTTGCCGCCGCTGGCGACGAATCGGCCCTTGGACAGCACATGCACGAAGTCGGGCACGATATGGTCAAGCAGACGCTGATAATGCGTGATAACGATCATCGACCGGTCCGGCGCCCGCAGCTTGTTGACGCCCTCCGATACAATGCGCAGCGCATCGATATCGAGGCCGGAATCCGTCTCGTCCAGGATGGCAAGGGTCGGCTCCAGCATCGCCATCTGGAAAATCTCGTTGCGTTTTTTCTCGCCGCCGGAGAACCCGACATTGACAGGGCGTTTGAGGAGCTCGTCCTTCATTTCCAGGATCTCGCCCTTTTCGCGGGCGAATTTCAGAAAATTGATGGCATCGAGCTCTTCCTGGCCGCGCGCGGTCCGTACCGCGTTCACCGCCGTTTTCAGGAACGTCAGGTTGGAGACGCCGGGAATTTCGACCGGGTACTGGAAGGCCAGATAGATGCCCGCGCCAGCCCGTTCGTGCGGTTCCATGTCGAGGACGTTTTCACCCTTGAACAGGATCTCGCCCCGGGTGACCTCGTAGCCTTCGCGGCCCGACAGCACATAAGACAGCGTGCTTTTGCCCGACCCGTTGGGGCCCATGACGGCGTGGATTTCTCCTTCACCGATTTCGAGATCGATCCCGTTCAGAATCTGTTTTCCGTCGACCGAAACATGCAGGTCTTTTACCGATAGCAAGCTCATAATTCCGTTCCTTATCCCACGCTGCCTTCAAGCGTCACGCCAAGCAGCTTCTGCGCCTCGACCGCGAACTCCATCGGCAGTTCCTTCAATACTTCCTTGCAGAACCCGTTGACGATCAGAGAGACCGCCTCCTCGGGGTCCAGACCGCGCTGCTGACAATAGAACAGCTGGTCTTCGCTGATTTTCGACGTCGTCGCTTCGTGTTCGACCTGCGCGCCCGGGTTTGAAACCTCGATATAGGGCACGGTATGCGCGCCGCACTCGTCGCCGATGAGCAGGGAATCGCATTGCGTGAAGTTGCGCGCGCCGTCGGCGCCGGCCAGCGCCTTGACCAGGCCGCGATAGGTATTCTGCCCTTTACCGGCCGAAATACCCTTTGAGATGATCGTGCTTTTCGTGTTTTTGCCGGCGTGGATCATCTTGGTGCCGGTATCGGCCTGCTGATAATTATTCGTGATGGCGACCGAATAAAACTCTCCGACCGAATTATCGCCTTCAAGGATGCAGCTGGGATATTTCCAGGTGACGGCGGACCCGGTCTCGACCTGGGTCCAGGAAATCTTCGAATTATCGCCGCGGCACACGCCGCGCTTGGTGACAAAATTGTAGATACCGCCCTTGCCGTTCTCGTCGCCCGGATACCAGTTCTGGACCGTCGAATACTTGATTTCGGCATCGCCCAGCGCAATCAGTTCGACCACCGCGGCATGAAGCTGGTTCTCATCGCGCATCGGCGCGGTGCAACCTTCGAGATAACTGACATAGCTGCCTTCGTCGGCAATGATGAGCGTCCGCTCGAACTGGCCCGTATTGGCCGCGTTGATACGGAAATAGGTGCTCAACTCCATCGGACAGCGCACCCCCTTGGGCACGTAGACGAACGTGCCGTCGCTGAAAACCGCCGAATTGAGCGTGGCATAGAAATTGTCGGTATATGGGACCACGGTCCCGAGATACTTCTTCACCAGTTCGGGGTGCGTCTGCACGGCCTCCGAAATCGGACAGAACACGACGCCAGCCTCGGTCAGCTTTTCCTTGAAGGTGGTCGCGACCGACACGCTGTCGAACACAGCGTCAACGGCAACGCCTGCCAGAACCACCTGCTCCGCCAGCGGAATACCCAGTTTTTCATAGGTTTCCAGAAGCTTGGGATCGACCTCGTCAAGGCTCTGCGGCTTGTCCTCGTCGCTTTTGGGCGCCGCGTAGTAATAGGCGTCCTGAAAATCGATTTCGGGATAATTCACGAAGGCCCACTTCGGTTCCTGCATGGTCAGCCAGTGCCGATACGCCGTCAGCCGCCACTCCAAAAGCCATTCCGGCTCTTCCTTTTTCGCCGAAATGAACCGGACGATATCTTCGTTCAGGCCCTTGGGCGCAAAATCGGACTCGATATCGGTGACGAAACCGTACTTGTATTGCCGTTTTGCGGCTTCTTCGAAAACGGGCGCTGTTTCTGCGGGGGGCGTCATGCCGGGCTCCTACGCTGTCGCGTCGGCGACGGCCGACGGCTGTTGTATCTGTCGGGGTTCGAAAACCGGCTTTGCCATATCGGCGAGAGACACGTTGTCGAGCGCTTCGACGAGCGCATCGTTGATCTGCCGCCAATTGGTTCGCGTCGGGCACAGGGCCTCAATCTCGCACACCGCTCCTTCCGAGGTCATGCACTCTGTCAGCGCTATCGGCCCCTCGACCGCCGACACGATGTCGGCCACGGTAATTTCCGAGGGCCGACGGGCGATGGCATAGCCGCCCTTGGTGCCCCGGTGAGAATCGAGCAGACCTGCACGCGAGAGCTGCTTGAGCAGTTTGCTGACGGTCGGCGCAGGCAACGCAGTCGAGTCGGCCAGATCGGCCGCGGTGGTCACCTGCACGGGCATCCTCGCCAGCTGGACCATCAGAATTACGCCGTAATCGGCCATTCGGCTTAATTTAATCATGTGAAATCAGGTGTATAACCAAATTCGAACCAGATCGGTACTATTGGCAAAGTAGGTCATTGGCCGACGCTGTCAAGCGCCGGCGGCGAATAATTCGGATAAATTCCGTCCTGTTTCCCAGACCAAATATATTTTCTTTATTTTTGTATGTTTTATGTTTTTTTCTTAAATCATTTTCTTAGAGTAAGATCGAGCATCCAACAGGTTGAACGGCGATTTGTATCAATTTGAAATCATGTGTCGGAAATTTTTACAAGCTCGAAGACCAGTCGATCCGCCGCCCCCGCCAAACCGCATAAATTAGCCAGAATCCGTAATTGGCATGAATATTGCTTTAGGTACCGCAGTTGGCGTTTACGGTTGCAAGCCAACACCAGTCCCCCATATGGCAGGAGACGACGGTTCGTCCGGATGCCAATTTGGTTTCCGCGTTAGCAGTAAGCAGCGCGTAGCAAGGGTAAAGCGTTATGAAGAAGTTTTTCGCATTATATGTTGTTGCCGTCCTGGCAGTCGCCATGGGCTTCACATCCGCAAAGGCGGGAACGATCGCACACTGGACTTTCGAAAACGACGGGGCGGTCGGTTCGACCCCCACGACTTTCACGGATTCGATCCAAGGTCTGATCGGCACCACAAACTACACCAATGTGGTGAAGCCGTTAGACAATGTGACGAGCCCGGCGAGCAATCTCCCGACCATTATCGGCAGCACGCCCAGCGGTTATGGCAACAAAGGCGTCAGTTTCGACGGTGTGGACGATACGATTTACGTCCAGAGCGGTTCCGCACAAGCGGCGGGAGCAGACCAGAACAATGCGGCTCTGGCTCTGACCGGCGACTTCACCATTGAACTGGGTATCCGCAATCGCGAATCTAGCGGCCTCGGCTTCGGCGTTTTCTATGGCGACTCCGTCGGCGGCCTTGACCCCTATTACATTTACGTCGATGACAGCGGCAACGTTCTGTTCCAGCTTTACACCGGCGGTGGCCCCGGTCCTGGCGGTGCGAAATCCGTGTCCAGCGGCGCCGGTGCGATCAGCTTCGATACGCTGACCCACGTTACGGCGGTTTTCGACGAGGATGTCGGCGGCAGCGGCACCAACGAAATGAGCCTTTATATCGACCGCACCCTGGTTGCGAGCCTCAACATCGGCACGGCGGCCCCGTTCTACGTAGATACGCAGAGCGATTTCTGGATGGGCTCGGTCCACCAGAGCGGCGGCGGCGCCTTTGCAGGCGATCTGTCCGACGTCCGCATTTCGGATATGGCATTAACCTCGGAAGAGATGATGCCGGTCCCGGAACCCGGCATGGTGGCAATCTTCGGCATTGGTCTGCTTGGACTGGCCGCGATCCGCCGGAAGCGCGCCTGACACTACCGGTCAACACCTTACCCAAAGAAAGACGGCGGCCTCCCGGGGCCGCCGTTTTTTCATTGCCGCCGTTTTTTGCCGGTCAGCTCGGTACGAATTTCTCCGCATGTATCTGCGATGTATCGACGCCGTTCTCCGAAAGCCAGGCCTGCGCCGCATCGATCATCGGCGGAGGGCCGCACAGATAGACGTCGCAATCGCCCCCGTTGAGTAATTCCGTCCGCAGCAATCCGGTCACATGGCCTGACGCTCCCTCCCAGCCGGCAGCGGCATTTACGACACAAAGTTCGGTTGAAATATCCAGCCCCTGCGCCGCATAGCCGGCGATCCGGTCCAACGCAAACAACTCGTCCGCTTCGTTCGCTCCATAGAGCAACTTCACGGGCTGGTCCGTATTGTCCTGGGCAACCATGGTGTCCAGCATGCTCAGCATGGGCGCGAGCCCGGTCCCGCCGGCGACCATGAGAATCGGCCGCTGGACGGGACGCAGGTAAAACCGGCCGAACGGCCCGGTCACGGTCATCTCGTCTCCCGGCTTGGCATTGCCCGATAGGTATTCGCTCATGGCGCCCTGTTCCAGAACCTTGATGTAAAACGTGTACTTTCCGGTCTCGAACGCCGCGTTGGCAAAAGAATAGGATCTGTGTTCATCGGTCCCGGGCACCGACAGGTGCACATACTGGCCCGGTATGAACGAGACCGGCTCGGCACCGTCTTCCGGTTCGACGACCAGACGGGCGACAGTCGACGACATCATCTCGACCTCCGTTACCGTCGCAGTGCGCGTATCCGGTTTCGATTTCAGCGCAATACGGGATTCATAGGGAAACTCGATCACGCAATCGGACGTGACGTGCATCTGGCAGGTCAGGACTTCGCGCTTGGCGAACTCCTCCCTGGTCAGCGCCTCGTCGGTGTATTCGTCCAGGTAATACGTACCCGACGTGCACACACCCTTGCAGGTCGCGCAGGCGCCCTCGAGACAATCGGTCAGTATCCGGACTTTATTCTTCAGACAGGCGAAATAGATATTGTCGTCCTCGCTGGCCTGGAACTTGACGATCCGACCGTCCTCGAACACCAGCGTTACGTTGTGCGTACTCATATTCCTATCCTTCCGGCACCAGCAGCGGTTTAACGGCTTCGCCGCGCCGGATCAATTCAAAGCCCTCCAACGCCTCCGACATGGGCAGCACATGGCTCTGTATCGGGGTCAGATCGACCGTGCCGGCATAGATCAGGTCGGTCGCACGCTGCCAGGTATCCCAGATCCGGCGGCCGTGGATGGGGATAAGCGTCGGACACTTGAGCAGCCACCAGGTGAAATCCACCGGTATCGCTGCAGGCGGCCCGCCGACAAGGCGCAGGTCACCGCCCTTGCAAAGACCGTCGAACACCGAATTGAAGCCTGCCTCAGAGCCTGAAAACTCAATCCCGACCTCGACCCCATCGCCCCCCGTCATGTCGCGCGCAACCTCTGCGACGTTTTCCTCGTCCGCTTTGACGGTCCGGTCCGCGCCCATGGTTTCCGCCGTTCTCAGGCGCAGCGGGTTCAAATCCGCGGCGATTATCTTCGATGCCCCCAGCGCCCGGGCCACGGCCATCGCCATCAGACCGATCGGCCCGCAGCCATTGATCAGGACGCTTTGTCCCGACACCCCGGACCCCTCCAGACAGGCGTGAACGCCGATACCAAACGGTTCCAGCATGGCCCCGGTTTCGTGCGGCAGGTCTTTCGGATTCTTCCAGGCGATGACGGACGGTACAACCACGTAGTCGGCGAAAGCCCCGTCGATATCGATCCCCGGATAGGTCGTATTGTTGCACAGATGGGCATCGCCGAGACGGCAGGGGCGGCAGGTGCCGCAATATATATGGCTCTCCAGACTGACGTGATCGCCGAGCGCCACATTGGTCACCCCCTCGCCCACCTGGTCGACGACGCCGCTGACTTCATGCCCCAGCACCCGCGGCAACTCCATCCGGCGGGCCATCCGCGGCGCCCAGTTGAAAATCTGCATGTCGGTGCCGCAAATCCCGGCAGCCCCGACCTTCAGGCGGATTTCACCCGGTCCCGCATCGCGCGGCTCCCAGTCCCGGACGGCGATACCGCCCTCGATCGCCTCCGTCTTACAAAGTGCCCGCATCAAAGGTGATACACGTCGATCGGCCCTTCGAGGCGGTCATCGATGAAGGTGATCTTCTTGCGGGTAATCTTCAACTCGCCGTCTTCGCGGCGCATCTTGAAATCGTAGAGACTGGCCCTGGTCAGAGCGCCCTTTTTCCCATAGGTGTGGATAATGCAGTTGGCGGTGGCTTCCACCTCGTCGTCTTTTTCATCCGTGACGAGAACGTTGCCGACCACGTGCACCGTCCGGTCCAGCGGCACCGACGCGTAGGAATCCCGGCTTTCGATCCGGAACACGCGGTCTTCGAGCCCGCCGCGATTGCGGAGATAGATCAGATTAAGCTGCAGTTCCGGGTCATCGGTCGTTTCTTCCTCGTTCGCCCAGGAAGGCGCCCAGTAGACCGCATCCTCGGTATAAAGATCGATCCAGTCGTCCCATTCCCGCCGGTCAAGCAGCGTCGATTCACGATAGATCAGGTTCGTGACTTCTTGTTGCAGATCGCTCATCCCCGAAATTTCCCTTTCATCATTTTTAGCCAGTGCCTGTAAAAGCCGTGATACAGCACTTCGTGGTCCCAGTTGTCGGTACAGGCCGCGGGTTCGAAGCCGAGCGCTTTCGCCCCCTCGTCGGGGCCCGCGATAATGCTGCCGATGCCCCGGTTGAACTCGCTCCACTTCGCATCCGTCGCCAACGACCCTTCATGCGTGTCTTCGAGGGCCGCAATATCGTCGGACGTCGCCATACCGGCTGTCAGATAGAAATCCTCGAACTTGCGCAGTCGTCCTGCCCGTGCCGTATCGCTCTCGCCCTTTGGGGCAATGCAATAGACGGACACATCGACCCAGTCGGCGGCCAAGGGCTTCATGACTCGGATCTGCGTCGAAGGATTGTCCATCAGCATCACATTGGGGAATATGTAGAGATTGCGTCCCTTGGTCAGGATCCACTCGACCTGCGCCGGCGTGAGTTCCTTTTCAAGACGATCCTTCGATTCCCAGATCGGGCGGACTTCCGGCGTTGTATGCTGTGCCCAGATCGCCATATGTCCGTTGCCGAGGTCGTAGCTTGCCGTCGGAACGCCGCCTCCGATGCGCCCCGCTTCGGTTTTCTTGATCCCGGTGTACTCGCCCTTGCTCTCGCGCGCGGCAATCGTGTGCGCGAACACCCTGTGCACGGTGGAAACGTGATAGCCGTCGACGCTGTTTTCAGCCTGCAGCTTCCAGTTTCCTTCGATACTGTAGGTCGAACTGCCGGGCACGACTTCAAGTCCGTCGGGCGACTGGACCGTCATGAGGTCGATCCAGGTCTTCGTCGCACCAAGCCAGTCGCCGAGCGACGGCACATCCGGATTCAGACTTCCGAATACGAAGCCGCCGTAGGAATCGAGCTTCGCGATTTCACGCAGATCGAACTTGCTGCGATCGGTGCCCTCCTCTTCGTTCTTGATGCCGACACAATCCCCCGAACACTTGTACGTCCAGCCGTGAAAACGACAGGTCAGGGTCTTGGCGTTGCCCTGGCGAAACGGCGTCAGAATCGCAGCCCGGTGTGAACACGCATTGATAAAGCATTTGAGCGAGCCGTCTTCCTGGCGGTGCACGTAAACCGGCTGACGGCCGATTTCGGTCCAGAAATAATCGCCATGGTTTGCGACCTGGCTTTCGTGACAGAGAAATACCCAGCACTTCTCGAAAATGTTGGCGATCTCGCGCTCGAATATTTTCTGATCCGTATAGACCGCGCGGTCGACACGGAACATGCCCTCGTCGACACGGTCATCAACCATCGCGGACAGATCGTCCGCAATTATGTTCCCATCCATCTTATTCTCCCTTCGCGGTGGCCACCTGGTCGCGCCACTTGCGGTAAAAGCTGTAATACAGCGTTTCGTGATCCCAGCTGGAATTGCTGGTTTCGGGATTGAACCCGCCCTCTTCGGCAACGTCGTCCGGCCCCGCCATCAGGGTACCGATGCCGCGGTGGAATTCGCCCCAGCGGGCGACCCGGGCGCGGCTGCCTTCGTGCGTCGCTTCCAGCGCGACGACATCGTCGGATGTCGCCATGCCGCTCGCCATGAAAAAATCCTCGAACTTGCGGAGGCGCGCATACCGGGCGTCCCTGCTTTCCTCCGACGGAGCAAGGCAGTAGATCGTCACCTCGGTTTCGTCGGCGGAGATCGGGCGGAAGGTGCGGATCTGCGTCGCCGCGAAATCGTTGATCATCAGCGACGGATAGATGATCAGGTTGCGGCCGCGCCGCAGCATCCAGTTCACCTTGCCGGTCGGATGGTCCTTTTCCAGACGGTCTTCGGCTTCCGACAGCGGCGAGGTGGAAACCGGATCGCGATCTGCCCAGATCACCATGTGTCCCTGCCCCAGATCGTAACATCCGTTGCGCACGGTCTTCTTGGCAAGGCGCCCGGTTTCGGTGCGCATCATGCCTTCGTAGCCTTCGCGGGCCTCGCGCTGTTTGACGGTGCTGGCGAAGATGCGATGGACGGTGCTGGTGTGATAGCCGTCGACGGCGTTTTCAGTCGACATCTTCCAGTTGCCGCCAATGATGTATTTCTGCGACCCGGGAAGGACTTCGAGACCCGCCGCCGACTGGTCCGCGACGAAATCGATGAAGAATTTCGATTCTCCCAGAAAGTCCTCCAGCGGTTGCACGTCCGCCGACAGGCTGCCGAAGACGAACCCCTTGTAACTGGCGATGGCGCCGATTTCCTTCAGGTCGTAGACGCTGCGGTCGAAATCCTCGCCGTAGCCGCCCTCTTCCTCCTTGATGCGGATGCATTCGCCACTGCACTTGTACGACCAGCCGTGAAAACGGCAGGTCAGCGTTTTGGCGTTGCCCTGGGCGGTCGGCGTCAGGATGGCGCCGCGGTGAGAACAGGCATTCAGAAAACCCTTGAGGCCGCCGTCTTCCTGTCGATGGACGAATACCGGCTGACGTCCCAGATGGGCCGCGAAATAGTCGCCCGGTTTCTTTACCTGGCTTTCGTGGCACAGAAAAATCCAGTCGGCCTCGAAGATAGATTTCATCTCCGCCTCGAATATCTCGGGATCGAGATAGATATCCCGGTCGACGCGGAAAATACCGTCTTCCGGCCGGTCGTCGATCATATCGGCCACCCGGACCGGGTTTACCATTCCGTCCATATCTCTCTCCTATTCCGCCGCCGCCGGGACGGCATATCCCAGCGCGGATGAAATATCCCGGGACGCCTCCCGGACACGGTCGATGCAACTGTCCCGCCGGCCATCCGACAACCGGACTTCCGGACCGAAAATACACACACTGCCCTTTACCGATCCGTCGCGGTCGAAAACCGGCGCAGCAATCGCAACCGCGCCTTCGATGATCTCGCCCTCGGACACGCGCACACCGGTGCGCCGCACCTCGTCGTATTCAGGGTCGTTCGCCGCGGCGTCGGTAAACGCCAGCATCGCCTTACCCGACGCCCCGACCGAAAGCGTTTCGGTAAACCCGACCCCGCGTTTGAACGTAAGCGCCTGGCGGCTCTGAAGTTCCTCGATGCAGATCTTCCGTTCGTCATCCGTCGCGACGAACAGCGCAACAGTTTCGTCGGTTTCTTCCCATAACCGGTGCAGGACAGGGCCAGCCGCGCGCAGGAACTCGTCCTGCCCGATCCAGCTTGCCGCAAGGCGGCTGGCCTCGTGACCGAGGACAAACCGCTGAGGGTCGCCAAACGAACGGATGACACCCTTACCGTTCAGCGTGGCGAGAATGCGGTAGAGCGTCGGCCGGCTGAGACCGGTGCGTTTCTGAAGATCGGTGACGCTCAGTTCCGGCGTTTCCTGATCGAAACAGGAGAGCACATCGACCGCCCGCTCGATCGAGCGGATGGTCTTCGTCTCATTATCGTTCCGGGCTTGAGGCATCTACATGTACACATAGCGGACATTGTGTACACAGATTATAAATATCCCTCGTAACGCAGTCAAACAGTGTGACGGCCCGGATCGAATTCCTGCAGTACCGTGTTGCGTTTCAGCCGCATTTTGCGGGTCGACGGCGGCGTGTTGCGGGACCGGTGGATGAACCGCGGGATACCGTCGGTAAACACCGCCGGGATCGCGGGATAATCGCCGTGCTTGATCGCCTCCAGCGCCGTCTTGCCGCTGCTCCCGAGCGGTGCGTCGACGATCATGACATCGGCGTCCTTGCCGCGCTTGATGAACCCGGTGTTGAGTTTATAGACGTTGGCGTTATTGCCGGTCGCCGCGCAGACCATCATTTCCGGCGAATGATCGGTCAGACAGGCCATCTCGACCACCGTCTTGATCATGCCCAGCGGCATCATGCCGGTGCCGGTCGGCGTGTCGGTCGCGAAAATCAGGCGGTCGAACTGATCCGCTTCGATCGCCATGTTCAGACACATTAGCGCCGTGCGGATATTACCCGCCTGGCAGATCTGCATCGCGATGTCGCTTTCGTTGATGATGCGGGCGAAATCCCTGTCCGGCATCGCGACCGGCCCGCCGTTTATGTGGAACGACACGGTCGGCTGCATGTGCAGCAGATGATCGCCGGTGATCGGCGACGAATCCGGGATCGACGCGCCGCCGGTATGGACGTTGACGATCATCCCCGCTTTCTTCGCCATTGCGACATAGGGCTTGTAGTCGAATGGAGATTTGAACTTGCCAAAGCCGGCCTTGGCGAGCCAAACGCCCTGCATTGCGGCTTCGTTGAAGTGCTTTTGCGTCAGCCCCGGTTCCAGGATAATTGCGCCGGCATGCACGTGCATGCCGCCCGGCGAATAATTGTCGAAGCTTTTCTTGGCGGCCACGGCCAGCGCGACCACGCCGTCCGGATCGCTGGGGCGCCCGGGCACATGCACCTCGCTGGCCGAAATCGACGTCGTCACCCCGCCGTGCAGGTAGCTTTCCAGAAACCCGATGGTGCGCTGGCGCGGCGTGTAATCCGCGAAGGCCACATGCACCTGGGAATCGATCAGTCCGGGCATCGCCGTCATGCCCCCCGCGTCCAGGACGACGTCGCAGGATTTTTCCTCCTTGGCCGAAAGAGTTCCCACCTTGGTGATCTTGCCGTTGTTCATCAGGATGGAATCGCCCTTGGCGAACGGTTTGCGCCAATCGCCCGAGACGATGGTTTTCAGATTAACGATTGCTGATTTCATTTTACTGTTCCCTATCTCAGTCCGTCTTCGCCGACGATCTCGTCCTTGCTGGGGCCCCCGACGCGGTGATTGAGCCGCCCCCGATTAGCGAAACAGCAGATGATACAAATCTCGTCTTCCAGCGGAGCGTCCGGCAACATAATGGTCATGCCGTCGTAATGCGAGCGAACGAACAATGCATCTTTATGCGCAAGGGGAATATCTACCTGCTCGCCAGGACGGGCACGCTTCGTGATAGAAGAGATCCATGCCTTGCCGCCGCCGACCGCATCGCGCAACACATTGCCGTAAACGGTGGTCAGACAGGCTACACCGTGCTCTTGCTCCCCTGCCGTGCCGATAAGAGCCGCCTTGCCGTATGAGTCTACAGTATAGGGTGCCATCTGTTCGGCCCCCATAGTCGCGATCTTCGACCCCAGTTCGCTGCTTGCGTCAGTCAGATCGCTCAGGTCCTCGACATAACCCTTGCCTGCATGCGGGTTGGAGATAACCGCGACCACCGCGACCTTTCGCAGAGGTTCCTCCCGATCTTGCTCCATATCATGAAACACCTCGTCCACGACTGTGTAAAGACGTCGGATCTTCATCACGCTTCTCCCCTCGGTTTTTCACATGAAAGTGGTCGAAATCGAAAGCTCTGACAGTTGCGTAGCCTTGTAAGAAGTATCGTGTCCAGCCAGCGATGTCCAAGCCAACGACAGATTGCAATGTCTCAGAGAGGCTATCGCCCCGCGTTCATTCAAGCTTTGCGACCAGTTAAAGATCTTGATCAGTCGACAAATGTCTCTTGAGCGCTCGCGAAATATAATTTTGTGATGCTGTCTGATTTGCGTCTCCGCAGGCGCTCTATGTTAGACAGTCCTTATTGGCCTTCAGCAACCGTCGAAAAATGTGCTCCCCGCTATATCTCGGGTTTCAGTCAAGAGGACGGTTATATCCAGTCAGGATAGCCCGCAAAATGAGATCTATAATTAATAGACTGATGTACCGGCAATGCGTGGTCGAATTTCTTTAAAGGTGTTGTCGCTACTCCGACACAACCTGAGGATTACCCCACAACGGTTCACTACCGGCAACAGCCTATCAGACAATACCCTTGGGGAGATACGACAAGGAAAGCTTCAGCTTACTGCGTCTTTCGACCGTTTATGTCATAGCCGGATAGCGCGTAATCAACCAGGCCCGTCGCCCTCTCCCAATCATAAGTACGATGCGCGTGCGTCTTCACAATAAATGGAGCGCCCGCATAGAACTTTTCGTACTGCTCGTGACGGCCAGCAAATTCCGACCCGATCATATCCCATGCAAGTTTCATGAGCTTGATCCGATCCTCACCCGGCACACCCGGAGATTGAACATACTTGGTGATCGTATCCCGAATCTCCGGGTTCTTGAGATCTTCTACCGACGAAGGCAGCTGAATTAGGCCACCGCCAGCGAGCTCACGAACAATGTCTAATAGCTTGGGATTTATTTCCGATTGAAGGTTCATGTTCGCGTAGATGTGGGGCATGCTCGGCAACACATAGCCGTTGTCATTTGTCCAGCATTCTGCCTCTTGAGCATAGACAAGCCCCTCGTACATTGACGCATAAGTCGCCAGCTTTCCTAATTCACCGATGACCGGTGGCAGGCTCCCGGTACCGTTCATGTCAGTGATCTTTTTAGCCAGACCGACAAGAAACCTGAGCTTAGTCATGTAACGGATCTGGGCTTGGCTATTCCCCATGATATGCGCAGGAGCCTCAAACCACTGCGCTCTCGCGACATCGACATTTTTGTATACGAATACCCTCTCCCAAGGGACGAAGACGTCGTCATAAACGAACAAAGAGTCGGTCTCATCGAAACGCGAGGCGAGCGGATAATCGAACACGCTGTTGGCCGCTGCCGCGTAAGACCGTCTTGAGAAAATTTTAACCCCGGGCGCATTGCATGGAACAGCGACGGAGATCGCATAATTCTCATCGCCTTGCCGCATAGGGTGAATAGTGCTGAGTTGGACGAAATCCGCTAAAACTGCCCCCGTTCCCAGCATTTGCGCGCCTCGAATGATAACGCCATCATCGCGCTCTTCAACTATCCCGGCGTAAAGGTCTGGCGGTTCCTGCTGGTGAGCAGGTTTTGTGCGATCGATCTGGGGAGGCACAATCGTATAGGCAATATACATATCGTGGTCGCGGCAGAACTCGTAAAATTTGACGGCGTTATCGGCAAACTTTTGTCCCCCCCTAGCCAAAACTTCTGGGGCCATAGCGTAACCCGCAAAAAAACCCGCGACATGGTCAGGACTACGCCCCATTAACCCAAGCGTAAGTTCGGAAGTTTTTGTGAGAGCTTTCCGTCTGGCGACGAGCTCTTCCCGACTGCGAGGCATTGCCCAATGACGATTGACCCTATCGCCTGTGGCGGGCGATTCGTAGGTCATCAAGTCTGCATTCTCTGGCGCGCAAGCGTTATCAAAAAGACCGGCAACCGAAGTAACCGCTCCCTCGAACGCAGGATGGGTAGTTACGTCTCTGATCACTTCCCCGTCATGAACGACATGGCGACCGTCATCTCGAATGCTATCGACATACTGAGCCCCGGAGCGCACCCCTGTCCCGAAGGCTTCCCCGCGACAAAAGCCGATACAGCCGCAGATCGGTTGTTGTCCGCAGTCTGCCGACATTTCCGCTAACTTGGTCGCCATGGTTCTACCTTTCAAAACGTTTGCTTTGACTACTATACGCAAAAACTGCGAAGAGAGTTGTCGCTTTTTTGCGGAAATGGCAAATTTGTCGCAGCCAAGAAGGAGAAATTTGATGGCGAGCCGGCCGGTTACAGAGAACCCGCTCTACAACGATAATAAGATGAAGATCGGCATCATTGCGATGAACTGCTCGCATGGCTCGACAATCTCTCAGGTGGAAGGTGCCTGGGAAATGAACTGGCCGGACACCCGAGAAGTGGCCGTCATGGCCGACCGCGCCGGGTTTGAAGCATTGTTGCCAGTAGCACGCTGGCGTGGTTACGGTGGGCCCACTAATTTTAATAACAGGACGTTCGAAACTTATAACTGGGCGGCCGCCGTCGCTGCGGTGACGAATTATTCCTGCATCTTTTCGACCTCTCACGTGCCCCTGACCCACCCGGTCGCCGCAGCCAAACAGTGCGCGACGATCGATCACATCTCCGGTGGCCGTTTTGCCCTCAACGTTGTGTGCGGCTGGTTCAAGAACGAATTCGAGATGTTCGGCGCAGACTGGAACGAGCACGACGTGCGCTACGAATATGCTACCGAGTGGCTCAACTTCGTGCGCCGGATATGGAGTGAGAAAGGAGAGTTCGATTTTCACGGCCGCTGGTTCGACTCGAAAAACGTTTGGAGCGAGCCCAAGCCCATCCAGAGCCCGATGCCGCCCGTGATGAATGCCGGCGGATCGGAGGCCGGACAGGTTTTTGCAGCCACCCAGGCGGATATGAATTTCGTCATCCTGAAAGAACGCGACATCGAAGGCGGCAAGGCGCAAATCGCGCATCTGAAAAACATGGCGAAGGACGCGGGGCGCGACGTCAAGAGCTGGATCCACGTTTACGTGGTATGCCGGGAGACCGAGCAGGAAGCAAAGGACTACCTAAATTACTATGTGAGCGAAAAAGGCGATTACGAGGCGGTCAACAACCTGCTCGAAATATTCGGCATGCAGTCCGAAACGCTTCCAAATGAAGTGCTCGATGAATTTCGCTTCCACTTTATCGCCGGACACGGCGGATATCCGCTGGTTGGCACGCCCGAACAGATCGTAGACGAAATCGGCAAACTGATCGAAATCGGCGTCGACGGGATGCTGATTTCATGGGTTGACTACAAAACCGAGTGCGAACAGTGGATCAAAGAAATCTTGCCACTCATGGAGCAAGCTGGACAAAGAGCACCTGTAAAAACGCTATGACCCAGCATTACACGCATCCTTGTCAGCGTCGCCTTATCTATGACAGTATCGTCGCGTTGAAAAAACAGGGAGAGGATAATGAACTTCAAGTTAAGAAAATATGCCGCAGCGTCGATCGTTGCAGCCGCATCGCTTGGCGTCGCATCAATGGCTTCTGCGCAGATCGATATGAAAATCGGCTATCCAACGACCGCTGACCCGCAGCATGACTACGCCGTGAAATTTGTTGCCGAAGTCAACAAGCGAACGAATGGAAAAATAAAGGGTCGTGTATTCCCAACTAGTCAGCTGGGTAAAATTCCGAGACAAATTGAAGGCATTCAGCTCGGCTCACAGGAGGGATTTTTTGCGCCTCCAGGATTTCTTCAAGGCGTTAACAAGGCGTTTCAGGTCGCTGATGTTCCTGGGCTTTTTGCAGATCATCAACATGCCCATCGAAGCCTCAATGACCCCAGCTTCAAACCATTATTTACCGCCCTTGGGGAAAACAAAGGTATAACCATCTCGGGTGTATGGATCTACGACGGCGCCTCCTACATGGCAACGAAACCGATCGGCAAGATTGCCGATTTTCGAGGATTGAAGATACGGGTGCTTGCGACGGAAATAGAACGTCTGAGTGTTGCAACGCTTGGAGCGACCGGTGTCCCGATTCCGTTCACCGAGGTGGTGCCGTCTATTCAACGTAAAGTCGTAGATGGAGCTAGGACCAGCCTGGTAGTCGCGGGCAAAGCTAAATTTCCGACGGTTACTAATAACCTCACTATAACCAACGGCTACTATATTCCTTGCATATCGGCCTTCAGCAAAGTCTGGCTGAGTAAATTATCAAAAGAACATAGGGCCATCGTTCTTGACACTGCCGACGAGCTTAGTGATTGGGCATCTGCAAGATCCGAGAGCTTCGTTTCAAAGATGATAGCAGAGTGGAAAAAGTCAGGGGCAAAAGTGGCTTACTTCTCTGACGCTGAACAAAAAGATTATATGAGCCGATTGAAGCCCCTCGGCGATAAGGTATTTTCAAATCACAAAAATGCTGACATTCGTAGGCTCTACCCGATCTTAAAAGCCGCAGCGGTTAGACAAGACGTGCGCTGACCGGACCTAATAAAATTGGAAGAGGCGCCATTACGGCGCCTCTTTTCTTTAACCAAGTGTTTCAGCTCTCTTTAGTGCTGTAATCATCGAAGATTGAAGCAAATACTCTCGCGCTAATCGTGGGTCAGCCGCTGTGGCGCTCATTTCTTCATGCTTCACCCGTCTGGCATCTGGATCAGTCTCTTCAAGCATTGCTTTATTCCGGATAGTGGTTTGCTGGACATAGTCGACCGCGATAGGTCGGCGCTGGGCATCGTATTTGTCCAGCTCGCGATCGTCGGCATCGCCATTCCAAACCCTGACCAGCTTCTCGCATAGATTGACGGCGTCGTGGATTCCGCCATTCATACCCATACCGCCTAGCGGGTTGTTGATATGCGCGGAGTCTCCGGCAAGGAAAATCCGCCCCTTTCGATAGGTTTCCGCCACCCGCTGATGAACCGCGTAGGCCGTGCGATGGAACGTGTCGTAGTCGCCGGTCGTCGGACATACCTGATGCATTCGCTCCTGAACAGTCTTGTCGGACACGAGCGAATCCGCCGTCTCACCGGGCCGCGACGGCAGCAGCAAACGCCAAAGCCCCGGCACCCGCACGAAGACGAACCAGAAATCCGGATCGGCGATGTAGGCGATCGGCGCCAGGTTTTCGAAATGATCCTCGAACGCGAATTCGGTGCTTGTGCAAAGCCACAACTCGGGGAAAGTCAGGCCCGGAAAATCGATACCCTGGGTTACACGGATCGCGCTGGACGCGCCATCCGCGGCAATCAGGTATTTCCCTTTCAGTTCGTTCGGCCCGTCTGGCGTCTCGACCGACAGTGTGACGCCGTTTTCGTCCTGAGACGCTTCGGTACCACGCACGCGGAAAAGGACGTCCACATTGTCCAATTTTTCGAGTTCGGCGACGATAATCCGCGTGAGCTTGTACTGCTCGCACTGCACCCGGTAGGGATGGCGGGTATCGTTCTCGAGGACGCTGAGATCCCATTCGGCCACTACGCCCTCTCTGGTGTCTCGATACTGCCAGATCGGACAGATGATGCCCTGCTCTATCAATTTATCCACCACGCCCAGTTCGTCGAGCATGTCGAGGGTCGGCGGATGAAACGTGGACGCGCGCAGATCTTCTGGCAGTTCCACGGCAGCGTCGGCGAGCGCAACGGGAATTCCTCGCTGGGCGAGATACAATGCCGCTGAGCAGCCCACTGGGCCTGCACCGGAAATCAATACGCGATCATTGTCCGACATCACTTTAGCTCCTCTTTATAATTGCCAAGATAGCCGCAGGTCGAGACCAGTCAACCGATGTTGCCTGGGGTGCGCGGTATTGGCACATTGCTGAAAATATTGGACGGGAAAAATTTCATGGGATTGCCTGAAAACACCAAACCGATCGGATGGCGGTCGAAGATCGGCGTCATCGTTCCTCCCAGTAACACCGTCAACGAGGCCGAGTTCAATCGCGTCGTGCCGGAGGGCGTCAGCTTTCATTTCACCCGGTCGCCCCTGCATGCCGATCCCGCTGCGGACAATTTCGCGGCAATGCTGTCGGACGTTTCCGATGCAATGACGGATCTGGCCGCATGCAGGGTCGATTACGCGACCTTTGCCTGCACGGCCGGTTCGATGGCCTGCCCCACGGACAGGCTGCTGGGCACCATGACCGAAACCGCCGGCGTGCCCGCGAACTCCACTGCGCAGGCGATCGTGGTAGCCCTGCGAACGCTGGGCGTGACCAAAATCGTCATGGCATCCCCCTATACCGACGAAACCAACGAACACGAAGCGCATTACCTGTCCGAGCGCGGGTTCGAGGTAATGGCGACCGCCGGACTGTCGCTGAATACGTCGCTTAAGAACATTCAGAAAATCTCGCGCGTCCCCCCGCCCGACGTGTTCAAGCATGCCCGCTCCGTAGACCGGCCGGACGCGGAAGCACTGCTGATCTGCTGCACCGACTTCAATACATTCGACAGCATCGAACCTCTAGAAACGGAACTGGGCAAACCCGTAATTTCGAGCAATTCGGCAACGCTGTGGCACAGCCTGCGGAGCGCCGGCATCGCCGATTCCATAGAGGGTCTGGGAACCCTGCTGCGCGATCACTAGCAGCTAGAGCAAACCTTCTTTCTCGGCCTGGTCCAGCGCTTCGCGCGCGCTGCGGAACGCATCGACGCCGGCGGGGATGCCGCAATAGACCGTCGCATGTGCCAGCACTTCTGTGATTTCCTCGACCGTGCAGCCGTTGCGCAGCGCGCCGCGGGTGTGCGATTTCAGTTCCTGCATCTTGCCCAGCGCCGTCAGGATGGCGAGGTTGAGCATGCTGCGGGTTTTGTGATCGAGCGTGTCGTCCGTCCAGGCGCCACCCCAGCAGTACTCTGTGACCATCGTCTGGATCTTGCCGGTCAGGTGATCCTTTTCGCCCTTTTCGATGTTGGGGTTCACGTATTCCTCGCCCAGCACTTTCTTGCGCGCGGCCAGCCCCGCTTCGTACAGTTCCTTGTTCGACGGTTCGATCGCCATGGGTCGTCTCCCTTGTTTCAGTGTCTTTAAATATCGAGCGTAAAGGTCGCCGCTTCCGGCTCGCCTTTGTGATAACGCTTGCCGTGGCGGTGATATATGACCGGATGCGTTTTGAACCAGTCGTTCTGCGCCAGTTTGTTCCGCCATTCGGTCGCCCGCGCAGCCGCCAGTTCGTCGCTTTTCAGCGCGTCTTCGCTTTCGATGTAGTGCAGGAACATGTGCGTGAATGGATTGGGATCGGCATCCACGATTTTCATGAACCTTACCATACGCCAGAGCGGACTTTCCAAAACCATCGGCGCATGTTCGGTTTGGTACCACTCGACGAACTCCCCCGCCGCGCCGTCCGGCAGTTCGATGAATACGCCGAGTATTACCGGTGCGTCGAGCGCATCGTCGACCGACAGGCCGTCCCGGACCTGAAAGCCGATCTCGTCGCCGATATAACGGGTAAATGCGATGACTTCCGACAGCATTTTTTTGGTCGGTGCATCGGGCTTGTACTTCCGGTTGACGTATTCGTCGTCGGTAAGCGTCGCAGGAGATTCCAGGTCGTAGACCGCCAGATAGTCCGGCCGGTCAGGCACCTTGTAACGCTGCCCCGACCGGAAGCCAGGCACACCATACACATGGCTGGGCATGTGATGGTTGTTGTACCAGTTGTTGAAATGGTCCTCCGCGCCATCCGGCGGTGTCATCTCCGAGAAGAGGACCGCACCGCCCTTCCTGTCAGACATCAGAGCCGCTTGCAGGCCGCGTCAAGCGCCCGCACCGTTTCCTCGATGTCCTGACCGGTATGAACGGCGGAAACGAAACGCCGGACGTTGGGCAGCACGTACAGCCCCTCGTGCATCTGGGCGAGATCAAGCGCCCGTGTTGAGGCTGCATCGGAATTCATTACGTCCGCGTGATTGTGAGGCGGTTTGTCCATGAACAGTATCTGCCAGAACGACCCCTTGCCGGTCGCGATTGCGGGAATGTTGTTCTTATCCAGAACCTCCTGACATGCTCGGCAAACGTCATCGGCCAGTGCATGCAAATCCTTGTAGAACGAGGGCTTCTTCAGTTCGGCCAGCGTCGCCATCCCGGCCACGGCGGCGATCGGATTGCCGTGTAGCGTACCGTTTACGTAGGAATAATTCGCCTGCCCTTTGTTGCGCGGGTTCATCAGATCCAGGTATTCGGCCTTCCCGCCGACGAAGCCCAGCGGACCGCCGCCGCCAACAATCTTTCCGTAGCTCGCGATATCCGGCAGTACGCCGAAATATTCCTGGGCGCCGCCCAGCGCGAGCCGGAAACCCGTCACGACCTCATCAAAGATCAGGATGACGTCGTTTTCGTCGCAAATTCGGCGCAGTCCGGGCAGGAAATCGTCATCGGGGAGGATAATCCGCTGCAGGGGTTCCACAATGATCGCAGCCAGGTCATCGCGATGCTCTTCCACGATACGGCGGGCGGTTTCCAGATCGTTAAACGGCGATACCAGCACGTTTTCGGCCATATTTGCCGGCAGGCCTCCGGTATCCGGACGTCCCTTCGGGTAGTTCGACAGCGCTGTGGGTGTCACGCTGAACGCCGAATAATCGTGATTGCCGTGGTAGGCACCTTCGAATTTCAGAATCTTGCTTCGGCCGGTGGCCGCTCGCGCGGTGCGCATGGCATAGGCCGTCGCTTCCGAGCCGGTCGTTGTGAAGGCGACCCGGTCGGCACAGGGTATGATCGCCTTAAGGTCTTCCGCAAGCTGGATGCATTGTTCGTTCAGCGTACCAAAGAAATGGATTCCGCGTTCGGCCTGATCCTTGACGGCTTCGACCACCGTCGGAAAAGCATGCCCGAGGATCAGCGCCCCAGCGCCGCCCACGTAATCTATGTACCACCTGCCGCGTACATCCTGGAGTCGCGAACCCTCGCCTTTGTGGATGACGAAACGGACGTCGTCAGGCAGCGAGTAACTGCCCAGCCCGGCGCCCGGCAGACTGTCGGTTGCAACTTTGTAATAATCTTCATGCGCCATCTCGCCCACGGGTTCGAGCGGGTTCGAAAGAGCGGTATCTGGAGGGGTCATAGAAACACTTTCCGAGTAAAAGGTTACGGCCGGGAGGCTACCCCCAGGCCGCGTTGGAAACAAGCAAACTCAGTCGTCGTAGCTCCGGCGGCAATCGAGCGAACCGGCGTCATGGACGTTGACCGTCCAGCCCGGCGGCACCACCGAGGTGCCGCCCGCTTCCTCGATGATCATGGGGCCCTGGAAAACTTCGCCCGCGCCCATCTTCTTGCGGTCCGTGATCGGACAGTCCGTCCAGTCGTCGCCGAACCAGACCTGACGGCGCTCAATCACAGGATCGCCGGCATCGTCGGCGGTGAAGCTGAGTTCCGGCTTGTCGATAAGGCCGAGAGAAAACAGGCGAATATTCACAAGTTCCACGTCGCTGTGGCGGTCCGCACGGCCAAAGGTCTGTTCATGCCGGTTGTGGAACGCCTCGCGCAGATCGTCCCACGTGGCATTGTCCGGATCGCAGGGGATGGACAAGGTGAAGGACTGGCCGACATAGCGCATGTCGACCGTGAAGGTATGTTCGTGACGGTCTTCCCCGAACCCGTCAGCCGACAGCATCCCGGCGGCCTCCTCGCGCATGCCGCCCGCTTTCGTCTTGAATTCTCCGATATCGAGGCTGTCCAGCGGACCGCCCCAGGCAGTGACAAAATCGTGCCGCAGATCTGCCAGCAACTGCCCCAGCGCCGACAGATGCCCCGGGAACCGCGGCACGATGACCTGCGGGATCGACAATTCTTCGGCAACCAGAAACACGTGCATCGGCCCCGCACCGCCGAAGCCGAGCAACGCGAAATCGCGCGGATCGAAGCCGCGATGGACCGAAACCTCCCGAACTGCGCCGGCCATTTTGGACACCGCGATGCGTAGCACGCCGTCGGCAAGCTGAACCGGCGATCCGGCGCCATCGCCCAGCTTGTCGCCGAGGTCCTTGAAAGCCTTTTCCGACAGTTCCTTTGAAAGCTGCAGCCCGCCCGACAGCGTCCGGTCGGTCGGCAGGCGGCCGAGCATCAAATTGGCGTCGGAGATCGTTGGTTCCGTGCCACCACGCTGATAGCAGGCTGGTCCCGGCATGGCACCCGCACTCTGCGGGCCGACTTCCAGCGTGCCGTCGGGCTGGACCCAGGCGATGGAACCGCCGCCGGCGCCGATGGTGTGGATATCCAGCTGCGGCACCTGAAGCGGATAGGCATCGATCTGGTTGGAATGGCTGATCCGCGGCGTCAACTGGTGGATCAGCGCTACATCGGTGCTGGTGCCACCCATATCGAATGTTATGCAGTCGTCGACACCCGCCATTTCGCAGATACGCACCGCGCCGCCGGCGCCGCCGACCGGGCCGGACAGGAACGTACCGGCTGCGAACTTCGCCGCCTGGTCCAATGTCATGACGCCGCCGTTAGAGCCCATGACGTTCACCGGCGCGGAAATGCCCTGCCCTTCGAGTTCGCCCGCCAGCGTATCCAGATAGGTCGTGATGACCGGGGTCAGATACGCGTTAAGCACGCAGGTGGAGAAGCGTTCGAATTCGCCTTTCTCCGGCACCACGCCGGTGGACGCGCAGACCGGGATATCTCCGGCCAGTTCCTGCAGTTTTTCAAGCGCCACTGCCTCGTTCGCATCGTTGCGATACGCATTCATGAAGGCAATCGCGATCGCCTCGACGCCGTTCTCGCGGAACCGCTCCATGATCGGCGCGAAATCGATCTCGTCCGCGGGTTTCAGTATTTCGCCGTCCGCCGCCACGCGCTCGTCGACCTCTATCCGAAGATCGCGTGTGACCAGCGGCTTGGGTCGGACGAATTTGATATCGAACAGTCCGCCGATCAGGCGCCGCGTCCGACCGATTTCCAGCGTGTCGCGGAACCCTTCCGTGGTGACCAGACCCGTCTTTGCCCCCTTGCGTTCCAGCAAAGCGTTTGTCGCAATGGTGGTGCCGTGCACGAAGGCGCGTATTTCCGCGTAATCGATCCCCAGCTTCTCCAGCGCGCCCAGCACGCCTTCCCACTGCTTGCCGGGAATGGACGGGACCTTCTCGGAGAGAAGCTCCTGCGACTCGGTATTCAGGCACAACAGGTCGGTGAAGGTGCCGCCGACGTCGATGCCGACGATATATTTTTGTTCTGACATTTTTTCCTGCTCACGCTGCTGTTGCGGGTTGAGAAACCGTGGCGCGCATCCGAACGCGGTCGCCTGGCGCGGCGCCCACGATATCGAGGCTCGTTGGGCTTACGACGACAGCGTCGCCCTCGCCCGCGATCCTGACCCAGGCGCGCAACGGGGCGCCTCTGCCCGTGACGAGCTCGGCCAGATCGCTATCGGACACGCCGATTTTGTCCGCCAGCGCCTGCGGCACCAGAATCTGCCGCCGCGGCCCGTCCGCGAGTTCTTCATTCGCCAGCTCCAGCGTCGCCCATACGCGTTCCCCGGCCATGTCTTTTCGGCGTGCCTCGGTCGCCGCTGCATCGACAGCCCCGTCCCGTAAAATCACGCCGAAACGGGCTTCGGCATCGGCTTCCGACAGATACCGTTCGGCGACATCCGCCCGGACCTTTTCTGGATCCCGCGCAAGCGGGTCGCCGTACCCGCCGCCGCCGGCCGTTTCCTCGCGCACGATGTCTCCGGGCCGCAGCGGGAAGCCGGATACCTTGCCGGGCATGTCGGACGGCTGCACGACCTGACCGTCGCGAATGACGGTAAAACTGTTCGCCGCCCCGTTGGACGCGCCCTCCACGCCGTAGGGGGGAATCACGTTCTTTTCCGAGATCACCGACAGCGCGCCGCGGCCCGACAGGATGCGCACATCGCGGCGCAGCCCGAAGCCGCCGCGGAATTCGCCGTCACCGCACATACCTTCGCGCACCTCGCAGCGTTCGATCCGCAGAGGGAACTGACCCTCGACCATTTCGACCGACTGGATCGAGTTGAAATCCCCTTCGTTGAAACTCCGCACCGCGTTGGAGCCATCCACGCTGTCGGAGGCGCCAGTGCCGCCCGCGGGCCATTCGTAATGAATGTAGTTTCCGCCTTCATCGCCCGCGCCGGAAATGATGACATGGTTCGCACCGCCCTTCAGATCGCCGACCGTCATTTCGGGCGCGACCTTGCCCATCGCCGCCGCGACCACGGAATCTATCAGGAACTTGCATTCCGCCATGCCGCCGCAGGGCGCATCGTTTCGGGCGTTGATGAAGGTCCCTTCTTCCGAGATCACGGTGATCGGATTGAACGAGCCCTGGTTGATCGGCGTTTTCGGATCGAGGAACGATTTGACGATCGTCCCGACCGCGTTCAGCGCCATCGCCGGGCCGCAATTGGTCGGGCCGTTTGTCTGCGGCGACGTGCCGGTAAAATCGGCTGTGATCTCGTCGCCCTTCACGGTCAGCTTCAGCTTGACCACCAGGGGGTCCGGGTTTGTGCCGTCGCTTTCGATATAGCCTTCGGCGAAATAATCACCATCGGGACGCTCGGAGATCTTGGCGCGCAGCTGGCGTTCGGACCGGTCGATCAGTTCTTCGATCCCGCTCAGTAACCCGTCGCCGAACCGCTTGTAGAGACGCTGCAGATGTTCTTCCGCCTTGCGACCGGTGCCGACCATGGCATTGAAATCGCCCAGCCGTTCGGAGCGCGCGCGCATGTTGTTGAACAGCAGGTTCATGAACGGCTCGTTAAGCACCCCGCGGTCGCAGATCTTGGTCGGCTCGATCCGGATGCCTTCCTGGATGATCTCATTCACCCGGCCGGACAGGCTGCCGGGCGTCATGCCGCCCACGTCGTTCCAGTGACAGCGCATCGCGGCGAACATCCCGAGTTTACCGTCGAAGAACACCGGCTGAAGCATCAGCACGTCGTTCAGATGCGTACCGCCCGTATAGGGATCGTTGTGAAGGAACAGATCGCCTTCGTTGATATCGTCCTTGAACGTGGCAACGACCTGCTGCGTCGAATACGGCACAGCGAAGATATGGATCGGGTGATCCGCCAGCCCCTGGGCCACCTGACGACCATCCGCCGACATCAGCGCGCAGGAGAAATCGTGTCCTTCGTAGATGATCGGCGCATAGGAGGAATGGATGATATTCGCCCGCATTTCGTTCACCACGGCGATGAGCGATTCCCGGATCAGTTCCAGCTGCACAAGATCTTTCAAAACGGCCTCCAACAGGTTCGATGGGCGGATCGGTCACCACGATGTAGCAGCCGCCAAGCTTGATTCCAAGATAATTTTACACTAACGTAAAATGAAATTGCAAAGTACTTCGCGGCGGGGATGAATCCGATCTAACAGACCGGACCCGAAACTATTGGCCGGGGCGGTTTCGCGCTCTAAATTCACGTCATAAAAAAGGCACAGGCGTCATGACAGAACCTACCTCCCACGTGGACACTTTCATCATCGACAACATGCCGGGCCGGGAATTGTGGCCCGATATGGACTATTCCGTTCTGCCCGAACTCGCCGCCTACCCGGCCCGTTTCAACGTCGCAGACGTTTTAATCGATCAGCAGGTCGCAGCCGGATACGCGGATACAGCGGCCATTATTTTCGGCGACGAAACCTGGACCTACAGAGACCTGATGCATCGTGCGAACCGGATCGCGAACGTACTGGTCGAGGATTACGGCTTCGTGCCCGGCGAACGGGTGCTGATCCGCAGCGGAAACCATCCGATGCTGATCGCGTCCTGGCTCGCGGTGCTGAAGGCGGGTGGCGTTGCGATCACTACCATGCCGGTGCTGCGCGAACGCGAACTCGTCTACATGATCGGCAAGGCGAAAGTGCGTTTCGCCATCTCGCACGACAATCTGGCGGAAGACATCGACAAGGCCAAAAACGGCGCGCCGGATCTCGAACACATCCTCTATTTCGGGGCCGAGAGGGACGATTCCCTCGAAAAGGCGATGGACGGAAAATCCGACGCATTCGACAACGTGGACACCGCCGCCGACGACCCGGCGATCATCGGGTTTACGTCCGGTTCCACGGGCACGCCGAAGGGCACACTGCATTTCCACCGGGATATTCTGGCCGCCGCGGACTGTTTTATCGGTCATGTGGTCAAGATCCGGCCCGGCGATATCGTCTGCGGCAGCCCGCAGATCGCTTTCCTGTACGGTCTGTGCGCCTTCATCGCCGATACGTTCCGTTTTGGCGCAACAGCCGTCCTGCTTGAACGCGGCACGCCGGAAGCTGTGCTGCAGACCATCCAAAAGCACAAGGCGACGATCTGCTTTTCCACCCCGTCCGGCTACAAGCTGATGCTGGACAAGGCGCGCAACTACGACCTCTCGTCCTTGCGGGAATGCATCGGCGGCGGCGAACCGCTGCTGCCCGCCATTTTCAACGAATGGAAGGAGATCACCGGCGTCGAGATGATCAACGGCCTCGGCATCTCCGAGCTTCTGCATATCTTCATCTCGGCCAGCGGCGACGACATCAAGCCCGGCGCCATCGGCAAGGCAGTCCCCGGTTTCCAGGTCCGGGTAGTCGATGAAGATTTCAACGACGTGAAACCGGGCGAAACCGGGCTGATGATCGTCAAGGGCCCCAACGGATGCCGCTATCTCGACGATCTCGAGAAACAGAAGGCCTATATCCACGACGGCTGGAACAAATCCGGCGATCTGTGCCGCATCGACGAGGACGGGTATTTCTATTACGAGGCCCGCACCGACGACATGATCCTGACCGGCGGATACAACGTGTCGGGACTGGAAGTCGAAGCGGTGCTGCTGGAACACCCGAAAGTTCACGAAGCCGCCGTCGTCGGCACGCCCGACAGGGATCGTGGCCAGATCGTAAAAGCGTTCATCATTCCAAAGAATCCCGACGATGCCGGCGACGACACCGTTTCCGAGTTGCAGAATTTCGTGAAATCGCAGATATCTGCGTTCAAATATCCGCGGGCGGTACAATTCGTCGATGAGTTGCCACTGACCGCTACCGGCAAGATCCAGCGCGGCGCCCTGCGTCAGATGGAGCGCGAACGCGCCGAAAAATCCGGCATTATCTGAACTTTCAATAACGGAAACCTCACCATGTCCGACCTGAACAACCTCGACGCCGACACCATCGATTTTCTGACCACGCGCCGCTCCACCGTCGCGCGCATGATGGACGGGCCAGGCCCGGGCGACGAAGATCTGAAGAGAATCATGGAAGCCGGAATGCGGGTGCCGGATCACGGCCGCCTGACCCCCTGGCGCTTCATCGTCATCCGCGGAGACGCCCGCGAAAAACTGGGCGATGTAATCGCCGAGGCGTACAAGAAGAACAATCCGGACGCGATCGAGGAACAGGTAGAGATCGAACAGGAACGACTGACCAGGGCGCCGGTCGTGATCGCCGTCGTCTCCCGCGTGCAGAAAGAACACAAGATTCCGGAATGGGAACAGATCCTGTCGTCCGGCGCCGCCTGTCAGACCATGCTGATCGCCGCCCAGTCCATGGGGTATGCGGCGCAGTGGCTGACGGAATGGTACGCCTACGACGCCAACGTCAAACAGGCGATCGGCGCGGAAAGCGGCGACGAAATCGCTGGTTTTCTGTATCTCGGAAACGGCACCGGGGAACTGTCGGACCGGGCAAGGCCGGCATACGACGACATCGTCTCGGAGTGGTCGGCTTAAGGCCGATTATACATCAGATAATGGTTTAATTTATACTATCAAACCATTGATAATACGACCTTTCCCTGTACTTTTCGCTCTGTAATAATCCGGCACGCCTCGACCACCTGATCCATGGGATACACCGCCTGCACGGGCACGTGAATCTTACCCGCGGCGATCATGTCGAACAGTTCCGCCTGGACCCTCTGCACCCAGGCCGGGTCGCGGTCCCGGTACTCGGCCCAGTTCACCCCGGTGACGGCGATGTTCTTGAGCAGAGCGTAGTTGACCTTGAACGACGGAATGGTGCCGCCGGTAAATCCGACCACCACAAGACTGCCGCCGAAATTCAACGCCCGGACGGATCCGTCGAACACTTCGCCGCCCACGATTTCGATGACGATGTCGACCCCGCCACCGGTAATTTTCCTGATGTCCTCGCGGATTGAATCCCGAACCCCTTCGCCCGAGACATCGATGACGTGATCGGCGCCGTTCTCACGCGCCAGTTCTTCCTTGGACATGGTGGTCAGACCGGCGATAACTTCGCAGCCCCACGCCTTGGCCAACTGCATCGCAGCCAGCCCGACGCTGCCGGACGCGCCGGTAACCAGGACCTTGTCGCCTTCCTTGACGTGCGCACGGGCCACAAGCGCGAAATGCGCCGTCTGATAGGCGATACCGATCGCCGCAGCTTCTTCGAACGACACGTCGTCGGGAACGGGATAGCACTGGGATTCGTCGGCCAGGACCTCCTGCGCATAGGTGCCGTATTCGACCTGTACCATGACGCGGTCCCCGATTTTCAGCCTGTCTACGCCGTCGCCAACCTCTTTAATGACCCCGGCGCCTTCCTTGCCGGGCGAAAACGGCAAAGGCGGCCTGACCTGGTATTTCCCTTCCATGACCAGCAGGTCCGGAAAATTGATGGCGGCCGCCCTGTTGTCGACCACAACCTGCCCCGGACCTGGTTTAAGAGACTCCAGTTCCTCTATGACGAGGTTTTCCGGCGGTCCCAACTCTCTGGCAACGATAGCCCGCATATCGCAAACGTCCTTGTATATTCATTGGATTCTGGGCGGCCACTGTATCGAAGAATGGGATTTTGACAACTTATTTTACACTAATGTAAAATTATGTTTGGCCTGACGGGAATTCGCGCTACACAGGAAGGCGAGACACCTTGAACAGGAGCAAGACATGCTGATCGGCATCCCCAAGGAAATCAAATCATTCGAAAACCGGGTCGGCATGACCCCGGCCAGCGTCCGGGAAACGGTCGCCGCCGGTCACAAGGTGCTGGTGGAACGCAATGCCGGCCACACCATCGGTTTCGACGACGCAGACTATCAGACCGCCGGCGCCGACATCGCAGGATCGGCATCGGATGTTTTTGACGCGGCGGACATGATCGTAAAGGTCAAGGAGCCGCAACCGTCGGAAATCGGCATGTTGCGGGACGGACAGATCCTGTTCACGTACCTCCATCTCGCGCCCGACGAAGCCCAGACCCAGGGCCTTCTCGACAGCGGCTGCACGGCGATCGCATACGAAACTGTCACGGACGATCGAGGCGGTCTGCCCCTTCTGGCCCCGATGAGCGAGGTCGCGGGCCGCATGGCGGTTCAGGCGGGCGCGACATGCCTTGAAATCGCCCAGGGTGGACGCGGTGTGCTGTTGGGCGGCGTGCCGGGCGTGACGCCGGGCAAGGTGGTTGTCATCGGCGGCGGCGTGGTCGGCGGCAATTCGGTTTTCGTCGCGACCGGCATGGGCGGACATGTCACTGTGATCGACCGCGACATCCGTCGTCTTGCGGAAATCGACGCCCAGTATAAAAGCCTGATCACGACCCGGTTTTCGAACCAGACGAATATCGAGGAAGAGGTCCTGAGCGCGGATCTCGTGATCGGCGCGGTGCTGGTGCCGGGCGCGGAAGCGACGAAGCTGGTCACCGCCGACATGGTCAGGAAGATGAAACGCGGCGCCGTGATCGTCGACGTCGCGATCGACCAGGGCGGGTGTTGCGAAACCAGCCGCCCGACCACCCATGACGATCCAACCTATGTCGTCGACGGCGTGGTGCATTACTGCGTCGCCAACATGCCGGGCGCGGTGGCGCGCACGTCCACCTTCGCCCTGAACAATGCCACCCTGCCCTTCGCGCTGAAGATTGCGGGTCTGGGCGTGAAAGAAGCGCTCGCCGCCGATCCCCACCTCATGGCAGGATTGAATGTCCACGCCGGGAAGCTGACCTACGAAGCGGTGGCGACGGCGCAGAACCGGGATTACGTGCCGCCGCAGGACGCGCTTGCCGGCTGAAATCGGAGACCGTCATGATTGTCGAGATGCGTATCTACACCTGCCACGTCGGCCAGGCCGGGCCTTATATCCAGCTTTATCGCGAAAAAGGACTGCCTATTCAGGAGCCCATTCAGGGCAACCTGCTCGGCATGTATCAGAGCGAATTCGGTCCCATGAACCAGGTCATCCTGCTGTGGGGCTACGACAGCGAGGAAGACCGCCGCGAACGGCGCGCCAGGCTGCCGGACACGCCGGGCTGGATGGAGTTCATGCGTGAAGCGGCACCGATGATCCAGAGCGAGGAGAGTCGCTTGTTGAAGCCGGCTTGATCTCCTACCCAGCCCCCAGGCTCCGCAGCACCATTTTGTTGTACATCTCGATCAGTTCGGGTACCGGCATCGATTTGCCGGGCTTGTACCAGCGCGCCGCCCAGTTGCAGAGGCCGAGAATGCCGAGATGGGCGATGCGCGCGTCGAGGGTGGCGTCGAACACGCCTTTGTCCTGCCCTTCCTCGATGATGGCCACCCAGAGCCGTTCGTAGTCGTCCCAGATGGGGCGCATTTCGGCGAGCACGTCCTCGTTTTCCGAGAAATAGTCGTCGCGCAGGGTTATCTGGGATTCGGCAAAGCGATGTTCGAACCGCATCAGGTGATTTTCGACAGTGCGCCGCATCTTCTCGTCCGGCCGCGCGTCGCTTTCCTGAATCTCCTTTACCCGGTCGCGGAGCTGCAGGCCAAGCGGTTTGATGATTTCAATCAGGATCTGCGATCGGTTGGGAAAATAGTAATAGAGCCCTTCCCGCTTGATACCGACCTCGCGGGCGATATCGTCCAGCGAGGTATTCGCATAACCCTTGCGCAGAAAAAGTTCCTGCGCGGCTTTCAGAATTTCTTCGCGCCGGCTTTCGCGGCGCTGTTCGGCGGCGGTGCGCTGGGCGGTCACGCGGTTCCCCTTTCGCCCGTATTTTTTACGGATGCGTAAAGTTTTTCAAGCTCCGCATAAACCGTCTCCACCGTCAGGCCTTCCATCAGCGAATTCGGGCTGGTGTGATCGAACCCATCCGCCAGAACGATTTCCTTGAAGGATTGTGGCGTCCGAACCGAAGCGCTGCGATCGCCCCAAGGTCCGTAACGTATCTCGGACGACGGACCGAACAGCCCCAGTGTCGGGGTGCCCACGGCCGCCGCAACATGCATCAGTCCGGAATCGTTGCCCGCATACAGGTCGGAGCGTTCGATAACGGCAGCGGCAGTCCGCAACGGCTGCCCCATCAGGTTGATGCACCGATCCGCCGGCAGCGCACTCAGCATAGGTTGCGCCATTGGTCGTTCGGACTCCGCGCCCAGTACGGCGATCGCCGCACCGGGAAGAAAACCTTCCGCGCTCGTGGCCCGCCGGGCAACCTCGGCGAACCGGTCCGGCGGCCATTGCTTCCCGCCCCAGTTCGCGGTCGGCCCGATGGCCAGCACCGGGCCGTTTTCCGGCATCAACCCGCGCGCCGTCGCCCTATCTGCATCGGACAGCCAGAGACAAGGCGCTGGCGGCGGCTCTATTCCCGTCAACCGACCCAGTTCCGTCACACGGTGAATGCTCTCATCGCGATGGGCGCCAATGACACGCCTCCCGGCCCACAAAAACCGGGCCAGCGCCGATCCGCGCAGATCGCACACGATATCCCAGCGCGTTGAAGCGACGGACGCCCAGAGCAACAGCCAGTGGCTGTGAAAACGCTTTTTCTCGGTAACGATCAGTCGGTCGAGGTTCGGAACCGTCTCGAACAATGGCGCGGCGGGGGCACCGCAGGCGACGGTAAAGCGGGCATCGGGATACCGCGCCGTAAAATCGGCAATGACGCCTGTCGACAAGACGGCATCGCCGATCCGTGTCGCGGTGATAAAAAGTATATTCAACGAAACGTTATCCCCGCCTGCCTGCAATCCTGACACGGATGTAACAGCTGGGACGATTCAGCAACAGGTCCGGTGAACCGATCCGATTGAACCGCCGGCAACGGTCTGTTACGCAGGGTGACATCCGCGCAACGCCGGATATCTTGGAAAGTATCGATCTTGACCGCTCCCGCCGCCCCCGGCGCCTACAAGCCCACGCTCAACAACGTGCGCGGCATTCTCTGGATGCTGGCGGCTGTGACCACGCTGACCACGATGTTCGCAATCGTGAAGCAGATGTCCACCGAGGTGCCGGTTTTCGTTGTCGCGCTGGCCCGCACCTTCTTCGCGTTGTGCATGCTGACCCCCTGGCTGGTGAAAAACGGCATCCCCGCCATCCGGACGACGCGACCCGGCCTGCATTTCGTGCGATCGTTTTTTGGCATCACGGCCTTCGTCTGCGTCGTGTTCGCGCTCGAACATCTCATCCTGGCGGATGTAATGGTGCTCGCCTTTACGTCGCCCTTCTGGTCAATCCTGATCGGCGCCATCGTCCTGCACGAGGCCATTCGCGGCCGCCGTGTCGCGGCGACCCTGGTCGGATTTTGCGGCGTACTGATGATCGTCAAACCGCAGGGTGGTATCGAGCCGGCGATGCTGCTGGCCCTGCTCAGCGCCGTGCTGTCGTCCTGCGCCATGATTTCAATGAAAAGCCTGTCGGCGAGCGAACCGCCGACGCGCATCGTGTTTTACTTCATGTTCTTCGGCACGCTGATCATGCTGCCCGGCGCCGTCATTACCTGGGAAACGCCGACGCTGGTACAGACCGGCTGGCTGCTGCTGGCGGGAATCCTCGGCGCCATCGGCCAGGATTTCCTCGCCCGCGCCTACGACGCCGGCGAGGTCGGAATCGTCGCTCCGTTCGACTTCATGCGTCTGCCGGTCGCGGCCTTGCTCGGCTATCTGGTTTTCAACGAACTGCCCGACCCCTGGTCCATCGCCGGAACCATCGTCATCATCGCCTCGGCGCTCTACCTGATGCGCCGGGGGCGCGTCGAACAGCGCGAGCGCCGCGAAGCCGATAAATAGAATGACTGCAAAAAACAGAATCCCGTCGCCCCTTCGGAAAGAGGGTTAGGGAGAGGGGGAAGGCCTCTCGGCCCGAAGACAGTTGGCCGGAAAGATCACCCCCCCAGCCCTCCCCCTCAAGGCGGAGAGGACTATTTTGGTATCTACTTCCGCTTCGAGATCGGTTTCACCTTGCGCTGTTTCACGCCGCCATAGGCGCTGAGCGGGCGGATCAGGCTGTTGTTCGCGTTCTGCTCAAGCACGTGCGCCGCCCAGCCGGTGATACGGCTCATCACGAAGATGGGCGTATACATGTCTATCTCGAAACCCATCAGGTAATAGGCGGGCCCGGCGGGGAAATCGAGATTGGGATGAATTCCCTTCTCGTTGATCATGATGTCCTGCAGGATATCGGAGATTTCGAGCCACCTGGTGTCGCCCTTCCATTCGGCAAGGTCCTCCAGCGCCGCACGCATTGTGGGGACGCGGGAATCGCCCTGCTTGTAGACCCGGTGGCCGAAACCCATGACGAGTTCCTTGTTGGCCTGCTTGTCACGCAGCCATTTTTCGGCCCGCGCGGGCGTTTTGATCTCGAGCAGGTTGTGCATCACGGCTTCGTTCGCGCCGCCGTGAAGCGGCCCTTTCAACGATCCGATCCCACCCGTCACGGCGCTGTAGATGTCGGAGCGTGACGACGTGATGACGCGGGCGGTAAAAGTCGATGCGTTGAAGCTGTGTTCGGCGTAAAGGATCAACGAAATATCGAACGCGCGGATGACTTCCTTCGGCGGCACTTTGCCGAAACACATATGGAAAAAGTTCTCCGACATCGACAGATCCTTGCGCGGAGAAATCCGCTTCAGACCTTTGCGGAACCGGTAATCGGTCGCGATCATCGTCGGGATCTTGGCCAGCATGTTCATCGCCCGGTCGAGATCCTTTTCCGCGGGCTCCCCGCCCCAGGCGGTTTCAGTGGTACCCAGATAACTGACCGACGTTCGCAGCGTGTCCATCGGGTGGGCGCGCTTCGGGTATTGCCGGATGACCTCGACATGCGCGCGCGAAATATTGCGCCGGCTGCGCTCGTCCTGTTCGAATTTGCGCAGCTGTGCACGCGTCGGCAATTCGCCGTGCCACATCAGATAGGCGACTTCCTCGAACCGGCAATTGGCGGCGAGGTCCTGCACCGCATATCCGCGATACGTCAGCGAATTGGTTTCGGGCATCACCTTGGACACGGACGTGGTGTCGACCGTTACCCCGGCGAGTCCCTTGTAGATCGTCGGCTCTGCCGTTTTGGTCTTTTTCGCCTTTTTGGGCTTCTTCGCCGTTTTCTTGTTCGCTTTCTTCGCCATCACTCGTCTCCCTGCCCTTCGAGTTTGAAATTGAAGATGTCCTGATCGAACCGGTTGTAATCCTCGTAATGGATCACTTCGTAGAGTCGCGCCCGCGTCTGCATGCGGTCGACGATCTCCTTCTGCGTACCCTGCTGTTTGATCGCCGCGAACCCGTCCTCGACGGCCTTCATCGACAGCCGCAGCGACGTTACCGGATAAATCGCGATATTATAACCGAGCTTCTCCAGTTCTTCCTTGGTCAGCAGCGGCGTCTTGCCGAATTCGGTCAGATTTGCGAGGAGCGGAACATCGATCTCCTCGCGCACCTTTTCGTATTCCTCCCAGCCCTGCAAAGCTTCAGGAAAAATCGCATCGGCGCCCGCATCGATATACGCCTTGCAGCGGTCGATCGCTGCATCCAGACCTTCGGATGCCCGCGCGTCGGTACGCGCCATCAGCAGGAAATTATCGTCTTTCTTCGCATCGGACGCGGCGCGCAGCTTCATCGTCATCTCACGCACGGGCACGATCGATTTGTTGTCCAGATGTCCGCAGCGCTTCGGGTTTACCTGGTCCTCCAGATGACAGCCCGCCAGGCCCAGTTCCTCGAATTCCTGCACGCTGCGCGCCGCGCTCATCGGCTCGCCGAACCCTGTGTCGATATCGATCAGCGCCGGCAGGTCGGTGACGCGCGAAATCTGGCGTCCGCGCTGGGACACTTCGGTCAGTGTCGTCAGGCCGATATCCGGCAGGCCGAGCTCCGCCGACAGCGCCGCACCCGAGATATAAACCCCGTCAAAGCCCTGTTCCTCGATCACCAGCGACACGATCGGTGCATGCGCGCCGGGAAACTGCAACAGACGGCCCGTCGCAAGTTCCTCGCGGAACGCCGCACGCTTCTCCGCTGCCGTTTTCTTGCCGAACAGCATCAGAAAATGCCCCGGTCGTCACGCGTCGCGTGGTCGAGCGAAGCGCCGTCCAGCATGACATGCAGACCGCCCAGTTCCCTGGCGGTGAGTTCCGGCAGCCGCTGCACGGTATCAAGGAAGCGGTCGCGCTCTCCGTCGCTGACGATGCCCTCTACCAGCGTATTGAACTTGTTGATGTAGTTCTCCCGCGCGAAGGGCCGCGCGCCGGCCGGGTGCGCATCCGCAACGGCCAGTTCGTCTTCCAGCGTCGAGCCGTCTTTCATGGTGATGACGACACGCCCGCCGAACGCCCGCTGATTGGGGTCCGGATGATGATAGCGCTCGGTCCATTTCGGGTCTTCCACCGTCGAAATGCTGTGCCACAGTTTCACGGTGTCCGGTCGCTGCGCGCGTTCCGGCGCGTAGGATTTGACATGGTGCCACGCCTGATCCTGCAGCGCGACGGCGAATATATACATGATCGAATGATCCAGCGTTTCACGGCTGGCGTTCGGGTCCATCTTCTGAGGATCGCCAGCGCCGGTGCCGATCACGTAATGCGTGTGATGGCTGGTCTGGATGACGATATTGTCGATCGCGTCGAAATCGGAAATCTGCGCACCCATCTTGCGCGCCAGGTCGATCAGCGCCTGGCTCTGGTATTCCGCTGAATGTTCCTTGGTATAGGTTTCCAGAATCGCACGTTTGGATTCTCCCGGTTCGGGGAGCGGCACGGTATAGTTCGCGTCCGGCCCGTCGAGCATCCAGGCGATGACGCTGTCCTCGCCCTCGTATATCGGCGACGGCGCACCCTCGCCCCGCATGCAGCGATCGACCGCCTCGATGGCAAGCTTGCCGGCATGGGCCGGCGCATAGGCTTTCCAGCTCGAGATTTCGCCTTTGCGGGACTGGCGCGTGGTGCAGGTGACGTGCAGTCCCTGCTGCACCGACTGGTAAATCGTCTCCGTATCCAGTCCCAGCAGCGTGCCGATCGCTGCAGAGGCCGACGGGCCGATATGGGCGATGTGATCGATCTTGTGTTCGTGCAAACAGATGCCTTTCACCAGATTGACCTGAATCTCGTATCCGGTGGCGATCCCGCGCAGCAACTCCGCACCGCTGCGCCCCTTCTGCTGGGCGACCGCCAGGGTCGGCGGGATATTGTCGCCCGGATGCGAATAATCGGCGGCAAGAAACGTGTCGTGATAGTCCAGTTCGCGTACCGCGGTGCCGTTGGCCCAGGCCGCCCATTCGGCGGAAAACCGCTGATCGCCCGGCAGGCCGAAAATCGTCGCACCGCCGTCGCGGGGATGGCAGATCGCCATGGCGCGCGCATTCGCGACCGGCCGCCGGTTGACCGACGCCATCGCAACCGAGGCGTTATCGATCATCCGGTTGATGACCATGTCGGTGACGTCGTCGTCGACCTCGACCGGGTCGGACGCAACGGCGGCGATCTTCCACGCAAGCTGGTCTTCGCGCTTCAGTTCCTGCTTCGAGGGGTAAACCTTGACGGTATGATTTTTCACGGACTGACGGCTCCGAAATAGGGTTAAATTGGCGCGTCATCATAGCCCCGCCCCCGCTTGCGTCAACGAAACGGGTCGGTTGCCTTGCCGCCCTTCGGGCGCTGTGATACGCCGAATACGGACAGAGGGAGACCATCCGATGGCTGACTATATTCTGCGGCTCTACGTTGACGTTCTGACCGAAAAAGCGACGCTATCCGCCCCGCTTCCTGCTGGCAATCGCGGCATCTACGTCACCGGGGGCATGGCGATGATTTCCGACGCCGGCGGCAGCGCAACGCTGAGCGCGAATTCCGCCCGTTTCTCAACGGAAGAAACCTCCATCACGGCAGGCAACGACGGCGCGCGGCTATTCCGCTACGAACTGGTCGAAGCCGGCGCAAAGGACGAAGAAGGTCTGTCCACGGGCGAAGGCGTCACGTCCACGCACAAGCTGTCGGCCAATATGGATCTGGAGCCCGGCGACGGGTATCTGTGGCGCTGCGACCGGGTCGATATTCCGCCAAGCGGCATCGCCTATACCCATACCCACCAGGGCGGCGGCATCCGCTGCCTGCTGGAAGGCGGATTTATCGTGGAGACCGACGGCAAGACGCATCACATCGCCGCCGGAGACCCCTGGTTCGAGGCGGGTCCGATTCCGGTACTCGCCTACGCTCCGGCCGACAAACCCGGCAATTTTTCGCGGACGATGATCCTGCCGCGCGCCCTGAAAGGAAAATCCTCGATCTCCTACGTGAAGGACGAAGACAGGGACAAACCCAAACGCCAGAAATACACGATCTTTCTGGACCAGTTTATCGAGATATGAACGTACAGCTTCTCAGTACCCCGTCATTCCCGCGAAGGCGGGAATCTCGCGAGGGTCAACCCGGTTTTTGTGTGAAACAGATTCCCGCCTTCGCGGGAATGACGATACTCGTTTAAGGACATCCCATGCCTGACGGTTCCTCCTCCAATCTCCGCACGGGCGGACAAATCCTCGTCGACTGCCTGCGGCTGCACGGCGTCGACACGGTGTTCTGCGTCCCCGGCGAAAGCTACCTCGCCACGCTGGATGCGTTCCATGACGTGCAGGACAAGATCGACCTGGTCGTCTGCCGCCAGGAAGGCGGCGTCACCAACATGGCCGACGCCTGGGGCAAGATGACCGGAAAACCCGGTATCGCCTTCGTCACCCGCGGCCCGGGCGCGACCAACGCGTCGGTCGGCATTCACACGGCGCATCAGGATTCGACGCCGCTGATCCTGTTCGTCGGCCAGATCGCCCGCGATATGGCGGAGCGCGAAGCGTTCCAGGAGGTCGACTACCGCCGCATGTTCGGCGAGATGACCAAATGGGTCGCCCAGATCGACAGCGCGGCCAGAATTCCGGAGATGGTCAGCCGCGCGTTTCATGTCGCCACGTCGGGCCGCCCCGGTCCGGTCGTCCTCGCCCTGCCGGAAGACATGCAGACCGAACGCGCCGACACGGAAGACGGCCAGCCCTATCGCTCGGCGCAGGCCAATCCCGGCGCAACCGACATGGACAAATTCCGCGACATGCTCGCGTCGGCAAAAAAACCGATGGTGCTGGCGGGCGGCGGCGGCTGGAGCGCCGAAGCCTGCGCCGACCTGGCCGCGTTCGCCGAAGCCAACCGTCTGCCGGTCGCGACCGCCTTCCGGCGCCAGGACCTGATGGACAACCGGCACCCGAATTTCGCCGGCGTCGTCGGCCTCGGCATCAACCCGAAACTGAAGGACCGGCTGGACGACACAGATCTGCTCATCGTGCTCGGCCCGCAACTCGGCGAAATCGTCACCGGCGGCTACACCTATTTCACCTTCCCGAAGCCGAAACAGACCATGATCCATATCAGCGCCGGCGTCGACGAGCTCGGCAAGGTCTATCAGGCCGATCTCGGCATCAATGCCGGCATGGCCGAGTTCTGCGCCGCCGCAAAGGCCATGACGCCGGTCGATGCATCGTGGGCCGGCGAAGCAGAGACCGCGCATGCCGATTACATGGCGTTTTCCACCCCGCCCGACATGCCGGGCGACGTGAACTATTCCGAAATCGTCGGATGGCTGAGCGACAACCTGCCGGAAGACGCGGTGATCACCAACGGCGCGGGCAATTACACCGTGTGGGTTCACCGGTTCTTTCGTTACAAGCAGTACGGCACCCAGCTGGCGCCGCAATCCGGCGCGATGGGCTACGGCGTGCCGTCCGGCGTCGCCGCCGGCGTGCGCCACCGCGACCGCATCGTCGTCTCGTTTAGCGGCGACGGCTGTTTCCAGATGAACGGCCAGGAAATCGGCACCGCCGTGCAGCAGGGCGTGAAGACGATCTTCATCGTCGTGAATAACGGCATGTACGGCACCATCCGCATGCACCAAGAAACCCATTACCCGAAACGCAAATCCGGCACCGACCTGCACAATCCGGACTTCGCGGCGCTGGCCCGCGCCTATGGCGCGCACGGCGAAACGGTGACCAAGACGGCCGATTTCGAAGCCGCGTTCGAGCACTGCCGCGCGGTCGACGGCCCGTCGCTGATCGAACTGGTGATCGAGCCGGACGCGGTGCTGCCGACGAGCACGCTGTCGGGGATTCAGGCCGCGGCGCTGAAAGCCAAGTAGGGAATCCGAGGAAAAACCGGGCCCGGAGCTAAACGCCTGCCTCTGCTTCGAGCATGCGCCGGTTGACCGCGCGCATGGCGATCGTCGGCGAGTCCACGTTAATATCGACGGTCGGCGCGTCCGGGCGGCGGTCGTATACGTTCTGTTGCGCTTCCAGAACCGACACGTCCTCCATAAACACGTTCAGGAAATCGGTCTGAATCTTTCTGGTGAGGGCCTCGTTCCCAACCTCGAAATTCCGGGTCTGGCAGAAAAACATCAACGACGTGTTTTCCGTCTCCGGCGTCGTCGAGATCGCCACGCGCAGGCTTGGCGCCGGCACGTTGCCGCGTGCCTCGCGGCCGGACCCGGCGGGCAGCACCCCCACATCGACGATACAATGCGCAGGCGAAATGATGACGCTCGATTGCCAGCGATCGACAGGGTCGGTAATGCCGCAATACTCCACGAAAATTGGCGGCGGTTCGATGCCGTAGGCCCAGCGCGTCATCTGCACGCGGTCTTCGAACCGCTCAGTCTCGACCGGAAAATCCGTCAAACCGGCACTCGCCAGCGACGACTGATGAACAAAGACAACGTGGCTAAGGTCGAGAAGGTTGTCGTTCGACAGTTCGTAATGGCAGGCAATCGGCAGCGGCTTACCACCATTTCCCGGCGCGCAGGCCCAGTCCGGGCTATCCATGAAATCGTATTCCGGAATCAGATCGGGGTCGGCTATTTGGGGATCGCCCAACCAGAGCCATATCCACTGCCATCTTTCTAACGCGGGATAGGCCTCGACTGCCGCGCCGGGCGGAATCGCCGACTGACCCGGCACCTCGATGCAATTTCCATCCCTGTCGAACAACAGGCCATGATAGCCGCAGCGGATGTTGTTGCCGTCGATACGGCCATGGGAAAGCGGCAGGTTGCGATGACAACAGCGGTCCTCCAGCGCCACGACCCGTCCGTCACCGGCGCGGAAAATCACCACATCGACACCTGCGATGCGGCGCGCGAGCGGCACCTGTTCTGTCCCTGATGCCACTTCCGTTCCCCAGGCCGCCGCGTACCACCTGTTCCGTATAAACATTGGCCGTGTCCTTCCCTTCGGTATCGCCCGGCGGCTAGCCCATCAGCTTGTTCATATCCGGATGCAGAATGTTGTCCTCGCCCCAGCTCAGCGTGCCGGTCTCGGTCAGTTCGGCACAGGCCTGGCGGACGCGGGTGTAGATCATCAGCGAAAACAGCCCGCCAATACTGACGCGGGCGATGCCGATTTCGCGCAGTTCGTCGAGCGGCGGCGCCGCCGGGTTGGCGAGCACGTTGACCGGCCCGTCGATGCCGGCGACCAGGTTTTCCATGGTCTCGCGGTCGCGGACGAAGGGAACGAACACGCAGCCGGCGCCTTCTTCCAGATAGGCGTTGCCGCGGCGGATGGCGTCCTCCAGCGAGTTTTCATTGCCCCCGCCATGGAACACATCCGTCCGGGCATTGATGACAAACGGCACGCCCGTCGCATCCGCTGCCGCCTTGCCTGCCCGGATACGCGCCACCGACAGATCGAAGTCCAGCATCGGATGGCCCGCTGCCTGCGAAGACGAATCTTCGATATTCGCACCCACCGCGCCGGCAGCCAGTGTCGCCGTGACCGTTTCCGCGACGGCGTCGGGCGCTTCGCCGTAGCCGGCTTCCATGTCCGCCGTGACCGGCAGATCGACCCGGTCGGCGATCCGGCGCACCACCGCAAGCATGTCGTCACGGCTGATGATTTCGCCGTCGGGATAGCCCAGCGACCAGGCGACGCCCGCGCTGGACGTCGCGATCACGGGATAGCCGGCCTCCGCCACAATCCGAGCGCTGGCGACGTCCCAGACATTCGGCAGGATCAGCGTTTCATCGGCGTCGATCAGCGCCTGCAGTTTTTCGGCTTTCGCGGTGAGTGCGGCCTTGTCCATGACATTCCCCTGTTGCGTTGGGGGATTATAGCGCGGCCTATGCCGGCTTACACCGTCAGATCCGGCACGCCGCCGCCGCTTGCCATGCCGAGCACGCCGTCGACCACGGCATCGACATCGTTGACGGCAGCAAACGACAGTAGTTCACGCGCCTTGGCAATCATTTCGTCGCGGGTCAGCGGCAGTTCTGGATCGCCCTTGCAGGCATTGCGCGCCGCGGTCACCGACGCACCGTCTTTCAGATGCACGGTTACTTCGCCGCCCCAGTCCTTCGGATAGGCCGCGCTATAGGGCTCCTCTGCGTGCACCGAGATGCGAGCACGAAGGGCCGCGGCCCGGTCGCGGGAAGACGGGTCGTAGGACGCGAACACGTTCTTGCCGTCCATCAGACTGATGGCGACGCAGTGCTGCAGCGAGAACTTGGCTTCGTATTCGCTGTCGGGGTCCGGCCGGTCGCACACGTCGATGGCGGCCTGATATCCGGCCACGTCGACGCGGTCGATATCTTTCACGTCGATCTTGCCAGACAATTCCAGGGCTGCGTCGATGACGGGATGGGTATGGCGGCAGGACGGCCAGGGCTTAATCGACGTCAGATGCACCTGCCACGGCGCGTCCGGTTCGCGCAGCACCGCATCCGGGTCCGGGTCGGGGCACGCGCCGGCGAACAGCCCCTGCGGTCCTTCGAGTATGGCGGGAGGGCCGGTGAAGCCGAGCTCCGCGAGCTGCGCCGCGACGATACCCGCCTCGGCGCCGCGCCCGGCATGGAGATGCTTGCTCATCGCGCCGGTATTCAGAAATTCCCACAGGCCCGCCGACTGGGTGCCCGCATTGCCAAGGGCATGCACGGTTTCCTCGTCCGTGAGGCCCAGCAGCGTCGCTGCCGTCATCGCCCCGCCGAACGTGCCGCAGGTCGCGGTGTTGTGCCAGATTTTATAATGCGCCTTGCCGACCGCCATGCCGACCCGGGTGCAGGCTTCGAACCCGTATAGGATCGCGGTCAGGAACTCTTTGCCCGACGGCGCATCGTCCTGCGCCAGCGCGATCGCCGCCGGAATGGTGACGCAGGCCGGATGCACCACCGATGCCTTGTGCAGATCGTCGACTTCCAGGATATGGGTCAGCCCTCCCATCACCAGCGCACGGCGTCCGGTATCTCCTTCCCGCCCTTTCAGATAGGCCAGCAGTTTTTCGCCCGGCACGGAGCGACGCCCGGCCAGCATGTTGGCGACACCGTCCAGCGTGAACAGGGCCATCGCGTCCAGATCTGCCTGCGCGACCGGCTTGTTGCGGATCAGCGTGACCAGCCCCTCAGTCAGGGTGCCGTGGAAAGCAGGGTCGAGTATCTGTCTGGCGTCGGTGTTCATGGGTTCCGGACCGGTCGGGTTATGACGGGGGCGTATAATCCGGGAACCGGTCCGAAACGTCCAGATTGAATAGCCGGCGCGCGTTTTCGCCGATGATGTTTTTCCGCTGCCGGTCGTCGAGGAAGGGCAAATCCCAGATCACGCTTGGCAAATCCATATCCCAGTGCGGATAGTCGGAGCACCAGCAAAGCTGCGTTTCCGCGTTGATCATCCTGAACGTCATTTCGAGGATTTCGGGATCGTGCGGCATCTCCATCGGCTGGGACGAATAATACATGTCCGCCATGTACTCGCTGGGCAGTTTCCTGAGCAGCGGCGCTTCCGAGGACCGCATACGGTAGTCGTTGTCGAGACGCTGCATCAGCCACGGAATCCAGGCGAGGCCGCTTTCTATCCACATAACGTCCAGTTTCGGAAAGCGTTCCGGCAGTCCGTTGACGATCCAGTTACAGAGGTGCACCGCATTGTATATCGTAAACCCAAGCGCGTGGGTGACGAGGAACCGGTTTGTGTTGCCCAGCAGGCGGTCGTTCCAGCTATAGGAGGCATGGAACGCCAGCGGCTTGCCCATTTCCTCGATCAGCGAATAGGTCTTCATGTAGGCGTTGTCGTAGACCGGCTTGTAGCGCGTCGAGACGACCATGAAACCCGCCACGCCTGGCGCGTCGCCGAAATCCTGCACGGTCCTGTAGGCTGCCTCGGGATCGTTGAACGGCAGATACAGCATGGTCTTGAGGCGCGGTTCCTCGGCCAGGATGCGCTCCGTCAGCCAGCGGTTATAGGCCCGCGACATCGCAACTTCGTATTCCGGCACCGGATGCAGGCCGAGCAGCAGCATCGGCCCCGGAAACAGCATGGCGTAATCGACGCCAAGCGCATCCATCCATTTCAGGGACAAATGGATATCGCGGTGCGTGCCGTCTTCGGGCGTCGGGTCCATCTTGCGCAGCGGATAGCGCGTCACCCGGCCGGCCACGTCCTGCGCGCCGGGACTGCCGATCTGGAACGGGCTGACGCCGACACCGCCGGCGGCGTAGACCTGACCGGTCCGCCGCAGAACGGGATCCTCGATGAACTCGATGATCTCCGCCATCGACTCGTTTTCGTAGTGATGGCAGTCGACATCGACGATCAGCGTATCCTGCAGGTTACGCTGATCGCGCTGGCGGGCGGCGTTGATGAGGAGCTTCGACGTATCGAATTCCTCGATGGTCATCTTGTGCAGATGATCTGTGGGGATTTCCATCCGCCGACCCGCCTGGATCATACCCCCTATGCAGGCGGCTGGTAGTTGGGGAACCGGTCGGAAACGTCGAGATTGTAGAGTTTCCGCGCGTTCTCGCCGAGAATGTTCTTCTTCTGCTTTTCGTCGAGGAACGGCAGATCCCAGATCACGCTCGGCACGTCCATGTCCCAGTGGGGATAGTCCGAACACCAGCAAAGCTGCGTTTCCGCGTTGATCATCTTGAACGTCATCTCAAGAACATCCGGATTGTGCGGCATTTCCATCGGCTGCGACGAATAGAACATCTCGCCCATGTATTCGCTGGGCAGGCGTTTCAGCAGCGGCGCCTCGGAGGACCGCATGCGGTAGTCGTTGTCCAGACGCTGCATAAGCCACGGCACCCAGGCAAGACCGGATTCGATCCACATCACATCGAGATTGGGGAAGCGTTCCGGCAGGCCGTTGACGATCCAGTTACACATATGAACCGCATTGAAGATCGTGAAGCCCAGCGCGTGGGTAACAAGGAAGCGGTTTGTGTTACCGAGCAGCTGGTCGTTCCAGCTGTACGAGCCGTGGAACGCCAGCGGCTTGCCCATTTCCTCGATCAGGGAATAGGTCTTCATGTAGGCGTTGTCGTAGACTGGCTTGTACCGCGTCGATACCACCATGAAGCCGCAGACGCCTTCGCGGTCGCCAAAATCCTGAACCATCTTGTAAGTGGCTTCGGGATCGTTGAACGGCAGGTAGAGCATCGTCTTGAGACGTTTCTCTTCCGCCAGGATCTTCTCGGTCAGCCAGCGGTTATAGGCCCGCGACATCGCAACTTCGTATTCCGGTACCGGATGCAGACCGAGCAGCAGCATCGGCGTCGGGAAGAGCATCACGTAATCGACGCCCATGGCGTCCATCCAGCGAAGCGACAGATGGATATCGCGGTGCGTTCCGTCTTCGGGCGTTTCTTCCATCTTGCGCAGCGGGTAGCGCGTGACGCGCCCCGCGACGTCCTGGGAACCCGGGCTGCCCATCATGAAAGGGTTGTTGGCACCCGTGCCCGCACCGGAATAAACCTGCGCGGTACGGCGGAGCACCGGATCGTCGATGAATTCAACGATGTCCTTCATAGATTCGTTTTCGTAGTGATGGCAGTCGACATCGACGATCAGCACGTCTTCGAGGCCGCGCTGGTCACGCTGACGAGCCGCGTTGATCAGAAGTTTCGAGGTATCGAACTCCTCGACGGACATCTTGTTAACGTGGTCTGTGGGGATTTCCATTTGCCCCTCCTTCCTCAATAAATTTTCAACCGCTCGACCAGGCCTGCCACATGCCCAGTTCGAACAATTCGATATTCACCGCCTGCAACATGGCGGTCGTCATGATCATGACAGACGTCACCGGCACGGCACGGCCGTTGGGGAACGGATCCCAGCGCTCTCCCTCCTGGAAACGCACGGTGTAGAGCTTGGTCAGCGCGTCCAGTCCTTCCTGGATCATCTCCTGCGAGGGCGCCTCGCCGTCCGGCAGGTCGATCAGTTTCTGCGCCAACGATTTCAGGGCCGCGGTTTCGTGGTCGACATTGGCGAGCGGGTCACCCGTTTCCTGCGCGATCCGGGCCGTCGCCTTCCCATGAAACGGCGACCTGAGCAGATCCTCGTCGCTGATCTCGTCAGAGGGTGACATATATGCCGTCATCCTTTTCGACCACGTCGTATTTCTTCAGCCGGAACTTGCGGTCGGCGACCATGTCGCCGGTCGCCAGATCGAACTCCCAGCCATGCCAAGGGCAGACGATGTGCATTTCGTCGTGATTGAATGTCATCCCCTGATAGGTTTTGTCTTCGGCGATCACTTCCTCGACTTTCGCCATCAGCAGCCCTTCGCAGGCCGGGCCACCCTGGTGGGGGCAGACGTTCTGATAGGCGAACAGCTCTCCGTTCACCCGGTAGACCCCGATTTCGTAATTGCCGTTGGGGACGATCTTGCGATCGCCATCCGCCAGCTCGTCCGATTTCGACACAAACAGTTCTTTAGCCATTCTTCTTGATGTCCCCTTTTGACGAACTTAGTTGGTCGCGACCACGCCGAGACCACCGGACGCGGTTGCCTTTTTTCCCTTCGATGTCGTCGGCGCCATGTGGCTGTTCACCCGGTCTTGCAGGCGCGTCATGCCGACATTCGCCGCCGCCGCAATCGCGAAAATAATCAAGATGATTGCGTACATGGGCGCGATCCGGAATTGCTCGTAATAGATGCCGAGACGATAACCCAGCCCGCCATCGGCGAATTTCAGTTCCGCAACCAGCACGCCGATCACCGTGATCGCCATGCCGAGCCGCAGCCCGGTGATCACCGGGTTGACCATGGCCGGCATGTAGATCTTGGAGATCATCTGCCATTTGTTGAGATTGAAGCTTTTGCCGACGCGGATCAGCACGGGTTGATCAGCACCATGCCGAGCGCGGTCGTGAAGACGACCGGGAAAAACGCCGACAACGCGCCTTTCGCCATTTTGGATTCGATTCCCGTGCCGAACATCAGGAACAGGATGGGCAGGAAGATAATTTTGGGCGTTGATCCGATGGCGTTCAGATACGGTTCCAGCGCACCGCGTACCAGCGGGCTGGTCCCCATCCAGATACCGACGAATATCGCAATGATGGAACCCACGATAAAGCCGACAATGTGTTCTGCAAACGTGATGCCAAGATCGCGATAGAACCCGGCGGATATCAATTCTCCGAAGATCGCGTAAACGATGTGCCAGATATGGGGCACGACATCGTTGTACAAAACACCGACCGTTCCGAGAGTCGCAATGATCTCCCAAACAAGCACGATCCCGATTGCCGTTACCAGACGAATGCGACCGACGGATCCCTCTATTGGGATAACAGGTGTTTTTGCCTGAGTCACACCGGCCTGAGCCATTTCTCGATCCTTCCGAAACCCCAGTAGAAGAAGACGCTGACGAAAACCACCGCAATGATGCTGGCATAGGTCCCGGGCGTATCAAAGCGGAAATACATCTCTGAGACGATGCGCCCCAGCCCGCCAAAGTCGATCAGGTACTCGATCGCAACGATATTGACCAGCGTATACATCACGCCGATCCGGATGCCGGTGAAAATCGTGGGTACCGCCGATGGAAGCTGGATTTTCCAGAACATGTCGCGGTCGGATATGTTGAAACTGCGCCCTACATTGAGCAGCGTGCGGGATACACCCAAAAGTCCTTGCCGCGTCTGAATGATGATCGGGATCGCACCCGGGATAAAGCCCATGGCGATCAGTGTTGCATGACTGCGCCCGAAGATAACGAGGAAAAGCGGAAACAACAGTACAGTCGGCGCAGCGAAGGCGGCCGCCAACCAACCTTCGTAAGCTATGCCGTAACGTTCTTTGCGATACAGGAAATACCCGAAAGGGATACCGATCCCAAGGGCCAGAAGCGTCGCCGCCGCAGTCATCGCAAGCGTGACGAGGAAATTTCCGATCAGATCCATATCCTGCTGGACGTCAGGAAAGGCGAGGATGGTATCCGAAGGCCGGGGAACGACCAGCTGCATAACCCATCCGATATCGACCGCGAATTCAAGCATCAGCGCGAACGCCAGAAGCCCGATCAGGCCAACGAGAATAGGCATTTTATGTAATCTGGACATGGTCCCCGGCAAACGGTTGTCGTTTTTAGATCAGGCAATCAGGGCTTGTTGCCCATCGGATGAACCAGCTCTTTCAACTGAGCGGCCGTCAGCAGTTTCTTGATTTTTTTGTTCGCCAGCGCGATCTGGTTGATCTTGTCGAGACCGGCAACCGGCAGAATAGTTGTTACTTCGTAAGGCGTATCCTGTGGCGCGGTTTTAACGTCCTCATAGTTCAACTTCCAGCGCTTGGCGTATGTCTGAAGCCGCTTTTCGCTTTTATAAGTCATGTCATGCGCTTCCTTAAACGCCTGCATCATGCGTTTTGCAACGTCGCGGTTTTTATCAAGCCAATTCGCATTAGCCGCGATTACGCGGATAGTGACGCCATTCAAGCCAGCAGCTTGTTTGCCGGTTCCGATAATCCGAATTTTACCCTCTCGGAGAAGGTTCTTATTAAGCGGATAAACAGACCAGCCGGTCTCAACCTGTCCTGACATCAACTGTGTGCGCGACCCGGAAGGCCCGCCGACCGAGACGAACTTCGGCTTGATCTTCAGAGCATCGGCAATAAACCGCGCCGCAAGATCCGTGGTAGAACCGGGCCGGGAATAAGCCATCACCTTACCACCGTCGAGGTCTTTGAACGATTTGATAGGGCTATTCGTTTTTACATACCAGTAAAGGTCGGGCACGCCGCGAATGTTGCTGCCCAGAATTCGCACGGGGGCACCCTTCGCGTAGGCAGCCAAGACGCCGAGCACGCCGTTGCCCCACACTATGTCTTGGCTACCAGTCAGCACGGCCTGCAACGACGCGGCCCCGCCCGAGCCGTGGATCACGGAAACGTCAAGATTATGTTTCTTGAAAATACCTTCCTCGAGCGCCGTATATGGATGTTCGGTTTCGAACACCACTTTGGTACTGTTGACGAGGCGAACCTTGTCGGCAGCCATCGCCGGCGCTGCCAGAACGGCTGTTCCCGCAGCGGCAATTAACAATGATTTCAGCTTCTTGGACATTTTTTCCTCCCGGGTTATGTGTCCGATACGTTCAATTTTACTCCAAAAACTATTCGCAGGCTAACGATCCCTACGTCGCTGCTATGGCGGCCTCCTCATCAACCATGCCACGCGACGCTTCCTCTCGCAGCAAGGTCCATAGTTTTCCGACATATGTCCCGAATTCAGGCGTCGAGATAACTTCCGAAGAGCGTGGTCGCGGCAGCTCAATCGGGATGATCTCTTTTATGGTACCCGGCCGGTAAGACATGACAACCACGCGGTCAGACAATTGAACCGCCTCGGTGATGTTATGCGTGATCAGCAACATCGTCTGGTTTAGCGCCGACCAAATCTCCAGCATCTTGTCACCCAGCAGCATGCGGGTCTGTTCGTCTAGCGCGCCAAACGGTTCGTCCAACAGCATGATACGCGGCTCATAGGCCAGCGTGCGCGCAACCGCCGTCCGTTGCTTCATTCCGCCTGACAGCTGCGCCGGAAAATGGTTTTCGAAGCCATCCAGTCCCACAAGCTTGATGAACTTACGCGCCAGTTTTTCGCGCTCCTCCTTGTCGACACCTTCGATTTCCAGCGGAAAGGCCACATTGTCCAGCGTCGAGCGCCAGGGAAACGTGGATTCTTCCTGAAACACGACACCGACGTCTTTGTGCGCGCCGTCGACCGGACGCCCCTCGATAAGGACTTCGCCGTCGTGATCGTCTATCAGGCCCCCGATCACATTGAACAGCGTCGATTTCCCGCAACCGGACGGTCCGATGATCGACACGAACTCCCCTTCGGCAATGTCCAGATCCACCCCGTCCAGTGCGACGACGGGATTGTCGCTGTCCGCGTTATAGGTCTTCGAGACGTTCTTGATTTCGAGAATGTCAGTCATTTTTTCGCGAACCTTAGCTTGCCTTGCCGGTCGATGCTTCGCCGCTGGCGCGGGTCACCATCGGAGACGAGTAACCGGGCTGCACTCGAACATCGATGAAATACGGCTCACCCGCCGCAACCGCGGCGAGGCCCTTTTCAAATGCGCCGACCAGATCGCCGACTTTCTCGATGGGGCCGTCCGCTGTCACGCCTTGCGAGCGAGCATAACCCGCAAGATCGAGCGCGGGATCGTCGATCCGCTGGCCGATCCAGCGGTTTTCCACCGGCCGGTTGCGCTGCGTTGCCATCGCTTCCTGATGAACCTCGTCGTTGAAGTTCGACCGGTTGTTGGAAATGATGATCAGCACCGGGATCTGATAATGAGCCGCCGTCCAGAGGGCGGAGCCGCCCTGCATGAAATCGCCGTCTCCGAGGATCGCAACCGGGATGCGGTCGCTATCCATCAGCGCGAGGCCGACACCAATGGCGCTACCCGCGCCGTTGCCGAGCCCGCCGCCGCCGTCATTGCCAAGATAGTCCAGCGGATGGCTGACTTCCCAGGAATCGGCTGCCCAGCCCAGCGGCACGCGGGTCAGTGTCAGATCCCGATCGCCGCGCGCCTCTTTCAGTGCGTAGGCGATATCGCGGGGCGCGATGGCCGCATCGTCGGATTTGTCTTCCTGCTCAGGCGGAACCGCCTTTTCCTTCTCCGCCCCGTCCCAGCGGGACTTGCCGCCGAGCTTGCCTTTCAACGCCTCGAGCAGCTGGCCGGCGAAAACGTCGGGATCGGCCAGAACCGGGATATCCGCCGGCGCCAGTCCGAAATGATCCGCGCTCCAGCCGTTGTGCACATAAGAATCGACGGAGCAGTTCACGATCTTGCCCGGGATACCGCCACGCGGCGCGAGCGGCTTCAGCGAGCCCGCCAGATCAACCCAGTCGAAGACCACCACCGCGTCGGCCTGCATCAACTCTTCCTGCCCGATCGGACTGACCCAGTTGGACGGCGCACCGACATGAAGGGCGTGTCCGGTCGGGAAAGACGCCCTGTTCTTCAGGTCGGTGATCACGCCGGCGCCTGCCAGCTCGGCGAGATCGATGCGCTGCTGCCAGTCTTCCATGGTCGGCGACATGCGTCCGAACATGAACACCACGTTCTTCGAGTTCACGATCAGATCGGCCGTGGCTTCGACCGCGTCGTCGGAGGCGGGCGGCGGATCGGCCAGCTGGAAACGCTCAACGTCGGGGATCGTCACCTCTCCTTCCTTAAGCGGCGTCTCCTGCAATCCGGCATCGAAACACACATAGACCGGACCCTTGGGCGATTGCTGCGCCATGATATTGGCGCGCAGCATGGTCTCGACGATGGCTTCGGCGGAACGCGGCTCGTCGTCGTATTTGACGTAGTTCCTCAGCAACGCCCCCTGATCCTTAGCCGTATGGATCCAGTCGATCCACGGCCGGCGCAGCGGCGCGTCGACGGGCCCCGTCGCCCCCATCACCAGGATAGGTGCGCGGTCGCACCAGGCGTTGAAGATGCCCATCAGCCCGTGCATCAGCCCGACATTCGAATGCAGGATGGCCCCCATCATTTCGTCGGCGACCTTGGAGTAACCGTGCGCGATGGAAACGGCGTGATCCTCGTGAAGACAGAGCAACATCTGCGGCTCTTCGTTGCCGAGGTAATTGACCAGCGAGTCGTGAAAACCGCGGTAGCTCGCCCCGGGATTCAGAGACACATATTTGACACCCAGCTTGCGGAGCATCTCCGCCGACACGTCGCTGACCCATTCCATAGGTTTGTTGTCGCCGGGAATGGGGCGGTCGAATTTGTTGATCTTGTTCATTCGGTCAGTACTCCTGCGCAGGCAGATTGATGAAAGGAAAGGCACTAAACGCCCCCGGCGGCACGACGGGTGCCACCGGTTCGAGAAAATCTTCGCTGAGTTTGTCGAGACTATCGAGGCCGAGCAACCCCATCACCGTGTTCATTTCGGTTTCGAGCAGTTCGAGAACGCGGACCACTCCCTTCTGCCCCGCTGCACCAAGGCCCAGCCCCTGGAGTTTGCCGATCGCGACCGCATCGGCGCCGCGGGCCAGCGCCTTCACGATATCGGCGCCACGGCAAAACCCGCCATCGACCACGATCTCGGCCCGGCCGGCCACTTCGTTCACGATCTCCGGCAACATGTCGATGGTGCCCCGGCTATGATCCAGTTGCCTGCCGCCATGGTTGGAGACGTAAACGACCTCGACGCCGTACTCCACGGCGCGCGCCGCATCCTGCGCCGTCGCGATCCCCTTCAGGATCAGCGGAATGTCCCAGGTGTCCTTGAACCATTTCACCAGGTCCCAGTTCATCGCGGCCTGGTATTCCCAGCCTTCGTTGTTGCGGGCGCGCCCGCTGGGCTTGTACCGTTTAATCAGGTCGCGTTCGCGGCGGGAATAAAGCGCGACATCGACCGTCAGGCAGAACTGGATAAACCCGTGGCCGATCGCTTTTTCGACGATATCGGCGATCCAGTCGCGGTCACCGCGGACATAGAGCTGAAAGACCTTGTCGTGGCTTGTTTCCGACGAGATTTCTTCCATGTCGGGCCGGGTGACGGAACTGAGATAGGATATCACGCCGAACTCTTCCGCTGCCTTGGCGACAGTTAACGCTCCGCCGGGGTCGAGCGCATCCAGCGAGCCCATCGGCGCCAGGATGACGGGCAGCCGTTTTTCACGTCCATGCACGGATGCCGTCAGGTCGATGTTCCGGACATCGTTCAGCACCAGCGGTTTGAACGCGAGGCTGTCGAGAGCGTGACGGTTACGCAGCAGGGATGTTTCGGTATCCGCGCCGCCCGTCAGGTAATCCCAGGCGCCGGGAGAGAGATTCCGGTGCGCAGCTTTGACGATTTCGTGCAACGTGGCGAAGTCGCTCACGCTTTCTTTCCTCCCTGATCGCCGGATTTTATCCGGTCTGCCGCCCTGACCGGGCAGATGCTTGGATTAAAACTATCCTAATCGCGCCTGTGCATCTCCGCCATATTAATTTAGGGAAAATCTGTCATGCCCGGCCGAGATACCTTCCGTTTAGCTCGGTCCGCACACCACATTGACCAGCGCCTGACGCTTCTCACCCGTCACCACGTTCAGCGCCTTGTCCAGTGTCGCCATCAGATCGCCCGGTTCGGTAACCCGGAAGCCTGCCCCGCCCGACACCTCGACCGCCTTTTCGTAATGCTGATCGACCGTGAAGTGGGTCAACGGCTGGCGGTTTGCCCTGGCGGCATAGCCATCGGGCTCCAGCCCGACCGTCGACCGGTGCACCGCCTGCCAGTGCTGATTGTTGAACACCACCCACAGGATCGGCAGGTTCTGTTCGGCGGCCACGTAGTGGCACGATACCGGTACATTGAACATGTAGGCACCGTCGCCTTCGGTGCCGATCACCAGCTTGTCAGGGGCGGCCAGCTGCGCACCGAGCGCGACGCCCATGCCATGCCCCAGCCCCGACGCGGCACCCGCATTCAGCATGGTGCCCGGCCGGTCGGTATCGATATATTGCTGCATCAGCGGCGATTCCCGCACCATGATGGTATCCGGATCGCGGATCTGGTTCAGACAGTGCGAGATAAAAGCGGGGCTGATCGGCGACTGGGTTTTCTCCGCTTCCAGTTTCGATCGCCATGCTTCTTCCAGTTCCGCGTGCGCTTTCGTCATCCGGTCGCGTCGCGTTGCGATCTTATCGGCGGCCCCTTTCTCGTATTCCGCCATCGCCAGCAGCAGCGCCCTGAATCCGATATCCGACGGACAGGTCAGCGACATGTCGGCGGGAAATCCGCGCACCGGCACCATCGTATACATGGGATCGGCGGCGATATGGATGACCTTGCAATCGTCCGGCGGCGTTACCTGCGACGGCAGCCACGGCACCACCGTATCGAACACGACGATGACGTCCGCCTCAGCGACGTATGGATTGGGATTGTAGCCCGCATGCATGGGATGACGCGGCGGCAGCGCCGTGGCCCGGTTTCGGTACTCTACCACCGGGATGGCGAACCTGTCGGCCAGTTCGGACAGCGGCGCCATGACACCGGGATTGCGCCCGCCCCAGTTGGTGATCATCACCGGCCGCTCGGCATTGGCCAGCAACGACGCGACTTCGTCCACCACGTTGGGATCGGGCCATGGCGGCGATGCCGGCTGTATCCTGTTCGGGGAATCGAAGCTGAATTCATCCATCTTCAACGCCAGCACTTCGCGCGGCAACGACAGATAAACCGGCCCCCGCGGTTCGCTCATCGAGACCGAAAGCGCCCGGTCCACGATGTCCGCGACCTGTTCGCCGTTGCGCAGCTCGTAGTCCCATTTCACCGCTTCGCGCGTCATGCCCGCCTGGTCGTACATTTCCTGCGTCCAGTGGATGTCGAGACTTCGATGACCTTTCAGCGTGTGTTCGTTGGTTGGGGTCCGCCCGGCCGTAAACAGCATCGGCACATATCCGCGCGCCGCGTTCAGCAGGCCGTTCATGGCGTTCGCGGTGCCGACATTGACGTGCATCATCGTCATCTGCGGCCGGCCCGATATCAGGTAGTGGCCGATCGCCATGTGCTGGGCGGTGTTTTCATGCGGACAGGTGATGGGATCGGGAATCGGCGTTCCCAGCGCCTGCGCCTTTGCCAGCGCTTCGATCAGCGGTGCGAAATCGGTGCCGGCATTCGCAAACAGATAATCGACCCCGCGGTCCGCCAGCACGGCGAGATAGGCGTCCGCGACGGTGCAGTCTTTAAGCGTTTTCTTCGGCACGGTTCATCCCCGGTATTTGTTAATCTGCCGGGGAGAATGCCTCTTTGGAACGATCATGGCAAAGCCCCAGACCTTCGTCCGTTCGGCCCCGATCCCCGCCGTCCGCGATGTGTTGAAAAGCCGCGATTTCTATTGCAATGCCTTGAGATTCAGGACCGGCGGGGTGTGGGGCGAGCCGCCCTGCTTCGCCATCGTCGGCCGCGACACGATCACAGTGTTTCTTGACCAGGCGCCCGACGGCGCGCCAATCCCGTACAATCACGGCTGGGCGGCGTATCTGTACGTGACCAACGTCAACGCGCTCGCGGCGGAGTTCTCGGCCAACGGCGTCGAGTTGATCCGGGGGCCGAAGGAAGCCGACTACGGATGCCGTGAAGTCGACATTCGCGACCCGGACGGCCACCTGATCGGGTTCAGCCAGGATCTCAATCCGGGACCGGACGGGCCCGGGCTCTAGGTTTCGTCGTCCTCGCCCTTCAGCGTCCGGACCTCGGTGTTCATCTGCAGATCATTGCGGCGGCGCTGGGCGATGATTTCGCCCGTTTTGAAGTAGTCGCTTTCGACGGCGCGCTGCGCCATGACGTCGAATTCCTCTTCCCATTCGCCAAGCGAGTAGCCGTGCCACGGCACCTGGGGTTTGAGTTCGGGCAGGCCGAGCTCGTCCCAGATTTCCTTGGCGTTCTCCATGAATTCCTTCTTGGGCAGGGAAATCGGCGGAAAGTCTTCCTTCAGCGTGGCGTCGAACAGCACCGAGGCATCCTCGCCGCCATTGCGTCCGCTGCGCGGTCCGTGACCGGAATCCCGGTGTTTGAGTATTTCGACGTCGAGCGCCGGGTTGGCGCGATAGGCCATAGCCCAGAACACCGCATCGGCGTTGTCGGGATCGATATCGTCGTTGACCGCGATGACGTATTTGCCCGCCGCCCGATGCAGTGAGGCGGCGCCGTACATGGCGCGCCAGACTTCCGTACTCGGCATGCCGCGTTCGCAGATGATAACGATCAGCTTTCGGATATTCGTCAGCGGCTCGTGCATCGAAACCCGGATCACACCCTTGATGCCGAGGTGATCCCGGAGATGCTCGGTGAACATCGGCTCGTAGGCGACACGCTTGATGACGGAGGATTCCGATGGCGTTACCTGGCTGATGATCGAGGTCAGGATCGCGTCGCGTTTTCGCGTGATGCAGGTGACATCCATGTAGGCGTTGTATTCCTGCAGGTTCACATGGCCGTGGGATTCGCCGAACGGCGCTTCCGGTTCCAGGTATTCGGTGTCGATATAGCCCTCGATGACGATCTCGGCCTCCGCCGGCACCATCAGGTCAACCGTCTTCGCCTTCACGATATTGATCGACGACCCCGCCAGCGCACCGGCGACGCGGAATTCGTCCATGCTTTCGGGCAGCTTGATCGCCGATGTGAACGTCACGGCCGGCGGCGCGCCGAGTACGACGGCGGCTGGCATTTTCTCGCCGCGCTTCTTGTACTTCTCCCAGTGTATGTAGATTCCCGGGCGCAGTTCCAGAGACGGGTTCATGCCCATCCGCTTCTGGCCTTTGATCTGGCCGCGGTAATTACCCATGTTCTGAATGCCGCTGTCGGGATCTTTCGTAATGTACTGCGACAGCGTCGTATAGGGTGCGTTGTCCCAGCCCGGCGTCGAGATCGGCACGGGCACGCCGTCCAGCCCCTGTCCCGCGATATCGAGATCTTCGCCCTGCCAGACGATTTCCTGGCAAGGCGCGTCCGTCACTTCGACCGGGTCGATCGGATTGGCCGTCGCCCGGGCCCAGGTTTCCTCGATTTCGTCCAGCTCGCAGCCGATACCGGTGCGGTAGATGTCGCGGCTGGCCGCCAGCACTCCGACGGCGACCGGGATGTCGAACTTGCGACCCTTGGAATCCACCACGTTGGTGAACAGGAACGCCTTGCGGTCTTTTTCTTCCAGCCCGCCCCGGAACTGCCAGCGGACCAGCGGATGCAGTTCGGTGTCCTTATTGATCTCCCGGTCCACCCTTACAAGCAACCCGCGTCGGTCGAGTTCTTCCAGATGATCGTGCAGGTCGGGATAGTCGCGCTTCGGGGCTTTTCCGTCGGTCATGTCGGTCTTTCGTTTATCGGTGGTTGTTGGCTTTTAGCCGGTTACTTGTCTTTATCCTTCACCTGGGACGCGTCCTCAAGCTTGTCCCAGGTCAGGGTCTCGTCGACATCGTCGCCCGCGCCGGGATTGCCCATATCAAGGGTGCGAATCTCCGTATTGATCGGCACGTCGCCGCGACGGCGCTGGGCGATGATCTGGCCGGTGGTCCAGTATTCGCTTTTGACCGCGCGCCGGGCCATGGCTTCGAGGCCCGAATTCCATTCGCCCATGTCGTAGCCGAACCAGGGCGCTTTCGGTTTCAGCTTCGGCAGGCCGAGCTCTTCCCAGATCTTCTTGGCCTTCTCCATAAACTCGCGCTTGGGCAGCGATACGGGCGGGAAGGTCTCCTTCAGCGTCGCATCGATCAGCACTGCGCTGTCCTCGGGATCGAGCAGGCTGCGCGGACCGTGACCCTCGTGCTTGTGCTTCAGGATTTCGACGTCGTTATGCGGTTTGCAGCGATACGACATCGCCCAGAATACAGCATCGGTATCGTCGGGATCGATATCCTCGTTCACGCAGATGATCCATTTTCCTTCCGCCTGGCGCAGCGAAGCCACCCCGTACATGGCGCGCCATATTTCGGTACGCGGTATGCCGCGTTCGACCACGACGATGATGAGCTTATGCAGCGACGTCAGCGGCTCATGCGTCGAGACGTGTTTGATGCCCTTGATGCCGAGATGATCGCGCAGATGTTCGATCTGCCTCGCTTCGTAAGCCGGACGCTTGATGGTGCCGGATTCCGACGGCGTCACCTGGCTGACCCACGATGTCATGACGGATTTCTTGCGTCGCGTGATCGCCGTGATGTCGAGATACGCGTTGTATTCCTGCAGGTTCACATGGCCATGGGATTCACCGAACGGCGCTTCGGGTTCCAGCAGTTCGGTCGACACCAGGCCTTCGATGACGATTTCGGATTCCGCAGGCACGATCAGGTCGACCGTCTTGCACCTGGTCACGTTCAGCGGCGCGCCCGCGAGCCCACCGGACACCGCCAGTTCATCCAGTTTTTCCGGCACTTTCTGCACGGCTGTGAACGACACCACCGGCGGCGCGCCGATCACGACGGCAACCGGCATCGGCTTGCCGAGTTTTTTCCATTCCAGCCAGTGCATGTAGCCGCCGGTGCGCAGTTCGGTCGACGGGTTCATCCCGAGCCGGGTCGGCGCCTTCACCATACCCCGGTAATTGCCCATGTTCTGGATACCGGTATGGGGGTCCTTGGTGATGAAGTGAGACGAAGAAAAATACGGCGCGTTGTCCCAGCCGGGCGACGAGATCGGCACCGGGATGGCATCCAGCCCGTTGCCGTTCAGCAGATCGTCGCCTTCGAACACCAGTTCGTGGCAGGGCGCGTCGCCATCCGGCACCATGTTGGGTTCGATCGGATTGTTGATCGCGTCGATCCAGGTCTGCTTAAGCTCGCTGATATCGCAGCGCATGCCGACCTGGTAAATCTCCTGATTACCGGCAAGGCCGCAGACCAGCACCGGAATATCGTATTTCCGGCCTTTGGAATCCGTGATGTTGGTGAACAGGAACGCTTTGCGGTCTTCCTCGTCGATGCCGCCGCGGAACTGCCAGCGCACCAGCGGGTGCATCTCGGTATCCTTGTTGATTTCGCGGTCGATCTCGATCAGCAGGCCCTTGTCCCGCAATTCCTCGATATGTTCGTGAAGATCGGTGTATCCGCGGTCTTCGACCGTCATGTCCGCTGTTTTTATTGCCATCCTCTTTCCCTCCTGTCTCGTATTGGTATCTAGTTCCGATCCTCGTCCCAGCCGGGTATGGACCGGACATGCGTATTGGGTTTGACGCCAGCGCGACGGCGCTGAGCGCTTCTTTTTCCGTTCTCGAGATATTCGCCCCGGGCCGCGCGTTCCGCCAGCCGGTCCCATTCTTCGGTCCAGTCGCCCAGCGAATAGCCGTGCCACGGGCTTTCCGGGTGGAGCGGCGGCAGGCCGAGCTCTTCCCAAAGCTCCTTCGCGCGCTCCATGTATTCGCGCTTGGGAAGCGCCAGAGGCGGCATTTCGCGTTTCAGCGTCGCATCGATCAGTAGTGTAGAGTCTTCCGGCCGTGCTCCGTCCTTGCCTTTGGGGCCATGTCCAGCATCGCGGTGGCGCAGGATTTCGACGTCCTTGTCAGGGTCGGCACGATAGCCAAGCGACCAGAACACCGCATCGCCGTTGTCGGGGTCGATATCCTCGTTCACGGCGATGACGTATTTGCCGCAATCCGCGCGCAGGCTGGTCGCACCGTAGAGCGCGCGCCAGACTTCGGTTCGCGGCGTTCCCGGCTCCATCTGCAGAAAGATCACACGGCGGATATTGGTCAATGGCTCGTGCAGAAAAACCCTCTTCACGCCTTTGATACCCAGGTGATCCCGCAAGTGCGCCAGAAACATCGGTTCGTACGCCACGCGCTTGATGACGGAGGATTCCGACGGCGTCACCTGACTGATGATCGACGACAGAACCGCATCGGATTTCCGCGTGATCGCCGAGACCTCGAAGATCATGTTGTAATCTTCCAGCGAAATATGTCCGTGGGATTCCCCGAACGGGGCTTCTGGTTCCAGGTACTCGGTATCGACGAAACCTTCGATGACGATCTCGGAATCCGCCGGCACCATAAGGTCCGACGTCCGGCATTTGACGATGCGGATCGGCGCGCCGGCCAGTGCGCCGGCGATCGTGAGCTCGTCCACGTCACGCCGGATTTTCTGCGGCCCGGTATAAGCAACCGCCGGCGGACAGCCGAGCACCACCGCGCACGGCATTTTCTCGCCGCGCGCCCTGTATTTTTCCCAGTGCAGGTAACCGCCCGCTCCGCCTTCGCGGGCGGACATGCGAACCGCCATGCGGTTAGACGCTTTCAGCCCGCCGCGATAAGTGCCCATGTTCTGGATACCGGTATCCGGATCGACCGTCACGAACAGTCCGGCCGTCAGATACGGAGCGCTGTCGAATCCCGGGGTAGAAATCGGCACCGGAAGGGCATCGAGTCCCTTTCCGTCTCCCACCAGTTCGTCGCCCGACAAAACGACCTCCTGGCAGGGTGCCTCGGATACCGTGACGGGCTCGATCGGGTTGTTCACCGCGTTTGCCCAGTGCGGGCCGATTTCCTCCAGCGGCACGCCGATCCCGGTGCGGTAAACTTCGCGATTGGCGGCGAGCGCCCCGACGACCACGGGCATATCGTAAGTCCGCCCGCGACTGTCGTGCACGTTTGTAAAAAGAAACGCCTTGCGCCCGGCGTCGGGTATGCCGCCCCGATACTGCCAGCGCACCAGCGGATGAAGTTCCGTGTCTTTGTTGACCGGCTTGTCGATACGCAGCAACAGTCCCGCCGCTTCCAGCGCCGCAAGATGTCCCTGCAGGTCGCGATATTCCGAAGGACCGGCCTCTGCCGACGGTCTTACCCGCGTTGCCATCAATTCAATACCTGTGTCGAAGTAGCGCTCCGCGAGCGCGCGGTGCGTCCTTCATTCTATGCCGTCAGCTATGCCGGTTCAATACGCCACCGTATGGTGGGGTGTTTCCACGGTTCAATTTGCAACCCTGGTAGACAACAACAGGTGATACTCTCGCGCACGTTCCAACCGATCCTCAACCGGCAGGCCACCGCTGCGCAGGAATTCCCCGGTCATGATGGCCTGATACAGTTGTCCACGCACCCGCGCTTCCTCGCGCGGGAAACCGATTTCCTCCAGACGTTGCATCAGAAACGACAGTCTCTGTGCATCCCGTTCTTCAATCCGCCGCGCGACTTCGGAATCTTCGTGAGACAGCATACGAAGCGACACTGTCTGGCCACGCGTGATGCGTCGGATCACGCTTTCGAACAACGCCCAGATTCTCTCGGCCGGGGTGCTTTCATCATCGATATCCGGAGACATCTGATCGTCCCAGATGGCAAACCAGCGATCGAGCAACGCGTCGAGCAGTTCCTGCCGGTCCTTGAAATGCCAGTAGAAACTGCCTTTGGTAACCCCGAGACGTTTCGCGAGGGGCTCCACTCGAACGCCCTCCAGCCCGGCATCTCCCAACAACTCCCACGCGCCCGCGATCCAGTCCTCGCGGGTCAGGCTGTCGCTTGTCCGTCCTTTACGGTCGGTCGAGGATGTGTCAGCGGAATTAGTCATTGTTATTTCCTCCACCCCAAATGAATGCCGTCAATTCTGGACGAGAGCAAGGCGGAAACGCCGACGGGAAAACGAAAATCCCCTCCCCTCTTCCAAATCCGGCGCGCTCCGCTTAATCTTTTGAAACGCATCTTTGACAGGACAAAAAGGGAGGAACCAAATGTCCAAGCGTACCAGACTGGCGATTTCCGTGCTGCCCGCAGTGGCAGCGCTGGGAATTGCCGTACCGGCCGTCGCAGACGGTCACGGTGACGTCTCCGAATTTTACAAAGGCAAAACGGTCACCGTCATGGTGCCGTCGGGCCTCGGCGCAACGCTTGGCCTCTATGGCCGGCTCACCACCGAACATCTCGGAAAACACATTCCGGGTAACCCGACCGTGATCATTCAGTCGCGCCCGGGTGGCGGCGGCACCAAGGGCGCTGCCTATGCCTATAACGCGGCACCCAAGGATGGGACTTATATCGCCGAAGCGCTGGCGCCTTCCGTTCTCGCGCCGTTGCTGCGGAAGATGAAGTTCGACGCCTCCAAGTTCCAGTGGCTCGGATCGATCGCACCCCGCCCAGCCGTTATTTCGGTCTGGCACAAATCTCCGGTGAAGAACCTGGAAGAAGCGAGAAAGATCGAAGCCATCATGGGCTCTACAGGGCTGGGTTCCGAAACCTATCTCGCGCCCACATTGCTCAACCATATTGCCGGCACGAAATTCAAGATCGTTAAAGGCTATAAGGGTGGCGCCAAAATCAACAAGGCGATGGAAGGCGGCGAGGTTCATGGTCGCATGAACTACTGGTCGGGATGGACCGCTGGTAAGCCGGGCTGGCTCAAGGAGAATAAACTGCACCATATCGCGACCTATGGCGGCGACATTCCCGAGCTGAAAGACATTCCTTCGCTCGGCAGCCTTGCCAAGAACGCCGAAGAGACGGCAATGGTGAAATTCCTCGAAGTCGCTCCGCGGATCGGCATGGGCTTCTGGGTACATGAAGATGTGCCGAAAAAACGCGTTGCCGCGCTCCGCAAAGCGTTCATGGCCATGCTTAATGATCCTGCATTCCTGGCCGACGCTAAGAAGCGCAAGGCTCCAGTCACTCCGGTCGCCGGCGAGACGCTCGATAAGCTAGTCGCGGAAGCCTATGCGACACCGCCGGCAACGATCGCCAAGCTGAAGAGCGTCTTCGGCTTCAAGTAAACCTCACGGCGCATTAACGACAACACCCCGGAGCAAATGCTCCGGGGTGTTTTTTTGTCACTGATCTCTGGGGGCTAGAAAAGGTTCGCCCAGGGGATCGTCCGAAGACCGGGGAACCAGTCACCGACCAACGCCTGCGGCCACGGTATAATCAACAGCCAGTGGAAAAGGAAATAGGACACGAGCCAGATAGCGGATGACACGATCAGCGTGATCCCCCAACGTTCCTTTCCTTCGAAGCGCATGTACCCGACAAGGAACACGAACATGGCCGGCAGCAATCCGATCACCGCGGATGCCCCGAAGAAGAACAGGAGCCAGGCGAAATACGATATCACCCGCTTGGTGATTTCCGGTCCCGGAAGATCTCCGTAATCCGCGCTGATGTCGAAATGCACGTCGCTTTGTGCCGGCGCGCCACCCTCACCGCGTCCGGGTATCCCGTCCGCATCGACCTCGGCTTTCTCCCCGGGCGCCACGAACATTGCCGACAGGATCAGCCATCCGATGAATATCATCGCCGCGATGGAAACCACCTGCGGAATGAGCCGCGCACCGAATTCCCACGTAGACGCGATGCTGAACGCCGTCGCGAAAAGCGCGAAGAGGATGATCGCGAAGAAGAAATCGGGATTGAGCGCCTCTTTCTGGAAGCCGAACTTGCTCGCCGCCTTTGCGGTCTTCGCCCTTTTCATATACCCGCGGATAATCGGTGACAGAACGCCGTAAAGCGTGACAGCAAAAATAATCGGCACATAAGGGGCGAAAACGACATTGCCATCCCCGAAATCGCGCCAGATCCACAGCCAGTCCGCACCGTACCGTTCGGTGGAAATGAACATGTAACGCTCGACCAGGCCGCCCAGCACGAAACCGAGGATCAGCGGCGGCCGCGGCCAGCGCAACCGTTTCATGATCCAGCCGATCAGACCGAAGATCAGAAGCGCATAGATGTCGCCCCACTGGCGGGACCCCTGAAACGCGCCGACATATGTGATGGCCAGCACCGCGGGCGCCAGAATGCCGATACGGATCAGCGCCACCTTGGCAAGCTGGTTCGCAAAGGTGAAGCAGATGCCCGCTCCCAGAATGTTCGCGATCGCCACCGACCACACCAGCGTGTAGGTCACATCAAGGTTCTTGGTCAGCATTTCCGGTCCCGGCACCAGACCGTGGATCAGGAACGCACCGAGGATAAGCGCCATCGACGCCGAACCGGGCACGCCGAACGCGATGGTCGGCACCAGGGCGCCGCCTTCTTTCGCGTTGTTCGAGGATTCCGACGCAATGACGCCGCGCACGTCGCCCTTGCCGAAGGTTTCCGCAGCACCCTTCTCGGATCGAGCGGCATGTCCGTAGGCGATCCAGTCGATCACCGAGGCGCCGATGCCCGGCACCGCCCCCAGCGACGAACCAATCGTGGAACATCGTATGACCAGGAACCAGTTCCTTAAGGTATCCTTGATGCCTTCTATTTGGCCGAAACGCGCATCCTGTTTCTCGCCGGGCTTCACGTTGATCGATTGCTTAGTAATCGCCATATCCGCGAGTTCGGGAATGGCAAACAGGCCGAGCGCCAGGGGCACCACCGGCAAGCCGTCCCAGAGGTAAAGCGAATCGAACGTCCATCGGAGCGTGCCCGTCTGCGGATCGTCGCCCGCCGTCGCCACCATCAGACCGATACAGGCGCCGGCCAGCCCCTTGAGCGGGGAACCGCCGGACAGTACCGCCACAAGCGACAGGCCGAACACGCAAATCGCCAGTAGTTCGGGCGAACCGATCTGGAGGACTATCGGCCGCAGGACGGGAACGCTGACCCCGAGCAACAGCGCGCCAAACAACCCGCCGATCACCGACGCAGAGAACGCGGCGCCGAACGCACGTCCCGCTTCGCCTTTTCGCGCCATGGGATACCCGTCGAGAATCGTCGCCGCCGACCCCACTGTCCCTGGCACTCCGAAAAGGACCGCCGGGATGGTATCCGACGTCACGACCACCGCCTGCAGACCCATCATGAAGGCAAGGGCCGTGAACGGGTCCATATTGAACGTAAACGGCAGCAGCAGAGACAGCCCCACCAGACCGCCAAGCCCCGGGATCACGCCCAGCACCAACCCGATCAGCACTCCGAAGGAGAGAAAGCCGAGCCTTTCGAGATTCGCCATGTTCTGGAACGCCTCAATGGCGCTACCCAGCATATCAACTTCCATTTTACGCTCCCTGTCGAGCCATGTTTTTGGGGCCCTTGGTCCCATACGCATGCGTACGTTGAATTGGTAACAGACCGACTTGGCCTGTCAAGCGACCCGCAGTGCGAAATCACCGATAACTAACGTTATTCTGCCGCGACCGCTACGTAATCCGGATGACGTTCGCTGACATCGATCTTGAAGATCTTCTGCGCCGTCCGGCCCAGAATGTTCCGTTTCGCTTCTTCGTCGATAAACGGCAGATCCCAGATCACGGACGGAATGTCCATGTCCCAGTGTGGATAGTCGGACGCCCAGAGCAGCTGGGTTTCCGCATTCATTGCCCTGAATGTGGTTTCCAGAAGCTCTATATCGTCCGGCATCTCCATCGGCTGCGTGGTGTAGTACATGTCGCGCATGTAATCGCTCGGCAGCTTTTTCAGAAGCGGACATTCGGAGGACCGCATCCGGTACTGGGTGTCCAGCCGCTGCATCAGGAACGGTATCCAGGAAATACCGGATTCGATCCAGATCACCGGCAGGTCGGGGAACCGTTCGTTCATCCCGTTCAGCACCCAGTTTGTGCAGTGAACAACGTTGTACCAGGTGAACCCCAGCGCATGGACCGCAAGGAACCGGTTGCAGGTACGGAACATCGGATCGTCCCAGTTGAAACCGGAATGGAACCCGATCGGCAGGCCGCGTTCCTCAATCGCGCGGTATATCTTCATATAGTCGTTATGGTGCACCGGCCGATGCCGCACGGAGGTGACCATGAAGCCGATCACGCCTTCTGCATCGCCGAAATCCTCGACGATCTTCAGCGCCGCGCCGGGGTCGTTGAACGGCAGATAGAGCATAGATTTCATGCGCGGATTGCCGGGCAGAATCTTTTCGACCAGCCAGCGGTTATAGGCCCGCGCCAGCGTAACTTCCACGTCCGCCTGCGGATGCATGGCCAAGCCGAGCATCGGCGTCGGGAACACGCAGGCATAGTCCACGCCCATTGCATCCATCCAGCGGTGCGTCAGGTGCACGTCACGGTGTTTGCCGTCATCCGGCGTTTCTTCCAGGCCCCTCAGCGGATACCGGGTCACCCGGCCGCCAATATCCTGATACCCGGCACGCCCGAGGGTGAACATCGATCCGCGATGGGCGATCTGCTGGGCCGACCGGGCGAGCTGGCGCAGAACCGGGTCTTCGATGAACTCGACGATCTCCTTCATCGATTCCGTTTCATAGTGATGCGCGTCGACATCGATGATCAGCATGTCATTGAAATTCCGCTGATCACGTTGTCGCGCCGCATTCTGCATTAGCTTCTCTGTGTCGAATTCCTCGACGCTCATGCGGAAATAGCGCTCGTTCCCTGTGGGGAGTTCCATAGCCCCTGTCTCCCGAGTGGATGCGTAGTAACTATATTGTAACGTGAAACCCCCGCACCGCGAAAGGATTGGATTTACGTTGTGGGTACCGCATAAAGGCCGTGACAGAAAATTCAGGGAGTGTTCCATGACCGACAAACCGTTCACCCGCATCGGCACGCCGACATCCGACACCGAACGTTTCCGCATGCGCGGTCGCGACGTACTGACCGAAATTCTCGGCGAGAAAAGCTTTTCGGAAACCTTCTACCTGCTGGTGACCGGCAACGAACTTCCCGAAGAATACGCGCGGACCTTCGATGCCTGCATGGTCATCCTGATGGATCACGGCATCACCCCGACGGCGCTGGTCGCGCGCATGGTTCACGATTCCCTGCCGGAAGATGTCCAGCTGCCGATGATCGCGGGTGCCATGATGGTCGGCAACAAGTTCGCCGGCACGATGGCGGGCGCCGGGGCGATCTTCAGGGAAGGTGTCGAGGCCGGCGGCGATCCGCGCGAGTTCGCACAGATGATTATCGCGCGGCACAAGGAACAGAAGAAGTTCATTCCCGGATACGGCCACCCCTACTACTTTCCGACCGACCCGCGCTCCGACCGCATGTTCCAGATCGCCCGGGAAGGCGGCGTCAGAGGCAAGTACATCCAGCTGGCGAAAATACTCGCCGAGGAGATTGAAAAATCCCGCGGCAAGCCGCTGACCCTGAACGTCACCGGCGCGCTCGGCGCGGTGCTGAACGAGGTCGATTTCCCGGTAGAGGTGATGCGCGGCGTCGCCGCCGTCAGCCGCGCCGCCGGGCTGATCGGTCACGTTTACGAAGAAATGGAAAACCCGATCGCCCCGTCGGTGGTCGATTTCATCAACAGCATCGAATACCGCGATCCGGATTAGAGGTCCGATTTGGGGTTAAATTTATTTTCAGTCCCCTCCCCCTTGAGGGGGAGGGTTAGGGAGAGGATGATCTCTCCCGCTGGAGATTGTCGGGCTGAGAGGCCTTCCCCCCTATCCCTGCCCTCTCCCCGCAGGGGCGAGGGGATCAAAGTTTAGAAGTGGCAAAACCCAACCTCAAAATGTCTCCCCTGACCTGGGGCTATCTCGTCGCGCTGTCGGTCGTCTGGGGCGGGACGTTTTTCTTTCAGGAAGTCGCCGTGCGCGAACTGCCGACGTTTTCGATCGTCGCCTGCCGGGTCGCGATCGCGGCACTACTGCTCTGGGGCGTGACGATCTGCGTCGGCACCTCCCTGCCCACTGCCCCGACAATCTGGGCGGCGCTGTTCGTGCTGGCTCTCATAAACAACGTCATTCCGTTCAGCCTGATCGTCTGGGGCCAGCGGGAAATCTCGTCCGGTCTCGCGGCCATCCTGAACGCCACCGTCCCGCTGTTCACCGTGCTGATCGCCCATTTCGTCACCGACGGACGAGAAAGCTTACCGGGCCGAAAATCATCGGCGTCGTCGTCGGCCTTCTCGGCGTCGCCGTCATCATCGGCGAAGACGCCCTCGACGGCATCGGCATCGCCGTGCTCGCGCAGCTTGCCGTCCTCGGCGCCGCGCTGGCCTATACGCTGGGAGGTCTCTACGGCCGGAAAATCCAGGCGATGGGCCTCACGCCGCTCGGCATTTCCACCGGCCAGCTGCTGGCCTCGACAGTCGTTCTGGTGCCGGTCGCGCTGCTGGTGGACGAGCCGTGGACCCTGCCCGTACCCGGCATGGAGACCATCGCCGCAGTCGTCGCGCTGGCCTCGGTCTCGACCGCCTTCGCCTATATCCTGTTTTTCCGGATCCTCGCCACCGCCGGCGCCACCAATCTGATGCTGGTCACCTTCCTGATCCCGGTCAGCGCGCTGGCGCTCGGCATCCTGATTCTCGGTGAAGCGCTGGAAGCTCGACACATCGTCGGATTGCTGTGCATCGGGGCCGGACTGGCAGCGATTGACGGGCGAATATTCCGCCGGCGGCAGGCACCCTAAACCACCCCCCGCTCCTTCAACTCTTTCACCGCCGCCGCGTCCAGCCCGAGCTCGCCCAGCACTTCCGCCGTGTGTTCGCCCAGCTGCGGCGGCGGGCGTTTGGGCTGGTCGTCGCGGGAACCGTCGATATAGACGGCGCGGCGGCTGAAGGTCTGCCTGCCTTCTTTCGGGTGCTCGACCTCGAAGAACGTATCGAGGTGCTTCACCTGCGGGTCGTCGAATACGTCGGGCAGCGTGTTGATGGGCGCATAGGGCACGTCGTTTTCTTCGAGCCGCGGCATCCAGTGATCGCGCGGCTGGGTCGCGGCCGCTTTTTTAAATTCCGCGCCCATGTCGAAATAATGCGCGATGCGGGCCATGCGGTCGGCGTAGCGCGGATCGTCGCGCATGTGTTCGAGGCCGAACGCGGCCGTCACCCCCTGCCAGAATTTTTCCTGCGACGACAAATGCACAGCCAGCAGCTTGCCGTCGGCGCATTTCATGGCATGGGACTGCGACGCTTCCGAACGCGACGTCGGACTTGGCTGGATATCCTGCTGGGTCAGGTTGGCAAACGGGTCCGGCAGGAACCAGATCGAACTTTCCAGCATATTGACCGCAAGCGACCGGGGCGGACCGCCGCGTTCGCGGTCGAACAGCGCCGCCAGAATGCCGTAGCACGCGTTGATTCCGGTGATGTTGTCACCGATGGTCGGCCCGGTGGTCTGAGGATCGTCGGGATCGAGAAACAGGCTGGCGATCCCCGACAGAGACTGCGCCACGGCATCGTAGGCCGGGCGCTTTTCGTACGGCCCGTCTTCGCCGAAACCGGTAATCGAGCAGTAAATAAGCTGCGGGTTCCGTTCCCGAAGCTCGTCGATCGACAACTTCAGGCGGTCCATCACACCGGGTCGAAAATTCTCCACCAGAACATCGGCGGTTTCGACCAGTTTCAACAGGATTTCGCGGCCTTCGTCGGAGCGCATGTCGAGCGTAACCGAACGCTTGTTTCGGTTATAGGCGCCGAACTGCGCCGAGTAGGTGCCGCCGCGCCAGGCGCGGAACATGTCGCCGCCCTCGATCTTTTCGATCTTGATGCAGTCCGCGCCCATGTCGCCCAGCATCTGGCCGCACAGCGATCCGGTGATCATGGTGGTCAGCTCGATGACCCGAACGCCTTCCAGCAGTGACGCCATGTGATTTCTCCCTCGTCCCGTCGCGTCTAGGCGCTTTTGCACGTGCCGGACAGCTCTTCCTGTTCGGCCGTGATCATCTCGCAATCATGCGCGCACCTGCATGTTAGGCGCATCAGCGTTGATGTCGATCTCTGCGGCGCCGGAAAATCAGACCGCGTTCCAAAACGGCCGTCTTCATCAAAGCGCGGTTTGCGATATATTTCGTCCCATTCCTCAGACGCGATTTCGAAATGGCGGCAATGGGAATAGAAATAGTGTGTCGTAGTCTCCGTTTCCGGCGTCGGAAGGTTCATGATCTTCATCTCGACGCCACGATCCGGTCCCACCTCACCCGGCGTGACCCCGGTCCCAACTTCCACCGACCCGGCATCGGAAGCCATGTAACACGGCAGATTAGAGGTGGTCATGATCCAGCGGTCGACGTTTCCTTCAAACTGGCCGGCTTTCTGATAAAACGGCGCCGCCGGCCGGTCGTAGATGACACGGCTCATTTTTACGCGCTTCTCGTCCTCCCATCGCTCGGTCTTCACCGGAAAATCAACGATGGACTCGGCACCGATCGAGGAGGCGTGAACATAGGTCAGGTGCGAGATATCGAACAAATTGTCAGAAACCAGCAGGTAATTCGCGTTCAGGTGCATCGGCGTACCGCCGCGGCCAGGAATTGTTTTCCACTCCGGGCTTTCAAGCCACCACCAGTCCGGAATTTGGTCGGGTTCGGCTTTCGCGGGATCGCCGGTCCAAATCCAGATCCAACCGTACTTCTGCAGCACTGGATACGATCGCACCTCGGCACCGGGGGGAATTTTGGACTGGCCGGGAACTTTCGCGCACTGGCCAGACGCGTCGAATTCCAGGCCGTGATACCCGCATTGGAGGTTGTCACCGACTACCTTGCCCATCGACAATGGCAGCGCGCGGTGACAGCATCGGTCTTCGAGCGCGACGATTCCGTCCGTCGTGCGGTACATCACAACGGGTTCGTTCAGAATCGTGCGGGCGAGTGGCATTTCGCCAATCTCGGTTTCCCACGCAGCCACATACCAAGCGTTTCGTACGAACATCAAATTTGTCTCCGTGGGCAAACTTCCCACATCGCGAGGGTTTTGCACAATGGGCAGGCCAACTATCATTAGCGTAATTTAATACTAAGGGAGTGCAAATGGCTCGTATCGATGCCTACAACCACGTAATTCCGGATGCCTATTTCGAGAAGCTAGCAGAGGTCGCGCCAGACCCAAACGTCATCAAATTTTTCGGCGCGCTGACGGCGCTCCACGACGAAGACGCGCACAAGCGCCTGCTCGACGGGTTCGACGACTACCGCCAGATCATCTCGCTCGCCAATCCGCCGGTCGAAATGCTGGGATCGCCTGACCAGACTCCCGCCCTCGCCCGCGTCGCCAATGACGGGCTCGCCGCCCGCGTCAGACGGAACCCGGACCGCATTGCGGGGTTTATCGCCTCGCTGCCGATGAACAACCCGGACGCGGCCGTGGCGGAAGCGGATCGCGCCGTAACCGAACTGGATGCCCGCGGCGTGCAGGTTTTCACGAACGTCCTCGGCAAGCCGCTGTCGGCACCGGAGTTCTACCCGGTGTTCGAGACCATGGCGAAACACGACCTGCCGGTCTGGATCCATCCCATGCGCGGACCGAACTTTCCCGACTACGCGCAGGAAGACGCGTCGGAATTCGAAATCTGGTTCACCTTCGGCTGGCCCTACGAGACCAGCGCCTGCATGACCCGGCTGATCTATTCGGGTCTGTTCGACAAATTGCCCGACATCAAAATCATCACGCATCATTTCGGCGGCATGATCCCGTTCTTCGCCGAGAAGATCGGGATCGGCTTTCAGCAGATTTTCCGGGGCGACAACGAACACAATCCGCTGGCGGAACAGGCCGGGCTGAAAAAACAGCCCAAGGAATACTTCAAGATGTTCTACGCCGATACGGCGACCAACGGCTCCCGCGCCGCTGCGCAATGCGGCCTGGACTTCTTCGGCGCCGATCATTCCCTGTTCGCGACGGATGCACCGTTCGACCCCGAAGGCGGCACGATGCTGATCCGCGAGACCATCAACGCTGTTGACGGCCTGGATATAGATGCCGCGACGCGCGAAAAAATATACGGAGGCAACCTGGAACGGCTGCTGAAGCTCGCCTGATCGTGCGATGACGGTCCACGTCGACCCAGCCGCGCTTGAAATCCCGTTCAGGACGCTCGGCGCGGCGTTTGCGGATTTCGCCGAAAGGCATCCGGAAAAGACCGCAATCCATTCAATCGATCAGGCATCTTCAGTCACGTTCGCCGAGCTGCGGGACATGACCGACCGGGTTGCCGCCCGGATGATGGCGGAAGGCGTCGGACGGGGCGACAGGGTGGCAGTTCTGGCCGGGGAGTGCCTGGAAAAACTGATCCTGATGTTCGCCGCCTGGCGTTGCGGAGCATCGGCCTGTCCGTTCCACGCGGAGATCGCACCGGATCATCTGACGTCCATCCTGCAGACCATCGACCCCGCGCTGGTCGTGTGGCGACGGGACGACCTTGAGGGCGAGACGCTCACCGACGCCCTGTCCTGCCCGACGTATGAGTTCTCGGCACAGGACGAAACCGTCGGATTCTTCGCTGACCTGCCTATGAACACCGCGTCCCTGCCCGAGCCCGGCACCGAATACAGCCCTGACCAAGAAGGTTGCATCTTCGCCACGTCGGGGACGACCGACCGGCCCAAATGCGTGGTATGGGATCATCTCGGGCTGTGGCTATGCGGCCTTTCGACCATCGATTTCACAGGCATGAACGCCGACGACAGGCTGCTCGAATACCGGACGTTCAGCTGGCTGTCGCCTCAGATCGTTACGTTTATGCCTTTCGTGTCGCTGGGGCTGACAATCGCGATCGCGGAAGGGTTTTCCAGGTCCCGCTTCATGGGCTGGGTAAAAGACTTTCGGATCACTGTGGCCGCCGGCGTGCCGACCGTCATCAACATGCTGCTGGACGAACCGGTCGATTTCGATCCCGTCGATATTTCGTCGCTGAGGATCATGACGGCGAGCTCCGCCCCGCTGGCGCCCGAACGCTGGCGTCAGTTCGAGGCGCATTACGGCATCCGCCTTCTGCAGTTCTACGGAGCGTCGGAAGGCGGCTGGCTTTGCGGCAACCGCCACGACAAGTGCCGTATCGGCACGGCAGGCCCGCCGGCCCGGCACATGGATCTCGCGATCATCGATGCGGCCGGCGAAAACTGCGCAGCCGGAGCAGAGGGCGAAATCACCATTCGCGGGCCGCAGACCGCCACTGCGTCGATCACCGCCGACGGCATCTGGGAAGACCGCACGCCGTTCCGGCTGACGGAACGGACCCGCGTGGGAGATCTGGGCGTGCTGGATGAGGACGGGTTCGTCACCGTCACCGGCCGCATCAAGGATGTTATCCTGCGCGGCGGCGCCTCTATCGCACCGCTGGAGATCGATGCCGCGCTTATGAGCCATCCGGCCGTTCACGAAGCCGCCGTGATCGGTATACCCGACCGGATCTGGGGAGAGGAAATCGTCGCCTATGTCGTCAAGGCAGACGGAATGGACGTTTCACACGAAGATATACTGACGCATGCCGGCGCGTTGCTGCCGGATTTCAAGCGCCCGAAGGCCATCGAATTCGTCGATGCCCTGCCGAAAAGCGACCGTGGCAAGGTCCGCCGCGACGATCTGAAAAAAATCTGGGCCGGGCGAAGCGCTTAGTTTCTTCCGCGGCGGCTATCTCGAAGTCCGGTGGTCCGGTACCGACACCAGGCCAATGCCGGCGATAATCAGCACCATTCCGAGGGCAAGCCCATAGGTAAGTTCTTCCCCCAGCAAGACGATACTCAGGCTCATCGCGAAGACCGGCACACCGAGAAGTCCAACCGTGGACACGACCGTCGGCAGATACCTGATGCAGGTCGTCACCGACAGCATGGCCACCGCCGTTCCCAGAATGCCACCATAGGCGAAGACGCCGATCTCGAGCGCCGAGCCCGTGAAAACCGGCAGAGGATCGAAAATCAGCGCCATGATAGCGATCAGACCGCCCGCCAGAGTGAGTTGAAACGGCGCAAGCTGAAAGGGCGTCCGCTGCGGCTGGTGCTTGCGGATGTGAATGATGGATACCGACCAGCTAAGTCCGCAGCCGAGCAGCATAAGATTCCCGATTACGACATCCGTGTCGGTCCAGTCGAACGTGGTGGGGTTGAACAGCACGACGAGCCCGGCCATGGCGATGCACAATCCGACCAATCGACGCCGCGACGGTCTTTCCTTCAGGCAAAAATAGGCCGCAGGCAGAACCCAGATCGGGGTCGTATACCCCAGCAGCGCAGCCCGGCCCGCTTCCACGTAGAGAAGAGCGACATGCATCAATAACGTATAAATCGCCATCATGAAGATGCCGACGCTGAAGACCAGCACCATATCGTGGCGCGTCGGCAAACGGAGATTGCCTGTTAATTTCAGCAGAACGAACAGGATCGCGGCGCCTGTCAGTATACGGATGGACGCGTACCAGAAAGGCGGCATGAATTCGAGCGCCGTCTTGGACACGGGCCACAAACCGCCGTAACCGACAATCGCACCCGCAAGCGCGATAAAACCGAGAGTTCTGGGAGAAATCACAAGTGCCGTTCTAGCCGAATGCGGCGCCGCCGTTGATGTTCGTGTTCTCGCCGGTGATGAAACCGGCCTCGTCCGACAGCAGCCAGATCGCCGCAGCGGCCTGTTCTTCCGGCTGCGACACGCGCCCCAGCGCCGCGCGCGACGCCGCACCTTGCATCGCGTCTTCCGAGTATTCCGACGTCATCGCCGTTTCCACCACGCCGGGGCTGATGGCGTTGACGCGAATGCCATACTTCCCCCAGGATTTCGCCAATGTCCTGACCAGAACGAGCACGCCGCCCTTCGACGTGGTGTAGGCAGGTCCTCCGCGGCCGTTTTCGCCGGTACCGCCCATCAATACCCCGCCCGACGCCGTCAGCACGATCGCGCCCTTCACGCCCCGATCTATCATGACCCTGGCCGCGGCTTTCGCCATCAGAAACGACCCCGTCACATTGATCGACAGGATGCGGTTGAATTCATCCTCGTCGGCGCTTTCCCAGTTCAGCTTCGAATGAGCCGCCGCAAAATGCGCGAGACAGTCCAAGGTCCCGAACGCCTCGACCGCCGTCTTCGCCGCAGCGTCCGCGGTTGCGGATCGTGCGACGTCGCCGGCCGCAAATCTGAGCGTGTCGGTCTCTTCGCCCAGTTCCGCCGCCAGACGATCCCGTTCGAGATCCACCGCGACGACCCGGTTGCCTTCCGCAACCAGTCTTCTGGCACATGCCCTGCCGATGCCGCTCGCGGCGCCGGTTACGATGACAGCTTTATCTTTCAGCATGAAAATTCAGGCCCTTTTTAATCAGTTCTTGCTAACATTTATTTCAAGTCTTGTCTCATCCCGACTGACCTCGCCGCGCGCCGCCCTTTCGGAACGTTGTCCAGAAGTTATTTACAAGAATTTCGTACCAACTGTGGATAACCGCCTCTTTGGCTTTGTGGTCATCGGAATATTTATGTTCACTTCGATCGTGTTCTCGAGAGGTAGGACGCGACTGGAAATCCGGATATTACCGGATATGGCGCGATGGGATGAATGGCGAACAACATCGAAAAACTGAGGAAGAACCAGTCGGAAAATCCGACGGTTAGCCCCTATCTGCTGCGACCGACGCGGACGTTCGAAGAATACATGCGCGAACGCCAGGCGCCTGCCGAAATTCCGGCAAAATTCGACGAAAGCAATCTCCGTAAACCGGACGAAAACTAGCCTTCCGGAGATGTCTCCGGGCTCCGGGACAGTGTCACTGCCGCGATCCCGCACACAATCAGCACCATACCGACAAGCAACGGCCAGGTCAGGGTTTCGCCCAGGAACGAAATGCTGAGCACCAGCGCAAATACCGGCACGCCCAGCAGACCGATCGTCGATGTTGTAGCCGGCAGGTTCATGATCGCGGTGGTGACGCCCCAGTTGCCGATCCCGCTGCACACGATCCCGGCATATAGCAGGATAATCCAGCCGGTTCCGCTTGTTTCAAAAACCGGCGGTCCTTCGAAGATCATCCCCGCGGTGGCCGCGAACAGAAACGACACCACCAGATACCAGGGCACCAGCGCCAAGGTGTCCGAGACCTGCCTGTGCACCCGCAGATGCAGGATCACGCAAGACCAGAGGATTACGCAGAGGACGAGCAATCCATTGCCGATCAGTACGTCCCGGTCCGACCAGTCCAATTCCGCCGGGCTGAAGAGCAGCAAAAAACCCGCCATTGCACTCGCCAGTCCGACGACCTTCATGCGGGTCAGCCGCTCTCCGAGAAACAGCACCGCGATGGGCGTCACGAATATCGCCGTCGTGTAACCGAGGATCGTCGCCCTGCCGGCGTGGACGAATTCCAATGCACACTGGAAGATGGACGAATACAACCCGAGCATGACACCACCCACGGAGAGGATGATCGGTATGTCCGCCCTGTCGGGAAATTTCAGCCTGCCCTGGATACCCAGCATGATGGCGACAAAAACCGCGCCAATTGCATACCTGCCGGCCGTAAACCAGAGCGGCGGCAGATAATCGAGCGAGAGTTTGGCGGAGGTCCAGAGGGTCCCGAAACAGAATACGGTAGTGACCAGCGCGACGTATCCGAGCCGCTGGTTATCCCCCATCAGTCGGACAGGGGGAGGCGGCGGCGCGATATGTTCAGGCGCGCCGCCGGAGTCCTAGTTAACGTACTGCGTCAGGAACAGCGACAGCTCGGGGATATAGGTGATAATCGCCAAGGCAATCAGGTTCACGATGATGAACGGCACCAGTCCCGGATAGATGCTGGACAGCGGCGCCTTGAACAGCGCCTGCGTCACGAAGATGTTCAGGCCGAACGGCGGCGTGAACATGCCGATGGCAAGGTTCACCGTCATGATGATGCCGAAGTGGATCAGATCGACCCCAATGGCCATGGCAATCGGCGCCAGCAGCGGCGTCAGCACGAGAATGGCCGAGCCGGGATCGAGCAGACACCCGACGAACAGGAGGAAGATGTTGATCACCAACAACACCATCCATGGCTGCATGTTCATGTCCTGAATGGCGGCGACGGCATCCTGCGGGATGCCGCTGATCGTCAGCAGCTGCGAGAAAACGCCCGCCGCGGCGACGATGATCAGAACCTGCGCAGTCAGATACATCGAGTTGACGGAGACATCCCAGATACCTTTCCAGGAAATATCGCCGTAGATGAAGCGGGTCACGATGATCGCATACACGCAGGCGACACCTGCCGATTCAGTCGGCGAGAAGATCCCGGCATAAATGCCGCCGAGAATGATGAACGGCGTACCGAGCGCCCAGACGCCCTCTTTACTCGCCGTCAGGAACTGAGCGAACGAAAAGCCGGATGCTTCACGGATGCCGGTCCGCAGCGCGAAGGCATAGATGTAGGCGGCCATCAATGCCGCCATCACCAGGCCGGGAATAACACCCGCGACGAACAGCAGCGCCACCGATTGTTCGGCCGACGCGCCGTAGAGAATCATACTGATCGACGGCGGGATCACGATCGCGATCGCGCCCGACGACGCCAAAAGACCGGACGAGAATTTTTCGTTGTAGCCCGCGTTCCGCAGCGGGTTGTACAGAAGGCGCCCGACAGCGGCGACCGTCGCGGGGCTCGATCCCGAGATCGCACCGAAGACGGTACAGGTGCCGACCGTGGTCAACGCCAGACTGCCGCGCACGCCGCCGATGATGGACAGAACCCAGGCGACGATCCGTTTCGAGATGCCGCCATGCCCCATAATTTCGCCCGCGAAGATAAAGAACGGCACCGCCATCAGGGCGAACTTATCGACGCTGCCGAACATGTTGATGTGCATCGCCATCGGCGGAACGGGGGCGAAAATCATCAGAATGATCGCGGCCGTCGCCAGCAGGATGACGAAAATCGGAAATCCCAGCACCAGCAGGATAACCGGTACAATCCCCATAACCCATTCCATGGATACGCTCCTTCTATTCTCGTTCTTTTCGCTTCAGGGATCAGTTCTTGGTCGACACGGACGTATCGTCGTCCGCATCGCCGTATTCATCGACGATTTCGTCGATCTCGCTCGTCAGCGTACCCATCACGTGTGATTTGAACCGGACGGCGATCGCGACAAAGATCATCACGAACCCGAACAACAGGGCGAAATGCGGGATGACCATAGGCACCTCGGCGACAACGCTGCGCTGGTCGTTGTTCCACATCAGTTCGACGACAGTCCAGTTATTCGGAATGACGTAGACGCAGACCAGCATCACGGAGACCGCCGCGATGAAATTGATGATTTCCTTGAACGGTGACGGCAGCATGATGGAAAAGAAATCCATCTTCAGATGCTGGCCTTCGAACGAAACCAGGATCGCCCCGATGAACACGGTCCAGACCATGATGTAGATCATGATTTCCTCTGCCCAGATGATGGGTTCCAGGAAAAAATACCGGCCGATCACGTTGGCGACGTTGATCGCGATACCGACAAGGATCGCGACGCCGATAATGAAACGCGGGATCGTGACGATCCCGAACAACACCGGTTTCGGTAAAGAAGAACTAGACGAATCTGACATATCCGCTCCCAAGACGTCGGCGCGTGCCGCCGGTTACCCTGTTTGTGTGCCCTCTGTCGGGGCCTGAAAGATAAGAGGCCGAACTCAATGAGACAGCCACCTCCCATTTCGATAATGTTTAATTTACACTCTGTTTGAAGTCTAATCAATTCGGGGAAAATTATGGGACAAACGGTTCTTGTAACCGGAGCGGCGAGCGGAATCGGTCTCGCCTGCACGAAACTTCTGCTGGAGGACGGCTGCCGGATTCTGGCTTTCGATCCGCAGGAAGAACGCATGCGGGCGGAACTGCCCACCTGCGACGAAATCGAATTTTTCGGCGGCGACGTCTCGAAAACCGAAGACTGTCGGAACGCAGTAGCAAGGACGGTTGAAAAGTTTGGCAAACTGAACGCGCTGATGCATTGGGGCGCCGCGCACTCGACCAAGCGCTGGGATGAACTGGACGCGGACGAATGCAACTTCATCATGGCCGTCAACGTAACGGGGTCGTTCCTCATCGCGCAGGCCGCCGCCGCCCACATGATGGACCATGACGGCGGCTCGATCGTCCTAACGACATCCGCCTCAATGCTCTACGGCGTGACAGGCGGCAACGGCCAGGGCGGTCCCGCCTACACGACGTCCAAGGCCGCAATCATCGGGCTCAACCGGTCGCTTGCCCGGTCTCTGGCGCCGAAGGTGCGTTGCAACGCCGTCAGTCCGGGCATCGCGGAGACGGCCATGATTGCCGAATACACCGAGGAGCAACGCGGCGCGATGTCGATGCGGTTTCCGATGGGACGTTTCGGCGAGCCGGAGGAAATCGCCCACGCGGGCATCTTCCTGATATCGGACAAGGCCAGTTTTATTACCGGCGAAGTTATTCACGCCAACGGCGGGTCCAACTTTAACTGAGACCGCGGAACAAGTATCATCGGCACAACAACAGGGAGACAGCACATGCCTCATGCATTCGAAATGCCTCAGAAATACATCGACACGATGGTCGCCCGCATGGGCCGCGAACATTCGCAGGAAACTTTCGAGACCGAAAAGACCGCCCTCGTGGTCGTCGACATGCAGAACTACTTCATGGACGAAAGCCAGCAGGCCGGTTGCCCGGTGGGTCAGACCGTCGTCGGCAACGTCAACAAAATCGCCGATACCGTGCGGCGCACCGGCGGCATCGTGATCTGGATCCAGAACCTCGCACCTGTGGACACCCGCGAAAGCTGGAAGACCGCCCATGAACGCTATCTCCCTGAAAAGGCGGATCTGCGCGTCGAATCCATGCAGCCGGGCGCCTGGCCCTTCGAATTATGGCCGGATCTTGACGTGAAGGATGACGATTTCCGAGTGATAAAGCGCCGCTACAGCGCCTTCATTCAGGGATCGTCCGATATCGAACTGATCCTGAAGGACAACGGCATCGAGAACATCCTGGTGTGCGGCGTCGCCACCAATGTATGCTGCGAAAGCACGGCGCGGGATGCGATGATGCTGAACTATCGGGCGCTGATGGTGTCGGATGGCTGCGCTACTTCGTCGGACGAAGAACATGCTAATTCGCTGATCGCGTTCTACACGCATTTCGGTGACGTTCAGAACACGGACGAGCTTTGCGCCAGGCTGGAAGCCTCAAACCGACAGAACTCTACCGCGGCCGAATAACAGCCGATTACCAGAAGAAAAGAACCGAGAGGAAGTTACGACATGGCAGGTCCCGCCGCGCCGGCAAAGCCGAAAGGCAAAACCGTCATCAGGAACGTCGGCATGATGCTGTCGGGCGCCCTGGAAAACCCGATCCTAGAGGCCGATACGCTGGTCGCCATCGACGGCAAAATCGAGTCCTTCGGCAAGGAGAAGGATCTAGACACCGACCAGGCCGACGTCACCATCGATGCCCACGGCACCGCGCTCTGCCCCGGGCTGATCGACAGCCATGTGCATCCTGTCTTCGGCGACTGGACGCCACGGCAGAGCCAGCTTAACTGGATCGATTCCTCCATGCATGGCGGCGTGACGACCATGATCTCCGCCGGCGAGGTTCACCTGCCCGGCCGGCCGAAGGATCCGAAAGGCGTCGTGGCGCTAGGCATCACGGCGCAGCGCTGTTTTTCCGCCTTCCCGCCCGGCGGCGTGAAGGTACACGCCGGTGCGCCGATACTCGAAAAAGGTATGGTCGAAGAAGACTTCAAAGAACTGGGCGAAGCCGGCGTGAAACTACTGGGCGAAATCGGACTCGGCGGCGTCAAGGCGGGTGACGAAGCCAAGCAGATGGTCGGTTGGGCCCGAAAATACGGAATCCAGTCCACGATCCACACCGGCGGTCCGTCTATTCCGGGCTCCGGCCTAATCGACAAGGACGTGGTGCTCGAAGCGGGCGCCGACATCATCGGCCACATCAACGGCGGGCACACGTCCCTGCCACTCGATCAGATCCGATGCCTCTGCGAGGACTGCGGCGCGGGGATCGAGATCGTCCATAACGGCAACGAAAAAGCCGCCCTTTTCGCGCTGCGCACCGCGTTCGAACTGAACCAGTCGGAACGCGTCATCCTCGGCACCGACGGGCCGGCGGGGTCGGGCGTTCAGCCGCTCGGCATCATCCGCATGGTCTCAATGCTGTCGGCCCTGGGCGATATTCCGGCGGAAATCGCCTTCTGCTTCGCCACCGGCAACACGGCGCGGATGCGCGACCTCGACTGCGGCCTGATCGAAGAAGGCCGCGCCGCCGATTTCGTTTTCCTCGACCGCGCTCAGCACACGGCCGGCAAGGACCTGCTCGAAAGCGTTCAGATGGGCGACATTCCGGGCGTCGGCATGGTCGTCATCGACGGCCAGGTGGCCTCCGGCCGCAGCCGCAATACGCCGCCTGCCGAGGCGATCCCGGAAGTGATTTAGGCGCGCCCGCCTACTTCAGTCCGTCTTCGCCAACCATTTCGTCGGTCGTCAGACCGCCGACGCGAGGGAACGGGCGGCCGGAATCAGTCACCGAAATCGCGACGAGAATTTCATTGGCTCGCGGCGCATCCGCGAGGCGCACTTCCATGCCGTCGAAATGGCTGCGCACATAGGCCGCGTCCTTGTGGCCCAGCGGGATGTCGATCGGCGTGCCGGGACCGCCAAGCTTCTTGACCGACGGCACCAGTGCCGCGCCTTTTTCGACTTCCTTCCGCAGCGGCGCGCCCAGCCTCGGGTGAAGGATCGCGGCAGCGTGTTCCCATTCGCCGTTCTCGCCGACTATGGCGGCTTTGCCGTAGCTTTCAGCCTCTTCCGGCTTGATACCCAGCGCCTCGACACACATTTTGCCCAGCATTTCCCCCAGCTCCGCACCGATATCCATCAGCTCCGTCAAGTCTTCTTCATATTTTCCGGCAAACGGGTTCTCGATCACGGCCAGCGCCGCGGCTTTCCGTGTCGGCGGATTTACGTCCCTGCCGATATCCTGGCGGGTTTCCTCGACAATGACGGATGTTTTGCGGATGTTGGCTGGCATGGCGCGCTCCCGGAAGTTTCAAATCGTTTGTGTACATACGATGTTTATGCGCCAGACGCTCTGTGTCAATAGCATCGCAATGCGGTTTCTTTGACGGATTGCGTGCATACTCCTCTCTGCTAAATTGATCGAAATTAACCCTCATCAGAGAGCCTGAAGACATGCCCGACGACGCCGTTCTGGATACCCTAAAATTCGGCATTGGCCAGCCGGTCCTACGGACCGAAGACCCGAAACTGTTGACCGGCCGCGGCGAATATACCGACGATTACAATGCGGAGGGTCAGGGATACTGCGCCTTCGTCCGATCTCCCGTCGCCCACGGCAATATCACCGGCATCGATACGTCGGCCGCGGAGGGGGCCGAAGGCGTAATCGCCGTCATCACGGGCCAGGATCTGCGAGATGCGGGCGTGAAGGACATACCCTGCCCGATCAGCGTCAAAAGCCGCGACGGTTCCGCCGCGGTGGTACCGCCGCGGCCCTCTCTCGCCGTCGGACAGGTGAAGCATGTCGGCGACCCGGTCGTCGCCGTGATCGCGGACACTGCCGCCCAGGCGCGCGACGCCGCGGAAATGGTGATACTCGATATCGAAAACCTTCCCGCCGTTGCCGATCCGGTTGCGGCGGAAAAAGACGGGGCGCCGCAGGTCTGGGAACAGGCGCGGGGCAATACCTGCCTCGATTTCCAGTGGGGCGACGACGAGGCTGTGGAAAAAGCCTTTGCCGAGGCCGCGCATGTGACGAAAGTCGAACTGACCAACACCCGCGTCGTGGTCAGTGCCATGGAACCGCGCGCGACCGTCGCTGAATACGATTCCGGCACGGAGAAATTTACGCTGCATGTCGGCACACAGGGCGTCGCCGGCTATCGGGGCGCCATGTGCAACATGCTGGGCGTCGAGCCCGACAAGATGCGCATCATTTCAAAGGAAGTCGGCGGCTCCTTCGGCATGAAGGGCAGCGCCTTCAACGAGGCGATCGTGGCCCTGCATGCCGCCCGCAAGCTTGGCCGCCCCGTGAAATGGTCAGCCGACCGGTCGGAGAGCTTCCTGTCCGATCATCACGGCCGCGCCATGACCTTCGAGCTTGGTCTCGCGCTGGACAAGGACGGCAATTTCCTGGCGCTGCGCGTCGACGGCGTCGGCGACATGGGCGCCTATCTGACCGCGATGGGGCCGTGGCCGGCGACGATGGTGACCAGCCGCAACATCATTAGCGTCTACAAGACGCCGGCGATTTCCTACAACGCGAAATGCATCTTCACCAACACCGTGCCGACCGGTCCCTATCGCGGCGCCGGGCGTCCGGAATCTAAATTTTTCCTCGAGCGCCTGATCGACAAGGCGGCGGAGGAAATGGGCATCGACCGCGTGGAGTTGCGCCGCCGCAACATGATCAGCCCCGACATGCTGCCGCATGCGACACCGGTCGATCTGACATACGATTCCGGCGAATTCGAGACCATCATGGATATGTGCCTCGACCGTGCCGATTACGCCGGTTACGCGGATCGCAAAAAAACATCGGAAGCTGCCGGCAGGATCCGAGGCATCGGCGTCGCGCCGTATCTGGAAACCACGGCCGGTCCGGGTACCGAGCTTGCCGATATCCGGTTTGAAGACGACGGCTCCGTCACGCTGGTAACCGGCAACAAGGATTTTGGCATGGGCCACGCGACGCCGTTCGCGCAGGTCCTCTCGGCCCAGCTCGGCATACCGTTCGAAGCCATCAATCTGGTGCAGTACGACTCCGACGAGATGAACCCCGGCGCCGGTGGCTCCGGCGGGTCGCGGTCGATGATCGCCGCCAGCGGCGCGATCATCGAATGCGCCGAGACCATCGTCGATAACGGCAAGAAGCTGGCCGGTCACGTGCTGGAAGCCGCGGTCGAAGACATCGAATTCGCCGACGGCGTGTTCACGGTCGCCGGCACCGACCGCAATATCGGCATCATGACCCTGGCCGAAAAAGCCCGAGAACTGGGCGGCGCAGGCGGCCTGCCCGATGATCTGTCGCACAAGGTCAACCACAACACCGCGCCGATCAGCTTCCCCAACGGCTGCCATGTGGCCGAGGTCGAGATCGATCCCGACACGGGCGTCGTCGCCATCGACCGCTACACCGTGGTCGACGATTTCGGCGTCGTCGTTAACCCTCTGATCGTCGAGGGCCAGGTGCATGGAGGTATCGCCCAGGGGATAGGCCAGGTGCTGGCGGAGGATGCGATCTACGATGAGGACGGTCAGCTAGTGACCGGTACCTATCTGGATTACCAGCTACCCCGCGCCGACGACATCGCGCATATCGATTTCACCACCCACGCCGTGCCGTGCAAGACGAACCCGTTGGGCGTGAAAGGCTGCGGCGAAGCCGGCAACGGCGGCTCGTACCCGGTAATCTACAACGCCATCATGGACGCGCTCGACGGCAACAGCGGCAAGGAACTGGGCATTCCCGCGACCCCGCACCGGATCTGGCAGGCGTTGCAGGCACAGGGGTAGTAGGGATTAACTCCCCCTCTCCCGAGCTCTCTCCCCGATAGGGCGATGGGACCTCGTGTGCCGGTCTGGCGCAACTTCAATCCACTCCCCCCTCGGGGGGAAGGTCAGGGAGAGAGGGAAACAAGCTCCCTCTACCGCAACCCGTCTTCGCCGACAACGTCCTCGTCCTTCAGGCCTCCAGAACGCGAATAGATCCTCGGCGCATTCGACATCGACTGGATCCAGACGATTTCATTGGCGCGCGGGGCGTCGTTGATCGAACACACCACCGTGTCGAAATGCGACCGCACATAAGCGGCATTGGCATGGGCGATGGGCACGTCGATGGTGCATCCAGGGCCGCCAACCTTTTTCGTGGACGGCACGATGGCGGCGGATTTTTCCATCAGCTGACGCATGCCGTATCCGCCGGGTTCATGCCACAGCGCCGCGTGTTCCAGCTCGCCGTTTTCGCCGACGATGGCCGCCTTGCCGTAGGCAACGATGGCGTCCGCGCCGCCCATCACGGCCATCAGCTTCTTGGACATTTCGATGCCCATAGGTTTCAGCTGCTCCATCAGTGGCAGGATGTCTTCGACGTATTGCCCGGCATAGGGATTATGCGTAACCGCAGCGATATATCCTTTCAGCTGCGGCGTCTCCGCCGGCGGGCCGAACTCGTGCAGCACTTCTTCTACATGCATCACGAATTTCCGGACTTTCACCAGATCACCGAAATCGCCTCCGGCCGTCGTCTCCACCGCAATTCTTCCGTCATCCATTTGTTTGCTTCCTTCTCAGTTGGCCGTTTCCGGCAGGGCGGCCGGCACATCGCCGATTGCCCAGATTTCGTTTTTCAATACCAGCACTGCGGCGGAAATGAGTCCAGCATCGCGCATGCGGGCCGCCGTTTCCATCCCGTTCCCCAGCGCTTCTTCCACGGCGGCAGCGTCCAGGGTGCCGACATTTACCGTCACCAGACGGTCTCCAAGGTCGGTCTGATCATCCTGCGCCGATGCCGGCTCCTTATCGACGGCCGGGTGATAGGTATCGACTGCATTGGCGATCAGCGTCGCGGCGACGTCTGCCGATGCCGCATTTTCCGCCAGCACCGTCACCGCGTCCGCGATCCCAAGCGACCAGCTGCGCCCCTGCCAGCCGCTCGTCGCCACCCCGCGCACAGGCCGGTCGAACGTCAGTTCCGCTGTCCCGTCGATGGCCGGCCGAAAAAGCTGGCCGACGATTCCGAGCCGCAGCGTCTGTCCCGGCGTCAGATATATGGCGATATCGCCGGAGTTGTTGATATAGGCCTTGTCCAGCGACCGGCCGTCGACCAGCGCTGTCATGACCTCGTCGGCAACGGACCCTGCCACTGCCGCCATCGGCGTCACGAAGGTGTCGCGATGGGGCCACACGGCATCCAGCATGCGGATCGCCGTCGGACCCGACACGCCCGGGCGCGGATCGCGAACCGGTCGGCGCAGGACCGCCAGTTCCTCCACCAGTTCGGTCAAAACAGTCTCGAACCGGGACCGCGCCTGACGATAGGCCGCACCGATTTCCTGCCGGTCGCCGAAGGCCTCAATCACCAGATCGATCGGCCCGTGCTGCAAATGCAGCCGGCGCCCGTCGGGCAAAAGCGATACCTGGGGGACGTTCAAATTTTTTCTCCCCTCTCCCTAGCCCTCTCCCCGGCGGGGCGAGAGGACATGTCGTCCCGGAAGTTCCCATCTCGGGTCCCCTCCACCCCCGGTGAGAGGGCTAGGGAGAGGGGGAAAAAAGACATCTCGCCGCCTACGTATCTTCCAGCGCCATCCGCTCGGCCAGCGGCCAGGGATTGTTGCCCTGCCATGCCATGGGCTGAACCCCGTGCAGACCGCCTTCGCGCATTACATCGGCCAGCGGCTTGATGTGATCTTCGTAGCCCCCCAGAGCAAGATATTCTTCGCGTGACATCGAGAATTCGATGGGGGCGACCAGTGCCGGAGTCGGCACGTAGCCGAACGAATTGTCGGGCATGCGCAGCACGTCGACCATCACAGTGATGCCCCCGCCCGGCCAGACGTAGACCGGTGCGCCGCCGCAGGTCACGCGGGTGCGCAATTCGCGGACAGAGCGCGTCAGCAGGACCGGATTCACGGTGACCCCGGCGCGCAGGCTTCCTCCTGCGCCGCCCATGAACATGACGGTGCTCAGCGCCGGTTCGCAGTTCTCCGCGATCCGGTCGACCGACACGGCGAGATCCGCCGGCATCTCCGCCGGCACCGGTTTCAGATCGTCATCGAGAATGAAATAGGCCTGGTCCTCGCCCGTGGTGCTGACCATCAGAAGGCGCAGTCCCGGCCAGGCGACCTCGGGGTCAATGCTCTCGATGATCGACAGCGGTTCGGTAATATCCGTTCCGCCCCAGCCTGCGCCTGGCTCGGCCACCTGGAAGTAACGGCCGGGCGTCGACCGCCGGCCGCGCACACGTATGCCCGCGGGCGGCATGTCGAGGAACTTGCCCGACTGGTGTTCCGACAGCACGCCTGTGATGTGATCGTCGACCACGATAACCTCGTCCGCGTGTCCATGCCATTGCAGAGCGAACATCCCGATGGTCGCCGACCCGCAGCCGACACGCATGCGTTCTTCCTGATTCTCGTCGATGATCGGTGGCTTACCGGCCTGCACGGTCAGCGTCGCGCCGCCGTCGATGGTCATTTCCACCGCATCCTTGTTGCACAGCGACAGCATCGCCTGACAGGTGATGTTGCCTTCCTTCTTGCTGCCGCCGGTCAGGTGGTGCACGCCGCCCAGCGCCAGCATCTGCGAGCCGTATTCGGCGGTCGTCACATGGCCGATCTGCTCGCCCCGCACACGTACGGGCGCCGATTCCGGTCCGATATAGCGATCCGTGTCGATCTTCACCTTCACGCCGCAATAGCTGAACACGCCTTCTGACACGACGGTCACCATGTCGACGCCGTGATGTTCGGACGACACGATGAACGGCGCCGGCTTGTAATCCGGATAGGTCGTGGTCGCGCCGATACCGGTAATGAACGAAGGCGACTGGAAATTGAGCGACCCGTCCCAGTCTTCCTGTTCCGGCAGGAACGGCACCAGATCGCCGTTTTCGTCGGAAATCTGCTGGGTAACGATCACCGGATCGGTGCGCGTCAGTTTGCCGCCCACGTTTCCATAGCGGCTGCAGGCACCGGTTTTTTCCGGACGTATCCGGCACAGCACCGGACACGCATCGCAGGTGATGACGCCGTCGTCCTTCGCTTCGTCGGCCTTGTTTTCCGAACAGACGTCGGCGTTGCCCTTGGATTGTTCGCTCATGATTGTTCTCCCTTGTGGGCGAGCAGCGCGGCGCGGACCCGGTCCGGCGTCGCGGGCGCCTGTTTCATGTGGACGCCGGTAGCGTGATAGATCGCACCGAAGATTGCAGGCGGCGTGGGTATCAGGGCCGGTTCGCCGATCCCCTTGGCGCCGTAAGGTCCGGTCGGTTCCGGATCCTCGATCAGGAACACGTCGATCGGCGGCACGTCGCCGAATGTCGGCATCAGGTAATCGTGCAGGTTTTCGGTACGGCCCGGAATATATTCCTCCATCAGCGCGAGGCCGAGCCCCTGCGCCACACCGCCGTGAATCTGACCTTCGACCTGCATCGGATTGATCGCCGCGCCGACATCGTGCGCCGCCCAGACGTGAAGCACCTTTACCGTCCCGAGCTCGGTATCCACTTCCACTTCCGCGACCTGCGCGCCGAAGCCGTATGTGCCGTAGGGATTGCCCTGCCCCATCTCGTCCAGCGGCGTCGCCGGCGGATCGAACGTAGCCTCGCCCAGCAGAACGTTGCCGCCGTGCTTGTCGGCAGGCAGATCGCCAAGGTCGATCTCGCGGACCGCGTCGCCGTCGGTGACGACCAGCTTGCCGTCGCCGAATTCGAACGTCGCATCGTCTCCGGCATTCGCCATGCGAAGTATCTGACGTCGCAGATCCTCGCCGGCCTCCATCGCCGCGCGACCCGAGACATACGCCTGCCGCGATGCCGAGCTTTTGCCCGCATCCGCCGTAAGATCAGTATCGCCCCAGACGAGATTGACCTGATCCATGCGGATGCCGAGCGCGTCGGCGACGACCTGCACCATGGTGGTGTTGGTGCCCTGGCCGATATCCTGCGCCCCCGAATACAGCGTGACCCTGCCGTCCGCCGCGATGCCGATCTGCATCGTCGACGGGTTGGACAGGGACGTGTTGCCGCAGCCGTACCACATGCAGCCGACCCCGACGCCGCGGCGTTTTACGCCGTCGGTTTCGGCATTGAATTTCTCAGCCGCGGCGCGCGCCTTTTTCCACGGATCGCGCAGCGCTTCCAGGCACTGATCGAGCCCGGCGGAATATTCCAGCACCTGGCCGGTCGCGGTTTCCTGTCCCTTGCGGATGGCATTGCGGAGACGGAACTCCAGCGGATCCATGCCGATCGCTTCCGCCATGCGGTCCATCAGATTGTCATGCGCGATCGCCGCCTGGGGAATGCCGAAGCCGCGAAAAGCGCCGGCCGGGGTGCCGTTGGTAAAAATGCCGCGCGCCCTTGCCTCGACATTGGGAACGAAATACGGCCCCGTCGCATGCACCGGAACGCGATCTTTTACGGTCAAACCCCAGGACACATAGGCGCCCGTGTCGAAATCGCCATCGATTTCGTAGGCCACCAGATCGCCTTCCTTCGTACAGCCGTAACGCGCCGTGATGCGCGACGGATGCCGCTTGGTCGACGCCGACATGGATTCGATCCGGTTCCAGGTGCAGCGGACCGGCTTGTTCAGGATCCATGCCGCCAGCCCGATTACCGGATGGACGCCGAGATCCAGCTTGCCGCCGAACCCGCCGCCGCAGGCGGTGGGAATGATACGGACGGATTCCTTCGGCAGTCCCAGGATGTTGGCGACTTCGTCGCGGTCCATGTAGGGCGCCTGGGTCGACACCGTGATTTCCAGCCGGTCGCCGACCCGCCGGGCCCAGCCCGCTTCCGGTTCGATATAGCCGTGTTCGACGAACCCGGTCCGGTAGGAATCCTCGATCACCACATCGGCGGTTTTCATCGCCCCGGCTGCGTCGCCCTTTTTGACGAATCCCTCGGCCATCACATTGCCGGGAAATCCATCGTGAATCTGATGCGCGCCATCGGCGAGCGCGGCGTCGAGACCGTAAATATCTTCGCGCTTTTCGTAATCGATCGGCACGTCTTCGTCGCGGATGCCGTACACGCTCTCGTAATCGCCGATCAGCGCAACCACGGTCTCGCCCTTGAACCGGACCTCGCCATCGGCAAAGGCCGGCTGATCCTTCACGTCCGGATAGACACCATAGCCGTTGACCCCGGGCACGTCCGCCGCAGTCAGTATGCGTTCCAGTCCCGGCCACTTGTCATAGAGCGGTTGGAAATCGCCAAGCGTGAATGTTGCACTGGCATGCGGAGACCTTACGGTCCGCGCCCACAGCGCATCCGCCGGCGCCTGGTCGGCGCCATACATTTCCGACCCGTCGACTTTCTGGATGCCGTCGGTTTTCAGTGCGCGGGCGCCCATCGCACCGCCCACGTCCGGGTTTTCGAACGACACGCCGTTGGGCTGCACGACGTGCTTCACCGCATCGACGATGTTGCGGTACCCCGTGCAGCGGCACAGTACGCCGCCAAGGGCGTCGAGAATCTGGTCGTCGGTCGGCGTTTCGTTGTGTTTGAACAGATCGGCCGCCGCCATCAGCATGCCGGGCGTGCAGATACCGCACTGCGCCGCGCCGTATTCATGGAAGGCCTGCTGCAGATCGGTCAGCCGGCCGTCTTCCGACGCCAGACCTTCCACCGTCGTCACATTGCGTCCCGCGACCTGTGCGACCGGCACCAGGCAGGAACAGACCTGTTCGCCGTCCAGCAGCACCGTGCACGCGCCGCAGTCGCCCGCATCGCAGCCGACCTTCGTGCCCGTGAAACCGAGATCGTCGCGGAGCACATGTGCCAGACGGCGGACCGGTTGGGCGTCCGTCGCAGTGGATTTACCGTTCAGATTAAAGGAAATGGACATGGTCACTCCGTCAGTTCGGCGAGCGCGCGGCGGACCAGGGTCAGCGCGGCATCAAGGCGGTAATCGGCGGAGCCGCGCACGTCCCCGATGGGGCTGAGCGGCGCCAGATGGTCGACGGCCACGATATCGGCGAGCGCCGCATCGGCCGGCAGTCCTGCGAGCGCGGCTTCGAGGTCCGGCAGCCGCGTCGCGACCTCGGAACAGGAGCCGACGGCGATACGGCAGCGATCGACCGTGCCGTCGGCCGTCTTTTCCAGAACGGCCGACACCATGACAATCGAAATCACCAGGTATTTGCGGGCACCCAGTTTCAGGAAGGCGCTCTTCGCATCGTTTCGGCATTTCGGAATGCACAGCCCGACCACCATCTCATCCGCCTTCAGCGCGGTTTTGCGGTTGCCGAGAACGAATTCGGACATCGGCACGTCCCGTTCGCCGGAAACGGACGCCAGCCGGACCGAAGCATCGAGCGCGATCAGCCCCGGCACGCCATCCGCGGCGGGCGAGGCATTGCAGACATTGCCGACGATGGTGCCGGCGTTCTGGATCTGCACGCCGCCCACTTCGCGGGCCGCCATCTTCATGGCGCGGAACCAGTCCGGCAGGTCGGCGCGGATCAGGTCCGTCCAGGTCGCCGTGGCGCCGATCAGATAGTGATCGCCCTTGTCTTCGATCGTCCGCAGGCCTTCAATCGCCGTGACGTCGAGCACGTCCTCGTCCAGCGGTTTGCCGACGCGGGCAGGATAGAAATCCGTGCCCCCGGCAACGATGGTGCGCCCGCCTTCCGCCAGAGCGGAAAGCGCATCGGAAAGCGCGGTCGGTCTAAGATAGGATGACATTAACGCCTCGAACTCCCGTTGACGAGATTGTTTGTGTACATACAATTATTCGTCAGTGATTGAGCCAAGTCAAGCGGGTGTTCGAGATATTCCGCTCCGTCGTCATTCCCGTGTACCCGGGAATCTGCCGATTGTTTTCCCGGTACCGTGATCTCCCCGCATGCGCGGGTTTGAGGCGACCGGAAACGGCTGTTTACGGTCACGTCAATTTGGGGGTGAAAGACTCGATAGGCATGTTATAAATCGCCGCTGCCGGTCTTCGGGCAAGGATGCGATCGTTCAGAATCGCCGGCCCGTCGCATCGGCTTGACGGGGATGAAGCACCCACCTAATTTGTTTGTACACATATAATAATCTGGACAGGTTTCATGGCAACAAACGTCGCCTCTTCCGATGACGGAGAGCGCAAGGCTCTAGACTCAGTCGTTATCCGTTTCGCCGGCGATTCCGGTGACGGGATGCAGCTGACCGGCACCCAATTCACGCAGTCGACCGCCCTCATGGGCAACGATCTGGCCACCTTCCCGGACTTCCCGGCGGAGATCCGCGCCCCGGCCGGCACGACATTCGGCGTCAGCGCGTTCCAGATCAATTTCGCGTCCTACGACATCCAGACGCCGGGCGACGATCCGGACGTGCTGGTCGCAATGAACCCGGCGGCACTGAAAGTGCATCTGAAGGACGTGCCCAAGGGCGGCACGGTGATCCTGAACGTCGATGCGTTTACCGACCGCAACATCGCGCGCGCCGGTTACGAAGAAAACCCGCTGGAAGACGGCACGCTGGACAACCACGTCGTCATCGCGATCGAAATCAACAAGCTGACCAACGCCGCCGTCGCAGAGTGCGACGTGTCGTCGAAGGAAGCCACGCGCTGCAAGAACTTCTGGGCGCTTGGCCTGATGTGCTGGATGTACAACCGCGACCGCCAGCCGACCATCGACTGGGTCAACCAGCGTTTCGGCAAGCTGCCGAACATCGCCGCCGCAAACATCGCGGCGCTGAACGCCGGCCACGCATACGGCGAAACGGTCGAACTGCCGTCCGGCGTCGAAGCCTACGTCGTGCCCCGCGCGGACGTTCAGCCCGGCACGTACCGCGCCGTCACCGGCACCGAAGCCGTCGCCTGGGGCCTGGTCGCGGGCGCCAAGAAAGCCAACCTAGACCTGTTCCTCGGCTCCTATCCGATCACGCCCGCCTCGGCGCTGCTGCATACGCTGACCAGCCTGAAACAGTACGGCGTCACGACCTTCCAGGCGGAAGACGAAATCGCCGCCGTGTGTTCGGCCATCGGCGCCGCCTATGCGGGATCGCTTGGCGTCACCTCGTCGTCGGGTCCCGGCATCGCGCTGAAGACCGAGGCCATCGGCCTCGCACTCGTCACCGAACTGCCGCTGGTCATCGTCAACGTCCAGCGCGGCGGCCCGTCGACCGGCCTGCCCACCAAGACCGAACAGTCGGATCTGTTCCAGGCGGTCTACGGCCGCAACGCGGACACGCCGTTGCCGGTTGTCGCATCCCGCACCGCGGGCGACTGCTTCGAAACCGCGATCGAGGCTGTGCGTCTCGCCACCAAATACATGACGCCGGTCATCCTGCTGACCGACGGCTTTCTCGCCAACTCGGCGGAGCCGTGGGAAATTCCGGATGCCGACGCCATCGCCGATTTCCCGGTCGAATTCCGCACCGATCCCGAAGGCTTCCATCCGTATCTGCGCGACGAAAAAACGCTGGCGCGGAACTGGGCCATTCCCGGCACGCCGGGGCTGATGCACCGCATCGGCGGCATCGAAAAGGATTACGACAGCGGTCATATTTCCTATGACAGCGACAACCACCACCGGATGACCAAGGTCCGTGCCGCCAAGATCGACGGCATCGCCGACGACATCCCGGCGCAGGAGGTTTCCGCCGGCGAAAACACCGGCAAGCTTGCCGTCGTCGGCTGGGGGTCGACCTTCGGGGCGATCAACCAGGCGGTCGGCCGCTGCGTCAAGGACGGGCTCAGCGTCTCGCACATCCATCTCCGTCACATCCATCCCTTCCCGAAGAACCTGGGCGACCTGCTGTCCGGCTTTGACAGGGTGATGGTGCCGGAAATGAACAACGGACAGCTCGTCCACGTGCTGCGCGACAAATATCTCGTCGACGCCGAAAGCATTACGCAAATCACGGGTCAGCCCTTCAAGGTATCGACCCTCGAACGCGAGATCCGCTCGCGGGTGGAAGGATAAGCCATGAACGTCGAAACTCCCGTCGAAGCGCTGAAGCCGAACGACTACGCCTCGGACCAGGAAGTCCGCTGGTGCCCCGGCTGCGGCGATTACGCCATCATCAAGGGCGTGCACCGCACGCTGGCCGAACTGCAGATTCCATTGGAAAAGCTGGTCTTCTTCTCCGGCATCGGCTGCGCGGCGCGGTTCCCCTATTACATGGCGTCCTACGGTTTCCACACCATTCACGGCCGCGCCCCGGCGCTAGCCACGGGCGCGAAACTCGCCAATCCCGATCTCGACATCTGGGTCGTGATGGGCGACGGCGACGCGCTGTCGATCGGCGGCAACCACACGATGCACGCCATCCGCCGCAACGTCGACCTGAACCTGCTGCTGTTCAACAACGAGATCTACGGCCTGACCAAGGGCCAGTACTCGCCGACCAGCCAGCTCGGCACGCGCTCTCCGTCAACGCCGCAGGGCTCGGTCGATGCGCCGCTGACGCCGCTCAGCCTCGCGCTCGGCGCCAATGCCCGCTTCGTCGCGCGCACGTTCGACACCAACCAGAAGCACATGCCCGGCGTCCTGAAAGCCGCGCACGCCCACAAGGGCGCCTCGCTGGTCGAAATCATCCAGAACTGCATCGTCTATAACGACGGCGCGTTCGACGGCTGGACCGACAAGAAGGTGGTGGCCGACAACTCGATCACGGTCGAGCACGGCAAGCCGCTGATCTTCGGCGCCGACGAAAACAAAGGCATCGCCCGGGCCGAGGACGGCTTCGGCATCCGCGTCGTCACCATCGGCGAGGACGGCATCACCGAGGACGACGTGCTGGTCCACGACGAGCAGAACAAGATGCTCGCCATGATGCTGGCCGACATGAAGCAGCCGGAGTTCCCGGTCGCGCTCGGCGTGCTCTACAACAATCCGGCCAAGGCCTATGACGAAGCGGTCCACGAACAGCTCGCCGCGGTCAAGGAATCCACCCCCGCCGGCACCATCAACGAAATGCTCCGCAAGGGGCGGACCTGGACGGTGGCCGAAGGGGCGTAAGCCTCAACGTCAGGCTCTGCGTTTCAGGCGGACAGACAAAACCCGGCGGGAGAGCTTCCGCCGGGTATTTTACGAATAATCTTTACACCAGATCATGCGGCACCTGTTTCGGTCCGTAACGCCGGATACGGGTGCCCGCCTCTTCGTCGTACCAGCTTTGCAGGTTCTTCCCGACATTGCCGTTGCGCAGGATCAGGCCGATGGTGCGGTGGGGGCCGTTGTGTTCGACGTGGATGTCGCCGGGCGGCACGAAATCGATATAGCCGGGCGCGACCTGGTGGTCGCCGATCAGTTCCAGCTCTATTCCGTCGTCGGATCCCGGATCGCCGCCCTGCCCCGCGCCCGCATCGACGCGGCGATAGCGTTTGACGGTTTCGCCGCCGGCCAGCACGCCGTAGACCGTGAGGACGTCTCCGTGATCGTGGATCGGCGTCGCCTCGCGCGGTTCCTTGATCAGGGCGTTCAGGACGAAGCCGTAATCGGAATCTTCATAGAACAGCAGGTTTTCGTAGTGGCCGTTTTCCGGGTCGTTGCGCGACGGCCAGGTTTCGGCGCGCTGCTTCAGATCCGGATCGGCCAGCAGTTTTTCGAGCAACGGACGGCCCTGTTCGAAGCGTTCCAGGTCGTCCATGTCCCCGGCATAAAGGGCACGAAAATCGGTAATGAATTCTTCCAGTGCGGGCAGCATGGCGCGTCTCCAATCCGGTTTCGAAGAGTCTGGCGCATTCGCCGAAAATTCACAACGGCGACGGCCATACCGGCGGCATGCCCTTGCCGGGGGCGCCCTCGTCGGTGCCGCCATTGGCCAGGGCGACACGATGAAATTCTTCGACCGCCTCCACACCAGCGCGCCTTTCCCCGTAAGGCCCAAAGCGGACACGACCTCTAATACAGGAGATCGGCTCAAACCGGTGCCCACCCCACGCACCGCCAATCTGCTCGACCTTTAAACACCCAGGCCGAAAAGGTCTGTTCAACCCCGAACTTTCGGTGTGACAAACGTCACTCAAACCCCGACAAAACCTCCGCAACCCATTGATTTAATGCGTTATTTTGGATCAAACGCATTGAAACAAATCGAAACAATTATGTTGCAAACTATGTCAAACCGCTCATATCCTGATGGAAGTTGAGTATCACAGACGGTTCCAGTCGGTTCAGTCCGGATTAGTTGAGTAGAGCAGGATCAGTAGCATGCGTAGCAAAAACCTTACCGCGGCCCTTTCCGGGGCCGCTTTTTTTTCACCCTCGCAGGCGGCCCGACCGTCGCACAGCCGGCAAGCGACGACCAGGTGCGGCTCTGCGCCAGGCACGTCGCGGAGATGGAACGTACCGTCGCCCGTCAGACCGCCGGCGAGGACCGCAAACGCATCATTGTGATGCTCGGCCAAGCTAAAAAAGCCTGCTTTCGGGGGCGATATCGGCGCCGCGTATCAGGGGGCAAGCAAAGGCCTGCAGCTCGCGAACAACGCGTCGCGAAAATAGATTTACTGTCCGGGGTCAGGCGTCCTGACGGGGTGGATAGGTCGCCACAGGCGTACCTCCCACCCCGCGGGCGGCTCTTCAATATCGGGTTCTCCCACCTTCACGCCGCGCTGCGCGATCGTCCGGTCCAGTCCGACGACCGTCAGCGGGATATAGTCCGGCGGCAGCGGCGCTGCATCCGGCGACTGCCGGTCGATCAGGGACAGGCAGTCTTCCATCGCCGTCGCCAGATCGGGTTCCGACGTCCCGTCCGGCCCCTGCACGAGGTTGCGGTCCCAGTTGATCATGTTCGGACGGAATTTCGGGTCCACCGAATTGCGCCCGGCCTTCGACGTATAGGCCTCGCTGGTCATGACATCGGGCCCGGCCAGCCGGTAAAGCCCCAGAAACGGGGCGCGGACGTTCTGTTCGCAATGAAACCGCTGGGCCGTCAGAAACCCCGGAATGGTCAGCAGCATGCTGATATGCTTCCAGTAGAAGTCGTCGAATGCCGTGCGTTCCGCCGCCGTCTCGTGCGGATAATCGCACTCGACCATGTAGTAGGTAACCCTGTCGGCCATCAGTTGAAGAAGGGATTGGCGCCCTGGGAATGGTCGGTCACGTCGACCACGCCCTGGATACTGGGTACCTCGGTCAGGATCGCGTTCTGCACCCCCTGCTGCAGTGTCATGGCCGACGCCGAACAGCCCTGGCAGCCGCCTTCCATCCGCACATATGCAACATGATCGGTTACGTCGATCAGCGTGATGCGGCCGCCATGGGCCGCCACTGCCGGGTTCACCTTTTCGTCTAGCAACTGCATCACGGCCTCTGCCTCCGGGCCGGTGGGCGGTTCGTCATCGCCGTTGAACACCCAGTCGGGGATCTCCGCCGGCGGCGCCTCGCCGACCCAGGTCACGGCCTCTACCTCCGGCACGTGATGGGTAATGATGTTGGTCATCATGTCGCGCTTCTGCGCGCCTCCGCCGCCGATCAGTTCGAGCGTGAGCGTGCGTTCGGCGAATTTCTTGAACAATACCTCGCCGCCATAGGCTTCGATCGCCGGGCGGATGCGGTCGTCGAGCAGATCGAGGATCTTCAGCACCACCGGTTCCGCCACGACCGGCTCGCCGGAGCCGTAATGCTCCATGATCGCGCCGAGAACCGCCGGTTTCAGGATGTACCACTCGCTGTCGACCGCGCGGCGCAGCGTGACATCGTCCAGCGACAGCGACACTCCCTCGACCCCGTCGATCCGCAGCAGGCGCCGGGCCAGCGGCGAAATTCCGACGGCTTCCGTCTCAGGCACCGGTGCCGTGCCGACCGGCAGCACGGGTTCGCCCGGCGTGAACTTCATCAGCACGGGATCGTCCAAGGGATGGGTTTGAATGAACATGGGCGACGCCGCGTCAGACCTTTTCGGACTGCTTGCCGTAACGCTTTTCGACGTAGTCCTCGACCAGCGCGCGGAATTCGTCGGCAATGCCGGGACCGCGCAGGGTCATCTTCTTCTCGCCGTCGATAAACACAGGCGCGGCCGGTTCCTCGCCGGTGCCCGGCAGGCTGATGCCGATGTCCGCATGCTTGGATTCGCCGGGACCATTCACAATGCAGCCCATCACGGCAACGTTCAGTTCCTCGACGCCGTCGTATTTTTCGCGCCATTCGGGCATGCGCTCGCGAATATGGCCCTGAATGCTCTGCGCCAGCTCCTGGAACACGGTCGAGGTCGTGCGACCGCAACCGGGACAGGCCGCGACCAGCGGAATAAAGGAGCGCAGACCCATGGTCTGCAGCAGTTCCTGCGCCACCGTCACTTCACGGGTGCGGTCGCCGCCGGGTTCCGGCGTCAGGGAAATGCGGATGGTGTCGCCGATGCCGTGCTGCAGCAGGATGCCCATACCGGCAGACGACGCGACGATGCCCTTGGTGCCCATACCGGCCTCTGTCAGGCCGAGATGCAGCGCATAGTCGCAACGCGACGCCAGGTCGCGGTAGACGGCGATCAGGTCCTGCACCGCCGAAACCTTGGCCGAAATGATGATGCGGTCGCGCGGCATGCCGAGCTCCTCGGCGCGTTCCGCCGACAGCAGGCCGGACATCACCATGGCGTCGCGGGTCACCTGCGACGCATCCTTCGGATTGTCGGACGCGGTGTTCTCGTCCATCAGCCGGGTCAGGAGTTCCTGATCGAGCGAGCCCCAGTTGGCGCCGATACGCACGGGTTTTTCGTATTTGTTCGCGACCTCGATCATGGTGCTGAACTGGGTATCCCGCTTTTCGCGAAACCCCACATTGCCGGGATTGATGCGGTATTTCGCCAGCGCCTCGGCGCAGGCCGGATTCTCGGTCAGCAGCTTGTGGCCGATATAGTGGAAATCGCCGACCAGCGGCGTATCGATCCCCATCAGGGTCAGTCGGTCGCGGATATAGGGCACGGCCCTGGCGGCTTCGTCGCGGTCTACCGTGATCCGGACGATCTCGGAGCCGGCCTTCGCCAGCGCCGCAACCTGCGCCACGGTGGCGTCCACGTCCGCCGTGTCGGTATTGGTCATCGACTGCACCACGATGGGCGCGCCACCGCCGATCTGTACGCCGCCGACGTTTACCGCCACGCTGTCGCGCCGCGGAACGGTCTCGAATATACCCGGTTCGCTCATTCCTGCTCCGTTCGTCTCAGGCGGATATAGCGCGATCGGCGCGGGAATCCAGCGACTCCGCCGCGTCGATCACGGCCAGCAGTTCCTCGTAGTCGTGCATAACGGGAAACTGCGGAAACTCGTCGATCACGTTTTGCGGCGGACGGAACAGAAACCCGGCGTCGGCCTCTTCCAGCATCAGCGTGTCGTTGTAGGAATCGCCGGCCCCGCAGGTATAGAAATTCAGTTCCTTGAACGCCTTCACCGCCGCCCGCTTGTGGCTCGGCATGCGCAGCTGGTAGCCCGAGAGCCGACCGTCATCGTTGACCAGCAGCCGGTGGCAGAACAGCGTCGGCTGGCCCATCTTGACCATCAGCGGGCCGACGAATTCGTAGAACGTGTCGGACAGGATCACCAGCTGGTATTTCGCGCGCACGGCGTCGAGAAATTCCCGCGCCCCCGGCAGCGGCTCGATCCCGTCGATAATCGGCTGCAGCGCCTCGATCCCGAGCCCGTGTTTGTCAAGGATATCCAGCCGGTACTGCATCAGTACGTCGTAATCCGGCTCGTCCCGCGTGGTGCGCCGAAGATCGTCGATACCGGTGCGTTCGGCCAGCTCGATCCAGATTTCCGGCGCGATCACGCCTTCCATGTCGAGACATACGATTTTCAATGGATATACCCGCTCGTTTTCCGTTGCGGCGGTATAGCAGGCGGGGTTTTCAGCGGCAAACGGGAATAAGGTGTCCCGGCGCCCTACTCCGCCCGCTGTTTCGCCTGATCCGCGGGGTGCACGAATTTTTTGCCGAACAGCATGCCGGCATCCTGCTTCAGATGCGCCCAGGCGATGAAAGGCATCGCCTTGGCGAGGTCCCACAGCGCGTCCCAGCCGCCCTTCAGGCAGACCGGCACCGTAATCCACGGCGCGGCGCCGACGATGCGGACGTGTTCTTCCGTATGAAGCGAGGCGCGGTCCTGGAGGACCTTGTCGATGCGTTTGGCGAATGACCAGTCGCAACGATAGATCACCTTTCCGTCCGGATTGACGATATAGACCATATTGGGCATCGCGCCGTAGGCCTGGTGCATGGCGCCGTCGACACTGTCGACCAGGATTTCCCGGTGTTCGCCGAACGACTCCTTCATTTCCTTCGCCAACGCGATCTTCTCAGCCATGTCGCCCGACGGGCCGCGCCGGAAACCGGGATGCGCTTCCCGGACATAGATGACCAGGAATTCGACGTCCGGGTGTTTCGCCTTCACTTCGCGCAGGGGATCGATGTTCTTCACGAACATCGGACAGGTCAGGCTGCCCGTCTCCAGCACCAGCCACTTGCCCTTGTAATCGAAAAGCGACACCTCCGTGCCGTCGAGCTTCGTCAGCTTGAAGTCGATCAGTTCCTCGCCTGCTGCCGGTCCGTCGAACCGGCTGAGGTCGTAGTTCGACATTTTGTAGCGTTCGTAATTGTAATCCATCGCGGCCTGGTCCCCCGTTTCGCCCAGATTAGCCCGATCTTCCGGAATTTTGAACATTTGCCCGGGTATCCGCGTCTCGGGTGTTGACAATTATACGTTTTCAAATGAAAGTATTTCACATTGAAGGAAAAGGAGACCGTCAAATGGCCACCGTTCAGAAACTCCGCGATGTTTCCCGTGACGAACTTGTCAAACGCGCCGCGGATCTGCGTCCGCTGATCGCCGCGAAGGCCGCGCAGCACGAACAGGAACGCCGCATCTCCCAGGACCTCTTCGACGAAATACGCTCGCAGGATTTCTTTCGCATGTACCAGCCGAAAAAATTCGGCGGACTGGAATACGATGCACGCACCGCGATGCGATGCGTCATCGAATGGGCGTCCGCCGATACGTCGACAGGCTGGGTTTGTTCGCTCGCGCTGGTCCATCAATGGCTGATCGCGCAGTTTCCGATCGAATTGCAGGAAGAAGTCTGGGGCGACAACCCCGGCAATACGGCATCCGGTTCCTACGCCCCCGCCGGACAGTGCGTCGCGGTCGACGGCGGCTATCTTGTTTCGGGCGAATTTCACTTTGCCAGCGGCGTGGATGTCATGGACTGGGTCCTGATGGGCGTGTTTTTCCCGCCCGAGGAAGACGGCGGCAATCCCGTCCCCGGATTCACCATGGCCCCCAAATCCGATGTCGAAGTGCTGGACAACTGGAACGTCATGGGCCTGACCGCGACCGGTTCCAAAACATTCGTGTGCAAAGATCTGTTCGTTCCGGAACACCGCAAGGTAACCTTCCCCGATCTCGTATCCGGCAACTCTCCCGGTTATCAGGTACTGCAAAGCAATCTGTACCGCTATCCGATTCTGTCGATCATCGCCTACGGCATTGCGACTCCGTCGCTCGGCGCGCTCAACGGTGCGCTCGAAACGTTCCTGGACGTCATGAACGAGCGTGTCACACGGGGCGCGGTCGTCCTCGGCGGCAACAAGGTGCGCGAATTTCAGGCCGTGCAGATGCGCGTTGGCCGTGCGGCGGCCAACTTCAAAGCCGGGAAGGCCATGCTGTTCGAGCAACTGGAGGATTCGAGAAGTAAAGTCATCGACCGCGGAGAGTTGCTGAGCGTGGAAGACCGAATGGCCAACCGGATCACGCAGGCCAAAATGGTCGAACTGGCGGTCGACGGTCTGGACGAACTATTCGGCGCGGTCGGCGGCCAGGGGATCGATTCTTCCCAACACGTTCAGCGCGCGTGGCGCGACGCGCATGCCATCGCTCACCACATCAGCTTCAACTGGGATGCGCTCAGTTCCATGTACGGCCAGCACCTGATGGGTCTGGAGCCGCAGGGCCAGTACTAGAATGGTTGCCTACTGGATAGCGGCGCTGAGCGCCGAAGACATGGCGCCGCTCAAGGATTATGCGGCGCAGGCGAAAATAGCGGTCGAAAAATACGGCGGCCGCTCGCTGTCCCGGCTCGGGCGTTTTCAGCTTCTGGAGGGCGAATTCGTCGGCGACAAGATGGCCGTGATCGAGTTCGATACGATGGAGCAAGCCGTCGCCTGCTACAATTCTCCGGAATACCAGAAAGCGAAGGCGTTTCGAGACGGCAAAACCGACGCCGTGTTCTTCGTCGTGGAAGGAACCGACACATGAACGGCGAAGCGCCGGAGTTTCATCTGGAGCAGTTTCTGCCCTATCTCGTCCACCGTGTGGGGTCTCGCCTGGCCGAAGGCTTCGAAGACCGGTTCGCCGAAGCCGGACTCACCCTGCAGCAGTGGCGCGCCGCGGCTGTCTTGTACGAATTCGGTCCCCAGGCCATGGGTGACATCGCCCGGCGGACCAGCATCAACGCGTCGACCATGACTCGCCTGATCGGCCAGATGGAAAAACAGGATCTCGTGAAGCGCGAACGCCCCGTCGCCAACCAGCGCACGGTCTATGTCCGTCTGCTGGACGAAGGACGCAAACGCGTGGAGAGCCTGATCCCGCAGGTGATCGATTACGAAAGCGACCTGAGCGCGTGTTTTTCCGAAGCGGAGCTTCGAACGTTTAAAACACTACTGGAGAAATTCTTCCACAGCCTGGTCGACGACGACGCACCGGAAAAGATTCCGGAACGGCTGGCGGGCTAAGCCGCCTCGGATTCCGCCTCATCGCATTCGCGCGGCAGCCAAAGCGACACCGTCGTTCCCCGCCCCTCTTCGCTGGCGATTTCCAGACCGCCCTGATGCAATGCCATGATCGAATGGGACAGCGGCAGGCCTAGGCCGGTGCCTCTGCCTGGACGGGTCTCCAGGGTACCCGCCTGGTGGAACGGTTCCAGCACGCGGAACGCCGTGCGCCCCGAATGCGTTGCCGCCTCGGTATAAATTCTCCCGACGGGCCAGTCCTTCGCCATCAGTTTCTCCCGGATATTGCTGCGTTCCCAGGAATCGGGGCGCGCACGGCGGTTTCGGACCAGCCTCATCGGTGCGGTCACCTTGACCTCGGCATAGTCGCCGGCCTTCTCCCTGAAACGTTCGTTCACCAGGCGCGCGAATACTGCCGGCACGAAGCCTTTGAAACCGATCCCGGTGCGATTGATGGTGCGCTGGTTTTCATCCATCACTTCACGGATCGATGCGAGCTGTGCCCGAAGCAGACGCGTCCGCAGGTCATTCTCATCCTTCAACGGCAGCGGCTTGCCTGTCCGTTGACGAAATGTTTCCCGGGTTTTGGCGAGGACGACTTTGCCGGTCAGTCCCTTGTCGCCAACAGCTGGGTCATTGATATGCGCCTGATGGTTCGCGATCACGGTGCGTGCCGAGCGCAACAGTTCTGCCAGGTATATCGCTGTTTCGGTCTCGTCAGAGAGCGTCACTGCCGCCGACGCCCCACCGGTCGCCAGGACCGACAGACCGATACAGACCGCCGCCGCACGGCGCAGCCGTTTGCCCGAAACGGACAGGATTTCTTCGAGGATCGTCACAGCGCTCTCCAAACCGCAGAATTGCGGGATTCAAACGCCTGAATTACACCTCAAAGCCGTAAAAAAAGATTGAAAGCCCGTGGCATTCCGGAAACACCGGAAATCTGCGGCTAAACGCCCAGATACTGGTGCTGGATATCTTCATTGGCACGGAGTTCGTCGGAATTGCCCTGCCAGACCACCTGACCGCGTTCGACGATATAGTGACGATCGCCGATCCGGGTCAGCGCGTCGACATTCTTGTCGATTACCAGAATTGACTGGCCTCTCTCCTTCAGGCCTTCCAGGCACTTCCAGATTTCCTCGCGGATCAGCGGCGCCAGCCCCTCGGTCGCCTCGTCGAGGATCAACAGCTTGGGATTGGTCATCAACGCACGACCGACGGCCAGCATCTGCTGCTCGCCACCTGACAGCTGGTTGCCCATATTGTCCATGCGGTCGCCCAGATTGGGAAACATGTCGACGATATGCTCGACTTTCCAGGGCTTGTCAGTACCAGTACGGTTGTCGGCGGTCGCCACCAGGTTTTCGCGCACCGTGAGGTTAGGGAAAATCTGACGTCCTTCCGGTACCAGCCCCAAGCCGAGCTTGGCGATCTGATAATCCTTAAGGCTGCGCAGTTCCTTGCCCTCGAACGTGATCGAACCGGCGCTGGTCGGCACCATGCCCATCAGGGACCGGATTGTCGTGGTCTTGCCCATACCGTTGCGCCCGAGCAGCGACACGACTTCGCCTTCATTCACCGCGAAAGACATCCCGAACAGCACCTGACTGGTGCCGTACGACGTTTCGATACCCTTGACCTCAAGCACCGGCCGTTACCTCGTCTTCACCGAGATACGCGGCGCGCACCTCGTCGTTGTTGCGGATTTCCGTGGGCGTGCCCGTCGCGATCGCCCGGCCGTACACAAGCACCGTTACCCGGTCTGCCAGACTAAACACAGTGTCCATATCGTGTTCGATCAGCAGCATGGAATAGTCGCCCTTCAACCGGTCGAGGAATTGGCGCATTTGCTCGGATTCCTCGGTGCCCATACCGGCCGTCGGCTCGTCCAGGAGCAGCATCTTCGGCCCCGTCGCCAGGGCCATTGCGATTTCCAGCTGGCGCTGCTGACCATGGGCCAGGTTGCCCGCCAGAGTCAAAGCACGCTCGCCAAGCCCGACGTCGTCGAGAATCTTCTGCGCCGGCTCCGTCAGGTCGGCGTCCGTGGACGCCCGCTTCCAGAATTTGAAGCTGTGCCCGCTATGGGCCTGTATCGACAGCGCTACGTTTTCCAATGCCGTGAATTCCCGGAACACGCTGGTGATCTGGAACGACCGGGCCAGCCCCATATGCGACCGTTGCGGCGCCGTCTTGGCGCCGATGTCCTGACCGTCGAACAGAATCCGGCCTGAATCCGATTTCAGCATGCCCGCGATCTGCGCCACGAATGTCGTTTTGCCGGCGCCGTTGGGGCCGATCACGGCATGAATTTCGCCGGGCATGACGTCGAAATCGAGACTGTCTGTCGCGACGACGCCGCCGAAGGATTTCTTCAGCTGCTCGACCTTGAGGATCGGGTCACTCATCGGACATATCCTCCTTCCCGGGCAGCATCCCCCACAGGCCCTGCTTGGCGAACAGCACAAGCAGGATCAGCAACGGGCCGAAATAGAACTGCCAGTATTCGGTGAACTGCGACAGGAAGTCTTCCATCATGATATAGACGAACGCGCCGTAAAGCGGGCCGAACAGCGTTCCCATGCCGCCGACCATGACCATGATCATCAGTTCGCCCGACCGGAACCAGTGCATGTATTCCGGCGTCAGAAATTCGGTCAGGTTGCCGAGCAGGAAACCGGCGAGTCCGCAAACAACGCCCGCAATGACGAAGGCCGCCAGCCGGTACTTGAATGTCGGGAACCCGATCGCCTGCATGCGGTCGTCGTTGGAATGCGATCCGCGGACCACCATGCCGAACCGGGAATTGATGATCCGCCACAATGCGAACGTCGTTACCGTCAGGGTTCCGAGGATCAGGTAATACATCGTCCAGGGGTCGTACATGTCCAGCCCCTCGAAGAAGACACTGCGCTCGTCGATGGGCAGGCCGTCGTCACCGCCGAACTCTTCCAGGCTGATGCCGAGGAAATAGAACATCTGTGCCAGCGCAAAGGTGATCATGATGAAGTAGATTCCGCTGGTCCGCAGCGAAATCAGCCCCAGAATGAACGAGATAAACGCCGTGCCCACGATGCAGACCAGCAACTGAAGCCAGCCGTTCGTCACCTCGTAAAACGCCAGAATACCGACGGCGTAAGTGCCGAGACCGATATAGAGCGCGTGACCGAAACTGATCATGGCGCCGTAGCCGAGGATGAAGTCGAGGCTCATCGCCGCGATGGAGAAGATCATCACCCGCGCCATCAGGTCGATGTAAAACGGCTCGTCCACCGCCTCGGCGATGAACGGCAGCGCCGCAAGGACAAGGAAAGATCCGATGAGGATCGAGAGTTTGAGTTTGCTCAGCATGACCTGTCCCTACCCCGTCCGCGCAGGGAACAGGCCCTGCGGTTTGAAGAACAGGATCACCGCCATCAGGATGTAGACCAGCATGGAGGCCAGGGCCGGCCCCGCCGTCTGCGCGGTCTCGGAATCCACGATTTCGAGCATCAGAAACGGCAGTATGGACCGACCGACGGTTTCGAAAATACCGATCACGATGGACGCAACCAGCGCGCCGCGGATCGAACCGATACCGCCGATGACGATCACGACGAAGGCGAAGATCAGCATTTCCTCGCCCATGCCGGATTCAACCGACTGCAGCGGCGCCGCCATCAGCCCTGCCAGCCCCGCGAATACGGCGCCGAGGCCGAACACCATCGTGTAGAGAAACCGGATGTTCACGCCCAGCGCGCCGACCATCGGCCGGTTGCTGGCGCCGGCGCGGATAAGCATGCCCATCCGCGTTTTGGTGATCATCCAGAACAGCCCCGCCGCAACCGCCATCCCGACCCCGATGACGACCAGCCGGTATACGGGATACGGCGCGTCGGGAAGGATTTCAACGTTTCCGCTCAGCCAGACCGGCAGCGTCAACGGCTGCGCATCGACGCCCCAGATCAGGCGGACAAGTTCGTTGAAAAACAGGATCAGACCGAACGTCGCCAGCACCTGGTCCATGTGATCGCGCTCGTACATCGTGCGCAGCACGACAAGTTCGATCACCATGCCGACGACCAGCATGACCGGGATCATCAGCACCAGCGCGACGATGAGACTGCCTGTCAGTCCGAAAAACGTCGACGCAAAGTAGGCGCCGAGCATATAGAGCGAGCCATGCGCCAGGTTCACGACATTCATGATGCCGAGAACCAGCGTCAGCCCCGCCGAAATCAGAAACAGAAAGACGCCGAACTGCATTCCATTGAGGAACTGTTCGACGAAAAGTAACAAGGTCATCCGAAGATCCCCGTGCCCCGCCCGCGCGTTGTCGAGCTGATTATCATTCCGCGCAGAACATATCGAAAATGGGGAGCGCCGCAAGGGCGCTCCCCGAATTTAGCTACCGTCTCGGGCGGCTTACCACTTCATCTTGCATTTCTTGTAGTGGCTGTCCTTCGCCATTTCGGCGACACGTCCGCGCACCACGATCTTCGGATCGCCATTGGCGTCCGCGATCACTTCGCGCTTGTAGTAGTTCTGGATCGGGCTGTGATTCACGTTATAGGTGAACTTGCCGCGCGGTGATTTGATATCCGCCGTCCGCATCGCCTTGATGATGCCGTCGTGGTTTTTCAGATCTCCACCGGAACCCTTGACCCCCAGGTCGATCAAAAGCGCCGCATCGTAGCCCTGCACCGAGAACATCGACGGATGCTTGCCGTACTTCTTTATGTAGTCCTTGATGAACTTCTGGTTCACCGGATCCTTGGAATCGCTGTTCCAGAACGTGGTGTGATAGCTGCCGATGGCGTTGGAGCCGTGGGCGCCGATCGTACCGTAATCGACGGTGTAGACGGTGTAGAGCTTGACCGTCTTGTCGAGGCCGGCCGCCTTGTACTGCTTCATGAACGAAATGCCCATGCTGCCCGGCAGAAACGCGAAGATCGCACTCGGCTTGATGGCGCGGATCTGGGAAATTTCAGCCTGCCAGTCGTTGTTACCGAGTTTGTAGAGAATCTTGCCCTTGGTCGGCTGCTGGTAGCGGCGATTGAAGCCCGCCAGCATGTCCTTGCCGGCCTGGTAGTTGGCGGACAGTTCGAAGACATCCTTGATGTCCTCTTCCTTCATCAGCTTGCCCATGGCTTCCGGGATCATGTCGTTGTTCCACGATGCGCGGAAGAAGTAGGGGTTGCAATTCTTGCCATCCATGCCCGACCAGCCCGCATTGGCGGATATCAGGAAAGTCTTGGACCGATAGGCCTGCTTCCAGACCGCGGCGAGAATGTTCGACCAGGTAATCCCGGCGACGAAATTCACGCGTTCCTTCTTGATGTATTCGTTCATGATCGTGCGACCGACATCCGGCTTGTGCTGGGTGTCTTTCTTGATCACTTCGACATCCATGCCGGGGAGGTTGCCGCCAAGATGTTCAATGGCGAGTTCAAAACCTTCGAAGCCGTAGCGGCCGAAAATGCCACGACCGCCTGCAAAGCCCTGCATATAGCCGACCTTGACCGTTTTGTGATCGTCCGCCACCGCCGGCGTTACCGCAGCCGGCACCGCGGCCATTGCTGTCGCCGTCACGGCGGCAACCATCATTCGATTTTTCATCGGACTCCCCTTATTTATGAATTAGAGAATTGGAAATGGCGAAAATAATAGCGTATCGACCGATCAGGACAAAGCACTGACTGGCAATATATCGAAACAGTTTCCTCACCGACCGAATTCCCTTATTGAACGGATATGCTGTTCGCCAGACTGTTCGGAAAATCTCCGCCGCACCTCTCGTTTTCGCCGGATATCCCCGAAAACGAACGACCCAAATTGCTGGCAGAGCTCCAGGCCTGCGCTCATCGCAGAGGCGGAACGCTCAACAACACCCGGCGGGCACAGGCGCTGGCAGACTTGTTCCTAAGCCTGTCTCCTGCGGGACAGCAGGTCTTCGCGGACACCCTGAACGGGCTGAACGAAACCGCCCATCGATCGACGGGCGATCGATATGCCGAAATCGAGGAAGCGGAACTGTTTGGCGGATCGGACAGCAAGCTGGCGGTTCTGGATATGTTCGAGACGCCCCGGCGCCGGGTACTTACGCATCTGCGCAATTCCAATGCGGGTCCTGAATGTCTACTTGAAATCAGACGCTTGTCAGAAAGCGACCTTCAAAACGACATCGACGAAATGGTAAGCGGCGTGACCGGGCCGCCGCCCTCTTAGCCCTCGACCGACCGGCGAAGCAGATTGGCATATACCTTGTATAGTCTGCTGTGCGCTTCGATTTCGGCCGCGGAGGGATTACGACCGTCGGCATTTATCTGCGTGTACAGAGTTTTTGAAACGGAGGACGCTCGAAGAGCGTCTGGCGCATGAACTCGTCCCTCACCCGGCTTTGCGCCTGTCCGATGATCCGGTCGGCGTCGGCGACCTTTCCGCCCGGCCGGTCGAATTCCTCGTTGGTTTTGAGCCGGTCGTTGATCAACCCCGTGGAATGACGCCCGTCGACGAAACTGCCGCCGTCCAACGTGGCACGCACCTGCGTGACTTCTTCCGGTGTGAGCATATTTTCAATTGTGATGAGCATCGGTTTTTCCGTGGTTCTTCTCGATGCGCTGCCGTCATTTCGCCGATCTGGCGTCAGCCCTGTGCAGCCCCTGAATGAAAGCAATAACACGCCATCACAGCACCGTAAGAAATATTATTTTTATTATTTTTCATATTTTTATTATATTTTCTTAATGTGAAACATAACATCAGGTTGCAGCCCTGAGCGCGATGCGCACAGCTTCGAAAAAATCGAACATCCGGGCGACGTAATGGGCCCGCACCTTGAAACCGGCATCTTCCCCTTTCAGCAGGTCGGCCTCGATCGCATCGACCAGCTTTTCGAGCCGCCTGCGGTGAATTCCGACCCGTCGCTGAACGGGATCGGCAACCACGCCGGCGAATGCCGCAGCGATGGATGACAGCACCATCAGCGCAGCGGTGACACCGGTTATCAATCCCCATGACGGCTCCACTGGAAACAGGCCGTACCAGAGCCCCCCCAGCGCCGTGCCCAGCGGAAACGCGAAAATGGCTGCCTGATGCGCTACAAGAACTGCAAGCGCCGGTCCCAGCGTGAATGCCGTCGGCGTCAGCTGCTGGACGACCAGACCGCCCACGCCGGCGGAGGTCAGCGCTGTGGCGATTTCCGCCGCCGCGACACGGGTGCCTGTGTATCTGGACAACAGATCCCTCAGCCTCGTGTCAAACCCCTGATCCGCGCGGTTTCGATAGGCAAATTCCTTCGCCGCGAAAACGGCCGCCGCGATGTCCGGCTGGGCCAGCAGCAACTCGCCCAGCGCATCGCGGTCCGATACCCGCTCTTCTGTCCGGTACGGCAATTCGAGAAACTCGGTCCAGATCAGCCAGTCGACCTCTCTCGCCACTGCGGTTTCCAGTTGGGTCGGTATTCGGAGCGCGACATCGGCAGCTACAGCGAAGCCGGCTCTTCTCAGCAAAACGGCACAGACCAGCTTCAAAATATGCGGCAACGCAAGCGCCAGATTGGCCGGCGCCCTTATCAGGTCTGCGCCGAGCGCCACGCGATGAAGCCGAAGCGCTCCGCCGAAACTGAAATGACGACGCGTGAAATAGTCGATCCGGGTCCGTCGGGTCGCGACGTACTTCAACGCAGCGTCGCGAAACGCGGTTTCAACAATTTGTCTGTCGATCTCAAGCGCGAAAGCGCTCTCGTTTTCGGAATCTGCCGCCATAACACCCGGAATGTGTCGCATCCGCCTCCATGTGTCACGAAGGTTGAACCAGCGGGCGTCCGACACTAGGTTCAGCCCGTCTTGTCCTTGTTCGCCAAGAGTAAACGATGAAAATTCTGCCCGCCGCGTTAATCGGCCTCTCCGCGCTCGCTTTTTCCGGCGCCGCGACAGCCCAGGATGCCAAACCCAAGGTTGGAGAACGCATCGGCGACTGGACCTTCCAGTGTCAGGCCATCGCTGCGGACGAAAACGTGTGCGGCATCATTCAGACCATCGCCGACAACAATACGAAGCGCTAGGTTCTGGCAATCGCGGTCCGCCCCCTGGGAAAGGAAAAGCGGCTTGCCATGTTCGTGACGGCGCCGCTGGGTATTTTCCTGGGGTCGGGCATCGGCGGCAAAATCGACGACGGCGAACAGTTTAAATTCAATTTGCAGAGCTGCACGCAGCGCGCCTGTCAGGCCGCCATCGCGGTGGAGAACGACCGATTGACGGAACTCAAAAAGGGCGAGCGGCTGCTGATCGGCTTCAAGGCGCGGGCAGTCGTCGAAATCCGGCCGCACCTGTATTCGCGTTGTCGGATAAAACAGGTCTGCCGGGGGTCTGGCGCATCTATCCCTGCAAGCCGGAACTGCTTGCCGCCGACTTCCAGCGTTTCGCCGTCAATGATCCTGGGCGTGCCGGTGATATCGGCGGCCATTGTCTGCCCGGCCAAAACGGCAAGGATCAAAACAAGCACAATTCTCAACATCGGAACATTGAAAACGAAAACCTATGTTCACGTCCACTCATAACCGGGTGATCGGCGCTACCGAATATGGTCTAAATATACGAACAGGGAGGAAAAGATGACTCGGGAAACGCTTAGACTGGACGGGCGCATTGCAATGATTACCGGCGCAGCGCGCGGCATGGGCCGCGAACACGCGCTGCTGATGGCCGAACGGGGCGCCGATCTGATCCTGAACGATCTGGATGCGGATGTCCTTGCCAGGACCGCCGAGGACTGCCGGGCGCTGGGGCGCACCGTGACGGAACTGGCCTGCGACAACACCGACATCGGGAATTTCACCAGACTGATCGGCGAGCATGAAGCCGAACACGGGCGCGTTGATATCCTGGTCAACAACGCCGGCATTCAGGGCAACAAATACACGGTGGAGGAAATCGACGAAGAGATCTGGGAAGCCATGACCTTCATCAAGATGAAGGCGACCTTTTTCGCCGCCCGTGCCGTCATACCTGGCATGAAGAAACGCAAATACGGCAAACTGATCAACGTGTCGTCCATCTTCGCGATGGAAGGCAGCTTTTCGATGTCGCACTACACCGGTGCCGCGTCCGGCGTGCTGGGATACGCAAAAGGCTGGGCCTCGGGAGCTTGCGCCCTGGAACATTTGCGCCAACGCCGTCGCGCCCTGATACCGTTGATCGCGCAGGAAGAAAAAGGGGGGCCGGATGTCCGGTTGGGACTACATCGTCGTCGGCGCGGGATCTGCGGGCGCCGTAATCGCCGCACGATTGTCGGAAGTACCGGCCAACCGGGTGCTGCTTGTGGAAGCCGGACGCGACACGCCGCCTGGCAATGAAGGCGACGAAGTCCGCGACCCGCTCTACCGCGCGACCTACAACACCCGGAATACCTGGCCGGGCATCATGGCACAATGGCAGCCATTGCCGCATAACGACCCCGATTCCGTGCCGGCCTTTCCATACGATCAGGGTCGCGTAATGGGCGGAGGATCCTCGGTCAATTCGATGGTCGCGATCCGCGGCATGCCCGGTGATTTCGAAGAGTGGGTAGACGCCGGCGCCACGGGCTGGGGCTGGAACGACGTCATCAAGTATTACAAACGGCTCGAAACCGACACGGATTTCGGCGACGACCCGCGCCACGGCAATGACGGCCCCGTCTCCATCCGCCGGCATAAAAGATCCGACTGGCCGGGGTTCTGCGATGCGATCGCGTCGGAGCTGCACCGCCGTGGCTTCGGATACGTAAAGGACATGAACGTCGAGCCGCGCGACGGAGTGTGCGCCGTCGCGCTTACCAGCACACCGTCGTTGCGCCAGTCCACGGCAATCTCCTATCTGACAAACGAAGTCCGGGCGCGCGCCAATCTGGAAATCCGCAGCGATTGCCTTGTCGAACATCTGGTTTTCGACGGCACGCGCTGTACCGGTGTCCGCGTGCAGACCGGCGAAGACCGGGAAACCCTGTCCGCGAAAGAAATCATTGTCTCCGCGGGCGCCCTGCAGTCCCCTGCGCTCCTGATGCGGTCAGGCGTGGGTCCGGCCGAACACCTGCGGACATACGGAATCGAAATCGTCGCCGACCGGGCCGGCGTGGGCAGGAACCTGCACGAACATCCGACCTGTATCCTGGCCGCGCATCTGCGTTTCAACGGAATGCAGCCGGCCGCTTTACGCGCGGCGGGCAACATGGCGCTGCGTTATTCGTCGAAACATGGCGACTGTCCGCCGCATGATTTCTATGTCGCCATCGCCAACAAAGTCAGCTGGCATCCGCTCGGCAATCGCATCGGGGGCGCGATCGCCGCCGTAGTGAAACCGTATTCGCGAGGGGCGGTAACGCTGCAAAGCGCCGATCCGACGATCAATCCGCGTGTCGCCTTTCATGTAATGGAAGACAACCGCGACATGGCCCGCATGAAGATGGCTTTACGCCTGTTTTACGAAATCTTCCGCAGCGACGCGGTGAGACAGGTCACGACCGAAGCCTTCCCCGCTGCGTTCTCCGCCCGGGTGCGCAAGCTCAACATGGAAACCCGCGCCAACTGGTGGAAATCGTTTGCCGGCTCGATCCTGATGGATATGCCGGGCCCGGTTCGCCGCGCAGCGCTGAAAACGCTGATCGCGCCCGGACCGTCGCTTGACGACATTTTCGCCACTGACGCCTCGCTCGAATCCTGGATCCGCCAAAACTGCCGCGGCTTCTTTCATCCTGTGGGTACCTGCCGGTTCGGGCGCGAAGACGACCCGATGGCCGTCCTGGATCCGGCCGGACGGGTATACGGTGTCGAGGGGCTTCGCGTCGCGGATGCTTCTGTCATGCCGGCGGTCACGCGCGCCAACACCAATCTGACCGCGATCATGATCGGCGAGAAAGTCGCCGATTTAATCAAGGAAGGGCATTAGGCCGCCGGGCGTCTTGCCTCCGCGAAGGCGCTTGCATTCGTGCGCACGCCCGCGCCCCCCGCACCGCGCACGACATCGACGATCGCCGCGGCATTCTCCGGGTCGCTATCGCCGCGCCAGGCGACATGCCCGTCGGGGCGGACCAGACACAGATCGCAGGCGTAAAGTTCGCGCGCGCCTGCCGTGTCCACGGTTTCGACCGCGAGCGGCATGCCGACCGCCGCGGCGGCGGCGACAAGCTTCGGCGCTTCCGGCGCGTCCGGTCCCAACCGCAGCAGAGTGAAGCCAGCTCCGAACAGATCCAGCGTCGACCGGCCGTCATCCAGCCAGATATGCGGCGCGCGGGCACCGGGGCGGGTGGATTGTTCGTACTCGACGATTGTCAGCGGCGGGAATCCGGACCCGTCGTCAACGCAGACCGGCGACGTGTCGTAACGGTATCCGACGGTCACGCCTTCCTGTTCGTATTCCTCGTTGTAACCGCCGGTTTCGATCACGTGTTTGGCGTCGGCGCGAAGCGCCTCTCCCTCCGCGCTGTCCTCCGCAATCGCGGGTCCGGACGGCAGTTCCACGAGTTTCTTGAAATTCGCCGTCGCTTCGACGTTGTTGCGGATGGCCACCGGTTGCCGGTCGGCGAAATAGCTGTCGAGAAGATGCTGCCCGCCCCACCCGTTCAGAACCGCCGACAGCTTCCAGGCGATGTCGACCGCCTCCTGAATGCCTGTGTTCATACCGAGACCGCCGGTCGGCGAATACTGATGCACGGCGTCGCCGGCCAGGAACACGCGGCCATCGTGGTATCGGTTGGCGACACGGCGATGTCGTTCCCACGGAAGGATCGACTTCAGCTCGTACTCGATGTCATCGGACCCGAGCGCGCGCCGGATATGGGTGTGCGCGTCGAAATTCCCGGTATCGGTGATCAGCTCCGGCGTCACCATCGACAGACGCCACAAACCCCGCCCGTCGACCGCGATGAACTGTCCCCAGAACCCGTCGGCCCCGTACAGCCAGTACATCATGGCCTGATATTTTTCGTGAAAGCGCATTACGTCCTGGCTTTCGAAAAACATGTTGATGTCAAAGGACAGAGGCGCATCACCTTCGAGCCCGATGCCAAGCGTCTCCCGAACAGCGCTGTCGGCACCGTCGCAGGCGACCATATATTGTGCGCGGATCGGTTCGGACTTCCCGGTATCACGGTCTTCGACGATGACCGTCACCCCATCGGCGTCCTGTTCGAACGACCTGAACAGAGTGCGATACCGTGTAGAAACACACTGAAACGATTCGGCGCGTTTCTGGATGACAGGATCGAAGAAAAGCTGCGAACAGCGCTGGTGACCTTCCGGCGTGTGCTGCCACGGCGGCCGATCGTCGTAGGACGGGTAATCGAAGCCTGATATGCGAAAGCCCGACAGGCTGGTCACATAGGCGATATTCATTGGATGTTCGGGCGGCCAGCCGGCCCCGCGAATCTCGTCCGCCACGCCCCACCGGCGGCAGAACTCCATGGTTCGCGTCGAGATCATGTTCATTTTTGGATGGGAGACGGTGCCATCTCTCCGCTCGATCACCAGGCAGTCGATGCCCTGGTATCCGAGCTCAGTGCCGAGCGCCATACCGACCGGACCGCCCCCGACGATCAATACCGGTATTTCAGTCGCGCTGGCCAAAGCGCCGCCTCCCAGCCGTGGAGCCTCGCTCCGCCCGCTCATGCATCATTAATCGTACAAAGAGTCGTATCGAAGCCGCGCGAAGATGCCGGGAATCATATATTAAATCCAATATATATTACTGATATACTCATAACTATTATGCATGATTTATCACAGCCCAGAAATCTCAACGTCCGGCAAATGCTGGACCTTCTGGCCGTCGTGGAACACGGCGGGGTCACGGCGGCCGCGAAGACGCTGAACGTCTCGCAGCCGGCGCTAACGCGGTCGATCCGCCAGCTCGAGGAAAACCTCGATGTCGAATTGCTCACACGGGAAGGACGCGGCGTGGCGCCGACCCGGTTCGGAGTTTCGCTGGCAGAGCATGCGCGGACCATCGAAGCGGAACTGCGGCACGCGACCCGTAATCTGAACGAGCTCCGCACCGTCGAAGCAGGGCATCTGGTTATCGGCGCCTCCCCCATCGGCCTTGCCACATTGGTCGGACCGACCCTGTCGCGCCTGCACGACGAAATGCCCGGGCTGACCGTGGAGGTCCGGAACGATCCGTTCGAAAGCCAGCTGGAGGATCTGGACAATGGCGAAATCGACATTGTCATCGGCGCGCTGTGGGACGGCCAGATTCACAAGCACCTGGTCGAAGAGGTGCTGTTTCAGAACTCTCTGTCGGTCATTCTGCGGAGCGATCATCCGCTGACACGGAAAAAGGACCTCGGCTTCTCCGACCTGACCGACGAAACGTGGATCATCGCGCGCGGCTCCGCCGCCATCAAACAACTGGTCGCCAACGAATTCCGGTTCGAAGGCAGCACCCCGCCCGTTTTCACGATCGAGACGGATTCAATGCTTTGCGTAAAGGCTCTGCTCCTGTCGAGCGATTTCATCTGCGCCAACCCGGCGGAACTCTTCTCGACGGAAATCGAACGCGGCGTACTATCGGTTCTGCCGTTGCGATGGCATTCCGGCACCCGCCCGATCGGCTTCACGCTACGCGAACACGGCACAATTACGCCGGCACTCGCCGCGCTGATCGATATTCTCCGCGATGTCGGCCGCGATTTCGCGGAGCAGCAACTCAGCCCTCGACGACGGCGATCCCCTGTATCTCGACCATCATCTCGGGCTGGGCGAATCCGGCGCAGGTAATCAGCGCGCTGCCTGGATAATTCCCGTCGGGAAAGAACTCCTTGCGGAGTTCGGTAAATTCGTTGCCGTAGCGGGAATCGATGATGAAAACCGTCATCTGGACAATATCGGCCAGGGTGCCGCCGCATTTCGCGAGAAACGTTTCGATATTGGCGAACGACTGACGCGTCTGGGCCTCGAAATCCCCGTGCAGCGGCGTGCCGTCGGGTTTCTGGGGCGCGCCGTATCCCGCCAGCCATATAATCTTCTGATCGCTGCCGCTGGTGATAACCGCCGGCGAAAATGACCGGTTTTTTTGCCAGGTCCCATGTATGAATTCTCGTTTCATGATGTCCCTCCGTCGTGTTTCGCCCCAGCAAAGCACGGCGGCGCGTCAAGCGCGAGGGTTGTTTGATCGGACGTTTCGTTTTCGCCGCGTTCGCCGGTGGAAATCGGGCGGCCGTTTCGACACCCACTTGATAAACCGGCCCATCTCGGGATGCGCCCGCAAAGCCTCCGGCGTGTCATAGGCGACGGCAAGTTCCCGTTCGCTGAACAGGCTGTGTATCTTGCGATGACAGATCGGGTGGACGGCGATCGTTTCCCGTCCCCCTTCCGATTTCGGCACCAGGTGATGTTTCTCTGATTTGCCGCCAAGCGGGCGGCGGCAGATGGGGCACTGATTAGCGGACATGGCGGAAAATTAAAGAAACGCGAGATCGCCGGAAAGCCGCTGGCGCCGGTTAGCATAACTATTTGATCCAATGGAGAAACTGGGCTAACTGCAGAGTATGATTTTCGTCGAAATGCCTGCATGGGATATCACGCTGCGGCTCCTCGTCGCCGCGGCTCTCGGAATGCTCGTCGGGTTCGAACGCGAATTCCGCCGCAAACCGGCGGGTATCCGTACGCACATGCTGGTGGCGACGGGCGCGTCCGCCTTTATCATCATCACGATGGAAATGATCGCAGGACCGCTGCAGAACATTGACGGCGCCAAGGCGGATCCGACACGCATCATTCAGGGGATCATCGGCGGCATCGGTTTTCTCGGCGCCGGCGCGATCATTCAGGGCGGCCGCGAAGTGACCGGGCTGACGACCGGCGCTTCCATCTGGGTCGCAGGCGCGATCGGCATTGCAGCCGGTATCGGTTTCTTCGATATCGCGGTATTGCTGGCGATCATCGTGGTGGTAATCGTTCTGGTGATAGGCCAGGTCGAACACAAAATCATGGCGAAGCTGGACGACGCGGACGGCATCGACCGGCCGGAAAAGGGCCATGACGAACCAGAATAAATTCTTTCCTGTCCTCGGCGCGATGGCTGTTGCGATCGTACCGGTCTGGATGGCCATAACGCTGTTGCCGGAACGCGGCCTGCAGCTCGGCAGCACCAGCGCCGGGACGGTCGCCGAAACCATCGATCTGTTCAAGGAGATGGGCTTCGATCCTCACAAGGATATCGGCGGCGCGGAACCGGAGTTACCGCCGGTATTCCTCACAGACCTGCCCGGAGACCTCAAAGCCGTTCCAGACCCCGACACGCGAAAAGCGGTATTCGTCTCCATCGTTCTGCCGCATGTGTTGTATGCCAACGAACGTATCCGCGCCGACCGGCGACGACTGCAGCGGCTTCACGAGGCGATTGCGGCAGAACGCTCTTTGCGCACCCGCGACCGCAAATGGCTTGAGCGAATGGCAGAAATCTATCGCACGGCACCCATGAACACCGAAGAGCTTCTACGGCGGATCGATATCGTGCCTCCCCGGCTCGCAATTGCCCAGGCAGTGCAGGAATCCGGCTGGGGAACCTCCCGGTTTGCACAGGCTGGGAATGCTCTGTTCGGCCAGCACGCCCCCGTCGGCGCCAACGCCATGCAGGCATCCGGCAACGCGGGCGTCGCCCTGAAAGCATTCGATACGATCCAGGCGAGCGTCCGGGACTACATGCGCAATCTGAACCGTCATCGTGCCTATCGCGGGTTTCGCGCCGCACGCGCGGGGATGCGCGCCTCGAAGCGCCCGCTGGACGCCGTCGAACTGGCCGGGACGCTGGCGCGGTATTCGGAAGAAGGCCAACTCTACGTCGAGCGACTGCGTGTCGTAATGAACATGCCGGAAGTTCGGGCCGCGAAAGACGCCGCGTTCGCGAGTTCGCGCTGAATCCAGTCCCTATCTCACAAGAACAGACGACAGATAGGTGCCGATCCCGGCGACGGACGCCGTCAGAACCGTGCCCCAGGCGATATCGACCAGCACCATCTGAAGCGGCCAGTCTCTCAGAGTGGCGTAGTTGGTCATGTCATAGGTCGCGTAGCAGAAAAATCCGAACAGCGCTCCGCTGATCGCGGCGGCCTTCCAGCCTTCCGCGCCCCACATGCAGAACCACACGATTCCCGCTACGTAGAATACGTAGAACAGCATGGCGGCCACCATGCGGAAATCTTCCGCCAGCAGGTGGCCGATTTGCGTCCGGTAGAACGATTTCGCCACGCCGCCGATCCACGCGAGATCGATCACGAGAAAGACAACGAAACAAATGAGCCAGGTCAGCAGAAATTTTGTCATTCTTCTTCACGCCCGGTAATGGATACTGACCAGCATACGCAGCGAATGAAGTTCCGGACCACCCGGAATTCAGGCGCGTTTTCTACCTCTCCAGATCGCGCACCATCTGCACCATCGCCGAGAAGTCCAATTCTCCGTCGCGAGTGTCGCAGAACGCTTCGTACATCTGCCGGGCATGTTCGCCCAGGGGCGTTACGGCGCCGGTCTTCGCGGCGGCTTCCTGCGACAGTGTCAGATCCTTCAGCATCAGTGTTGCCGTAAAGCCCGGCGTATAATCGCGGTTGGCCGGCGACGTATCGACCATGCCGGGCATCGGGCAATTGACGTTCATCGCCCAGCAACTGCCGGTCGAGGTTGAAATGACATCGAACAGCACCTGGTGATCGACGCCGGCGGCTTCGCCCAGCGCGATGGCTTCGCAGGCGCCCGCCATCGAAATGCCCAGCAGCATGTTGTTGCACACCTTCACGGCCTGTCCGGCGGACGGTCCGCCGGCGCGAACGACCCTTTTCCCCATCGCCAGAAACACCGGCTCTGCCCGGTCTATTGCCGCGCCGTCGCCCCCCGCCATGAACGTCAGCGTGGCGGCCTCGGCGCCCGCCATACCCCCCGAAACCGGGGAATCGATCATGGAGATTCCCCGAGACGCAGCATGCTGATGCACGTATTCGGTCGTGCCGAGATCGGTCGTCGAGGAGTCCACGACGATCGTTTCCGGTCCAACCAGATCGAAAATCCCGTCGCCATCCACCAGCACATGGCGGACTTCCCTGCCGGTCGGGAGCATCGCGAAGACGAATTCGGCATCCTTCACCGCATCAGGGTTCGAGGCCGCCGCCTTCACGCCACCGGCCGCCGCCCGATCTACCTTTTCCGGAACGATGTCGTAGCCTGTGACGTCGTGGCCCGCCCTTACCAGGTTGACCGACATCGGTCCGCCCATGTTTCCAAGCCCGATGAACGCGATCTTCGCCATGTCACTTCCCCGCATGCCGCCGCTTGGCGGAAAGTTTTGCAGTGCTCATAATGCCTCCCCACAAAGACTGGTAGCAATGGGAGACGGGGATGTTCCTGCGGAATTACTGGTATGTCGCGGCCATGCCGTCGGAGCTCGACGGCGACGAACTTCTCGGCCGATGGATTCTGAACGAACCGGTTCTGCTTTATCGCACCGCCGACGGCGGGGTCGCCGCGTTACGCGATATCTGTCCCCACCGGTCCGCCAGGCTGTCGGCCGGCGAACGGGAGGGAGATACCGTCCGATGCCTGTATCACGGACTGGAATTCGGCGCGGACGGCCGGTGCCTGCGCGTTCCCGGCCAGGATGGCGTACCGCCCGGCGGATTGACTGTTCAGACGTATCCGGTCGCGGAAAAATGGCGCCTGATCTGGATATGGATGGGCGCCCCTGAAAAAGCCGACGAAAAGCTGATCCCGGATTTTCACTGGAACGACGATCCCGACTGGTACCCCGTCGGCGATTACATGCATCTGGATTGCCATTATCAGCTTCTCGCCGACAACCTGATGGATCTGTCGCACGAGGCCTATGTCCATCGCGGCACGATCGGGACGGATGCGGTCTCGGAAACGCCGGCGACAGCGAGCCGCGACGGAAAGCATGTCGTCGTCGAACGCATCATGCCCGACTGCCCGGCGCCGCCGTTCTATCAGAAACTGAAAGGCTATGACGGCCCGATCGACCGCATGCACCGCATCCATTTCGATCCGCCGGCGACCATCGTGATCGAAAGCAAATCGGCCCCGTCGGACAGCAACGATCCCGATGACGGACTGGAATACCGGGTACTGTGCGCGATCACTCCGGAATCGGATACGTCCACGCATTTCTTCTGGGCCGTCCCGCGCAATTTCAATCCGGAACAACCCGTCACGGAGATGATGTATCAGGGCTCCAAGGCCGTCTTCGAGGAGGATATCGACGTGTTGAACCGGCAGCAGGAAGTGCTTGACCGCGCCGGCACGGACGGCGAATGGCAGAACATCCATTTCGACGCCGGCGCGGTATATGCCCGCCGGGTGGTCGAGGAGTTGCTGGCGGAAGAGACGGATTAACCGGCCAGGAGCCGGATCACGGCATTCGCCGGTATCTCTGACCGATCAGCCCCCGAGCAGTCCGATCAGCCGACGCGGCGTGACCGGCAGCTCGGTCACGGCGCCCGGCCGGCCAAGCGCGTCGTCGATGGCGGCCGCAACCGCCGCGCCCACCGCGTTGATCCCGCCCTCGCCCGCGCCCTTGATGCCCAGCGGGTTCAGCGGGCTGGGCGCGTCTTCCGTCAGCAGGATGTCAGCCGCCGGTACCTCGGTCGATCCCGGCATGATGTAGTCCGCGAAAGTCGATGACAGCGGCTGGCCCGAACCGTCGTAGACAAATTCTTCGAACAATGCTCCGCCAATTCCCTGCGCCAGCCCGCCCTGAAGCTGGCCATCGACCAGCATCGGGTTGATGGCGCAGCCGATATCGTAGGCGATCATGAATTTTTCGACCGCCGCGATCCCGGTTTCCCGGTCGATGGCAACCACCGCCGCATGCACGCCGTAGGGATAGTTCATGTGCTTGGTGTCGTAGCGGCCCTCGGCGGACACAACGCCTTCGCCTGTCGCCGTCACGATGTCGCCGAACGAAATGGATGCTCCGGTCGCGGCATGACGCGCCTCGCCGTCGTCGAATTCTATATCCGCGACATCCGCCTGCAGTTTCTCCGCCGCGATACCCGCCAGCCGGTCGCGCAACGCGATGCTTGCCAGCCGGGTCGCCTCGCCGGTCATCACTGTCGTCCGCGATGCGTGGCTGCCGTATCCTTCGTCGATGACATCGGTACGTCCGTGCAGAACCTTGATGCCGGCATAATCGCAGCCAAGGGTCCCGGCGCAGATCTGCGCCATGACCGTCAGCACACCCTGCCCCAGATTGGCTGCGCCGGTCGCCACCGTGACCTGCCCGTCGGTATCCAGGTCGACCCGCACCTTGTCGGTCGGCCCCAGACCCGACTTTTCGACGAAAAATCCCAGCCCCGCGCCGACGGTTTCGCCTGTAGCGCGCCGCGCATCGATCGAGTCCCGCAACGCTTTCCAGCCGAACTTTTCGAGCGCGTTGTCCAACAGCCCGGCATAGTTCCCGGACTCGAGCACCACATCGACTTCCAGCGCATCGAGCGGACGCGCGTAGGGGATGGAGGCCGCCGGGATCAGATTCCGCCGCCGCGCTTCGACCGGGTCGATCCCGACCCGGCCGGCAATCGCGTCCAGAAGGCGTTCCCGGACGAACGTTCCTTCGTAGCGGCCCGGCGCGCGATACGTCGCCGCCGGGGTCTTGTTCGTCAGGCGCACATGCCCCGCGACCCGGTAGGCAGGCACTTCGTACGGTCCCAGCATCAGTCCCGCCGTCATGTCCGGCACGCGCACGCCGTGGGTGCGCAGATACCCGCCCTGGTCGTGAAAGAACTCGTTGTCGATGCCGAGAATCCGGCCATCGGCATCGATCGCCGCCCGGATACGGTGGGTCTGCTGGCGCGACTGGTTGGCGGTCAGCAGATGTTCGCGCCGGTCCTCGATCCATCGGACGGGACGACCCAGCCGCAGGGCGGCGGCGCAAACAATGAAATCCTCGGGGTAGAGCTCGCCCCGGATTCCGAAACCGCCGCCAACGCTGCCTTCGAACAGATCGACTTTGGCCCGATCGAGCCCCAGCGTCCGCGCGATCTGGTCGCGGTTGGGATGGGGGCGCTTGGTACCACCGTAATATTCCAGCCCGCCGGTGTCGGGATTGACCCGTGCCAGCCCGCCGCGGCACTCCAGCGGCACGCCGGAATGCCGCCCCGTCCGCAACTCCAGTTCAACCACGTCATTCGCTGCGTCAAAGGCGGCATCGACATCGCCATAGCCTTTTTCGATCACGGTAGCCTCGGTATCGTGGCCGGGCGTGAACTCTCCGGGCGGCTCGGTTGCCTCCGTTATCGCCGGTTTTTCGTCGATATCGGCCCAGACCAGATTGGCAGCATCCTCCGCCGTGTAAGGATCGTCCGCGAAGACAACAGCGATCGGTTCTCCGACGTAGCGCACACGGTCAGTCGCCAGCACCGGTTGCCTGTAGGGCTCCAGCCCCGTGTATTTGGTCGCGCGGAACTCGATGGGCGGAATGTCGCTGACATCGGCCGCGGTCCATACGGCGTGCACGCCGGGATTATCCGCGATTGCTGCGGTATCGATAGACCGGATATCGCCATGGGCAACGCTGGACCGGACGACACGCATATGCAGGGTATCCGGAAACGACCAGTCGGCGACGAATGTCCCCTCGCCGGCGAGAAGCGGGCCGTCTTCCAACCGCAATACCCTCTCGCCGATAGGTCCTCTTTTGATCTCCGTCATGCGCCGACCGCGTCCTGGGTCCAACGCGAAATCGCCATCAGCGCCCGGTCCGCGCGGTACGGCGCGACGAGTTGTATCCCCACCGGCAGGCCGTTTGGTCCTGTATGGGTAGGCAGCGTGATGGTCGGCACGTGCAGCATCGTCCACAGCGCCTGGAATCGCGGGCTGCCGGTGTCGTCCAGCCCGACCGGCGCTTCGCCGTCGACGGCGGGTGTCAGCAGCACGTCGCAGCCTTCGAAGGTCTGGTTCATCCGCGCGCGGCAGGTTTCCATCAGGTACATCGCGTCGAGATAATCCTCGAAAGGCGTATCGATCCCGGCCTGCACGGTCGCCTGAAGCTGATCGCTGAGCCGTTCCCGGTCGGTCGCCCATTCGCCCGCCATCGCGACGGCCCGTTCGCGCGCGTTGATCTTCCCCCGCACATCGGCCAGCCATTCGAACTCTTCGGGCAGCTCGAAATCGCGGATGCTGGCGCCCGCCGCTTTCATCGCCTCGGCCGCGGTCTCCACCGCCGCGCGGCTTTCCGGCTGGGCGTCATCCCACATCGAAGTCTTGCAAAGCCCGACCACGGGGGGTCGCGGCATCTCAGGCGCGGGCTTGTGATCCCGCAGCAGCAGCGCCGACGTCAGCAGCTCGATATCGTCAATGGTCCGCGCATGCAGACCCAGCGTGTCGAGGCTCTCAGCGGCCGGGAACACGCCTTTCAGGCTGAAGGTATCGAAACTCGGCTTGAACCCGACGATGCCGCAATAGGATGACGGCCGCAGAACCGATCCGCCTGTCTGCGTGCCAAGCGCAACCGGCACCATGCCGTCCGCCACCGCCGCGCACGACCCGCTGGAGGAACCGCCGGGCGTGCGGGCCGGATCGTGCGGATTGGCGGTCTTCCGCGGCGTCAGACCGGCAAATTCGCAGGTCACGGTTTTGCCCAGGATAACCGCGCCCGCCGCCCGCAGACGCGCGACGCAGGAGGCATCCGTCGGCGGCCGGTGGCCGTCATAGACGGGCGAGCCCATGCCGGTCGGCATATCGCGGGTGTCGATGATATCCTTCACGCCCACGGGGACGCCTGCCAGCAGACCCTTTTCCGGTGCCGCGTCAAGGGCGCGCGCCTGCGCCAGCGCAAGTTCGGGATCGAGAAACTCCCACGCCATGACCGCGTCTTCCCGCTCTGCTACACGGTCGAGGCAGGACAGTGTCACGGCCTCGGCACTAAAGGCGCCGGTCGTTACGCCATCGGCTATTTCGGTGGCGGAGAGTTGGTTTAGTTGGTTTGTCATGGTCGGGTGTAAATTCAGAAATCGGAGAACGGATTGAAAATAGACGACTCTCTGTCCGGAGTCATATTGCCGGTGTTCTTGCTTCCGCCGTGGGGCGGGAAGCAATTCGGCTCGTCAGCTCGTCCCCGTGAATTCCAGACTTTCGCGGGAGGCATCCAGCCGACCCGAGCATGTCACCTTTTTCGCATCGCCGGCAGCGGCCTGAAATTCGGCGGGAATGAGCGACACTTCCAGCACGACAATACGCGCGAGTTGCGCGCCGATATCCTCGAAACGTCCGCCCCAGAAATGAGCCTTGGGTTTGAAGACATTGAGCAGATACCATCCTGCCGCATCGCTGCCCGCCGGCGCACCGATAATCAGATCGCGGGTGATGCCCCCGAACAGGTTCGCGCAATTCGTGCGTGTGCGTTCTTCAGGCGATACTGTCTGCGACAGATACATCGTGATCCGGCGGCTTCGCCAGTTAAAGATGGTCCCGTGCCGGACCCCCGGCCCGTCTGCTCGTCCCGGCAATAGCCGCGCGGCCGTTCGCGCCATGTCCCGGTCGAGCTGCGCCAGTCCCCAGTCGAACAGCGTCAGCGGCTCGCCCATTAACCGCGAGACGATGTTGCCATCGACATTTTTCTGGCCCATCGCGGGACCCGCAGACACCGTCACGCATGTAACTGCGGCGGCGAGCAGAAAACTCCCGGCGCTCATTTTAGGCATTTGATTTCGCTTCCCGAATGGCCGCCCAGATACGCGCCGGACTTGTCGGCATGTCGAGATCGCGAATACCCAGCGGGGTCAAAGCGTCGATGACCGCGTTCATCGTTACAGGCATGGCGCCGACGCACCCGGCCTCGCCTACGCCCTTCACGCCCAGCGGGTTGGTCGCGGTCGGGACGGAATTCGCCTGTACCTCGAAATTGCTGAAATCGTCGGCCCTCGGCATGCCGTAATCCATGAACGACGCCGTCAGCAACTGACCGTCCCCGTCATAGACGGTATTCTCGAGCAGAATCTGCCCGACCCCCTGCGCTACGCCGCCGTGCACCTGACCGTGCACCAGCAGCGGATTGAGGATGGTGCCGAAATCGTCGACGACGACATAGTTCATCATTTCGACCACGCCGGTTTCCGGGTCGATCTCGACCTCGCAGATATGACAGCCATTCGGATAGCTCGGCACTTTGCCGTGATAGGCGGCATGCGCCATCATCCCTGGTTCCATTCCTTCCGGCAGATTCGCGCCGGCGAAGGCGTTGCTTACGACCTCCGCGAGATTGACGCTGCGGTCGGTCCCGGCGATGGTGAACGTACCGTCTGCGAATTCGATGTCGTCGATTGCGGCTTCCATAATCTGGGCGGCGATCCGGGAAGCTTTCTCAACGATCTTGTCGGCCGCCATCATCAGCGCCGCCGACCCCATGGCGGAAGATCGCGATCCACCCGCGCCCATCCCGTAGGCTAGCCGGTCGGTATCGCCCTCGATCACGCGCACCTGATCGGCTTCCAGACCCAGCCGGTCGCATAAAAGCTGGGTATACATCGTCGTGTGCCCCTGCCCCTGATGCGTCGTGCCGGACAGGATCGTGACCGTACCGGACGGATCGAACCGGATCTCAGCCGTTTCCACGCCGGGCGGCGCAGCGCGTTCGATCGCGTTGGCAATCCCCAGCCCGCGCAGTTTGCCCGCTGCCTCCGACTGCGCCTTGCGCGCCGCATAGCCGTCGACATCCGCCAGACGCAGCGCGTCGTCCATGTTCTTTTCGAACTCGCCGGAATCGTACGTAAACGTCAGCGATGTCTTGTAAGGCATTGCGTCCGCGGGAATGAGGTTCCGTCGGCGCAGTTCCACGGGATCGAAACCCAACTCGTCAGCCGCGACGTCGATGATACGCTCGATGATGAATGCTGCCTCGGGCCGTCCCGCACCGCGATAGGGCGCCGTCGGATGACTGTTCGTGAAAACGCCGACAACTTCGACATACGCGGCCGGAGTTGTGTAGACGCCGGACAGCGTCCCCAGATTATTGGTCGCCGGCCCGGAACCGATCGGCGAGAAGTAAGCGCCGATATTGACCAGGTTCCGCAACCGGAACCCAAGGAAATTCCCTTCCCTGTCCAACGCCAGCGCGGCATCCGCGACATTGTCGCGGGCATGAAAATCGCTGAGAAAGCCCTCCGTGCGTTCGCTCGCCCATTTGACCGGACGCCCCGTCTGACGCGCAGCAAACAGTGAAATCAAATATTCGGGATACACATTGGCCTTGATCCCGAAGCTGCCACCGACGTCAGGCGCGACCACCCGTATCTGCAGTTCGTCTACGCCGATAACAGTCCCGGCCAGAATTTTACGTGCGACCCAGGGGTGTTGGATGGGCGCGCGCAGCGTGTAGTGGTCGGTCCTGGAATCATGGATGGCGAGACAGGCGCGCATTTCCATCGCGTTGCCGAGGACCCGGTTGATATTGAATCGCTGTTCGATGACATGATCGGCCTTCGCGAAGGCGTCTTCGGTTGCCGACCGGTCACCGATTTCGTGGACCAGCGCTTCGTTGTTGCCGATTTCCGGCCACAGGACGGGCGCCCCCTCATCAAGTGCGGCGGCCGTATCCGCAGACCCCGGCAAGGGATCGAAATCGACCATCACCAGATCTGCCGCGTCTTTCGCCTGCGCCGCCGTTTCCGCCACGACGAAAGCGACCCCTTCGCCCACCATACGTACCCGGTCGATGGCCAGAGGATAAAAATCCGGCAGGAAAAAATCCTCTCCGCCCCGGCGTTTCACGGGGGGTCCGATATGCGGGATGCTCCCCCATCCGGCATCTTTGTAGTCGCGCCCGGTGTAAACCGCGACGACGCCATCCGCCGCCAGTGCATCCGAGGTGTCGATGCCGGCGATATCGGCATGAGCATGGGGCGAGCGCACGACGACGCCGTAAAGCTGACCGTGCGCGTTGTCGTCATCGATGAAATCTCCCCCGCCGGTCAGCAGCCTGGGGTCCTCGAACCTGGGAATGGATTGACTGATACCGTATTCGCCCAACGTGCCTGTCCTCCGTTTGCCGTATGCTTTTACAATATACGTCGCAATCGGTCGGAACGGTATGCAGGGATGGAGGTTCGCGAATGGCAGGCGAAGGAGGTTATCGGACATTCCGGACGCCGGCCGGGATCTGCATGCCGGGCACGGTGGAGATCACACCGCTGGAGGCCGAATAGTCCGTTAAATTCAGTCCGATCCAGCCGTCAGCTGGCTTTACAGTTTTGTGACCCGGGCGAGCGCACAGGCAATTACTGCATTGAAATTCAATAACTTTCTATTTTGGCACACATATTGCAATGTTCTCGACATCACTACCGAATACGTCAACGGTGGTTGGCTAAGATGCCGCAAGGCATGCACAATAATTGTGGGCAGAGTCCGCCCTTTGGAGTGTATGAGTAGTATGTTCGAGGTTAGAAAAACGGCGATTATCGCGTTCGTGGCGATGGCGGGAATTTTCCTGACAGCGACCGCGAATGCTGTCCCGTCGACGCAAGGCGCCAACATCGTCACGGTGACCGACAACGGTGCCGGCGATATCAATTCCGACTCAGGGGTCGTTGTTTTCAGCGGCGGCGTGGGAGATTTTATCGTCAATACGACCACCGGCGTTACCAAGCCGTTGCTGGGCAGTTCCAGTTCGCCCATTCTGGATCTCAACTCGATCAATGTGAATGGCGCAAGCTCGGGCACGATCATTCTCGAATTTTCGGAAACCGGATTCACGAACGTCAACGCCACGCTCGACATGCTTTCCGTCATCGGCGGCACGACCGCGGGGACGTTGCAGTTCGAAACCTTCGGTTCGCTGAGCAATACACTGTTCGCGACGGATATCATGATCGCAGATTCCGGTGCGCTGGCGGGCCCCTTCCTGTTCGACGAACTGTCGACCGAAGCTCTGACCGGGACATTTTCCCTGACAACGAGGGTCACGATCACCCACACCAGCGGTTTCCAGAATTCCAGCTTCAACTCGGTTCTCGAAGTGCCCGAACCTTCGGTCGCCGCGTCGCTTGTTCTGGGCACGCTGCTGATCGGCGCAAATATATTGGCACGGCGCCGGCGACGCTAATCGCCGGATGCGAACATTGAAAAGCGGGCCTTGTGTCCGCTTTTTTTATGCCTCGCGATCCGGCAGGGCGGTGATGCGGATTCCGGCACCGGGCGACCTGTACTTCCGGTTTATCCAGATCAGCAGCGAGGTCAGCGCCTCCGCCGCGACGGCATTGTCCAGAGGTCCCGCCTCGATTGCGGTCAGTCCCACTGCCTCCGCCAGTTTCACGACCTCGCCCCGGGCCGCGGGATCGTCACCGGTCACCAGCACGTCGCAATCGATTTCGTGATCCGGATCGTTCAGATGTCCGGCGGAAACGTTCTGGAACGCGGATACCACGCGGACCCCCTCGCCCAGAACCGCCTGCGCGATCTGCGCCGCGCAACCTTCTTCCGGCAACTGGACGCGCATCACCTTGGGCGGCACCAGCGGCACTGTGACATCGACGAGAATCTTGCCCTGCAAGGGCTCTCGCAAAGCGGTCAGCGTGGCACGCTGCGCTTGATACGGAACGGTCAGGACAGCGATATCGCACGCCGCCGCAGCAGCAGCATTGTCCATGCCTTCCGCGCCGATTTCGGCTGCGAACTCGACCGCGCGTTCCTCGGACCGGGAGCCCACAAGAACCCGATATCCTGCCGCGGCCCAGCGGGCGGCAAGCCCGGACCCTTCCGCGCCGGTTCCACCCAGCACCGCTATGACCGGCAACTGATCGATCATGCCGCGGCCTCCCCGTGAGCGTACTTGGATGCCGGCGTCTGCACCGGGGGCGTGAGTCCGGCGGGCGCGTGCGCGGTCTGCATGCGCTCTTCCGCTACGTCTCCGTAAAGCGTCGACCGTTGCCGCGGCGTTCGCTCCAGACCGGCGATCAGCGCCTCGATATCCCCGGGCGCGAATTCCTGACCGTGTGACGCGCCCGCCGCGCGGGAGATGGATTCGTTCATCAACGTACCTCCGAGATCGTTTGCGCCCGCATTCAGACAGGCCGCCGCACCGTCCGCCCCCAGCTTCACCCAGCTTGTCTGGATATTCGGGATCACCGGATGCAGCACCAGCCGCGCCACGGCATGCATCAGCACGGCCTCCCGGAAAGTGGGGCCTTTCCGGGCGATCCCCTTGATGTATATGGGCGCTTCCATGTGGACGAACGGCAGCGGAACGAATTCGGTGAAGCCGCCCGTCCGTTCCTGAAGTTCCCGCAGGCGCAGCAGATGCCGCGCCTGATGGACCGGACGTTCCAGATGCCCGAACATGATCGTCGCGGTGGACCGCAATCCCGCCCCATGCGCCGTTTCCATCACGGCGAGCCATTCGTCGGTCGAAAGCTTGTCGGCGCACAGGACGGCGCGCACTTCGTCGTCGAGAATCTCAGCCGCCGTGCCGGGCAGAGATCCAAGGCCGGCCTCTTTCAGTTGGAGCAGATAGTCGGCGACGGACAGACCCAGCGTCGCCGCGCCCTGGGAAATCTCCAGCGGCGAAAACGCATGCACATGGATATCCGGCGCCGCCGATTTCACCGTCCGCACGATGGACAGATAGGTCTCGCCCGTATAGTCGGGATGAATGCCGCCCTGCAGGCAGACCTCAGTCGCACCACGCGCCCAGGCCTCTGTCGTGCGCCGCGCGATTTCGTCCAGCGCGAGATCGTAAGGCGCGCCGCGCAGATTGGCGCTCAGTTTCCCCTTCGAGAAGGCGCAGAATCCGCAGCGGTAACCGCACACATTGGTGTAGTTGATATTGCGGTTGACGGCGTAGGTAACGGTGTCTCCGGAGACCTCATGGCGCAAAGAGTCCGCCGCGGCGACGACGTCGGCATAGGCGCCGCCGCGCGCGCCGAACAGCTGCGCTACCTGGTTTTCCGTCAGACCGTCCCCGGCGATCGCGCGGTCGATCGCGTCTCTCACGGCCCGTCCCGTCCCGCAGACGGCAGGCGGCGCGGCCGGCATCACATCGGGGATGCCGGGCGCCCATGTGTCGTCCCGCGCCAACCCGTCGGAATCTATCGCCCGCAACACCGCGGGGCGGACGGCATCGTCGAGCCAGCAGTCTTCGAATACATAGCGCGGATAAACGGGCAAGCGGGCCGCCAACACCCTGCCCCGGGATGCCGTGCCGTCACGCAGGCGGACAATTTCCGGCCACGGCGCTTCCGGGTTTACGTGATCCGGCGTGACCGGCGACACGCCGCCCCAGTCGTTGATCCCCGCGTCGATCAGTTCCGGGAATTCACCGGCGCTCAGGTTGGGCGGCGCCTGGATCGACATCTCCGTTCCGAACAGGTCGCGCGCCGCACGGATCGTCCATTTCAGGTCGTCCAGCGACGGTTCCGGCGCATGGGCCATGCGCGTGCCGGGCTTGGCGCGGAAGTTCTGGATGATGATTTCCTGTATGTGCCCGTAACGGTCGTGCAGCTTCCTGATCTCGGCAAGAGCCGCTAGCCGCTCGTCCCGCGTTTCGCCGATCCCGATCAGGATACCCGTTGTGAACGGAACGCGTGCCTCACCGGCCAGGCGAATAGTTTCCAGCCTGGCGGCGGGATCCTTGTCCGGAGAGCCGAAATGCGGCCCGCCCTTTTCCGCCAGCGACGGCGCGATGCCTTCCAGCATGATCCCCATCGACGCGGAAACCGGGCGCAACAGCGCAATGTCGTCGGCCGTCATCACGCCGGGATTAAGATGCGGCAGCAGACCGGTTTCGCGCAGCACCAGCCCGGCCATCTCCGCCAGATAGGAAATCGTCGTTTCGTGGCCCAGCCCGGCCAGCTCGTCGCGCGCCGCCCGGTAGCGCAGCTCCGGCTTGTCGCCCAGCGTGAACAGGGCTTCCGTGCAGCCGGCGGCGGCGCCGGCGCGGGCGACGGCCAGGACGTCATCCGCCATCAGATAGGCGCGCTCTCCGGGCTTCGGCGGATGCGCGAAGGTACAGTAATGGCACACGTCGCGGCACAGCTTGGTCAGTGGAATAAAAACCTTGGGGCTGTATGTAATCAGGTCGTCGGAAATCATTGGTGGCGCAACCGCAACAGGAAAAACTGAATGTACTGCCGTCGCCCGCATTGGGATTTCAATACGCGACCTTGATGCAGCGACAGAAGACGGTGAATCCCGACATGGGTCAAGGGTGACGTATCGAAAGACACATCTTCTGAAGCTGTTGGCAAGAAAACGTCGGAAAAACTTACAGCCCGATCAATAGAGATAGAGGTGCTTGAACAAAACCAATCTCGAATCAGTACGTTAACCAATTGGCATACTTATTGCATCCTCAGGTCGGAACTTAAACACGGTTCTTCAAACGGAGGGTGCAATGAAAATCTCGATACTTCTAAACCTGAAAAAATTCGCAGCCATAACGTTTTCGCTTGCAGTGGCATTAGTCTGGTCGGTCCCGGCCTCCGCCATCACCCAGAGTGCGTGCACCTCATTCGGCGGCACAACCAATTTCGGCAACTGCTATATCGTTGATTTTACTTATGATACCTGGATCGGACATGAAGCGAATGCTCAATCGATCAGTTCGGACATGCACCTTGCCTCTATTCATAGTCAGGCAGAAAATAACTATATCGCCAGCCTGATTACCGCTCACCAACACATGTGGATCGGTCTGAACGATGTCGCATCCGAAGGCGACTATGTCTGGGTCGACGGAACACCTTTTGATTTCGTGAATTGGGCGTCCGGCGAACCCAACAACTCCAACAATGAAGACTATGTCCACATGGTGACCCCGACGGATGCCTCATCGAGCCGACGGGAGCGTTGGAACGATCTGCCGAATAGCTTCCACAACGGCGGCATTTACATGGCGCCGATCACCAACGCGCAGGTTTCCGAACCGGCTGCACTGCCGGTGATGTTCGGTTTTGTCGCGGGATTAATCGCGCTGCGTTGGAAACACCGGGCTTAAGCGGGCCTAATACCCCACAATCACCTCGCCCGCATTCGGGCTGATCACCTGGCCCGACACCAGATCGGTCTCGGCGCTGGCCAGCCAGGCGACGGCGTAGGAGATGTCAATGGGCTTGCAGAACTCGCCGAGCGGCATCAGCTTTTCGCGTTCGGCGATCCTTTCCGGCGGGTTGGAGCCTTCCGTCATGCCGGTGACGATAAATCCCGGCGCCACCGCATTGACCTTGATCCGCCAGGGCGCCAGTTCCCGGGCCCAGCTTTTGGTGAAACCGGAAATCGCGGATTTCGACGCCGCGTAGTGGCTGGCAAGCTGGCTGCCGCCCATGGCATAGATCGACGAGATATTGATGATCTTGCCGTCCTTCTTTTCCTTCATCGCTGGCAGGACGGTCTGGGTGGCGAAAAAAGTGCCGCGCACATGGACCTCGAACATCTGGTTGTAGATATCCTCGGTGATGTCTTCTATCGACCGGCGCGCGCCGCCCACCCCGGCATTGTTGACCAGGATATCGACGGGGCCCGCATCCCGGATTCCCGCCGTGAAGGCCGGCACGTCGCGAATGTCGGCGACGACCACGGTGGCGTCGCGCCCGTGCTGCCGTACCATGTCGGCGGTTTCCGCGGCCCCGTCCTCCTTGATGTCGTGGATGACGATATCGGCGCCCCGTTCCGCCATCAGTATCGCATGGCTGCGCCCCATCCCGCCGCCGGCGCCGGTGATCAAAGCGCGTTTTCCTTCCAGGGATGCACTCATAATCTGTCTCCCGCCCGAATGTTCACAAACTAACCGGTTCGGTATACTTCGCACAAAAGACAAAACCAATAGAAGGAGGCGGCGTAGCATGAGCGGTCCGAATTACGATCCGAAAACCCATAGGCTGATGACGTTCCATGACGCGGTCGCGAAATTCCGCGACGGTGCCGATACGCCGCGCGCCTATCTGGAACGCTGCCTCGAGAAGATCGACGCCATCGAAGACGACGTCATGGCCTGGGAGATCGTCAATACCGAACCGGCACGCGCCGCCGCCGACGAGGCAACCAAACGCCACGCCGACGGCAAACCCCTTTCCCCGGTCGACGGCATGCCCGTCGGTATCAAGGATCTGATCGAAACGGTCGACATGCCGACCGAGTACGGCAGCGAACTCTTCAAAGGACACCAGCCGATCCGCGACGCGGCCTCGGTGAATGCGCTGCGAAAGGGCGGTGCGGTCATCCTGGGCAAGACCGTCACGGTCACATTCGGCGGCGGCGACCCGTCGCGCACCCGAAATCCGCACGACCTGACGCGCACGCCGGGCGGCTCTTCGTCCGGCACCGCGGCGGCGGTCGGCGGCGGCACCATTCCTGGTGCGCTCGGCACCCACGCGCGCGGATCGACCATTCGGCCGGCCAGCTTCTGCGGCGCCTATGCGATCAAGGCGACGTTCGGCGCGCTGAACCGCCAGGGGGTATTCTCGGCCGCCCACAGCATGGACCATCTCGGCGTGTTCGGCGGCGATCTGTCGGATGTATGGATCATGTCGCGCCATATTTCGAAATTCGGCGGCGGCGATCCCGGCTATCCCGGCCTGTTCGGCGGCGATATGCCCCCTGCCCCGCGCAAGCCCGCGCGGCTGATCCGCCTGGAAACCGCCGGCTGGGATCAGACCGACGACGCGACCAAAGCCGTTTTCGAACGCTATCTGAACAGTCTACGCGATGCCGGCGTGGAGATATTCGACCGCACCGACGACCCGTCGATCGAAGCCTACGAACAGGTCTTCGCCGGCATGCCGGAACTGTGGCGCAGCCTGTACCGGTTCGAATTCCAGTGGCCGATGCTGCAATACAAGGAACGATATCCGGACCAGATACCGCCGCGCCTGCTAATGGGGCTGAAAGAAGCCGAAGGGCTAAGCCAGGCGGAATACCGCGAGGCGCTGAACCGGCGCGTCCGAATCCGCGACCTGCACCGTCAGCTGTGCCTGCGGGCCGACGCGTTTATCACCCTGTCGTCGCCCGGCCCCGGTCCGGTCGGCATGGACCAGGGCAGCGCAGTCTACAACGAAGGATCGTCCGTCGTCGGCATGCCGGCGCTGTCGCTGCCCCTGCTGGCGGTGGGCAACGTGCCGGTCGGCGTCCAGATTCTGGGCCAGTTCGACGAGGACGAACGCCTGACCGCCATCGGCCGCTGGATGGCCGAGGATCATTTAAACGCCTGACCGAGGAGACGTTCATGTCCCGACTAAAAAACAGGGTCGCCATCATCACCGGCGGATCGCAGGGGATCGGGGCCGCATACGTGCGCGGCTTCGCAGCGGAAGGAGCGAAAGTCGTCATTGCCGATATCGCACCTGCGGACGGCCTGATCGCCGAGGTCGAACAGGCCGGCGGCACGGCGTTGTTCGTCGAAACCGACGTCACCAACGAAGCGGCAGTCGCGAACATGGCCGCGAAAACGGTCGAGGCCTTCGGGCGGATCGACGTGCTGGTGAACAATGCCGCGCTGTGGGTGAACATCCCCGGCAAGCCGATCCTCGAGATCGACAAGGACGAATGGGACCGGGTGCTCAACGTCAACATCAACGGCATGTTCCTGTGTACCAAAGCGGTCGTCCCCCAGATGCGCAAACAGGAATACGGCAAAATCATCAACATATCGTCCGGCCGCGCGCTGAAGGGCTATACCAACCTGCTGCACTACGACACGTCCAAGGGCGCCGTGATATCGTTCACCCGGTCGATCGCCCGCGAACTGGGCGACGACGGCATCCGCGCCAACACCATTGCGCCGGGCGGGATTATGACCGACGCCGTGCTGGCGCAGGAAACGGTGCGCAGCCACATTGCCAAAGGCACCCAGACGCGAGCCATCAAGCGCGAACAGGTTCCGGAAGACGTGGTCGGCGCCTGCATCTTTCTCGCCAGCGCCGAAAGCGATTTCATTACCGGCCAGGTGCTGGCAGTCGATGGCGGTTCGGCGATGAACTGACTGCCGGCAAGCTTCCCACTTGCACGACCGCGCGCATTATTTTATATCAAATGATACTGTTAGAAGGGTGGCCACATGGTTCAGCAAGTCGACAAATCACGGCCCATCGAGAACACCAAGGTGTTCACGTCGGAAGAAACGCAAAAAGGTTACAGGCTCAACAAGTTCGCCATGTCGATGTGCAAGCCGGAAAACCGCAAGGCGTTTCTGGCGGACGAGGAAGCCGTTCTCGCCGCCGCAGATCTGACCGATGTCGAGCGCCAGCTTATCCGCGATCGCGACTGGCGCGCGATCATGGATGAACACGGCGGCAACATCTACATGATCATGAAAATCGGCGCCGTGATCGGCGAGGGCCTGTATCAGATCGGCGCCCATCAGCGCGGCGAAACCTATGAAGAGTTTCTCGCCACCCGCAACGCCGCCGGCGCAAGATAGAGAGCTCCCACCATGGCAGAAATCATCGCCGGCATCGGCACATCGCACGTCCCGTCCATCGGAGTCGTCCACGACCAGGGCCGACACAACGAACCGGCCTGGAAACCGCTATTCGACAGCTACGAACCGGTCAAAAAATGGCTGAAAGAAACTAAGCCCGACATCGCCATCGTCGTCTACAACGACCACGGCTGCGATTTCTTTTTCGACAAATACCCGACCTTCGCCATCGGCGCCGCGGACGCCTATCCGGTGGGCGACGAAGGCTGGGGCCGTCGCCCCCTGCCCGACTTTCCCGGCAATGCGGAATTTTCATGGCATCTGTGCAATTCGCTCGTCTACGATGAATTCGATATCACGGTCTGTCAGGAAATGGCGGTCGAGCACGGTTTCATGGTGCCGATGCATCTGTGCTGGGACCACGACGAAACCTGGCCCGTGCAGGTCGTCCCGGTGGCGGTCAACGTCATCCAGCATCCGCTGCCGACGGCCCTGCGCTGCTGGAAGCTCGGACAGGCGATCCGCAAGGCCGTGGAGAGTTTTCCCGAGGACAAAAAAGTCGTCATCCTCGGCACCGGCGGCATGTCGCACCAGCTGAACGGCGCGCGCTTCGGGCACCTGAACACCGAGTTCGACAACGATTTCCTCGACAAGATCGAAGCTGATCCCATGGCGCTGACCGAAATGACACATCAGCACATTATGGAGGAAGCCGGCGCCGAAGCGGTGGAGCTGATCATGTGGCTGACCATGCGCGGCGCACTGGGCGACAGCGTCAGCCGGGTACACCGGAACTACTACGCGCCGATGACGACGGGGATGGGGCTCATCGCGCTGGAAAGCGCTGCCTGATCGGACATTGCGACCGCCCAACGGCCAGGATTACGCATTCCGGAGCGGCGCCACCGGGCAAGAGCGCCGACAGTTGTACAAAAAAAGGAGACCGAAACGGGTCTCCTTTTTTCGTTACCGGTTGCCGACCGTCTTAGTCGATCGCCTTGTAGGTATCCCGCTTCACGCCGGCCAGGTTCTGGCCCTCGACCCGGATCAGGCGCGTTGTATCGGTACGGGACGGCGAATGGAGATCGCCCTCGTTATACAGATACGCATCGCCCCGGTGCATGTCATAGTCCTTGACCTTGCGCACCTTGCCGGGTTCCCCGTCCTTGGGCGGTTCGACCTTTTCCCAGTCGGTCATGGTGGTGACGCCGTCGGCCTGCGAATAGATCGCCCAGCTGGGACCGTGATCGTGCGGATTGGAGCCTTTCGCGCCTTCATAGACATGCGCGAGAATGCAGAAACCGTGCTTGTCGTCCTCGTAGATCACCTGGCGCGGCGTGGTGTTGTCCGGGCCGAGATGGGTGGCCACGAAATCGTCATCCTTGCAGGCCTTGGCGACGAAATCGCGGACCTTTGCGCGGCCGGCGGGTCCCGGATCGGCATCCATTGCGGCGCGGCAGTCGGCGGATAGCTGTTCGAGTGTGTAGCTCATCGGATAGGAACCTCCATTAAAGTCCGTGTATTTTCGTATTTTAGTCCCAGACAGAATTAACGCAATTCGTCCGGATGTCCTTGATTTCAGTCAAAGACCGTATCGGAATAGTGTTCGGCATCGACGATGGCCTCGATCACAGTCGGCCCGTCGCTACGCAAGGCTTTGCCGAGCTCGGCACGCAGGATCTCCGCGTTGCGGGCGCCTACGGCAGGCACGCCGAAATAATGCGCTGGTGGATCGCGGTACTCTTCTTCCTGCAACGCGGTGCCGTAGATCGGCAGCTGGCGGCGTTCCTGCTTCACCCGGATCAGTCCGAGCCAGCGGTCGTCCAGCACCACCACCGGCAGGCAGATGCCCAGCCGCCTGGCCGCCGCCATCTCGCCGCAGGTCATCTGAAAGCATCCGTCGCCTAGAACGCAGACCACCGGCAGATCCGGCCGCGCCAGCTTGGCAGCGATGGCGGACGGCAGGCCGAAGCCCATCGACGACCAGCCGTTGGAGATGTGAAAGGTCTTCGGCGCATGCGCGGTCCACTGACTCGCGATCTGGTGCGTATGGGCGCCGACGTCGAAGGTCAGGACGCCGTCGGACGGCAACACGTCGCGGACCACGTCGATGACCTCGTGGGGCGTCAGGTTTTCAGAAGCGGGACGCAGGGCGGCCTGGAAAGATTCCCGATGATCCGCGATATCTGCATCGACCCAGTCGTTGTCGCATGCCGCAGCCGCCGCCATGGCGGACAGGGATGCATCGAGATCGCCAGTTACCTCGCCCCGCACGTTCACGGACGGCGCCGCGTCGACCGCTTCGATATCGATCTGCAGCAAAGGCGTGTCGGCGATCCAGGCCTCGTACTCGACCTCGATGGTATCGTATCCCAGCCCGACGATCAGGTCGGATTTGCGCAGAAACGCCCGCTGCATCTGGCGCTTTCCGCGCTCGATACAGCCAATCGACAGCGGGTGATCCTCGTCGATCATGCCCTTGGCCATGGTGGTGGTGGCGAACGGAATGCCGTGGCGCTCGATGAACGCCCGCAGCAACCCGGTATTTTCCATGCGCATCGCACTCGATCCGATGACCGCAACGGGCTTTTTAGCGCTGCGAAGAATTTCCAGACCGGCATCTATCGATCCTTTTTCCGCCGGAGCAATGCGGTCGAATGCGGAGATGTCGGGAACAGCTTCCGTTGCCGGCGCAACCGCCACGTCTTCCGGCAGATCGAGATGTACGGGCCCGCGCGGCTCCGACATGGCGATCCGGATCGCCTCGACGACGGTTTCGGCTACCGACCCTTCGCGCAGCGCGAGCGTCGCCTTGGTGATGGGTGCGAACAGCTGGTGATGATCGATATACATCTGGATGCGACGGCCAAGCTGGTCTGTGTTGAGATTGCAGGTGATCGCGATCATCGGCGACCTGTCGAGCCAGGCGTTCCCGACACCGGTGGCCAGGTTGGTCGCGCCCGGCCCCAGCGTTGCGATCCCCAGCCCCGGCGCACCGGTCATCCGCCCCATCACATCGGCGGCGAAACCGGCGGAACCTTCATGCGCGGTCAGCACGAATGGAAGATCGTGCGCGCGCATCGCCTCCATCAGGGGCAGCACGTTGCCGCTGGGAATGCCGAATCCGTACGTGGTGCCGGCTTTCTTCAGGATTTGGACGATTAGTTCCGCGTTGTTCATGGTCGATCCCGTGTTGCGAACCTTCGACATAGCGCGGGGGGCGGATGTGCGCAACCGACCGAGACCGACGGCCGGACATGCCGCATTGACACCGTCCCGGCTGCCGCGCAGTTTCCCGCGATGGAAAAGAAAATCGGCATTCTGCCCGCCGCCGTCACGGTGATCGGCCTCGTCCTGGGAGCATTCCTCTGGTTGCAGCCGGCGCCTTCGGGTGCATCCCCCGACATGATGCGGATCGCGGCCGTCGTGGTCATCGCGGTATCGCTGTGGGCCAGCGGCGTCGTGCCGGAATACTTCACCGCGATCATCTTCTTCTTTCTGGCGATGGTGCTGACGGATGCGGGGGGGCCGACGGTGTTCTCCGGTTTTCACTCGGCCGCCGTGTGGATGATCTTCGGCGGGCTGATCATCGGCGCCGCCGTCCAGGAAACGGGTTTCGGTCGCACGCTTGCCAGCGGCCTGCTGAAAATCTTCCCGCGCAGCTATTTCGGAATCCTGTGCGGCGTCACACTGGTCGGCGCCGTCCTGTGTTTCATCATTCCGTCGAACACGGGCCGTATCGTCATCATGATGCCGATCTTCATGGCGCTGACCGATCAGGTGGGGTTCGAGCCAGGCAGCCGGGGCCGCGCCGGCATGGGACTCGCCGTCGCCGCGGGATCGATTTATCCGGGCCTCGCCGTCCTGCCGGCGGCCGTTCCCAATCTGGGCTGGCTGGGCGCGGCGGAGAGCATTCACGGTCTCAAGTTCACCTATGCCGAATATCTGACCGCCAATTTCCCGGTCATGGGTCTGGTCTCGATGATCGCCGTTCCGCTTATCTGCCGGACGCTGTTCCCGGACCGGATCGAAAACACCGGCTCAGCGATGCCGCCGGCAAGATCGTCCGCCGAACAGACACGCCTGATCATCGTCCTGACGGCGGCGCTCGGTCTCTGGCTGACGGATTTCGCGCATGGCGTTTCGCCTGCCTGGGTGGCGCTGGGTGCGGCGGTAATCTGCATGCTGCCGCGCGCCGGGATGGTTCCGGCGTCGATCATGATGGGCAAGATTTCCTATGCGCCCTGGTTCTTCGTCGCGGGCGTAATCGGTATGGGGGCCGTCGTCGCCAAGGCGGGGCTCGGCACATATATCAGCCGTTTCCTGTTCGACACCGTGCCGCTTCACGCGGGACAGGATTTTCTGAATTTCGCCATCGTGGGCGGCGTGGGCTCGGCGATGAGCCTGGTGACGACTGTCCCCGGACAGCCGGCGATCATGAGCACCCTGGCCGCCGATATCGCGTTGGCAACCGGATGGCCGTTGAAAACCGTGCTGCTGACCCAGCCCTTAAGCTGGGCGATGGCCTTTTTCGCGTATCAGTTTCCGCCTTTCATCCTGGCGGCCCATCTGGGCGGAATTTCCGCCGGACAACTGGCGCGGATGATCCTCGCGATGTGCGCGACCGCCTGGATCGTCATGATGCCGCTCCTGTATCTGTGGTGGCAGTTTCTGGGCTATTTCGGATAGGAGCGGTTCGCCTGCCTCAACTCGTCTGCGGCGATTTCGGCGGCAGTTCCTTGCGTGCCGGCACTGGGAAGATTGTTCTACGAGAATGCGTATCGGAGGATGAAAGCGCAGAGATCCGATTAGCGCCCGACAGCGTACTTCTGTGTAACAAATTGGAGACCTAGCATGAAACGCTTGTTCATTCTCGCTGCACTGATGATGGCTTTTGCCACGGCCCCTGCATTTGCCGACGGCTGCGGCTCGCACACTGACACGACAAAGACTGAGAAGCCCGCACCATCCACCGGCGCCTGACAGACTTTCGCTACATTACGGAAAAAGAACTGCTGAATGGTCGACGCATTGCATATGCGTCCATTGGGCGAGGCGAAAACGTGGAAGAGTGCGAGAAACTGATCGACCGGATTGATACCGAGATCCAGCGTCGCCAGCCCACCCTGTATCCTGGTCATAATGATGAGGATATACTGCGACCGAAAGCGGCCGAGTTAATCCTTAATATTCCAAGACGTAAAAAATACACTAAATAGCGGTAACTATAAAACATAGTGCCAGTTACCCTTTAACACGATCGGGGGTGTAAGCGTCCGCACATTAGCGCTCGCAGACCAATCTCCGCACATTCCGGCTCGAGGCATCAAAGATAGCGACCTGAGCCAGGGCTTTCATCTGTCCTGCACGGCGCTCAAGTACGTGCTCGACGGCCTCCAGAGTCTCATCTTCCAGCGGTCGAAACTCCACGTGCTTTTCGGCACCACGATGCTCTATATTCAAGTCGGAGTAAGGCTCCAGAATTTCGAGGCGAAGGCTGAATTGCCAGTGCTTCAGATCATTCATCGCTAGCCTCCGATTCAATGTGCGATGGCTCAGGGCGCGCTGGGTCGGGTGCGCCGAGTGCACGGTCGATTTCCATCGCCACGGCTTGGCTATCGTCGTCGAGTTGGCTGTATGCGTCAGCCTCGGTTAGCTGGATCGCATGGACCTCGCATCCCTCGGCCCCCGCTATTTCCCGGATGAGGTCGGTAATTTCCACCTGATTGTCGACGACCAGTAGGCGCTTGTTGTCATTGCTCGCGGGTCTCTGGCTCGAATCTTCTGCATTTGTCTATTGAAAGAAAGCCGTGAAACGACTGAATCTACAATAAAATTTATATATCAGTTTGTTTCAGCATGTTGCCGTGCTTCCGGCGCTGCACCATACTGCCCTAATGTCAGGTAGGTGAGTGTGGGGCTGCCTAAATGAACTCGGAACAATTGTGCATCCTGATAGTCGATCACGACCCTGCGTTTTCGTCGATGATCGCGGAATATCTCAGGGACCGCGGCCACTGTCCGGTCATGGCGGAAGACGGCGAGGAAATGCGCGCCGCGATGGAGCGCGAATCAATCGAGCTCGTCCTGCTCGACCTCGACCTGCCGAAAGAGGACGGCGTCGCGCTGACGCAATACATCCGCGCCAATTCCAGCGTCGGCATCATTATCCTCAGCGGTAAGGGCGATATGGCGGATCGCGTGTTGACGCTCGAACTGGGCGCGGACGACTATCTCCAGAAACCGTTCGAACTGCGCGAATTGTCGGCCCGGATAAACAGTCTGTCCCGCCGGCTGGCACGGGACGAAGTGAACCCTGCTGACAATGCGATCGCCGCGCAGTTTGCCGGCTGGAAACTGGATTTCGTTCATCGGCGCCTGACGGCGCCGGGCGGCGAAGATATTTCTCTGACCACCAGTGAGTTCGCGCTTCTCGAGGTGTTCGTCAAGAACAGCAACCGCCAGATGTTGCGCGCAGAACTGGTCAAAGCCGTCCGCGGACGGGAAATGAAAGGCTACGACCGCACGATCGACATCCATGTGTCGCGGCTGCGTAAAAAAATAATCCCGGGCGACAACGACAGCCAGTTCATACAGACCGTCCATGGCGGCGGGTACATGTTCTGCGAGGACGTGAAGCTGGATCTGCCGACCGCCTGAACGCAAAAAAACCCGCCATGGGGCGGGTGCACATCCTCTTTCGACGATGAAACGAAAACGGGCGGGCGCCGAAGCACCCGCCCGTCAGCGTTTTTCCGGGAACGCGTTAGCGCAGGATCGCGATCTCGACCCGGCGGTTCACGCCCATGCGCACACCATCCTTGGTCTTGACCTTGGGGTCGCGCTCGCCGGCGACAACCTTGCTGATACGCGCCTTCACGCCCGCCTTGCGCAGCGCGTCGATGACGGCATTCGCGCGCCGGTCGGCAAGCTGCTTGTTATAGGCGTCGCTGCCGGACGTATCCGTGTGACCGATCACGAAGGTCGCCTTTGCTCCCTTGCCGATCGATGCCGCCGCGTCGTTGATGACAATCGCGGATGACGGTGCGAGCGTCGCACTGTTGTGCGAGAAATAGATGAGATGGCTTTCCTTGCTCGGCGCTTTCGGCGCCGGTGCGGCCATCTTCTTCTCTTTCATCGCGGCATCGACCTGAGCCATCGCCGCGTTGAACCCGATCTGGCATCGGGAAATATCGATCCGCTGGATGTCTTCTTCGGCTCCCTCGATCCAGCAGTCATACATCGTCTGCGCGGTCGCCAGCTCCTGCGGAGCCTTGGTCTTGCCGCCATGCGTACGCGCCAGAGTCAGACGCCGCCATCCGGCCTGAAGCTCGGCCTGGTATTTCTTCGGCACTTTACGTTCGTACAGACGGTCGGGCAGGACATTCTGTCCGTTCGCCGCCATGGTCGCCTTATTGCCGAAGTGATCGGCGTCGGCAAAATCCTGCTCCTTGGCTTCGTCCTCCGCAAGCTGGATGTATCCGGCCTGCAAGCCCTTGTCGAACGCCGTGCCCTTGCTGGGCATGCTTTTCAGCATGGCAATATCGGGTCCGCTGCACGCCGCGAGAAGCGCGCCGGACGCCGTCAGAATAAGTAGTTTACGCAAAGCACTCATGGGAAAGCCCCTTTATTAAACATTAGCCAACCGCCCGGAAATTTCGGATAAACCTCCACCGATCCTTCTTTTAATAGGCATTTCCGCGATTTGCTCAATACCTTCATTGGGTTTTGACCGAATCTCAGACTTTTCCGTCGGCGCTGAGCAGAATGGCAATCGGCCGTGTCTGCTTGAATTCCGCCAGAACGATCATCAAAACGACCGTGATGGGAACCGACAGGAACATGCCGGTCACACCCCAGATGGAGCCCCACACCGCCAGCGAGACGATCACGACCAGGGACGAAAGGTTCAGGGATTTTCCCATCATGCGCGGTTCGAGCACGTTGCCGATGACGAGCTGCGCGGCACCGAGGCCCACGGCGATGATCAGAAATTCGCTGCCGCCGCCGAACTGCAGAAGCGCCATCAGCGCCGGAAAAATCACCCCCAGCAACGAGCCGATGGTCGGGATATACGCCAGAAGGAAAATAACGAACGCCCAGAAACCCGCGAGATCCAGCCCCACGGCGACGAGCACCACATAGCTGATTACGCCGGTCAGCAGGCTCAGCAGTGTTTTGACGGCTATATAGGTCTGCGTGCGTTTCTGGATATCCGAGAGGATAAACTGCACTTCCTTGCGCCGCTCCGTTTCGGGGAAAAGCGCCTCGATCTTGCGTGAAAACGTGCGCTGTTCGGCCAGCAGGAAGATGACGTAGATCAGGATCAGCCCGGCATTGCCGGCGACTTTGGCGACGGCACCGGCGACACCGCCGATGACGGCTTTCACGTCCACCTGATCGATCACATGGGCGATGGTCGGCACTTCTTCGAACACACCGAGCGTCATGCCGCGCTGGACCAGTTTTTCGAGGTTGGCCTGGTATACCGGCGCCGCATCGCGCACGGACGCAATATTGCCGCTGATCATCTCGACGATCAGCCCGAGCACGACCAGAAAGAACACGATCGAGGCCGTCAGCGACAGCCAGCCCGGCAGTTTCAGATGAACCTCGAGCAGGCGGGAAAGCGCGATGATCACGTACCAGATCATCACCGCGATCGCGAACGGGATAAGCAGATCCCGCCCGGTCACCATCACATAGGTCATCAGGGCGGCAATGCCGAAGGTAATGCCGAATGCGGACAGTCTGCTGGGCATGGCGGGCTCCTGCCAATGGGTCAGAAGCCCGAATTTATCAGAATCGGTCCGGTTTGCGGGAAACGGACGCGACAACGGGGTCAGCGCTCGAGGGAATTGCCGGATCACCGACTGATCCACGCATCGCCGGATGGCGCGGCTTCGGCCTGGCCGTTTCAGAATAACGGTAGCCCCTTTTCCGTCAGGATTGCACCGCAGCTCCGCCTGAACACGAACGATGCCCCACGCGACTTCGCTGCCCAGGGCTGGGAACTGACGCGGCTTCGTTCCTTTCAGATTGCCGCCCGCATCGCCTCAGGCGACCTCGTTACCGTGCTGAACGACTTCGAACTGCCGCCGCAACTCGTTCACGTCATTCACCAGGAAGGTAGAATGGCGTTGAGAGAAGTCCGGGCCTTCGTTGATTTCGTCGTCGACCGGCTGCACGCCGACCCGTCGATCAGTTAGCCGCCGTCCTGTATCCTCTTGCCTCAAGCCGGGGCAGCACTTCGTCGACGATAATCGGAAGATCGGTCAAGTAGTTCGGCAATCCCATGGCCACCGCATCGGCGCCCGCATCCGACAGCTGCGCCAGCTGATCGGCCACGCTGTCTGGATCACCGACCACCGGCGTCGCGCCGTTGGCGGTCGCAGCGCGCATGTGAAAGCGCCGGCGGTCTTCCTCCGAGATATCGTCGGTGTCGATCCCTCGCTCCACCATCATGATGCGGCACGCCTCGGTGTCGGCATGCTCGACCGCGTAATAATGGTGGTACTCTTCCGCTTCCTTCTGCGTCGGCCGGCACACCACGCCGATATTCGTGAACAGCCCGATATCGCGTCCGATGGCATGCCCCGCCTTGCGGAGATCCGCGCAGTCCTGGTGGAACTTTCCGTAATCGTAGAACGTATGGAACAGCATATCGGCGTTCTTCACCGCATATTCGCGCCCCCTGCCCGACGTGCCGGCGCAGGCGACCATCGGGCGGACGTTGCTGACCGGCTTTGGGCTCAGCACCGTGCCCCTGGTCTGGAAGAATTCACCCTCGAAATCGAACGGTTCGTCCTCCGTCCAGATCCGGGTGACGAGGTCGATCCATTCCTGGCCGAGATCGTAGCGGCGCGCATGCTCGCCGAGATCGACGCCGAGCATGTCGAATTCCTTCTGGTACCAGCCACACACGATGTTCAGACCGAACCGTCCGCCGCCGATGTGATCCGCCGTCACCATCTGCTTGGCCGCTACCGCGGGCGCGTGCGCGGTCACGTGCACGGTGCCGAACGCCATGATGTTGTTCGTGGCGGCGAGAAGGCCCGACGCCCACGTTATGGTCTCGTAGTTAGACCCGTTGTGGTTGGTCTCGCCGCCGTATCCGATCCAGCGCCCCAGCGGCAGCATGAAATCAATCCCGGCATCGTCGGCGCGGACGGCAAGCTCCCGGCAGTTGTCCCACGACGCGTCCCAGCGGTCGGGGAACGTCGAACAGGCCAGCCCACCGTCGCAGTTGGAGCCGAACAGACCGACGGCCAGCTTGTTTCGGTCGAATTTTCGTATCGGTGTCATGGCCTGAATTTCGCGCGCGGATGATCGGGGATCAACCCGTCCGAGCAAAGAAAAAAGACGGCCCGAAGGGCGCCGTTTTAATTTCGTTATAATCGTCTTCGTTTAAGGGCGGCGCCGCCGGAGGAAACCGAGGCCGAGCAGCCCAAGCCCGAAGACCGCCAGCGAACCCGGTTCCGGGACTTCGACACTGTCGTCCGTGACAAGGATATTGTCCCACTGTGCGCCTCCGGAACGGGTGCCCAGTGCCGTGCTGGCAAACGATCCCCCAATATTGGCCGACCGGAAATCCGTAAAACCGAAAACCGAGTCGATCGCCGCGATTTGGCTGGTCTAAACGGCGAAGCGCGAAGTTTCAACCAAGCCTGAACCGAAATCCAAGGCGCTGTATACCTCGCTCGAATTTCTATCAATGATGATCTTTAGGACGTCAATCTGGTCGAACGGACCGTCCTGGGGCACGAAGGCCGACGCGTTTCCGGTCATCCCGTGGGCATCGAGCAGAAAACCGGTCTTTCCGGGGACGTTGTCCTTGTCGTAAAGCACCGTCCAGTGGGCCCCGTCCCTCGCCAAAGTGCTGCCCGCGCTTGACCCGAGCCCCATCGCCGCGTTGTGAGACCGCAGCGAAAAGGTCTGACCGAAGACATCGACGGAAAATTCGTAAACGTTGCCGGACCCGTTGAGGTTTCCGAACTGACGCTCCACGAGAGCGAAGCCGTCTACGGTACCGGAGAAATCCGTTCCGTCGAGGACTGTGCTGCCACCGAAACTGGCGCTGCTGTTCGTGTTTATGTTGCCCCCGGCCCAGCCGTTCGTGCCGGCGACGACGCCGCCCGGACTGTGGCCTTCAAAATTTTCGGAGAACAGAACCGCGGCATGAGTACCTGTCGTGGACAGAATCAGGGCGGCAAAGGCGAATAAGGCGGCTTTTCTGAGGGTCGGGGTAGTGCGCATCAATTTTACTCCTGAACATCGACTGCCTACCCGCCCGCTTATGATGCAAATCATATGCCAGAAAACAAAAGTTATTATTTTGAAGTGGTTAGAACCGTTTAACGCCTCGGAAGCGCAGCGACTGTAAAGAATTTCGACGCTCAGCCGCGCTTCACCAGATACAGATTGCTGCCGACGATCAGCACGGCGCCGGCGACGCTCCACCAGCTGGGGATTTCAGCGAACAGCAGGATACCGAAGATCGCCGAATAGACGATGCGCATGTAATCGAACGGTACCGTGACGGTCGCCTCGCCCAGCGTGAAACCGTGGGTGATACAGGACTGGCCCAGTATGCCCAGAAACCCGATAAGGATCAGGACCCACACTTCGTTCCATGTCGGATGGGTCCAGAAGAACGCCGCCGGTATGGCGGAAAACAGCATCATGTAGAACGCATAATAGAAGATGATCCTTCGCGTCGGTTCGGTCGATGCCAGCTTCTTTATGCAGATCACCACCATCCCGCCGAACACCGCGCCCGCGACGGCGACGATCCCGTCGGGGTCGAAGCCTCCGCCGAACGGCCGCAGCATGACCAGAATCCCGACGAAACCGACGAGGGTAATCGCAATCCGCTGCCGGCCGGCGATTTCTCCGAGGAACAGAAACGCCAGAAGGATCATGAAGAGCGGACGCGAGAACTGCAGCGCCATGGCATCGGCCAGCACAAGATGGGTGATGGCGTAGAAAAAACAGAAATTGCCGCACGCCCCCCAGAACCCGCGCTGCAGATGCATCAGCGGGCGGGTCGTCCGGATGACATCGAAGCCGCCGGTCGCAAGCAGCCACGGCGCGAAAATCAGAAATCCGACCAGCGCCCGGCAGAACATCAGCTGCGCCGCCGACATCCTTTCGCCGAGGATTTTCACGAACACAGCCATCACGGTGAGCAGGATCGCGCCCATGGACACGAACAGCACCGCGCGCAGGTTGGCGGGAAGTATGGCCCATCGGTTCCGGGCGGCGCTGTTCAGGTCTGTAAGGGTCAAGTATCGATGCCGTGGCGTCTGAGTTCCGTATCCAGCCGTCCGGTACAATACAGCGCGAACATGCGGAAGTCGCCCAGCAGCGACCAGACCGGATAGCGGAACGTCGCCGGCCGGTTCCGTTCGATGAAGAAATGTGCCGCCCAGGCGAGCCCGTAGCCGGCGACCGCCGCGGCGGCGAGAAACCACAGATTGCCCGACAGCATCAGCATCGCGACGAACACCATCGCCAACGCGGTGCCGACCACGTGCAGCAGGCGCGCGTTCGGGTCTTTGTGTTCCGACAGGTAGTAGGGCCAGAACTCGTTGAAGGATTCGAAGCCGTTGGTCTTCATGACGGCATCAGGATAAATCTTTCGAAACCGCATGGCCATTGATCCGCAAGCAACCCTCCCTTATGTGACGCGGATGTCCGACGACAAGATATTCGACTGGCTGCTGGCCGATGCGCCGACCCTGCCCTCCTGCCGGCACGTGCTCGAACAGCTCGTCACCCGGCTCTGCGACGGCGGCATGCCACTGGACCGCGCGACATTCAGCGTCGGCGTGTTGCACCCGGAGCTGCTGGCAAAGGCCTATATCTGGGAGCGCGGCGCGGCCAGCGTCACAGAAACCGATGTCCATCACGGCATACAGCGCACGGATCAGTATCAGGGCAGTCCCTACAGGTTGCTCAATGAAGGCGAAGAATACGTGCGCCGCCGCCTGCCGGACCCCAAATCCGAGGCCGAATTTCCGCTGCTGGAAGAGCTGCGCGACGACGGCGGCACCGACTACATCGCCATCGCCCTGCCGCGCAGCGACGGCAACGTGTATCGCACGTCATGGTCGACCCAGGCCGAGGGCGGTTTTTCGGACGCCGATATTGACCGTCTGCTGGCGCTGCGGCCGGCCCTCGCGGTGGTGATCGAGTTGCAATCGCGCGCTGAAATGACCAAAAGCGTCCTTGATCTCTATCTCGGGCGCGAAGCGGGACGGCGCGTTTACGCCGGCGACATTCAACGCGGCGACGGTACGACGATCCGGTCGGTTCTGTTCATGAGCGACCTGCGCGGATTCACCAGCCTGTCGGACCGGATTCCGCTCGATTTCCTGATCGCCGTCCTGAACGATTATTTCGAGGCCGTCTCCGGCCCGATCCACGCCCATGGCGGCGAGATGCTGAAATATATCGGCGATGCGGTGCTGGGCATTTTCCGGATCGGCAGCGACGAGGAGATGTCCGCTGTTTGCGACGCCGCGCTGGGAGCGGCGGAACTCGCGGCCGAGAACATGAAAATCCTCAACCGGCGACGTGGCCGCGAAAACAAACCGCCGCTCGATTTCGGCATCGCGCTGCACGTCGGCGACACGATGTACGGCAATGTCGGCGCGCACGACAGGCTCGATTTCACAGTGATCGGCCCGGCCGTCAATCTGTGCGCTCGGCTGGAAGCGCTGGCGGGCCGCCTAAGCGAACAGGTCATCTGTTCGGCGGAGTTCGCCGCCCGGACTTCCGTGCCGATGACGTCGGTGGGCCAGCACGAGCTGAAAAACGTCGACAACCCGGTCGGGGCGTTCGTCCCGGCGTGACCGGGGCCCCGATCAATACATCCGGTCGCGGTAGCTGATCTCCACCCCCGCCTCGGCATCCTCGACGCTGATTTCGCCGTTGATCTGATCTGACACCATTTTACCCAGCGTCGGCAGTTCGCCGCGTTCGATCCGGTAATCGTCTTCCCACAGTTTCGACCGTTTCAGGGCCTTGGCGCAGTGCAGATAGGCCTCCGTGACGTCGATCAGGATCGCGCTGCGCGGTATCTTGCCGTTGACAGCAAAATCGCCGAGCAGGTCCTCATCGGTCACGATCCGGGCGCGGCCGTTCACGCGTGCCGTCTCCTCGACGCCTGGGATCATGAACACCAGCCCCACATCCGGGTTCGCGGTGATATTGGACAGCGTATCCAGCCGGTTGTTGCCCGGCCGGTCGGGGATCATGACCGTATTGGAATCGATCACCCTGACGAAACCCGGCGCGTCGCCGCGCGGACTGACGTCGGTGCCGCGGTCGGGATGATTGGACCCGATCACCAGAAACGGCGACAAGGAAATAAAACGCGCGATGTGTTCGTCGATGGCCGGCAGCGCCTTCAGCCGGACGATCTTCGACTGATCGGGGTAACGATCTCTCAGCGCTTTTTCGGTCTCTATGGTCATGCCGCTTCCTCCGCCGGTGTCCCGAAGCCAGATTATCGTTCTTCAAACTTCGCAACCAGTGGCCTTACGCCGTTTACGACGGCGCGCAAGGATGCTTTTATTCCGCCCATGACCGATACGTATTCCGACCTCGCGCCCGAAGGCCGCGTCCACCGGCGCGTTTATACCGACCCGGCGATATTCGATGCTGAAATGGACCGCATCTACGGCAACGCCTGGCTGTTCGTCGCCCATGAAAGCCAGATCGCCGAACCCGGCCAGTACGTCACCGCCCACATGGGCGACCGGCCCATGATTGTCGCCCGGCATTCGGACGGCGAAATATACGTCTTCGCCAATCGCTGCACCCATCGTGGCATGAAAGTGTGCAGTGCTCGCCGCGGAGCGAAAAAGCGTTTCATCTGCCCCTATCACGGCTGGGCGTTTTCGACCGATGGCTCGCTTATCGGTATTCCCCACGGCAAAGGCTATAACGGCAAGATCGATCCGAATGACCCGGCGCTGGCGCTCGATCGTGCGGCCCGGGTGGAAAGCTACCGCGGGTTCGTTTTCGCCAGCCGCGCCGCGGAGGGCCGGTCGCTCGCCGACTATCTGGGTCCGATGACCCGGGCGATCGACAACATGATCGACCGTGCGCCCGGCGGCGAAATCGAAATGACCGGCGGCGGGTTCCGCCAGCGCTACAAGGGCAACTGGAAACTCCATATGGAGAACGCCAACGACCTGATGCATGCGTCGATCGTGCATGCGTCATCGGTCGATGCCGCGCAGTCCGTCGCTGACGATCTGCAGGACGGCGAAGAAGATCACGCTCTGCAGATGTTCAAAGGCAACGGCCTGCCGCTGGCGATGATGGACGAGGTCGAAATCCACGGCTTTCCCGGCGGTCATTCCTATATGGGCGGATTCTACAAGGAAGGTCCGATCACCCAGACGACCGACGAAGATCCCGTCGTCGCACAATACCGGAAATCGATGATCGATGCCTATGGCGAGAACCGGGCGGAAGACATCATGGGTTGGGACACCTTCAACCACCTGATCTACCCCAACCTGATCCTGAATCCGAAACACCAGCAGATGCGCCTGCTGCAGCCGGTCAGCGTCGATTGCACCATCGTGCATTCCATGTGCTTCCGCCTGAAGGACGCGCCGGAGGAAATGTACCGGCGCAGCGTGCGTTTTCTCAGCGCGCTCAATTCGCCGGCTTCCCAGATCACGACCGACGACATCGCCATGTTCAACAATATCCAGGTCGCGCTGGACGAAGCGGACACCGACTGGATCGATCTGTCGCGCGGCCTGGGCCACGACCGGGCCCACGACGACGGCGGCGAGATCGGCGAGGTCGGAACCAGCGAACTGCCGCTCCGCGCCCAGTATTCGGCGTGGCGACAACTCATGAGCCAGTAGGAGGTAACGACCATGCCCGCAACCGACCTGCACCATCTCGCCATCAAGACCAGCGATGTCGATGCGACCGTCGCCTTTTACAACGAAGTGATCGGATCGCACTCCGTGGAACGGCCGGATTTCGGTTTTCCGGGCGCCTGGCTTCAGTTCGGCGAAACGATGATCCACCTCTATGGCGGCGACGCGGCGAAGAACGGCGATGGCGGCCACGATCGCGGTTCGGCCGCCATCGACCACATCGCGCTGTCCGCCCACGGTTTCGACGAAATGCGCAAAATCTGTGAGGCCCGAAAACTAGACTGGCGGCAGTTCGATATACCGTCTTTCAACCTATGGCAGCTTTTCGTCTACGACCCCAACGGCGTACTTGTCGAACTAAACTTCGATATCACCCTAGAACCTGAGGGCAGCAAAGGTCCGGACGAGACAAACCGGTACGAACCGGGCAAATTCTAATCTTCAATATTTCGCCATAAAATAAGTCTATTGCGGGGTTAGACTAAGACCGGTGTACCCGCCGCGCGGTTGCCTCCAGGCCAGGCTCAGGTCCGGTTGGGGAGGTCCGTCCTGCGCCGCTGGCCTGAAGTTAGCACCCTTAGAAAAAACTCTGTGCAAAGAGGCAGCACGTTTCAGGATATAAGCATGAAAAATACCTCTGGCGCGTCGGCCGCTGCAGGCCGGGCGTCAGATCGTCAAGATGCTCGACCCTGTCGTTTTGCGGCCCGCTAGATCCGCGTGCGCCTTGGCCGCATCCGACAGGGCGTAACGCTGGTTGATTTCCATTTTCAACTTGCCGTCGGCTATCAGGCTGAAGAGCTCGTTGGCATTCGCGCCGCGTTCCGCCGGGTCCCTGATGAAATTCCCCAGACCGCCGCAGGCGACCGAGCCGGAGAGCGGCCGTAACACCCGCAGATCGACGGGTCCGATCGGTCCCGACGCCACGCCGTAGGACACCATACGTCCGCGCTCCGCCAGACAGGTCAAACCCTTCTCGAAGGTATCCTTGCCGATCGCGTCGTAAACGACTTCGACGCCCCGCCCATTCGTGATGTCGCGCACCCTGTCGGCGAAATCATCGCGCGTATAGACGATGGGATGGGCGCAGCCGTGCTCTGCCGCATATTCGGCCTTTTCGTCATTGCCGACGGTGCCGATTACCGTCGCGCCCTTGTGAGCGGCCCACTGGCACAACAGCAGTCCAACGCCGCCGGCCGCCGCCTGCACCAGGACAGTGTCGCCGGCCTCTAGTTTCCAGGATTCGTGCAGCAGGTAGTGCGCCGTAAGCCCCTGCAGCGTCGCCGCCGCGGCGACCTCATCGGGCGTATGGTCGGCTAGGCGGATCAGCCTGTCGGCGGCAATGATCATTTTTTCGGAATAGGCGCCGACATTCATGCAATGCGACACCCTGGTCCCCGGCGCGAACCCTTCAACGCCGTCCCCGACCGCTTCGACCACGCCGGCGGCTTCCATGCCGATTACCGCCGGCAAAGACGGCAGCGGATAGGTACCGGCGCGGTGATTGATGTCGATGAAGTTCAGCCCCGCCACGGTATGGCGGAGCAGCACCTCGCCCGCCTGCGGATCGCCGACCTCGACGTCTTCCCATTTCATGACTTCGGGTCCGCCGGTTTTGTGGATTCTGATTGCTTTCACTGTCTGGGACATATTTTTCGGCCTCCCGCCGTTGAGAACTGATAAGGCATATATAGCGAACTTTTGGCGCGGCGTCGGCGACCTAAAGGTCTTTCAGAACCGCCCACAGCTGCGCGTGGGTTTCGAAACCGATACCGGGATTCTGCGGCAGAGAGCCGGACCCGTTCGATATCTCGACCTCTTCCTGCAGCCCGCCGAGAATGAAATCGGGCCGCGCGGCGATCTCGTGCGCGCCGAGCTGCAGTCCGGCCACCGCGTGATAGGCCAGCAGATGCCCGGCATGCGGCACCATCTGCGACCGCGGCCATTCGCCGGCCTCTGCCAGCCGCACGATGTTCGCGTACTCGACCATGCCGTAGGATAGCGCGGGATCGAACTGGATCAGGTCCCGGTCGGCACGCAATCCGCCATAGCTCAGCAGGTTGTAGGCTTCCGACATCGAAAACAGATTTTCGCCGGTTGCGATCGGGCCGTCGTAATACGCAGCAAGCGCGGTCAGCAGTTCGAAGTCGTGCGGATGGCCCGGTTCCTCGATCCATGCGAGATCATAGGGCGTGTAGGCATCCGCCATTTCCTGCGTCGCGCCGGAGGTCGAACACATGCAGTTCACATCGACCGCCAGGCGCGATCCGTCGCCGGCCAGCAATGACAACACCGCCTCGATCCGGGCGCAGTCGCTGGCCAGATCGCCCTGACCGCACTTGATCTTTATGCGGTGGTATCCCTGATCGAGGTAGCCTTTGATCTCGGCTTTCAGCGCCGCGAGATCGCCATCGGGATAATAGTGCCCGCCGGTCGCGTACACGGGGACCCGTTCATGGTGCTTGTCCTCGTTATAGCGTTTCGACAGCAGCTGCCACAGCGGAATGCCTTCGATCTTCGCCGCAGCATCCCACAGCGCCATGTCGAGCACGCCGACGGCTCCGGCCCGGTCGCCATCGCCGCCCGGTTTTTCGTTGGCCATCATCGACGCCCAGCCGCGGACTGGATCGAGCCCGCCGTCGGCCCCTTCCACGTCTTCGATGGCCAGGAGGCGCGGTGCGAACCGCTCGGCGATCAGCCCGCTCTGCGCGTAGCGGCCGACCGAGGAAAATCCATAACCCGTAATTGTGCCTCTGTCGCCGGCATCTATCTCAATGGCGACGGCGGAAGCGGTCATCTGCAGGTAGCTGATCCCGGCGTTGGACATGGGATCTGAGAGCGACACCGGGCGCTCGCGAATGTCTTTGATGCGCATGTGGACAGCTTAGGCGGATCGCCGCAAAATAGCAGCAGCAAACTGATTGAAAAGGGGAATTCGGCGATGGCCAAGCTGCGACATATTGCCATGCAGGTGCCCAACCTGCAGGAAAGCGCCGCATATTACGAGAAACTGTTCGACCTCGACCGCGTCTGTGACGTGGAAAGCGAATACGGCAATGCCATCATGCTGTCGGACGGCACGATGAACCTGACCCTGCTGCATTTCCCGGAAGGCACTAAGGGCGGCAGGAACGGGCCGGACTGGGCCGGGCTGCATCACATCGGTTTCATCGTGGACGACAAGGAAGCGACTGCCAACAAGGCGGTCGAGCTGGGCGGCGAGTTCTTCATGGAACTGCCCGACAACATCCCACGGCGTCGACGCAGAGACCAAATACAAGGACCCCAACGGGCTGGTCTTCGACATCGCCGATCACGACTGGACCCAGAGCGACCGGAAGCAATAGCGTGACCGGACCCATCGCCGACGCATTCATCATACCGGCCCGTCACGGGCGCGCCTTCGAAGTCAAAAAAGGGCAAACGTTCCGCATTCACCAGGTCGACGGGAAGCAAGTCGGCGACTGCGTGTTCTACAACGCACACGACTACCGGGAATGGTGGCATTGCGGCCAATCCTGGGCCATCAACGTGATCTGCGGCACCGGCACGTCGAAAAGCTTCAAATACTTCTATTCAAAGCCGCCTCGCGAGAACGTCATGATGACGGTCGTCGACGATACCTGCGGCAATCACTGGGGCAATATGGGCGGACGCTGCTCGACGCGGCTTTACCAGCTACGCGACAATATCGAGAGTGGTCACCGGTCATGTCAGGAAAACCTGACCGAGGCGCTCGCGCCCTACGGCATCTCCGGCGACGAGGTGTTCGATATCTTCAACGTCTTTATGAACGTCGACCTGCACGAAGACGGCGGATTCACCATTCTACCGACCGAGGTCGGCCCGAGCGACTACATCGATATGCGCGCCGAGATGGACATCCTCGCTGCCGTGTCCGCCTGCCCGGCAGATACATCGCCCACAAACGGCGGCAAGTCCGCGCCGCTGGGTATCAAGATTTTCGATTAGGAATCCCGTATGGATAAGATAGCCGCAGACATTCTCGCTTTCTGGTTCGGCACCGCTGACCTGACGACAAACATCGAGAAAAACGATTTGTGGTTCAAGTCGACGCCGGCATTCGATCGGGCGCTGATCGAGAAATTCGAAAGCGTCCACGAACGCGCCGCGGCAGGCGAACTGGATCACCTGCGCGGCAGTGCGCCGGAATGCCTGGCGCTGGTAATTTCGCTCGACCAGTTCCCGCGCAATATCTATCGCGGCACCGGCAAGGCGTTTCACACGGATGCTAAAGCCTGCGCCACGTCACATTTCGCACTGGCGCGAGGATACGACGAAGCGCTTAGCCTGGAGCCGCGCAAATTCTTCTACCTGCCGCTGGTGCACAGCGAGACGCTCGCGGATCAGGATAAGGCGGTAGAAAAATACCGGGCGTTCGGCGACGAGAAATCGATGCAGTCCGCCCTCGGCCATCGTGAGGCCATACAGCGCTTCGGCCGCTTCCCGCACCGGAACAAGGTGCTGGGACGCCAAAACACGCCGGAAGAAGATGAATACCTTAAAATCCCGCCGACCTGGGGGATGACAAAGACCGAGGCCGAGGAACGGGAACGTATGGTAGCGGAAATGGAGAAGACGGTGGGATAACGGCGGGGGATCCCTGCTATCGCCGGGGTGTCATAGTCGGGAAACACCGAATTCTAAGCACCCTCCCCCTCAAGGGGGAGCGGTTTTTCAAATTTGTCTCCCCCTACTCCCGGAACCCGGGGTCAAGTGCTTCCACCTTGCGTACCATCGCCTGGAAATCGCGGTCGCCGACCAGTTCGTCGGCCGGCGGCGGGCGGTTTTCGGCCCAGCCCTGCGCCATCTTCAAACATTCCTCCATCGGCGGTTCTTTCAGCGTCGCGCCGGACGCCATCGCCGCCACCTGGATCTCGCAGGCGCGTTCGAGATAGTGGTGCAGCAGGAAGCATTCGGGGACTGACCGGCCGGTGATCAGCGTGCCGTGGTTTTCGAGGAACATCACGTGCTTGTTTCCCAGATCAGCGATCAGGCGTGGCCCCTCTTCATCCTTGTGGACCAGACCCTCGTAGCGGTGATAAGCCACCTGCCCGGCAAACCGCATCGCCGACTGGGAGATGAATTTAAGACCGCAATCCATCGCCGAAACCGCGGCGCCCGCCGTAGTGTGCAGGTGGATCGTCGCCATGACCTCCGGCCGCGCGTCGAGCACCGAGCCATGAATACGCGGGCCCGCGGGGCTCGACGTATGTTCGGTTTCGTAGACCAGCTCGCGGTTTTCGTCGTAGCAGCAGAGGTTCGACGCCGTGACCTCGGAAAACAACAGCGCCGTCGGCTTGATCAGGAAACGGTTCGGCGCGTCGGGCACCCGCGCGGCGAAATGGTTAGCGGTCAGGTCCTCCAGGCCCATGTAGGCGGCAATCCGGTAGAGAGCCGCGAGTTGGATCCGCGCGACCCACTCGGCGTCAGTAACGCGCTCCCGCATGGACGGAACATTGGCGGACGGCATGGCGACGGGATTCATGTCTTGTTCTCCAGTTTGTGGCCGATGAAAGACTTGGTTCCCAGCCCGCTCATCGTATTTGCCAACAATTTTACTGAATGAGACCCCCGGTTCCAGACAAAAACTGTTTCCGGGTCTGAGTGTCGTCGAGAAAAGTATTGGCGGCTAAGACGACTCCGCAGATTTCACTTTGTGGGCGCGAACGACAAGACACTGCCTGTGGCTCTATCTCCTCGCTGATGCGGATCGCCCAATGCCCGTTATCGCAGAACCAACCTTGTGAAATCACATTATGACTGACGTTGGCAGTGCCCCTGCCAAAGGATGCGGGCGCAGGTGCCCCGGGCATTGGCGGCTCAGGTTTTTGGCCGGTCTTTATGAGGTGTCGTCTCATTCAGAATGCCGGGCCCGATGGTCGCGGTAGACCATGAACCTCGCCAGCGGCAACCGATATAGGATCGGATACCGGACATGCAGGATTGCCAACACGATGACGAGGTTAGAGAAGGATCCGTGCATTTCTTCCCAGAACTCATGCCCGTTTTCTCCGCCCGCGGACATAAGGATGCCCTTCCGCATCGCCCGATCACCGTGATCGCGATGTATAGAATAAACGCCTAGCTGACGCAGGGATGACGGGTCCAGTTGTCGGTGCGCAACCCTTCGCACAGAGGGTAGAACTGGTTCAACCTTAGCTGTCGCGGATTGAACAGCGCCCAGAGCAGGCGCAAAACGGTAAAAAGCGCCACGCCGTAGCTCCGAAAATCTGCACGAAGCCAAAATCACCCCTAAAGAAGCCGAGGACCATCAAGGTTGCTAGCGTGACGTGATAGGGGCGGACGAACTCCATCAAACCTATGCCCACCGCCCCCTAAGAATGTCAGACGAGCACGCGTTCGGCATGTACGCCGCGCACGTCCATTTCATATTCGAGCCCCACGACTGGCGGCCTGGCATACACCCAGGTCAGGCCCGCCGCAGCCGCGCCCCGCAATACCAGCTCGTCGGCCAGAAATGGATACAGATCGTGGACCGTATAGGCATGTGTCACCGTCGACTGCGACCAGTCGACGTCAAGCGCGGACATGCGGGCCTCCATCGTGTCGATAACGTATTGCGCCTTTTCGCGCATCGCATCCTCGGACGTTTCGCCAAGCCGGATGATGCGGTCTTCGTAAGTGTCTCCGTCCTCGGCGGCTTCCGCCGAGCCGGCGATGACGAAGCTCTGCGGCGCCCCGGCCTCCGCCGGTACGGTGTAGCTGAAGGCGTGAAAGCTGGGACCGGGCGGGCCGTTGACTTCCGGGCACACGTTGGACCGCGCCACGGGGTTCTTGTCCTCCTTGAAAATACCCCAGCGTTCCAGCGTGCCGACATAGACACGGTTAAAATCGATAAAGCCCTGCTCCGAGAAAGGCTCCGGCGAGCGCAGTTCGCAGGCGGCGAACGACGTGTAGGGCCGGCCGATGCCGTCGAGATACGCCTCGATGCGAGCGAAGCCTTCTTCCATGGCCACAGGCGTCTGGAAGCGGACGCGTTCAATCGCGAAGCCGTCCTCGGCGGCTACGCCGCCGGAATACTGGAATGGCCCGCGGACGTAGCGGTATCCGCCGGGTTCAAAGATTGCTGTTTCTGTCATGTCTGGATCCTTTGTGTTTCCGAACGGTATCGGCTGTACGCCCGGCGATCAACTCCGCTTCCGCGCTTCCACCTGCGCTATGTAATAGGTGCTGCCGACGATGATCAGCGCGCCGATTCCCGTCCAGACCGACGGAATTTCGGCGAACAGGAAATAACCGAACAATGCGGCGTAAATCAGACGCACGTTTTCGGCCGGGCCGACCGCATTGGCCTCGCCCACGGCGAAGGCGCGCATGAACCCGAAGATACCCAGCGTCGTCAGCCCCCCGATGCCGATCAGCTTCAGCCACTCGATTCCGACCGGCATGGTCCAGACATACGCCGCCGGTCCCAGAAACAGGATCACGCCGCCTATATGGTAATAGAACAGGATGCGCCCAGTCGGCTCTGTGGACGAAAGCTTGCGGATCAGTACGTTGGCGATGGCGAAGGTCAGCGCCGAGCCGACGGCGACAAGCGCCAGCGGATCGAACGCCTCTGCGCCCGGCCGCACCAGCACCAGCACGCCGATGAAACCGACGATCGTCGCCGCCCAGCGCTGCCGGGTCACGACCTCGTGCAGCAGGAAGACGGCGACCACGGTGGTGAACAACGGCTTGGAGAACATGAAGGCGGTCGCTTCCGCCAGCGGCATGTAGATCACGGTAATAAAGATGCCGAGCTGCGCCGCGAAGGCCAGGAACATGCGTAGCAGATGCAGCGGCAGACGCTCGGTCCCGAGGTTGGAGGCCCCGAGCCTGATAAACACCGGAATCAGGAAAATGAGCCCGCAGCTATAGCGGAAAAAGGAAATCTGCAACGGATCGAACCGCCCGCCCAGCGATTTGACGAATACGTCGACCAACGCGAAAAGAAACGCACCCATGCTGAGCCACAGAATGCCCCGAAAATTGCCGGGCAGACGCAGCCAGAGCGCAGCAGCGCCGTTGGGAGGTGGCAGATTAGCGGGGGATTTGGTCGCAGGCATACCCTTGCATGACGCACCCGGCGACGCGAGGCAAGAGGCTTACTCCCCTTTCCTTTTCCACGCTGACGGCGTGCCGGATTTACACCAGCCCGAACCCGCCGGCTTCTTCCGCGGTCATGTCCTTGGCTTCGGGTCCGAAGGGAATGTCGTCGGCTTTGATCGGGCGCGGCGGGGGCGGCGGTTTGGCGACCACGGTTGCCGCCGTCAGGAACAGCGCGGCGATGGAATTCGCGGCTTCCAGCGCAGCGACGGCCACCCTTGCCGGATCGACCACCCCGGCTTTCATCATATCGCCGAACACGCCTCTTCCAGCATCGAACCCATGATGCGGTTTATCCTTTTCGGCTAACACAGCCGCCACCATACGGCCGTCGTACCCGGCATTGTCGGCGATACGCATCGCGGGCGACGCCAGCGCCCGGCGCAATATCCGCGTCGCGGCGCGTTGCTCCCCAGTCCCGCCGTCTTCAAGTATCCGCGATGCCTGCACATAGGCCGCGCCGCCGCCGGGCAGGATGCCGTCCATTGCCGCGGCCCGGACGGCGCTGGCGGCGTCGTCGGCGCGGTCGCGGCGTTCGCTGATCTCGGGCTCACTTACGCCGCCGACCCGCACAACCGCCACACCGCCCGTCAGTTTGGCGAGACGTTCGCGCAGGGTCTTTTCTTGGAACGGGGTGTTTCCTTCCAGCCCCTGTTCGGCCCGGATGCTGTCGGCCCGGCGCTCGACGGCGGCCGGATCGCCCGCCCCGCCGATAATCGTCGTCGTATCTTTGGTCAGGACGATCCGCTCCGCTCCGCCGAGCACGGCGGGATCGATGACCGAAATGTCGTCGCCGCGCCGGTCGGACACCAGGGTTGCGCCAGTCAGCAACGCCACGTCTTCGAGCGCGTCGCGCCGCCGGTCGCCGAACAGGGGGCCTTTCGCGGCCACGACGCGCAGCTTGTTTTTGATCTTGTTGACGGTCAGCGTTTTCAGCGCCTCGCCCCTGACCGTCTCGGCAACGATCAGCAGCGGGCGGTTGGCACGGACGGCCGCTTCCAGAGGTTTCAGCAGCGGCGTGTGGTTTTCCAGCGTGTGTTCGGTCAGCAGGATCAGTGGATTGTCGTATCGGCATTCGGTCGTCGCCGCGTCGGTCATGAAATAGGGCGAGACGTAGCCGCCGTCCCATTGCAAGCCGCTCAGTTTTTCCCAGGTCGCCTCAAACGCTTCGCCGCCCTCGACCGACACCACCCCGTCGGCGCCGATCGTATCGAACGCCTCGGCGATGATCGCCCCCAGTCCCGCCTCTCCATTGGCGGAGATCGTTGCGATGCGTTCGTAATCTTCGCGCCCGCGCACCGGCCGCGCAATGCGCCGCAGCTCCGCCACGACGGCGGACACCCCGTCCTGCAACGCCAGCCGCAGCGCCATCGGATCGTAACCGGCGGCAACCGCCTTCAGCCCCTCCGCCGCCAGCGCGCGGGCGAGTACGATGGTCGTGGTCGTGCCGTCGCCGATCTCCTCACCGACCCGCTGCCCGGCGCGGCGCACGAGCCGAAGCCCCATCTGTTCCAGCCTGCCGGCGACTTCCAGCGTATCGGCGACCGTCACCCCGTCCTTGGTGACCCGCGGCGCAGCCGTCCCGCCGTCAGCCTCGATCATTACGGTGCGGCCCCGTGGCCCCAACGTCACCGCGACCGTGTCAGCCAGCAGATCGGCACCGCGCAGCATCGCGCGCTGGGCGCCGAGACCGAATTTTATGGAAACGGTAGTCATGCGGCGGGTTTAGCTCCGACGGGCCGGGGAGTAAATGACTTCCGGCTATCAATGATATAACTCTCGCGCTCGACCCGAGGTTCCGCGACAAACGGTTTCAATAGATCCTCTGATCAAGTCCAAGGACGACAATCAGAGAGTAGATCGAACGGCTTTCCTCAGCGTAAGGTACCTTCGGAGAGAACGTGCCGAGGACCTACCGGATCATCGCCGCCGATGAAGCGACCAGACCAGCCCGACACACAAACCCAGCAAACCGCCCGGTGCCGACACTGCAGCGGATGCCTGTTCTGTCGTCAGTTCGAAATTGCGGAATTCGTGCTCACTGAAGAAAAAGTGTCGGCTCCCGCCGTCAGCCAAAAATATGCGCTGGCCCCACCCAACGCAGCGGTCAGATCGACAACGACAACTGCAATTATTAACCCCGCGGTTAACCGCCTATTTCGACGGGTCCCGCACGGCGTCGGATCTCGGCAACCACGGAATGCGCCGCGAGAGTCGATGTTTTGGGATTATCCGGCAGCGGCTTGCCGCGTATCTCGATATCGAGAGCGCCGAACGCACCCTCCGCGCGGACCTGGTGAATATTTCCGCCGGCCTCCGGATCGGCGATAAGACGCACTTCCGTCGCCTCGAAGCCGGCGCCGGCAAGCGCGATCGTCGCGGCCACGTTGGCGTTTTGCGGATAGCTGGTTGCGGCTTCGTCGGCGCCGCCCTGATACAGAGTCGTTTCTTCGGTCAGGGTATCCAGGTCGGTGACGCCTTCAGCCGGCGTTCCTTTCCAGGCGCCGGGCGGCTTTCGCGACGTATAGGTCACCTTATGCAGCCCGCCGACTCGGGCCGCGGCCAGCGCATCCGCGCCCGCGACGGCGCCCGCCGCCAGGACGAGCTTGGCGCCGCCTTCTTTCGCCGCAGCGACGAGGCCGGCATAGAGATCGGCGTCCGCAAGAACGCCGATGGAAATCACCAGAAAATCCATGCCGCGGCGCAGCGCTTCCGCTCCGTATTCCCGGACGCCGGCATGCCCGGCGCATTCCGCAACCAGATCCGGCTTTTCGGAAAGCTCGTCGTAGGACGAGACTACCTCGATCCCGCGCGCGGACACCGCGTCGCGCACCTCTTCGACCCGGCCGGGACGCACTAGAATGGCGGCGATATGTGCATCCTCGCCCGGCTGAATATGTTTTAGCACTTCCTGGGCGATCGCGCCGTACCCGATGATGAGTACGTTCATCAGTCCTCGTCCGACTCTGTTTTCGTCGGCGGGCCTGCAAAAGCCTGTGCGAAAGGCCCGATGGACAACATGTCCACTTCGATCAGCGCCGGTCCGTCCGTACTGAACGCGTTTTTGAGGACGTCGGGCAGATTGGCCGCATCGTCGATGCCCCAATACGGGATGTCTAGAGACTCGCACAGCATGCCCCAATCAGGACCGAGAATGTCGACATAGGCCCGCCGGCCGCCGTAATGCGCATCGGCGATGTTCTTGATGACGCCGTATCCGCCGTCATTCATCAGCAGGATCGCGATATCGGCATTTTCCTGCTTCGCGGTCGCAAGCTCGCCCAGCGTCACGGCGAAGCCGCCGTCGCCCGCCAGTACCAGAGTCTTGCGGCCCTCCGCCTGAACGCCCAGCGCAGCGCCGATACCCATCGGCAATCCCTGCCCGATCCCTCCGCCGAGCGCATGGACGCCGTCCCGCGGCCCGTCCAGCGGCGGCAACCGGTTGCCCCAGATCGTATTCGACAGCGTGATGTCCCGCACCCAGACGAAATCGCGCGGCACGCTTTCAAGCACCGCATCCACAACGTCGTTGTAGGGCCCAAGCGCGGCACGCATGCCGGCTTCCGCTCCTTCGCGGGCGGCCTGGATATCCCTGGCAAACGACTTGTCGGGCGTGAACCGGCCCTTCAACCGGTCGGCCAGCAATTCGAGACTGAGCGCGGAATCGCCGCACACGAACATATCGACCGGATAGGCCCGGCCTTCAGCGCGCGGATCGGCATCTATCTGATACAGCGGTTCCGGCAGTTTCAGCTTGTAGGTCAGTGTTTCGTTCGAGCGCAGACGCGACCCGACCACCAACATTGCATCGCAGGTGCCGTAGAATTCCTCCGCCGCGGGCTGCAGATTAAAGGCCCCCAGCGATTGGTGATCGTCGCCGGGCAGCACTCCGCGCCCCTGCACGCTGGTGACCACGCCGAACCCGAGATTCGCGAGCCGCGCGACCGGATCGCTTGCATGCCGGGCGCCGCCTCCCAGCCACAGCATTACCCTCTTCTTTTCGGCCAGTGCATCCGCCAGTGCATCGATGGATGCCGCGTCGGGCTGCGGCGCCGGAACCGGCAGCGGATCGACGTTCACCGGCATGGCCGTCAGATCTTTCTGCACGTCGATCGGAATCTCGACGCTGACCGGCCCCATCGGCGGCGTGAACGCCAGGCGCACGGCTTCACGCAACGTGCCGAGTGCGGTGCCGGCGGACCACACGCGGAACGCCCCCTTTCCCGCGGCGCCCAGCATGCCGATCTGATCCGGCGCTTCGTGGATGAAGCCCTTGTTGCGGTCGAGATGTTCGCTTTCGATCTGGCCCGTCAGATGCAACAGCGGTGTGCCCGCGGTCATCGCCTCGACGATAGCGCCGCAGGCATTCCCCGCCGCCGTGCCGGTGCTCGACACCGCCACGCCCAGACCGCCTCGCACCCGGGCATTGGCGTCCGCCATATTTACGGCGCCGCCCTCCGACCGGGCGGGAACAAAGCCGATCTTGTTCCGCCGTGCGAACGCATCGAGGATCGGCATGTTGTGAATGCTGATGACGCCGAAGGCGTGTTCGACGCCGCAGCGTTCCAGAAATGCCGCGACGATGTCGCCCGCCGTTACCCGTTCAGACATTGCGTGCCTGTCCCCCTGTCACATCGATCGTCTCGCCGGTGATATAGGATGCCATCGGCGAGGCAAAGAAAAGTATGGCGTTCGCCGCCTCGGCCGGCGTCCCCAGCCGGCCCATCGGGATGTGCCGCGATTTTGCCAACTCGACAAACCAGTCTTCCTTGGACATCCCGTCCGGGATCTTGTTGCCGTCCGGCCCCTCGCCGCTGTCGTAGCGCCGGCTCCACTGACCGGAATCGACCAGCCCGATCAGCACCGCATTGACGCGGACGTTTTTTGGCGCGAATTCGCGCGACAGCGATTTGAGCAGGTTCAGTTGCCCGGCCCGGGTCGCCCCGGTGGCAATCAGGAAAGGTTCGGGCGCGCGCGCCAGCATGGCGCTGGTGCACACGATCGCGCCGGCCCCGGACGCTTCCAGCAGATCGATAAACGCCCGCACAGGTCGCAGGACCGAAAAGAATTTCAGATCGAACTCGTCGCGCCAGTCCTGATCGCTGGTCGTATAAAAATTGCTGGCCCGCGCCTGCCCCGCGTTACAGACCAGCGCGTCGCACCGCCCGAAACGATCTTCCACCGCCCGGGCGAACGCCTCGACGGCGCCTTCGTCCAATACGTCGCAAGCATGAGCGAACACGTTCTCGCCCCCGGCGATCGACGACAGTTCGGCCGCAGCGTCATCCAGACGGTCCTGGCTGCGCCCGCAGATCGCGACTTTTGCGCCTTCGCGGAGAAACGCCGCCGCCGCCGCCATGCCTATCCCGGAAGACCCGCCGGTAACGACCGCGACCTTGTTTTTCATGTTGATCGTCATTTTCCTGCCCGCGCTATTGTCACTTGTTTAGCAATGATGCTCGCACATCAAACGCTCTCGCCTCCGTCTTCCGCGTACTGACGGACGAGTTCTGCCTGATGTGCCGCCTCTTCCCGCTGCAACCGGCGCCGGTCGCGATGATATTCCCGATCGGCTTTCTCGAGTTGTTCGCGGGTCTGGTATTTGGGGTGTCCCTGTTCGCCGCCGACCGGGTCGTAGCGCGGCTCGGCCAGCGCCGTATCGGGCAGCGCAAGCTGCATTCCGGCATGCGGTTTATGGGACTCGGGATCGTGGCCTATGGCCGTCGAGACAGCCGCCGCGCAGCGCAAGACTTCCTCCAGTATAGCGCCTTCCAATACGTCGTCGGAGAACTTGTCGGCCGATGCGGTGATGTTGATCGCGGCAACGACAATATCGCGTCCATCCCGGACCGGAACCGCAATACTGACCACGCCTTTCTCGTAATACCCCCTGCTGACGACCACGCCGTCGTTTTCAGCATCCTTCAGCAACAGATCGCGCAGCGCCATGACGGTCGGCGGCGTTTCAGGCGAAAACGGCGCCAGTTCCCGGGTACCGCGATACAGATCGAACAGGTCTTCGTCTTCCAGGTCCTGCAACATCGCGCGCCCCATCGACGAGGCGTGCGCTGGCAGCCGAGATCCAACGCGGATGTTGCTGCTCAGCGCGCCCTGCGCCGCCAATCGGCTGACGTAAACGATTTCCGTACCGTCGCGGACCGCCATATGAACCGACGCACCGGTGCGGTATCGCAGATCCGCCAGAAACGGATGCGCGATTTCAGGCAGCTCCAGTCCCGTCAGATAGGTCCAGCCCAGCTTCAGCGCCGCCGCACCGACCCGGTATTCGCCCGACTCCTCGTCCCGGATCAGAAATCCGAGATGTTCCAGCGTATTGGCCAGCCGGAAGGTCGTGGCCCGCGGCAGGCCGAGCTCCTTCGCCAGCACCCCTAGCGATTGTACCGGCTTGTCCTTGGAGAACGCCTGTAGCAAAAGCAGTCCACGCTCCAGCGCGGGTACGATATAGCCTGGCTCCTTGGCTTTGCGCCTGCTCATCCGTTCTTTTCCAGATGCGCGGCAAGCACGGGATTGAACAGACCCGGCCCTTCGACGTAGCACGCGTGCCCGAGCCCCGGCAGTATCTCGAACGTGGAGCGGGCAAACGAATCCGCCACAGCTTTACAGCCTTCGGGCGGCGTAACAGCGTCGGCCCCGCCGACAACGACAGTCACAGGCAGCGAAATTTCGGCGGCATCCGCCTTGATGTCCCCGTTGACGAGAAGTTCGACCGCCTGTCTGTACCCGTCGGGTCGCAGTTGCGCCATGACATTCCGAACCTTGTCGCGCGCCCATTGCGGAGCGTTCTCCGACAGCAGATTGCCGTGCCGTTCGCGCGCCAGACCTTCCGGGCCAAGCTCGTTCATCAGGGACATTCTGCCCGTCCGCCGTTGCTCCTGAACTTCCGCTCCTGCCCGTCCGTACCCGGATGCCGGTGCCGCAATCATCAGGCTCGTCACCCGGTCGGGAAAGGCCCGGGCGAATCCGCACGCCACGATGGCGCCGAGAGAGTGTCCGACCAGATGGCATTCGGCGATATCGAGCGCGTCCAGCATCGCGGACAGATGCACCGCATAATCCGTGGCCGCCGGTACGTCCGGATCCACCTGATCCGATGTTCCGTAGCCGGGCGCATTCCAGGCGATCACCCGGTATCGATCGGCGAAGGCCTCGAGCTGCGCTGTCCAGGATGCGGCGCCCGAACCGATCCCGTGCAGAAGAACCAGCGGCGCCCCTTTACCGGCTTCAAGATACGAAACGGTGCCGCGCGCCGTGGCGATGGATTTCAGCGAAGGATTCATGAATGCCCCGATGATCGTCCTACTTCTTTTCCCGCTTGATCGATGCCAGCGGAT
>JAYQSP010000007.1:0-157115 GCA_038146925.1 Alphaproteobacteria bacterium
CTGAAGGCATCTAAGCGGGAAGCCTCCTCAAAACAAGTTGTCCCCATTAGAGTCGTGGAAGACCACCACGTTGATAGGCCAGGTGTGGAAGCGCAGCAATGTGTGAAGCTAACTGGTACTAATCACTCGATTGGCTTGATTACCGACTGTCGTGTACAGCGGTAAGCTCGTCACCCGATGGAAACAACTTCGGTAATTACGGATATATATTCGGACGATATTCACGATCGGAACATGTGCGTTTCGATGACCTGGTGGCAATGGCGAGGGAGAAACACCCGATCCCATTCCGAACTCGGAAGTGAAGGCCCTCAGCGCCGATGGTACTGCATCTTAAGGTGTGGGAGAGTAGGTCGTTGCCAGGTCTTCGAAGCGCACATCGAAGATCTAAGCGAGTAACGTCAGAGTGTTCAACATCATAGATCGCAATCGATACCCGGGCCGTGTTAATCGGTGCCGGGGTGGAACAGGACAAGGGGCTGGCCATTCAAAGCCGGCCCTAAGTTTTGAGGCCACAAGCAGAATTGACGCGGGGTGGAGCAGCCCGGTAGCTCGTCAGGCTCATAACCTGAAGGTCGTAGGTTCAAATCCTACCCCCGCAACCAATAATATCAAGGGCTTAGCCGGTTTTGGCTAAGCCCTTTTTGGTGCTCTGGAAGCATACTGGAAGCACTAGCAGCGTTATTCGTCGTTCGTTTCCTCGGGTTGACTACGGTCCTCAGGGGGGGGCGTGCTTCGATGAATCACACATTTCGCGTATAGTCTCCTTCGATCAGAGTTCCCCGAATGAACTCGGTATTTTTAGTGCTATTGTTTGGCTTTGATCCTCCCCCACTGAATTGGTCCACCGTCTATGCTAGTGAACGGAGGATCAGATATGGCAACCAAACGACACAAACCGGAAGAGATTGTCTCCAAGCTTCGACAGGTTGATTTGCTTGTCGGTAAGGGACTGGCTCGGATTGACGCGATCCGCCAGGTGCAGATCACGGAACAGACTTATTACCGCTGGCGCAAGCAGTACGGCGGCATGGGGACGGATCAACTCAAAGAGTTGAAACGCCTGCAAAAGGAAAACGAGCGTCTTCGCAGAGCTGTTTCTGATCTCACACTGGATAAGCTCATTCTGACTGAGGCAGCCAAGGGAAACTTCTGAGCCCCGCACGGCGCCGCACGTGTATCGACCTGGTTCGACATAAGCTCAGCATCTCTGAACGCCGTGCCTGCCGTGTATTGAAGCAGCATCGTTCGACGCATCGCTATGTGCCGAAGTCCCGGGATGGCGAGGATCTTTTGGTTCAGGACATGATCGCGCTGGCCCGACAGTATGGTCGATACGGATATCGCCGGATCGCAGCACTGCTGAGGGATGCTGGATGGCAGGTGAACGACAAGCGGTTGACCTGCCCCCACGTTTAGTACCAGCGGTTAGTTTAGACTGTCTGTTGAGCGGCGAGTAGCCCGCAGCCTCCCGGCAGCGGAGGGCGGATCGCCGCGGTGAGGCGCGATGGTCTGCGGTGCGGGCGGCCTGTAGCCCAGCGCACTGTGCGGCCTGATGGTGTTGTAATGCCTGCGCCATTGCTCGATCAGCACTTTCGCCTCCGCCATCGAGTAGAATATCTCGCCGTTCAGCAACTCGTCCCCGAGCTTGCGCCGTTGAATGACTCGTTAGAGCCGTTCTTCCAGGGCGATCCGGGTTCGATGTAGAGCGTCTTCACGCCGACCCGGGGCAGGTCAAACGAAAGCCGGTAAAAGTAGCTTCACGCTCCCGGAAAAACCGCCCGGCCGTTGCGCCGGGCGGTTTTGTGTTTGGGGGGCAGGCTCCGGCCTCGATGTCTCCCGCGGTTCTCGACGTCTGGAATATCCTGAATGCCGAAGGGACGAGCACGGGCAGGTCGCCCGCGCGCAGATTGCGCAGGTTTATGCCCTGTAATTTCACGGAGCTATTCACCGGGAGTTACTTTCCCGTCTACTTCTTCACCGGCGGCTGCGGACGGGAAAACACCAGCTCGGTGTCCGTCGACGTCTTTGCGTCGAACGCATACCCGCCGGCATTGAAATCCTTCAGGCCGTCGGCCCGGTCGACCCGGTTTTCCATGATCCACCGCGCCATGCTGCCGCGCGCGTGCTTGGCGTAATACATCAGCGAACGCGCCTTGCCGTCCTTGACGTTGAGGAACTTCGCGCCGATCACGTTCCGGCCGAGCGCTTTCGTATCGACGGCCTTGAAATATTCGTTAGAGGCCAGATTGACCACGGTCGCGTCGTCATGGCCGGCGAGGTCTTCGTTCAGCCGATCGGCGATGCGCGTGCCCCAGAAATCGTAGAGCGATTTACCGCGGCTGTTCGCCATCTTCGTGCCCATTTCCAGCCGATAGGGCTGGATCGCATCCATGGGGCGCAGTACGCCGTACAGGCCCGACAGAATCCGCAGGTGATCCTGCGCGTATGCCAAGGCCTCCGCGGACAGGCTCTCCGCTTCGAGCCCCCAGTACACATCGCCGTCGAAGGCGAGGCCCGCCGGTTTGGCGCTGTTGCTTTTGTTGTTGGGCTCGAACGCCTGGAAGCGTTCGAAATTCATCTCTGCCAGTTTGTCGCTGATGTGCATCAGGCGTTTCAGGTCGTCCGCCGTCTGTTCTTTGGCGACGGTTGCGAGTTCGCAGGTATCTTCGCGCAGCCGCGGTTGCGTGACCGGGATGGCGGCTTCGACCGGGTCCATGTTCAGTTTCTTGGCAGGGGAGAGCAGCGTCAGCATGATGTATCCTTTCCTCCTAACATCGACCCGGCCGATCCGGGCCCGTATGCGTGGGTCTGCGATACGGCTAAATTAAGTCCCTGCGGCGGGAACGCAAGCCGGGCGATTCCCCGGCGGTTCGGGCACGGACGAGCCGCCCGTGCCCGGTTTCGATGTCAACGGCCCGGTGTGCGCCGTGCGGACGAAAGCGTTACTTCTGTTCCACCGAGATGCGCCGGGGCTGGGGCTCTGTCGCCGCGTGTTTCGGCGCGCTGAGCGTCAGCACGCCGTTCGAAAACTCGGCCGAAATCTCGTCCTCCGCCACGTCTGGCGGCAGACGGAACGATCGCTGGAAGGAACCGTATCTGCGTTCGCTGAAAAAATACGATTTGCCCGTTTCCTCGTGCTCGGATTTCTTTTCGCCCTTAAGGGTGAGCACGTGGTCGTGAACCGCCACTTCCACATCCTCTGCCGCCACGCCGGGCAGTTCGACATTGATCACGTATTTGTCTTCCGTCGCCGCCGCGTCAGCATCGGGCGCGAAAAAATCCGCGATCCGTTTTCCCATGCGCCGCAGCGGGTCGTACAGTGCAGGCCACCAATCCGATTCCGTACCCGAGGCTGTGTGCGATTTTTCAACCATGTCTCAATCCTCCAATAAAGATTCGCAAGTGGGCGTGTCCCACCGTATAACGCTATGCCCGAAGACCCGCGGTTTCTTTGATCCGGATCAATTCCGGCTCGCCGTCGACACCGGCCGGGAACGGCGATGACACCCCGTCTGTGTACTGGCCGCACTCAATGAGTTAAGTCACTGTCACGCGGGATACTGGGAATTTCCGGATGACGAAAAACACGATTACGGACGCGTGGCTCGCCAAGGTCGTCGAGCTTCTATGCGCCATCGACGGTGTCACCTGCGACGGCCCGTCGGAAAAAAGGCTGGCTCTGGAAATTCTTCATGACGGGAAGAGCGGCCGGATCGACATGGCCATCGATTCCGGCGATTACCGGGTGCAGAAGATCCAGTACGAACGGGTGCGCGAAACTCTCGCCGGTCTCGGCATAGAAGAAGGGGCCATCTATACGCCGCCGCCGCCGCCCCGCCGGGGCATGACGCCCCAGATCCGGGCTGCACGGGAAAAACAGAAGCGGGATTTCGAAGCCTGGCAGGACGTCTGGCGCGCCGTGCGACAGGCCGAAAAGGCGCTCGACGTCGAATACGAAATCGCCCAGATGAAAGACTATTACTGACGCGTCCGGCGGCAGCTTTCGATAACTCAACCGGTCAGGAGGTCGTAGGCAAGTTTCGCTGCGGCGACGTCGAGGATCGCGACGCCGACGGAATCGTATATGACCGTGGCGCCGGCGGGGATGGATTTGCCGCCCGAATAAATTTCACCGGCTTCTGCGAAAATCTCGCAGCCGGACCGTCGGATATTGCCCGCCTGGTCGAGTGCCGTGGCGCGGTCTTCGACGATGACGATATTGTCCATGGCCTTTTCGTCCAGTTCGCGTCCGTCATGCCCGTTCCAGCCGACGGCCGTCACGAATGCACCGGGTTTCAGCCAGGCGCCTGACAGGATCGGGTCGGTCGCTGATGTGGTGCAGGCGACGATATCGGCGCCGCGCACCGCCTGTTCCGGATCGTTGAAGTATGTCGCGCCGATGTCGTCCGCGGCTGCGCGACCGGTTTCCCCCGATCGCGACCACAGCCGCACTTCCCCAAGCGGTCTGACCGTCGCCAGTGCCGCCGCGTGCGCCCGTGCCTGCACGCCGCTACCCATGATCGTCGTTACCCGGGGTTCCCGCGGCGCCATTTTCCGGGCGGCAGCGGCAGAACCGGCGGCCGTTCGCATTTCGGTGATCAGACGGCCGTCCATCACAGCAAGCGGTGTGCCGTTCGTCACGTCGAACACCATAATGACCGCCTGATGCGTCGGCAGGCCGGTTCCGGCGTTCTCGTGAAACAGGGTAACGACTTTTACCGCCATTGCCTCGCCGACCGCCGGCATCGCGGCAATGATGGCGTCGCGCCCGGGAACCGGCACCATCTGGCGGACAGGCTGTTCGACCTCGCCGGCGGACAGGGAGACAAGCGCCCGTTCCATGGTGTCGATCAGCGGGTCCCAGGTCAGAACGCCCGCGATATCCGTTTCGCTGAAGAAGGGGAGGGATTCCAGTCCGGCATGCGACATATCGGGGTGCGTCCTTCGCGCGTCAGTCGGTCAACAGGTGTAGTTCAGGCCAAGTCGGCCGCCGTCGACATATATCGTTTCGCCGGTAATGTAGCTTGCCTTGTCGCTCGCCAGAAAGGCGACTACGTCGCCGATCTCGCGCGGTTCGCCGATGCGTTTCAGCGGGGGTCGCGACATCACCATGCTCATCGCGTCGGGATCGGCATTCACGCCGGCCATCATGGCGGTGTCGATGGAGCCCGGGCCTGCCGCATTGACCCGGATACCGTGCGGCGCCAGCGCCAGCGCGCTCGCCTTGGTCAGCTGCATCACGCCGCCCTTGGAGGCGCAATACGCGGCAATCGTCGGAATGGATATCCGGGCGTTGACCGACGACATGTTGACGATCGCGCCCTTTATATCGGCGGCGATCATCGCTTTGGCGGCACGCTGGGTGGCGACGAAGGTGCCGACCAGATTGATGTCGATGACGGAGGTGAATTCTTCCAGCGGCGTTTCCAGAAAATCGTTGGGAATGGCGATGCCCGCGCAGTTCACCAGGATCGACACCGGTCCGATATCGGCCTCGATCCGGTCGAACATCGCGTTGATCTGGTCGGCATCCGCCATGTCGCACACTTCGGCTGTCGTCTCACCGCCCAGCTTCTTCGCGGCGGCTTTTACACCGTCGGCATTGATGTCGGCGAGGACGATCCGCGCGCCGCTTTCGGCGATTGCCTCGGCACAGGCATATCCGATGCCCTGTGCGCCGCCGGTGACGAGCGCGATTTGAGTGTCTGTCATGGAAGTTTCCCGTTCGATATGTCCGTCAGAATGATTTCGCGATCTGGTTTGCGGTGAAGGCCGCGTCGTAGAAGCGCGATTTCAGGGGCGCGCCACTATCGACCTTCATGTCGGAGACCGGCAGCGGCAGATCCTCTTCCGTGCCGCCTGACAGGAATTCTGCCATCGCCCTTCCGAATATCGTACCCGGCGTGATGCCGCGGCCATTATACCCGATAGGCGTATACAGGTTGTCGGCCAGCCGGTGGATGCGGGGCAGGTGGTCCGGTGTCATTGCAATCCGGCCGTGCCAGAAGTTTTCGAACGAAATCTCGCCCAGCTGAGGGAACAGACGGCGGATATTGCGCATCGCCCAGCGCCGGGACAGCCCCGTGTCGCCTCCGATGACCCGGCCCATCGACCCGATGATCAGACGGCCGGAATCGTCCCTGCGGAGGGAAAACATGATCCTGCCGGTGTCCCATAGACCCTGCCGTTCCGTCAGGATATTCGCGCCCCGGTCGCCCAGCGGTTTCGTTGCTGCCTGGAAATAGTGGATGATCGTGAAGGTCCGTTTCAGTCCCGGCCACAGATCGTCGGTATAGGCATTGGTCCCCAGAACCACCCATCTGGCGGTGACGCGGCCGCGATCGGTATCTACGATCCAGAGATCGCCTTCGCGCGAAAGCTTTAGCGCCGTTACGCCCGTCGAAATTACCGCGCCCGCACTCAATGCTGCCCGGGCGAGTCCGCGCACATATCCCATCGGATTGATCGTCCCCGCGCGAGGGTCGAGTAGCCCGCCGTAAAACGCCTCGCTGCCGGTTTTTTCGGCGGCCTGTGCGCGTGTCAGCAGATCCGCCGGCGCACCGAGGCGTTGCCATTCTTCGGCACGGCGGGCGAGGTCGTCGTATCCGGCCGGGGCATGCGCGGCGTGGATTGTGCCTGTGCGCGTTGCTTCGCAACGGATCTGATGGCGCTCGATCAGCGACATCACATAGGACGGCGCTTCGCCCAGTTCGCGAACGAGGCGCGATCCCGCCTCGTCGCCCAGCAGGCCGCGTACGTCCTGTGGCGGCAGCCACAGCCCGGCATTGACGAGACCGACATTCCGGCCCGACCCGCCATAGCCGATTTTCTTCGCTTCCAGGACCCGGCAGTCGATCCCAATTTCCGCTGCATGCAGGGCTGTCGACAACCCAGTGAAACCGCCGCCCACGATGGCGAGATCGGTCCGCACGTCGCCGTCCATCGGCGAAGCGTAATCGTCCTCGTCTGCCGTCCTGTCCCAAAGCGATATGGGGGCCCGGTCTGTCATGCGCCCCGCGACCGAAACGTTTAACGCCGCGCCAGGAGCCCGTCGGCCACCTTCTCCGCGCACATGATCGTCGGGATATTGGTATTCGCCCGCGGAACGCACGGAAACAGGGACGCATCGCAGACGGTCAATCCGTCGACCCCGTAAACCGAAGCATTGGGGTCCGTGACCGCTGCCGGATCGTCGACCGCGCCCATGCGACAGGTGCCGGACGGGTGCCAGCAACCCGTCACGTTCTCGCGGATGAATTCTTCCATCCGTTTTTCGTCGTTCAGGAGATCCGAGAGTGTCAGGCCCATGGTGATCAGGCCGTTGATTGCTGCCCGCCGCAATGGGCCGGGGCCGTCCATGATGGCAGCGAGAATGTTGGTCAGAATCCGGTTTTTGGTGTTTACCGCGCCGATGCGGCGGACCCGCTCGGAATAGGAGCTCGGGAACGGGTCGGCGGTGACATCGGCCATCTGCGGATGGGCGAAATAGCCCGCCATGCGATGGACGCCTTCGGCCAGCCGGTCGTAATCCCGTCGGTCGGCGAGCAGGTTGAAATCGACATCGGGTTCGGCGGCGGGGTCGGCGCTGGCGAGCAGTACCCGGCCGCGCGAATAGGGTTTGTTGCACCACATCAGGAAAGAACCCAACCGGACGCCGACGGCATGCCAGGCAGATTTGGCCGTTACCGACGCATACATGTCGCCGGAGCCGCAGTCTTCGACGCCGGAACTGTAGCGCAGGGAGATCTGCGCATGGCGGCGGGTGCCGGTATCCGGCCGGAGCCGCGCGCGGGATTTGAGATAGGCGGAAACGGCGATCGTCGGGTGTTCGTTCAGATTGGCGCCAACGCCCGCGCGGTCGGCGATCACGTCGATCCCCATCTCTTTCAGATGGGCGCCCCGGCCGATGCCGGATCGCATCAGCAGCGCGGGCGTATGCAGCGCGCCTGTCGACACGATGACGTGGTGCGCTTTCAGCGATCGGCGGTTCCCGTTCGTGTTGACCACCGCACCCGTCGCGGTGCGGCCATCGAAGACGATTTTCTCGGCCGTCGTTTCGGAGAGGATATGCAGGTTCGGTCGTGCTCTGACGTCCCTGTTCAGGTATCCCATCGATGCCGAGACGCGCGTTTCGTCGCTGTTGGAGATCGTGCTGCGAAACCAGCCGTCCGGCTCGAAGTCCCCGTTCTGGTCTTCGATCCGTTTAAGGCCTGTGTCGGTCAGTACGTCTGCGACTGTCCGGGTGAATTCAGGCCAGTGATCTTCCGGCACGCGCCGGATCAGAATCGGCCCGTCCGAGCCGTGATACTCGTCCTGGATATCCTCATCCGTCTCCAGTTTGCGGAAATAAGGCAGGACGTTTTCCCATTTCCAGCCCATTGCGCCGAGGTCTTCCCACTCGTTGTAATCCAGAGGGGAGCCGCGATTGGCCATCTGCGCGTTGATCGACGATCCGCCGCCCACAACGCGCGCCTGTTCCATGAAACGCGGCGTTGCCCGGCGCTCGGAATTCGTCGGCGTGTGCGACAGGCGTACCTTCAGTTCCCGCCAGTGATAGGACGGATTGAACGATGCGCCCATGGGATACGAATCCAGCATGTCATCGGGTTCGCTGCCGGGCGCATAGTCTTTTCCGGCCTCGACCAGCAAAATTTCATTGGTTGAGACGGCCGACAGACGGTTGGCCAGCACGCAGCCCGCCGATCCGCCGCCCAGAATGATGTAATCGAATGTTTTGCTTTCGAATTCCGACACCTGCATCGCCCCGCTTGATATGTTTTCTTTGGGGATTTTAGAGAGTTCGGTGCCGTGAAACCAATCCCCAACCCGGGCTATTTCGATGGACCGGGTTTCGCGTACAATTCCGGCGGCAACGGGAGAGGAATATGGCGCAGCTGGATTGGGCAAAGCAGCATGTCGAACGCTACCGCGCGTCGAGCGGAGCCGACGGTCACATCTGGACGGGGTTCGACGGCAAGGGAAATTTCCCCTGCCTTCTGCTGACCACGACCGGCCGTATCTCCGGAGAGCCCAGAACCACGCCGCTGATCTATGGCCGCGACGGCGACGATTACGTCGTTATCGCATCCCAGGGCGGGCGGCCGACGCATCCGAACTGGTATCTCAACCTGCTGGCCGCGCCAGACGTCGAATTGCAGGTTAAAGCCGAAACGTTCCGGGCAGCAGCGCGGTCGGCGGACCCGGACGAGCGCGCGCGACTCTGGCCGATGATGACGGAAATCTATCCGCCCTATGACGATTATCAGGAGAAAGCGGGCGATATGCGCGAGATACCTGTGGTTATTCTGACGCGGGCGTAGGCTTGGTCGGGCCGTCCTGAATCCGCGATTCGGCCGGCTTCCCGCTATAAGACAGGCAAAGAAGGGGGCCTGTTCATGGGTATCGTTGCCGAAGTTTTTCTGCCGCTGGCGCTGGCGTTCATCATGTTCGCGTTGGGGCTGGGGCTGACATTCGACGATTTCGCGCGCGTCGCGAAACAGCCGAAGGACTTTCTGGTCGGTGCCGCCTCGCAGCTGATCCTGCTGCCGGCGGTGGCCTTCGCGCTGGTGAGCATCTGGCCGATGAACCCGGAAATCGCTCTCGGCGTCATGATCATTGCCGCCGCACCGGGCGGCGTGACCTCCAATATACTGACGTCCTTCGCCCGCGGCGACGTCGCGTTGTCGATTTCGCTGACGGCGGTCATAAGTCTGCTCTGCGTCATTACCATCCCGTTGATCGTGGTGTTGGCGCATGGCCGGTTGATCGGCGGCGATGTCGGCGATGTCTCGGTCGCGAAAACCGCCATCAGCGTGTTTGTCATCGTCACCGTGCCGGTCCTTATCGGCCTGGTCGTGCGGCGCTATGCACAGGGATTCGCGGTGCCGTTCGAGCCCTGGGCCAACCGGATTTCCACCGCACTGTTCGTGATCGTGCTGATCGGCGCCATCGTCCAGCAGCGCGACAACATCGTTCCGTATTTCGCCGAAGCTGGTCTCGTCACCCTGGCCCTCAACGTTCTCATGATGGCGCTGGCCTATGCGATCGCGCGTGTCTTCGCATCCGGGATTCCGCAGCGCGCCGCGATATCCATTGAATGCGGGCTTCAAAACGGTACGCTCGCGATCGCGGTGTCGGCACTGCTGTTTGGCGGGGGGCTGACATCGGTGCCGGCGGCAACGTACAGCCTGATCATGTTCGCGACCGCTTTGATCTTTATCGCCATTCTGCGGCGGCAGACCTAGTTACCTTATTGTTTGCACGGGGGCGCCCCCGCCTGCGCCGCCAATATACGAGGCGACCTAACGGGCGATGTCGGAGAGCAGCTTCGCGGTCTTCGCGTACATTGCCGTGAACGAAAATTCGCTTTCGATGAGCCTGCGGGCGTTTCGGGCGAGTGTTTGGCGCAGTGTCTCGTCTTCCATAAGTTGCCGGATGGCCGCTTCCAGCGCTGCCTGGTTTCCGTCCGGAACAAGCCGTCCGGTGTTCCCGTCCTTTACCACCTCGCCGGTGCCGCCGACATCCGTCGCGATCACGGCCGTGCCGGCATGCATGGCTTCGAGCACCACGTGCGGCAACCCTTCGTATGACGAATTCAGGACGAAAAGCTTCGCGCCGCACATCAGAGACAAAACTTTTTTCTGTGGCACCTCGCCTGCCAACTCGATCCTGTCTGTCGCATCGAGACGCTCGATCTGCCGGTGCAAACTCTGCCGCAGCGGGCCGTCGCCTACGATCCGCAGGCGCCAGTTGTTCTGCGCGGCACTATCGATCAGCGTGTCGAGACCCTTCCACGGAACCAGCCGGCAGACTGTGACGATATCCCAATCTTCGATGCGTTTCCTTGGCACCTCCGCGGGGGCGACCGCATTGTATATGCAGTGGATTTTATCTTCCGGCACACCCCATCCGGTCACAATGCGGGAAAGATAACGGCTTGGGACGATCGTCCGGCCCGCCCGTCCGGTGTACCGGGCCTGCAGACGATGGAGTAAACGCCACTTGATACGGCCGGGATGCGATTGGAAGGACTCGATGGTCTTGTCCGTAGCCGAAGCGTTGCGCGACATTTCCCATATTCTGTCGCCGACGACTTTCACTGCCGCGGGCCGCCGGCGCAGCAGCTTACAGGCGACGATACCTTCCAGCACCATCCCGTTCAGGAAAACCACATCGGCTTTCCGCGCGAGACGCCGCAGCAGGAACACGGTTTTCGCCAGGCGTATCAGCTTGGGCGTCGCGCGCAGGATACGAACAACGGGAAAGGAGTACCCGCCGTCATCGTGATCCGGGCGGTCACTGCCGGTCACGACGGCGACCGCAGCCGTGTTTTTCGGCCTGATCGCCTGGGACTATCTTGTTCAGCATGGACAGTGGTCCCGCGGAGTGCTGCTGTCGACCTGGGTCGCGGCAACGATTCTGTTGCCATTGACCTTTGGTTGGGTGCGTAGGTCCTTTGCAAGAATGGGCCATTGGGGCGCGCCGCTGATCATCATCGCGCGCGCGGCGCGGCGCAGCGGCTGATCCGTCTCATGTCGAACAATCCGAAACTCGGTTATGTCCCCGTGGGGATTCTCGATCTCGATTCGGGACTGGCCGGAACGGAATTAAACGGTGTCCCCGTTGTCGGCGGGGTCCGGGGTGCCGGATACTGGGCGAAAAGGGTGAAGACCGCTGCCGTCGCGATGCCGGAACTGGAAGGCACGCAACTTGCCCAGATGAGCGCCAGGCTACCGTTCCCACAGGTGCTGCTGCTGCCCGAATACCAGGGCATCCAGACATCCTGGATCAGTACGCGTGACCTCAACGGAGTTCTCGGTCTCGAGGTCAAAAAGAATCTCTTGCTGCGCCGGAACCGGATGTTGAAAAGGGCGACCGATATCGCGGGAGCCGGGGCGCTTCTGATTTTCAGCCTGCCGCTGCTGTTGTTCGCCTGCATCGCGATCATGATCGTCAGTCCCGGCAATCCGTTTTACCGGCATGAAGTTGCCGGATATCGGATGCGACCGTTCCGCATGTTCAAACTGCGGACCATGTACCCCGATGCCAAGGACAGGCTGCAAAAGTACCTAGACGACAATCCGGAGCGGCGTTCCGAATGGCTGCAGTATCTGAAACTGCGCAACGACCCCGGATACTTCCTGTCGTCGGCACGTTCCTGTGACGGAGCAGCATCGACGAACTGCCGCAGATCATCAATGTATTGCGCGGCGAGATGAGTTTGGTTGGACCTCGGCCGCTTGCGTTGTATGAGTTGGAGGTCGTCGACCCCGATTACGTCAATTTGCGGTGTAGCGTGCTGCCCGGCATCACCGGGGTGTGGCAGGTCGAAAAACGCAGCGAGGGCGGACTGGAAGACCGGGAGGAAATGGACACATATTACATCCGAAACTGGTCGCTCTGGCTGGATATCCACATTCTGTGCAGGACCTTCCCGACCGTTCTGTCCGGCCGGGGCGCATACTGACCCGTCGACGCGGGCTGGATCGGCAACAGGCGTCCAGTAGACCGGTGAATGCTTTCCTGCGTCCGGCAGAGCGCTCCAGCGAGCGGAGACGCTCATGTGCGGGGGATTGGAATAGTTAGCTCGCGCACTCCACGCAGCGGGCGATGGCGGGATTAAGTTCCAGCCGTTTGGGGGCGATTTCGTCGCCGCATTCTACGCAATAACCGAACTCGTCTTCGTTCATACGCCCTAGCGCGGCGTCGATCTGGGCGATCTCGATCCGGCGGCGCTCGTTGGTCGCCTGTGCCATGGCCTGGCCCTGCAGCGCGTCCATGCGCGACAATCGCCCCTGGACCTGCTGGTCGAGTTCTACCGGGGCGGCCGAGTCCGCCGCGCCTTCGATGAGAGCCGATAGTTCCGCGCGGCGGGTTGTCAGCAGATCGCGAAATTTCTCGATATCGATATTTCTGTTCATTTGGAGACAGCTGGTCGGGCGTCTATCCGGCGACTTCGCCGGGAGAGTCGGGCGGTCGCACGGAGTTCCTTGCGCGGTTGATAATCGCATGAGTCCGGGTCCTGTCCCGGACAATATCCGCTCGTCCCGCGCCCGCTGCGACGGCCCGGGCCGATTTCTTCGGCGGACAGAGCAACAATTCGCCCATGGGCGGGGCACGTTCGATGCCCGTCGTTTCGCTATCTGGTTCGGGAATGTCGTGAAGATAACGCGATTTCATCGTCAGGTAGCTCCCAATGGCCGTCCAACGGCATGATCTGTGATGAATTTGGCGTATATATTCCGGATGATCTAGTCCGCCCGGACAGACGCAAGACAATCGTCCAGCTGGTTTTCCCATGATGCCATTCTGATCCCGAACCGGTCCCGGATTTTTTGGTTGTCCAGAACCGTGTAGCGCGGCCGTTCCGCTGCCAGGCCGTATTCTTCTGTGGAAATCGGAACGACCCTCGGAGGTCGATCGGAAATTCGGTTGAATATCGCCACGGCGAAGTCGGCCCATGTCGTCTGGCCGGCAGCGCTTAGGTGATAAATTCCTGAAAAGTGCCCCGGATCGCGATCTGCAGCGCTTGCGAGATATTCCAGCGCGTCGAGTGTCGACCGGGCAATCGCGCCAGCCCAGGTCGGGCATCCGGCCTGATCGCACACGACCCTGATTTCCTGCCTCGTTTCCGCAAGGGCCCGCATCGCATTGAGAAAATTTCTTCCCTGAGCCGCATATACCCAGCTCGTACGAATGATCGCCAAGTTGTCAGTGGCAGATGCGACGCTGACCTCGCCGGCAAGCTTGGATTCGCCGTAGACGTTCACCGGGGCGGTGGGAGACTCTTCACGGTAGGGAGTGTCTGCCCGTCCGTCGAATACGTAATCCGTCGAGTAATGGACAAGAAAAGCGCCGCATCTCCTGGCTTCCGAGGCAATCTCGTATGGGGTGTCCCGGTTTACGAGAAATGCGGTCCTTTTGTCGGATTCGGCTGTATCGACGGCCGTGTACGCGGCGGCATTCAGTATGAGCGACGGCGCGACCTGCCTGACGATGTCGCGCACCCCGCTGGGCGTTGTGAAGTCGGCCGCGGCGCGGTCCGGGGCGACAACTTCGCGCCGGTTGTTTTTCTGCAACAACTCCAGAAGAGAGGATCCGACCTGTCCCGACGCACCAAAAAGAAGGACGGGACCGTTTCCGATCGTCGCAGACATTCAACCGCCGCCTTCATAGACCGGCAGGTCGCCGCTTGGCATATCTGCCAATGGAGTTCCATGACGGTCACCCTCGGACAGAACCGGACCGTCGGGGCCCCAGCCACCTTCCGGCCATTCGATACCGATGGCTGGATCGTTCCACAAAACTGTTTTTTCGGCTGATGGGTCGTAGGGACCATCCACTTTGTATGCGACCAGCGCCGGCCCCTCGATGACGCAGAAGCCGTGCGCGAAGCCGCGGGGAACGAAAAGCTGTTCGCCGCCGTCGGCGGAGAGCCGGGCGCCAACCCAGCCGCCGAACCTGGGCGATCCAACGCGCACGTCTACCGCAACGTCAAATATCGCTCCCTGCGGGCAGGAAACGAGTTTCGATTGGAGATTGGGGTTCTGGAGATGCAGGCCGCGGACCACGCCGGATTTCGAGATCGAAAGATTGTCTTGCAGGAACGGTCCGGTCATGCCGGCGTCCGCATACTGATCGGCATTCCAGGTTTGGCGAAAATATCCGCGGTCGTCGTGGAATGTTGCGGGGGTGATCAGGAGGATTTCAGGGAGTTCCAGTCGGGTGATCTGCAGCAAACCGAGCGTTCCTTCAGCCTTCGAGAAGGCGCATCAGGTAGCACCGTAACTGGATTTTCCGTGAGCCTGTGCAAGCGTTTTCAGTTGCTTCCCATCGATCAGATTCATTCGCCAGGCCAGTTCCTCCGGACTTGCAATTTTCAGGCCCTGGCGGGCTTCTATGGTTGCGACGAACTGGGAAGCTTCGAGTAGCGAATCGTGCGTGCCCGTGTCGAGCCATGCGGCGCCGCGACCCAGCATCTCGACTCTCAGACCACCAGCGTCAATATAAAGCCGGTTTATGTCCGTGATTTCCAGTTCGCCCCGTGGGGAAGGCTTCAGGGTCTTTGCCATCTCGACAACTTCCGGCCCGTAGAAATAAAGGCCGGTTATGGCGAGATTCGATTTTGGATTGCGGGGTTTCTCAACGATGTTTAGCGGCGTTCCTTCTGCATCGATCTCAACCACGCCATATCGTTGCGGGTCCAGCACACTATAGGCAAACACCGTCGACTGTTCGTGTGCCGACGCAGCCCGTAGGCGTTCGCCGAGGCCCTGGCCGAAGAAAATATTATCGCCCAGGGCCAGGCAAACCGGGTGACCGCCCATGAATTCCTCGCCGATCAGGAATGCCTGGGCGATCCCTTCTGGCGCCGGCTGTACGGCGTAGTCGATCTGCAGTCCCCACTGCGTTCCATCGCCCAGAAGGTCGTGAAACAATGCGTCGTTGCCGGGTGACGTAATAATGAGGATCTCGTGAATGCCGGCCAGCATAAGTGTCGACAACGGATAGTAGATCATCGGTTTGTCGTACACGGGTAGCAGCTGCTTGCTGATCACCCGCGTCGACGGATAAAGCCGGGTGCCGTCGCCGCCGGCCAGTATAATGCCTTTGCGATCGTTCACGCCCTGTCCTCCCTAGCCGTGCGGGCGAGTCCGAGCCGCTCGCCGCCATACTTTCCCTCCATCGCATTCTCGCACCATGGTAGATTGTCGAGATACCACTTCACCGTATGACGGAGAGCCTCTTCGAAATCGCGGGCCGGTCGCCAGCCGAGTTCGGTTTCGATCTTTGTGATGTCCAGGGCATAGCGGAAATCATGCCCCGGCCGTTCCTCAACGAACGTTATGAGTTCCGTTCGGGAATGCCCGTTTTCAGCGGGCACTAACTCGTCGATCAGCCTGCAGACCTTATGGGCTATGTCGATGTTCGACAATTCGGTTCGGCTGCCGATATTGTAGGTTTCCCCGGTTTTACCGTTTTCGAGAACGCGGAGGAGGGCTTCCGCGTGGTCTTCCACGAACAACCATTCGCGAACGTTCTTTCCGGTGCCGTATATCGGTACCGGTTCGTTCGCAAGGGCTTTCATGATGATCACCGGAATGAGCTTCTCCGGAAACTGGTACGGTCCGAAATTGTTCGAGCAATTGGTTATCACCGTTGGCAACCCGTAGGTCCTGTGCCAGCTTTGAACGAGATGATCCGCCGCAGCCTTGCTGGCCGCATAGGGGGAGTTGGGCGCGTAGGGGGTTTGTTCCGTGAAAAACCCGGTGTCGTCCAGACTGCCATAAACCTCGTCGGTAGAGACATGGTGGAACCGGAAGGACGTTCGGCCTTTTTCATCAAGCTTCTTCCAGTAGGCATAGGCGGCATCCAGGAGATTGTATGTGCCCACGACGTTGGTCTGGATGAAATCCGAAGGGTCGCCGATCGAGCGATCGACATGGGTTTCCGCCGCCAGATGCATGATTGCGTCGGGTTCGTGCTGGTCCAGTATCCGGCGCACTTCTTCCGCGTCGCAAATATCGTGTTTTTCAAGGGTGTAGGCGGGGTTCGTTTCCGCCGCGTGAAGCGTCTCCTCGCTTGAGGCGTAGGTCACCTTGTCGAGATTGACTATTTCGAACTCCGCCAGCGTGAGACAGCGTCGGATAACCGCCGAACCGATAAAGCCCATACCGCCGGTTACGAGAAGTTTGGTCATTGGTTGGCCGCTTCAGGTCGCCGGATTTCCCGGCTGTTTCTGAACGGATCGCAGGCAGCTTCCATCATGCCTGGAGTGGGGGCGAATAGGGGGAAACCGGGCAAACGAATGTTGGCCAACGTGTTCAGCAATCCGATCCGGGAGAGGATTGTCATTCCTTCCCGCCGACGGGCCCACTTTAAACCGCGGCCCAACGCGCTTCGTGCGACCATATTCCGGCGGTTGCGGGACAGGTGCGGATGATCCCGCAGAAACCCCGCGAGGGCTGCGTTCATATCGTGAAGCGTCTGCGCGCCATCGTGCGACAGCCGTTGATCGTCGTCGGAGGGGCCATAGGCGACGTAGGTCGGCACGGAGACGAACGCGCCGCGCAATGCCATGCGTAACGACAGGGAAAAATCCTCGACGAACACGCTTTCGTCGCTGCCGCCTGCCGCCAGCGCCTCTTCACGGCGCAACAGCATGCAGGAGGGGTTGTAGGTCATACCCTTCACTAGAAGTTTGAGGGGGTCGTCTATTCGTGTGCGGGAGATGTCTTCGATGGGTTTCAGTAATGATGTCCAGTAACTTTCATCCGAGATTTTCTTGTCTACGTCGAACGCGTCCAATTTGCCGAATGCGTATATGGCATTCTCGGCGATCAACGCTTCTCGAAGAACGCGCGTCGCGTCGGGATGCAGAATGTCATCCCCTCCGACGAGTTTGACGTAGGTACCGGTTGCGCGTCTCAGGCCTTGATTCAGGGCGTTTGACGGTCCCTTGTTGTCCTGTCTGTGAACCAGGGTGTTGGGCCAGCCGGCTGTCGCGGATTTCAAGGCCTCGGCCGTACCGTCAGGCGATCCGTCGTCGATAAAGATGTATTCCGCGTCCTGTACGTCATTCTGCGCTCGCAGAAAGTGGGTCACGCGCTCGGCGTAGCGCGCGTGATTGTAGCAAATTACAACGAACGAAATATCGGTCACGCCGACAGCCCCGGGAAGAATCAATATTGTGCCGTTCCGGCGCAGACCCTATCAGACTAAGGGCCTTTTCGGAAATCTATGTAACTCTGTTTTCTTTTCCCGCCCTGCAGATCGTTGAGACGTGGCGGCGCAGTGGATCAGGCGGCCGCAGTTGACCGTCGGCGCAGCAGGTAATGCGCAGTGCAGTGCTCGGCGCAGTAATGCCGGCCCGGCTGCACGGTCTTGCCACAGATATGCAGACCGAACTTGCCTGCTTCGTCAGTCGGCCAGCGGCACATCCAGGCTTCGACATCGGCCGAGGGGTGATGAAAAATCGGCTCTTCGAAGATGACGGGTTCCGGCTCCGGTTCCTTTTGCGGAATCTCAGTCCCGCGCTGCAGGTTCAGCCGGTGCGCTTTACCAATGACAGCATTGCGCGTAACGCCGCCCCCCAGTTTCTCCGCGATTTGTCGCGCTGATAAACCTTCTGCCCATAACCGCGTAAGCGTCTCGACCCGTTCGGGACTCCACTGCATCGCTTTTCCTCCTCGTACCTGTACTCTTGTGCCAACCCGCACTGCAAACGCAAGATGCAGTGTGTTACAAACAGGTTACTACTATATATAGGTAGGGTCGAAAGGCAACCGGAATCTGCTGAAAGCCGCAAGAAACCTGTGGAAACCCGGAACTGGGGACAACTTTCCGTAACGCACTGTTATTGCACCGCAATAGAGCCGAATCGCCAAGCGTGTGCCTGTGGACAGCCGAGATACCCCCAGATCGGGAGGCAAGTTGGGGGTAAAGAGAGGGAATTATTCCCGGGGGGTCAGGTGGCGTTTTCGCCCTTGTAGCCGGTCAGATTTATGATCTCGAGCACGTTGCCGTCGGGATCGTGGAAATACGCGCGCGGTCCGTTCACGGCGCCGCCCTGGCGGTCTTCCTCGAAGAAAACTTCCACGCCGCTGGCTTTCAGCTGTTCCTTGGCCGCGTCGTATTCGTCAGGATCCACGATAAAGGCGTGGTGGACATCATGGTCGTCGGGATCGATCTTCGCATCCGACTTCGCCAGGATGATGCAATCGCCACCGCAATCGAGAAAGACCATCCCGCGCTCGTGATTGACCTGTATCGGCGTCATGCCGAGATTGTCGACGTAAAACGCCATGCTACGGACTGTATCCGTTACCGGCAGCGTGAAGTGGGCAACGCCCCTGGTTTTGATCATTTGCGCATCCTCCGGACACGATTTGAGCAGAAGCCGCCAGATTGAATCAAGGGGAGGGGAGGTATCGCCTTGGTCCTGCCGTCTATATTAAGCTGACAACCGGGCAACAGTGCGGATGGGGAATTCGGCATGACATACGACGTAGCGATCGTGGGCGGCGGCTTCGGCGGTCTGACGGCGGCAAATCATGTGGCGCTGGCGGGGCTGAAGCCCGTGGTTCTGGAGGCCGGGTCCGGCGAGACCTACATGTGCAATTCGCGCGTCGCGACCGGCGCGTTGCATGTCGCCTTTCGCAGTCCGGAAGACCCTGCCGACGAATTGTTCGAAGCCATCATGGCCGCCACTGACGGCACGGCCCGTGAAGATATTGCCCGCGCACTGACCGACAACGCCCAGGCCACCATCGACTGGATGCGCGACGAGGGTTGCGAGTTCATGCAACACCCGCGACGGTCCTGGGGCATGCCGATGATGATGCCGGGGCGCGAAATGAAGGCCGGCCTCGACTGGGAGGGAAGCGGCCCCAATCTGTTTCTGAAATCGCTCGCCGAAAAACTGGCCCAACGCGGCGGCGAGCTAAGGTGCGGCGTGCGTGCTGCGGGACTGGAGATGAAGGGTGGGCAAGTCACCGGCGTCGAACTTGATGATGGTGAGACAATCGAGGCCCGGGCGGTGGTCATCGCCGATGGCGGGTTTCAGGCCGACCGGGAACTGATCGGCCGGCACATCACCGGATCGCCCGACCGGGTTCGGCAGCGGAATACGGAAACCGGCCGTGGGGACGGACTGCGCATGGCGGTTGCAGCAGGCGCACAGACGGCCGGGCTCGACAAGTTCTACGGACATGTCCTCAGCCGGGATGCGATGGAAAACGAAGAACTGTGGCCCTATCCGCAACTGGATGTGATCTGCGCAAAGGGCATCGTGGTGACATCCGATGGTCGCCGCTTTGCAGACGAAGGGCAGGGCGGGATCTACGTCACCAACGCAATTGCGGCGCTCGACGATCCGCTGGATGCAACAGCCGTCTTCGACCGTAGCGTCTGGGAGGACGCAAAAGAGGCGGATATCGTGCCGCCTAACCCGTCGTTGACCGAGAACGGCGGCACGGTTTTGCAGGCGGACAGTCTGGCGGAGCTGGCCGGTCTTGCCGGGCTCGATGCGGCGGGGGTGAGCGCGACGGTGCAGGACTACAACGACCTGATCCGTGCCGGCAGCGCGCCGGCGATGTCGCCCGCCCGCACCACGCAGACATTTCCCGCGCATACGATCGACAAGCCGCCATTCTACGCCATCCCGCTCTGCGCCGGCATTACGGTTACGTCCGGCGGGCTATGTGTGGACGGCCGGGCGCGCGTGCTCGACACCGACGAGAAACCCATCGTTGGGCTTTACGCCGCCGGATCGGCGGTGGGCGGTCTGGAAGGCGGTCCGAGGGCCGGATATGTCGGCGGGCTGATCAAGGCGTTCGCGATCGGCCGCATCGCCGGGCGGGAGATCGCCTCCGAACTGGCGGATTAACCCCCGGTCGCCTTTCCCGACAATATCCAGTCAGCGATCTCGCCGCCCGTCGCCGACCAGACCCCGTCATGCGACATGACGTACTGGAGAGCACGGTCGAGCGCGCCGATCCGGTGCGGCACGCCGATGATGTAGGGGTGCAGGGACATCGCGACGACGCGGCCGCTGTCGGCGCTTTCCGCATAGAGCACATCGAAGGCGCTGCGGATCATGGTTTCGAAATCGGCGGCAAGGCGGGCCTTGGTCATGGGCTCGGTACGTTCCCGGTGTGCTGAATCCGACTTTATCCGATCCGCAATGCGCGGGTAAGAGGACGGGCGGGCGCAAATAATGCGTCCTGCCGCCCTCCCATTCCGGCGGCGCTTTATCTAGAATGCACGCAAAGGGCTCCCGCGAGCCTTGCGAACCAGACCGAACCGAGAGGAACGACCGCATGATTATCGATTGTCATGGCCATTACACCACCGAACCGGAACAGCTGACCGATTATCGCAAGGCCCAGCTCGCGGGACTGGACGCCGATCCGTCGTTTCTGCCGACCCGCGCCGATCTGAAAATCACGGACGACGAAATCCGCGAACGGATCGAACCGGCGCAGATCAAGCTGCAGATGGAACGCGGCACCGACATGACAATTTTTTCGCCGCGCGCGGTGGGCATGGGCCACCATCTCGGGACGGAACAGACCAGCTATTACTGGGCGGAAATCTGCAACAACATGGTGCGCCGCGTGTGCGACCTGTATCCGGAACGGTTCGTGCCGGTCTGCCAGCTGCCGCAGTATCCGGGAGTCGAGCCGGCGAAATCCATTCCAGAGCTCGAACGCTGCGTCAACGAGATGGGCTTTATCGGTGTCAACGTGAACCCGGATCCGTCCGGCGCCATGTGGACCGACCCGCCGATCACCGACAAATGGTGGTACCCGCTATGGGAAAAGATGGTCGAGCTGGACGTGCCCGGGATGCTGCATGTCAGCGGATCGTGCAATCCGAATTTCCACCACACCGGCGCCCACTACATAGCCGGCGACACGACCGTTTTCATGCAGCTGATCCTCGGCGATCTGTTCGCGGATTTCCCGGGTCTCAAATTCATCATCCCGCATGGCGGCGGCGCGGTGCCGTTCCACTGGGGCCGCTATCGAGGGCTGGCGCAAGACATGGGCAAACCGACGCTAGACGAACACCTGCTGAACAACGTGTTCTTCGATACCTGCGTCTATCATCAGCCGGGCATCGACTGCATGACCAAGGTGATCCCGACCAAGAACATCCTGTTTGCATCGGAAATGGTCGGCGCGGTGCGCGGGGTCGATCCCGAAACCGGGTTCAACTACGACGACACCAAGCGATATATCGACGGGACGCCAAACCTGACCGACGCGGAACGCGCGGAGATTTTCAGCGGCAACGTGCAGAAGGTGTTCCCGCGGCTGAAGATCTGAAGTTTAAGGGCCGATAGATTTTGTTCCCCTCCCCCTGAAGGGGGAGAGGGGACGCAATAAACAGGCGGTGCGGCCGCTAGGCCGTCACCCGTTCCTTGCCGGTATCGGTCCTGAACGCTTCCTCGCAGGCTTCGACGTAATCCTGATCCCGGTCGAGCACGACCGCGACGGAGCGGATTTTCATGTGTTCCGGTTCGCGGCCCGTCGGCATGATTCCCTTTTCCGCCAGATCGGTTGCCGCCTTGCGCAGCTTGTTCCGTGTCATGACGATGCCGTAATCGGTCGGGACAAGGTTTTCGCGCGACCGGTCGACGATGGGCCCCATGGATTCCTGCAGGCTCGCATCCTGCATGCCGAAGCCCATCACGCCCGAGAACGTCTCGCCGCGTTTCTGGGCTTCGCGATCGATCATGTAATCGTTGTCCTTGTTCTGGGCCGGGCGGAAGGTGCCCGGGACCAGCGGCACGTGAATGCCCTTCCCGTCGAGACAGGCCTGGCGTTCTTCGGCGGTCAGCGGCCGGTCGGGGTGATAGTCGTAGCTCCATGTCCAGCAGTTTTCGTCGTTAATCGGCACCCAGAAATGACCGTGCTGCGGATGATCCGCACGCGGCGCGATCATGGTGAAGCAGGGCATCACCCACTGGGTGATCCGCCAGTAATATTTGTCTTCCTCGACGTTGCGGCGCGCGGCGACGTAAAGGCCGCCTTCCGATTCCCGAACTTCGAAGACCGGCTTCATGTCGCCCATGTTGTACTTGTTGGCCTTGGCGCCCCTGAACAGCGGATCGCGCTCCAGCTCCATCGAATGCAGCCACGAGACGTGGCTGGAATCGATGCCGCCTTCCAGCGCCTGCAGCCAGTTGCATTCCTGGATGCGCTTGGTCGACACCGTCTGTCCGGGTTTGACGGTCGCGAATTCCCATTCCGGTTCCGGCGGACGGTTCTCGGGATCACCCATATGGGTCCACAGAATGTCGCCTACCTTGATCAGCGGGTAGGCCTGCAGCTTCGCTTCCTGCCGGATCACGCTGTCTTCCGGCTCGGACGGGATATCGACGCAGTTGCCTTCGACGTCGTATTTCCAGCCGTGATACGGGCAGCGCAGGCCGCAATCCTCGTTTCGACCGAACCACAGCGATACCCGGCGGTGGGAACAGAACTCCTCAACCAGACCGTAGCGGCCTTCGGAGTCGCGGAAGGCGATCATCTTTTCACCCAGCAGTTCGACGCGTACCGGCGGGCAGTCGTTCTCCGGCAGTTCCTCGGCCAGCATCGCGGGCAGCCAGTACTGGCGGAACAGTTCGCCCATTGGCGTGCCTTTGTCGGTCTGGGTGAGCAGATCGTTAACTTCCTTGCGCAGCATCTTTCATCTCCCGATTCATGTGTCTTGCCGCAAAACTCCGCGTCGGCCGCAACTCCGTTTATTCCGTGTCTGCGGGCCGTGTGCAAGAGGACATCGCATTCTATCGAATGCGTTGGCAGAAAATTAATTAGATGTCTAAGCACTTTCCGTCAATGGACGGATCGCCGCAGTCCCGATAGGTTTGCCGGAACGGAATTATACGGAAAAGACCCAGCGACATGCCCTTTGCAGAAATCGACGGAATTCGCACCCGTTACGACGTGGTGGGTAATGGCCCGCCCGTGCTCATGTACGCGCCGGGCGGCTTCAATGCGCGGCTCGAACAGTGGACCGATCTCGGAATCTACAAGCGGATCGGGCTGCTCGACCATCTGCCCGAACACTACACCTGCATCGTGTTCGACCGCCGCGAGAACGGGGAATCCGGCGGCCGCATCGAAGCGGTCGGCTGGCAGCATTTCGTGCGTCAGGGCGCCGGACTGCTGGACGAGCTGGGATACGAAAAGGCACATCTGATGGGCGGCTGCATGGGCTGCCCGCCGGTGACGGCGTTCGCCGCGGCGCATCCCGACCGGGTGCTTTCCATGGTACTGTTCTGGCCGGTGGGGGGCGCAAAATACCGGATCAACTGCCATCTGCGCTTCGCCCGGCACCTCGCCTATGTCGAGGAAAACGGCATGCAGGCCGTGGTCGACCTCGTGCGCAGCCACGATCTGAACTTCTCGCAGGATCCGCGCGGCGGCCCCTGGGGCACGCCGATCCGGAACGGTGACGATTTCGCCGCGCGCTATGCCGCGTTCGACCCTGTCGCCTACAAGAACATCGTGTCGGCCATGGTGCGAGGCCTTTTCGACCGCGACACCGCCCCCGGCGCGGAAGCGGAGGAACTGCTGGCGATGGATATCCCCGCCATCATCGTCCCCGGCGACGACGACGCCCATGCGACCTCGGCGGCGATGTACCTGCACGAATGCCTGACGGGGTCCGAGTACGTCGACATCCTGGCGAAGGAGCAGTCGGCGGAGAATATTCCGGGGCGTGTGCTGGACTTTCTAAAGGGTGTTTTCTGACTGAGAGAAACCCGTGTCACCCTCGGGTCGCGGCCCGAGGATGACACCTGTTTAATCAGATTTTGCTGGTGTTAACCCACCGCCTCCAGCAGGTTTTTAGCGAACAGATCCTCCACCGCAACCGGCTCCGGAATGATCTGTTGTGTCACCGCGTGGCCGATCAGGCGTTCCAGCGTGTCGCGATTGGGGGCGATGCCGTAGGGCAGGGGGTCGTCCATGACTTCCAGCGCCGCCATGTGCACCTTGTCGACACGTCCGGGTTCCGCCACGCGGCCGGCTTTCAGGTCGTCGACATAGAGCTTCTTTGATGCCGTGAACGCGTCGAACACCTGCACCGCGACGTCGGGGTTTTCCGCCAGCAGGTCGTCTCGCACCACGACGGTGTGGTTGATCGGGTACAGCCCGCGCCCTTTCAGGGCGGCGACGGCGGCGGCGAACGGGTCGTCGAACATCGTCGTCACGTCGGGATGGTCGATCTTCGCGCCCACGGCGGCAACCAGATCCCCGGACGTCAGCGCGGCTTCCAGGTCGCCATCGGCCAGCGCCTGCACATTCGCGGGCGCCCGATAGGCCTCGACGTGTTCGTCGCCTGACGGGCACCACGTTACCGACGACAGATCGACGTCGAATTCCTCCTGGATGATGGAGCGCGCCCAGACGCCGGTGGTGACCGTATAGCCCCGGTTCACGCCGACGCGTTTGCCCGGCAGGTCGGCGGGAGATGTCAGCCCGGCCGGCACGTGATGAACGATCGCGTCGTGGTGAAAATCGCGCACCAGAAAGATCGGCAGCGCCGTGAACTTCACCCCGTGCGCCCTGGCGCAGATATAGGTGGTCAGCGCCATTTCGCAGACGTCGTAGGCCATTTCCCGCACCATCCGGCGGAAGGCGTGCACCAGAACGGGCACTTCCTCGAAGTCCATGTCGAAATCCGGCAGGGAAACGTCGCCTTCTTTCAGGGCGCGGTTGTTGCCCTGGGTGCGCGAAACGGCGTGGAGTCTGGTTTTGGTCATATTTTGTCGCTTCTCTTTTCGTTCAGCAGCATTCGAGGTCGCCGTTGTCTTCCAGCGCCGGCAACAGCCACCGGAGCGGAAGGTCCTGTTCCTGTACCGTCGAGACCGGCTGAAATATCTTGAGCCGGTACCGCGTGTCCTGCTTCCAGAACACGGCGTTAGTTTCCTTCGGCGGAAAACCGGGTTTCAGGCCGGGGTCTTCGGATACCAGGATGATTTCCGATTCGGGTATGCCGAACCGGTCCCGGATCAGCTTCTCCACCCGGGTGATGTCGTCCAGAATGTCGTTTTCAGGGCCCAGACGCCTGAACATGGCCTTCGTTCCGGTTAAAATCGGTTTGCGAGATTTGCCGGGACTCTGCCGCTTTGCTAAATCAGGGTCAACATATCCGAGGGAGAGACCAGCTTGGCCGAGAAAGTAACCGCCGCCGTTCGCACGGCGCCCCAGACGACCGAATTCCGCGAATACGACATGCCGGATATCCCGGACGAGGCCGCGCTGCTGAAAGTCGAGGTCGCCGGCATCTGCGGCACCGACGTTAAGTTCTATTCCAAGCCGCCGTTCGAAGGCCCGGTCATCATGGGACACGAAAATATCGGTTACATCGCCAAGGCCGGTAAGGTGTTTCAGGAACGCAAGGGCCTGAAAGAAGGCGATCTGGTGTTCGTCGAGCACTATGTCGGCTGCATGAACTGCGAACACTGCCACCGGGGCGATTACCGGCTGTGCATGTTCACCGACTGGCGGAAGTTCCCCGAAGGTCTGCGTTTCGGCTATACGCTGGCCGAACGCGAACCGCATCTGTTCGGCGGGTTCGCCCAATACATGTACCTGCCGTGGAACTCGGTCATCCACAAGGTGCCTGACGGCCTGTCGCCGGAAATCGCCGGCGTCGTCACGCCGATGGCGAACGGCATCCAGTGGGCGCTGTTCGACTGCGAGGTCGGCTATGACGACCGCGTTCTCATCCAGGGGCCGGGACAGCAAGGGCTGTGCAACACCATCGCCTGCAAGCAGGCGGGCGCGTCGCTGATCATCGTCACCGGCACGTCCAAGGACAAGAAACGTCTGGAGGTCGCCAAAAAGCTTGGCGCCGACTATGTGATCAACGTTCAGGAAGAAGATCCGCTGGAACGGATCATGGAAATCACGGGTGGCGAGGGGCTGGACGTGTCGCTCGACTGCACGGCCGGCGCGGGCACCATCCCGACCCTCCTGGGCGTCGAAGCGCTGAAGCGCAAGGGCGGCACCCTGCAGTTCCAGGGCGAGGACGTGCCGGAATTTCCCAACTACCCGATGGGTAAAATCGCCAACAAGTACATCACCGTGAAGGCGGCCCGCGGGCATAACTACGAAAGCTGTGAGCTTGGCCTGAAACAGTTGGCCTCCGACCGCTTCGATATCAGCCTGATGACGACGCACCGCTTCGGCCTCGAGGACGTGCACGACGCGATCAATGCCGTCGGCGGCAGCGGCGACGTGATTCACGCGTCGCTCATGCCCTGGGAATAGTCGTTGCCTGGGGCGAGTCGGTCGGACGACGCCCGGATTCCGGTCACGGTCCTGACCGGATATCTGGGGGCGGGCAAGACGACGCTCCTCAACCGCCTGCTCGCGGATCTGGCGGGTAAATCCTATGCCGTCATCGTCAACGAGTTCGGCGATATCGGCATCGACGGGGACCTGATCGAAACCGGCGAAGAAGAACTGATCGAACTCAGCAGCGGCTGTATCTGCTGCGTGGTCCGCGGCGACCTGATCCGCACGATGCGCAACCTGCTGACGGAAAAACCGGGCCTCGACGGCATCATTATCGAAACCACGGGGCTCGCCAATCCCAGCCCCGTGATCCAGACGATGGTGATCGACCAGGTCATCGGCGCGCAGTGCAGGCTGGACTCTGTAGTATGCGTGATCGATGCCGTGAATATCCCGGAACAGCTGAAACACGGCCAGGACGCCGCCGATCAGATCGCGTTCAGCGATCATCTGGTGCTGAACAAGGCGGATGACGCCAGACAACCGATCGCTGAGATTGAGGCATTGTTGCGCCGAAACAATCCGTTCGCACCGATCACCCGCACCAACCGGTCGGATGTGCCGGCTTCGGATATTCTGAACCGGCACGGGTTCGAACTGGAACGGATCGAGGCGCAGCTGGAACCCGTCCCCGACCATCATCACCACGATCATATCGATGCCACAGTTATTTCCAGTCTGTCGCTGAGCAGCGGGACGCCGATGGATGCGGATCGCCTCGAGGAGTGGCTGCAGGACATGCTGGCGCGGTTCGGCACCGACATTCTGCGGACCAAAGGCATTATCGCGGTGGCGGGCGACGACCGGAAACTGGCGCTGCAGGCCGTCAACATGATGCTGGAAGGCGATTTCGTGGGCGCATGGGGCAGCGAAGACAGAGTATCGCGTCTCGTCTTCATCGGCCGAAATCTCGAGCGCGACCGGCTGGAAACAGGCTTTAACAACTGCCGCAGCGATGCCGCCGAATATGCCTGATCAGGGAGACACCGGATGACCAGAATACCAGTCCTCGACCCCGATGATATGGATGACGCACAACGGGCGATACACGACCGTATCCTCGCCGATGGCGGCCGGATCGGGTTCGGCCCGGCGATCGGGTATGCCTATTCCGGTCCGGTCTGGGACTCGCATAACAAATCCAGCGCGCATTTGCTCGACTGTTCGTTGACGAACATACAAGTGCGGATTATCTCGCTGATGACCGTCCGTCACTGGAAAGCGGCCTATCCGTGGAGCGCGCAGGCCAAGACGGCGGTGAAGGCGGGCCTCAGCCTCGATATCATCGATGCGATCAACGAGGGCCGCGACCCTGAATTCGCCACTGCCGACGATGCCGCTGTGTATTCCGCGACGAAGGAGTTGCTGGAAACCGGCAACCTGTCGGACGACGGGTTCGCGGCCGCCGAAAAGGCCCTGGGATATCAGCGCATCGTGGAACTGGTCGGCGCGATCGGCCATTTCTGCACCACCGGTCTGATGGCCAACGTGGTCGGCGTCACGCCCGACCCGGAGGCGCCGTCGCACCTGAAATCGTGAGCGCTTCCGGCGGGCTTGTTGGGCCGCGCCGGGGCGTTTAGAAATCCAAACAACAATCAGAGAGAGGGACCATGTCCGATCTGGATGCCGCCATCGAGCAACTCGTTACCGCCAACCGCATTGTCGCCCACGAAAACGTCTGCGACTCCTACGGCCATGTCAGCATTCGTCATCCCGACAATCCGGATCGATACCTGCTGGCCTTTTCGAAAGCGCCGTCGCTGATCGAGCCGGAAGACATCGTCACCTTCGAGCTCGACGGCACGCCCGTCGATCTCGGCGACCGGACGCCGTATTCGGAACGCGCCATCCACGGCGCCATCTACGAACAGCGTCCGGACGTGATGTCGGTGGTGCACAATCATTCCTACCAGGTGGTGCCGTTTACGGTGTCGTCGGTGCAACTGCAGCCGATCATTCACGTCGCCGCCCGGATCGGCGATCCGCCGCCGACCTGGGATATCCGCGACAAGTTCGGCGAAGAGACCATCATGCTGGTCACGACGATGGAACAGGGGCGCGACATGTGCGAAACGCTGGGCGGCGGCAAGATCGTGCTGATGCGCGGGCATGGCGCGACGATTGCGGGCTACAGCCTGGAAGACGCGGTGCTGACCTCGATCTTCCTGCAGGTCAACGCCCAGATTCAGCTGGATGCCATCGGCCTCGGCGGCAGCGTCGAATATCTCAGCCAGGGCGAGATCGACGCACGGCGCGGCGCCGAGAACGAACAGTCCGGGTTTACCCGCGCATGGGAACATTTCTCACGCCGGGCGGGGCGCTGATGAACAATCTGAAGCTCAGCATCGCGACGACCGATTACGATCATTTTCGCGATTTCCGTACCGGCGATGTCCGGGCAGAAGGGATCGATCACACTTGGTCGATGCTCGGACATCATGAAGTATTCGCACGGTTTACCGCCAACCGGGAATGGGACGTGGCGGAACTCAGCTTCGCCAAGTTTTCCGCCCAGATCACCCGCGAGGAGTGCGATATCGTCGGCCTGCCGGTCGTGTGCTCCCGCCTGTTCCGGTTCTCGTCCTTCTACGTGAACAAAAACGCCGGCATCAAGACCGTCGAGGATCTGAAGGGCAAGCGCATCGGCTCGCCCGAATGGGCGCATTCCGCCGCCGTCTATATGCGTGGCTGGATGCACAACGAATGCGGCGTGAAGCTGCAGGACGTCCACTGGTATCAGGCGGGCGCCAATTCGGCGGGCCGGGTAGAGAAGGTCGAAATCAACCTGCCGGACGGCGTGGAACTGACGCGCGTCGCCGACAAATCCCTGTCCGAAATGCTGGCATCGGGCGAGATCGACTGCGCCATCATCGCGCGGCCGCCGACCTGTTTCCTCGAGGGCCATCCGGACGTGGAGCGGCTGTATCCCGATCACGTGCCGATGGAAGAGGACTATTACGCGCGCACCGGCGTCTGGCCGATCATGCATATCATCGCCATGCAGCGGCATATTCTGGACGAAAACCCCTGGGTGGCGCGGAATTTGTTGAACGCTTTCAACGAATCCAAGCGGCGCAGCGTCGAACGGATGCTGGATCCCGCGGTATCCCGCTATCCTCTGCCGTTCGTGCCGGCCTATGGGCGGCGGATGCAGGCCATGTTCGGCGACGATCCGTTCCCGTTCGGGATCGAGGAAAACCGCCCCACCTGGGAACAGATGCTGCTGTACACCTATCAACAGGGCATTGCGCACAAGCACGTCGCGCCGGAAGATATATTTCCAAAGGGCATTATGACCCATGTGGTCGTCTGACGAACAGGGAACGCGATGAGCCAGACCGAAGAACACAAGCAACAGATCGTCCGGTGCATCCGGATGCTCGAACACAACGGCATCCTGGACTACAACGGCCATGCCAGCATACGGCTCGACGGGGACCGCATGCTGATAAACATCGGATCGTGCCAACGCAGCCAGCTGACGGCGGATGACATCTGCACCATCGATTTCGACGGCAACGTGATCGACGGCAACGGCAAGCCGCCGCTGGAATTCCATCTGCATGCCGGTGTCTACAAGGCGCGGCCCGACGTCCAGGCGGTCATCCATGCGCATCCCAACTGGTCGACCATCCTGTCGACCGCCGGGGTCGAGTACCTGCCGGTATATGCGCAGGGATCGCTGGTCTATCCGCTGCCGGTGCTGGATTCGCCGGATTCGATCAACAATCCGGAGATGGCGAAACGCCTGACCGACACGCTGGGCGACCGGCCGGCGGCGCTGATGAAGGCGCATGGCGCGGTGACCTGCGGCGACAGCCTGGTCGATGCATTCGTTCTGATGAACTACCTGGAAGACAACGCCGAGCGTCAGTACATGGCCGCGCAGATCGGCACACCGTATGCGTTCAGCCAGGACGAGCTGGACCTTTGCCGCGAGAAACTGTGGAACGCCAACCTGTTCAAACGCACCTGGGATCATTTCAGCGCCAAGCTGGACGAGGCCGCTTCGTGACCGATTCCGACCGTTTCCATATGGCCGGAGTCATGGGTTGGCCGGTGATGCATTCGCGTTCGCCCATGATGCACAACTACTGGATGGAACAGCAGGGCCTTGCCGGCACCTATGTGCCGCTGGCGATCGAACCCGGCAAGATCGGGCCGGCGCTGCGCGCCATGCATCCACTGGGTTTCGCCGGCTGCAATCTGACCATCCCGCACAAGCAGGATGCGATGGAAATCGTTGACGAGGTCGACGAGGTCGCGAAGAAGATCGGCGCTATCAGCTGCGTCGTGGTGCGCGACGACGGTTCGTTGTTCGGGACCAATAACGACTGGCTGGGGTTTCTCGGCAACCTGAAGGAGTTCCGCCCCGACTGGCGGGCCGATGCCGGACCGGTCACGGTCATCGGAGCCGGCGGCGGCAGCCGGGCGGTGTGTTACGCGCTGCTGGACCAGGGCGTGACCGAAATCCGGCTGGTCAACCGCACCCGGGAACGGGCGGAAAAACTGGCGGAAGAATTCGGCGGGCCGATCGAGGTCCATTCCTGGGAAGAACGCCACGATGCGCTCGACGGCGTTGCCATGGCGGTCAACGTGACCAGCCAGGGCATGCAGGGCGAAACCGCGCTGGACATCCAGCTTGATGCGCTGCCAGTGGACGCAATCGCCGCCGACATCATCTACATCCCGCTGGAAACGCCTTTCCTGGCCGCGGCCCGCGCTCGCGGCAATCCCACGCTTAACGGCGTCGGCATGCTGCTCCACCAGGGGCCGCCGGCCTGGAAGCGCTGGTTCGGTGTTGAACCGCAGGTGACGCCGGATCTACGGGCGGAAATGGAAAAGAGCATCAGCGGCGGATAAACGTCCCGGTGCCCTGCCGTAGCATGTGCCATCCCGTTGCCAGCCTGTTCTGTATCCAGAGCAGATAGGTCAGCATCGCCCAGAGCCCGAGCACCACCATCACGTATCCGATTATTTCCACGATGCGGCCGATCCGGTCGGAAACCCGGTCGCGCGCCATGGCCAGGGCTTCGGCGCGCGCTTCAAATTCCCGTGCCTGCGCGCGAAAGGCATCGGCGAGCGGACTTAACTTGTCCAGTTCGTTTCGCGCACGCTGGACCGAAGCCGAGATTTTCTCGAATTCCGCCCGAGGGCGCGCGAACGCCCTGCGAAGGCCTGCATTTACGGAACTGCTGATTCCACCCAGCACGTTGACCTTCGGAAAACACGACTTGATGTTCAGTGCTTCCTTGACCTTGAGGTTCATGTCGCATGCCTTGACGTTGAGAAACGGCACGTCGAAGGCCGGGATATCGATGGAAAAAGAGGTCAGCGGCTTGACGATGGCGTTGGCGCTTTCCTGAAGATTGACGGCTTCCTGACGGATGATTTCAGCGCTGTTTTCAACCGTCTGCGCGGCTGCTCGCGTTTGTTCGGCGAGATTGCGGGCGTCGGCGATGAGCTGCTCGACGGGCGGTTTCAGCTCGGTTTTGACTGCCGTCCAGAGCGCGATGCTGCCCCAACCGATGCCAAGAAGGATCAACAGCGGTAGAAAGCAGTTTCCCAGAATCACCATTCAACTCAGTCGAATCATCGTAATTTCTCCTTCGATACCGTGGTGACATCAGTCGACTTCCGGCATCATCGATGATCTGACGTCGCGCCGAGATCATATCATCTCGAAAGAGACTCGTTATCGGCTTGATGGGCGATCCAGGCGTAGACGGATATCTGCAGCGCCGTTGTGCGCCGGCGCCTTGAAGAATGCGCCCCAGGGTTACCCCAACGTTGCCGCAATGATCTTTTTGAAATCGTCCCGGGTCGGCTTTTGTGGCGCGGTGGCGTTGAAATGCACGCCCATCGCCTTGTCGGCGAGGTCGTCCACGTCGGTGTTGTGATAGCCCATCTCGCGGACCGAGGCGGTCAGGCCCAGCCGCGCATTCAGATCGGCGATTGCGTCGGCGATATCCGCGCCGGGGGGCAAACCCATCGCCTCGCGGATCCGCGACAGCCGGTCGTTCAGGCTGTCATCCGCGTTTTCCGCATAAAACCGCATTACCGCGGGTGCCGAAGCGGTGATCAGCGCGCCGTGGTGCAAATCGCTGTCGGCGAAGATATGCCCGAGCGTGTGAATAGGACCGAGCCCCATATAAATCGCCATACCCCCTTCGACGGCGGCCATCAGTAGATGCCAGCGGGCCTCGCGGTCGCTGCCGTCGGCGGTACCGCGCTCGACGTATTTCACGACCCGTGAAATACCGTCCAGCGCGATCGCCTCGGTCGGCGGGTTGACGTTCGACGACAAGAAACCCTCGATACAGTGTCCGAACGCATCCATACCGGTCGCGGCCGTCAGGCGGGGCGGCAGGGTGAGCGTCAGTTCCGGGTCGCAGATCGCGAGATCGGGCTTCACATGAATGCTGCGGATGCCGAGCTGGTGGGATCCCGGTTCGATATGGATGCCGCCGCCGAAGGTGATCTCCGCGCCGGTGCCTGCGGTCGTGGGAATCGTGACGTAGGGCGCGACGTCGGCGGTAATTTTCGACGGGTCTTTGAGAAAATCGATGACCGGCATCGCATGGGTCGCCGCGACGCGGAGTGCCTTGCCCGAATCCAGCACCGAGCCGCCGCCGAGCCCGACGATGCCGTCGCAGTTCCGTTCCCGGTATACTGCCAGCGCCGTCTCGATACCGGCGATGGTCGGATTGGGCGGGATGCCGTCGAAGACCGCCGGGGCTGCGCCGTCCGGAAATGCCGACAGAACCGTTCGGACCACCCCGTGATCCGAAAGGCCTGTGTCGGTGATGATCAGCGGCCGTTCGATGCCGCGGGCGGCAAGTTCGCCGGGCAGGGTCTGTGCGGCGCCGAAGTCGAAGGTGACGGGCGGGAAGCTGGGAAGGGCGGGCATGGGCGGGCTTTCTCAGGAAATATCGTGAGACTGGCCCATGGTAGCTGTCGGAATTTGACGGGGCAATGTTGCCCGCAGACGGCGTACCGTCAGGTTTTGGCGGTGGTCGCCGCGGATTTTTTGCGGCGAGAGATAAGCTTAATCCCGACCAGACCGACAAGGAGGACCGGCAAGGATGCCGGGGCGGGGATGTCCGCCGTATTTTCCACCGTTTCAAGCACGATGTTGTCGATTGCGCCGGAACTGGTGAACACGAATTCGATCCCGTAGACGAATTGCGGGTTCGTCAGCGCGTGTGTGCGGAACGTATTGTCGCCGCCCGTCGACAGCACGCCGTCGACGAGGAAGACGTCCGACCCGTTGACCGAATCCGACCATTCGAAGTTCTGATTGGTAAACAGCTTGACGATGATGGATTCAGCCTGCTGATCCGGAATGCCGTCGATGTCGAAATAATCGAACGACTTGACCTGGTGTACTTTGTCGAAGGAGAGTCGCAGAGCGCCGCCGCCGGCTTCGTCGTCTGCGTAGTTGCAGATCCCGTCGCTGCAACCCCAGGAATTTTCCTGGACAACCAGCACGTTTCCGAAACCGGTGTGCCCGGTCGTGCCGTCATTGGCGCGCGTGAATTTCGAGGCGTATCGGTTTTCTTCGAGGTCCGAATCGCGGCCGATGGCTCCTTCGGAATTATAAGCCACAGCATAGTTCGGGCCGCCGCCGGTGTTCAGCGCCGTGATGCCGATACCGGAATAGGCCGGATTTGAACTGGTCCCGTCGGATACGATCTCTCCCCGATCGCCGCCTCGAAATCGAGCGTAATCGTTGCCGCATGCGCGCTGAACGCGAACGCCGCACAGGCGATCAGGGTGGTTGGGATCAGTTTAAACATATCTCTACACAGTACTCTTACGACACAACTCGTCCCGTTTCGGAACTTATATAGGCCTTTTCTATACGGGTTTCACGCAAAAATCCCGCGAAAAATGGCCATTTGGTTAACGCTGCCGGTAGGCCGCAAGGGGGCAGCAGGCCGTGTCTCCGGGGCGAGATCTACGATTGTCCCCCGCTACAGTTGATATTGTCGCCGGTGATGAAGCTGGCATCGTCAGATGCCAGGAATGCGACCGCGGCGGCCTGTTCTTCCGGCGTGCCCCGGCGCTTTATGGCCTGCTGACTGGTGATGTCCTCAATCATTTCACGGCGAAATTCGTCGGCATTCTCCGGCTCTTTCGCGATTACGCCGGGCCGGACGAAATTGCGCTGGGTGACGCGATCCGGAATATCCGTTCCGCCGGGCGAAACGGTATTTACCCGAATGCCGTATTTCCCGTATTCCATCGCCAGAACCTTGCCGAGCGCCAGAATTCCGCCTTTGCTGGATGCGTAGGGAAGCCGATACAGGCCACGGACCGACTGCGATCCCAAATTCACGATCGACCCCGACTCCTGTTCCATCATGATGGGCAGGACGGCCCGGCAGCCCCACAAAGTCGGATTCAGCGACCGTTCCAGCTCCATCTCCACTTCTTCCTCGGTGTAGAGGTGGAACGGCTTCATCCAGATCGTGCCGCCGACATTGTTGACCAGCACGTCGATCCGGCCGAATGCAGAAACGGCCTCGGCCATCAGCTCTTCCGAGCCGGCATAGGTGCTGAGATCGACGATGACCTTGATGGCCTCGACGCCGTTTTCCAGAAGTTCGTCGGTCGTCCGGGTCGCGGTTTCCTCGATGCGGTCGGCGACGACGATCTTGCCGCCTTCCTGGCCGAGGCGGCGCGCGGTCGCCCGGCCTATGCCCTGTCCCGCGCCGGTGATGACGCAGACTTTGTCCTTGAATCGGCGCGCGCCCGCGGCGCGGGGGTCGAGGGTATCGGTCACATGCATCTCCGTCGGTTCAGGTGGGCGCTTCAGATAGATGTATGGGGGACGCCCGGTTTTACCTTCGTCGGTTCGCCGGGCGCCTCGTTGAAGGCGATATCGCGGTCCAGTTCGAACGATGCCGAGCGCACGGCCTGCGACGCCGCGGTGATGCCGGGCGGATCGATCCCCTTTTCGAGGTCGAGCGCCGCTTTGCGCAGCCGCCGCCGGGCCAATGCGATGGCCCGGTCGGTCATGACCAGGTTTTCGCGCGCCCGGTCCGCTACCCGCCCCATGCTTTCCTGAAGCGAGGCGTCCTGCATGGCAATGCCCTTGACGCCGCTGAATGCCGTGCCGGCTTTCTGCGCCTCCCGGTCCATCAGGTAATCGTTGTCTTTGTTGGCGACGGGGCGGAACGTCCCGGGCTCCTGTTTGACGTGCAGGCTGCCGCCCTCGTGCATGACTTTCAGTTCCAGATCGTTCAGCGGCCGGCTCGGATGATAGGAAAACGTCCAGGCGAAACAGTTTTCGTCGTCGATCGGCACCCAGGCATGTCCGTGCAGCGGGTTGTCGCCATAGGGCGGCACAATCGTATACCAGGGCATGATCCATGGGGTGATGCGCCAGTAATACTTGTCGCCAGGCGCATTGCGGCGCACACCGATATCGAGCCCGCCATCGGAGTCCTCGACCTCGAATTTCGGGCGGCTGTCCGACAGGTGATAGTCAGACCCCTTTGAGCCGTGATGCAGCGGGTCGCTGCGCAGTTCGCCGCGATGCAGCCAGCCCACATGGCTGGAATCGATGCCGCCTTCCAGCGCTTGCAGATAATTGCATTCTTCCAGACGCTTGGTGTGATAGCGCTGGCCTTCCGGCACGGTGGCCCATTCGAAGGCGGGCGGCTCCGGGCGATGTTCAGGCGGCCCCATATAAGCCCAGACGATGCCGCCGCGTTCGACGCAGGGATAGGCGGTCAGGCCGACTTCCTCGCGGAAGGTGCTGTCCTCCGGCTCCGACGGGATTTCCAGGCACTTGCCCGTCACGTCGAATTTCCAGCCGTGATAGGGGCAGCGGATGCCGCCGTCCTCGTTGCGGCCGAACCACAACGACACGCGCCGGTGGGCGCAGAACTCTTCGATCAGCCCGATATCGCCGTTGCTGTCGCGAAATGCGACCAGTTTCTCCGACAACAGCGTCACGCGCACCGGAGGTCCGTCTTTTTCGGCGACTTCCTCCGACAGCAGGAACGGAATCCAGTAGCGGCGGAAAAGATCGCCTGTCGGTGTGCCGGGTCCGGTCTGGGTGACGAACCGGTTTCTTTCGTCAGTCAGCATGTATTCTACTTTAAACCAACTTGTTCTCTGCTGTTTCAGCTATTCGTCGGCACGCGCCAGGAAGACTCCGCGTGGGCGGGGGACGTCACGTCGATCACCACGCCGTTGGGATCCCGGTATTTACGCTCCGATTCCGGCCCGGCGCCGACATTCAGGATCTGGCCGTGATACGTGCCGCCCGCGGCCTCCACTGCCTGGCTGGCTGCCGGGACGTCGTCGACCAGAAAGCCCAAATGGTGCATCCCGATATAGTCCGGCCCGCGTTCGTCGGGCGCGTTGTCGTTCGACCGGAGATGGAGAAGAGCAAGCGACACGACGCCGTCCGACAGCATGATGGCGACGTCCGACTGACGTACCCGTTCCATGCCGAACGCGTTTTCGTAGAATTTCGCGCTTTCTTCCAAGTCTTTTACGCTCAGCGCCAGGTGTCTCAGCTTTGCCATCGGTTTCCTCCCACTTTCCACAGGTATCAGTGCCTGAATACTAGGGACTCGTCGCCGGTTTCGGAAGATGCGGGCGCAGAACGGAAAAGGGAGCGGACCTTCGTCCGCTCCCCAATTCGTTATCCGGTATCCCGGTGCGAGATCAGTTCTCTTCGGCGATCAGCCGGTTGAGAATTTTCTCGTACTCGTTGGGACCTGCATCGATGCTGAGTTTCACCGGGTTCGGCTCATTATCCAGCGAATCCTGTGCCACCTGCTGGGCCGCGATCACCGGCATGTCCTGGTCGGCGAAGGCGAAGGTCCGCATCTTGTAGACCAGCTCGCGAATCTCTTTGTTGCGTTCGTCGTCGGTCTGCACGTTCCAGCGTGCGGCGCAGTAGTAGTAATGCGTCGTACGGTCGGTTTCCGGCGTCAGCCAGTGCAGCGCCATGTAGCCGGTACCGGATTCCCTGGGTTCGCCGGCCTTGCAGGCACCGAAATTGAGCCGCAGGTTCGAGGCGGGGAACCACGTGATCGCTGTCCACTGGTCGCCCCGGGCCTGGAGCTCCGGATCGTCGGTGAACATTCTGATCATGCCGGGTGTCTCCGCATTCTCGGAGAAGCGGGACACGGTCACGGTGTCGCCCTCGACGGTCACTTCCGGATCGGTTTCGGCGGTATCCGGATTGCCGAGGATACCGGCGTGGGTGAAGCAGATGTGGCTGAGATCGAGCAGGTTGTCGATCATCAGGCCGTAGTGGCATTTCGCGTTCAGATACCCGAACTCCGTGATATGCAGTTCAGGGCTGTCGTCTATGCAGCTGTAATCTGGGATCTTGTCGAGATCGGCCGGCTTGTCGCCCATCCAGATCCACAACAGCCGGTGCTTTTCCACCACCGTATAGGCCGGCAGATGCAGCGCCTCGGAAATCTTCTGGCTGCCGTGCGGGTTGTGCACGCACTTGCCGTCGGCGCCGAATTCGAGCCCGTGATAGATGCACTGCACCCGGTCGCCCGAATGGAGGGTGCCCATCGACAGCGGTACCTGACGGTGCGGGCACATGTCGTGAATCGCGGCGACACCGCCGTCTTCCTTGCGATAGAACGCGACCGGCTGGTTGAGAAGCGTGCGATGTATGATCTCGCCCTCTTTCAGCTCGTCCGACGGCATGGCGACATACCAAATGTTTTTCAGGAACTTCGAGCGGGCCAGCGAACGCTTTGTGACGTTGTTATCAGGAAAAATGGTGGGTTCGATCCCGATCAGCGCGGGGCCGGAGTTTGAATCAGGTGCCATGTGATTTCCTCCCAGAATGGAAAACGGTTGTTCTGTCTCGGCGTTATTTTTTCATTCCAAGGCCGAAATAGCAATCCGAACGGTCCCCGGTGGACGGAGAGCGGCCGGACCGGCACATAATCCGATGCGGAAGAGGTCGCGGTTCGAACACTGTTGTGATCCGCGTTTGCTTCGTCGATCCTGGCGCTGTGAGTGTATGCGTCCCTGGTTGGTAGGTTCCCGTGAAAGTATTTGGAAACATCGTCGCCGCCATCGCCTTTGCCGGTGTGGCATTGTCGGCTCCCTCCGTCTTCGCAACGTTCATCAGCGGTGCCGTGACCGGCGGAAATTCCGGCGGGTCATTCGTGAAACTGTTCGATCCGATCGGCGATGTCGGCAACAACAATCACCAGAGTCCCGATCTTTTCGGTTTCGACGAAGAGCAGAATGTGTTCCTGGCCAGCAATCTCGCCGTCGATCTGCTTCCCGGGGGAGGGAGCGGCACCCTGTCCGCGGGGCAGGAAGTTGCCAGCCATTACATATTTTTCGATCCCTCGGTCAATTCGTCCGTAGTAGGAGATGTCACCTTCGATTCCGATATCGTTGCGGTCATTACGACACGCAACAATCTCATCGCCAGCGACGCACTGGTGAACCTGACGGCCAACTATCTGAGCCCGTCTCTTCGCGGTCTGGAATCGAACGACGGCGTATCGATCACCGCGCCCCGGACGATCTCGGTCGATTTCTTCGCTAAATCACCCGGCGATTACATCCGCGTCCTGACCCAGTTTTCTCCGACAGCGGCATTGCCCGAACCCGGTGCGCTCGCGATCATCGGCGTCGGGCTGCTGGGGGTCGGTTTCCTCCGCAGGCGCCGGCGACCGTAAGGGGTGCGCTGACACGATGGGCGGGCTCGTATTCTGGTCGAACGGCGGTATGCGAGCGGGCGACGGCTTTTCCAGGAAAACACTATAGGCCACCGGAGAGATCCAGGCATAGTGCGGCCCGGCCGTATGATGGGCTTTTTACGACACCGTCGGCGCGCGCATGGCAATCGGTATCAACCGCGCGGGACCGCATCAGGAGCCTGACCCTGTGCGCGGCCACGGTCGGGGTGATCGCAATGCTGATCGATGCGTCCGCGCCGATACGCCACGTTTTCGGAATAGCCCCGTCTGACGGTCTACTTGGTTTTCTCCTGTTCGAAGAAAGCCGGCCCCATGGAACTCCATCACGCCCTGTTGCTACTCGGCGGGCTGTTTATCCTCGGCCTTGCCGCCGACGAGATTGGCCGCCGCACGCGCCTGCCGCGGGTGACGCTATTGATCCTGCTGGGGGTTCTGGCGGGACCTGCCGGTTTCGACGTACTGCCGTCCGAACTCGGGGACTGGTATAAATTTCTGGCATCGGCGGCGCTGACGATGATTGCCTTTCTGCTTGGCGGCGCGCTGTCGCGGGCCGAAATGCGCCGTCACGGGCGGCAGATTCTGGCGATCTCCATCGCCGTGGTGACGACGACGGTGATTGTGGTCGGCGTCGGACTGACGCTGCTGGGAGCATCGCCGGTACTCGCGCTTCTGCTGGCGGGCATCGCCACCGCGACCGCGCCGGCGGCAACGCAGGATGTCATCCGGCAGTCGGGCGCCGAGGGCGAATTCACCCAGACGCTGCGCGGCATCGTGGCCGTCGACGATGCCTGGGGGCTGATAGCGTTTTCCCTGGTGGTGATCGGCGCCGACATGCTGGCCGGCAACGGGGCCTCGGCATCGCTCGCCGGCGGATTGTGGGAGCTGTTCGGCGCGTTTGCCGTCGGCGCCGCCGTCGGGTTTCCCGCCGCCTATCTGACCGGCCGGCTGCGGCCGGGAGAGCCGATCCAGGCGGAGGCGCTGGCTGCCGTGTTCCTGTGCGCCGGCATGGCGATCTGGCTCGAGGTCTCGTTCCTGCTCTCCGGCATCGTCGCGGGCGCGATCATCGTGAACTTCGCCCAACACCATACCCGTGCCTTTCACGAGATCGAAAACATCGAATGGCCGTTCCTGATTCTGTTCTTCGTTCTTGCCGGCGCATCCCTGCAGACGCACAGGTGGTGGGAATACGGTCTGATGACGGGCGCTTACATCCTGCTTCGCATTGCGGCTCGTTTCGCCGGCGCCTGGATCGGCGCCGGGCTCGGCCGGGCGCCGGAAACCCACAGGCGCTGGATGGGCGCGGCCCTGCTGCCGCAGGCGGGCGTTGCCGTCGGGATGGCGCTGGTTGCGGCCGACCGTTTCCCCGGCCTGCGCGAGGAAATCCTGACGATCACGATCGTTTCCACGATCGCCTTCGAGATTTTCGGCCCCGTCGCGACGCGCCTTGCGCTGGACAAGGCAGGCGAAACCGGAGACGGGAGCGACCGCTGATCGCGGCGCAGGCGGGACGGCGTTGGAGTTTTGAACTTCGGTCCGCTCTCAGGCCGCTTCGGCGGCCGATGCGGCGCGTTCTCCAACGTCGTCGGGTGGCGGCTCGCGACGGACCTCCGCGCGCAGGTGCTTCTCGTTCTCGCCGTTGAATAGCGTTCCCAGCACGCCGCGGTCCAGTGTGCTTGTCCCGAACAGGGCGTCGCAGATCGGGAAGGTCAGATTGAAGTTGTAGTTCTGCATCAGTTCGAGATCGTGGTGGGCGACGTGCATGTAGCGCACCGTGTTGATCAGCGGCACGTGACGCAGCCACTGCCAGCGCGGCCCGACCAGATGCGCCGAGGTGTGCAGCCCTTCGTACATGATGAAATAGCCGGCCATGGTGAGCATCACGATCAGCCCCGCATTCGCCGACCAGACCGCCCACAGCACAAGCGCGGCCGGCGCGGCGGCAAGAAGGAACGCAACCGGCGCGAAGGGCGGAAACAGCAGCGCCCGCCACTCTCTGTGGCCGCGATAGGAAAGATTGCGGTCGGTGAAGAACTGGTGATGCACGCCCGCGTGCCGCAGATAGATCGCGCGCAGTTTCTTCACCGGTCGATGCAGCAACCAGCGGTGACCCGCCCATTCGCACCAGTTGCCGAACAGAAATATCGGTACCACGATAAGCCATTCCCAGACGGTCGCCTGGTCGATGTAGGACCAGCAGACGACGACGGTGCCGATCGTCACCGCCAGGGTGAAGCCCAGATGCATAAGCCCGTGATACCAGCCGGGCGTCTCGGCGACGAAGCGGGCGCGGAACTTCTCCTGGAATGCGTTCTGGTGCGTTGCGGTGTCGGTGGTCGTTTCTGCCATGGCGTATCCTTTCCCGGTCGTGGCCGCCGGACCGACAGGATGCGACGTGCCGGAACGGTTTGTCGAGCGGATTATTGTATACCCGGCGCCGCGCGTTTCAAATGGATCGGGCCGCCATTGCCCGAAGCAACCGGATCCTTAATCGGATTCGAATGCTATAATCGGACGATCGAGGGAGGAAACGTGGTGACTTATGATTATGTGGTCGTCGGAGGCGGTTCGGCGGGGTGCGTGATGGCAAACCGTCTGTCGGCGGACCCGGCCAACAAGGTTCTGTTGATCGAAGCCGGCATGGATACGCCGCCGGGTGCGGTTCCCGCCGACATCCTGAACAGCTATCACCTGTCGCAGGCCAATCCGAAATTCAAATGGACGCAGTTCCGGGCCTATCATCAACCGGTGCCGCATAACGCGCCCGACCGGCCCGAGCTGCAGCATTACGATCAGGGCCGTGTGATGGGCGGCGGGTCCAGCATCAATTTCCAGGCAGCCAATCGCGGCACGCCCGACGACTACAACGAGTGGGAATCGATGGGCGCCGCCGGATGGGGCTGGGACGGCGTGTTGCCGTTTTTTCGCAAGCTCGAAACCGATCAGCAGTTCGACGGGCCGCTGCACGGCAAATCCGGGCCGTTGCCGATCCGCCGGGTGACGCGCGAAAACTGGTCGGGTTTCTCGAAAGCGACGGCGGATTCATTCGCCCTGTCGGGGCTGGAATTCTTCGACGACCAGAACGGCGGATTCGAGGACGGATATTTTCCCCTGACAGTCAGCAATCTGGAGGACCGGCGGGTATCCGCAGCGATCGCCTATCTCGATGCGGCGACCCGCGCCCGTCCCAACCTGACGATCCTGTCGAACGCCGTCGCCAAGCGGATCCGGTTCGAGGGCCGCAGGGCAGTCGGGGTCGAAATCGACCGTCAGGGCGCGGAAGAATTTCATGGCGGTCGCGAGATCGTCGTTTCCGCCGGGGCCAGCCACTCGCCGGCGCTGCTGATGCGTTCGGGCGTCGGTCCCGGGCTTCATCTTCGCGACATGGGAATCGATGTCGTCGCCGGTCTCGAAGGCGTCGGACAGAATTTGCAGGACCATCCCGGCGTACCCACCATGGTCTATATGACGCACCGCGCGCGGCACGGCGCCAATCCGGGCCCCGCGCTTCAGGTCGGCGCGCGCTATTCGTCGGGCATTGACGGGTGCGGTCCGAACGACATGTTCATCTGCGCGATCGGCCGCGCGGCCTGGCATTCGGCAGGGCGGCGTCTCGGCAGCATGTCGACCTGGATAAACAAGCCCTATTCGCGCGGACAGTTGCGGCTTCGCTCGGCCGACTGGCGTGAAGAACCGGAAGTCGAACTCAACATGCTCTCTGATCCGCGCGATCTGGCGCGCATGAAACTCGCCATGCAACGTGTCGCGGAATTGTTCGAATACGCGCCGTTAAAGGCCGCGACCCGGGATGCGTTCTCTACAAATTTCAATCGGCGGGCACAGATGGTCGCCGCCGTGACGCCCCGTAACAGATTTCTCACGGCTTTGGCATCGGTCCTGATGGACGGGCCGGGCCCGTTGCGCCGCGCCGTGATCCGGGACGTCATGCTGGGCAGGGACATCAACCGGGTCGTGCGCGAAGGCGACGCCGCGATCGAGGAGCACGTCATGCGCTACGTGATCAGCATCCGTCATATCTCCTGCACCTGCCGGATGGGGGATGAGGGCGACCCGACCGCGGTCACCGGTCCGGACGGACGGGTTCACGGCGTCGGCGGCCTGCGCGTTGCCGATGCCTCGGTATTCCCCGCGGTGCCGCGCGCGAACACCAACATTCCGACGATAATGACGGCCGAAAAAATCGCCGACGCCGCTCTGTTGTCCTAGACCGTTCGAAGCGCGGCGCGCGCAAACGAAACCAACATCCCGAACGCCGCCAGGCATTCCGGCTTCTGCCGACGATCGTGCATGTTTTATGAGAAATGGTGGGCGCGGCTGGGATTGAACCAGCGACCCCTGCCGTGTGAAGGCAGTGCTCTCCCGCTGAGCTACGCGCCCGGAGTCCCGTCCGGAACGGGCGGGGATATAAGGCGGCGCGAGGGGTCTTGTCAACGCGATCCGAACGCCACATCTTATGGAATACTGATTTCGTACAGATGCGTCGTGCTTCTGGTTTGAACCGAAACGGATCCGGATCATGAAAGTCAGGTCTCTTCTGCTTGCTCTCCCCGCTATCGCCCTGCTGTCGCAGCCCGCATGTGCGGTCACCCGGGATGTCGATCTGCTGTACAAGATCTACGTCGGCGGATTCCATGTCATCGATCTGGATGTCGATATCGGGCTCAATTCGCGGGAATACAAGTTCGACGCCAAAGTGAAGTCGGTCGGCATGATCGGGCGCATGTTTCCGTGGTGGATGAAGGCCTATTCCCGCGGCGAGATTTCCAAGGCAGCAGTCACGCCGGTATCCGCGGGTCAACACAACAACTGGCGCGGCAAGGACCGGTTCATCGACCTGAAGTTCGCCGACGGCATCGCCAGGATCGACCGCATCGCACCCAGGCCGGAAACCGACGACCGGGATCGCGTACCGGTCGAAATGCGTACAGGGGTGATGGACCTGACCAGCGCCATCATCGCGCTGATCCGCAACATGGATGCCGGCCGGCCCTGCCAGGCCCAGATGCCGGTATTCGACGGTCGCCGGCGCTACGATCTGATCGCTGTACCCGACGGCAGCGACAGGCTGCGGCCCAGTGGCTACACGCCATACACCGGGAAAACGGTGAACTGCCGCCTGTCCATCGACAAGAAAGCCGGCTTCAAGAAAAACGACGATTCAGGCTGGAACGACGGCGACCGCAGCGCCCGCGTCTGGATGGGCAAAGCCTTCGGCGACGTGCCGCCGGTGCCGGTCCGTCTGACGATAAACACGCCGCTCGGATCCGTGATTGCGCATCTGAACGCGGCTTCGGTCGAATCCGGCGGGCGCAGGATCAGGCTCGAACGCCGGGAAGCGTCTGAAAAGAAATAGCCTTTCCCCGGCATCCTCCGCTTTAATCTCCTTGGCGGACGCCCCCGGTTTGTGGCAAGTTCCGCGAAACGGGCGGGTTGGCGCAGCGACCGGGCTGGTGTCCGTCGGCATTTGAAACTGAACGGATTTTCGGGGCGATGACCACGGACAAATGTGCTGCGATCGTACTGGCAGCCGGCATGGGAACGCGGATGAAATCGGACCTGCCCAAGGTCCTCCACCCCGTCGCGAACCGTCCCATGGTTTCTCACATTCTCTCCGCGCTCGATGCGCTGTCGCCCGACCGGACGGTCGTGGTGGTCGCGCCCGGCATGGCGCAGGTGGCCGAGACCGTCGCCCTGGCGGAGACAGCCGTCCAGACGGAAGCGCTCGGCACCGGTCATGCCGTGCTTGCGGCGCGCGATGCGATGGAAGGATTCGACGGCGACGTGCTGGTCCTGTTCGGCGATACGCCGCTGCTGACCGCCGAAACCATGCAGAACATGCTGCGCGCACGCCGCGCGGCGGATGATCCGGCGGTCGTCGTGCTGGGTTTCCGGCCCGACGACCCGGCGGAATACGGCCGCCTGGTGACCGGCGCGGACGGCGGGCTGGAGGCCATCGTCGAGTTCAAGGACGCCTCCGACGAACAGCGCGGGATCGGTCTCTGTAACGCCGGCATCATGGCCATCGACGGCAAACATCTGCTGCCGCTGCTGGATGCGGTCGGCAATGACAACGCCAAAGGCGAATACTACCTGACCGACATCGTGGAAATCGCGCGCGACCGCGGCCTTTCCTGCGCCGCGGTAGAGGCCGCCGATCCGGTCGAGGTCATGGGCGTCAACAGCCGCGCCCAGCTGGCCGAGGCCGAGGCCGCCATGCAGGACCGCCTGCGTCAGGCGGCGATGGCGAACGGCGTCACCATGACCGATCCCGGTACCGTGTGGCTGTCGGCGGACACCAGGATCGGCCGCGATGTTTCGATCGCCCCGAATGTGTTCTTCGGGCCCGGCGTCACCGTCGCCGACAATGTCGAGATCCGCTCGTTCTGTCATATCGAACAGGCGGAGGTTGCGTCCGGTGCGATTATCGGTCCGTTTGCGCGGCTGCGGCCCGGCGCCCGGCTAGAAAAAGACGTTCATATCGGCAACTTCGTCGAGATCAAGGCGGCGCGTGTGGAAGAGGGCGCCAAGGTCAACCATCTGACCTATATCGGCGACGCGCGGATCGGATCGAAAGCCAATATCGGGGCCGGCACGATTACCTGCAATTACGACGGCTTTTTCAAGGACCATACGGATATCGGCGCGGGCGCGTTTATCGGTTCCAACTCGGCACTGGTCGCGCCGGTGAAGATCGGCGACGGCGCCATCGTCGGCGCCGGATCGGTGATCACCGGCGAGGTCGATTCCGATGCGTTGTCGGTCGCGCGCGGCCGGCAGAAGAATATCGGCGGCTGGGCGAAATCCTTCCGCACGAAACGCCAGACGGAAAAAGACGCGGCGAAGAAAAAATAGCCAACCCAGTCAGGATCAGCGTAGGACGAACGGAACATGTGCGGAATCATCGGAACCATCGGCAAGGCGGACGCCCCGCCCATTTTGCTGGACGGACTCAAGCGGCTCGAATACCGCGGCTACGATTCCGCCGGGATCGCGACGCTGGTCGATGGCGGGATCGAACGCCGCCGCGCCGAGGGCAAGATCGCAAATCTGGAATCGCTGATCGACGGCGATCCGCTGTCGAGTACGATCGGCATCGGCCATACCCGTTGGGCCACGCATGGCTCGCCGACCGAAGTCAATGCCCATCCGCATGCCGACGACCGCGTGGTGCTGGTCCACAACGGGATCATCGAAAACTTTCAGGAGCTGCGCCAGGAACTGAGCCAGGCGGGCCACAAGTTCCAGACGGAAACCGACACCGAGGCCGTCGTTCACCTGATCAGCAGCTACCTCGCCGACGGCAAAACGCCGGCGGAAGCGGTCGCCGCGTCGCTGAAGCGGCTCGAAGGGGCCTTCGCGCTTGCCATCCTGTTCGCCGGTCACGACGACATGATGATCGCCGCCCGGCGCGGCAGCCCGCTCGCCATCGGCTACGGCGACGGCGAAATGTATATCGGCTCCGACGCGCTGGCGCTGGCGCCGCTGACCCAGCGCATCAGCTATCTGGACGAGGGCGACTGGGCCGAAATCACGGCCGACGGCGCTGTGGTGCACGACGAAACCGACGCCATCGTGGAACGCGACATCCAGCAGACGTCGTCCTCGGGCGCGATGATCGGCAAGGGCAATTTCCCGCACTTCATGCTGAAGGAAATCTACGAACAGCCCGCCGTGATCGGCGATACCCTGCAGACGATCCTCAATCCCTGGAACGAGATGATCACGCTGCCGGATCTGCCGTTCGATCTGACCAAGATTCCCCGGGTGACCATCGTCGCCTGCGGAACGTCCTATCACGCGGGCATGGTGGCGCGGTACTGGTTCGAAACCGTGGCCGGCGTGCCGTGCGACATCGATATCGCCTCCGAATTCCGATACCGCACGGTGGAGATGCAGCAGGGCGGCCTGTCGCTGTTCATCTCGCAATCGGGCGAGACCGCCGACACTCTGGCCGCATTGCGCTACGCGAAGGCGCAGGGGCAGCACATCGTTTCGGTGGTCAACGTCGCCGAAAGCTCCATGGCCCGCGAATCCGACGCCATCCTGCAGACCAAGGCGGGGCCTGAAATCGGCGTCGCCTCGACCAAGGCGTTCACCACCCAGCTGACCACGCTGGCCTGTTTCGTGATCGGCATGGCGGCGGCGCGGGGTAAGATCGACCGCACCCAGGAAGCGGCCCTGTGCCACGCGCTGACCGAGGTGCCGTCACGCGCGAACGACGTGCTGAACCACGACGAGGCCATCGAAAAGCTGGCGCATGAGGTGATGGAAGCGCGCGACGTTCTCTATCTCGGGCGCGGCACCGGATATCCCATCGCGCTCGAAGGCGCGCTCAAGCTGAAGGAAATTTCCTACATTCACGCCGAAGGCTACGCCGCCGGCGAAATGAAGCACGGCCCCATCGCGCTGATCGACGAGCATGTGCCCGTCATCGTGATCGCGCCGTCGGACGAGCTGTTCGACAAGACCGCGTCGAACATGCAGGAGGTCATCGCCCGCGGCGGGCGGGTCATCTTCCTGTCCGACGCGGCGGGGATCGCTAAGCTCGGCGACATGGCGGCGGCCACCATCGAACTGCCGGCGGTCGATCCCTACGTCGCGCCGATCCTCTACACGATCCCGATCCAGCTGCTGGCCTACCATGTCGCGGTGCTGAAAGGCACGGATGTCGACCAGCCCCGCAACCTCGCGAAGTCGGTGACGGTCGAATAAGCGTGACCGATTTCGCGGACTCCCTCGTCCGGGCGGCGGAACCCGACTGGACAAACGCCACCACCCATCGCTTCACGGTTGAACTGGCCGATGACGTTCTGGCGGACGAGGTCTGGCGCAATTATCTGATTCAGGATTACGCCTTTGTCGAGACGCTGACGTCGCTGGTCGGATACGCCGTCGGCAAGGCGCCCACCATGGTGGAGAAAACGACCTTCGCCGGATTTCTGTCGGTGCTGACCGGCGCCGAGGATGCATTCTTCAAACGCGCCTTCGCGGCCGCCGGCGTTGCGGGCGCGGACTGGGCGGGCGCGGCGGACTCCGACGTGACGGCGGCTTTCAAAGACCTGTTCGCCGATGCGTGGAAAGGATCCTACGCCGACGTGCTGGCCGTCTTCCTGCCGGTGGAATGGGTGTATCTGACCTGGGCGACGGCGCAGGCGGACAAGAAACCGCGCGTCGCCTACGACGAATGGATCGTCCTGCACAACGTGCCGGAATTTCGCGAGTTCGTGATGTTCATGAAAGGCGAACTGAACCGCGTGTCGGCGACATTGAACGAGGTCGAAAAAGCGCGGGTTTCCGAACATTTCAGCCGCGCCTGCGAACTGGAAGTCGCGTTTTTCGACAGCGTGTACGCGCAGTCCTGACTCCCGAAACGGGGCGCTGTATACTCCGCGCTTCAAAATACCTATTTCACGATCATTCGGCCCCAGCGCGGGTCCAAAGGGGAGAATTTCAGATGGCGTCGCTCGAACTCAAAGATCCGAACCTGTTCCGGGAAGCCTGCTACATCAACGGCAAATGGGTCGGCGCAGACTCCAACCAGACGATCGACGTCACCAACCCGGCGACCGGCGACGTGCTCGGCACCGTCCCGAAGATGGGCGCCGACGAAACGCGGGCGGCCATCGAGGCGGCCAACGAGGCCTATCCCGCCTGGCGCGCAAAAACGGCCAAGGAACGCGCGTCGATCCTGCGGAAATGGTTCGACCTGATGATGGAAAACCAGGAAGACCTCGCCAGGATGATGACGGCGGAGCAGGGCAAGCCGCTGAAGGAATCCATGGGCGAAATCGTCTACGCCGCGTCCTTCATCGAATGGTTTGCGGAAGAGGGCAAGCGCATCTACGGTGACACGATCCCGCAGCACGCGCCGGGCAAGCGCATCGTCGTCACCAAGGAACCCATCGGCGTCTGCGCGGCGATCACGCCGTGGAATTTCCCGGCTGCCATGATCACCCGGAAATGCGGACCGGCGCTGGCCGCCGGCTGTACGATGGTGGTGAAACCCGCCACCGCAACGCCGTATTCGGCGCTGGCGCTGGCGGAGCTTGCCGAACGGGCGGGCGTGCCGGCGGGGGTGTTCAGCGTCGTGACCGGCTCGTCCGGGGCCATCGGCGGCGAGATGACGTCCAATCCCATCGTCCGCAAGCTGACCTTCACCGGGTCCACCGAAATCGGCAAGCTGCTGATGGAACAATGCGCCGGCACCGTGAAGAAAACCTCGATGGAGCTTGGCGGCAACGCGCCGTTCATCGTCTTCAATGACGCCGATCTCGACGAGGCGGTCGAGGGCGCGATGGCGTCCAAGTTCCGCAACACCGGCCAGACCTGCGTCTGCGCCAACCGTCTGCTGGTGCAGGACGGCGTATATGACGAATTTTCCGAGAAGCTTGCCGCGGCGGTCGAAAAGATGCGCGTCGGCGACGGGCTGAAAGGCGAAACCGAACAGGGCCCCATGATCGACATGGCCGCCGTCGAAAAGGTCGAGGAGCATATCCAGGACGCGGTCGCCAAGGGCGCCAAGGTCATTTCCGGCGGATCGCGCCACGATCTCGGCGGCACGTTCTTCCAGCCGACGGTGCTGGCGGAGGTCAACACCGACATGAAGGTGACCAAGGAAGAAACCTTCGGCCCGGTCGCGCCGCTCTACCGCTTCGAGACCGAGGAACAGGCGCTGGCAATGGCGAACGACACCGAATTCGGCCTCGCCGCCTATTTCTACAGCCGCGATATCGGCCGCATCTGGCGCGTGATGGAAGGTCTCGAATACGGGATCGTCGGCGTCAACGAGGGCATCATCTCCACCGAGGTGGCGCCGTTCGGCGGCATGAAGGAATCCGGCACCGGCCGCGAGGGGTCCAAATACGGGATCGAGGATTACCTCGAAATCAAATACGGGCTGATCGGCGGGATCGGGGCGTAAGCCACCCCTCCGGTCAAAAAACCAGAACTTCTGAAAGGCGGACGCCATGTCCAGTTACGACTACGATCTGTTTGTCATCGGCGCCGGGTCCGGCGGCGTGCGTGCGTCGCGCATGTCGGCGTCGCACGGGGCGAAGGTGGCCGTCGCCGAGGAACGCTTTCTCGGCGGCACCTGCGTCAATGTCGGCTGCATCCCGAAGAAGCTGTTTTCCTACGGATCGCACTATCCGCATTACGGGCATGAGGCTGCCGCCTATGGCTGGGATTTCGCCGAGCCCACTTTGGACTGGTCGCGCCTGATCGAGAACAAGAACAGGGAAATCGAGCGGCTTAACGGGATATACCGCAACCTGCTGAACAACGCGGGCGTCACTCTGTACGAAGCGCGCGCCACACTGGTCGATGCCCACACCCTGGATGTCGGCGGCGAGAAGGTGACGGTGGACAAGATTCTGATCGCGACCGGCGGCAAGCCGTCGCGCGACGACGCCCCAGGTGCCGAACACGCGATCGTGTCCGACGATGCGTTTTACCTTGAAGAACTGCCGAAACGCGTGCTGGTGGCGGGTGGCGGCTACATCGCCGTCGAGTTCGCCGGCATCTTCAACGGCTACGGCGCCGACACCACGCTGATCTACCGGCGGGACATGATCCTCCGCGGTTTCGACATCGACGTCCGCAGGCATCTGGCCGCCGAGATGGAAAATAAAGGCGTGAAGTTCATGTGGAACAGCGTCATCGAGCGGATAGACAAAGTCGGTGGCGGGCTGGACGTCACGTTCAGCGACGGCTCGATGGCGCAGTACGACCAGGTGCTGTACGCCATCGGGCGCGTCCCCAACACATCCAACATGGGACTTGAAGAGGCCGGCGTCGAGATGACCGACAACGGTGCCATCGTGGTCGACGACTACTACCGGACCAGCGTCGAGAATATCTATGCGCTGGGCGACATCATCGACCGTTATCAGCTGACCCCCGTCGCCATCGGGGAGGCGATGAAGCTGGCATCGAACCTGTTCAAGGGCACGAACGACAAGATGGATTACGCCGATATCCCGACGGCGGTCTTTTCCGACCCGCCCATCGGCACGGTCGGCCTGACAGAAGAAGATGCACGGGCAAAATATGGCGAGGTCGATATATACCGCTCTACGTTCCGCGCCCTGAAAGACACCCTGGCCGGTTCGTCGGAGCAGACGATGATGAAACTGATTGTCGACCGCGCATCAGATCGCGTGGTTGGCTGCCACATGGTGGGACCCGACGCGGGCGAAATTACGCAGGGTCTCGGGATCGCGCTGAAATGCGGCGCCACCAAGGCGCAGTTCGATGCGACGGTCGGTATCCATCCGACGGCGGCGGAGGAATTCGTAACGATGCGCGAACCCGTGCCCCAACCGGAAGCCGCCGCCGCGGCCGAGTAATCAGGTTTCCGTCGGGGTTGCTTCCCGCGTCGCGGATGCAGTCGCGCCAAGCACGCGGCTGACTGGAAGGATGATAGACGCCGTCGTCCCGGTCCCGGGTTCGGACCGAATTTCCAGCCTGCCGCCATGGAGCTGCAGCAGCGCCCTGGTGATCGACACGCCGAGTCCCGTGCCTTCGTGATTTCGCGACAGACTGTTATCCGCCTGCCGGAAGGGTTCGAAGATCGCGATGACGTCTTCTTTGGTCATGCCGATTCCGGTGTCGGTGATGGAGATTTCGAGATCTCCGTTATTTCTTTCCATCGTTGCCAGATATATTCCGCCTTCATCGGTAAAGTTGATTGCGTTACGCAGGATGTTGTTCAGCACCCGGACGATAACGTTGTGATCGCCCAGGATCCTGGGGGCGTTCAGCGCCGCCCGCACATCCAGCGTGAGCGATTTTTCCGAGGCGGCCGTCGCATATTTCGTTTTCAGGTCGGCAAACAGCCGGTTCAGGTCGATCTCCGATTCATCGAGCTGCACGCGGCCGGCTTCCAGATTGGCCATCTCCAGCACATCGTTGACGGTATTGAGAAGCCGATGGCCGCTGAAGTGAATGTCGTCGAGAAATTCCGCTTCCTGGGCGCCCCAGTCGTTTGCGATTCCCTGGTCCCGCAAATGGCCGGAGAAACCGATAATTGCGTTCAGCGGGGTACGCAGCTCGTGCCCCATATTGGCCAGCAGCATTGATTTCGCCCGGCTGGCCTTCTCGGCTTCGTCACGTGCTTTCACCAGGTCCAGTTCCATTGCCGCGGACCGCAGCGCGAACTGCAACCGATACCCGAGCAGGGGCCAGACGATGGGTTTGCCGATGAAGTCCGAGGCGCCGGCTTCGAAGCCTGTCTCGATGGATTCCAGATCTTCAAGCGCGGTGACGATGACGACGGACGTCCGGTTAAGTTCCGCATCGGCGCGAATTTCGCGACAGACGTCGTACCCGTTCATTCCCGGCATCATCACGTCCAGCAGGATCAGATCCGGCCGGATGTCCCGGGCCTTCTCAAGGCCGTTCTCGCCGTCTTCCGCTTCTTCTACCCGGTATCCCCGCTGCTCTAGGGCCTCGCGGCATAAAAGGCGCTGCGTCGGATCGTCGTCGACGACCAGGATCAGTCCGTTCTTGCCGATGAAAGTGTTCCCGTCCATGTCAGGCACTCTCCCTGACGCTGCGATCGGCTTCGGTGACTTCTTTCAAGGCGGCCGCAACTTTTCCGAACAGGTCGAACACGTCTTCCGACAGCGTTCCGCAGGTATGCAAATCTTCTTCCCTCGCCGCCAGTTCGAGTTCGCGGAACAACTGCGACAGCGACAAGGCGGCGACGTTCGCCGCGGCGGTCTTCAAACCATGAGCGATCAGCGCAATCCCCGGTGCGTCTTCGTTTGCGAGATGTCCTTTCAGCCCTTCCAGCTGATCCGGCGTCGTGTCCAGGAAAATGCCGGCGACCTTGCGGAAGATGCGGTCCTCTCCCGATGCGTCCATGGCGCGGAGCTGATCTATGGTCGCCGGGTCCAGAAGGCCTTGGTCTTTTGTAACTGTTTTCCCGGCCGCGCGGATATCGGCTTGTGGGGCGGGCAGGGCAACAGCATCGCTCCCGATCCAGCGCTCCATAATCGGTACGATGTCCTTGCGGGTGTAGGGTTTGGACAGAAAGTCGTCCATCCCGGCGAGGATGCATTTTTCGCGATCTTCCTGGAACGCATGGGCGGTTGCCGCAATGATCGGTACGCGATCGCTGCCGAGCCGGCCCTCGTATTTGACGATTCCGTCCACAACCGCACGTGTTCCGAACCAGCAGGCAAACAACGACGCGATGGCAAGCAGTGTCGCGGTCGCCACCAGCGACCGGGTCAGCTGATCGCCCAGCCGCCGGAAGGCGGGTGTGTCGATTGTGCGATCTTCGGGGCCCATGAGTCTGGGGCGCCTCCGGATTATTCAGGTGGCCCCGGTTCTAGGCATTTTCGGTTAATCTTCGCCTAATTTCCGCTGTTTTAGCATTTGCTCGCCGTGCGACGGCTTTCGTCAGCTTCCCGCCTTTATCTGGATTGTGCATTCGGCAGTTCCGGAAACGGCCGGCAGTATCTGAGCAGGCTGGCGCAATCCCGCGCAAGCGGAGAAAGAACCAAGCTCGGTTTTGCTGGAACAAGCTCGGTTTTGCTGGAAAAAGCGCCATAAACCGCGTATATGCGAGCCTCATAACACGATTGATTTAGAGAGGATGGCCATGTCGGGGAACTGGTCGCCCGAAAGCTGGCGAAACAAGCCTGTCGTTCAGGTGCCTGAATATCCGGACGCCGGCTCGCTGAAGGCCGCCGAGGACAGGCTCAGGAACTATCCGCCGCTGGTCTTCGCCGGCGAGGCGCGGAATTTACGCGCACAGCTCGCCGACGTAGCGGAAGGCAGGGGCTTTCTCCTGCAGGGTGGCGATTGCGCCGAGAGCTTTGCCGAGTTCCATCCGAACAATATCCGCGATACCTTCCGCGTTCTGCTGCAGATGGCGGTTGTCCTGACGTTTGCGTCGGGCAAGCCGGTCGTCAAGGTCGGGCGTCTCGCCGGGCAGTTTGCCAAGCCGCGGTCGTCCGACGTCGAGGAACAGAACGGCGTGACGCTGCCGAGTTACCGGGGCGACATGGTCAACGACATGGCGTTTTCGGAAGAAGGGCGCATGCCTGACCCCGAGCGCATGGTGCAGGTCTACAACCAGTCGGCGGCGACGCTGAACCTGCTGCGGGCGTTCGCCCAGGGCGGATACGCCAATCTGCAGGAAGTTCACCGCTGGAATCTCGAGTTCGTGTCGTCGGGCGAGCAGGCGCAGAAATACGCTGAACTTGCGGACCGCATCGACGAGGCGATGACGTTCATGGCCGCCTGCGGCCTGACGCCGGACGCAGCGCCTCAGCTGCGGGAGACGGATTTTTACACCAGCCATGAAGCTCTTCTGCTGGGCTACGAAGAAGCCATGACCCGTGTCGATTCCACGTCCGGCGACTGGTACGATACATCTGCGCACATGCTCTGGATCGGCGACCGGACGCGTCAGCTGGACAGCGGCCATGTCGAATTCATGCGCGGAATCGCAAACCCCATCGGCCTGAAAACCGGGCCGTCGCAGACGCCGGACGACCTGCTGAAGCTGATCGATGCGCTGAACCCTAACAACGATCCGGGCCGGCTCGTCCTGATCAGCCGGATGGGGCATGACAAGGTCGAAGACATTCTCCCGGATCTGGTGCGCGCCGTCTCTCGCGAAGGCAGGAACGTCGTCTGGACGTGTGATCCCATGCACGGCAATACGATCAAGGCGCAAAGCGGTTACAAAACGCGTCCGTTCGACCAGATTTTGCAGGAAGTGCGGGGATTTTTCGCGGTACACGAGGCCGAGGGCACGCACGCCGGCGGCGTCCATATCGAGCTGACCGGCCAGAACGTGACCGAATGCACTGGTGGCGCGCAGGCAATCACGGACGAAGGTCTGTCGGACCGCTATCACACCCACTGCGACCCGCGGCTGAATGCCTCGCAGTCGCTAGAGCTGGCGTTCCTGGTCGGAGAGCATCTGAAAGCAAAACGCGATAGCGCCCGCCAGGCCGGTTCGGCGCGAGAGGCCGCCGAATAGGCCGCTCGCCCTGGATGACAGATACACTCAACATCGCGCTGGCCCAGTTGAACCCGGTTGTCGGCGATATCGCCGGCAATGTCGACCGATTGCGCCAGACCCGCGCCCAGGCGGCGGAAGCGGGGGCGGACCTGGTGGTGACAAGCGAACTGGTCGTGTGCGGATACCCGCCGGAGGATCTGGTCTTTCGGCCGATCGTCAACGACACCGTTCAGACCGAGATCGAGGCGCTGGCCGCGGAAACCGCCGATGGCGGTCCTGCTATACTGATCGGCGCGCCGTGGCGCGAAGAGGGGGGGCTCTATAACGCGGCGTTGTTGCTGGATGGCGGCGAAATCGCAGCTGTCCGGTTCAAGCACGATCTGCCCAATTACGGCGTTTTCGACGAAAAGCGCGTGTTCAAGGCCGGTCCGTTGCCCGGTCCGGTCAATTTTCGGGGCGTGCGGCTGGGGGTGATGGTCTGCGAAGACATGTGGACCGACGAGGTTGCCGAATGTCTGGAGGAATCTGGCGCGGAAATGCTCGTCGTCCTGAACGGATCGCCATACCAGCAGGACAAGTGGGACACGCGGCTCAATTTGGCGGTCGCGCGCGCGACTGAATGCCGGATGCCGCTGATTTACGTGAACCAGGTCGGAGGCCAGGACGAACTGGTCTTTGACGGAGCGTCGTTCGTACTCGGCGCGGATGCGTCGCTGCGCGTGCAGCTGCCGGCCTGGGAGGAGAGCATCGCGCACACGCACTGGACTCGCGGCGGAGACGGCTGGGCTTGCGCCGACGGCGACAAGAGCCCGCCGCCCGACGGCGACACGGCAATCTATTCCGCGATGGTCCTCGGACTGAAAGACTACGTGGAGAAGAGCGGATTTCCCGGCGTTATCATCGGCATGTCCGGCGGTATCGATTCCGCGCTGACCGCGGCTGTCGCCGTTGACGCGTTGGGGTCGGACCGGGTCCACTGCGTCATGATGCCGTCGCCCTATACCTCGCAGGAAAGCCTCGACGATGCGGCGGAGGCCTGCCGCCTGTTGGGCGTACGCCTGGATTCGATCTCCATCGAGCCGGCCATGGGTGCGTTCGAAGAAATGCTGGCCGATGCCTTTGCCGGCACAGAGGCGGATACCACCGAAGAAAACATCCAGGCCCGGTCGCGCGGGCTGGCGCTGATGGCGTTGTCCAACAAGACGGGATCGATGGTGGTGTCGACCGGCAACAAATCAGAAATGTCGGTCGGCTATGCGACGCTCTACGGCGATATGTGCGGCGGGTATTCGGTGCTGAAGGACGTTTACAAGACCAAGGTCTTCCAGCTGTGCCACTGGCGTAACGAAAATCGCCCCGAACACGTGCTCGGACCGGACGGGCCGGTGGTGCCGGAAAACATCATCGCCAAACCGCCGACCGCCGAACTGAAGCACGACCAGAAGGACGAAGACAGTCTGCCGCCCTACGATCAGCTCGACGCGATTCTCGAAGGGCTGAACGAGCAGGATCTCAGCATCGACGACGTGGTGGCCGAAGGCCATGACCGGGAACTGGTACTGCGCGTCTGGCGCATGCTTCTCGGCGCCGAATACAAACGGCGTCAGGCCCCGCTGGGCGTAAAGATCACCGGCCGGTCGTTTGGCCGCGACCGCCGCTACCCCATCGTGAACGCGTTCCGCGGCCGGGAAAACCCTTCAGGGGCATAACCGTTTACGCATCCGGCGGCTTCTGATAGGAGTTCCCGGCTTTTAATCCGAATTCGGCAAGACAATCAGGGCTATGGCGGAAAACGACAACCGCATTTATCTGTTCGATTCCACGCTGCGTGACGGCGCGCAGACGCAGGGCGTCGATTTTTCCGTCGCCGACAAGACGGCAATGGCGCGGGCTCTCGACGGTCTCGGCATCGATTACGTCGAAGGCGGCTGGCCGGGTGCGAACCCGACCGACGACGCCTTTTTCCGCGAACCTCCGAAACTGAGCCGGGCGAAATTCACCGCGTTCGGCATGACGCGCCGGCCCGGACGCTCGGTGGAGAACGACCCCGGCCTCGCCGCGCTGTTCGATGTCGAACCGGCGGCGGTGTGCATGGTGGGCAAGACATGGGACTATCATGTCGACGTCGCGCTGGAGATTCCGCGCGAGGAGAACGTCGAGATGATCGCCGACTCGGTGGCTTACGGAAAGAAGCGCATCGGCGAAGCGCTGTTCGACGCCGAACATTTCTTCGACGGTTACAAGGCCAATCCGGATTACGCGCTGTCCTGCGTAAAAGCCGCGTATGAAGCCGGCGCACGCTGGGTGGTGCTGTGCGATACAAACGGTGGCACACTGCCGCACGAAATCGACCGAATTATCCGGGAAGTGACCGAACACGTGCCCGGTACGCATCTCGGCATCCATTGCCACAACGACACCGAAAACGCCGTCGCCAATTCGCTGGCGGCGGTGAACGCCGGCGCGCGACAGATACAGGGAACGCTCAACGGGCTGGGCGAGCGTTGCGGCAACGCCAATCTGACCGCCATCATCCCCAACCTGATGCTGAAGATGGGCTTCGAGACCGGTCTCGGCGACGACGACCTGAAACAACTGACCCATGTGTCGCGGGTGCTTGACGAACGGCTCAACCGCCCGCCGGCGCGCAACGCCGCCTATGTCGGCGAATCCGCTTTCGCGCACAAGGGCGGGCTGCACGTCTCCGCGGTCGAAAAGGACCCGGCGACCTACGAACATATCGACCCGGCGTCGGTCGGCAACGAACGCCATATCGTGGTGTCGGACCAATCCGGCCGATCCAACATCCTCGCCCGTTTCCGGGAGATCGGCATGGACATCGATGCCAAGCATCCCAAGGTGCCGCGGCTGCTTGAACTGGTGAAGGAACGCGAGTTCGAGGGCTATGCCTATGACGGGGCCGAGGCCAGTTTCGAGCTGCTCGCGCGGCGCACGCTGGAAGACGTGCCGGATTACTACACGCTGCATTCTTTCCGGGTGCTTGACGAACGGCGCTGGAACGCGCGCGGGGATCTGGTGACGATTTCGGAAGCGACCGTAAAGGTAGACGTCGGTTCCGAACATCACATGGCGGTGGCGGAAGGCAACGGGCCGGTCAACGCGCTCGACAACGCGCTCGGCAAGGTTTTGCTGGCAAGCTATCCGGAACTCGATGACATGCGTCTGGTGGACTACAAGGTGCGCATCCTGACGCCCGGCGACGGCACCGGCGCGATCACTCGCGTGATGATCGAAAGCGCCGACGGGCAGGACCGGCGCTGGTCCTGCGTCGGGCTGTCGACCAATATCATCGACGCCTCCTACAACGCGCTGCAGGAATCGATCTCCTACAAGCTGCACCGCGACGGCGCCCGGGCCGCGTGACGGAAAGACAGCGTTCCGTGACAACCTCGACGCCGCCCGCCATTATCCTGGTGCGCCCCACGCTGGGCGAAAACATCGGCGCCGCCGCGCGCGCGATGATGAATTTCGGGCTGTCCGAAATGCGGCTCGTCGAACCGAAAGGCGACTGGCCCAACCAGAAAGCGATCAACACCGCGTCGGGTGCCGAACGCATTCTCGAAGAAGCGAAGATCTACGACACCACGCAGGAAGCCGTCGCCGATCTGCAGCGCCTGTATGCGACCACGGCGCGGGTCCGCGACATGGAAAAACCGGTGCTGGCGCCGCGTGCCCTGGCCGACACACTGCATGCGAACGCCGCGAAGGGCGAAAAATCAGGCATTCTGTTCGGGCGCGAAGCCAAGGGGCTGCATAACGACGATGTAGCTATTTCGGATGCCATCATCATGGTTCCCGTGAACCCGGAACACCGGTCGATCAACCTGGCGCAATGCGTGCTGCTGATCGGCTACGAATGGTTCCAGGCGACCGCGCCGGAAACGCTGGACGAAGTCACCCGCAAGGGCGGGCAGGCGGCGTCGCAGCACGAACTTATGGGCTTTTTCGAGCATCTGGAGACCGAACTCGACGATTGCGGGTTCCTGTTTCCGCCGGAAAAGCGCCCGCGCATGGTGCGCAACATCCGCAATATCTTCACCCGCGCGGGCCTCAGCGACCAGGAAGTGAAGACGTTACGCGGCATCGTTGCCGGGCTTTCCCGGCCGCGGGACAGGAGTCGTTAACGCCCGCCGCTATTTCTTTTGACATGCAGGCGTCGATGCATATACTCCGCCGCCATTCCCGGGAATGTGGATGATGCCGCAATCAGGCAGCTTCCCGCCGCCAGCAAGGTCTGGAACCGGACTACCGGGACAAATAGAGAGAACAAAGGAGACAGCGCCATGTCGAAACGCGTGCGCTCGAAATACAAAATCAACCGGCGCCTGGGGTGCAACCTATGGGGCCGTCCGAAAAGCCCTTGGAACACCCGCGAATACGGTCCCGGCCAGCACGGCCAGCGCCGCCGCAGCAAGATGTCGGACTTCGGCCTCCAGCTGCAGGCGAAGCAGAAGCTGAAGGGCTATTACGGTAACATCACCGAAAAACAGTTCCGCCGGATTTACGGCGAAGCGGTCAAACGGCGCGGCGATACCGTCGAAGCGCTGATCGGTCTGCTGGAACAGCGTCTGGACGCAGTCGTATACCGCATGAAATTCGTGCCGACCGTCTTTGCTTCGCGCCAGTTCATCAATCACGGCCACGTCAAGGTCAACGGCGTGCGCGTCACCATCCCGTCCTATCGGGTCAAGGAAGGCGATGTCATCGAGGTGCGCGAGAAATCGCGCAACATTCCGATGGTCATCGAGGCGAGCGGCCTGACCGAACGCGACGTGCCGGAATACATGGAGGTCGATCACGGCAAAATGCAGGGCACGTTCCTGCGCGTGCCGGAATTTGCCGACGTGCCCTATCCGGTCCAGATGGAACCGAACCTGGTCATCGAATTCTATTCGCGCTGATCCGGCAACGGATATCGGCGAACGAGCGCCCCGGCTTTGCCGGGGCGTTTTTTTATCGTCTCCGCCCCCGGAAATCGACCTGGACCCGTTCCAGCACGAAACCGGCCGGGCAGGTGGCGTCGCCGTTCAGCCGCCAGACGATCTCGGTCGTTTTGCGGTCGCCGAACAGGCTCTCCTTCCCTGCGCGGCATTCGCATTCGACGGTCTGACAGGCGAGATGAAGCTGTGGCGGCCTTTTGGCGGTATCGCTGCCGCCGCCGCAGGCGGCAAGCGCCAGAATGCTCAGGGCAATCCCCGCATGGCGCGGCCGGAAAATTTCTCGTATGAAGGACATCTTCGTTATCGGAGCCGAAACGTGTTTGTAGCAGGCGTAATATGACGGAAAACGACGCGGTACGCTATGTCGAGACCGGCAGCGCCCGGCTGGACGACTTCGAACTTGAACGCCTGCACGAGGAGTTCGTCATCGAAACGGCGCGCGCCGGGCTTGGCGCCGGGGCGCGTATTCTCGAGATCGGTTACAGCCACGGGCATTTCCTCGACTGGGCGAAGGCGCGGGGCTGCACGGTCACCGGAACCGAGATCAACCCCGGTCTGCACGAGGCTGCGGCAGCCAGAGGGCATGACGTGCATCTCGGCACGCTCGACAAGATCGACCTGCCAGCGGACATCCGCTATGACGCCATCGTTGCTTTCGACGTGTTCGAACATCTGACGGTCGACGAACTGAAACACACGCTCGAGACCCTGCACGGTCTTCTGACAGACACCGGCATCGTGTTCGCCCGGTTCCCGAACGGCGGCAGTCCCTTCGGCCTCGCGTTTCAGAGCGGCGACATCACCCACAAGACAGCGCTGAACCGAAGCGCGATGGAGCAGCTCGGCGATATCACCGGATTCGAAGTAGCGTTCTGCATGAACGCGGCGCGAACGGTATCGGGACGCAGGGCGAGGTGGCTGAAACGTCTGGCGTTCAAACTCTGCGACGCGATCGAGGTCGTCGTCGCCTTTCTCTATTTTCGCGGCCGGCGCATGCCGCTGGACGGGAATCTGGTCTGCCTGCTGCGGAAAATCTAGTCGCGACCCGAGTTCAGCAACCGCGCGAACCGCGCCGACAGTTTGGCGAAACCCCGGTCCGGTTCCGCCATCCAGGATGCATAGTCTTCATCGCCGTCACGCCAGTGAAAGACGATCATCTGGCGGTGCAGCGGCTTGAAGGAGGGCAGCGTGTTGTAGCTGGCGCCCGGCGGGCCGGACCGGCCCGGCAGCAGGCGCTTTTCGCCGAGAAATCCCTTGAACATGTAGAATGCGTCCGACGGCGGCAGAAAGCGCAGCGCGTAATCGACTTCCGTAACCGGATCGGTGATGTCGTCGGCGTGGCGGAACGGCGGATCTTCGCCGGTGGTCAGATATCGCGCCAGTTCCGGCGACATGAAACTCCCGGCCCGGCGGACCGTCCGCGTGGGCCTGTGCGGGAAAAATTCATTCGACCGCAGGGCGACATCGACGCCGATCCGCCCGTCTTCGGGAAACGGCGCGTCGACGCCGAAGACGACCGTCTGCAGATAATTGTGCTGCTGGAACATCGCCGCGACCGGTTTGTCGTGTTCGTCCAGTGCCAGGGTGACGGCGGTGTAATGGTCGAGCTGGTGCCAGTCGTGCAGATCGCCTGCGAAACCGAGCGCGACCCCCATGACCGGCGAAATACCCGCCGCGATGCCGGATACGCGAAAGACGGCTGTCCAGGTGAGAAACGTGAATTCGCGTGTTCTTTCGCCCAGCGAGAAACGTTCGCGGTCGACGCGACCGTATACGACCGGCGCCGTCTCCGCGTTTGTCGGGCGATGCTCGAAGACGATGTAGGGATCGTCCCGATGCGCGTTCAGCAACTCCGGCGTAACGGTGTCGCTGACAATCGACCCGTCGCGCGCCAGCAGGCGGCCCTGAGCGATGTAGTCTTCGTAGAACCGGAACGGCGGATCGGTCTCGGACGCATCGCCGATGTAGAGACGGGGCCGGTACCGGGTCAGCAGATCTCGGTCGGCCGGGCCCGGCAGGGCGTCCGTCGGCGGGTTCGCCGCGAAGTACTCGGCGAATCCTGCGCGCTGGGAAAAATTCACGTCGTCCGCCCGGGCGCCGCTGCCAAACAGAAAACAGGCCGCTGCGAGCACTGCAGCGGCCTGTCCGAACACGGCAGGGTGAGTCCCGCGACTGTTACTCGGGGTTGGCGAGCTGAACGTTGATGCCGTTGGTATTGAAATATTCGATCAGTTCGCCGGATTCGTACATTTCGCGCACGATGTCGCAACCGCCGACGAATTCGCCCTTCACGTAGAGTTGGGGAATGGTGGGCCAGTTCGAATAGGCCTTGATGCCTTCGCGGACTTCTTCGTCTTCAAGGACGTTGATGCCCTTGAACGGAATTCCGAGATTGCTGAGAACCTGTACGCAGACCGACGAGAAACCGCACTGCGGAAAAACCGGCGTGCCTTTCATAAACAGTACGACCTCGTTGTCGTTGACTTCGCCTTTGATTTTCTCGAATACGGGATGTTCGCTCATCGCGAGTGTTCCTTTGTGATGAATGTGAGGTCAGGCGTCTTTCGGGGTACTGGTCTGAAGTGCCAGGGCGTGAAGCTCCCCGCCCATGCGCCCTTCGAGCGCCTGATAGACCATCTGATGCTGTTGCACGCGGGTCTTGCCGGCGAAGGCACCGGAAACGACAAGGGCGGCGTAATGATCGCCGTCGCCCGCCAGGTCCTGGATCGTGACCTCGGCATCGGGCAGGCTTTCTTTTATTAGGCTTTCGATCGTGCCTGCATCCATCGGCATCTCGTGTTCCCCTCGCTGGTTCGTGCCCGTTCCTGTCAGGCGGTCAGCTTGCCGCCATGTACTCCGGCAGCCAGTTTTCATGGGCTTTGCGGAGATCTGTGAGGGGTATAGAGTTGCCGTCCGCGAGGGTCAACACCGTGCCGCCGGTGCGGCCGACGAGGCGGGCAGGCACGTTGGCCGCTTGCGCTTCCGCCAGCAGCGCTTCCGCCGCATTCGTGGTAACGAGATACCGTGCCTGGTCTTCTCCGAACCACCAGGCGAGGGCCGGCAGGCCGTCGGGCGTTTCCGCCAGTTTCGCGCCGATACCGCCCGCCAGCGCCATTTCGGCGAGCGCCACCAGCAGGCCGCCGTCGGAAAGGTCGTGGCAGGCCGTCACGGAGCCGGCGCGGATCAGGGAGCGCACGAAATCGCCGTTGCGCCGTTCCGCGGCAAGATCGACCGGCGGCGGCGCGCCGTCGTCGCGGTCGGCGAACTGGCGCAGCAGCAGAGACCGGCCCAGATGGCCGGCGGTATCGCCGATCAGGACGATGTCTTCCTCCGCGTCGGCAAAACGGGGCGAGACCATGTTCGCAGTCACGTCTTCGATAAGTCCGACGCCGCCAATGGCGGGGGTCGGCAGGATGCCGGCGCCGCTGGTCTCGTTGTAGAGCGATACGTTGCCCGATACGACGGGAAAGTCGAGCGCGCGGCAGGCTTCCGCCATGCCTTCGATGCAGCCGGCGAACTGGCCCATGATCTCCGGCCGTTCCGGATTGCCGAAATTCATGTTGTCGGTGATTGCCAGAGGCTTGGCGCCTGCCGCCGTCAGGTTGCGCCAGGCTTCCGCCACGGCCTGGCGGCCGCCGTCGACCGGGTCGGCGACGCAGTATCGCGGCGTACAGTCCGTGGTGATGGCAAGGCCGCGATTCGTCCCGTGGACGCGGACCACCGCCGCGTCGCCGCCGGGCCGCTGCACGGTATCGCCCATCACCATGTGATCGTACTGCTCCCACACCCAGCGCCGCGAACAGAGGTCGGGGGACGCCATCATGGCGGACAGCGCATCCGTCGCCGACATATCGATCCCGTTCAGCGCGTCGTCCGCCGACAATACCGGGGAAGTTGGTGTGCGTTCCCACGGACGCTCGTATTCCGGCGCTTCGGCGACCAGCGGCGGGACGGGAATGTCGCAGACAACTTCGCCGCCTGCTTTAAGGACAAGCCGGTTGGTGTCCGTCACGGTGCCGATGACAGCGAAGTCGAGCTCCCATTTTTCGAAAATCGCCCGCGCCATGTCTTCGCGGCCGGGTTTGAGAACCATCAGCATGCGCTCCTGGCTTTCGGACAGCATGATCTCGTACGGCGTCATTGCCTCTTCGCGCACCGGCACCAGGTCGAGATCGAATTCGATGCCGACCCCGCCCTTGTCGGACATTTCGACCGACGACGACGTCAGCCCGGCGGCGCCCATGTCCTGAATGGCAACGATCGCATCGGTCGCCATCAGTTCCAGACAGGCTTCCAGCAGCAGTTTTTCCGTGAACGGGTCGCCGACCTGCACTGTGGGACGTTTTTCCTCTGAATCGTCGTCGAACTCGGCGGAGGCCATGGTCGCGCCGTGAATGCCGTCGCGCCCGGTCTTGGAGCCGACATAGACGACCGGATTGCCGATCCCGGCGGCGGCGGAATAGAAGATCTTGTCGGCGTCGGCGATGCCGACCGTCATCGCATTGACCAGGATGTTGCCGTTGTAGCTGGGGTCGAAATTCGTCTCGCCGCCAACGGTCGGGATGCCCATGCAGTTACCGTAGCCGCCGATGCCTGCGACCACGCCATCGACCAGATGACGTGTTTTCGGATGGTCCGGCGAGCCGAAGCGCAGCGCGTTCATATTGGCGACCGGGCGCGCGCCCATGGTGAACACGTCCCGCAGGATGCCGCCGACGCCGGTCGCCGCGCCCTGATAGGGTTCGATGAAAGAGGGGTGGTTGTGGCTTTCCATCTTGAAGATGCAGGCCTTGCCGCCGCCGATGTCGATCACCCCGGCATTCTCGCCCGGGCCGCAGATCACCCATGGCGCCTCTGTCGGCAGTTTCTTCAGCCAGAATTTCGACGACTTGTAGGAGCAATGCTCCGACCACATGACCGCAAAGATGCCGAGCTCCGTCAGGTTGGGCGCGCGCCCCATGATCTTCAGGACGCGGTCGTATTCGTCCGGCGTCAGGCCGTGTTCGGCGACGATTTCAGGAGTAATCCCGCTCATGCCGCCGCCGCCAGCGCCTCGACCAGGCTGTCGAACATCGGCCGGCCGTCTGTACCGCCCAGCGCCGCGTCGGCAAGGCGCTCCGGATGCGGCATCATGCCGAGTACGTTGCGGGCCTCGTTCAGAATGCCGGCGATATTGCGCGACGCCCCGTTGGGGTTGGCGCGCGCGATGACTTCGCCGTCGGGTGTGCAGTAGCGGAACGCGACCCGGTTGTCGCCGTCCAGGCGGTTCAGCGTGTCTTCATCGGCGAAATAATTGCCTTCGTTATGGGCCACCGGGATGCGGATGATCTGGCCGTTTACATAGGCCCGCGTAAATACGGTGTCGGCGGCTTCGACCCGCAGGTCGACGTCCCGGCAGATAAACTTCAGTCCCGCGTTACGCATCAGCACGCCCGGCAGCAATCCGCACTCGGTCAGAATCTGAAACCCGTTACAGATGCCGAGCACCGGTACGCCTTTATTGGCCCGCGCGACGACTTCCCGGATGACCGGCGAATGCGCCGCCATCGCGCCGGCGCGGAGGTAATCGCCGTACGAAAAACCGCCGGGCACCACGATCAGATCGACATCCGGGAGGTCCGGATCCCCGTGCCAGTGCATGATGGGATCGGCGCCCGCGCTCTGCCGCAACGCCACCTGCACGTCGCGGTCGCAGTTGGAACCGGGAGAGACGATGACGGCCGCTTTCATGCGTCCAGATCGATCTCGTAATTTTCGATCACGGTGTTGGCCAGCAATTTCTCGCACATGGCTTCGACGGCGGCACGGGCCGACGTTTCGTCGGTCTCGCGGAGATCCAGCTCGATGTATTTGCCCTGGCGGACCTCGTTGATGCCGCTGAAGCCCAGTCCGCCGAGAGCATGCTCGATGGCCTTGCCCTGAGGGTCGAGAACGCCGTTTTTCAGCGTGATGTGAACGCGTGCTTTCATAAGTATGTGCTTAGCGCACGGGGGGGCGAATCTCACGCGGAATCCCGGGGATGCGTCATTTTTCCGTTCCGTCGAATCTCTGCCTTCGCCCCAACGCCATGACTCTCAGTAATGAGGCGGCGGCGGTTCCTCTTCCGGGGCGTCGTCGATCCCCGCCTCCATCTCCTGAAACCTGTTATTGAGCCGTTCCAGGCGTTCTTTCAGCGCCGTTATCTCGGACCACTGTTTCGTGGCGACATCGCTCAGTTCCTCGAGCACCTGATCCTGATGAGCGATATGCGCTTCAAGCGTGTCTAGTCGTGCCTGCATTTCTTCCGCATCCGACATTATTGCAAACCTCCTAGCGGAACCCGCCGCCGCCATTGATATAGACCGTGTCAGCAGTCATGAATTCGCAGGCATCCGAACACATGAACAGGACCATCTCGGCGATTTCCTCCGGCGTCCCCATGCGTTTCATCGGCACGTCGTCGGTCATCCGCTGCTTAAGCTCCGGCGACGAGATCGACTGGAACGCCGTGTCAATGGGACCGGGGGATATCGACAGGGCGCGGATACCCCGGTCGACGAACTCGCGGGCGACGCCCATTGTCAGCGTCACCACGGCACCCTTGGCGGAGGCGTAATGGGTCGAATGACCGGGGCCGCCTCGGCGGTGGGCCATGCTGGCGATGTTCACAATAACGCCGTACCCGTTTTCCAGCATGTGCGGCAGGACCGATTGCATGGTGTTGAAAACCCCGTCCACATTGAGGGCGTATGTCTGGCGCCACAGTTCCGCATCGATTTCGAGGAAAGGCGACCGCCGTCCGGCAGATCCCGCGCTGTTGAACAGGTAATCGATCCGTCCGAATGTTTCGATGCCCTGCGCGATCATATCGTCCACCGCGGACCGGTCGGTCACGTCCATCGTGACGGCGTCGACGCCGACATTCGACGCCCGGAGGTCTTCGGCCACCGATTTTGCGCCGTCCCCGTCGATATCGGCGACGATCACGTTGGCACCTTCCCGCGCGAAGATGGCAGCGGTGGCGCGCCCGATACCGCTGGCGCCGCCGGTGATCAGAATCGTCTTGTCGTCGAAGAAATCCGGCGTTTTCGGCATGGCGGTATCCTGCAATCGGGTGTGGCTGTCGTATCTGTTGATCTGGAATTACGCCCACAATCGTATTATCTCAACCCTCTAACCCGGAGCGAACGAGAGAATGTCGGGCGACAAGACGAAATCCAACCTGCCCAGCCAGGCCAACGCGGATCAGGTGTCGGCGTTCCTGGCCAAGGTCGCGGCGACGCCGGCCGTCAAATCCGCCAGCGGACGCGGGCGCCTGTTGTTCGCGATGGATGCGACCGCCAGCCGCGAGCCGTCCTGGGATCAGGCATGCCATCTGCAGGCCGAGATGTTCCACGCCACCGACGGCCTGGGCGGGCTGGAGGTACAGCTGGTGTTCTTTCGCGGTTTCGGAGAATGCAAATCCAGCCCCTGGGTGTCGACGTCGGGCGAACTGGTGCGTCGGATGACCAAGGTGCGCTGTCTTGGTGGGCGGACCCAGATCAGGAAGGTGTTGCGTCATACAATCCGGGAAACCGAGGCCCGGCGCGTGAACGCGCTTGTGTTCGTCGGCGACAGCTTCGAAGAGGATATTGACGACGTGTGCGACGTCGCCGGCGAACTGGGTGTGCGCGGGGTGCCCGCGTTCCTGTTCCAGGAAGGCAACGACCCTGTCGCGACGACTGCGTTCCGTCAGATCGCCAAGCTGACCGGCGGCGCGCATTGCAGCTTCGACCTGTCGTCGGCGCAGCAGCTGCGCGAACTGCTGTCGGCTGTGGCCGTTTTCGCGGCGGGCGGGCGTGCGGCACTGGAAGACTATTCCGGCAGGACCGGCGGCGCCGCGAAAATGATCACCAATCAGATGCGCTGAGCCCCGCCGTGCCGTATTTCATTCTCGGAATAGCCATTCTGATCGGCATCTTCCTTGTCGTGCGTGGCCTGCGGAAAACCAACCCGAAGAACATCCAGGGCGTGCTGGTGGTGCTGACCGGTCTGGTCGCCGCGGCCATCCTTCTTTTTCTGGTCACGAGCGGGCGTATCGGGCCGTTCGGCTGGCTACTGTTCCTGCTGCCGCTTTTGCTTCGCTGGCGTGCGATCAGGCAGACGCTCGGCAATCTGCGCGGACCTACGCCGGGCAAGAACTCGGACATCGAAACCGCTTATCTTCGGATGACGCTGGAACACGATACGGGCGTACTGCGCGGCACGGTGCTGCAAGGGCGGTTCGAGGGCCGCCTGTTGCAGGACATGCCGGTCGAAGACATTGTGGCGCTGCTGCATGAATGCCGGGTCAACGATCCGCAATCCGCCGACGTGCTGGAAACCTATCTGGACCGCGTCCATGGTGCCGAATGGCGGAACGCATCGGGGGACGGGGGCGAAAACACGGCGGCCGGCGACGGCTCGATGACCGCCGCGCAGGCGTATGAAGTTCTCGGACTGCAGCCCGGTGCAACCGACGACGAAATTCGCGAAGCGCACCGGACCCTGCTGAAATCCAACCACCCCGACCGGGGCGGATCGACCTGGCTGGCGGCGCAGATCAACCGCGCCAAGGACCTGCTGCTCCCCAACGGCTGAGTCGCTCTGCCGCTTGCATCCCAATATGCCCCGTGGCACAAAGCGGCGCATGGGTTTTCGCACCGCAACATCGCTTTCGCGCTGTCGCTGCTGGTAAGGACGGGAAAGTGTCCGTGGCACAACGAGTTAGAAAAGCGGTATTTCCCGTCGGCGGGCTCGGCACCCGGTTTTTACCGGCGACCAAGGCGATGCCCAAGGAAATGCTGCCCGTCGTCGATAAGCCTCTGATTCAGTACGCCGTGGAAGAAGCGCTCGCCGCCGGGATCGAGGAGATCATCTTCGTTACCGGACGCGGCAAGGCGGCGATTGAGGATTTTTTCGACCACAGCTTCGAGCTCCGCCAGGTGCTGGGCGAACGCGGCAAGGAGGCCGAACTACACGCCATCGATATTCCGGTGCTGGAACCGGGACGGGTCGCCTATACCCGCCAGCAGGATCCGATGGGACTGGGCCACGCGGTCTGGTGCGCGCGGGAGCTGGTCGGCGACGAGCCGTTCGCCGTATTGCTCGCCGACGATCTGGTCATGGCGGACGACCCATGTCTGAAACAGATGATCGACGTGTACCAGCAAACCGGCGGCAGTGTGGTCGCGGTGGAGGACGTACCGAAGGAGCACACCAACCGCTACGGCATCCTGGAGGTCGCATCCGACGACGGGCGTCTGGTGGAAGTCGTGGGCATGGTCGAAAAACCGGACCCGAAAGACGCGCCGTCGACGCTCAGCATTATCGGGAGATACATACTGCAGCCGGAAGTTTTCGGCTTTCTCGAAGAAAAGAAAAGAGGGACCGGCGGCGAAATCCAGCTGACGGATTCGATGGCCCGCATGATCGGCAATGCGCCGTTTCACGGCCTGCGTTTCGAGGGGACGCGGTTCGATTGCGGCGACAAGGCGGGTTTCTTCGAAGCCAATGTCGCCTTTGCGCTGGCGCGTCCCGATCTCCGGGACCAGGTTCAGGAAGTGATAGACAGATACGCGGCCGGACCGGACCGCTAAGACGGAGTACGTAATGCGAATTGCCATGATCGGGACCGGCTATGTTGGTCTGGTGTCCGGCGCCTGTTTTTCCGAATTCGGCACCGAAGTGGTGTGCGTCGACAAGGACGCGGGCAAGATCGAACGCCTTCTGGACGGTATTATGCCCATCTACGAACCGGGGCTCGACGCTCTGGTCGAAAAAAACGTCGCCGCCGGAAGGTTGAGTTTCACGACCGATCTCGATGCGGCCGTGAAAAGCGCCGATGCGGTCTTCATCGCGGTCGGCACGCCGACGCGGCGCGGCGACGGTCATGCCGATCTGTCCTACGTTTATGCTGCCGCCGAGGAAATCGGCAGGGCGATCGACGGCTATACCGTCGTGGTGACCAAATCCACGGTTCCGGTGGGCACCGGGCGCGAGGTTCACCGGATTCTCAGCGATATCCGCTCGGCCGACGAATTCGACGTTGCGTCCAACCCGGAATTCCTGCGCGAAGGGTCCGCGATCGAGGATTTCATGCGTCCCGACCGGGTTGTTATCGGCACGGATTCCGAACAGGCGTCCGAAGTGCTGCGCCAGCTTTACCGGCCGCTCTATCTGATGGAAACACCGATCCTGTTCACCAGGATCGAAACCGCCGAGCTGATTAAATACGCGGCAAACACATTCCTCGCCGCAAAAATCACGTTCATCAACGAGATCGCCAATCTGTGCGAAAAGGTCGGCGCCAATGTGCAGGAAGTGGCGCGCGGCATCGGTCTCGACGGGCGTATCGGCAGCAAGTTCCTGCATGCCGGCCCGGGGTATGGCGGCTCCTGCTTTCCGAAGGACACGCTGGCCCTGGTGCAGACAGCGAGGGATTTCGACGCGCCGCTGAAGATCATCGAGGCGGTGGTGCAGGTGAACGAGGAGCGCAAGCACCAGATGGCGGACAAGATCGTCGCCGCCTGCGGCGGGTCCGTCGACGGAAAAACCATCGCCGTCCTTGGACTGACCTTCAAGCCCAACACCGACGACATGCGCGACAGCCCGAGCCTCGCCATTGTGCCGGCTCTCCAGAAAGCGGGTGCGACCGTCCGCGCGTTCGATCCGCAGGGCATGACGGAGGCGAAGGAAATGCTGCCGGGCACGGTGTTCTGCGACGATGCCTACGAGACCATGGAAGGCGCCGATGCGCTCGCGATCGTGACCGAGTGGAACGAATTCCGTCTGCTCGATCTTAAGCGCGCAAAGGGACTACTCACTCAGCCGCTGATGATCGACCTGCGTAATATTTACAAGGCCGACGAAATCATCAAAGCCGGGTTCGACTATTACAGCGTCGGACGTGATCCGGTGCTCGCCGCTTCATGAGCCGGGGAAGCGCGCATACGTTCGACGCCACGATCCTCCGTGAATACGATATTCGCGGCATTGTCGGAGATACCCTGACAGCCGACGACGCCTATGCGATCGGCCGTGCCTTCGGGTCGGAGATCGCACGCATGGGCGGCGGCACCGTCTGCGTCGGATACGATGGCCGGCTCAGTTCGCCCGAGATGGAGCAGGCCATCGTCGACGGTCTGAAGGACTGCGGGCTCGAAGCGGTCCGGGTCGGTCTCGGGCCGACGCCGATGCTCTATTTCGCCGTCAACGTGCTCGGCGCCGCCGGCGGGATCATGGTGTCAGGCTCGCACAATCCGCCGGACTATAACGGCTTCAAGATGATGCGCGGCGCCAAGCCGTTCTACGGCGACGATATCCTCAACCTCGGCCGGATCGCGGCGGCGGCGGACTATGCGTCCGGTGCGGGCAGCGACCGGGCGGAACCGATGCTCGACCGCTATGTCGAACGTATCCTGCAGGACTACCGCGACGGCCGCGATCTGAAGGTCGCCTGGGACGCCGGCAACGGCGCGGCGGGCGAAGCCATGGTGCAGGTCGCGGCGCGACTGCCGGGCGAGCACATCCTGCTGAACGAACGGATCGACGGCAACTTTCCGGCGCATCATCCCGATCCGACGGTGGTCGAAAACCTGCAGCAGCTGCGCGATGTGGTGCTGACGCAGAACTGCGACCTCGGCATCGCCTTCGACGGCGACGGCGACCGCATCGGCGTCGTCGACAGCGAGGGCGAAATCCTCTGGGGAGATCAGCTGATGGTCGTCTGGGCTGCAGACGTGCTGGCGGCGAATCCCGGCGCGACCATCATCGCCGACGTGAAGGCGAGCCAGGTTCTGTTCGACCAGGTCGCGGAGATGGGCGGCAAGCCGCTGATGTGGCGCACGGGGCACTCGCTGATCAAGGCCAAGATGGCCGAGACCGGCGCGCTACTGTCGGGCGAGATGAGCGGCCATATCTTTTTCGCCGACCGCTATTTCGGCTACGACGACGCGCTCTACGCCGCGGTGCGGCTGCTGGCCTGCATGGCGAACCGCGACGATACGCTGGCCGATATACGGAAATCCCTGCCGCAGCTGCTGAACACGCCGGAACTGCGTTTTCCCTGTTCGGAGGAACGTAAATTCGCCGTGGTCGAGGAAGTTCGTGACCGGCTTGCGGCGTCCGGCGCCCAGGTGTCCGACATCGACGGCGTTCGGGTGCTGACCGACGACGGCTGGTGGCTGCTGCGGTCGTCGAACACGCAGGACGTGCTGGTCGCCCGCTGCGAGGCGGAAACGCAGGAAGGACTTGACCGGCTCAAATCCGCGCTTGTCGAACAGGTGCGCGCCAGCGGGATCGAACCGCCCGATTTCTGATCGCCCTTCATGCAGTCCGGCGACATCGGGACATATTTTTTCTACGGGACGCTGATCGATCCTGATATCCGCGCTGCCGTGCTTGGCAGGGCCGCGGCGGATCTGCTCGCTATCGACGACACGCTGAAAGGCTGGCGCGCCGTATTGGTGTCGGGGAAGACCTATCCGGTCATCGTACCGTCCGCGCCGGACGAGGTCCGTGGAGTCCGGGTCGGTATAGCCGGGCCGTCGGCGCGTCGGCGGCTTTCCCATTTCGAGGGGCCGGAATACCGGGTTGCGACCCTGGTCCTGGGGTCCGGGGAAGAAGCGGAGGTCTTCATCGGATCGAAGCTAAGCCGGCCCGGCGTGCAGCGCTGGGATTTTCAGGCCTGGGAACGGAGGCACAAGGCCCGGTTTCTCGCCCGCATACGTTCGGCCGGCCGCGCCTGAGACAGCCGCGGGAACGGATCAGGCTACGACCGCGGCCCCATCCAGATGACCATGCAGTCGATGTTGCGGCGCTTCAGCGACTTGCACGAAGTGCGCGCCTTGGATTCCGTCGGCACCAGTAGGCGGGCCTTGTAGATCTGCAGCCCGCGCCGCGTCTTGCTCTGCTGGCGCACGATGCGGAACTGATTGCCCAGCAGGCTGGGGAGCGCGCGCGCCGCCCGGTTGACCGCCAGATGGGCGGGGCCGTAGCGGTTATAGGCGCCGACCTGGATCGCCCAGCTCTGGACGCGGCCGGATGCAGCCGACAGGCGCGGCGAGGTTTTGCCGGATGCCGTGTTCCGCGGCTTGCCCACCGATCGGAATTGCGGCCGCACAGATGACTTCGCAGTCGGCTTCGGCCGCCCTGAATTATAGGCGATCACCTTCTGCTTGCCCGACGCCACGACGACGTTGTTCAGCGTCGCGAAGCCCCGGTCGAGCAGGCGCGCGACCTGGCGGTCGCGGGTTTTGGAGGTCTTGCCGCCGAACACGATCGCGATAACCCGCTTGCCGCCGCGTTTCGCCGAGGCGACCAGATTGAAGCCCGATGCGCGGATATAACCGGTCTTGATGCCGTCCATGCCCTTGTAGCGTTTCATCAGACGGTTGTGCGAGCGGTAGGTCCGGCCCTTGTAGGTGAATGTCTGGCGCGCGAAATGGTGATACATGTCGGCATGCTGATACAGCACCGCACGGGCGAGAATCGCCATGTCTTCGGCGGTGCTCAACTGGCCGCGATTGGGCAGGCCGGAGGCGTTCTTGAAGGTCGTGTTCTTCATGCCGAGCGCGCGGGCGCGCCGGGTCATCATGACCGCGAATTTGCGCTCGGTGCCGCCTATCGCTTCCGCGAGGACGGTCGCGACGTCATTGGCCGACTTCGTGACCAGCGCCTTGATGGCGTTGTCGACAGTGATTTTCTCGCCCCGGCGCAGCCCCAGTTTCGACGGCGAGCGCCCCTGGGCGACGCGCGAGACCGGCAGTTCCTGATGCATCAGAAGCGTGCCGTCCTTAAGCGCCTCGAAAGTCATGTAGAGCGTCATGATCTTGGTCAGCGACGCGGGATAGTTCTTGGTTTGCGCATTCAGCGACGTCAGGACGCGGCCGGTCTTGGCCTCGACGACGATATGAGCGTATTTGGCGAGCGCCTGTCCGGGGGTCGCGATCGATCCGGTCAGGAAGGCGGTAATGGCGAAAGTCAGGACTACTAGCAGCCGAAACAAGTTAATTCCCCGCTCCCTGTCGGTTCGAGTTCGTGATCTGGCTGCCCCGACCGGCGATACGGGGTGTTTCCCGCAGTCCGGATGCCTTGTTGCGTATGGATTCCGGCCTGATTGACTACCGGACTTTGTTATCCCATATCAATATCAACCTACTCAAACCGCAGACCCCTGTCCAATATGAACTGCCGCCATAAAGCTTTGGTTAACGAAAATTGACCGAAAATTTAGTCCCGGCGACCCGAACGGACCTGTTATCGTCTTCCGGAGAAAGGTCTGGATTGTGAAACGTGCACTGACCACCCTCGTCATAGCGGTCTTCGCGCTCGCCGGCTGCCAGTATGCCGGTCCTTCGGGCGATCCGTTCGAACGCAATTTGACCTGGTTCGACTATGTCGGCGCGGAGAACGTAAAGGCTGCCTGCGGGCCCGGCGCCTCCGACCGGCTGCGCTTCGTCTATAACGGTATTTACGACAGTCAGATCCGCACCTACGACGTTCGCGCGCTGCCGGGCGGCCGGGGCGCGTCCCTGTCGGCCTGGTCGCGGGGAGACGGGGATCTGACCAAAGGGATCGAAATCACGAATCTCCTGTCTCCCTGGCAGGGCAAGCGGGTCGATTCCGTCATCGACCCTCAGACGCTGGCCAATCTGAAGGCCGCGCTGGCAGACGACCGTTTCACGGGCTTCAAGCCCGTCGGCCTGCGTTTGCCGTCGGACGAATTCTACTGGGTGGTGACCGGCTGCGTGAACGGCCGGTTTCACGCCAATGCCTGGCTATATCCGTCCGACAGGTACAAGTCATTGAAATTCCCTGCGATTTTGCTGGAGCAGGACAAAACGGGACTGGATTTCAAGCGCGCGGTGCCGGTTGGCAAACGGGACGACGATCCCGGCCGACATGAGGGTGACCGCAATGTGTCGGATAGCGTCTTCTGGCTGCAGCTCGGTCCCAACGGCATTCGCAGCGCCCGGGGCCTGATCTGAATGCCCGTTAACCATGTACCTGATTCCAGAGAAGTTGCTTTGATCCGCGTCCGGCGATCCCATATGATTGAGACAATGTTCGAACCTGGCATATTCCGATACGCGGACCTCCCGCGCATGGAGGACAAGGACGACGACGACAATGTCGGCGGCGGCGGTGGCGACGGCGGTTCCGAGACCGGCGTGGTCGTCCGTACCAAGCCCAAGACCAAGAAACCGGCGATGTACAAGGTCATCATGCTGAATGACGACTACACGCCGATGGAATTCGTGATCCTGGTGCTGGAACGTTTCTTCAACAAGACCAGCGAAGAAGCCACCCGCATCATGCTGCACGTTCACCAGAAGGGTGTCGGCGTCTGCGGCGTCTTCACCTACGAGGTTGCCGAAACCAAGGTCCAGCAGGTGATGGATCTGGCCCGGCAGCATCAGCACCCGCTGCAATGTACTCTGGAAAAGGCCTGACCGTATGCTTTCACGCAACCTCGAAAAAAGCCTCCACCGCGCTCTGGCGCAGGCGAACGACCGCAACCATGAATACGCGACGCTCGAACATCTGCTGATGGCGCTGACCGAAGACCAGGACGCCATCGCCGTGCTCAAGGCCTGCGGCGTCGATATCGACAAGCTGACGGATGACCTGAAAGGCTATCTCGACGACGAGCTGTCGAACCTGGTGGTCGACGGGCTTGACGATCCCAAGCCGACGGCCAGCTTCCAGCGGGTGGTGCAGCGCGCCGCCATTCACGTGCAGTCGTCCGGCCGTCAGGAAGTGACCGGCGCCAACGTGCTGGTCGCCATGTTCTCCGAACGCGAAAGCCACGCGGTCTACTATCTGCAGGAACAGGACATGTCCCGCTTCGATGCGGTGAACTATATCAGCCACGGCATCGCCAAGGTGCCGGGCCGGTCCGAGAACCGGTCCGTGCGCGGATCCGACGAAGAAGGGGGCGAAGACGAAGACGGCAACAAGAGCGCCGGCGAAGCGCTCGACACCTATTGCGTCAACCTCAACCAGAAGGCCGCCGACGGCAAGATCGACCCCCTCATCGGGCGCGAGGCCGAGATCGAACGCACAATCCAGGTGCTATGCCGCCGTACCAAGAACAACCCGCTTTATGTCGGCGATTCCGGCGTCGGCAAAACCGCCATCGCCGAAGGCCTTGCCAAGCGCATTCACGACGGCGACGTGCCGGAGGTCCTGAAGGGCGCCACCATCTTCTCGCTCGACATGGGCGCGCTGCTGGCGGGTACGCGTTATCGCGGCGATTTCGAGGAACGGCTGAAAGCGGTGGTTACCGAGCTGGAACAGCATGACGATGCCGTTCTGTTCATCGACGAGATCCACACCGTCATCGGCGCCGGCGCCACCAGCGGAGGCTCGATGGATGCCTCCAACCTGCTGAAACCCGCACTGCAGGGCGGCACGCTGAAATGCATCGGCTCGACCACCTACAAGGAATACCGGTCGTATTTCGAAAAGGACCGCGCGCTGGTGCGCCGGTTCCAGAAGATCGACGTGCCGGAGCCGAGCATCGAGGACGCGGTCAAGATCCTGCGCGGCCTGAAGCCGTATTACGAAAAGCATCACCGCGTGCGCTACACCGCCGCCGCGCTGCGGACGGCGGTGGAACTCGCCGCCAAATACATCAACGACCGCAAGCTGCCGGACAAGGCCATCGACGTGATCGACGAGGTCGGCGCCGCCCAGATGCTGGTGCCGGAAAGCCGGCGCAAGAAGCTGATCACCGTCAAGGACGTCGAAGCCGTGGTCGCCAAGATCGCGCGCATCCCGCCGAAGAGCGTGTCGCGCTCCGACAAGGAATCCATGAAGACGCTGGATGCCGATCTGAAACGCGTCGTGTTCGGCCAGGACAAGGCCATCGACGCGCTGGCCTCCGCAATCAAACTGGCGCGCGCCGGCCTGCGCGAACCGGACAAGCCCATCGGCTCGTACCTGTTCTCCGGCCCGACCGGCGTCGGCAAGACCGAGGTCGCCCGCCAGCTCGCCCACACCATGGGGATTGAGCTGACGCGCTTTGACATGTCGGAATACATGGAACGCCATTCGGTCTCGCGTCTGATCGGCGCGCCGCCCGGCTATGTCGGCTTCGACCAGGGCGGTCTGCTGACCGATGCGGTCGACCAGAACCCGCATTCCGTGCTGCTGCTCGACGAGATCGAGAAGGCGCATCCCGACGTGTTCAACATCCTGCTGCAGATCATGGATCACGGGCGGCTGACCGACCACAACGGCAAAAGCGTCGATTTCCGCAACGTTATCCTGATCATGACCACCAATGCCGGTGCGTCCGACATGGCGAAACCCGCCATCGGCTTCGAACGCACGACCCGGGTGGGCGAGGACGAAGACGCGATCAAGCGCATGTTCACGCCCGAATTCCGCAACCGGCTGGACGCGATCATCCCGTTTGCCAGCCTGCCCAGGGACGTCGTCATGCTGGTGGTGGACAAGTTCATCATGCAGCTCGAAGCCCAGCTCGACGACCGCAACGTCACCTTCGAGCTCACCGACGCGGCGCGCGACTGGCTGTGCCGCAAGGGCTACGACGAGGCGTACGGGGCGCGGCCGCTTTCCCGCGTCATCCAGGAAAACATCAAGAAACCGCTGGCCGACGAGATCCTGTTCGGCAAGCTCGCCAAGGGCGGCGTGGTGCAGGTCGACGTCAAGAAGGACGAAGACAAGCTCTCGTTCGTCATCCAGGCCGCCCCGCCGAAAGGCAGCAAGGGCAAGGACCCGGACAGCGACCCGGACGAAGGGCCCGACGGCGACGACAAGATCGAGGAGCTGGTGGAGTAGGGAACGCTCTACCGTCGTCTTAGGCAGTTACATTAATCCCGGCCAAAGTGCCGGGGTTTTTCCTGCACATAATAGAACCCCGTGGATTGGCAGTGATCTGCGTTTCCGGCTTTTACCGGGTTGATGGTCGGCTATTCGCGCAGAATTTCTGCCACAGAAGTTCGCTATTTGTTCTTATTCATGTTAAGTTCGTGGAAGTGTTTAAGTTGCTGAATGTGTGTCGGCGAACGATCGGCCTGACCATGGGTGGTCAGGAAAGGGGGGTGAACGGCTTGCGACATGAGGGCGATGTTGCCGCGCCTGTTTGGGCTGGGTCCCGCTTTGGCGGGTGTTCCGTTTCCCGGTATGCGGTGCGCCGGGTCGTCCTGTGCATGGGGTCGTTACGAGGTTTAGCGAAAGTGTGTCCCCGAAGGGCGGTTCGTTCGGGTGTATGGGGTTGAATTGAGGGTTTTCATAGAAGGTGTCATTCCCGCCTTCGCGGGAATGACACGCAAAGACGGCGGGGATGACGGTGGGAGGACGAAGCGCTAAACCCCCAGCACGAATTCCCAGATCGCGACGATGGCGGCTTTTGACGCCTCGGCCTCGGGGTCGGCGGTCACGAAGGTGTGCGGCATGCCGTCGAACTTTCGCACTTCGGCCGTGCCGCCCGTCGACCGGTACAGCGCGGCGAATTCGTCCTGCCAGGTGTGGTCGACATTGGCGTCGTCGGTGCCCTGGATGACGATCATCGGCGGCAGTTGGGTTGCCTCGCCGCGGTCGAGCAGGCGGTAGGGGTTGCCGGCGTCCATGTCGGCCTCGGTCGCAAAATAGGCGTCATGGGCGGCGACCAGGCGCTCGTTGCCGGCATCCTGCGCCATGCGATACCGGCGCAGCGGATCGAAGATCGGCCAGCCGGCGACGAAGAAGTCGAGACGGCTGTCGGCGTCGCGCAATTCCGGCGCGGCGGGCGTCCAGGCCGGGCCGTCCGGGCACAGCGCCACGAGGCCGAGCTGCTGCGCGCCGCTGGACGATGCCAGCCCGCCGACGACAGAGGCGTCGATGCCGAGGGTCGTCGCGGCGTTGGCCTTGAACCAGCGCACGCCGTAGGACACGTCCTGAACCGGGGCCGGGTATTGCGCCGCGTCGGACAGGCGGAAATCCAGCGCGAAGACGCCGATGCCGTGGGCCGCGAGATCTTCATGAATGACGGCATTGTTCAGCCGGTCGCCGGAGCCCCACGCGCCGCCATGGACGTCGACCAGCCAGGTGCCGTTGGGCGCGTCGGGCCGGTACAGGCGGGCCTGCAAAGCGTGGCCGTCGATGGTGAGGTAGGGGATATCTTCGATGCTGGTCATGGGCGGGGTCCGGGTTGGTGAGGAGCGATAACACTATCATCCCCTCGCCCCAGCGGGGAGGGGGTTAGGGAGAGGGGAAAAAAGCCTGTATCACCCTCTCCCTGGCCCTCCCCCTCAAGGGGGAGGGGACCGACAATGGCGCCGCCTAAGGCGAGTCGTTCGATCGTTTGAAAGGAGACAGTTCGGACAGCGAATCCATCTCGTGCGCGACGCCGCGGCGTTCGCGGTCGACGAAATCGGCGACGGCGCGGCGGAAGCCCTCGTCGCGGATCCAGTGGGCGCTGTAGGTGGCGGACGGCAGGTACCCGCGGCTGATCTTGTGCGGGCCCTGGGCGCCGGCCTCGACTTTGGAGAGGCCGTTTTCGATCGCGAACTCGATGCCGCGGTAAAAGCAGGCCTCGAAGTAGAGCATCCTGAAGCGTTCGGAACATCCCCAGTTGCGGCCCCACAGCGTGTCCGGGCCGCGCAGGTTCAGCGCCCCGGCGACGTAATCGCCTTCATGGCTGGCCATGACGAGGACGACGTTGTCGGCCATGCGCTCGCGCAGCAGCTGGAAGAACTCGTAATTCAGATAGGCGTGGGCCCATTTGCGGTCCACGGTGTTGAGGTAGAAATGATAGAACGCCTGCATGTGCCGCTCGGTCAGGGCGTCGCCGGTCAGCACCTCGATGTCGACGGCGGCGTTTGCGGCCTCGCGCTCCTTGCGGATCATCTTGCGCTTGCGCGAATTGAGCGAGGCGAGGAAGTCGTCGAAGGTCCCGAAGTCCTGGTTCCGCCAGTGAAACTGCTGGCCCTGGCGCTGCAGAAAGCCGATCTCGCCCAGATCGTTATATTCGTCCTCCGGCGTGAAGGTGATGTGCAGCGACGAAACCTCGTGCTGCTTGGCGAGCTCCAGCAGGCCGGCGGCGAGCAGGCGCCGGGTATGGGATTTATCCTCGCCGTCGCGGACCAGCAGGCGGGGGCCGGTGACCGGCGAGAACGGCACCGAGACCTGCAGCTTCGGATAATACTGCCCGCCGGCGCGCTCATAGGCATCGGCCCAGCCCCAGTCGAACACGTATTCGCCGTGGGAATGGTTTTTCAGGTAGCAGGGTGCCGCGCCGATCAGCCCGCCGCCGGTATCCTCGATCACGACATGCTGGGGCAGCCAGCCGGTCTCGCCGCAGGCGGCGGACGAATCCTCCAGCGTCCTGAGAAACGTATGCGACACGAAGGGGTTCTCGGGCCCGGCGCAGGCATCCCAGTCGGCGGCCGAAACCTCGCCCAGCGAAGAGAGGACTTTGACGGTAACTGTCTCGCCGCCGTCGGGCATCGGCGCGCGCTACTCTATCTCGAAAATGGCGTCGACTTCGACCGCCGCGCCGCCGGGCAGGGAGGCCACCACCACCGCGAAGCGCGCATGCTTGCCGGCGTCCTCGCCCATCACTTCGATCAGCAGGTCGGAGACGCCGTTGACGACCGCGGGTGGCTGAGTGAAATCCGGCGGCGCGTTCACGAAGCCGCCCAGCTTGACGGCCTTGGCGCGGTCGATGTCGTCGCCGACGCAGGCCTTGAGCTGCGCCAGAATGTTGAGCCCGCAGAGCCGCGCCGCGGCGTAGCCGTCTTCCACCGACAGGTCGCCGCCGACCTTGCCGGTCGCGCTTTCATCGCCCGTGATCGACACCTGGCCGGCGATGAACACCTGATTGCCGGACCGGCGGTAGGGCACGTAATTGGCCGACGGCACGGGGGCGTCGGGCAGGGTGATGCCAAGCTCTGCGAGGCGTTGATCGATGCGTCCGGTCATGCTGTTTCTCCATTGTTCGGGCCGAGCCTAGCGGTCTGCTGCGGGGCGATCCAGTCTTCAAAATATTCAAACGATATCAAAGGTTTGCGTTTTGACGTTTCGTTAACCATATGTCTATTGATTCTCCGTCATACTGGACGCAAACGCGGGAAATGCGATACTGTCGCCCGGTTCATTAACCATTTTTCACCGTCCGGCGGCAGCCGTCAGCAGAGGTACGTATGACCATAGGCACCAGATTATTCACGTGGCTGAACGGCGTGCAGGTCGGGACCGATTCCCAGGGCAATACTTATTACCGCGGCAAGCGGACCGCCAGGGGCGCGCGCGAAAAGCGCTGGGTCGTCTACGACGGCAGGGTCGAAGCGTCGCGCGTACCGCCGGCATGGCATTCCTGGCTGCACCACACTACCGACGACATTCCGGAAGACGATGTCGGGCGGCGCTGGGACTGGCAGAAGGAGCACCAGCCGAACATGACCGGCACCGACCAGGCGTATAGTCCGCCGGGACACGTTCTGAAGGGCGGGCAACGGGCGCCCGCGACGGGCGATTACGAACCCTGGCAGCCTTCCTGAACTGTCCGGCCGCACCGAGCTAAGGAGACCGAGGGCGCATGCGCAAAAACCTTATTGAAACCGTGATGGGCGGCGTCGTGCTGATCGTTGCGGCGCTATTCATCGTATTCGCCTACAGCAAGGCCGAAGTCGGCAAGGTCGAAGGTTACGAAATCAAGGCCAAGTTCGATCGGATCGACGGCATCCTGGCAGGCTCGGACGTCCGCATGAGTGGTATCAAGATCGGCACGGTCACTTCGTCGGCGCTGGATCCGAAGACCTACTTCGCCAACGTCTCGATGAATATCCGCTCCGATATCAGGATACCGGAAGACACTTCGATCGCGGTCTCGTCCGACGGGCTGCTGGGCGACAAGTTTCTGGCGCTGTCGCCCGGGGGCGCGGACGAGATGCTGCCGCCGGGCGGCGAGATCACGACCACCCAGGGGTCGATCGACCTGATGGGGCTCGTCGGCCAGATGATTTTCAGCCAGACCAACAAGGACGGCGAGAAGGGCAATTAGGCCCGCCTCGATCCCGCCTTGTTTTCCGGGGAATCATTGCCCATGACGCGCCCGGCGATCTGCGCACTGTTGTTTGTAGCGGCGTTCTGGCCGGCCATGGCGCTCGCCCAGGCGTCGCCGAATCCCGATGCGACCCAGGCGCAGGCGCCCGCCGCCGCCGTGCTGCAGGGGCTCGACAAGATCACGGCGCGGATCACGGAGATCGTGGCGCCGGTGGGAGAGACGGTCCGGTTCGGAACGCTGGATATCACGGTGCGGAAATGCCACAAGCGCCCGCCGACCGAAACGCCCGAGACCACGGTCTATCTGGAAATTCGGGAACGCCGTCTGGGCGAAAGCGCGGTCGACCTGTTCGCGGGCTGGATGTTCGCGTCCAGCCCGGCAGCCGCTTCGGTCGAGCATCCGGTCTACGATGTCTGGGTGGTCGACTGCAGAAGAGCTTCGAGTTCCGGCTGAGAGATTTCCGGAGGGAAAGACGCCGACCGGTCCAGTGCGGAAGCCAGTAACTGGCGAAACCCGGACCGGGGCATCTCCACGACGCCGAACTGCGCCAGGTGATCGGTAACGAACTGTGTGTCGAGCAGCTCGAAATCCCCCTTTTTCATTCGGGCCACCAGATGCACCAGCGCCACCTTGCTGGCGTCGCGTACGGTGCTGAACATGCTTTCGCCGAAGAATGCCGCGCCCAGGGCGACGCCGTACAGGCCGCCGACCAGTTTGCCGTCCTGCCAGGCCTCCACTGAATGGGCACGGCCCATTTCGTTAAGGGTGGTGTAGAGCGAGACGATCTCGTCGTTGATCCAGCTTTCGTCGCGCCCCTCTGCCGGCGCGGCGCAGGCGCGGATGACGTCGGTAAAGGCCGTGTTGCAGCGAACCTCGAATTCGTTGCGGCGCACGGTGCGGCGCAGGCGCCGGGGAATGTGGAAGTCGTCCAGCGGCAGCACGCCGCGCTTCTCCGGATCGATCCAGTACAGCGTCGGATCGTCGCGATGCTCGGCCATCGGAAACAGGCCCACGGCATAGGCGCGTAAAAGAATTTCCGGCGTCAGGCTGGTCATTGGCGGCCGATACGGGTACCGATCAGTTGTCCGCAATGTCTCCCGCGACAAAGCGTTCCAGCCAATGAATATCATAATCGCCGTTTACGAAGTCCGAATTTTCGATGATCTTCTCATGCAGCGGGATCGTGGTGTGGATGCCGCCGATGACGAACTCCTCCAGGGACCGGCGCAGGCGCATCAGGCATTCGTTGCGGTTGGCGCCATGCACGATCAGTTTGGCTACCAGGCTGTCGTAATGCGGCGGGATCATGTATCCGGCATAAAGGCCGGAATCTACGCGCACCGACATGCCGCCCGGCGGATGGTAATCGGTGATCCTGCCTGGTGACGGGACGAAGGTTTCCGGGTGTTCCGCCGTGATGCGGCATTCGATCGCGTGACCTTCGAAGGTGATGTCCGATTGCTCGAAGGACAGCGGCGACCCCGCGGCCACCCGAATCTGTTCGCGGACCATGTCGATGCCCGTGATCATCTCCGTGACGGGATGTTCCACCTGCAGTCGGGTGTTCATTTCGATGAAATAGAATTCGCCCTCCTCATACAGGAATTCGATGGTGCCCGCATTGCGGTATCCGATCCGGCGCACTGCGTCGGCGGCGATCTTGCCGATCTTTTCCCGCGCCTCATCGTTCAGGGCAGGGGAGCGGGCTTCTTCCAGCACTTTCTGGTGCCGGCGCTGGAGCGAACAGTCGCGTTCGCCAAGGTGCACGGCGCCACCCTGACCGTCCGCGAAAACCTGAACTTCTACGTGGCGCGGCTTTTCGAGGAACTTTTCCATGTACACGGTGTCGTTCCGGAAGCTCGCCTTGGCCTCCGTCCGCGCCATGCGATAGGCGTCTTCCACTTCGTCCGCGCTGCGGACGATCTGCATGCCGCGTCCGCCGCCCCCTCCGGCCGCCTTGATCAGGACCGGATAGCCGATGTCGTCGGCGGTCTTACGCGCGTCCGCGGCCGTTTCCAACGCCCCCTTCGATCCCGGCACGACAGGCACGCCGTTTTCTTCAACCGCTTTTTTCGCCGCGACTTTATCGCCCATCAGATCGATATGCTCGGCGTTTGGGCCGATAAAGGTGAATCCGTGTTCTTCCAGGATGGACGCGAAGCTCGCCTCTTCCGACAGGAACCCGTAACCCGGATGAACCGCGTCGGCGCCGGTGATGGTGGCGGCCGAAACGATGGCCGGAATATTGAGATAGCTGTCCTTGGCCGGCGCCGGACCCAGGCAGACGCTTTCATCCGCCAGTCGGACATGCATGGCATCGGCATCGGCAGTCGAGTGAACCGCGACCGTCGAGATGCCCATCTCCTTGCACGCCCGGTGGATACGAAGCGCAATTTCGCCGCGATTGGCTATCAGGATTTTTTCGAACATTGCGTTGCCGGCCCGGCCCGATCGAGGCGCTATTCGACCAGCAGCAGTTCCTCGCCGAACTCGACAGGTGTCGAATCCCCGACGAGTATCTGCACGACCTTGCCGCTTTTCGTCGCGCGGACCGGATTGTAGGTCTTCATCGCTTCGATCAGCATAACGGTCTGGCCTTCGGATACGGTGTCGCCGACCTTGATGAACGGTTCGGCGCCCGGTTCGGGTGACAGGAAGATCGTGCCGACCATCGGCGAGGTGATCGGTGTACCGATGCGCGCTTCCGATTGAGATTCGGCATCGGCAGATGGGGCGGCAGCCGCAGCGGCGGGCGGTGCGTTGACCGTTATCGGCGGGGCGCTTCCCGCGACCGGACGCGCCACGCGGATACGCCGACCGGTGCTTTCGAATTCGATTTCGCTCAAGCCCGTTTCGTCGAGAAGCTCCGCAAGCTTCTTGACCAGGTCCGGGTCTATATCGAACTTGTTCGCCATCAGGTTTCCTTCTTTTCCCCGGTCAGCCCCATCATCGCGTCAATCGCCAGAACATAGCCGTGCGCGCCGAATCCCGAAATGATTCCTGTCGCACCCATGGAAATATAGGAATGCTGGCGGAAACTTTCCCGCCGGAAGATGTTCGAGATATGAATCTCCACGACGGGGAGCTCGGTAAGTACCAGTGCATCGAGAATGGCCACCGATGTATGCGTAAAGGCGGCGGGGTTGATGATAATGCCGTCGGCGGTGTCCCGCGCGGCGTGAATCCAGTCGATGATCTCCGCTTCGCTGTTTGACTGGCGGAAATCGAGTTTCGCGCCGACGGTTTCGGCATGCGCTTCGCACCTGGCCTGAATGTCGCCGAGGCTGTCATGGCCATAGATTTCAGGTTCTCGAAGGCCCAGCATATTCAGGTTTGGGCCGTTTATGACTAGAAAGCGCGAAATGACGGACAATCCCCACATTTTCGTTCGGCGACAACCTTTAAGGCTTACCGCAGGACGTCTCGTGTGGGCAATGGCGATAAACACCCGGAATTCCGGCGTTTGCGGAGATTGATTCGGTTGAATTCCCGGCGCCGCCGCCGAAGAAACCGGAAAAGATTACCGCAATGCGAAATCGAGTTATCCACACCTTTACTGGAATTTAACGCAATTGTTTCAGTGTCGTGGTCATGGATACGCAGAATACACCCAATGCACCCGACGCCGCGCCCCAGGGCATGGAGCGTCGAATGGTGCTCCGTCTGTTGTCGCACTGGCGACAATGGTGCGGCGACAATCAGTTTCCGTCTTTCACCGACGTGAACCCGGTCGAAATGGCGGAGATATGGGATTACTGCTTCGTGCTGGATTTCGTCGGTTACGAAGACGACCCCATCGTCCGCACGGTCGGCGACAAACTGCAGCAGTACATGGGCGAGCCTGTCCGCAACTGTCTGCTGTCTGAGGTGCCGCCGCGGACGTTGATCGAGAACGCGGCGGGCTACTATCAGGAGATTCTTTCCCGGGGCGTGCCGATCTCGCGCGGCGGGGAGTTTGTGAAATACGACGGCATGAAGGTTCTGTACCGCAGCATCATCCTGCCGATGAGCGACGATGGTACGGTCGTCTCCGGTCTTCTCGGCGCCGCGAACTGCCGCGAAGTACCGAACGAGTAACGCCGCGGTTCGGGGACCCGGAGCAAGCCATGTCAGATATGAAAGCCTTCGAAATTCACACATTCCAGAGTGGAAAGTGGAAGATCGATTCGGTGTTTGACGATCGCGATCTGGCGCTGTTCGAAGCGCAACGCATGGACGAAAGCGGCCGGTATACCGGCATCCGGGTCATCGAGGAAATCTACGTCGAATCGACCCAGGAAACGAAAACCCGGACCATTTTCCGCGGCAGCAAGGTCGAGCAGGCAAACGCCGAACAGCTACAAAAGGCGAAACAGACGCGGGCCAATGCCGCCAAGGCCAAAAAGAAGCCGCAGGGTAACGTTGCGCAACGCAAGGCAGCTGCCAAGCGCCGGAAGGTCAAAAAGAAATCGAACCCGGTGCGGCTGATCGTGATCACGCTGATCATCGCCATCGCGGCAGGCGGCGCGATGTTCGGCCTGCAATTCGCCCAGGGCATGTAACCCGCCGATTTCGCTTTCCGCCGGCGGTCCGACGGGCTAAAACGCGCCCGCTATGACCGTCAAAATCCGAAAGTTTCTCGAAGAACGTCAACCCGACACGCCCTGTCTGGTCGTCGATCTCGACGTGATTGCGCAGCGCTACGCCGATCTGGTCCGCGCTTTGCCCAATGCCGAGATCTTTTACGCGATGAAAGCAAATCCGGCGAAGGAAGTGATCAGCCTTCTCCACGGACTCGGCGCCTGTTTCGACACCGCCAGCATCTTCGAGATCGAGGCATGCCTGGATCTCGGCATTGGCCCCGAAAGGATCGCGTTCGGGAATACCGTTAAGAAGGAACGCGATATTGCGAGGGCGTACGAATATGGCGTCCGCCTGTTTGCCTTCGATAGCCGCGCGGAACTGTCGAAGCTGGCTTCGGCGGCGCCGGGCGCCGACGTTTGTTGCCGGGTGTTCATGGACGGCGCCGGTTCGGACTGGCCGCTGTCCCGGAAATTCGGATGCGAACCGATGCAGGCGGTGGAAATGTTGAAGGAGGCCGGCGACGCCGGGCTGGTGCCGGCGGGAGTGTCGTTTCATGTCGGTTCCCAGCAGCGTGACCCCGGACAATGGGATGTCGCGATCGAACAATGTGCGGCCGTATTCGAACAGCTTTCCCAAAGCGGCGTTGAGCTGACGCTGCTCAATATCGGGGGCGGATTTCCGGCCAGCTACCGGCAACCGATCGAAAGCGCGGACGCCTACGGCGCTGGCATACGCGATTCGCTGGTTCGTCATTTCGGCAACAGGCCGCCCCGCATCATCGCGGAACCCGGACGCTACATCGCGGGCGACGCCGGCATCATTCAGACCGAGGTTGTGCTGGTCGCGGAAAAATCCCGGGAACCGGACCGTCGCTGGATCTTCCTGGATGTGGGAAAGTTCGGGGGTCTGCCCGAAACCTTCGAAGAAGCCATCCAGTACCGGATCACGACTCCCCATGACGGTGGGCCCGAAGGCCCCGTTGTGCTGGCCGGTCCTACCTGCGACGAAGTCGACGTTCTGTACGATGCAGCAGGTTACACCCTGCCGCTTGTTCTGGCCGCGGGCGACAGGATCGAAATTCTGAGCGCGGGCGCATACACTGCGACCTATTCCGCCGTCGGGTTCAACGGGTTCCCGCCGCTCAGCGAGTATTATATCTGACTGAGGGGTGCCCGTCGGTCGGTGCGGCTGGATTGCCGCGCGAAGCCCCCCTAAACTCCCCGGGAAATCAATTGGAGCGACCAATGAAACTTTACGGCTTTTCCCGCTCGTCGGCGGCCTTCCGCGTCCGCATCGCCCTGAACCTGAAAGGCATTGCATGGGAGCACATCAATATCAGTCTTCCCGACGGCGATCAGTTCGACGACAGCTACAAGACTCTCAATCCGCAGGGACGGGTGCCGACGCTGATCGACGGCGACAACGTTCTGTATCAGTCGATGGCAATTCTGGAGTATCTCGAAGAAACTCACCCGGAACCGGCATTCCTGCCGTCAGATCCGGTGGGCCGGGCCCGTGTGCGTGGACTGGCGGACATCATCGCCTGCGACATTCATCCGCTGAACAATCTCGCCGTCCTTAAGTTTATGTCGCGCGAAATGGGAGCGGACAAGGATGCCGTCAACGTTACCTGGTATCAGCACTGGATCTACGAGGGATTCAACGCGCTGGAGGCACATCTGGCGGCGGACAGCGAAACGGGCACCTTTGCCCATGGCGACGCGCCCGGGCTGGTCGATATCTGTATCGTTCCGCAGGTGTTCAACGCCCAGCGCTATGAATGCGATCTGTCGCCTTATCCTCGACTGATGGGGATTTTCGCAGAATGTATGAAGCTGGAGGCTTTCGACAACGCTCAGCCGTCGAAGCAGCCCGACTGACCTATATCCGCATTCTCGGTATTGCGCCGCCGGTGACGTTCTCGACCGAATAAGAACCGTTTACTTTTTCGCAGCCCTGGCCTCTGCGACGATGGCGCGCAGGGATTCGAGATCGCGCCCGCCGCGCAGCAGCGTATCTCCGATCACGAAGGACGGCGTGCCGTTCAGTTTCAGCTTTTCGGCGAGCGCGTAGTTTTTGCGGATAATCGCATCGACTTCCGGACTCTTCATGTCCTTGTCCAGTTGCGCCGTATCCAACCCGACCGATTTCGCCATGCGCAGGATCGAGGCCCGGTCGAAGGAGGAATTCGCTTCCATCATGACCTTGTGGAAGGCGAGATACTTGCCCTGCTGTCGCGAGGCGATCGCGGCGCGTGCGGCGAGGACTGAATTCGGCCCCAGGATCGGCCATTCCTTGTACACGCGACGGATATTCGGATCCGTTTTGACCAATTCGTTCACGATGGGATGGATACGCTTGCACACGCCGCAGCGGTAGTCGAAGAATTCCACGACGGTGACGTCGCCCTTTGGGTTGCCGCCTACAGGCGCATCCGGGTCGTTGAATATTTCCGCTTTGCTGGCAGCCAGAATATTCTGGTCGGCCCGCGCTTCGGCAAGGCGCTGCTTTTCTCGCAGGCGTTCGATCGCCTGTGTGATGATTTCCGGATTCTCCAGAATGTAATCCCGGACGATGCCTTCGAACGCTTTTTTCTGTTCGGCGGAAATAGTGCCCGAACCGGCCGGCTGGGCTGCGGCGGGGCCGGTCAGGACGATCACGGCGGAGAGCATTGCAGCGGAGATGGTGGACAGAAACTGGTGTTTGGAAAGGAACATATCTGATCGTACTCTCGGTTTGAACATGCCGGTTGCCGAGCCTCCGCGCAGCCGGTTCGATTGAGGCATATCGTATCAGGATTGGGACCGGGGGTCACAATCGCTTGATTAAATCGACATTAAACTTCGGCAAGGGTTAACGGCGTTGCCGGTCGCGCGCCCGTTTGGCCGTGGCCTCGATATCCTGCGCGCGCAGCCAGCCTGGTGAATTCTCGGGCAGAATGCGCATTGCCTTGCTGGCCTGGCCCCGGGCGTCGAGGAATCGGCCAAGCAGCAGGTGGTATTCCGCCAGGGCGAGCGAGGATATGCCCAACTGCCCGTTGCGGCCATAGGCCGTCGCCGCCAGTTGCCAGGACAGCGGCATGAACCGGTCGTAGCGCAGCGCCTGTTCCAGATTGCCGACGGCCGATTTGATAAGATCCGGCCGATTGAGTTCTATCTGTACGTGCGCCAGTCCAACACGCAGCAGAGGCTGTTGCGGGCGAAGGTTTACCGCGCGTTCATAGTCCGGCAACGCTTCCGTGAGCTTGCCATTCTCGAACAGGATCTGACCCCGCAGTTCATGAAAATACGGATCGTCCGGCGCCTGGCTGATCAACCCATCCATCAGTTCCAGCGCTTCGTCCATTCGGGAATCGCGGTAAAAGGCCATGGCCCGGGCATAGCGGGCACTGACCGAAGAATCGTCGGCCGCGTATTCCTTTAGGGTCTGGCTTGGCGGATTGATGAAGCCTTTAAGCTTGGCGACCATGCGATCGTGCATTGCCTTGACGAGGCTCGGCAACTGATTGCCTGAATACCGGGAATTTTCGACATGCTTGCGAACAAACGCGATCCGGTCCTGTGTCAGCGGATGCGTAACCACATAGGCGTCCTGCCGCGCGCGCACCAATAGTTCCTGATCCTGCAGGAGTTCGAAGAATTCCAGCAAACCAGTCGCAGATGAGCGGGTCTGATCCAGAAGGTCCACGGCCACCTGATCCGCGGACCGTTCCTGTGTGCGCGAAAACTTCAGCAAATTCTTCAGCGCGATGTCGCTGCCTTTCGCGCTGGTGGCGGCTGCGACGCCACCGTCCTTCGCCAGCACACCCAGCGCAAAGCCGATGATCTGGCCGATCAGCGCCTGATTCCGGGCATCGTCCAGTGCACCGCTCAGCCGGGCCAGATGGCCGCCGGTGATATGGCCGATTTCATGGGCCAGCACGCCCACGATCTGTTCCGGGCGGTCCGCCGACATCAGCAGCCCGCTTGTCATGAATATCCGCTGGCCCCGGGCGACGAAGGCGTTCAGCGCCTTGTCGTTCAAGATATGCAGGCCGACGTCCTGCGGTTCGAACCCCGCCGCCCTCAGAAGTGGCGAAGCATAAACGCGGATGGTATGTTCGATTTCGGCATCGCGAATACCGGCTGCCCCTGCCGGATTGGGTGCCAGCGCCAATTGCAGCGATAGGATCGCGACGACCGCGCCGACGGCTGCCAAGGAGGAAATTGCATTGCGCACGGGCGAAACTTTCTCTCGTAACATTATAAGTAGGTGGCGGTTCCGGGTCCGTCAATCGATCGGAGCGGCCCTCCTCGGAGGAATGCTCGCCGCCTGCGGCAGCGACGGCCCACCCGAGGGGCAGGTCGGTTTCGTTTCGTCGGATTTCGGCGGCGTCGTGTCGGACGAACCGCGCTCCGCGCTGATCGGGCGCGATATTCTGTCTTCCGGCGGCAATGCGATCGATGCCGTCGTGGCGACCTATTTCGCCCTGTCGGTGACGTATCCCGGCGCTGCGAGCCTTGGCGGGGGTGGGATGTGCGTGGCGTTCCGCGGTGAAGGCGAGACGATCGAGGCAATCGATTTCCGGCCTGCGCTGTACGAAATGGACGGGAAGGCAGCGATGATTCCCGGCGTCGTACGGGGAATGTTCGCGCTTCACGCCCGTTACGGGCGTCTGCAATGGGAAGCCCTGCTGCTTCCAGCCGAGCGGCTAGCAAGATTCGGCAATCCGGTATCCCGTGCCTTCGCCCGCCGACTGGCGGCGGTACCCACGGACGGGTTGGCCGACCCGACGGTCCGGCGTCTTTTCGCCCCGTCCGGCAAGACGATTGTCGAAGGCGACGTGCTCAGCCAGTTCGAACTCTCTGCATCCCTGGCCCGTATCCGGCTAAGAGGCCCGGGCGATTTCTACGCCGGAGACTTCGCGAAACTTCTGGCGCAGGATATTGGCGCGGCGACGGGCGTAGACGTGCCGGTGTCGACGTTCCGCGACTACCGGCCGAAATGGCTGAAAACCGAAAAGATCGATATTGGCAAGGACGAACTTCATCTCCCCGGAAATGCGGCCGGTACCCGGGCGGCTGCGTTGTGGCGGGGCGTGGCTTCAGGATCCGCGCGGCAGGGACAGGCGCCTTACGACAGCGCCGGTTTCGTCGCGGTCGACAGGCAGGGCGGCGGCGCGGCCTGTGTGGTATCCACCAACGGTACGCTCGGCGCGGGCCGGATGATCGGGTCGAGCGGCATTCTGATGGCGGCGCCTCCGCGCGGGGACGCCTTCCCCGGCGTACCGATGCTGCTGGTCAACCGGCCATTGAAGGATGCCCGCGGCGCGGCGAGCGGCTCCGGCGGCGCGGGCGGCGCGAGCCGGGCAATCGGCGCCGCGCGGAAAGCCTTCGACGATGACACCGACCCCGAAAAGGCATTCGGACCCGCGGACGGCGCCGACGGCCGGGCCGGACTGATCCATTGTCCGAAAGGCGCGCGTGAAAATCCCGATTCCTGTCGTTTCGCGGCCGATCCTTTCGGTCATGGACTGGCCGTCAGCGCGGCGCTCTGAACGATGGCGCTGAAGAAATCGACCCGGGGGCAGGTGCCGCCGTTCATCGTCATGGACGTCATGCGGGAAGCCAACCGGCTGGAAAGTACCGGGCGCGATATTCTGCATCTTGAGGTCGGACAACCTTCCACGGGCGCGCCTTCGAAGGTCATCGCCGCCGCGCAGCATGCCCTGATAAACGACAAGCTCGGATATACCGAAGCCCTTGGGATCGATCCGCTGCGGCGTCGGATCGCCCGATATTATAGCGACACGCACGATATCGACCTTGCCGAGGACCGCGTGATCGTCACGACCGGTTCGTCCGGCGGTTTCATGCTGGCGTTTCTCGCGGCCTTCGATGTCGGCGACCGCGTGGTGTTGGCCGATCCCGGATATCCGGCCTACCGTAATATCCTGGCGGCGTTGGGAATCGAGGCTGTGGGGGTGCCGGCGACCGCGGAGGACCGATATCAGCCCACCCCGGCATTGCTGGACCGGATCGATGGAGAGATCGACGGGCTGATCGTGGCAAGCCCCGCCAATCCGACCGGCACGATGATCTCCGCCGACGAGATGGCGGCGCTGACGTCCTATTGCGACGATCGGGGCATTCGTCTGATTTCGGACGAGATCTATCATGGCATCACATACGAGATGCCCGGCGTGACGGCGCTGACGCACACCGACAATGCGTTCGTGGTGAACAGTTTTTCGAAGTACTACTCGATGACGGGCTGGCGCGTCGGCTGGATGGTGATCCCCGAACAGCTTCACCGGTCGGTGGAATGCCTGGCGCAGAATATTTTCATCTCCGTGCCTGCGCTGTCGCAACATGCGGCGAGCGCTGCGTTCGATTGCACCGCCGAGCTGGACGAAAACGTCGCGCGTTATGCCGCCAACCGGGAGTTATTGCTGCGGGAACTGCCGAAGGCGGGGCTGACGAAACTCGCACCTGCGGACGGGGCGTTTTATATCTACGCCGACGTCTCGCATCTGACCAACGACAGCGAGGATTTCTGCCGCCGGATGTTGACCGAAGCGGGGATCGCGACTGCGCCAGGGACGGATTTCGACCGCGACCGCGGCCGGTCGGCTATCCGGATTTCCTTTGCGGGCGATACTCAGACCATGTCAGATGCCGCCGGGCGGCTGAAGGACTGGATAGAAGGCTGATGCCGCCCGGGTGAAACGCCCGGACGTATTATCAGACGTATTATCAGTCGACGATTTTCTGCCACCAGCCCCGGCGTTTGGGCTTGTTCTGTTCCACGGCCGCGGCCGCCGCTGCGATTTCTGCGGATTCGTTTTTCGCGTCTTCTGCTTCCGAGGCCGCATCGGTTTCCGTATTTTCAGACGTATCGTCCCGGAGCGCGGCGCCGTTGTCGGAGCTCTCGTCCGCGTTGGCTCCGTTGGTCGCCGCGGTGTGCGGCTCCGCATCCGCTTCTGCCTGCACTTCCGCAGCGTCGGGCTTGGTGTCGGCAGGCTGGGCCGATTCTTGTTGCGCGATGTCGCCATCGTTAACGGCCACCGAGACATCGGCGGCGATGGAGGACGCCTCGTCCTGCCGAGCGCCTTCTTCGGAGCCGTCCGCCGGGTCCGCGTTGTCGTCGGTCTCGGCGTTTTCGGCCTGGGACTCTGCGCTGGCATTCCGGTTGCGGCGTCTTCCGCCTCTGCGGCCGCGCCTCCGCCGGCGGGAACCCTGTTTTTCCTCGCCGGAATCGTCGTTTTCGCCCGACGCTTCCTGACGATCGTTATCGCCGGACGCATCGGCATCGCCTTCCGCGCTGTCGTCGGAATTGTCGTCGGCGCGTGCTTCGCTGTTTTGTGAGCGACGACGGCCCCGCCGGCGGCGGCCGCGTTTCGGCCTGTCGGATTTTTCCGCTTCGTCTTCGCTTGCGGCGACCGCCTCTTCGTCCTCGTCCGGGATGTCTTCGTCGTCGTCGTCATTTGCCGCCTGCGTGGCGCCCATGCCGCGGGACGGCTGGCCCGCAGCGGGTTCCGGCCTTCCTTTGACTCGCTCGATGTCGATATCGGGCGGGACAACGCTGTCGTCGCCCTCGAGGATGACCTGGAAACCGTATCGGCTTTCCAGATTGACCAGAGTGGAGCGCTTCTGGTTGAGGATATAAAGCGCCACTTCGGTCGGCACGCGGACGGTGATTTCGCTGGTCCGCATCCGAATGCCTTCCTCCTCGATGGCTCGGAGGACGCGCATCGCCATGGATTCGGTGGACAAAATGTTACCAGTGCCGCGGCAGTGCGGACATACCTGCGAACTGGTTTCCAGCAGGCTCGGACGCAACCGCTGACGCGACAGCTCCAGCAGCCCGAAATTGCTGATCCGTCCGATCTGCAGCCGGGCCCGGTCCGTCTTCATCGCGTCTTTCAGTCGCCGTTCTACCTTGCGGACGTTGCGGCTGTCTTCCATGTCGATGAAGTCGATGACGATCAGGCCGGCGAGGTCGCGCAGGCGCAACTGCCGGGCGACTTCTTCCGCCGCTTCGATGTTCGTCTTGACGGCGGTTTCCTCGATATTGCGTTCGCGCGTCGACTTGCCGGAGTTCACATCGATCGCGACCAGCGCCTCGGTCGGGTTGATGACGATGTAGCCGCCCGATTTTAGCTGCACTTCCGGATTGTGCATGGCGTCGAGCTGCTGCTCGATCTGGAAGCGCTGATAAAGCGGGATGGTGTCGTCCCGGTACTGCTGAACCCGCTTGGCGTGGCTCGGCATCATCAGACGCATGAACCGCTTGGCGGTCTGATAGGTTTCTGCGCCCTCGACCTGGATTTCTTCGATATCCTTGCTGTAAACGTCGCGTATCGCGCGTTTGATGATATCGCCTTCTTCGTAAACCATACTGGGCGCGCTTGATTCGAGCGTCGTTTCCCGCACCTCGTCCCACGCCCGGATCAGGTATTCGAAATCGCGCTTTATCTCTGCCTTGTTGCGTTCCAGCCCCGCGGTCCGAATGATCACGCCCATGCCGTCAGGCATGTCGAGTGAATTCAGCGTGTCGCGCAGCTTGCGGCGTTCCTTCGACCCGGTAATTTTTCGGGAAATGCCGCCGCCGCGAGACGAATTCGGCATCAACACGCAATAGCGGCCGGCCAGGGAAATGTAGGTCGTGAGAGCCGCGCCCTTGTTGCCGCGCTCTTCCTTGACGACCTGGACGAGCAGAATCTGTCGCCGCTTGATGACTTCCTGAATTTTGTAGCGCCGCATGCCGCGTGTCCGGCGGGGGGACGACGATTCCGCCGCTTCGAGGGCTTCCTCGACGTCGGGATCGGCGGCGACAGGGTCGGGATCGTCACCGGTATCCGTTTCCGGTGTTTCCTCGGCGGACGCTTCGTCCCCGTCGTCGGATCCGGCAACCGTGTCGTCGCCCGATGCTTCCGCGGACACGTCCGTATCGTCGTCGGCGTCTTCCTCCGCATCTTCAGCGGAAGCTTCCGCGTCTTCTGCATCGGTTTCTTCTTCATCGGAGGAGGCATCGACGTCATCGGCGTCTTCTCCATCCTCTCCGATGTCGCCGTCGATATCTTCCAGATGCTCGCGCGCGGCGCGGGCCTGGCGTTCCAGTTCTTCCTGCTCGTCGATCAGCGCCTGACGGTCCTCCATCGGGATCTGATAGTAATCCGGATGGATTTCGCTGAAGGCCAGGAAGCCGTGACGGTTGCCGCCGAAATCGACAAACGCCGCCTGAAGCGACGGTTCCACCCGCGTGACCTTGGCGAGGTAGATATTGCCTTTGACCTGTTTCTTGAAAGTGGTCTCGATGTCGTATTCGTCGAGACGGTTGCCGGATGTGACGACGACCCGGATTTCTTCCGGGTGCGCGCCATCCACAAGCATGCGCTTAGACATAGTTTTTTCTCCGGCCCGACAACACCCCCATCGTGCGAACGACCGAATGGGTGCGTGCCGTGCCTGCAAGACCGATCGCGCCACCGTCAACCAGCCGAATGGGCTTTCTCCCGAAGGATCGCCGCCAGGGCAAGGACGTTCATGGTTCGCGGAACCCGGTTTTCTTCCGGGCCCGGCCTTGGGTTCCATATACCGCGGTTGAGCCGCGCCGCCATCCTGTCGTTTCTCGCTGCCGGTCGACCGCCGATAAATATTACGGCCAAGAGGCGCTGGATACATGGAGGCCGCGCGGGGATCGGAGGAGTCCTCCTTTTCATCCGCGGACGTTCGCACAGGGAGGATAAACCGCGGGCCGCGTCGGTACAACTTATATTCACCAACTGCTTAAAGGGTTTTCCCTATAAATATTCGTCGGTTCGGGGTATATATTGTGTGAAAATTTTTTCAGTCCGCAATATGTGTAAAATCAGAGCCATTATCGGCAATCTCGCTATTCTGGCCGGCATCGTTTGCCTGGTGCAGACGGCGGTGGCCGCGCCCCAGGTCACGGGCGTGCGCGTCGGCGTGTATCCCAGCAAGACGCGGGTCGTACTCGATGTCACGTCGAAGGTAAATTTCCGCACATTTACGCTGCCCAGGCCGTATCGGGTGGTGATCGATATGTCGGAAGTGACATGGTCTCCCGAATTGCGGAATCCGCCGGAGGGGGGGCTGGTGACGGGCATGCGTTTCGGTCTGTTCAAGCCCGGTTCTTCCCGCGTGGTCCTGGATTCCGCCGGCCCGGTGAAAATTGCCAAGGCGTTCATGATCCCCCCGGCGTCCCCGGGGCGGCCCCACCGCGTGGTGCTCGACATATCGCGGACGACGGAGAACGCCTTTATGGCGGCGTACACGCAATCCGGCCAGCGACCGAAACCCGAAGCGAGGCGTCCGCCGCCGCAGTTGCCCGTCCCTGTTAAGAAGCCGGACCTTAAAAAGGACGAAAAAATCGTCATCATGATCGATCCGGGGCATGGCGGCGTCGACCCAGGCGCCATGAGCCGCTCGGGTGTATGGGAAAAGCATATTGTTCTCGCCTTCTCGAAGGAGCTCCGCCGCCAGTTGCTGGCGACCGGCAAGTTCGAGGTACGCCTGACCCGGAACAGCGATGTTTTTATCAGGTTGCGCCAGCGAATAGCCCTGGCGAAAGCGGCCGGCGCCGATCTCTTTCTGTCGATCCATGCTGATTCGATCCGCAACCGGAAAGTACGCGGGACGTCGGTCTACACGCTGTCCGAACGGGCGTCGGACAAGGAAGCCGATGCGCTGGCGCGCAAGGAAAACAAATCCGATCTGATTGCCGGAGTCGACCTGGAAGAACAGTCGAACGAGGTTGCGAACATACTGATCGATCTCGCCCAGCGTGAAACCATGAACGAATCCGCCGTCTTCGCCCGCAAGCTCGTCACCGAACTCGCCAAAGTGCGGAAAATGCTGAGGAATACTCATCGGTTTGCGGGATTCGCGGTCCTGAAAGCGCCCGATATTCCATCCGTTCTGATCGAGCTGGGGTATCTGTCCAACAGGTACGACGAAAAGCTGCTGCGAAGCGCTCATCAGCGTCAGCGGATGGCCACAGCGATGACAAGGGCGATCCGGCTGTACTTTGACCGACAGCAGGCTTTAAATAGGCCATAAAATAGCCACATTGCTATAGTGTAGTATGGTCGGTCCGGAGGGTAGTGTGGACCTTGAGAGTAAGTATGAGAATTCTGGCAGCCGCATTTCTGATGCTGGTGGTACTCGCGGTCGCGGGTGCGGGCGCGGTGCTGTACGGTTTCTACCATTTCGGAAAGGGACTTCCGGAATATCAGCAGCTTGCCGATTACAATCCGCCCGTTGTGACGCGCATTCATGCCGGCGACGGCCGCCTGATGGCGGAGTTCGCCCGCGAAAAGCGTGTGTTCATCCCGATCGAGGCAATGCCCAAGAAAGTGATCAAGGCGTTTCTGTCGGCCGAGGACAAGACGTTCTATACCCACTGGGGCATCGACATCCCCGGCATAGTCAGGGCCATGATCACCAACCTTCGCCGGATCAATACCGACCGGCGACCGATAGGCGCCTCGACGATTACCCAACAGGTCGCGAAAAATTTCCTGCTGACCAATGAAGTCTCCATCGCCCGCAAGGCGAAGGAGGTCATTCTGGCGCTTCGTATCGAGCGCGCGTTTTCGAAGGACAAAATCCTCGAGCTTTATCTGAACGAGATTTATCTCGGGTTCGGTTCTTACGGCGTTGCGGCCGCGGCGCTGAATTACTTCGACAAATCGCTCAACGATCTGACGCTGGCCGAGGCGGCCTTCCTGGCCGGGCTGCCCAAGGCGCCCAACAACTATCACCCCATTCGGCGACCGGAAGCCGCGCGCGCGCGGCGCGACTACGTGCTGAACCGCATGGCGGAAGACGGCTATATTTCGGTGACTGCGGCGGCGGCCGAAATGGCGGCCTCGGTGCAGGTACGTCCGCCCGGCGCCGCCGATGCGGCGCGGGCGGATTACTTCGTCGAGGAAGTCCGCCGCGAATTGCAGGACACATACGGCGACCGCGGACTTTACGGTGGCGGCCTGTCGGTCAGAACGACGCTCGATTCCCGGTTGCAGAATATAGCCGATACGTCGCTGCGCCTCGGTCTGTCGGCCTATGACCGGCGGCACGGCTGGCGGGGGTCGCTGGGCCGCGTGGATATCACCAAGGACTGGCAGAAGACGATGTCCAGGCACGCGCTGCCGGGCGATGTGGATCAGTGGCGAACGGCAGTCGTCCTGACCCTTGCAAAGGACGGCGCGGAAATCGGGTTTGCGGACGGTTCAATGGGCGTTGTTCCGCTGCAGGAAATGCGCTGGGCTCGGCGGTTCGATAAAAAGGACCGGCCCGGACCCCGCCCCGCGCAGCCCGCCGATGTGCTGGAAATCGGCGACGTCATCGCGGTCGAAGCGGTCACGAAGAAGAACGAGGAAGAGAACTGGCCGGCGGGGACATATGCCCTGCGTCAGATGCCGAAAATCGGCGGTGCGATCGTCGTGCTGGACCCGCATACCGGGCGGGTTCTTGCGATGTCCGGCGGTTTTTCCGCCGAGCTGAGCGAGTTCAACCGCGCGACCCAGGCGAAACGCCAGCCCGGGTCGGCGTTTAAGCCCTTCGTCTATCTGGCTGCCCTGGACAGGGGGTTCACGCCGTCCAGTCAGATACTCGATGCTCCCTTCGTGATCGATCAGGGGCCCGGACTGGGACGCTGGCGGCCGGGCAATTATTCCAACAAGTTTTACGGCGCCAGCCCGTTGCGCCTCGGGATCGAGAAATCGCGCAATCTGATGACGGTCCGGCTGGCGCAGAACATCGGTATGGAAACGGTTGTCGATTACGCCAAGCGCTTCAATGTGGTCGACGAGCTGGAACCCATGCTGTCCATGTCGCTCGGGTCCGGTGAAACGACGCTGATGCGGATGACGACCGCCTATGCCATGCTGGTCAACGGCGGCAAGCGCATTCAGCCGACGCTGATCGACAAGATTCAGGACCGGGCGGGCAAGACGATATTCCGGCACGATACGCGGCCGTGCGAGGGCTGCGAGACCCTCAGCTGGGAAGAAGAGGAAATACCGCAGCTTCCCGACAACCGCGAACAGATCGCAGATCCCAAAACCGCCTACCAGATCGTGTCGATGCTCGAGGGCGTTGTGAAGCGTGGAACCGGGCGCCGCATCGCGTCGATCGGCAAACCGCTGGCTGGAAAAACCGGTACGACGAACGAAAGCCGCGATACCTGGTTTGTCGGGTTCGCGCCCGATCTCGCGGTCGGCGTTTATGTCGGGTTCGACACCCCGAAGCCGCTCGGCAAGAACGAGACCGGCTCGTCGGTCGCCGCCCCCATTTTCAAATCGTTCATGGAAGCGGCCCTGAAGAATCAGCCTGCCATTCCTTTCCGCGTGCCGCCCGGACTTCAGCTCGTACGCGTCGATTCCCAGACCGGAAAGCCGGCGCGCGCCGGCACCCGCGGAGTCATTCTGGAAGCGTTCCTGCCGGGAACGGTGCCGACGCGTGCCGATCGTATCCTTGACGGCAGCGAGACCGACGCGGAGCCCGGAACCGGGGTTGCGACTCCCACGCGCAAGCTGCGCGGTTTATACTGACAACGAGAACTTTGCGGCCGGTCGCCGCAGACCGGTGCCGGAATACCCAACCCGATGGAGCACGGAACGACACATGCGCGCTGAAACGCAGGCTTTGGCCGACAAGATCGAGCAGTCTCTGGAACTGCTGAGGAGGCATCTTTGACCCGGATCAGGCATCGAAACGGCTCGACGAGCTGAACGCAGAGGCCGAGGATCCGGAACTCTGGAACGACCAGGAGCGCGCGCAGAAAATCATGCGCGAACGGAACCAGGTCGAAAAATCACTGGAGGATTTCCGAAGCCTCGAACAGGAACTGAGCGACGCCGTCGAACTGATCGAGATGGGCGAGGCTGAAGGCGATACCGAGATCGTCGACGAAGCCGAAGCGACGCTTGAACGCCTGCAGAAATCGGCCGCCAAACAGGAGCTGCAGACGCTGCTGTCCGGCGAGGCGGATGCGAATGACTGTTTTCTCGAAGTGCATGCCGGCGCCGGCGGAACGGAGAGCCAGGACTGGGCCCAGATGCTGATGCGTATGTATATGCGCTGGGCGGAGGGGCACGGCTACAAGGTCGAACTGATGGAGGAAAGCCCGGGCGAGGAAGCCGGCCTGAAATCCGCCACTATCCGCGTCCAGGGTCACAATGCCTATGGCTGGCTGAAAACCGAAAGCGGCGTACACCGGCTGGTACGCATTTCGCCCTACGATTCCAGCGCCCGGCGGCACACCAGTTTCGCCTCGGTCTGGACGTATCCCGAAATCGACGACGACATCGATATTGAAGTCGAGGAAAAGGATCTGCGCGTCGATACTTACCGGTCCCAGGGCGCCGGGGGGCAGCACGTCAACACCACCGACAGCGCCATTAGGATCACCCATATCCCGTCTGGTATTGTTGTCGCCTGTCAGAGCGATCGGTCGCAACATCGCAATCGCGCCGAAGCGATGCGGATGTTGCGGGCGCGCCTGTACGAAGCTGAACTGCAGCGCCGGGAGGAAGCCGCCCAGGCCGAGCAGGACGCCAAGACGGAGATCGGCTGGGGGCACCAGATCCGTTCCTATGTGCTGCACCCGTATCAGATGGTCAAAGATCTGCGGACGGAGGTGGAGACGTCGAATACGCAAAATGTGCTCGACGGCGATCTCGACGATTTCATGGCGGCCGCGCTGGCCCAGCGGGTTGCCGGTCATGGGGACGAAGATGGCGCGGGGAGCGCAGCCTGATGGCCGGCGTCCCGATGGCGAACGGACACCGTCCCGCCGGTCTGATGCAGTTGCTTCATCCGGCGCTCGCCGCAGCGCCAAGGCCGGACAGGGCAGCCGTGGCGTACGATCTCGATGCGGCGCTGTCCGCCGTCGTACGGCTGCACGCGAATGTCGACGAACGCTGCGCGACAGCTGCGACGCTGGGCGCAGAACGGGAAGGCGCGGGCGTCTTGATCGACGAAAACGGCCTGATCCTGACCATCGGCTATCTGATCGTCGAAGCCCGAGACGTGACGATCTCGATCCTGGGACGGACCGAACCCATCGTCGGCGAGGCCATCGGCTACGATCACGAGACCGGTTTCGGCCTCGTCCGGGCGCTGGATTCTCCCGGGTTGGCGCCGCTGCCGTTGGGAACCGCACGTCATCTGACAGAGGGAGACTCGATCACGATCTCCGGATATGGCGGATACGAACAGGCGATCGCGGGCGAAGTCGTCGCGCGCCAGGAATTCGCAGGCTCCTGGGAGTATATGGTCGATCGCGCCATTTTCACCGCGCCGCTTCATCCCTATTGGGGCGGCTCGGCGCTGATCGCAGATGACGGGTCGCTGGCAGGGGTCGGATCGCTGTATCTCGAGGAGCCGCTGGGCGCCAATGGCGACGTCCGGCCCGGCAACATGTTCGTGCCCGTCGACGACCTGATGCCCATTCTGGAAGATCTGGTCAGCACGGGAAGGGCATCGCGGGCGCCGAGGCCCTGGGTCGGTATCCATGTATCGGAGGCGGAACACAGATTGTACGTCACAGGCGTGACGACGGACGGCCCGGGTGCGCGGGCCGGTATCCAGCCGGGAGACGCGGTGCTGTCGATCGAGGGCGTTCCGGTGGAAACTCTGTCGGATCTTTATCGAACGCTGTGGGGGGCGGGAGAGGCCGGAATTGAAATTCGCTACACTCTGCTGCGCGACGACGACGTCGTCACGGTGCGGGTAACCAGCGGCGACCGCTACGCATTTCTCGATCTGCCGCAGCGGCACTGACCGGCGCCGATTTCAATAAAAAAACTCAGGCAGCGCGTGCCAGCTTTCCGCCGGTCATCGGAACGGGGACTCCGGTGGTCGACGGCAGGCTGAGCGGCAGTCCGCGCAACGACCGCACGGCCAGAAACGCGAATGCCTGTGCTTCCATCGCGTCGCCGTCCCAGCCGACCGCTTCCACCGGATCGACCGGCAGGCCCGATCTCTCCGCCAGCGATGTCATGATCGTCGGATTGTGCCGCCCCCCGCCGGTGACCAGCAGACGTTTGGCTGGCGCCGGCAGGTGCTTCAGATTGGCGACGATGGTATCGCAGGTGAAGCGCACCAGCGTTGCCGCGCCGTCCGCCGGGGAAAGCCCGGCGACGATATCGCCATCGAAATCGAGGCGGTCGAGCGATTTGGGCGGCGGCGCGTCGAAATACGGGTTGTCGAGCATCCTGTTCAATGTAGTGCCGTCGACCTTGCCACCGGCGCTGACGGAGCCGTCCCGGTCGTAGGGCATGTCGGTAGTGCTACGTACCCAGTCGTCAAGCAGCGCGTTGCCGGGGCCGGTATCGAAAGCGACCGGCGGGGAGTCGCCAGACGGATCGATCCAGGTGACGTTGGATATGCCGCCGATGTTCACGACCGCGAGCGGACCGTCCAGGTCGTGGCTAAGCGCCTGATGATAGAGCGGCGCGAACGGGGCCCCCTGACCGCCGGCCGCTACGTCCGCAGCGCGGAAATCGTAAACCACGTCGTAACCTGTCGCCTTCGCCAGCCGGTCCCCATCGCCGATCTGAACCGTGATGCCGTCCCCCGGTAAATGTATGACTGTATGGCCATGCAGCCCTACCACGGTAATATTCTCTTTATATTCAGTATGTTGGGAAAGTAGGGCCTGTATTGCTTCTGCGTGGGCGTCGGTAATCAGCCGGTCGAGGGCCGTGTCGCGGGTGGGGTTGCCCAAGGCTCGCCGGATGGACTGTTCCAGCGCCGGGTCATACGGCACCGTGCAGGCGGGACCGGTATTGCAGACCCGTTCTCCGTCCGTTTCAATCAGCGCCGCGTCGATACCGTCCATGGATGTCCCGCTCATCAGGCCAAGGGCCCAGACAGGCGCGAAATGCTCCATGATCAGAACGTCTCTCCTGTCAGGTAGTGCTCGATGATCTCGCTGCCGGTGGTCTTCCAGACCCCGTCATGCCCGCCGATATAGGACAAGGCGTCGTCCAGCGCTCCGATGCGGTGCGGCATCCCGATGATGAAGGGGTGCAGGCAGATCGCCATCACCCGGCCGGAGCCGCTCTCGACGCTTTCGCGGTAGAGCGTGTCGAACTGGCGCCGCATCATCTCGGCGAATTCCTCCGCCGTTCGTCCCATGCGCAGGCATTGCGGCAGGTCGTTGATCTCTCCCGAATAGGGGATCGAGCATATCCGACGTCCGTCGACATTCATCACGTAGGGCTGATCGTCGTTGATGAAATCGGCGACGTATTCGACGCCGCCGTCGATCAGCGCGTCCAGAGTAGTCCAGTTCTGCTGCAGGCCGCTCGATAGCCAGCCCTTCGGACGGGCGCCGGTTGCAGCTTCGATCCGGTCCAGCGTGGCGGCGACGAGCTCGCGCCCGGGCTGGTCGTCCATGGTGTGCAGATAACGGCTGTTCGACTGATTGTGACCCATGAACTCCCATTTGAGGTTCATCGCGTCCTCTATGATGGCGGGGTAGTCGTCGCAGACCTCGCTGTTGAGGGCGACCGTGCCGCGGATGCCGTGCTTCTCCATCACCTCCATCATGCGAAAAATGCCGATCCGCGCGCCGTAATCCCGCGGCGCCCAGTTGATGACGTCGGGCGCCACGCCGGTGCCGCCCGGTACAGGCTCGTTGAGTGGAAACGTTTCGATGTTGGGCACGATCCACAGCGCGATGTGGTTGCCATCGGGCCAGACAACTTTCGGCCGCCGGTTGATCGGCGTATAGGCGAACGGTCCGTATCTTTGCGGTTTCATCTTTATCTCCCCTGAATCGCTCACCAGTCTGGCGTCAGCTGAGTGGCGGCGCAATAGCGATCGCGACGCTCGGCGTGGATTTCACCGGGACGCTGTGATACCAAGCGGCGCTTACCGACTTACAGGCTCTGAACCATGACCGACCCCAAATCGGCTTTTCTGAAAACCGTCACCGCGCGCGGCTTCGTGCATCAATGCACCGATACGGAGGCGCTCGACGCAGCGCTATCCGAAGGCACGCCGAAGATCTGCTATATCGGCTTCGACTGCACCGCGGATTCGCTGCATGTCGGCTCGCTGCTGCCGATCATGCTGCTGCGCTGGTTTCAGAAATCCGGTCACAAGCCGATCGTCCTGATGGGCGGCGGCACCACCAAGGTCGGCGACCCGTCGGGCAAGGACGAAGCGCGTCAGCTGATTACCGAGGAAACAATCGCCGCCAACAAGGCGGGCATTCAGGGGGTATTCGAAAAATTCCTGACTTTCGGCGACGGACCGACCGATGCGATCATGGTGGACAACGCCGACTGGCTGGACGAGCTGTCCTACATTCCGTTCCTGCGGGATTACGGCCGGCATTTTTCGGTCAACCGGATGCTGGGCTTTGAATCGGTGAAACTCCGCCTCGACCGCGAACAGCCGCTGTCGTTCCTGGAATTCAACTACATGATCCTCCAAGCATACGATTTCATGGAACTGAACCGCCGCCACGGCTGTATCCTTCAGATGGGGGGATCCGACCAGTGGGGCAATATCGTCAACGGCGTCGAACTGACCCGCCGGGTCGATAGCGCGCAGGTGTTCGGACTGACATCCCCGCTGATCACAACCGCGTCCGGCGCCAAGATGGGCAAGACCGCCGACGGCGCCGTCTGGCTCAACGCCGACCGGGTATCGCCCTACGACTACTGGCAGTTCTGGCGCAACACGGCGGACGCCGATGTCGGCCGCTTCCTGCGCCTGTTCACCGACCTGTCGCTGGAAGAAACGCAGCGCCTGGAATCCCTGCAGGATGCGGAGATCAATGACGCCAAGAAGATCCTCGCCACCGAAGCGACGGCCATGTGTCATGGGCGCGCGGCGGCGGAAGAAGCGGCCAATACGGCGGCCGAGACCTTCGAACAGGGGCAGAGTGCGGAGGGCCTGCCGACGGTCGAGGTCCCCGCCGCGGAACTGGCCGACGGCATCGCCGCTTTCGCCCTGTTCGCCCGTGCCGGTCTCGCCAACAGCAACGGCGAGGCGCGCCGTCTGATCCGCGGCGGCGGCGCCCGGCTGAACGACCAGAAAATCGCCGACGAGAACGCCAACGTGTCGGCATCCGATGCCGATGGCGACGGGGTGATCAAGCTTTCGGCCGGCAAGAAACGCCACGTACTGATCCGGCAGGCGTGACCGGCGCCGCCGCCGCGATAACGATGAAACTCTACGTTACCCCCACGTCGCCCTATGCACGCCTCGCGATGATTGCGATGCACGACAAGGGGATTTCCGACCGGATCGAGCTTGTCTGGACGCGGACGCGGCAGCCGGAAAATCCGTTGCTCGCGGTCAATCCGTCGGGGCGCCTGCCTTTTCTTCAGCTGGCCGACGGGAGCGGCATGGAGGATACAGACCTGATAGTCGATTATTTCGACGCGCTGGCGCCGCCGCGGAAATACGGGGTGCCCGACGGCGAAGCGCACTGGCCGTTCCGCCGGTTTGAGGCGACGGCGCGCAGCATGCTGGACGGCGTGTCGGTCTGGGCGCGGGAGATCATCCGGCCGCCTGACGAACAATCGCCGGGCATCATCGATCACGAACGCCGCCGGGCCCTGCGGCTGGCCGACTACTTCGAGACCGTGATCGGCGAGACCGCATTTGCCGGTGAACTGAACATGCCGCAGCTCCTGCTGTTCTGTGCGCTGGATCTGGAACGCCGCGTCCCGGAATTCGACTGGCGGGACGGTCGGCCGGCTTTGCGCAACTGGTTCGACGGTATCGCCAGCCTGCCCGCTGTGACGGCGCCTCTGCCGCCGGACAGCGCCTGACGGACGACCTTTCGAAATTCCGCGTCGCCGCGTAAAATTCCGCCACGAACCAGATCGACAACCGGGAGCGTTTTTCATGGCTTATTCGCTGGAAGACTTCTGCGCGGATGCGCGCAGCGAACTGAAACGGGACAGCGGTCCCGAGGGACGCGAACGTATCGCGCGCCATCTGGAAAAACTGCTGGTCGACAAGGATTTCGTCGCCGCACATCTCGGGCCTGAAAAACGCTCGGGCGCGGAAACGATTTATACCGATCCCGATTTCGATTTCCGCGTCATGGCGCACACCAACCGGGGCGCGTCAAACAATACGCCGCACTGCCACGGACCGTCCTGGGTGATCTACGGTATGGCGATGAACCATGTCGAGATGACGGAATGGAAACGCGAGGATGACGGATCGGTGGACGGGCACGCCGATCTGTCGGTGGACAAGATCTATGTCCTGAACGAAGGCGAGGCGCGTGTTTACAACGAGGGCGTCATCCATTCGCTCAACCGGCCGCTGGAGACAAGGCTTGTCCGGGTGACGGGATGCGATCTCGATAAAACCCTGCGCTATCGCTACGACCCCGAGAACAATGCCGTGAAGGTGCTGGAGCCTGTAAAGTAGCCATCTCCGGGCGTCACGTGTCGCGCACCGAGGGGTGAAAAAGGTCGGCAACCGGTAACGGCGCGTCGATCAGGCCCTGATCCACGGTGTAGCCGATAAATCTCTCCAGGTTCGCGGCGTTGGCGGCCACGCCGCTGGTCCACAGGGACTGCCCGAAGGCGGCTGCTTCCTCTTCCGCCGTGTATTTGGCCCAGGGCAGTCGGGTCCAGTTGGGATCCGCCAGGTACGTCTCCGCGATGTGTTCGGCATCGGCGAACACCGACATCAGGTCGGTCGCCAGTGTCGGGTGCGCGTCAATCGTCTCGTTCTTAACCGCCATGACGTGCATGATCGGCCAGTAGCCGTTCCGCGCCAGGAAATCGGCTTCGACCGCTTTCGGGTCCTCGAACAGGCGCCGGAAGTCGGCCCTCCGCTCCGCCGGCACCTCTGGCAGACGGGAATAGAACAGCGCATCGATCTCGCCGCTGCACAGCATATCCGGCAATTTCCTGCCCGACGGTATCGGGGCGATATCGAAATCGGGGTTGTTGTCGATCTTTACCGTGTCGGCGTTGCCCACCCGCCATTTGATGTCTCTCAGCGATACGTTGTATTCGGTCGCGAGATCGCCCTTGGCGAGGACCGCCAGCGTCGTTTGAAATGACTGCAGCCCGATAACGCGTCCTTCCAGATCGGACGGCTTTTCGATGCCGGAACCGGCGTGCACGAATATCTGACCCTGGCTGAAAAGCCGTCGTGGAAAGACAGGGATAGCGGTGAACGGCAGATCCTGAGATTTCGCGACGATATAAGAGGCCAGCGATGTTTCCGCCGCGTCGAATTCGCCGTCGCGCAACATGCGTTCGTGGCGGTGAGTGCCGTCCCGCAATGCGCCGTGCTGACCGACCTGAAGGACCTGCAGTCCGGCGAGCCCGCCGGGCAATCCGACTGTTCCATCAAAGAAAGGCAGGTGCCGGTCGTACCGGTCGAGAGCGATCGAGATCATTGGGTTGGCGCCTCGTTGTTGCTGGGTTTGCTGTTCCGGATGGCTTCCTCCTGGCTCGGCGTTTTGCCCTCGTTCAGCCCCTCGCCGCCGTCCAGAAGGTTACGAAGGAAGCCCGGCGCGAGCGCTGAGAGAGGGTTCACCGACATCGCCGGCTTTTCGACCGGCCCGGAAGCCTTGTACGAGGCGGCAAAAATGCCGCCGCCTTTTTCGCCACTGAAAATCGTGCCGATCACGGGAATTTTGCCGAGCAGACTGTTGATCGTATAGGCGGGAACGATCGTCCCGGTGATGTCGATGGCGTCGTTGCCGAAATCGATAGTGCCGGATGCCGTGATCCCGAGTTCCGAACCCACCCCCTGCGCATCCTTGATTGTCGCGGTATCGTTTTCGAACACGAAGGGCAAGCGTACGCGGCTGAATGCGATGCCTTTGCCTGCCGCGAGGTTGCTGATCCCGGTCAGGGACGCGATGGTAAGGAGGCGTGCCATGTTGGGCGCGTTCGCGACGCGGAACCCTTTCATTTCCGCTGCGCCTGTCCACGGCGCATCCGATCCGCCTTTACGGACGCCCGACACCTCGATCGATCCGCCGACGATCGTGTCTGTAATATCCAGCGCCTTCAGGAACACGCCGGCATCCGCGGAATAAAGCGCCATCACGTGACCTTCCGCATTCGGCAGCATGCGAATCTCGATTGCCTTGCCGCCGTTGGGCAGCGCGCCGACGACATCGATATGTTGCCAGTGTGCGCCGTCGTAATGCAGCTTCATATTCACATTGTTGGTCGCGGCACCGGGGCCGATCCAGAATTTATCGAACGCGCCCGTCAGCCGGAACGGCGGCAATTTCGGCGCATCAACGCCCTGCAGGTCGGGGCCGACGAACGGCGACGCATCGAAACCGCTGCCCTTAACCGCGATTGCATATGACCCATCCCTGTTCCGTTTGATATCCGCGGCGAATTCCGTCGATCCAAGCTTGAACTTGTACAGCGTCAGAACGGCGATCGCCGGGGCGGTATTTTCTGTCGCGTTGGCGAAAGAGATCTTTCCCGAGGTCGAAAATACACCCGCTTCGATTTCGAAGCGGTCGATGGTTTCGATCGTGCCGTCCCGAAAAGATGCGACGATCTGTGCGATGCCTGGGCGCCCCGGTTGTTTCGCCCAATCGAATCCCGGTACCGAAATCTTGGCGTCCTGCAGGTTCAGACCGGCGGAAAGCGACGCGGAACCGTCGCGGCGTTCTGCGTAGACCAGTTTCAGCGGCACCGGCCCGTCGATAATTTCCGGATGGTTCAGGTCGAAAACCGACGCCAGGGCGGCATCCGCCGTCAGTTCGGCTTCCAGCTGTCGCTTCGTGTTCAGCGCGCCCGAGAAATCTTCGGTCCACGTGAAGGCTGTCTGCGTTTGTGCATAGTCGGCATTCCCGGAGGCGGTCAGCTTGTCGTTTGTCACGGTCAGCGCGACGCGTCCGTCCTTGACGCCCTTGCCTTTCAGAACGTCTGTCATCGCCAGCCCCTTGATGTTCGAGGTTGCCGAGACGCGCACTTCGTCGGCTTTAAGTGCGTCGAGCAAAGGCAGGTCGATTTGCAGGCGCGTGGCATGCGTGCCCTCGACGCCTTCAGTCGTCGGTCCGACCCGCCGCAGCAGGTTAAGACGCGGATGCGCCACAAGCTCAAGCGCCGGTTTGACGGGGCCGCGGATCAGGGCTGTAACCCCCAGCATTTCCTGCGCGCTTCCTATCTCGGTGATGTTGACCGCGCCTTCCTCGATGGCAAGTTCGCCGACGCGTCCCCGATGAACGGCGAAATCGAAACGCTCGTTGCTGAACGTCGCCGTTGCGGCGGCGTTTGTGATTGGCGGCATCGGGGCGAGATAATCGACAGTCACATCGTGTATCGCAAAACGTCCGTTTATCGAATCGACATTCACTTCGCCTTTGTCTGTGCCCTTGATTCCGATGCGGGCGACAAGGCTGGCCGAAGCGTCGGAGATCTTGCCGTCGCGCATGTTGGCGATTACCCAGTCGCGTGCGCCGCCGCCTGTACCGGGTAACCAGAACTTCTGCACCGCATCGACCGGCAGTTCCGGCACAAGGAGGGTGGCGTTCAGGGCGGCGATGTCTCCGACCCGGGTAACGACGCCTTTGATCTCGGCCGTCGAGTCGTCGAACTCGGCGACGAGGCTGGATATCTGTATTTGGTCCGGGGACCTGTTCACGCGGCCGGACAGCGAGATTCTGCGAAACGTGACGGGCGGTGCGTCGACACCCGGAATCTTGACGGAGCCAGGCTCGGACTCGAGTTTAAAGCTGGCGCGTCTGATATCTCCGTCCAGCCCCATCTGTGCATCGATTTCGCCGGAGATATCCGTTTGCAGGGGCGTCAGGGCGGCAAGCGCTTCGAACCGCTGGCCAAGCTTCTGCGGATTGAATTTCCGGAAACTTGCGGACATATCCACGATCTTTTTCGTGCGATCGTAATAGGCCTCTCCGTCGATCTCGGGTTCGGAAGTTTTCAGGTCGGCGGTCAGGTCGAAAGACGCGCGCAGACCGATCGGCGCACGCTCCGCGGTCAGGTCCGCGTGGCGGGCACCCCAGGTAATGCCGAGCTTCCGGTCTTCCACGCGCAGGGATGCGCCGATTACGCTCACCCGGTTGAGATAGCCCAGCCGGCCTTTCCCAACAGACGGTCTGGACAGTTCATCCAGCAGCTGTGTCAGAAGATCGCCCTCTGTTTCCCCGACCGAACCGTCAGGTTCGCCCATGCCGAAGCGGAATGAACCGTCTTCATTGCGGGACAGGCGGATGAGCGGACGAATGATTTCCAGACTGGTCGGCGCGATTTCTCCGCGGATCAGGGCGCGGGCGCTCAATGTGACGGAAACCTCGCGGATACGCGCCAGGCCCCGACCGCCATCAGTGGTATATAGTCTGACTTTCAGCGCGCGCAGGTCCAGCGCCCGTTCCCATCCTGCCCAGGTCAGAATCAGGTCGTCCAGGTCCGCGTGAACCGGACTATCGGCGCGCTGCAGCAGATCATCCGCGTAGGGCAACAGGAACTTTATCGATACCGGCCCCTGCGACAGGCGCCACGCCGAGGCCGCGCCAAGGATTCCCAGTACGACTGCGATCCCGAAAAGGACCTCAAGACAGATGATGGATGTTTTGCGAAACATGCGCGCAGAATACCAGAATCCGGACTGATCTTGACCTGGAAACGACGTGACCGCAGTGTGCGGGAATCCTGCCTGCTTTGGAACGGCGCAATTGACAAAATTCTTTGATAACTGGGCCTCGGTGGCCGGGTCTCTGCCTCTTGCGGCCAATGCGGATCAGGAAACCGTGCATATGGAACGCTGGATGGAGGCAGCGGATCGAAGTGGCGACGAATCCGTTGTCACGTTCGCGGCCGATGCCGCGAAGGATGAGGCAACGGGCGCGCTGCTGTCGTCCGTGTTCGGCAATAGCCCGTTTTTGAGTCAGTGCCTGATCTCCGACCAGCCATTCGCCCGGACGCTTCTGCTGCAGGGTCCGGATGAGGCGTTTGCCGAGGCGATGGCCGCCGCCGCAGACCGGTCGCTGCTCGGATCGGAAAATATCGACCAGGTGAAGCTGCGTTTGCGGATCGCCAAGCGTCGCGCGGCGCTGACGATCGGGGTCGCCGATATCGCAGGACTTTGGTCGCTTGAACAAGTCACCGGCGCCCTGTCGGATTTTGCGGCCGAAGCGCTCGGCGCCAGTTGCCGGTTTCTGCTGCGCCAGATGCACGAAAGGGGCGATCTGGCGCTGCCGGACCCGGAAGATCCTGAAAAGGACAGCGGGCTGATCGTTCTCGGGATGGGTAAATTGGGCGCGCGGGAACTGAACTATTCCAGTGATATCGATCTGATCCTCCTCTACGACCACGACGCGGTTCCGGATACCGGCAAGGACGGGTTGCAGCACCTGTTCACCCGGTTTTCCCGCAACCTCGTCACCCTGATGGACGAACGCACGAAGGACGGTTACGTGTTCCGGACCGACCTGCGCCTGCGACCTGACCCGGGCGCGACGCCGCCGGCTATTTCCGTGCTGGCCGCCGAAATGTATTATGAAAGCACGGGCCAGAACTGGGAGCGCGCGGCAATGGTCAAGGCTCGCCCGGTCGCGGGCGACGAACAGGCCGGGCTCGCCTTTCTCGATATCCTGCGGCCCTTCATGTGGCGTCGGTCTCTGGATTTCGCGGCGATACAGGATATCCAGTCGATCAAGCGGCAGATCAATGCCCATCGCGGCGGGGCCGAAATCGCCGTCGCGGGACATAACATCAAGCTTGGCCGAGGCGGTATTCGGGAAATCGAATTCTACGCGCAGACACAGCAGCTCATATGGGGCGGCCGGGATCCGGATTTGCGGGTCCGGGGAACCCTGCTGGCGATCGAACGGCTGGTCGCGGCCGGTCATGTGACTGACGACGCATATGCCGACCTGAAGGCCGCCTACGGGTTTCATCGACGCGTCGAACACCGCCTGCAGATGATCGACGACCGGCAGACCCATGAACTTCCCGAAGACGACGAGGGGCTGGAGGCGTTGGCGGTGTTTCTGGGGTATGACGGCCTTGCGGCGTTTACCGACGAACTTTTGCGGCATCTGAAATGCGTCGAGCTTCACTACGCGGCGCTATTCGAGGACGAGGCCGATCTCGGCGGGCCGGGAAACCTGGTGTTCACCGGGGCGGACGACGATCCCGACACGCTGAAAACGCTGGCGGAGATGGGGTTCTCCGAACCGGCAACGGTGTCGAGCACCGTGCGCACCTGGCATGCGGGCCGGTACCGCGCCGTCCGTAGCGCCCGTGCCCGTGAATTGCTGACCGAACTTGTACCGACCATTCTGGAGGCGTTCTCGGCCTCTCCCAACCCCGATCTTGCCCTGCGGCGGTTCAACGAGTTCCTCGAAGGGCTGCCCGCGGGCGTTCAGCTTTTTTCGCTGTTCAGCGCGCATCCCGGTTTGTTCGATCTCGTCGCAGAGATCATGGGCGCTGCGCCCCGGCTTGCCGGGTGGCTCAGCCGCTATCCGATTCTGCTCGACGGCGTATTGAGCCGGGACTTTTTCGACTTCGTACCGGGACCCGATGAAATGGCCCGGGACCTGGCCGAAGCGACCGGGCAGGCGCGCGATTTTCAGGACTTCCTCGATATCCAGCGGCGTTGGGCGAATGACGGTATTTTCCAGATCGGCGCTCACATGCTGCGCGGACGCCTGGCGCCCGTCGATGCCTCTGCGCCGTTGTCGGACATCGCCGATACGTGCCTGAGATCGCTTTTGCCGGAGATCGAAAAGGAATTCGCCGAGACGCATGGCAGGGTGCCGGGCGGCGAAATGGCCGTGGTGGCGTTCGGCAAGCTCGGCAGCCGCGAGATGACGCCGGGCTCCGACCTGGACCTGCTGTTTGTGTACGACTGTCCCGCCGACACCGACCAGTCGGACGGCAAACGCCCGCTGTCGCCGGGCCAGTATTACAGCCGGTTGTGCCAGCGTTTCATCGGGGCCATCACCGCGCCCACGGGGGAGGGCCGGTTGTACGAAGTCGATATGCGCCTGCGGCCCGCCGGTAATGCAGGGCCCATCGCGTCGTCGCTGGAGGCGTTCACCAGATATCAGGAAACCGACGCCTGGACCTGGGAGCATCAGGCGCTGACACGGGCGCGCGTCGTCAGCGCCGAAGGCAGCCTGGGGCAAAAGTTTTCCGACGTGGTAAAGGCCGTGCTTACGGCAGAACGGGACGCCGACAAGCTGGCGGGCGAGGTTGGTGAGATGAGGGAGCGTATGCGCAAGGAGCATGGCACCGATGACATCTGGTCCGTCAAACATATCCCCGGCGGGATGGTGGATATCGAATTCGTCGCACAGTACCTGCAACTGCGGCATGCCGCGGAAGCACCCGAAATACTGACGGGTGATACGGCCTCGGCGATCGCCGTCGCCGGAGAGAGAGGCTTCATCGCCGCCGACGTTGCCGCCGATCTCGTTGCCGCGACCATCCTGTGGCGCAACGTTCAGGGAATCCTGCGGCTTACCGTAGAGGGAGGGTTCGCGGAAGACGGAGCAGCCGTGGCATTGAAACGCGTCGTCACGCGGGCCTGTGGGGCGGTTGACTTCGACGCGTTGAAGCAAACAATGGAAGCCACAGCGGCGAAGAGCGCCGCGCATTATAAAACGTTTTTCGGCCCGTCCGAAAACGCATAGCGGACACCGATCAGGGAGCATTACATGCCGTCCAGGGACATCACCTACACGACACGCGACAACGAGACTTTCACGGGCTACATGGCGGAGCCCGACGGCGACGGCAAGGCGCCGGGAATCCTGCTGATCACGGCGATCTTCGGCATCGACGACGAGATGAAGGAGCTGAGCGACGCCTGGGCGGCGGACGGGTTCATCGTGTCTGTGCCGGATATTTTCTGGCGTGTCATGCCGGGGCCGACGGCCGACATGGAAAAGGCGTTCGGCCGCTACGAGGCGTTCGATGCCGAGCAGGGATACAAGGATGTCGAGGACCTGTTGGGCGACCTGCGGGCGCATCCGCGCTGCAACGGCAGGGTCGGGGTGCTGGGATTCTGCTTCGGCGGGCGTTATGCGCAATACGCCGTATCCCGACTCGGCGCCGACGCGGCCGGCGCTTTCCACGGCACGCTGATCGAGAAGGAACTCAACCCGATGCCCCCGTCGGACTGCCCGGTCAGCTATCATTTTGGAGCAGAAGATCCCGTCGTCCCGATGGACGTGGTCGACCGGATCAAGACGGCTTTTGCGGATCACGCACACGCGCAAATCGTCGCCCATGACGGGGCGGGGCATAACTTCTCGATGCCCTACAAGGACGGGTATCACGCCGGTGTGGCGGCGACGTCGCGCCAGGCGGTTCTGGAAACCTTCAACAAAATAAAATGACCATGCTGAATACAGGAGACAAGGCGCCGGCGTTCACCGGTGTTACGGACGGCGACGGCAAGATTTCCCTGAAGGACCTCAAGGGCAGGAAAGTCGTTCTCTATTTCTACCCGAAAGACATGACCCCCGGCTGCACGACCGAGGCGCAAGGGTTCCGCGACGCGATCGGGGACTTCGAAAAAACGAATGCCGTCGTCATCGGCGTGTCGAAGGACAGCGTCAAGCGTCACGACAATTTCAAGGCGAAGCACGATCTGCCCTTTACGCTGATCAGCGACGAGGACGGAAAAATCTGCGAGGCCTACGGCGTCTGGCAGATGAAAAAGAACTACGGCCGCGAATACATGGGCATCGTCCGGTCTACTTTCCTGATCGACGAGAAAGGCAAGATCGCCGAAATCTGGTCGAATCTGCGCGTCAAGGGCCACGTCGACAAAGTGCTGGAAGCCGCGCAATCGCTGTGACGGCGCAGCCGTGACCCAGACCCTGTCGGACCGTGTCGTCGGCGTACTCGGCACCGGAGATGCGTCGGCCAAGGCGGCGGCGGCGCGCGCCGTCGCCGCCGACTGGCGGTCCGGGATCATTCCCGAGATCGGACGCGCCCTGCCGCGCGACCGGCCGAAGCGGCCCATGAAGCCGGATTTGCTGATGCCGCGCGACATGCCGCGGCGTGGCAAGGCCCAGACCGAAGCGGGTCGTATCGCCCTGCTGCACGCCATTGCTCATATCGAGCTCAATGCCGTCGATCTCGCCGCCGATATTCTGGTGCGGTTCCCCGACGCCGGCGCGCCGCTCGACTTTTATAATGACTGGCTCGGCGTGCTGGATGACGAGGCGAAGCATTTCCTGATGCTGTCGGACCGTCTGGCGGCGATGGGGGCGTCCTACGGGGATCTGCCCGCCCATGACGGTCTCTGGCAGGCGGCGCAGGACACGGCGGACGATCTGCTGGCGCGCCTTGCCGTGGTGCCGCTGGTGCTGGAGGCGCGCGGGTTGGATGTCACGCCCCGGATGATCGCCAGCCTGGAGAAGGCGGGCGACGCGGACTCGGTAGCGGTGCTGAACGTCATCTACCGCGAAGAGATCGGACACGTCGCGGTAGGCCGCAAATGGTTCGAACATTTCTGCGGCGATATGCCGGAGCAAACGTGGCGTCGCCTGGTGAAGCAGTATTTCCGCGGGGCGGTAAAGCCGCCGTTCAACGACGATGCACGCGCCGAGGCCGGATTCGGCGCGGGGTACTACGGAAACGTTTCCTAAGCCAGTTCCAGCAAAATCTCCGCCAGAAGCTCCGGCGTGTCGATCATCACGTCGTGGCCGGATGCGACCGTGCGTACATCCCAGTCTGGTCTTTCGCTCAACGGCGTGGCGAACCGGTCGAAGCTGCTGTTGGGGTGATGTTCGGCCAGCAGATAGATCTTTTTCGGCACCGATGTCCAGGCGCCGGTCAGATGCGCCGGCTGCGAGAAGGTCTTGATCGGCTGCGGCACGCAGCGGCGCGTGACCCACTCGGCGTCCTCCGCATCCATCACGCCGAAATAGTCCGGCGGCATCGGGTCGATTTTCCAGCCGTCGCCTGTGGTGGCGACCTGTTCGCGAATGTGTTGCGCCCGTTCCGGCGGCCAGCCGTCCATGAGCGATTGCCCGTCCCGCGACACGAAGGCATCGAGCCAGATTGCCGCCCGGAATTTCGCGACCTGGCGGTCCAGCACCGGCGTGATGACCTGCCCGCCGTAGGAATGTCCGCACAGGATCACGTTGTCCAGTTCCTCGGCCTCGACCACGCCGAGCACGTCGTTGATATGGCATTCCAGATCGACTTCCGGGGTCGCCAGATGGGCGCGTTCGCCAAGGCCGGTCAGCGTCGGCGTGTGGACCGTGTGCCCCGCATCGCGCAGCAGTCTCGATACGCGCGCCCAACACCAGCCGCCGTGCCACGCGCCATGTACCAGCAGATATGTCGCCATGTCCGCTTTCCTTCTCTGTTGAGAGATAATCATGCGGCAGATCGCCCCCCCTCGGCAAATCGGCTCCGTGACAACCGTTCGCTTGCTAACGATAAAGATTGACGGACTTCCGGCCGGTTCGTAGCGTATTGGCAATAAACGGGAGAACACCCTGAGGTAGGGAACGACAATGCCTTATATCGATGCCGATTCGCATGTCTACGAAGTCGAGGAAACCTGGGACTATCTGCCGAAGAAATACCGACACCGGAGACCGGTAGCTGTCACCATACTGCCCAAGGATGCGCCCTATATGGGGGTCGATAATTCGTTCTGGCTGGTCGACGGCAAGGCCATGCAATGGACGTGGGGGCCGGGCACCATCCAGATCGGTTGTCCGATGACGTCGGTCCATGCCGGGATGAAGGATTTTTCCGTCGGCAACCAGTCGCTGATGGATGTGCCCGCCCGACTGGCTGATATGGACAGGGCAGGTGTGGATGTTCAGGTCATCTATGCGAAACTGCTGTTCGCGCCGATGACCGACGATGACGATTTTCAGGCGGCGCTGGAAATCAGTTACAACAAATGGATCGCCGAGCGCTGTTCGGAAGCCCCGGATCGTTTGAAGTGGGCGGCGTCGCTGCCGCTGCGCAGCCCCAAGGCGGCGGAAAAGGAAATTTTCCGTGTCAAGGATGCCGGCGCTGTCAGCCTGATGTGCTACGGCTCCGTCGGCGATACCATGCTGCACGACAAGAAGTACGACCGTGTCTGGGCGGCGGCGGCGGAATGCAATCTGCCCATTGCCGTCCATGTCGGCTGGCCCGGCCCGATGCGTCAGATGTGCGACGAGCACTCGTCGTCGCTGAACGTATCGTTCACCCTGCCGCTGCTCGCCGGGTTCTATTCGTTCGTGGGCGGGGGCATTCTGGATAAAAACCCGAAACTGCGCGCCGTTTTCCTCGAAGGCGGGGCGGGGTGGATTCCCTGGTATCTCGAACGCATGGATCATTACTATCCGGTCGCCGAATTCTTCCGGGAATCCTTCGGGTTCGAGCCTATCACGTCGAAAAACCCTGAAAGCTACAAGGACCGGGTCTACACCACCTGCGAGGCGGGCGAACGCCTGCTGCCGCAGGTGATCGACTATCTGGGCGAGGACAACATCATGGTGTCGGAAGACATGCCGCATCTCGAGGCGCGGGAAGGCTCCGGCGACGATCTAGGCGCCCGTCGCGACATCACCAAGCGCCAGCGGGAGAAAATCCTGTTTCACAACCCGTCGAAATTCTACGGTATCAAGGTGAAGGCCAAGAAGAAGCCCGGGCGCCGGGCGGCCTGATATGACAGAGTCTCCCGGCAATCATCCGACAAGCGGCGTGGCCTTCATTACCGGCGCGGGCGGCGGTATCGGCGGCGCCACGGCCGAACGGCTTGCCGAGAACGGCGTGCATGTCGCTGTGGCGGATCTGGATGCTGGACTAGCGGAAGCGGTTGCGGACCGGATCGTGTCAGCCGGCGGTACGGCGCAAGCGCTGACCCTCGATGTCACCGATTCCGGGCAGGTCGCGGCGTCCGTTACGGCGGCCGAGGCCGCGCTCGGGCCGATCGATTACCTGGTCAACACGGCGGGCATCTTCCAGTGGGCGAACGCGGAGGATATTTCGGACGCTGATTTCGAGAGCATGTTCCGGGTGCATGTCTTCGGCATGCATGCAGTCACCCGGGCGGTTCTGACCGGCATGCAGGCCCGCAAGGCCGGTGCGATCGTCAATGTCACGTCGATACACGCCATTCGCGGCCAGTCGCTAACCGCCCATTACTCGGCGGCCAAAGGCGCGATTCTCGCCTACACGAAATCCCTGGCGCGGGAAAAATCGCCGCTCGGCATCCGCGTCAACGCAGTGGCGCCGGGTCCCATCGACACGCCCCTGTGGCGCGGCGAACTCGCCGAGGACGAGATCGCCGAAAAGATGGCCCAGCGATCCACCGTCATTCCCATGGACCGGCTAGGCACCGCCGACGAGGTCGCGGCCGGCATAGTCTTCCTGCTGTCGCCGGGGGCGAGCTATCTCACCGGCCACATCATGACCATCGACGGCGGCGAGGTGATGAACTAGGGAACCGGAGCCGGTTTCTCGGAAAGTGACGAGTCGTCTCCGCCATGATACCTCCAGGTCATGCTTGAACTCGCCTGCAACGAATACGGTGCAGACGGCCCGCCGCTGATCGTGATGCACGGGCTGTTCGGTTCCGCCCGCAACTGGGCCGGGATCGCCCGGACGCTTGCCGAAACCCATCGCGTCTACGCGCTCGATCTCCGCAATCACGGCGCCTCGCCGCGCGCGTCGTCGATGACCTACGGGGAAATGGCGGAGGACGTGGCCGGGTTCATTGACGGCGCGGGACTGAAAGATCCTGTCGTCCTCGGGCATTCCATGGGCGGCAAGGTCGCGATGCGTCTCGCGCTCGATCAGCCCGGCCTGCTGAAAGGGCTCATCGTCGTCGATATCGCGCCGGTGACCTATGGCCACGACATGCTGGACTACATCGCGGCCATGCAGATGCTCGATCTGTCGGGCGATCACCGGAGGGCGGAACTGGAGGAGGAACTGCGTGAAGAGGTCGACGATCCCGGGATCACCGCGTTTCTGATGACCAATCTGGAACGCGCCAACGGCGGATTCCAGTGGCGCATCAACCTGCAGGCGATCGCTGCCGGGATGAGCGGTATCTCCGCCTTTCCGGTGCCCGACGGCGCGACGTATGAGGGACCGACGGCCTTCATCGCCGGAGAGCATTCCGCCTACATCCGGGACGACCACCGCGCCCGTATCCTGGAACTGTTTCCCAAGGCGCGGACGGTGACAATCAAGGACGCGTCGCACTGGGTGCATGCGGACCAGCCCGGGGCGTTCCTGAAAACGGTGAGCGCGTTTCTGGGGGCGGTGGGTTAGTCTTTAATAATCGGAGCCAAATTTGGCGGCCGAGGGGCTTATTCTGAGGTGTCTAGCTTGCTCAGAAATGCACGACTGATCTTTATCGTATTGGCAAAGTCGGTAGGTAGAGTTGGAAAGATCAGCATCGGTTGTTGATGTGGATGATGTGTAAATACCGGTACGAATTTGCCGACCTGATCTATAGCGTCCATCAACTCTTTCGCTTGGTCAAATTCCTGATTCGCCGCCGCGTTCCAATAGTCATTGAAAAGTTCTTGGTACCTCTTGCCTTCTTCTGGGTTTAAGAGCGACGGAGGTATAGTTAACGGAATCCGATGTGCTGCGGGTTCCTTCTTTCGCCTAAATCACTTCCCCAGTTTTCGAAAACACCGATTTCACCATACAAATCTATAAGTTGTTCGCACTCTTTCAGTTCTTTGGAAAATACATGTACTGACTGCGGTCTGATGTCATCTTGATCGATTATTCCAAAATCGTTGAGGGCCGCCCAAGCTAAATTGTCCAATACGCCTCTAATATTGATATAGAGGGAGTTTAATTCCTTCATGAGCAGTTTTGATTCGTCGAGCACCAAAGGCTCCTGTCGATCAAGAGGAATTAACCGGACGATCTCGTTAAAAGAACTCAAAATCATGAACAAGCGTCTGGATACACCGAACCGAATATAGGTTGCGCCATAATCCGTGCGCATGTTTTCTGACGTTCAGACTGCTTGTAAGGCAGTATCTTGGATCGCCTGCCGGACACAAATTATGTGCAGTTCTAATGCCTGATTTTCGAAATATTCTTTCGTCTCATCGTTGATTGCTCCTTCTTCAAATAGATAGGGGTACAAACGTCGGTGAGTCTCCAGGTCAAGATCGTCCATCTTTGTAATTCCCGTCTTCCAGGATATTGATCACCCCTCCCGCGGCAGTTTCAACTCGTCCAGTTCCGGCAGGCCGTAGTCGTCCCAGTTGTCGGCGACCTCGCGCATTTTTTCCAGCGGCGGCAGGGAGACGGCGGGGTAGTCCCACTTCTTGGTCGCGTCGATTACCATTTTGGTGCCGCCGATATCCGCCTGGGTCAGGCCCGGTTCGAACGAGGACGGGTCCAGTTCGACCGACGCGGTGTCGGGAATCGTCTTGATGTCCTTGTCGGGGCGGACCCGCCACGCCATCACCCAGTCGCGCATGAACGGATCGTTGATGTCGATATCGTCGTCGCAGATGACGATCCATTTGAAATAGCTCATCCCGAAATGGCCCATGGTGCCGAAGGCGGTCTGGTCGACATGACCGGAATACATCTTCTTCATGCTGATCCACAGCGTTGCGGTCCCGCCGCCGGCTTCAAGCGCGTGCACGTCGTGGATGCCCGGCAGGTTAAGGTCCTCCGTCAGGTGCTTCTTCAGCCCGGCTTCGAGCAGCGCCCGCTTGATCATCGAGGATTCCGACGGCGGGAACTGGCTGATCACCCCCATCACGATCGGGTCTTTCCGGTGTGTGATGCAGTTGACGCGGAACACCGGACCTTCCCGTCCCCCGGCCATGTAGCCGGTGAATTCCCCGAACGGGCCTTCCGGCTCGGTGTGGTCCATCAGTACTTCGCCCTCGATGATGATCTCGGCATGGGCGGGGACTTCCAGATCGACGGTTTTGCACTTCACCATCTCGATGGCCTCGCCGCGAATGCCGCCGGCGACGGCCAGTTCATCGGCGCCGTAGCGGGCGGGCGCGACCAGGTACTGGATCGGATCGCCGCCGATGAAGATGGCGGCGGGCATGTGTTCGCCGCGCTGCTTGTATTTTTCGTGATGGATCGCACCGCCGCGGTCGGGGGCGCCGAACAGGATGCCGGTCGTATTTTTGCTCTTCACCTGGCAGCGGCGGATGCCGATATTGCGCCGCCCCGTGTCGGGGTCCTTGGTCACCCAGAGTGGCGTCAGATACGGCCCGGCATCTTTCTCCGGCGTCCAGATCGGCACCGGCAGCTTGGTCAGGTCGACGTCGTCGCCCTCGATGACGACCTCCTGGCACGGGCCGCTGTCGACAAGAACGGGTTCGATCGGCGCGTTCATGCCGCTGGTGACGCGTTCGTGGATGTCTTCCAGGTTGGGCTCGCAGCCCAGCGCCGCGGCAATCATCTTGCGCGACGACGCCACCACGCCGCCGACCACGCGGCCGCCTTCAAAGCCCTTGATGTTGCGGAAACCGATGCCGTAGCGGTTGTCTTCGTCCATGGCGCGGAAGATCATGCGCAGGACGGCGCCGATCTCCCAGTCCTTGTCGACCTCCTTATCGACCCATTTGAACATGCCCTGCTGTTCCAGCACCTGAAGCCAGGGCCGTAAGGATTCGTACGCCATATATCTTTCTCCGCCTGAATTTCGCGGAGTATCGAAAAAAGGCGGTGCCGTTACAAGCCGATGGGCGAGAAATCGACGGAAGGGTAAAAACGGGTCAGGGCGCGGATACGATCCTGTTGTTCTGCGGAGAAAGCCTCCGCACCGCGTCCGGCCCGGCCTTTATTAAACCGGGTATCGGCCCGATCACCATCGACGCCAGAGATGGTTTCTTTGATACACGCCTCCGAAACGGACTGACCGTAATGCGCCGCTATTTTCGATAGCGTTCCCGGTTTGTCGCCGATCATGTCTTTGTATGAAATCCACAGAACGGGAAGCTTTTCCGTGCCGTCGGCTTGCACCCACGAAGCGTAGAACTGCACATACCAGGGGGCAACGGTTTCGACGATCAGGTCGCGCTTCGTTTCTTCATCCAGCTCCGGCCAGTCGGCGCGATGGAACGTATTGCGCACGGCACCGTTGTCATAAAAATCGTGCATGCTGATGAGCGCGTCCAACAGGTTACGGATCAGTACGATCGGTCGAATGCCAAACGCCTGAAGAATGGAAACGTTGGGTGCCGTTGCTCGGCAGTGCTGCTGGATGATCGCATGCTCACGGGCGGAAGCAATAACACGCGGCAGGTGGATCTCCTGTTCGTTCTGCAGGTAAGCCAAGGTGTACTGGTCGTGCCCATATCCTGTCATCCTCTGCAGGGCTTTGTTCAACCAGGTCGAGCCGCTCTTGGGCATGCAGGCGATGAGTATTTTCGTCCCGATGTCCTCCGGTTTTAACCGGGGAGAAAAATCGGCGAGCCCACTTTTCTCATTATCATCTGCTAGATATTCGAACAGGTTGGTGCGGGTGGAAAAATGATCCGGATCAATCGCCAGAATTTGCCGAGACGTCTCTAACGCCAGACGCCGGTCTCCCGACCTGCTGGCCCTGTCATGTTTGAGCGACAGCGCATGTAGGAGGCTCGTGACCGCATTTACGTCGTCCGGATCGATTTCCAGCGCTTTTTGAAAACTTGAGATACCGCCGTCGATATCTCCCTTTAGTGTGAGCGCGGCTCCCAAATGACCCCAGTAGCAGGCCGCGTCGGGTTCAATATCCGTCAAACGACGGAATATCCCGATACCCGCGTCGATCTCACCCGATTGGCAATGCGCCATCGCTTGCTGTGCAAGCTGTTCCGTGGTCGGATCCAATGCGAGAGTGGTCGCCATTTCGATGTCCTCTATACGCCGCATGCTGACAGGAAGAACTATTCGAGACGCTGGCAGGGAGCTCGAAGTCAACGGTCGGATTCCGACCGAGCGTAACGACCGATGCTTAACTCCTGGTTAACCACGTTCGCATCTGCTCAAAATCCTTGGGGCAACGACGGATATCCTTCGTACAATGCGTGTTGAGTGCATATCCGGTTTCCTTGAAGAGGTAATGAAGATGATCCCTAATGTGATCCCCGCCTGCGCCGTCGCGTTGGTACTCCTCGCGACCTCGACGCTCACGTTTCCCGCCGCCGCGGAATCTACGGAAGACGCGCCGCGTCCCGCACGTTCCAGCTGATCGACACCGATAGCGACGGCAAGGTGACGCTGGATGAAATCCGTGCGGAGCAGCGCCGTTTGATCGGCGCCGCCGATATCGACGGTGACGGCAAGCTGTCGGTCGCTGAATTCCGCCGTCGCGGCTGGTGGTTCCAGCGGCTGCATACGTCGACGCTTTTCGATCTGATGGACGCCAACGGCGACGCCGTACTGACCGCAGATGAAATATCGGCCCCGTCGGCGCGCTGGTTCAAACGCTACGACAAGAACGCCGATGGCGGGATTACCAGTGGCGAGGCGCCGCAGTTCCAGCGGCATCGCGGTTCTCGAAAGCACAAATAAAAAATGACCGAGCGCGCCGAAATCCCCGATGACCCCACGGACGACGATCTTGTCCGGCGCGCGGCGGATGGAGATTCAGCGGCCTGGGATATGCTGGTGGCACGTCACCTGGCGTCCGTCGTCTCCTTCGCGTGGTACCGGCTGAAAGACCGGTCGGAAGCGGAAGACATCGCCCAGGAAACGCTGCTGCGGTTTTCCAAGAAGGCGCTCGACTGGGAGCCCGGCGGTGCCAAGGTACGCACCTGGCTGTACCGGGTCGCCGGCAATCTCTGTATCGACCGGTTGCGGGCCCGGCGGCCAGAGGACCCGATCGAGACCGTCGAGGAAACCGGCGTGATCGATATTCAGCCCCATCTGGACGGGCAGCTCGATACCCGGCGGTCAGTGCACAAGGCGCTCCGGGAGCTGCCCCACCGGCAGAAAACCATGTTAATTCTTGTTTATTATCAGGGGCATCCTGGAAAGGAAGCGGTCGCCATTCTGACGCTCAGCGAACACGCCGCGGAATCCCTGCTGGCCCGCGCCCGCCGGGCGATGCGGACGGCGCTGGAGCACAGCCGCGAGGATCTGATCGGAGTAGGACGATGACGCGTAAAATCGATGAACTCACCGACAAGCAGCTCGACGCAGCGCTGGCGACGCTGAAACCCCCGCCGCCGTCGGATACCCTCGAAGCGCGTGTCCGCCTGATGGCGCCGCGTCCGGCCCCGGTATCCGTCAACAGCCTGTTCCGTAACCGGGCAGTCGCGGTCGCAGCAGCCCTCGTTGCGGTCGCGCTGGTCGTGACGTTGCAGATGCCTCCGTCGGGAGCGCCGTCCGGCTCCGCCGTGACTGTCATAGATCCGTGCGGCGAAGTACCGGTGACGGAACTGGCCGTGTCGGGCGATGTCGCACCGGACAACAACGACCCGGCCGAACCGATATCCCTGGCGGGGCTGCCACTGGAGTAAGCAGCCCGTCGGGAATGCCCGATAACGGCAATGTTACTGCCAATCCGCCCGATTCTGACCATATTCCACGAGAACTTCGTGGGAGACGGGACTTGAGGAAATTTATACTGGCCGGCGCTGCGGCGCTGGGCGTCGCCGCCGCTGCCGCATCCGCTGCGGCGCAGGAAACCAGAATTGCCACCTTTGCCGGCGGGTGTTTCTGGTGCATCGAATCCGATTTCGACAAGGTGCCCGGCGTGCTGAAAACGATATCCGGCTACACCGGCGGCCGCACGGAAAACCCGACCTACCGGAAAATAGGCCGCGGCAATACCGGACATCACGAAGCGCTGCAGGTTACCTACGATCCTAAGAAGGTGACCTACGAACAGTTGCTGACCGTGTTCTGGCATTCGATCGATCCGCTCGACAGCGGCGGCCAGTTCTGCGACCGGGGGGAACCGTACGAAACTGCCGTCTTCGTGCATGACGAGGAACAGCGGAAACTGGCCGAGGCGTCCAAGGCGGCGGCGATGAAGAAGCTTGGTCAGAAGATTTTCACGCCGGTGGAGGCCGCGGCCAAGTTCTACCCGGCCGAGGACTATCATCAGGATTACTACACCAAGAGTCCGCTGCGATATAAATACTACCGCTGGAACTGCGGCCGGAACCAGCGCGTGAAGGAAATCTGGGGCGACGACGCTTATAAGGGCATTCCGGCAAAGGGTTAGGCCCGTTCCCCCAGCTCGATCATGTAGCCGTCCGGGTCGCGGACGAAGGCGATGATCGAGGCGTTGGGGCCGACGTGCTTCAGCGGTCCGGCGGGACGCGGGATGTCGACGCCCTCTGCTTCCAGCTTTTCGCACAGCGCGTACAGATCGGGCACGCCGATGGCGATGTGGCCGAACCCGTCGCCCTTGTCGTAATCGTCGTCCTGGCCCCAGTTGTAGGTCAGCTCGATAGCCGGGTGCGTGTTCTCGTCATCATAGCCGACGAAGGCGACGGAATATTTGCCGCCTTCGTTGTCCATGCGCCGGAAAAGGGTCATGCCGAACAGACGGGTGTAGAAGTCTATCGATTTCTCCAGATCCCTGACCCGCAGCATGGTGTGGCGGATCCGTGGTTTGGTGTTCTTGACGACTTCCCAGGCGCCGCCGCGCGGTTGCTCGTTCATGACTTGTCTCCCTCGGTTTTGGTGGCTGCAGTTCTGCGGGCGTTCCGCCCCTCGCGGTAGCTCACGTAATAGGTGCTGGCACAGATTACAGCCGCGCCCGCCCAGGTCCAGACGTCGGTGGTCTGCGAAAAGATCAGCCAGCCGAACAGGGCGATCAGCGGAAGCTGCACGTAGTTGATAATGACCACAAGGCTGGCGGGCGCGGCCCGGAATGCCCGTGTCTGACACTGCTGCGCGCCGACCGTACAGACGCCGAGCGCGATCAGCAGCGGGATGTCGTCGACGCCCGGGTTGGTCCAGTCGAACAGCGCGCCGACTGCCGCCGGCGGGATCATCAGCGTATAGAGATAGAACACCATGGCGTTGGGGTTCTCCGTCGCCGTCAGCATCTTGCTGCCGATGAGCGCGCCGGAGAACATCGCCGCGGCGAACAGCGTGGCCAGCGCGGCGGTCGACACCTCGATCATGCCGGGCCGCAGGATGACCAGGGCCCCCGCGAAGCCCACGATGGTCGCGGCGATGCGGTGCAGTCCCGGCCTTTCCGCCAGCCAGATCGCGGCCAGCACGACCGTGAACAGCGGCATGGTGAACATCAGCGCGTTCGCATCAGCCAGCGGCATGCCGGCGATGCCGTACATCCACGCCACCGCACCGACATAGCTGAACAGCATGCGCCACAGATAGGTGGACATGCGCCGCGTATACAGCGCGCCGAGGCCGGCCGAAAACAGCCAGGGCAGCATGAACGCCGATCCCAGCAAGGCACGGAAGAAAACGATCTGGTTAACGGCGAAGCTTTCCGCCAACCCGCGGACCACCACGTAGATCAATGCGTAGAACAGGCTGGAGAGAATCATCCACAGCACGCCGCGCACCGGGCCGGGCAGGCGCCCAAGGTCGGCGACGATCGACGTCATGCCGTTTCCGTGTGCACGAGGCTGCGAGGTGCGGAATTGACCTTGTGCGATTTCCTGTTAGCGTAGCGTCCGCAACGACATAAAAACGTCATAACTGCCCGGGGATGAAACGTTCGAATTAACCGCCGAGACCGGCCCATCAGCCGCGACGGCGATTTCCATCATACAGATACGGCGCAAGGGCCGGCCAAAAATAATAAAAATGGCAAGAAGCCCGATCAGCCGTGCACCGCTGAGGAACTCTCCGGGGTTCGTTCAGGGGGCGTTTGAGCCGACCCTTCGGGGTCGGCTTCTTTATATTCCCGGGTCGGGAAATCCGGGCACTGGACAGGTCGATATTTTCGGTATTCGGGTGATTCTGCAACGTGCAGCTCTGTCGGGGCGTACTTCAATGCCCGCGAAAAATGGGGGCGAGTTTCTTTGCCAAAAACGTTCCGACACGTTCGGAGCCTTGCCGCGTCGTGTGAACATGGTCGCTGAAATCGCCGTTTTGGAAGCGGATCTCGCTGGCCAGATCGACGCATAGCGCGTCGGTCTTCGCACAGACTGACAACGTTACCGCATTTATTCTGTCTAGTACGATCTGCGCTCTGATCGCAGCATCGCTCGCACCGCGCAGGACGTTGCCGTCGTAACGCACATCGCCCCGCCGTTGGGTCACGAAAATCGCCTTCGCGCCCCAATCTTCGACTTTGTCAACCAGCGCATGCAGTCTATTCCGAAACTGAGGCAAGCCTTGCGGTTTCTTAGAGGTGGCGGTCGCAGCGGCACGTTCGGTTGGCGTGATACTCACGGGAAAATAACGGGCAGAGGCGTCGGTTCCATATATTACACGGACGTCCCTTGCCCGAAGCGCACCCCGCACAATGCGGAAAACCTGGTACAGAACGCTGTCGTTCTTGAACCTGCGAATGAGTTTTTGCATCGTGTCGCCGCTCTCGGCGATCGTATTGTCATAGCGCGCCTGGTCAGCGACATAGACGTCGTTGATGCCGATGTAAAAAACCACCCACCTGGGGGCCAAGCCGGGAATGCGAGAAAACCAGACATCGAAGGCTCGCGTGTGGCCAATTGTCGAATGACCGTCAACGCCGGCGTTGACGATCACCATGGGCAGTCCCATTTCGTCGAGTCGCTGACGCATGATGTCGACAAAAGTATTGCTGTCTCCCACGTACAGTTCGTTGGTTGTGCTGCCTCCGACAACGAGCACTTCGATGTCCGACGGCTTTTCGTATTGGCCGCGAAGTCCGTATTCGTCTCTCGTGTACCGTACCGTCGGTTTGCCGGGAACGTGATCTAGAACGTGTTCGATTTCAACGTTGCGGGGAACCATGAGGAGCCCGAGATGCTGTTCGGAGAGCCAATTCCCGAAGATCAATTCGACTACCAACAGCACTAGGATCAAAAGTCCGGCGTTCCAGCCCAAGACCCGAACGATTGATGCACAGCCTTTTCGGAGATCAGTCAAGTTCGAAGGCATCCTTGTAATTCTGCTTTAGCGCCGGGTCCTGGTCTTCTTTCCTTAAAAAGCAGTCGCCAACCACCAGAATTTCGATGTCGGATCCCATGAAGCAACGGAACGCGTCCTCCGGCGTACATACAATCGGTTCGCCGCGCACGTTGAAACTGGTGTTTACAAGCACCGGACACCCTGTCTCCGCCTTGAAGCGGGTCAGCAGGTCGTGATAGCGCGGATTGGTATCGCGGTGAACGGTCTGTATTCGCGCCGAGTAATCGACATGCGTGACTGCCGGAATATCGGAGCGCGGAACGTTGAGCTTGTCGATCCCCCACAGGGCGGATTCTTCCACAGTCATTTCGCGCCGGTGGTGGGCGGCTATGTCTGCGACCAGCATCATGTAGGGGCTGTCGTCGTCCAGTTCGAACCATTCCGACACGTCTTCACGCAGGACGGAGGGGGCGAAGGGACGGAAGGACTCCCGATATTTTACCCGAAGGTTCAGCGTTTTCTGCATCGTCGGAGAGCGGGGGTCGCCCAGGATGGATCGACCGCCAAGAGATCTGGGGCCAAACTCCATGCGATCCTGAAACCAGCCGACAGCCTTGCCGTTTGCAAGTTCTTCGGCCGTCCGGCAGATGGTGTCGTCGGGTTCCATCGTCGTGAAGCTTGCCCCGATATCCGTTAGCCTGCGCTCGACCTCGGCCCGGTCGAAGCGTGGACCGAGAAACGAGCCCTTCATCCCGTCCATGGCGCCGTTTGATTGGCGCGGCTGCTCGAGAAAGCCGTAATAAGCGGTCAATGCGGCCCCCAGGGAACCGCCCGCATCTCCCGACGCCGGTTGTATCCAGATATTATCGAACGCGCCGTCCCTTAAAAGCTTGCCGTTCGCGACGCAGTTCAACGCGACCCCACCGGCCAGACACAGATTGCGTTCGCCCGTTTCTGCCGCGATCGATCGACCGAGCCGGAGGACAATCTCCTCGACCACTGACTGGACGGATGCTGCCAGGTCCATTTCCCTCTGAGTGAGACGCGTCTCGGGATCCCGGGGTTGCGCGCCGAAAAGCGACGAAAACCGGTCGTTGGTCATGGTCAGGCCGGTGCAATAGTCGAAATAGTCCAGGTTCAGGCGGTAGGTACCGTCCTCCTTGATATCTACCAGGTTGTCGAGAATGAGATCGCGAAACTTTGGTTCGCCGTAAGGTGCCAGGCCCATGACCTTGTATTCGCCGGAATTGACGCGAAAGCCGGTATAGTAAGTGAAGGCCGAATAAAGGAGCCCGATCGAGTGCGGGAAGTGTATTTCCCGCGTGATTTGCATATTGCTCCCCTCACCGAGTGCCAGCGATGTCGTTGCCCATTCGCCGACGCCGTCCATTGTGAGGATGGCCGCCCGCTCGAACGGTGACGGGTAAAACGCGCTTGCCGCATGGCTTTGATGGTGCTCGGAGAATATTATCCGGTCGTCCCATTTCGTCTCCGGAGCGAACGCCTTTAGCTTCGACTTGAGAAGACTTTTCTGAAACAGTTTTTCCCTGAGCCACACCGGGATCGCCATAGAGAAGGATTTGAAGCCCCGCGGGGCAAACGAGACATAGGTCTCTAGCAGCCGTTCGAATTTCAGGAAGGGCTTGTCGTAGAACGCGACGTAGTCGATCTGATCCAGTGTAGTGCCCGCTTCCGCCAGACAGTATTCGATGGATCTGGACGGAAAATCGGCATCGAATTTTTTTCGCGTGAAGCGTTCTTCCTGCGCTGCGGCGACGATATCGCCGTCACGGACCAGAGCCGCTGCACTATCGTGGTAGAAAGCGGAGATACCGAGAACCTGCATTCTCTGGCGTCCCCTAGAAAATGGTGTAGATGAAAGGTGCCACTGCTGAACCCTGGGTGAGCACCACCAGTCCGCCAATCAGCACCATCATGACCAGAATAGGCAGCAGCCAGAACTTCTTGCGGACGGCCAGAAAGCGGAACAGTTCTGCGAAAAAGGCCATAGCTGCGCTTAGAACTGATCCGCCATGGATTTCGGTTGCGGACCGGGCGGGTCGCGCAGAATCCAGTAGCTTTCCGCTTCAGGGTCGGCTTCCAGTGTCAGGGGAGTCTTGCCCAGCGCTCGCATGATCAGCCCCGTAGGCGTTACCGTCAGAAAGAAGATCAGGCCCATGACGATCGGATTGACGACTTTGTGCAACAGCAATCCGAAACGTCCCCATAGTCGGTTCGCCGGTGCGAGGATGCGGGGAATAACAATCGCAACGAGAAGGATTGCAGCCGCCGCTATCATGGCCCAGAGGCGAATATCGCCCTGCCCGAACAGCGATGGCCACAGGCCGACCACGAAAAAAACGACGGTGAATACAATGCCGAATGCGCGGTCTGACGAACCTTCGATCTCGTCACGGAGCGCAAAGGACTCGTGAAGCTTTGTTGTCATCCAGTGTCCATCCCTTCCTGCGTTTTGTTTAACGATGCATCTTGAATAGTCAAGAAACAGTCGTGTGCGGTTGTCTGAAATCCTTACCCAAACCCGCCTCCGGGAGATGGGATTGGCGAAATCGTGGAAACAGCCGGAACCCTACCCGCGGTTGCTTAGGTGGCCGCGGGGATCAGGCTCAATACACGCCCTTGCAGAAAACAAGGAACCGTTCGCGCTCAGGCGCTCAACGCCTGTCCTGAAATCGTATAGCGCCGCAGCATCCGGGTCTGGTCGCGGGGGAAGTCGGTCCGGGCGTGAATAGTGCACCAGTTGTCCCACATCATCAGGTCGCCGCGCCGCCATTTATGGTCGTAGACGATATCCGACGATTTCACGTGCTCGTTCAGCGCTTCGATGATGTCGCGGCTTTCGTCCTCGTCGTAGCCGTCGATCAGTGCCGACATCAGTTCGTTGACGTACAGCGCGCGGCGGCCGGTTTTCGGATGGGTGATGACGATGGGCTGCCACTGGTGGTCGTATTTGTCGATCCCGTCGGTCAGGTCGACCCGTTCGGTGGGCAGGTATTTGTAGATCTGCAGCACCTTGCGGCCGTCGATTTTCGCTTTCAGGTCGTCGGGCAGGGTCTCCCATGCGTCGTACATGTTGGCGAACAGCGTGTGCCCGCCGACCCGGGTGACTTCCATCGCATAAAGCATCGTTCCCCAGTCGGGTTCCGCCGCATAGCACTTGTCATGATGGAAGAACATCTCGCCGTCGGGCAGCGATCCGATCGGCACGCCGTTCTTGCGGACGTTGGTCACCAGCATGATGTTGTCGGCATCATGGCCTTCGGGCCGTTCTTCCGCCTTCCGCAGCCGCCCGCCAAGCTCGCCGAATTGCAGGCAGAACGCGCGCTGGGCCTCCGGCGTCAGTTCCTGGTCGCGGAACAACAGGATTAGAAGGTCGAGCCAGGCCCGGATCAGGGCTTCCCGGGTATCGTCCGGCAACGGCTGTGACAGGTCCAGCCCGCGCACCTCGGCGCCGAGGGAATCGTGCAGCTTGTGAAGCGTGAAATCAGCCATCCGGTATCTTATGGCGGTGTGAAAGCCACGGTCAATCGGAACGCCGTTCCTTTACTGCAGTTCTTCTTCCGCCGGCACGTCGGCCTGAACCGGATTGACGCCGATGATCACCTGGTTGAGGTAGTCCTCCAGCTGCTCGGTCATTTCGTCGACCTTGGTGTTGAAGAAGTGATCGGCCCCTTCGACGATCCGGTAGTCGATGGTGATTTCCCGCTGATGCGCCAGCTTTTCGGCCAGCGCGCCGACGGATTCCACGGGCACCACCTTGTCGTCCCCGCCATGCAGGAACAGCCCGGAGGAGGGGCAGGGGGCAAGGAACGAGAAATCGTACATGCTGGCGGGCGGGGCGACGGAGATGAAGCCGGTGATTTCCGGCCGGCGCATCAGCAGCTGCATGCCGATCCAGGCGCCGAACGAGAACCCGCCGATCCAGCATTGCGGCGCGTCGGGATTTGCCGATTGCAGCCAGTCGAGCGCCGCGGCGGCATCCGACAGTTCGCCGATGCCTTCGTCGTAACCGCCCTGCGAGCGCCCGACTCCGCGGAAATTGAACCGCAGCACCGAAAACCCGCGCCGCACGAAACAGTGATACATCTGATAGATGACCCGGTTGTTCATCGACCCGCCATATTGCGGATGTGGGTGCAGCATCAGGGCAATCGACGGATTTTCCTCTTTGCTGTGATGATAACGGCCTTCCAGCCGGCCTTCGGGTCCGTTGAAAATTATTTCCGGCATCGGGTGTTCCCTGTCGATTCCGCATCGCGTCCGGATTTCGCGGTTCGTCGCGGTTCCGGCGCTGGTTGACTAACCCGTTCCGGGACGTAAGTTCCCACGCGAAACGGGCAGTGAGGCCGCCGCTGCGGGACGAATCAGACCGGTCGGATTTTGAGCGGGCGGAATATAGCACAATCGCGGGTGGCGATTTCAAGCATTGCGGACACGAAGGGTGCGTTTTTCTGCTCCCCGGCCCTTGAAACCCGCAGAACCGAGGCGTTTATGAACCAGCGTATTTATCTAGACTACAACGCAACGGCGAAGATCCGCCCCGAGGTAATCGACGCCCTTGCCGGTGCAATGGCCGTTGTCGGAAATGCCTCGTCGGTGCATGGCGCCGGGCGTGAGGCCCGGAAATCGGTAGAAGACGCCCGCAGAAAGGTCGCAGAGCTGGTGGGCGCCGCGCCCGATCAGGTGGTGTTCACCAGCGGTGGTACCGAAGCGGATAATCAGGTCATGCGGCCCTGCGATCCCGCCCGTACCTTCGTCAGCGCGGTCGAGCATCCGGCGGTGCTGGATGCGTGTCCCGGCGCGCACCGCATCCCCGTGGACGGGAACGGCGTGATCGACCTGACCGCGCTGGAAAGAGCGTTGGCGGCAACCGACGGCCCGCAGATGGTGGCGTTGATGCTGGCCAACAACGAAACAGGCGTGCTGCAGCCGGTGGCGGCGGCGGCGGAGATCGCGCATCGTTACGGCGCTTCCCTGCACTGCGACGCCGTACAGGCGGTCGGAAAAATTCCGGTCGATTTCGCCGAACTCGGCGCAGACACCATGGCCCTGACCGGACACAAGTTCGGCGGGCCGCAGGGCGTCGGCGCGCTGATCGTGCGATCGCCCGACAGTGCCGACTGCCTGATGCGCGGCGGCGGGCAGGAACGGGGCCTTCGCGGCGGCACCGAAAGCGTCGCCCATATCGCGGCGCTGGGCCGTGCGGCTGAAATCGCGGCCGAGCGGATGGACGGATACGCCGCGCTTGCCGGTTTGCGGGACCGGATGGAAGCGCGCCTGCTGCAATCGACCCCGGGCATGCGCGTGTTCGGGGGTGATGCGCCGCGCCTGCCCAATACGTCGAAGCTGATGATGCCGGGCGTCAGCTCCGAAACACAGGTGATGTCGTTCGATCTTGCCGGGATCGAAGTCAGCGCCGGGTCGGCCTGTTCCGCGGGCCGGATCGAACCGCCTTACGTGCTGACCGCGATGGGCGTCGGCGATGACGAGGCACTGTGCGCGCTGCGCGTGAGTCTCGGCTGGGATACGACGGAGGACGATATCGACCGGTTCGTCGCCGAGTGGGGCAGAATTTACGAACGCGCCGGCAACGCACGGGCGGCGGAGTAGAGCGGTGCCCAGGATCGTGTTCAAGACGGCAGAGGGCGTCGAGACACCTGTCGAGGTTGCGGCCGGCATCACAGTGCTGCAGGCGGCGTGGGACAATAACATCGACATCGAAGGCGCCTGCGAGGGCGTGATGGCGTGTTCCACCTGCCATGTGATCGTCGATGGCGCGTATTTCGACAGGCTCGACGATCCGTCGAACGAGGAAGAAGACCTGCTCGATCTGGCCTGGGGTGTGCGGCCGACATCGCGGCTCGGCTGCCAGATCGTCGTGACCGACGAACTGGACGGGATGGTGCTGCTGCTGCCGGCGTCCACCAACAATCAGATGTGATGCGGGATTTTTCTGAATGACTGACGGAACGCCGCCGATTTTCGAGCGCCTGAAAACATCCTGCGCCGCCGACTGGGAACGCTATACCCGGCACGATTTCGTTCGCCAGCTCGCCGCCGGGACACTGCCGGAAAAGAGTTTTCGCCATTACCTGATCCAGGATTACCTTTTCCTGATCCATTTCGCCCGCGCCTGGGCGCTCGCGGCATTCAAGGCCGACGACCTGGCCGAAATCCGCGGAGCGGCGGCCGCCCTGTCCGGCATCGTCGACGTGGAGATGGATCTGCATGTGAAATTCTGCGCCGACTGGGGGCTGGCCGAGGCCGACATGGCGTCCGCCCCGGAAGCGATGGAGACGACGGCCTATACCCGCTACGTATTCGAACGCGGCATGGCTGGCGACCTGCTGGATCTGCACGTCGCGCTGGCGCCGTGCATCGTCGGCTACGGCGAGATCGGCGCGGCGCTGGCGGCCGATCCCGACACCGTCATGGACGGCAATCCGTACCGCGCCTGGATCGAGATGTATGCCGGCGACGAGTACCGGGACATAGCGGACGGCGCCGTCGCCCAGCTTGACCGGTTGGCGGCCGCAAAAGGCGGCGATGCAAGGTTCGAGGAGATTGCCGCGACGTTTGCGCAGGCAACCCGGCTGGAAGAAGCTTTCTGGCAGATGGGGCTGAATGCCTGAAACCGCCTCAGGCGGTATCCGTCCGTTTCCGGGTCACAAACGGAATAATTCCGACCGCGAGAGCAAAAACGGTGAAGACCGTCACCACGATCGCCATGGGATAAGGCGTTCCGTCGGCGACGAACCCGAACAGCTGTGTCGAAACAGCCGCCGAGAGCAGCTGAATGAACACGCCGATTCCTGCCGCGGTGCCGGCCAGCGGACCGGCGACGTTGATGGCACCGGACTGCGCGCTCGGCAGCGAAATTCCCTGGGACAGAATCGCGAGAAAACCGGGCAGGAAGATCGTCAGCGGTGTGACGATACCGGCGAATATGAACCCGACCTGCGTAAATACCCCGGTGGCCAGCAGCAGGCTGCCGACCAGGACCATGACTTCGATCCGCACCCGACCCGCCAGCCGGCTTGAAATCAGGGAGCCGGTGAGGAACCCGGCCGGAAAGCACATGAAATACAATCCGTATTCCGATGCCGGACGGTCCAGGTAATCGATCATCAGGAACGAACTGGCCGTTGCCATGGTGAAAAAAACCGCGGTGGCGAATCCGGACTGCAACACGTAGGCATTGAAGCGCAGATTGCGCAGCAGCGTCCCGTAGCCGCGGAACAGGCTGAACCCGCGGTCGCTTGCGGCGCGATCGGTGTGGGTTTCGATCATGACGAACCAGCAGACTATTCCGATAAATGCGCCGAATGTCCCGGCTGCGATCAGGATGCTGCGCCAGCCGCCCATATCCACCAGCGCGCCGCCGACGGGGCCCGCGATCATCGGGCCGAGCGCATAGGCCATCGTCAGATAGGACAGTACCTTCATGAGACGGTCGGCGCCGAACACGTCGCGGGCGATGCTGCGGGCAAGTCCCAGGCCGCCGCCGCCGCCGGCCGACTGAATTATACGCCCGGCGACAAGCAGCCAGATATTGTCGGCCATCGCGGACAGGACCGATCCGGCGACGAAAAGGGTTATGGAGCCCAGCAGGACCGGGCGGCGCCCGAAACGGTCCGACAGAGATCCGTACACCAGCGACGAAAACGCCATGACGAACAGAGGCAGGCTGACCGTCAGGTTGGCGATCGTTTCCGTCGTTGTGAAATAGGCTTTTACGGACGGCAGCGCCGGAAAGAAGAGATGCAGCGACAGCGGAAGGAACATCGATATCGTTGCGAGAACGATCAGAAAGACCGGGCCTGTAGGATGTTCCCGGTTGCCGTCCATGGAGGCGGGCCGGGCCTTACTGCATTACCGAGGGGCCGTCCATGTCGCCGGCGGTGCCGCTTTCGGGCAGAATTCCAAGACGCCGCGCGACTTCCTGATAGGCTTCCTCGACGCTGCCGAGATCGCGGCGGAAGCGGTCCTTGTCCATGATTTCGTTGGTGGACACATCCCACAGGCGGCAGTTGTCCGGGCTGATCTCGTCGGCAAGGACGACCCGCACCTCGTCGTTGTTCCACCAGCGCCCGTATTCGAGTTTGAAATCCACCAGCCGGATACCGATCGCCAGAAACAGCCCAGTCAGGAAATCGTTGATCCGCAGCGACATGTGCATGATTTCGTCCATTTCCTGGGGCGAGGCCCAGCCGAACGCAGTGATGTGTTCCTCCGAGATCATCGGATCGTCCAGCTCGTCGGATTTATAGTAATACTCGACGATCGAGCGGGGCAGGGGCGTTCCCTCTTCCATGCCGAACCGCTTGGTCAGCGAACCTGCCGCGACATTGCGGATGACGACTTCGACGGGAATGATCTCGACCTCGCGAACCAGCTGTTCGCGCATGTTAAGCCGGCGCACGAAATGGGTCGGAATGCCGATCTCGCTCAGCTTGATCATCAGGTATTCCGATATCCGGTTGTTCAGCACGCCCTTGCCGGTGATCACGCCCTGTTTCTTGTTGTTGAAAGCGGTCGCGTCGTCCTTGAAATACTGGACCAGGGTGCCCGGCTCCGGTCCTTCGAAAAGGATCTTCGCCTTGCCCTCGTAGATGCGTCTGCGGCGGGCCATTCTGTGCCTCGGTTTCTGCGGAAAAATGCGCACGGTCCTTCGCGCGCTTGCCGTCCAGATATAGCGAATCCGCGGGGCCGGTCAATGGCGCTCGCGCGGCCATTATCGGAGTCGGAACAAACCGCCGATTGCCGCGTTATACTACCCGTCTTCTGCAGCTGCGTCGTTTGACAGAGCAGGCGTTAAAAACGAAGAAGAGCATGCTGAGTGAAATTTTCGGCCTGATCGTCCTGATTCTGGATATCTGGACGATCGTGAAAATCCTTCAGAACGGGGCGGAAACCCTGTCGAAGGTGATCTGGATCCTTATCATTCTGGTGCTGCCAATCTTCGGCTTTGTCATCTGGTATTTTGCCGGCCCTCGGGATAAAGCGCCCGCTGCCTAATCCAGTGCGACGGGCTCGAACGACGCGTCGCCGGGCGCGCCATTCGCAAAAAGCCAGACCGGTTTGCGATCGTTGAAATCGACCGACGGTAATGCGACGAGCGTACTTGAAAGGGTCCCGAAGCCGATATCGGTTTCGATGCGCATCGCATCGCGCGAATCCGAATCCGCGCCGTGTTCGGTCGATGCCAGCAGATTCTGCCAGGCGGACCAGTCCCCGCCGTCGACATCGGGCACCGGCGCAGCGTCGAACTTGGGTTTGAAATGGGCGACCCTACCGGATGCGTTGTCGTTCAGATCGAACGCGGTCAGCATCGACAGGTCGGCGGGAATTTCGGTGACATCGACCCGTCCGTCCGCCTCGGGTCCGAGACTGCGCAGCCAATAGGCATCGCGGTTGTCCGCGATGACGAGATTGAAAGACCGGTAGCTGCAACCGTCGAGGCCGGCGAGCGCTTCGGCGGCATCGACAGCGTCGGCGTGGTCCAGCGCTTCGAGTACGATTTCGCCGCGCGATCTCAGCGCAGGGTCGGGCCCTCAGGGAATCCCGCCGGTTCAGGATGCAGGCCGCGACGCCTTCGTCGTTCAGCCCCATCCACGTACCGCCGGCCAGCCGGTCGATACCGGCGACCACGTTCTCGCGGTCCGACCAGTGACGGGCGGGCGGATCCCAGGGGCGCCCGGCCATTTCGTCGCGGTTTGCGGCGATGAGAAGAGGCCAGTCGTGTCCCGGCCTCCGCAGAGTGACTACAGTGCACATCTAACCTCGATAGCAGGTTCGGCGTCGGTCGGCCATGTTCATCATCCTGCAACTTGACATGACGCCGTTGTGCGCCGATCTATTACGTACTGGTTTGATTATTCACTTGGAAGGCATCGATGTCTGGATTCGACGACCGCGAAAAAAGCTTTGAAGCGAAGTACAAACGCGATCAGGAAACCTTTTTCCGCATCACTTCGCGTCGCAACCGGCTGCTCGGCTTGTGGGCGGCGGAGCGGTTCGGCATGCCCGACAATCAGGCCCTGGACTACGCGAAAGAGGTCGTACTCTCGGATTTCGAGGAGCCTGGCGACGAAGACGTCGTGCGCAAGGTGCTCGGCGATTTTGAAAGCCACGGTATCGAAATGGACGAACAGACGCTGCGCAAGGAAATGATCCGTCTGATGGACGAAGCCGGCCGTCAGATCGAAGCCGAGAACAGCTAGGCGTTGCGATTACTGCCGGCGCCGTCGGATCGAAACTTAACCGAAGACCCGCTTGAAAATCGTGTCCACGTTCTTGGTGTGATAGCCGAGATCGAACATTTCTTCGAGTGTCGCATCGTCGACCAGAGCAGACACGTCCCCATCGGCCTTTAACAGGTCGAGGAACGATTTTCCCTGAGACCAGGATTCCATGGCATTGCGCTGTACTGCCGCGTAGGCGTCCTCGCGGCTCATCCCCGCCTGGGTGAGCGCCAGCAGCACCCGCTGCGAAAACACCAGCCCGCCCAGCGCGTCCAGGTTGCCCTGCATCTGATCCGGATAGACCACCAGCTTCTCGATCACGCCGGTCAGCCGCGCGAGCAGGAAGTCCAGCGTGATGGTCGCGTCCGGGCCGATCATCCGTTCGACGGAGGAATGCGAAATATCGCGCTCGTGCCACAACGCCACGTTTTCCATCGCCGGAATGCAGTGCGACCGAACCATCCGTGCAAGACCCGTGATGTTTTCCGTCAGAACCGGATTGCGCTTGTGCGGCATTGCCGACGAGCCTTTCTGGCCGGGAGAGAAATATTCCTCGGCCTCGCGCAGTTCCGTGCGTTGCAGGTGACGAATTTCGACCGCCAGACGTTCGGCTGACGATGCGATCACCGCCAGCACGGAAAAATACATCGCGTGACGGTCGCGCGGGATCACCTGCGTCGAGACCGTTTCGGGCGCAAGACCCATGGCGGATGCAACGTGTTCCTCGACCGCCGGATCGATATTCGCGAAGGTCCCCACCGCGCCGGAGATCGCGCAGGTTGCGATTTCGGCGCGCGCCGCTTCCAGACGCTCGCGGTTGCGGGCGAACTCGGCATAATGCCCGGCCAGCTTGACCCCGAAAGTCGTCGGCTCCGCGTGGATGCCGTGGCTGCGGCCGATGGTCGGCGTGAACTTGTGTTCCTCGGCGCGGGTCTTGAGCGCCGCCAGCAGTTTGTCGATGTCTTCCAGTAGAATGTCGGTCGCCTGCGCCAACTGCACGGCGAGGCAGGTATCCAGCACGTCTGACGACGTCATGCCCTGATGGACGAAACGCGCCTCGTCGCCGACATGTTCCGCCAGATTGGTCAGAAACGCGATGACGTCGTGTTTGGTTTCTCGCTCGATCTCGTCGATGCGGTCGATCTCGAACGCGCCACGGTCCCAGACGGCTTTCGCCGCCTCTTTCGGGATCACGCCCAGTTCGGCCTGTGCATCGCAGGCATGCGCCTCTATTTCGAACCAGATACGGAACTTGTTTTCGGGCTCCCAGATGGCGGTCATCGGGGCGCGTGAATATCTCGGTATAGACATGATGCCGGTTTATCAGAATCGCCGGAATTCAGGAAGGGATGGGAAGGGGGCGGGCAGGTAAAAAAAGGTCCCGCTATATCGTCCGGTGTTTGCGCACCGCGGCGAAATACGCAATCAGTCCGAACAGCGCCCAGAACAGTACGCCGCTGGCCATTGCGGTTTGCGAACCGTCCGACAGCGCGGCGACAGCGATCCCGGTCAGCGCGCCGACGAGTTGCTGGATGAATCCGACCAGCGAGGACGCCGCGCCCGCGACATGGGGAAAAGGTTGCAGCACGCCGGCGATCGATTGCGGGAAAATCAGCGCGAAGGCCACCATGCAGAACACCATCGGACCCATGACGGCGACCCAGTGATCCACCCTCGTCCAGGCCAGCGCCGCCAGCACGATTCCGAATACCGCGGCAGTGAAGATGCCACAGCGCAGCAGACAGTTGCCGCCGAAACGGTTGACGAGGCGCGCACCCGCCAGCATGCCGGATACGGATCCCACCATGACGCCCGAGAACATGAAGCTGTACTGCAGTTCCGATTGACCGAGGTGGACGATGATCACGTCGGCAGACGCGCTGAGGAACGCGAACAGAATGCCATAGGCGGCTGTGGCGCACGCGGTATACGCCCAGAATGACGGCGCCCGGGCGATCGTTGCGAAATTGCGCAGGATCGGACCCGGGTTGAGGGCGTCGCGGGCTTTGACGGCGATGGTCTCGCGAAACACCATGGCAAAGAAAACTGCCACGCACAGTGAATAGATCGACAGGAAGACGAACATGGCCTGCCACCCGTGGGATACCGTTAGCGCTGCGCCGATGACGGGCGCAAACAGAGGCGCCGCGCTGTGAAACACCATCATCAGCGACAGCACGCGGGCGGCATCGTCCCGTTCGTGGCGGTCCCGGATAACCGCCCGTGCCAGCAACCAGCCGCTGGAGGCTGCAAGACCGTGCAGGAAGCGCAACGCGGACAGCATCTCGATCGAGGTCGACAGAGCACACCCTGCCGTGGCGACGGAGGTAACAACCAGCCCGCCGACGATCGCCGGCTTGCGCCCGAAGCGGTCGGAAACCGGTCCGTGGATTAGCTGCCCGACGGCGATCCCCAGCATGAACATGGTGAGCGTGAGCTGCACGGCTTCCCGGTCGCTGCCGAATGCCTGGCCGAGCGCGGGCATTAGCGGCAGGACGCCGTCGATCCCGGCCGCGCTCATCACCGTCGTCAGCGCGAGGAGAGCGGCGAAACCTGAATTGTCGAAGGTCTTCATGACACCCCTGTCACGTTCCTTCTTCCTACGCCCGCCCAAGCGGGCGCACGAGGACCAGGTACAGCACCAGGGTGGACAGCGTACAGACGCTGATCATCACGGCCATGGGCAGCGGCGTTCCGTCGTTCAGCAGGCCGATCACCGCCGTTGCCGCCGCGGCCGCCAGAAACTGGATAAAACCCAGCAGCGACGAGGCTGCACCTGCCATACGGGCGAAGGGAGACATGGCCCCGGCAGTGGTGCCGGGAACGATGAATGAGAGAGAGATCAGCAGCAAAACGACCGGCCCCATCAGGGTGTAGACCGTGATCGTGCCGGACAGCACGAACGACAGCATTCCGATTCCTGCGATAGTCGCCAGAATGGACCCGGTCCGGATCATGCGGTCGATCCCGAAACGGTGGGCAATCCGGGCGACCGCGATCTGCGCGGCGATGTAAGCGATCATCGGCACCGCCATGGCGATGCCGAACTGCAGCGGCGAAAGCCCGAGATACTGGATCAGGCCGACCGGCGCGCCCGCGAAATACGCCATCAGCGCGCCGTACATGAAACTGCCGCAAACGGCGTAACGCAGGAACGATGGTTCCCTCAGGACCTCGCGGTAGTTGGAGACGACGGCTTTGGGATGGATCGACCGGCCGTCGGAACCGGTGTTGGTCTCCGCCAGTCCGAACAGGATCGCCATTCCGGCCAGCGCCGCGAAACCGGCCATTGCCCAGAACACTGCCTGCCAGCCGTATGTGCCCGTCAGCCAGCCGCTGATGCCCGGGGCGATCGTCGGCATGATGCCGTGTATTCCCATCATCAGTGCGAACAGCCGCGCGCCCGCTTCGCGGTCGAACAGGTCGCGGATGACCGCGCGCGCGACGATCACGCCGGAACATGCGAAGAATCCCTGCAGGAAACGCAAGGCGATCAGCGCCTCGATGCTCGCGGCATTGGCGCAGGCTGCGGCGGTTGCGACATATGCGGAAATTCCGAGCAGGATGATCGGTTTTCGGCCGAATCGGTCGGACAGCGGGCCGTACACCAGCTGGCCGATGGCGATCCCCAGAACGACCGCACTCAGACTGAATTGCGCGGAAGCGGTGCCGGTGGCGAAGTGGTTGGCGATCGCGGGGACCAGCGGGACCGACCCATCGACCGACAGCGGCAGCAACATGGGAAGCAGACCCAACAAGGCCGCGAACAGGGCGTATCTGCCCCGGCTCATGCGTCTGATATCGGTTGGGACCGGCGCGGGAAACCGAAATCCGGCGCGGGCGGCCAGGACAATTTCAGGCGCCGGTTACGTTATTTCGAATACGCTTGATCATGTTCTTGAAATCGTTCTGCTCCTGTTCGGAGAGCGTGTCGAGGCATTGCCGGTTCACGGCTTCGACCTCCGGAATGACCTTGCGATAGACTTTTCTGCCGTCGGGGGTCAGGAAGACGTTGATCTTGCGGGCGTCTTTCCTGTTTTCCTCGCGCCGGACAAGCCCGCGGTCCTCCAGCTTGTTCAAAGCGGCAACCGTGGTCGGACCTTTCATGCGGACTTTTTCCGACAGTTCGCGCTGGGTCAGCCCGTCTTTCTCCCAAAGTGCGCGCAGAAAAGGCCACAGGCCGAGCAAGACGCCGTGCTGCGCGATACGTTCGGAAAATTCCCGGTTCATGGCGCGGTTGGCGTCCCAGATCAGGAAGCCGACCGTGTCCTCAGGGTCGAAATAGTCGTTGGAATTCATGCGCCGGATTTACACGCGACGAGATCGAAGGGCAAGCGCCTTCGGGTTGACAGGACAAGAGCGTGGCGGGACACTTCGTTAGCAAACTAATAAATAACCGAAGGCAGGAAACCCAAGGGTGTCGGACAAAGTACATTCATACGAATACGAAACGCTTCTCGTCGAATTCGACGATGGCGTGTGCGTTTTGACGCTGAACCGTCCGGAAAAACGCAATGCCATGAACCCAACGCTGGGCGAAGAGATTACAGACGCGCTGGAACGTCTGCGTAACGACGACAGGTGCCGGGTGCTGGTGATCACCGGGGCCGGAGAGTCTTTCTGCGCCGGGATGGACCTCAAGGAATTCTTCATGGAACTGCAGGACAAGCCTGCCGAATACGACCGCGCCCACCGGGTCGCGGTCGAATGGCGGGGGCGAACGCTGCGGTTGTTTCCTAAACCGACGATCGCCATGGTCAACGGCCATTGTTTCGGCGGCGCCTTCACCATCGTGGAGGGATGCGATCTCGCCGTCGCTGCGGAAGACGCCAAGATGGGCCTCAGCGAGATCAATTTCAAAATGTTCCCTGGCGGCAGCGTCGGCAAATCGATGGGCAATCTGCTGCGGCCGCGAGATTACATGCTGTACGCCCTGACGGGGCGCCCCATGAGTGGCCGGATCGCCGCCGACATCGGATTTATCAATTACGCGGTGCCGCGCGAAAAACTGCGCGATGACGTGATGGCGCTGGCGCGCGAAATTGCGGCAAAGGATCCTTCGGCGCTGCAGGCGACGCGGGAAATCTACAAGAACTCCCTGGACATGAACTGGGACACGGCGATGGATTACGCGGCAGCATTGCAATCGGCGCACACCGCGCGGCAGGCGAATGCGTTCCGGGAAGAGGGGATCGGCGATTTCCTCGACAAGAAATACAAGCCCGGCCTCGGCGGGCACGAAGATGCAAAAGACTGACGGAGCAAAACGACATGGCTGACTGTACAGAATCCAAAATCGATATTCGGGGAACTGGAGTTCATCTTCGGCGCGGCGGATCGGGCGAACCGATGCTGTTCCTCCACGGCGCCAGCGGCGTCGCCGGATGGATCCCCACATTTCAGGCCCTTTCGGAATCCCATGACCTGATGGTGCCCGATCATCCCACCTACGGGCTGTCGGACGAGCCCGAGTGGCTGGACAGCATGGACGACCTCGCCATGTTCTATCTCGATTTTCTCGATCAGATGGATTTGGAAGGTGTCCATCTGGTGGGCAATTCTCTTGGCGGCTGGCTTGCGATGGAAATCGCGGTGCGCAACTGTGCGCGGTTGAAAAGTCTGACCCTGGTCGGCGCCGCCGGTATCCGGATCGCGGGCAAACCGATCGCGGATATCTTCATGATGGATCCCGACGACCTGGTGCGCGAAATTTTCGTTGACCAGAGTTACGCCGACAACATCCTGAACATGGAGCTGACCGAAGAACAGCTCGACGTTCAGATCCGCAATCGGGTCGCAACCGCCCGGCTTGGTTGGCAGCCGCGGCTGTTCAATCCGAACCTGCGCAAGTGGCTGCACCGGATCACCGTGCCGACGCACGTGATCTGGGGCGATACCGACAAGATCGTCGATCCCGTCTATGCGGCCGAGTTCGGCCGCATTATCTCGGGATCGGAAGTGACGATGATCGAAGAGGCGGGGCATCTGCCGCATGTCGAGAAGTCCGAACCCTTCGTCAAGGCCGTGTCCGGTTTCATTCAGGCGAAAGCTGCCTGAGGAAAGAGGCTTTCGGCGGGGAGAGATGATTTGAAAGCATTCATGTTCCATCTGATGCCCTATGCGGCGCTGGACATGGAAGAACGGGACCGTCATCCATCCGCCTGGGTGACGCTTCCGAATTCGCTGTACGATCCGAAGATTGGCCACCAACTCTACAACCGCTATCTGGACGAGCTGGAGCTTGCCGCCGAACTCGGGTTCGACGGCGTCGCCGTCAATGAACATCATCAAAATGCCTACGGGCTGATGCCATCGCCCGTCGTTATGGCTTCATCGCTGGCGCGGCGTACCGAAAACTGCAAGCTGGCCATTCTCGGCAATGCATTCGCGCTGCGCGAGCATCCGCTTACCTTGGCGGAAGAACACGCGATGATCGACTGCATCACGGGCGGGCGGCTGATCACGGGATTCGTGCGCGGCATCGGGGCGGAATTCTATTCTCTGGCGGCCAACCCGACGCTCAGCCACGAACGGCATGTCGAAGCGCATGATCTGATCATCCGGGCATGGACCGAAACCGGGCCCTTTGCTTTCGAGGGCAAGCACTATCACTTCGAATACGTGAATATGTGGCCGCGCCCGTATCAGGATCCGCACCCGCCGATCTGGTGTCCGTCTCTGGGTTCGTCGGAAACCATCGAGTGGGCGGCGCATCCCGACCGGAAATACGTGTATGCGCAGAATTACAGCGCGTTCACGAATGTCTGCAAATTTCTCGACCAATACCGGGAGGTCGCGGCGACAAAGTACGGCTACACGGCATCGTCCGATCAGATCGCCTGGACAGCGCCGGTCTATGTGGCGGAAACGGACGAACAGGCGGTGGCCGAGGCGACTGAGCACATGGAAACCCTGTTCAACAAGTTCCTGTACCTGCCTTTCGAAAAGCTTTTTCCGCCCGGTTACCTGTCGATGCAGTCTTACAAGCGCGTCGCAGCGCACAAGAAGAACATCATGGGCGGCGCGAAGATGGAAACGCTGATGGAAACGGGCGTCGTGATCGTCGGAAGTCCCGAGACGGTGCGCCGAAAGATCGCAGAATGCCACGAAGTGCTTGGTTTCGGCACGTTTGTGGCGCTGCTGCATTTCGGCACGCTGCCCGCCGACAGGACGGAGAAAAATATCCGGCTTTTCGCCGAAGAAGTACTGCCCGCGATCCGGCCTCTGTCGGACCGCGAATATCGCGGTTTCGAGCCGGCCCCGGCGTTGGCGAAATAAGGGGCCGACGGGGCCGATGCGGAACACGGCGAAACGTGACCGTACGTTATGACGCTGTCGATCGCAGCCTTTGCTCCGTATTTCGGCGTTCGTATCGACGGGTTAGACACAGCGGCCACGATATATCCGGACACCGCAGATACCCTGCGCCGCATTCCCTTAGACGACGACGTGCCCATCATAGCCGCACGACTTCAACCTTTGAAGGTAACTCCATGAAAGTATTCGCGTTCCACCTGATGCCGTACGGCGCGCTCGACATGTCCTACGCCGAGGAACACAGCTCGGTCTGGCTGAAGCTGCCCAACAGCTATTTCGATCCCAGGGTCGGCCACGAACTGTACAACCGCTATCTCGACGAGCTAGAACTCTGTGCCGAACTGGGCTTTGACGGGATCAGCGTCAACGAACACCATCAGAACGCCTACGGACTGATGCCGTCGCCGGTCGTGATGGCGGCGGCACTGGCGCGCAATACCGAGAACTGCAAGATTGCGATCCTTGGCAACGCCTTCGCGCTGCGCGAACATCCGCTGACACTGGCGGAAGAGCATGCGATGATCGACAATATCACCGGCGGCCGGCTGATCACCGGCATGGTCCGCGGCGTCGGGTGCGAATATTTCTCCATGGCGGTCAACCCGGCCTATTCGCTGGAACGCCATGTCGAGGCGCACGATCTGGTGGTTCGCGCATGGACCGAAACAGGTCCGTTCGCATTCGAGGGCAAGCACTATCATTTCGAATACGTGAACATGTGGCCGCGGCCGTACCAGGATCCGCATCCGCCCATCTGGTGTCCGTCACAGGGCTCGACCGAAACCATCGAATGGGCAGCGCATCCCGACCGGAAATACACCTATCTGCAGGCTTATTCCGCGTTCGAGAGCGTGCTGCGCTATCTAAACATGTACCGGTCGGTCGCCGAGGAGAAATACGGCTACACCGCATCGTCAAGCCAGATCGCGTGGAGTGTGCCGGTCTATTGCGCCGAAACGGACGAACAGGCCGTCGAAGAGGTGCGACCGCATATAGAGTCCCTGTTCAACACGTTCCTGCCCAAGATTTCCCAGTCGATGTTCGTGCCGCCTGGCTACATGACGGCGTCGTCGATGAAGAAGATCTTTGCCCACAAGGCGACCCTGCGGGGCGGTCAGACGGTAGAGGATCTGATGGAGCGCGGCGTGATCGTCGTCGGCAGCCCGGATACGGTGCGCGAGACACTGACGGAACGTCACCGCCAGGCCGGGTTCGAACACGTGCTGATCATGCCACAGTTCGGCACGCTGCCGGCCGATCTGACCGAAAAGAACCTACGCCTGCTGGGGGCGGAGGTCGTGCCTGCGCTGCAGGCGCTGGACAAAAACAACTATGCTGGCTTCGAACCAGCGGTAGCGGCGGAGTAGGGCGATGATGCTGGATCGGCTTAAATTCGACGGCGCGCCTGTGGTGGTCACCGGCGGCGGGCAGGGAATCGGCAGATCGACCTGCGAGGTGCTGGCGGAACTCGGCGCCCACGTGATCGTGGTCAGCAAGACGGAAGCGAATGTGCGCGAGACCGAAAGGTTGCTGAATGAGTCCGGCGCGTCTTGCGAAGGACATGTGACGGATGTGTCGGTTAAGGCGGAGGTCGACGCGCTGGCGGCGGCTGTTCAGGCAAAGCACGAGCAGGTCAAATCGATCGTCAACAATGCCGGTACGAACTTCGTCAAAAAACTGGAAGACCTCGAAGAGGACGACTGGCATCGCATCATCGGCATCGACCTGTCGAGCGTCTACTACATGTGCAAGGCCTTCCTGCCGTTGTTGCGGAAGTCGGAGGGAAGCTCGATCGTCAACGTGGCGTCGACGTTCGGTATCATCGGACATCCGGAAATGCCGGTGTATTGCGCGGCAAAAGGCGGCGTGCTGTCGCTGACCCGTCAGCTGGCCGTCGATTACGGGCCCGAGAACATTCGCGTGAACGGCGTGTGCCCCGGTGCGACGCTGTCACCGCGGGTAAAGAACTATATTGATTCCGGCATGGTTGACGGCAAGATCGTGGAGGAACTTGCCCTGCTCAACCGTCTGGCGGAGTGCGACGAGATCGCCAACGTGATCGCGTTTCTGGCATCGGATGCGGCCTCCTACGTGCATGGAACGTCGATGGTCGTCGACGGCGGGCAGACGGTTCACTGACTGAATTTTAGTCCCGGGCGGTTCAAGTGCAACGGAAAATAAACAATGAAAACAGCAGGTTAGGCTGATTGCCGTAGCGCGATCGACCGGCTGCGCAAAGCCTGCCGACGACAACCGGGGCTGGCGCCTATATTTTCTCCGCGACCAGCATCACATTGGTCAAACGCCCTTCCTTTGCGCTTCGTCCTGAATTTTTGCGCCGGTCTGGATAATCCGCGCCGCGGGTGATTTCGATCGTCAGCGGCGTGTTGACCTCGGGTTCCGGCGGCGGCGGGCTTGTTTCGGAGGCCTGGCGGCGGGTTGCCTCGTCGACCCATTCCACGACCCTGAATCCGCAGCTTTCCAGTACCCGGCGCATTTCATCCGGCGGCAGCAGGAAGCTGTAGGACGGATCGCGCGCCCAGGTCAGTGGGTAATAAGGCTCGCCGCCAGGGCCCCGGCCGAGTTCGCTGATACCGAAGGATGCGCCCGGTTTCAGCACGCGGCGTACGCCGGTATAGAATTTTTCGCGGTCCTCGATGTTCATCGTGACGTTCAGCGCCCACGCCATGTCAAACGCTTCATCGTCATAAGGTAAATCGGCGGCGTCGCCGACATCGAACGACACGCGTTCCGACAGCCCTATCATTTCAGGTAGCTTTCGTGCGCTGTCGATGTATTCCGGGGTCAGGTCGATCCCCATGACCCGGCAGCCGAATTCGGTGGCGAAATATCGCGCCGGTCCGCCGATCCCGCAGCCGATGTCAATCAGGTGCGTGTCCGGGCGGATCGTGGTCAATTCGGCATGCAGGCACTTCTGCGTTAGACCGCCACCGTGAATCTGGTCGGCGGGTGCCAGTATCGCCGGTGTCCAGTCCTCGGGCCGAATACCCGCATTTTCCAGCGTTCCGGTGGTTCCTGCCGCTATATCGGTTACCGCGTTGTAATCGTCCCCGATCGCGCTGATAAGTTTGTACATTAGAATGTAGTTTTCTTTTTTTTAAAGCGGATTCCGAGCAGTCTGGAATTCTTCCCGACGACTGTCGCCCCTGCCGTGTCATCGCTCTAAAAGGTAAATAACCTTTCGTTAGATGTGATACTGAGCCCGTTCCGACGTTTGCCAGAATTTCGTTCGCAAGCTATATCGTCGCATCAGACAAAAAAAGCAGGAGCACCCATGAAAACGCCCGGTCTCGTTGTTCCCCCTTTGACTCCCTTCAAGGACGACCTTTCGGTCGATTTCGACGTACTGAAGCGCGAAGTCGACTTCATCGTCGAAGATTGCGGCGCGATGATGGTTTCCGCCGCGGGCGTCGAGACGACAGAATATCATTTCCTGTCCTTCGACGAGCGCTGTGAACTTATTAGTAGGACCGTCGAATTCGTCGACGGACGGGTGCCTACCGTTGTTGGCGTTTCGCACGCCAATGTGAATACCGCCATACAGCTTTCGCATATGGCGCAGGATCTCGGCGCGCAAGCGCTTCAGGTTCTTGCGCCACTGAGACCGTTCGGGGGCGCGCCGACGCTTGACGACCTCATGACCTACTACAACTCGATATCGGCCGAGACCGATCTTCCGATCATGCTTTATCTGAACCCGGGACCGGGCGCCGAGGTCAATCCGGCATGGACGCTCGAGCTCGCGAAACTCGACCGGGTCAAATATGTGAAGGAAAGCTCGCGGGACCTGGCGCGCGTCTCTCGCCTTATCGAGGAAATCGATCATGGCGGACATGCGCAATACTTTACCACCATGCAGATGCTGCTGGCGTCCATCCAGCTAGGCGGGTCCGGCGCAACGATGCCGCCGCCCGGCGCCTACATCGCCAACGCGATCATAAGGGCTTTCAATGCGGGAGACCATGCGGAGGCGGCCCGTTTGCAGCGCCAGTTCGCCCTGTGGCCTGCAAGATGGATGTCCTATGGCCTTGCGCCGGCGCTGAAGGCCGCGATGGAAATCGTCGGGCTGCCGCTTGGCAATCCCTACCCGCCGTTCAAGCCCGTGTCCGACAAGGATAAAGAGGCGATGCGGGAATATCTTCAGGGCACCTATCTGTTCGAGGACGCGCATCAGGAAGTGATCAGAGCACGCGCCACCTGATCCGCATCAGCGTTTCTCCGAGGGCGCCCCGGACGTTTGTATCCATGTACAGGCTGCGTAGCCGTCACCCGTCAGATTGGACGGGGGGAGCGCGTCCGGCACCACGCCGTCATCCATCACCCAAGAGGTCATGAGGATCTGGGCAAGGCGTGGCTTAGAAGATTCGCCGCCCTTCGAAACAGGAAATTCGGTTCTACCGGGTGACGGAGGCTGACTGCCCGTGACGGTGGCCCGCCATTGGTTAGCGGTGACCGGCAAGGAATCTTTAACGATCTTCCTTTAACGCAGAAATCAATCGTACCTCCATTTGTGGAGTTATCGTGGACGGACTGCCACGGGATACAGAGCTGGATCTGGAATTTCTGAGGGACAACGATTCCCCGTACATCCTGCCGCTGAAGTACGTGCCGCTGGAAACCCCGGCGCTGCGCATGGGGCCTCTGGTCAGGACGTTTCCACTCGATACTGCCGTCGAGGTCGTCCGTTGCAACGGCGGCATGGGTTTCTTACTGGTCGAGGATCTGCTGAACGGCGGCACCGACGAGATCTTCGGTTGGGAGCAGGGGCACATGCATCCCGATGCCGAGATCGTCCAAGTTCTGGCGAAACTGAATAGTTACGATGTCTACAATCTCCGTATCAAATTCAAGCAGCACAATATCGATTACGAAGGGTATGAATACCTGCAGTTGTCGCCCGACATGTAGAAGGAACTTTCCGTCTACATACGGGTATTCACGCGGCCGCCGATCGAAACGGTCTTCGGAGCCGATGCTCTGAAGGAAAACCCCGACCGCGACATCATTTCTCTGCTGCGCGATCCCGATAGCGGAGATGCACGTGCAAACCTCCAGAGATTGTCCGCAAAACTGCATGTCCACACGGAAGAGATTCCGAAGTTTCTGGACGAATTCTCCGATGTGTACCTGGCTGTCTCTTACTACAAACACTATGCCGACCGGAGCCGTGTCGTAAACAGCTCCCTGATGGAAGAGCTCGGCAAACTGCCGGACAAACTGAAATGGAAACACGACCCCGAGGTCGAGCGCGGCTGCATGGAGATCAGGGAGTTCATGCGCGCCCTGCTCTTCCAGATATATGCGAAACTGGACGAGTTCGAGCGGGAAACGAAACTTTTCTGGGTGGATCTGAATCCGGAACGGTTCAGGAATCTTCAAATACTGGTACGTGAACCGCAGTCCATTATCACCGGCGTTCTGTGCGGTATCGGTGTGAAACTGTCGCGGTGGCGGCAACGGTTTCCGACCGCGGAACACGGCAGCGCCCTGCGGCGCTACGAAGTCATGCGCAACGATATCCGTCCCCGCATAAGACGCCTGATGTGGCTGGTGACCGGGGAGACCCAGTTTAGCAGGAGTATATCCGGCTAGTTCCGATCAAGGTGAGCCGGCTTCTTTCGCTTCGATTTCCGCAAGCGCCCAGACGCGGCCGATCGGACCGCGCGTTTTAAGCAGTTCCGCTGAAATCTCTGCCATCTCTTCTTCGCCGAGCGTCTCGTAATCGCCCATGGACGCGGCGATCGCGGTGCGCCGCGCGTTGTCTTCCATGAAATAGACGCCGGTCGTCATTTCCTCGATATCGGGCCCGGTGACGACGATACCGTGCGCACGCAGCAGCATGGCGCGGCAGTCGCCCAGCGTCTCCGCCATGGCCCGGCCGCGTTCCTCGGTCATGATCAGCCGCGAATCCGGATGCACCGGGATGCCCCCATTGAAGATCGAGGCCATGAAATAGGTCGGTTTCAGGTCGTGTTCCGACATCGAAAAGCTGGTGGCGTTGTGGGTATGAAAATGGGCTACCGAATTGACGTCAGGCCGTGCTTTGAATACTTCCAGATGGATCGGCAGTTCGCCGGGCAATTTGCCGTCTTTGCCGATCAGATTGCCGTCGAGATCGCACAGCAGGAAGTCTTCCGGATGCGACAGCTTGCCGAGGTCGTGCGGCGTCATCAGCACCACGTTGGGATCTTCGGTGCGGGCGCTGATATGCCCGAAACCGTCGACGAAGCCGCGACCGTAGAAGAACCGCCAGGCAATGCTCAGTTTTTCGCGAAGGATATTTTCGGGCTCGGACACGATCTCTCCTTTTCCGGTGTGCGGTATTGGTCAAAGCGATGGCGGGATTGTATTAGTTAGGCAAGCCTCGGCATAGACCGGGGCGTCTGTTTCGGAGGTGATGCTGATGAAGTTCGGACTTTTCTACCTGCCCACCTATCTGCCCGACCGGCGGGATGCGCATACGCACATGCACAACATCGCCGAACAGGTTGAATACGCCGACAGGATCGGCATCGACTATGTCTGGATGGTGGAGCACCATTTCGTGCGCCATGGCGGGTTCCTGTCCGCGAATTATGCTTTCCTCAGCTATCTCGCCGGGCGGACGCAGAGTATCCGTCTGGCGACCGGCGCGACCGTGATGGCGCTGAACGACCCCGTCCGTGTGGCGGAGCAGGCGGCGACGCTAGACCAGCTGTCCAACGGGAGGTTCGATCTCGGCGTCGGCCGGGGGTTCATTCGCGACGAGTTCGATGCCTTCGGTGTTCCGATGAGGGAGAGCCGCGACCGCGTAGAAGAAGGCGTCGACCTGGTGCGAAAGGCATGGTCCGGCCAGCCGCTGGAATTCGAAAGCAGGTTCCGGCCAAAAATATCGGGCCTTCCGGTTTTGCCGCCGACGCTGCAGAAAGAACCGAAAATCTGGAACGCCTGTCTGATGTCGCCGGAAAGTTTCGAATGGACGGCGGCGGAAGGCCACAACCTGCTCTACGTCGCCTATCACGTCGATCACGACCTGGCGACGGAGCGGATATCCTGGTATCGCGATGCGCTGCCGAAATACGGCCGCAAGGTGGAAGACCACGAAGTCTGCTGTGTATATCACTCCTATTTCATGGAGGAAGCGGACGACGACCGCCTGAAGGCGGTCGTCGACGGACCGATGGGCGAATACGGGGTCGCCGGCAAGGAAGCGGCGAGCAAGCCGCCGGACCCGGAAGCGTACAAAGGCTACGACCAGCGGGACAAGGGCACCCAGCAGCTGACCTTCGACCGCTACTTCCCAGGCCGCGTCGTGATGGGCGGACCGGACCAGGTGGTCGAGCGCATACACGAATTGCGCCGCATCGGGATCACGCAGGTCTCCTTCCTGCTGGATTTCGGCTCGCTGTCCCAGGAAGAGATCATGAAATCGCTGCATGTTTTCGGGGAGAAAATTCTGCCGCTGGTGCGCGATATCTGAATGGCGGGTCCTCTTTCCGGCCTGCGCGTTCTAGATCTGACGTCGGTGGTCCTCGGCCCGCTGGCGACACAGACGCTGGGCGATATGGGCGCCGACATCGTGAAGATCGAAGGGCCGGCCGGCGACACCACGCGCTATACCGGACCCAAGCGGTCGAAGGACATGTCGGCGCTTTACATGGGGCTCAACCGCAACAAGCGGTCCATCGTTCTCGATCTGAAACAGGATGCCGCGAAAGACGTGCTGTGGCGCCTGATTGAAGATGCTGACGTGTTTCTCCATTCGATCCGCCCCCAGGCAATCGGCCGTCTCGGCTTCGGTCACGAGGCCGTTCTCGCCCGTAACCCGCGCATCGTCTATGCGGGTGTGCATGGCTTTCGCATGGACGGGCCCTATGCCGGGCGGCCTGCCTATGACGACGTCATACAGGGCTTAAGCGGCAGCGCCGATCTGATGGCGCGGCTGGTAGGCGAGCCGCGCTACATGCCGACGATCATGGCCGACAAGACCTGCGGGCTGGTAACGGTGAATGCCCTCCTGGCGGCGCTGTACGAACGCGAACGCTCTGGCGAGGGACAGTTCGTCGAAATCCCGATGCTGGAAACCATGGTGGCCTTCAACATGGCGGATCACATCTTCGGCCATGCATTCCAGCCGCCGGAAGGCCCGATGGGGTATTCCCGCGTTCTCACCCCGTCGCGACGGCCCTACAAAACGCAGGATGGCTATATCTGCTTGCTCGCCTATACCGATCCGCAATGGGAACGCTTCTGGGCCGAGGTCGGTGTGCCCGAGCTGAAAGACGATCCGCGCTTCGACAGCCTCGCCAGCCGTGCCGACAATATTGAGGCGGTCTACAGCCTTGCCGGCGACTACATTGCGACGAGGACGACCGGGGCGTGGCTGGAAACCCTGCCTCGGCTGGAAATCCCCTGCGGCGAGATCGTGGAACTCGAAGCTCTGCCCGACGATCCGCATCTGCAGGCCATCGGCTTCTTTCGCAAGGAAGATCACCCCACCGAAGGCAAGGTCACGATCCCCGATATAGCGGTGCGGTTCGGCCGCACGCCCGGATCCATCGACCGGCTGCAACCGAAGCTGGGCGAACATTCGGCCGAAATATTGCGCGAGGCGGGTTACGGCGAGGCGGATATCGAGCAGTTGAAGGCAGCCGGGGCGACGGTTTGAGTGCAGGCAAATCAGAATTGAAAGTGTCCCCTCGCCCCCGCAGTGAGAGGCGGCAGCCTCTCCATCCCACGATCTACGACGGGACAGATCACCCTCTACCTAACCCTCCCCTTCAAGGGGGCGGGAATTCCTTTGATGCTATATCGGAGAATAAATCATGAAAACCCTGGGCCTTGGCCTTTACTGGAACGACCTTGAAGTCGGCGAACAATTCAAGACGCTGAACCGAACGGTAACAGAGCCGGATATCGTCAACTTCATTGGCGTCACCGGCATGGTCGAAACCCTGTTCACAGACCTTACGTTCGGTGATCACGGGGGCGGACCAATGGGCGGTCGCGTCGCTCCGGCCGCGCTGGTATATACGATGACCGAGGGGCTGCTAGTTCAATCGACCATGCAGACGACGGGCCTCGCGCTGCTTGAGGTCGAGAAGAAGGTGCTGGCGCCCGTGTTTGCCGGCGACACCATCCATGCCGAAGTGGAGGTCACGGCGGTTCGCCCCACTAGCAAGGGCAATCGCGGGATCGTCACCACAATGAACAACGTGATAAATCAGACGGGCGACAAGGTGATCGAATACCGTGCTGTCCGCATGATGGCGGCCCGCCCCGCGGAAAACGACTGATCGTGGGGCCGGAATACTTGCATATCTGAGTAATATAGCGGTACAAAGAAGTGGACTTTCGGTGCGCAAAGGGGATGACAAATTCTCCCGTGCGCGGAGGCTTGATCCGGAATTTGCGGTAGCATGCGGCCGCGGGATGACGACGCTATATCCCTTGAATACAAGCACATCAGAGGCTCTCCGGGCAGCACAACCCGGCGGGCAATTTTTTTTGCCGCAGATTGACGCGGCGCTTCAGCCGTTTCCCCGCCGACAAACGCGGGATCGGAAACGGGAAAAGGAGAAAACATATGTGTGCAGCAGAAATCAAGATGCCGGGCATGGCGTCGGAACTGATTACGGACCTCCGAGGGACGCTCGAATGGCTGAAGGCCGAGGGCGACCTGATGGAGACCGATCATCCGGTCGATCCCGATATTGAGCTGACGGCGATCCAGAAGAACATGGACGGCAGTTGCCCGATCCTATTCAACAACGTCGTTGGCAAGCCCAATCATCGGGCGGTTACCAACCTGTTCGGTGACATGAATGTTATCAACAAGATGTTTGGCTGGACCGATGATGTAGATCGCACCCGCAAACTCTCCTATGCGCTGGACCACCCGCTGCCGCCGGTCGAAATTGGACAGGACGAAGCGCCGTGCCAGGAGGTCGTGATAGAGGATCCGGTGAATGTAAACGACTACATCATACCCATCCGGCACACTGAGTATGAACCGGAACTGACGGTCGGCTCCGGCAATCGCGTTGTTGCCGGCAAGTATTTCGACGGCGGTACAGACCTCGGCTACAACCGGATGAACTTCCGATGGGGCAATGTGGGCACGTTCCAGATTTCTCCCGGCTCGCACATGTGGCAAGTGGTGTCCAAGCACTACAAGGATGACGAGCCAGTGCCGATCACGATGTGCTTCGGCCTGCCGCCGTCCTGCACGCTGATGGCAGGTGCCGGTTTCGACTATGTGATTCTGCCACAAGGTTGCGACGAGATAGGTATCGCCGGTGCCATTCAGGGCACGCCCGTGCGCATGGTCAAGGCGCGCACGGTCGACGCCTATGCCGTTGCCGATTGCGAAGTGGTACTTGAAGGCTACGTCAATCCGCGCGACCGTCGCTATGAAACCGCAGAAGCGGAGGAAGCCGGGGTTCAGGGCCGTTTCCACTTCCACCCTGAATGGGCGGGCTACATGGGCAAGTCGTACAAGGCGCCGACGTTCCACTGCACAGC
>JAYQSP010000008.1:0-340000 GCA_038146925.1 Alphaproteobacteria bacterium
GCGCGCCGATCTTGCCGTCCTCGATCAGATAGGCCTCCGACGCCGAGAACACGAACTTGCCCGACGTGATGTCGACCTGGCCGCCGCCGAAGTTCACGGCGTACAGGCCGTTCCTGACAGATCCGAGAATTTCTTCCGGATCGTGATCGCCCGCATGCATATAGGTGTTGGTCATGCGCGGCATCGGGGCGTGGGCGAAGCTTTCGCGCCGTCCGTTGCCGGTGGGCGCGACCCCCATCAGCCGGGCGTTCAGCCGGTCCTGCATGTAACCGGTCAGGATTCCGTCCTCGATCAGCACCGTGTTCGAGGTCGGCGTGCCTTCGTCGTCGATCGACAGCGATCCGCGCCGGTCGGCGATGGTGCCGTCGTCCACCACGGTGACGCCGGGCGACGCGATGCGTTCGCCCATCAGCCCGGCGAAGGCGCTGGTCTTCTTGCGGTTGAAATCGCCTTCCAGCCCGTGGCCGATGGCTTCGTGCAGCAGAATGCCGGGCCAGCCGGGGCCGAGCACCACGTCCATCTCGCCGGCTGGGGCGGGGACCGAATTCAGGTTCACCTGCGCCTGGCGGAATGCTTCGTCGATCTGCGCCTGCCACGCATCGGGTTCGATATAGGCGGCATAGCCGGTGCGGCCGCCGGCACCGTCGCTGCCGGCTTCCATGCGGTCGCCATCGGCGCAGACGACCGAGACGTTGACGCGCACGAGCGGGCGGATGTCGCCGCGGCGTTCGCCGTCTGCGCGGACGATCTGCACCGCCTGCCATTCTCCGGAAATCGACGCCGAGAACTGCGCGACGCTGTCATCCAGCGACCGAGCGTAATCGTTCATGTCTTCCAGCAGTTTGACCTTGGCCGCGAAATCGAACTCGCCGAGCGGGTTGGTATCGGTATACAGACTGGCGTTGGTTGCCTGCGGCGTGACGTCCGATGTCCCGCCGTGTCCGGCCCGTACAGCACGGACAGTCTCTCCGGCGCGGGCAATGGCGGCCTCCGACAATTCGGACGCATGCGCGTATCCCGTGACCTCGCCGGAAACGCTGCGCAGTCCGAAGCCCTGAGTGGTATCGAAAGAAGCGCTTTTCAGTCGGCCGTCGTCAAACGAAAGTCCTTCCGACTGGCAATATTCGAGAAACAGCTCGCCGTCGTCGGCGCTGTCCAGCGACTCCGAGACGATGGTGTCGATTCGGCCACGGTCCATGCCGGTGCGTTCGAAAAAAAGTTCGTCGGTGGAGTTAATGTCGCTCATGCCTGTCTTTCGCTGTCGGTTTCATGGTCAATATGGAATGTTCGGCGCGTGACGTCATCCTTTTCCTTGTTCGGTGCAAAACGGCGGAAATCCGCCGAAAATATGCGACATTACGTCGCGAACTCCCTTGCGAGCATGGGGCGGGGGTCCCAAGCCCCCCGAAACAGGCGGTTTTGCCGCCGTTATCCCTTTGACGGGCAAGGGGATTCGGTCGTCTGCGACAATGCGCGCGGCTTGTTAAAAGCGTCCGCAATGAGGTATTTTCAATCGTTGTCAGGTTTCCATTTCCGGATGGCTACCGACAACACGCCTGTTATTTCGGCAGGCTACTCAGGAATTCGATATGTACGCCCGACCTCACCAGAACGGACCTCACATAATGCCCATTGCAGTCAGACTCTTCCGTTTCCTTGCGCTGCTCGGAACGCTCGCGATGCCGGGGCTCGCCGCCGCCGCGCAACCGGAACCCTGGCAACTGAATTTTCAGGAGGCGGCGACGCCGCTGATGGAGCAGATCACCAGCTTCCACGACCTGCTGCTTGTCATCATCACGGTGATCACTCTGTTCGTGCTGGTGCTTCTCGCAATTGTGATATTCAGGTTCAACGAGAAGGCCAACCCCAATCCAAGCCAGACCACCCACAACACGACGATCGAGGTGCTTTGGACCGTGATCCCTGTTGTGATCCTGGTCGCGATCGCGGTGCCATCCTTTAAATTGCTATATAAATCTGACGTGATCCCGAAGGTGGATATGACGATCAAAGCGACGGGTCATCAATGGTACTGGAATTACGAATACGTTGATCACGGGAATTTCTCATTCGATGCGAATATGATTGCTAATGCGGATCTGAAACAGGGCCAGTTGCGGCTGCTCGAAACCGACAACCGCGTCGTGGTCCCCGTTGATTCCATAGTCAGGGTACAGGTAACGGCAGCGGACGTGCTCCACTCATGGACAGTCCCCGCATTCGGCAGGAAAATTGACGCGGTGCCGGGAAGGCTCAACGAGATCTGGTTCGGACCGGTGAAGAACGAAGGGGTCTATTACGGCCAATGCTCGGAGCTCTGTGGGACCCGTCACGGCTTTATGCCCATTACGGTAGAGGTGGTTTCGAAAAAGAAATTTGACACTTGGGTCGAAAAGGCCAGGAAAGAGTTCGCGGCCAATGATACGCCGGCGCTGCGCAAATACGCGCAAAATGAAACGAAATAGGGGTCGAGGGAAAAATCATGTCAGACGCACACGCAACCCACGATCATCATGCCGATCCGACCGGTTGGCGGAGATACGTATATTCCACTAATCACAAAGACATCGGCACGATGTACCTTATTTTTGCCATCGTGGCTGGGGTTATAGGCGGTGCTATGTCGATCGTCTTCAGGGCTGAGCTCCAGGCGCCTGGAGATGGGGTTCTTGGTGGCGACTATCATATGTACAATGTGCTAGTCACGGCCCATGGCTTGATTATGATTTTCTTCATGGTCATGCCAGCCATGATCGGCGGCTTCGGCAACTGGATCGTGCCGCTGATGATCGGCGCGCCGGACATGGCGTTTCCGCGGATGAACAACATCAGCTTCTGGCTGTTGGTCCCGGCCTTTCTGCTGTTGCTGGTTTCGCCGTTCGTGGCGGGTCCGCCCGGCGGCGAGGGTGTCGGGGGTGGGTGGACGATCTATCCGCCGTTATCATCAACGACCGGACAGCCGGGTCCAGCGGTCGATCTCGCGATCTTCGCTTTGCATATCGCCGGCGCGTCTTCCATTTTGGGCGCGGCCAACTTTATCACTACAATTTTCAATATGCGTGCACCTGGCATGACGCTGCACAAAATGCCGCTGTTCGTATGGTCGATTTTGGTAACGGCGTTTCTGCTGCTGCTTTCTCTGCCGGTTTTGGCAGGTGCCATCACTATGCTTTTGACTGACCGCAACTTCGGTACTGCGTTCTTCGACGCCGCCGGCGGCGGTGATCCGGTCTTGTTCCAGCACCTGTTCTGGTTCTTCGGGCATCCGGAAGTTTACATTCTGATCCTGCCCGGCTTCGGCATTATCAGTCAGATCGTGTCAACGTTCTCCCGTAAGCCGGTCTTCGGCTATCTTGGCATGGCCTACGCAATGGTCGCGATCGGCGTGGTCGGCTTCATCGTTTGGGCGCATCACATGTTCACGGTCGGTATGAGCGTCGATACAAAGGCCTATTTCACGGCGGCGACGATGGTGATCGCGGTGCCTACGGGCATCAAAATCTTCAGCTGGATTGCCACGATGTGGGGAGGATCGGTGCGCTTCACGACGCCGATGATCTGGTCGATCGGTTTTATCTTTCTCTTCACTGTCGGCGGCGTGACGGGCGTCGTGCTGGCTAATGCGGGAATCGACCATTCGTTGCACGACACCTACTACGTGGTGGCACATTTCCACTATGTTCTGTCTCTGGGCGCCGTGTTCGCGATCTTCGCTGGGTTCTATTACTGGTTTCCAAAAATGACTGGACGTATGATCCCGGAATTCTGGGGAAAAATACATTTTTGGGTTACCTTCGTCGGCGTCAATTTGACATTCTTCCCGATGCATTTCGCCGGCTTGTCGGGCATGCCGCGTCGTATTCCTGATTATCCCGATGCCTATGCCGGTTGGAACGAGATTGCATCCTACGGTTCGTATCTCAGCGCCTTCGGGGTGTTAATCTTCCTCTATGCAGTCTGGCGCGGGTTCGCTTCGAGAGAGCGGGTTGGTGAAAATCCCTGGGGGGAGGGCGCAACGACGCTCGAATGGACCCTGCCGTCTCCGCCGGCTTTCCATTCTTTCGACGAACTGCCAGAGATCAAGGACGAGGGGGCTCACTAGGGTTTGACATGACCGACCAACCCATCAACGCGACCTCAGGCCTGTCCGACGTCCCGCTGCCGCGAGAAGCGGCATTGTGGGATTTCATCGCGCTGCTGAAGCCGCGCGTGATGTCGCTGGTCGTGTTTACGGGCTTTGCCGGCGTCATCGTCGCGCCTGGCAGCATCCATCCCGTCATGGCGGCCATCGCCGTACTCTGCATCGCGGTTGCGACGGGCGCTTCCGGCGCCATCAACATGTGGTACGAGCGGGATCTCGATGCCCGGATGGAACGCACCAAGGGCCGTCCGTTGCCGGCTGGCCGGATGGAACCGGAAACGGCCCTTGAGTACGGCGTTGTCCTTGCAGGCGGGTCGGTGATGGTGATGGCGCTTGGCGTGAATTACGTCGCTGCAGCTCTGCTTGTGCTCGCCATCGGGTTCTATGTTTTCGTGTACACCATCTGGCTCAAGCGACGGACCCCGCAGAATATTGTGATCGGTGGGGCGGCGGGCGCTTTCCCGCCGATGATCGGCTGGGCAGCCGTCACGGGCGATGTCAGTCTCGGAGGGATTGCTCTGTTCGCCCTGATTTTCATGTGGACGCCGCCGCATTTCTGGGCGCTCGCGCTCTATAAATCGGGCGATTATGAGAACGCGGGCGTGCCGATGCTGCCCGTCGTGTCCGGTGTGCTGGAGACGAAAAGGCAGATCCTGCTTTACACCGCGCTGCTGTTGCCGGTGTCGTTGGTTCCCTGGTGGATCGGTACCGCCAGCGTCTTCTGGGGCATACTTGCCTGCGTCATGGGCGTTGGATTCATGGCACTTGCGATCAAGGTCTGGTTCGACGAAACCGATCGGGCGCCGTGTCAGATGTTCCGGTATTCGCTGCTGTACCTGTCGGTCCTTTTTGCGGCGTTGATCGCGGACAGTTTCGTCGCCCGCGCGCTGGCGGGGTAATGGCCATGCCGAAGCAGATATCCGAAATGCACAAGAAACGCCGTGGGCGCAACATAGCGCTCGCCGTCGTCATCTTTGCGCTGGCGGCCCTTTTCTATGTGATGTCCATCGTCCGTATGTCGGGCGGGGAGAGCGGCTGACATGGCACGCAACCTTGCATACCGTAACCGGCGTCTGGCGCTGATTTCCTTTATTGGCGCGGCCGGGATGGTTGGCGCATCTTATGCGGCGGTGCCGCTATACGAGATATTCTGCCAGGTTACGGGTTACGGCGGCACCACCCAGACGGCCGAAGTCGCTCCCGACAAGATTCTCGATCGCAAGATGACGATCCGTTTCAACGCCGACGTCGACAGGAAGCTGCCGTGGAAATTCGCGGCGGTGCAGGACAGGGTCGAGGTCCGGGTCGGCGAGAACGCGCTGGCGTTCTATCGCGCGCGCAACACGTCCGATCGTGCGGTCGTCGGCACGGCGACGTTCAACGTCACGCCGCTGAAGGCAGGCCAGTATTTCAACAAGATCGAGTGCTTCTGCTTTACCGAGCAGCGGCTGGAAGCCGGCGGCGAAGTCGATATGCCGGTCTCCTTTTTCGTGGATCCGGCGATCGCCGACGATCCCAACCTGAACGACGTTACGGAAATTACGCTTTCCTACACCTTCTTCCAGACGGAGGCTGACCCCGACCGCACGGCGCGGGCGGCAGACGCTTCCATTAAAACCGACGGTTAAACAACGGAGCGCTAAAACATGGTCCCGCCCGCAGATTCAGGCGCCAGCGCCGCAGAACACGATTATCACGGTCACAAGCACCCCTATCATCTTGTCGACCCCAGCCCGTGGCCGTTCATCGGATCCATGTCGGCCTTCGTTATGGCGATCGGCGCCGTGCTTTACATGCACGGCGATGTCAGTTGGGTGCTGATCCTCGGCCTGGTTGCCGTCCTCGGGACGATGGCAGGCTGGTTCTGGGAAGTGATCAAGGAAGCCGAGTTCGGCGGGTATCACAATCCGGTCGTTCAGGTCGGCATGCGCTACGGCATGGCGCTGTTCATCGCTTCCGAGGTAATGTTCTTCGTCGCCTGGTTCTGGGCCTATTTCAACGCCGCCCTGTTCCCGACCGAACAGATCGAAGGCACATGGCCGCCGCCCGGCATCCAGACTTTCGATACCTGGGACCTGCCGTTCCTGAACACGCTGATCCTGCTGATGTCGGGTATCACGGTGACCTGGGCGCATCACGCGTTGCGCGAAGGCAACCGTACCCATTTCCTGCAGGGGCTCGCGCTGACGATCTTCCTCGGCGTCTGCTTTACCTGTGTTCAGGCCTACGAATACAGCCACGCGGCGTTCGGATTCAGCGACGGCATCTATCCGTCGACCTTCTACATGGCGACCGGTTTTCACGGGTTCCACGTTCTGGTCGGGACGATTTTCCTGATCGTCTGCTATCTCCGGGGGCGCGCGGGGCACTTTACCGCAGATCACCACTTCGGGTTCGAAGCCGCCGCCTGGTACTGGCATTTCGTCGACGTGGTATGGCTGTTCCTGTTCGTCAGCATCTACTGGTGGGGACGCTAAAAAACGGTTCTGCACGGCCGGCCGGCGGGGCGCGATGAACGCGCCCGCAGCTGGCCGCCGCAATCGCCGGTTTCGACGGGTCTGGGCTGCAAATGCCCCCGATGCGGCAAAGGCAAGCTTCTCAAAAATCTGCTGGACGTGCGCGACACGTGCGACCATTGCGGCCTCGATCTGACGCCGCATGACACCGGCGACGGCGCCGCCGTTTTCGTCATTCTGTTTCTCGGCGCCATCGTGGTCGGGCTGGCGATCTGGCTGGAAGTCGCGTTCGAACCAGCTGTATGGGTCCATCTGGTCGTCTGGCTCCCCGTGACCGGTATCGGCTCCATCGTCATGCTGAGGCCGGTCAAATCCATTCTGATCGCGATGCACTACAAGAACCTGCGCCACAAATACGAAACCGGTAATGACGGCTGAACGCGCGCCGTTCCGACTCAATTTCTGGATGACCGTCTGTGCCATTCCGGCCCTGATGTTGCTGGTCGGGCTGGGGGTCTGGCAGTTGCAGCGTCTGGAATGGAAAGAGGCGATCATCGCCGAGCGGGCCGAGCGGAGGGCTGCCGCGCCGATCGCTCTCGCCGAGGTGGCGGACGAAAACTGGAAAGATCTCGAACATCGGCGAGTCACATTACGCGGCCGGTTTCTGCACGACCGCGAGATGCTGGTCTGGAACAAGGTCCGACACGGGCAAACCGGATTCGATCTGATCACGCCGCTGAGGCTTGAAAACGGCGGTACGGTGCTGGTGCAGCGCGGCTGGGTCCCGCGCGCCTGGCCAACCGGGGTTGTGGACAGGCGGCGGCCGGGCGGGGATGTCGCGCTTGCCGGGGTTCTGCGCGATGGCGGCAAGGCGACGCCCTGGGTGCCGGACAACAATCCGGCGAAGGATGAATGGTTCTTTGCCGACGTCGTCGCCATGTCGAAAGCCGCGAATATTACTGATGCCAAGCCGTATTTCGTCCGCATCACGCCGGACGCGGCCGAAAAGGGCTATCCCAAGGGTCCACATGGCAGCTACAAGATCCAGAACAAGCATCTGGAATACGCCGTTACGTGGTTCGGTCTCGCGCTGACCCTGGTGATTGTCTATGTCGCATACCACTTAAGGCGGCGCTAGGAAGGAGACACCCTTGTCAGCCTACCGGGAACTCGAAGGCCGGTTTCGGCGAATGGCGGCGCTCGGCGAAGCAGCGGGAATGCTGCACTGGGACATGTCGGTGTTGATGCCGCCGGGGGGCGTCCCCGCGCGCACCGAGCAGTTGACTGCGCTGAAACTGACCACCCACGAGATGAAAACCGCGCCCGACCTGGCCGACCTGCTGGATGCGGCGGCGGAAGAGATACTCGAAGGCCCGTGGCAGACCGCGAACCTGGCCGAAATGCGGCGTAGCTGGGTACATGCCAACGCGGTGGACGCCGATCTCGTCGAAGCGATGACACGTGCCGGTTCAGCCTGCGAGATGGTATGGCGCGAGGCGCGTCCCGAAAACGATTATGCCCGCGTGCTGCCCTATCTGAAGGAGGTGCTCAATCTGTCGCGCCAGGCAGCGTCCGCGAAGGCAGCGGCGCTGGGGTGTTCGGCATACGAGGCGCTGCTGGACCAGTACGAGGCCGGCGGACGCACCGAGCGGATCGATGCGCTGTTCGCCGATCTGGCCGACTTTCTGCCGGACTTCCTTGAAACGGCACTGAGCAAACAGGTTGCGCGCGGCGAAGCCGTGAAGCCGGCAGGGCCATTCGACACAAACATACAGCGCGATCTGGGCCGCAAACTGATGGGCGTGCTGGGATTCGATTTCGATGCCGGCCGGCTGGACGTCAGCCTGCATCCGTTTTGCGGCGGTGTTCCCGGCGATATCCGCATTACCACGCGCTACACCGAGGATGATTTCACCCAGAGCCTGATGGGCGTGTTGCACGAAACCGGTCACGCGCTTTACGAAATGGGTCTTCCCGAAGACTGGCACTATCAGCCGGTCGGATCGGCGCGGGGCATGGCGCTGCACGAAAGCCAGTCGCTGCTGATCGAGATGCAGGCTTGCCGCAGCCGGGAGTACCTGGAATTCGCCGCTCCGCTGATGCGAGACGCGTTCGGCGGCAGCGGGCCCGAATGGGAGGTCGAGAATCTCTACCGTCTCTACACCCACGTCGAACGCAGCTTTATCCGCGTCGACGCCGACGAGGTGACGTATCCCGCGCATGTGATCCTGCGCTACCGGCTGGAACGGGCGCTGATCGGCGGCGATCTGGCGCTTGCCGAATTGCCCGGTGCCTGGAACGACGGCATGGAGGAACTCCTCGGCGTTCGACCGCCGGACGACCGGCTGGGCTGCCTGCAGGATATTCACTGGTATGACGGCGCGTGGGGTTATTTCCCGACCTACACGATGGGTGCGATGGCCGCAGCGCAGCTGTTCGCGGCGGCCAAGGCCGCGCATCCCGATATCCCGGAACGGATCTCGCGGGGCGATTTTACGCCGCTGGTGGGCTGGATGCGGAAGAATCTGCACGCGAAGGGATCGTCCGCGTCGACCGACGAGCTGCTGGAAACAGCCACCGGCAAACCGCTCGGCACCGACGATTTCAAGGCGCATCTGCAGGCGCGTTACGGCTGACACGATCCGGTCACACGATACCGGTAGGATCACATCTCCTGTATCCCGCAGGATCTCATCCTCTGTAAGCGGTGTAAATTTGCGCTCTCTCTTTCGACTTGCTCCGGTTCTTCTCGCACTTGCCGGCTGTGCCGGTCCGGGCCCGACGGATCCGCCGTTGACGCGTATCGCTTTTGGCTCCTGTCTCGATCAGAAACTGCCGCAACCGATCCTCGACACCGTTCGCGCTTACGATCCCGATTTGTTTCTGTTCCTCGGCGACAACGTCTACGGCGACGTCTCGTCCGGCTGGATGACGGAGCTGAAACGGGCCTATGCGGCGCTGGACCGGAATGCCAACTTCAGGGCGTTGCGGGATGAGACACGTTTTCTCGCCATCTGGGACGACCACGACTACGGCGCCAACGACGCCGGGGCCGGGTTCCGCTGGCGAGTAGCGTCGGAAAAACTGTTTCTCGATTTCTGGAGGGTGCCGGCGGACGACCCGCGACGCCACCGGAAGGGTATCTACACGTCGCATCTGCAGGGGCCGCCCGGCCGGCGGGTGCAGATCATCCTGCTCGATACGCGCTTCTTCCGCGCCGATTTCCGGCGCACCGGACAGAGACGGCCCAAATACAAGTCGGACAGCGACCCTGCCAGGACCATGCTCGGGGACGACCAGTGGGCCTGGCTGGAGGCGGAACTGCGCAAACCGGCCGATCTGCGCCTGCTGGTCTCGTCCATTCAGGTGCTGGCCGATGGTCACGGCTGGGAACGCTGGGGACATCTGCCCCGCGAACGACAACGCCTGTTCGACGCTATTCGCCGTACTGCGGCGAAGGGCGTGGTGCTGCTGTCCGGCGACAGACATTTCGGGGCGATCTACGCCAACGAGACGGTTGTCGGGTATCCTCTCTACGAGATGACGTCGAGTTCTCTCAACCGGCCATGGCGGGGCGCTGATGAGTCCGACCCTCGCCAGATCGGCGCGGTGCTGGGAGCGGAAAATTTCGGTGCGATCGATATCGACTGGTCCGTGCGAACGGTCACGCTCAGCCTGCGCGGCCTGGACGGCAAAAGCGCCCGGCGACAGGTTATCCGACTGCCCGGTGCGGATCATTAATCCCGCATATTCCCGTTTGACTTCGCCTCCTGCCCGACTAAATTCCGCCCGACTTTGAGGAACAGCCTGTGAAATACGTATCCACGCGGGGCGAAGCGCCGGAACTGGAGTTCGACGACGTGCTGCTCGCCGGACTGGCGACAGACGGCGGACTTTACGTACCTGCCGACTGGCCGCAGTTTTCGTCCGCCGAATTCGAAGCGATGGCGGGGCTGTCCTATGCCGGGATCGCATACCGGGTGATTCACCCGTTCGTCGGCGGCGCGATCGACGACGACGCCCTGAAAGCCATGATCGACGAGACCTATGCCGGGTTCGGGCATCCTGCTGTTGCCCCGCTGAAACAGATCGGCGACAACGACTGGCTGATGGAACTGTTTCACGGCCCGACTCTGGCCTTCAAGGACTATGCCTTACAGCTGGTCGGGCGCATGTTCGATCACGTACTGGCCGCGAAGGGCGACCGGGTGACCATCGTCGGCGCGACGTCCGGAGATACCGGTTCGGCGGCGATCGAAGCCTGCCGCGACCGAGACAATATCGACGTCTATATCCTGTTTCCGGAAGGTCGCGTGTCCCCGGTGCAGCAGCGCCAGATGACAACGGTGAACGCCGCAAACGTGCATCCGATCGCGATCGACGGCACGTTCGATGACTGCCAGGACCTGGTCAAGGCCATGTTCAACGATGCGCAGTTCCGGATGGCGCACAACCTGTCGGCAGTAAATTCGATAAACTGGGCGCGGGTACTGATACAGATCGTCTACTACGTCGTGGCCGCTGTTCGCCTGGGCGCACCCCACCGACCCGTCAGCTTCGCCGTGCCGACCGGCAATTTCGGAAACGTGCTTGCCGGCTGGGCGGCGTGGAAGTGCGGCCTGCCGGTCGACCGCCTGATCGTCGGCACGAACTCCAATGACATCCTTTTCCGGTTTTTCGAAACCGGCGAGATGAAAATGGCGGGGGTCGAGCCGACCCTGTCTCCCAGTATGGATATCCAGGTGTCCAGCAACTTCGAACGCCTGCTGCACGACATGTTCGGCGGCGACGGCGCGGCGGTGCGCGACTGGCTGACGGATTTCCGCAGAACCGGCGCGGTTTCGGTCGACGATGCCCGGCTCGCCGAGGCCCGGAAAAAATTCCATGCCGCGCGTCTGGACGATGACGGTACGCGCCGCGTCATCCGGGAAGTTTATCAATCCACCGGCGAATTGCTCGACCCCCATAGCGCCATCGGCGTCGATGCCGCGTGTCAGTGCCGGGGGGACGTGTCCGTTCCCGTGGTCTCCCTCGCGACGGCGCATCCGGCGAAGTTCCCCGATGCGGTGGAGGCCGCGACCGGTATCCGCCCGGCCCTGCCGCCGCGCATGGCCGATCTGTTCGATCGGACCGAGACTTTCGATACGCTGGCGAACGATGCGGCCGATCTGCAGGATTTCATCCGCCGCTCCGTCGGCGGGAAAGACAGCGCGTGACGGTTTCCGAATGCGTTCTGGATGGCGGCGTGCGGGTCGTATCCGACCGGATGGAACAGGTCGAAAGCGTGTCCATCGGCATCTGGGTAAACGCCGGCGCACGGAACGAGGAAGCATCCAATAACGGCGTTTCGCACCTGCTGGAACACATGGCTTTCAAGGGAACGGAAGGGCGCTCGTCCTTGGAAATCGCGACCGAGATCGAGAACGTCGGAGGGCACCTGAACGCCTATACTTCGCGGGAAACCACCGTCTATTACGCGACCGTGCTGAAGGAAGATATAGATCTTGCGCTCGATATCATTTCCGACATCGTGCTCAATTCGACCTTCGACGAAGACGAGCTGGACCGAGAACGCGGCGTTGTGTTGCAGGAAATCGGCCAGGCGAACGACACGCCTGACGACATCGTCTTCGATCTGTTCCAGGAAACCGCCTATCCCGACCAGCCGCTGGGCCGTCCGATCCTCGGCACCGCGGAGATCGTGGGCGCCATGCCGCGCCAGACGCTGGTGGACTATATCGGCGCACAGTACGGCGGCGACCGGATGGTACTGGCGGCCGCCGGCAATCTCGATCCCGACGATCTGGTAAAACGTGCCGAAAAGGCCTTCGCAGAAGTGAATGCCTCGCACGCCCCGCCGCCGGCAGCCGGCTGTTATCGCGGCGGCGATCTGCGCGATACGCGCGATCTGGAACAGGCCCATCTGGTTATGGGTTTCGAGGGCATCGGTTTCACCGACGACGATTATTATCCGCTCGCCGTTCTGTCGACGGCGCTTGGCGGTGGCATGTCTTCCCGGCTTTTCCAGGAAATCCGCGAAAATCGGGGGCTGGTCTATTCCATCTATACGTTTTCGTCGGCCTTTACCGATGGCGGTATCTTCGGCCTTTATGCCGGCACCGGCGAGGAACAGCTGGCCGAACTTGTGGACGCCGTCAGCGACGAACTGCGGCGGGTCGCGGATGATCCGATGGAGGATGAGGAACTGGCGCGCTCGCGCGCGCAGATCAAGGCCGGGGTTCTGATGTCGCTGGAAAGCACGTCGTCGCGTGCCGAACGGCTGGCACGCCATCTGACGATCTACGACCGGGTTATTCCGGTTTCGGAAATGGCGGAGCGCATCGATGCGGTTTCGGCGGAGGATATCCGCCGTGTGGCGCGACGCCTGCTGTCGTCCGCCCCGACGGTCACGGCGATGGGACCCGTGGGCGGGCTGGTCGATTACGAGACGGTAAAAGCGCGTCTGGCAGGCTGATCGCGCTTCAGGCGTGTCCGGCGTCGCCTGACAGCATGGAGCCGTCGATGCCGATTTTGGCCAGCGCGCCCTGCCATATTTTGTCGGGTTCATTGCCGAAGATCAGGCCGGGATCGGCATCGACCGACAGCCAGCCATTCGCCTGGATTTCGGAATCGAGCTGACCCGGTCCCCACCCGGCATAGCCGAGCGCCAGCAGGCTGCTTTGCGGCCCGTCGCCTTCGGCGATGTCGCGGAGGATGTCCGTGGTTGCCGTCAGCGCGATCTGCTCGTCGATGACCATCGTCGCGTCCTGCTGGTAATCCGAGGAATGCAGTACGAAGCCGCGCCCAGATTCCACCGGTCCGCCGAAATGGACGCGGATGTCGGTTCCGCCCGCGGCCGGATTGAGGTCGAGCTGATCCAGCAGGTCGGGAAAATCTATGTCTTCCAGGATCTTGTTCACCACCAGCCCCATGGCGCCGTCTTCGGTGTGGGCGCACATGTAGATCACTGTTTTGACGAATCGCTCGTCCAGCATCTGGGGCATGGCGACCAGCATCTGGCCGGTCAGATATCCGTCTTCGGAGGGGTTGTCAGTCATGTCGCACCTGTGTTTCGTTTGCCCGTTTCCGGGCGCTTGCCCCACGATATCCCTCAACTTTTCCCCGGCGCCACCGGTCGTTTCCACACGCAAAGTTTACGTGTGCGATCCAATGTTTGAACCGCGAACGCTGTCATGAGCGGTACCTTGCCCTATATTATAGGCCAGATCGAAAAAAGGGTTAATGCCAACATGTTCCGGGTGAGCAATCCCCTGTTTCCATGCATTTGCGCGGCTGCCGCAGTGCTGACTGCGATGGTGATGAATGCAGTGCCGTCATTGGCTGCGACGTCGGACTGGTTCGAGCACGACCAAGGCGCCGTCCGCCTGATTTCCGGCGGATCGACCGCCGGCAGCTGCGAGACTCTGAATCTGGGCCTGCAGTTTCGTATGAAGCCGGGCTGGAAGGTGTATTGGCGCTCGCCCGGCGATGCAGGATTTCCGCCGCAGATAAACTGGGCCGGATCGACGAATTTCGCCGGTGCGAAGATGGCCTGGCCGGCGCCGGAACGTTTCTCGGTTCTGGGACTCGAAACGCTGGGTTACAAGAAAGAGGTCGTCTTTCCGATCACCGCCTCGGTGTTCGAGCCGGGCAAGGACGTCGCGCTGAAGGCACGTGTCCGGTTCCTCACCTGCGACGATATCTGCGTCCCCTACGAAGCCAGTTTCACGCTCAATCTGCCTGCCGGCGCCGATATCGATACCCCGCAATCGGGAGTGATCGGGCACTGGCGGACGAAAGTACCCGCGACCGGAAGTTCTGCGCCCCTGTCGATCCGGCAGGCCGAACTCGCGGGTAGCGGCGAGACATCGGCGCTGATCGTACGCGTCGCGGGGACGGGGGCGTTGAATGCACCCGACCTGTTCGTCGAAGGCCCGGCGGATTACGGGTTCGCCAAACCCGTCGTGCAGATCGCCTCGACCGGGAACGAGGCGCTAATGCGGATCGGCGTCCAGGTCCCCAAGCGGCCCGACGCCCGGCTCGCGGGAGAGACAGTGACCCTGACCGTGGTCGACGGCGACCGGGCGGCGGAACGGACGCTGACATTGCGGCGCGCCGCCGCCGTCGCAGATAATGGCGGGCAAAGCGACGATGTCATTGCATACGGTTTTTTCGCCATCCTCGGTCTCGCCGTCCTCGGCGGGCTGATACTCAACCTGATGCCCTGCGTCCTGCCGGTGCTCTCGATCAAGCTGCTCTCCGTCGTCAGCCATGGCGGCGAGTCGCCGGGGCGGGTCCGGGCGGGGTTCCTGGCCTCCGCCGCCGGAATCGTCGTCTGTTTCCTCGTTCTGGGTACGGTCGCTGTAGCGCTGCAAAGCGCTGGTCTGGCGGCCGGGTGGGGCATTCAGTTCCAGCAGCCGGCCTTCCTGGCCTTCATGATTGCCGTGATCACCCTGTTCGCCTGCAATATGTGGGGGTTGTTCGAAATACGCCTGCCGGGTGCGGTGTCGGACGCCGCGGTGAACGCGTCAGGCGATGACGGGAACGGGTTGCGCGGGCATTTTATGACAGGTGCGTTCGCCACTCTGTTGGCGACCCCATGCACCGCCCCGTTCCTCGGGACCGCGGTCGGGTTCGCCCTTTCACGTGGCCCGGCGGAAATTTACGCCGTCTTTCTTGCTCTCGGGATCGGGCTGGCACTGCCCTGGATCGTGGTCGCCGCGTTCCCGGTGATGGTCAACCGGTTGCCGAAGCCGGGGCCGTGGATGATTACGCTGAAACGGATTCTGTCGGTTGCCCTGATCGGTACGGCGCTATGGCTGCTGAGCGTGCTGTGGTTCCAGATCGGCGGCCCGGCGTCGGCGATGATCGCGCTGCTGATGGTCGCCATTGCTTTCATCGTCTGGCAGTACCGGCATCTGAGCGAGCGGGCGCGGTTCGCGACCTGGGTCGTGATCGGGCTGCTGACGGCGATTTCAATGGTCGGGGCCGACAGTTTCGCCGACGCCGGCCGCGAGCGGCTGATCGAGGCCGAAGACAAAGTCTGGCGCGATTTCGATCTCGCCGCCATCGATGCCGAAGTCGCGAAGGGCAACACGGTGCTGGTCGACGTGACCGCCGACTGGTGTCTGACCTGTCAGGTCAACAAATCGCTGGTGCTTAACCGAGGTCAGGTCGCCGAAATACTCGGCGCGGGCAGTGTGATCGCGATGAAGGCCGACTGGACCAAACCCGACCCGGCGATCTCCGCATATCTGAAAAGCTTCGGGCGTTTCGGCATTCCGTTCAACGTGGTGTATGGCCCGACGGCGCCCAAAGGCGTGCCGCTGCCCGAAATCCTGACCGAATCCGCCGTGCTGGCGGCATTTGAACGGGCAGGCGGCAAAAAGGCTCTCGCCCGCAGGTGAATTTCGCCCGGGGTGCGTGACAAACTGCGCCCTGTGCTCTATCTCACTTCCGTGTTTCACAGTGCCCTCCGAAGGGCGCTTTCACTTGAGGGAGAGCAAAAATGGCTATTGGTGTTGGTGACAAGATTCCGTCCGGCGCGCTGACGAAAATGGGCGCTGAAGGTCCCGAACCTGTATCGACTGACGATCTGTTCGGCGGAAAGAAAGTGGTGTTGTTCGCGGTGCCGGGCGCGTTCACGCCGACCTGTTCGGCCAAGCATCTGCCGGGTTTCGTTGAGAAAGCCGACGAAATCAAGGCCAAGGGTGTCGACACCATCGCCTGTCTGTCGGTCAACGACGTGTTCGTCATGGATGCCTGGGGCAAGGATCAGAAAGCCGGCGATAAGGTCGAAATGCTGGCCGACGGCAGCGCCGCGCTGACCCAGGAAATGGGCACGGTTCTCGATCTGACCGATCGCGGGCTAGGTGTGCGGTCCGGTCGCTACTCCATGATCGTCGAGGATGGCACCGTCACTCAGCTGAACCTGGAAGAAGGCGGTGGATTCGAAGTCAGCGACGCGGATACGATCCTGTCGCAGCTCTAGAGCTTTTCGGTCCGGAAAGTTCCCGTGGAAAAGTTCGGTATCGGGCAGGGGGTCCTGCGCGAGGAAGACCCGCGTCTGCTGCGCGGCAAAGGCTTGTTCGTCAATGACGTCGAGCTACCGGGTCAGACGCACGCGGTCGTCCTGCGCTCGCCCCATGCCCATGCCGACATCCTTGGAATAGACATTTCCGCCGCCGCCGGTTTGCCGGGCGTGCTGGCGATCTATACCGGCGAGGATATCGCCGCCGACAATCTCGGCGTGCCCGGCATGCCGGCGAAATGGCTGCGGCCGGACGGCCAGCCGATGAAATACCGGCCCCAGCCGCCTCTGGCGTTGGGGCGGGTGCGGTATGTCGGCGATCCGGTCGCTCTGATCGTGGCGGAAACGCTGGACCAGGCGACGGACGCGGCGGAAACGGTGATGGTTGACTACGCTCCGCTGCCGTCGATCACCGACACGGCGCAGACCGTCCAATCCGACGCGCCGCTGGTCTGGGACGATTATCCCGATAACGTCTCCGGCCTGTATCAGGCGGGTGACGAAACGGCGACCGACAGGGCGTTCGAGACGGCGCATCGCGTCGTCAAACGCCGGTTTACGATCAGCCGCGTCTTCGCCCACTACATGGAAACGCGCGGCGCAATCGGCGATTACGATCCGCGGGAGGACCGGTATCTGCTTCACGCCGACGTGCAGTATCCGCACCGGGTGCGGCAACTGCTGGCCGAAAAAATCTTCAGCGTGCCCGAACAGAACATCCGCGTGGTCGCGCGCGACGTCGGCGGCGGTTTCGGGACCAAGGGCTGGCAGTACGCGGAGCACCGGCTGGTGCTGTGGGCGGCGCGCAAACTGGGCCGTCCGGTCAAATGGACGTGCAGCCGGTCCGAAGCCGTGCAGGCGGACGAGCACGGCCGCGACAATGTCACTGACGCCGAGCTCGCCTTCGACGAGAACGGCAGGGTCGTTGGCCTTCGGGTGCGCACCGTTGCCAATATCGGCGCCTATCTGTCGGCGATCCGTAATCTGCTGGCGGCGTTTACCAATGTGGGCACGCTGATCGGGGTCTACGATATCCCGGTCGCCCATGCGGCTGTGCGGACGGTGCATTCCAATACTAATCCGACCGCGCCCTATCGCGGCGCCGGGCGCCCCGAAGCGACCTACGTGATCGAACGCATGTTCGACGAGGCGGCGCGGGAGCTGGATATCGATCCGACTGAACTGCGCGCCCGCAACATGATCCCGCCCGATGCCATGCCGCTTAAGACCGCGCTGGGGCTCGTCTATGACTGCGGCGCATTCGCCGATAACCAGAAACGCGTGCTGGAGATGGCGGATTACGCGGGTTTCGCGGCCCGGCGCGACGAGGCGCGCGCCCGAGGCAGGCTGCGCGGCATCGGCACCGCCAATCCGATCGAACGCTCGGCCTCTCCGTCGCCGGATTTCGCGGAGATCCGTTTCACTACCGACGGCACCGCCACTATTCTGATGGGCACCAAGAGCCAGGGGCAGGGGCACGAAACCGTTTACAAACAGATCGTCGGCGAACGACTGGGGCTCGAGCCCGACCGGATGCGGGTGATCGACGGCGATACCGATCGCGTCGCCTTCGGGATCGGGACCATGGGCTCGCGCTCAACCGTCATTGGCGGCTCAGCGCTCTATTACGCGGCCGAAAAGGTGATCGAGAAAGCGAAGAAAATTGCTGCCCACATGCTCGAAGCGGCCGAGGCCGATATGGAATTCGGCGATGGCGCGTTTTCGGTGGCCGGCACCGACCGGGCGGTGACCCTGACAGACGTCGCCAAGGCATCGTTCCTGCCCGCGAAACTGCCGCCCGGGGTCGAGCCCGGCCTGTTCGAAACCGCGACCTTCGCGCCCGACGACGACACCTATCCCAACGGCAGCCATGTCTGCGAAGTCGAGATCGACCCCGAAACCGGTGAAACCGACGTGGTCGGCTACTGGGTGGTCGACGATGTCGGGGTGATGGTCAATCCGGTCATCGTGAAGGGGCAGATCCATGGCGGCGTTGCACAGGGGGTCGGTCAGGCGCTGGGCGAACAGGTCGCCTACGAACGCGACAGCGGACAGCTGCTGAGCGGCTCGTTCATGGATTACCGCATGCCGCGCGCCGGCGATTTTCCGGATATCGAAATTGAGGGCAACGGCGTACCCACGCAGCGTAACCCGCTCGGCGTTAAAGGGGCGGGCGAAGCGGGCACGGTCGGTGCGCTGCCCGCTACGATGAATGCCGTCATGAATGCGCTGGCGCAGGTGGGCGTGACGGATCTCGATATGCCGGCGACGCCGGACCGGGTGTGGCAGGCGATACGGGATGCCTCCGAAAGCTAGCCCCGGTCGCTTTCGTCTGCCGCCAGGTTCTCAATGATCTGCAACAGGGTTTCCCGCATCAGGGTGATGTTTTCCGGCGGAATGCCCTCCACCGCGATACGGTTTACTTCTTCCGCCAGGGGCACCAGTACGTCCCGCAGCGCGGCGCCCTCGGGCGTCAGGTACACATAGAATTTTCGCTTGTTGCCGGGGTTGTGCCGGCGGGTGATATAGCCCCTGTCCATCAGGGCTTTGACGGCGGCGAAGGTGGTCGGCTCGGTGACGCCCACCGCATCACTCAGCTCCTTCTGGGTCAGACCGTCCCGATCCCACAAAACCCTCAGAAACGCCCAGTGTCCGAAAGGGATATCGTGTTCCGCCAGCAAAGGCGTCAGGCGATGGCCCAGGCTGCGTCCGGCGTCGCGGATCAGATGCGCCAGCCGGTCGTTGGGCACGGCATCCTGCCAGTGGCGCAGGATGGCATCGCGGTCGCCGGCGGGTAACTCGCTCATGTGTCGGTTCCTTCCGGCGGGACCTGATGCGCCAGCCGGATTTCCCGGCCTTCGTCCGCCGATTTAATGATGGCGCGGCAGACTTCCAGCGTCGCGCGGCCCCATTCGCCGGTGTGTAGAGGCCGCACGCCGTCGATCACGGCGGCATAGAGTTCGTCGATGACTTCGGCACGGGGGACGGCGGGGGGCGTCAGCGCTTGGAAATCGACCTGGTGATCTCCGTAAACCCGCACGCCATCGGGCAGCGGACGGATATCGGCGCCCGGACAGCTGATGATGAACAAACCAAAATGTTCGTGGTGCCTGTCCGTCGGTGCCGCGTCGGGTCGGCGCGCGCCGTCCGGTCCGCCATAGGCCCGGTTTGCCTTGATGCCGGCTTCGGCGGCCGGATCTTTCGCGCCGGCGAGCGCGCGGCGGGCCGCGCCATAGTTCGACGGATCTTTTGCCGTCCCGGATTCCGCCCGCCAGTTGATAAATTCGTCGGAGTCGAAATGCGCGTAGCCGGAATAGGTGAGATTCGCCACGGCGCCGTCCGTGAATTTCAGCAGGGCGGAGTATGCGCCTTCCGTCGAACGTGCCGGATCGAGATCGACGGTCGTCGCGTACACGGTGTCGACCAGCCCGCCGCCCAGCAGCCGGGCGATATCGACCTGGTGCGCGCCCTGGCTGAACACCACACCGCCGCCCTGTGCGGTGTCCAGTTCCTCCGGGCGCCGTGGCCGGTAGATAAAGTCCGTGAAGTTCAGACCGGTGATCAGACGGACCGGACCGTAATCGCCGGTTTTAATCAACCGGCGTGCTTCCAGGATCGGGGCGTCGTAGCTGTGACTGTGTCCGACCAGCAGGTGGACGCCTGCGGTTTTGGCCGCCTCAATCATCCGGGTACAGTCGTCGAGCGTGATCGCCATCGGTTTTTCGACCAGTACGTGCTTGCCGGCCCGGGCGGCGATTTCGGCATGTTCCGCGTGGAACTGGTGGGGCGTGGTGACGTAAACGGCATCGATATCGGCCTCGGCGCACATCGCTTCAACGCTGTCATAGGAAGTGCCGCCGAAATCGGCCTCGAAACGCGAACGGGCCTCCGCACGCGTGTCCACGGCGGCCACGGCGTCCAGATTCGGATGCAGGGACAGCGTCGGCAGCATGACCGTAAACCCGCGGCCGAGCCCCGCAATTCCCAGTTTCAGTTTTCTGTCCGCCATCAAACCACTCGAAAAATAATAAGGCAGTGATATCCGACTTGACTCGTTAAGACAATATTCTTAGTTTCCAAAGAGTATTCTTCGTATCCTAAGAAGTGGCACGCCGGTGCAATAAACCAAACAGGAGACGCGTCATGATTACCCGGGAAGAAAACGACCTTTTGTGCCTTGTCGAAGCCGCCGCGCCGATGGGCAGCATTATGCGCCAGCACTGGATTCCGGCCTGCATGTCGGAAGAAGTGGCCGAACGCGATGGTAAACCGGCCCGTGTGCGCCTGCTGGGTGAAGACCTGGTCGTGTTCCGCGATACAGAGGGCCGTCTCGGCGCGATCGATGAATTCTGCCGCCATCGCGGTGCGTCGCTCGCCTTCGGCCGGAACGAGGATTGCGGTCTGCGCTGTCTCTATCACGGCTGGAAATTCGACGTGAACGGCAATGTGATGGATATGCCGAGCGAGCCCGATGCGGGCGAGGCGCTCAAGGCCGAGGCCAAGCTGAAATCCTACCCCACCCGGGAATCCGGCGGGTTCGTGTGGCTGTGGATGGGCGATGCGGAAAACGTCGCCGAGTTTGAACCACCGGCCTGGGCGCATGCGCCGGACGACAAGATTTCCATCGTCAAAATACACACGTCGTGCAACTGGGCGCAGGTGCTGGAAGGATCGATCGATTCGGCGCATTCCTCCAGCCTGCATTCGTCGAATATGCCGCCCGCGGAAGTCGACGGTGCAAAGGCGACGGCCACAAGCTGGCCGCGACCGTCCAACGACAAGGCGCCGCGCATCCGGTTCGACAAGACCGATTACGGCTTCCGATATGCCGCCGTACGCACGCCGATTATCGATCCCGACAAGAAAGACTATATCCGTAACACGCTGTTCGTCGCGCCCTTTACGGTGATCATTCCGCCGAACGACCAGTACAAGCTGGCCCAGATGCTGATCCCGATGGATGACGGCAACACGATGTTCTACTGGATCGCCTTTCATGAAACGAAGGGAATAGACCAGGACGAATGGCGTAAATTCTGCGGCGCGGAAATCGGCGTCGATATCGACGCAAACTTCCGTAAGATCCGCAATCTGGACAACATGTTCCTGCAGGATCGCCACGCGATGAAGGATGGCGACTTCACCGGCATCTACGGCATTCCGGCGCAGGACATGGCAATGTGGGAATCGATGGGCGCCATCGCCGACCGGACCAAGGATTATCTCGGCGTCAGCGACGGTGCGGTGGCCCAGTTTCGCCGCATCATGATCGCCGCCGCGAAGGACGTGAGGAACGGCAAGCCGGCCATCAACACCCGCGCCGCCGGCCGGAGAACGGATGTCAGCGCGTTGGCATCATTCGAGGGGATGGTCCCGAAGGATGCGGACTGGCGGCTTTACGCGGATGGGGAAGCAGAAATCGATCATGCGGCGTAATCAGACGCAACGGCACCAATCCCGAGATAGTCGTAAAGCTCAATCAGTCCTGTAATCGCGACCGCCGCCGTCACGACCAGAACGACCGTATGGATGACTACCCAGGCGTAGAAAAACCAGAAGGGAGAATACTGTCGGAACAGGCTTCTTTCGGTGCGGTATTCTTTCCAGACATGCGGAGTCACGGACCAGACAAGGTGGTCGAAGTCCGGGCGTTCCGAAGTTTCGCGCTCGATTTTTTCGATCACTCGGTGGATCACGAAGGGAATGGAGAGCGCTATCGCGGCCAGTATCATTCCTGCCCGTACGAGTTCCATATTCTTCCTCCGGTTACAGCGCGTCCGACAGTCCTTCCCGTGCCAGTTCATCGGCGCGTTCGTTCTCCGCATGACCGGCATGGCCTTTCACCCAGTGCCAGGAGACGTCGTGGCGCGCAATCGCTTCGTCCAGCCGGCGCCATAGATCTTCGTTTTTGACGGGTTTCTTCGCGGCGGTTTTCCAGCCGCGCTTTTTCCAGGAATGGATCCACTCGGTGATCCCTTTCTGGACATAGGTACTGTCGGTATAGAGGTCGGCTTTGACCGGCCGTTTCAGGGTCTCCAGCGCCTGGATGGCGGCCATCAGCTCCATGCGGTTGTTTGTGGTTTCCGCCTCGCCGCCCTTCAGCTCTTTTTCGGTGCCGTTCCAGCGCAGGATCACGCCCCAGCCGCCAGGTCCGGGGTTTCCACTGCACGCTCCGTCGGTGAATATTTTCACTTTGTTCTCGATGTCGTTCATGCGGTCAACCTACCCCGTAGGCGGTGGAATCGGATACCGCGCGGTGACATTCGATCACGGGCACGAAATCGATCGGATCCTTGCGCTGCGCCAGCGCGTCCTCCGGCGTATGGAACCAGTCATGCAGGCGGGTGACGAGAAACCGCATGGCCGCGCCCCGGGCGAGAAGTGGAAAAACGTTCCACTCGGACGATTCCAGCGGTCTGATGAACTCGTACCCGGCGCACAGCGCCCGGGCGCGCTGCCGGTCGAGCGTGCCGTTTTCGAAACACCACGCGTTGAGACAGATCGCCAGATCGAACGCCAGCGCATCGTTGCAGGCGAAGTAGTAATCGATCACTCCCGTGATCGCGCCGCCTTCGAAAAAGACATTATCGGGAAACAGGTCGCCATGAATGATCCCGGTCGGAAGGTCGGCCGGCCAGCCGGCTTCGAGCGCGGACAACTCCGCCTCGATCCAGGTCGCAAATCCGGGGCGCAGGTCGTCGGCGCGGGACGCAAGATCGTTGAACATCGCCCGCCAGGACGGCAGGGACTGATCGTTTTGGCGTGTCATTGAAAATCCGGCGGCGGCGACATGCAGCTTGCCCAGGGCGGTGCCCACGGCGCGGCAGTGCGTCGGGGTTATGTCGCGTGGCCAGTCGCCGGGCGCAAAGTTCACGATCGCGGCCGGGCGTCCCGACAGTTCGTGCAGCAGTTGACCGTTGCGGTCGGCCACCGGCGCGGGACAGGGAATGCCGGAGCCCGCGAGATGTTGCATCAATCCCAGAAAAAACGGCAGATCGGACGGATTCACGCGACGTTCATAGAGGGTGAGGACGTAATTTCCGTCCGTCGTCCGCAGTCGGAAATTCGAGTTTTCGACGCCCTGGGCGATGCCCTCGAACGCGACGACCTCGCCGATATCGAACCCGGCGACAAAGCGTTTCAGGTCGGGGAGGGCGACGGAGGTGTAAACCGCCAAGAGGCCGGGCTCCGGATCAGGCGCTCAGGGCCCGGGGCAGGCTGAATGTCACGTTCTCATCGACCACGTTTCGTTCCTCCACCGTGACGTCGTATTTCTCGCCCAGCGCGTCGATCAGTTCCTGCACCAGGATTTCGGGCGCCGATGCACCGGCCGTCACTCCCAGCGTCGTCACGTCGTCGAGCCAGCCGTCTTCAAGGTCGGAGGCGCGCTGGATCAGGGTCGATTTGGGGCATCCGACCGTTAGCGCGACTTCCGCCAGCCGGTTGGAATTCGAGGAATAGGGCGCACCGAGCACGATCAAGGCGTCGCATTCGTCTGCGAGATCCTTGACCGCCGCCTGGCGGTTCGTGGTGGCGTAGCAGATGTCTTCCTTTCGCGGTGCTTCGATATTGGGGAAGCGGCGCTGCAGGATGCTGACGATCTCCGCCGTGTCGTCCACCGACAGGGTGGTCTGGGTGACGAAGGCGAGATTGTCGGGATCCGGGACGTCCACGGTTTCCGCCTGCTCCGCGTTTTCCACCAGAATCATTTCCCCGTCGCGCAACTGGCCCATGGTGCCGACGACTTCGGGGTGTCCGGCATGACCGATCAGGATCAGGTCTTTGCCTTCCTTGCGGTGTCGCGCCGCATCTACGTGGACTTTGGTCACCAGCGGACAGGTGGCGTCGAGATAATACATCTCGCGTTCTTCGGCTTCGGCGAAGACGGATTTCGCGACCCCGTGCGCGGAAAAGACGACCGGCACGTCCGCGGGTACTTCTTCCAGTTCTTCGACGAACACGGCGCCTTTGGCCTCAAGGTCTTCCACGACATAACGGTTGTGGACGATCTCGTGGCGGACATAGACCGGCGGGCCGTGTTTATCCAGCGCGATTTCCACGATCTTGATCGCACGGTCGACGCCGGCGCAAAATCCGCGTGGGCCGGCAAGCAGAATCTTAAGCGGTTGTTTCGTCATGTTTTTCCCCGGAAAGCCGCAGCATCATAGGCGAATCCGATGCCTTGTGAAAACGGTCGGCGTTAACTAGAGTCGCGGTCTCGCGCAAGGTGAAAGCCGTAATTGATATAGCGCGACAGGCCAAACTCGGGAAGGAATTCCACATGCCGGAACCAGTTGTCGCCCAGAAATCGCCATACGGCGTCGATGTCGAGGCGGGCAAGGATTATTGGTGGTGCGCCTGCGGGCAGAGCAAAGACCAGCCATTTTGCGACGGATCCCATCGCGGCACGGGCTTTTCCCCTGTCCAGCACACGGCGGAAGAAGACGGGAAGGTCTGGTTCTGCGGCTGCAAGAAAACCGGTGATGTGCCGCAGTGCGACGGAACGCACAATAAGCTCTGACCGACGCGACGGCGGGGCCTTCATTTTTCCGATGCACAAACTGAAACAGATCTCTGGCGCAGCCGCGACTGCCGGGCTTTGTCTGCTGGTCGCGGCCTGTGGTGTTTTCGAGAAAGATCAGGTGTATGCCTGTCCTGCGGTGTTCATTCTTCAGGATGCCCAGAATCTGACGCGCTTCAAACCGGGACCTGGACGCGATATCACCGACATTCAGTTCGAAGCGGAGATATTCAATTTTCGGGGAGCATGCGACTACGACGAAGACGACGACCTCTGGGAAGTCGATGTCGAGCTGCTGGTGCAGATTTCGGTGGAGCGGGGACCGGCAAACCGGGGACGGGACATCGATTTCGAATATTTCGTCGTCCTCCCCGATTTCGAGGGCAAACCCGGCGGGAAAAGAATATTTCCCGTTAAGGGCCAGTTCGAGGAAGGCCGCACGCGGCTGGTATATCAGGACGACGTGGAGCTAAATATTCCGCTGAAAAATCCCAATGACGGTGGCCGGACAGAAATCGTGTTCGGATTCCAGCTTACGCCTGATGAACTGAAGTTCAACAGGGCGCGCCGGCAGCGCTAGTTATCCCGTGAGATTTCGCATAAGCGGATTGTGATACAAGTCGATTCGCCGCCGCGGTTGCGCGCGGCCTTTCTCGGGGTAAGATGGCCATACATGGGATGGACGGGTCCGCTCGCGGTTTCGTACTGTCCGGCAGACGATCCCTGCGGGAGAGACGGTCAAGACTTTGCACCGTCGCCGAAGGAGCAACCGCCCCGGAAACTCTCAGGCAACCGGACCGCAGGGGGATGTCACTCTGGAAAGCAGGCGGCGGTTGCCGTCTCACCGAAGGCGAAAACCCGACCAGCGCGCGGGTGAATCTCTCAGGTATCCCGACAGAGGGGGCACGTTGGTTTCCGGTCCGCCAGGATTCGGGAGCCGCCAATCCGTGACGGGGAGGAACGTGCGATCGCCGGGACCGAAACAAACGATCTGAACAGAACGCCGCTCTACGACCTCCATGTCGGGCGCGGCGCCAAGATGGTGCCGTTTGCGGGCTATGAAATGCCGGTGCAGTATCCGGCGGGAATCCTTGCGGAACACACTCACACACGGGCCGGAGCATCGATCTTCGATGTGTCGCATATGGGCCAGATCGCATTGCGGGGAGACGATCCGGCGACCGCGCTGGAGGCGCTCGTGCCTGGCGATATAGCCGGGCTAGCGCCCGGCCGGATGCGCTATACCCAGTTCACCAACGATGCAGGCGGGATACTCGACGATCTGATGGTCACCAATGTCGGCGACTATCTGTTCCTGGTCGTCAACGCCGCCTGCAAGGAGGCTGATATCGCCCACCTGAAATCCGGCCTGCCGCCGGGTATCGCGGTGGATGTGCTGGACGATCGGGCACTGATTGCCCTGCAGGGCCCCTCCGCCGCGGTAGTACTGTCAAAACACGCCCCAGGCGCGGAAAACATGCCTTTTATGACGGCACTACCGTTCAGTATGGCCGGTAGTCCGGTGGCGGTCACCCGTTCCGGCTATACCGGCGAAGACGGGTACGAGATTTCCATCCCGTCCGCGGACGCGACTCGCATTACCGAGATGCTGCTGGCCGACGAGGCGGTCGAGCCGGCGGGTCTCGGTGCCAGGGATTCGTTGCGGCTGGAAGCGGGGTTGTGCCTGTACGGCCACGATATCGACGAAACCACCACCCCGGTCGAAGCGGCGCTGACCTGGTCTATCGGAAAGCGCCGGCGCGAAGAGGGTGGTTTCCCGGGCGCGGCGACGATCCAGCGACAGATCGCCGACGGGGCGTCCCGGAAACGCGTCGGTATCCTGCCGGACGGCAGAGCGCCCGCACGGGAAGGCACGGAAATCACGGACGCACAGGGAAATTCCATCGGTGCGGTCACGTCGGGCGGATTCGGTCCGTCCTACGGCGGACCGGTGGCCATGGGGTATGTCGATGCAGAACACGCGGCGAAGGGCACGCCGGTGCAACTGGTGGTGCGCGGCAAGCCGCGCCCCGGCCGGATCGCCGGCATGCCCTTCGTTCCCAACAGATATTACAGAGGCGAGGAGTGACAAGAATGAGCGATCTCAAATATTCGAAGGAACACGAGTGGGTACGCCTCGACGGCGATGTCGCGACGGTGGGCATCAGCGAATTCGCGCAGGAACAGCTGGGCGACGTGGTCTTCGTCGAACTGCCGGATGTCGGCAAAGTCGTCGAACAGAACGGCGATGCCGCCGTCGTCGAATCAGTGAAAGCGGCGAGTGAGGTCTACGCGCCGGTTTCGGGCGAGGTGGTCGATGTAAACGCCGCCCTGGAAGACGACCCGGAACTGGTCAACCGCGCACCGACCGGCGATGGCTGGTTCATGAAGATCAGGATCAGCGACCCGTCCCAGCTGGACGGCATGATGGACGAAGCCACCTACATGGACTTCGTGGCGAGCCAGAGCTGATGCGATATCTGCCGCTGACAGAGACCGACCGCCGGGACATGCTGGCGGCCATCGGCGTGCCGTCGGTCGATAGCCTGTTTCGTGATGTGCCGGAAAGCGTGCGGCTTACCGACACCGTCGATCTGCCGGATCATCAGGGCGAGCTGGAGGTCGAGCGCGCCATCGGGGCGATGGCGGCGGAGAATACCTCAGCCGGCAGCGTGCCGTTCTTTCTCGGCGCCGGCGCCTATCGGCATCATGTGCCGGCGACGGTGGATTACATGATCCAGCGCGGCGAATTCCTGACCTCCTACACGCCCTACCAGCCGGAAGTGTCCCAGGGTACGCTGCAATATCTGTTCGAATTCCAGACTCAGGTGGCATTGGTCACCGGTATGGATGTCGCCAATGCGTCGATGTACGACGGAGCCACGTCCTGCGCCGAGGCGGCGTTGATGGCCCGCCGGGTGACCAAGCGCGGCGACGTGGTGCTGTCTGGCGGTCTGCATCCGCATTACGTGGAAACCACCGAAACTCTGCTCAAATATCTGGAGGCCGGTATCGACATACTGCCGCCGGATGTCGGCGGTGATGAAGACCTTGTCTCGCATATCGGCGACAACACCGCCTGTGTCGTCGTTCAGTATCCCGATCTGTTCGGTCGCGTGCGCGATTTACAGCCGATCGCCGATGCCTGTCACGATGCCGGCGCACTTCTGGTCGTGGCGATGACCGAAATCGTCGCGCTTGGCGCGTTGAAGCCGCCGGGCGAAATGGGGGCCGATATCGTCGCCGCCGAGGGCCGGTCCATCGGCAATCCCCTGAATTTCGGCGGTCCCTACGTGGGTTTGTTTGCCACTCGGGACAAGTACGTGCGACAGATGCCGGGACGCTTGGCAGGGGAGACTGTTGATGTGGATGGCAAGCGCGGCTGGGTGCTGACATTGTCGACGCGCGAACAGCACATCCGGCGCGAAAAGGCGACCAGCAATATCTGCACAAATTCCGGTCTGTGCGCGCTTGCCTTCACCATTCACATGTCGCTGCTGGGCGAGGACGGGTTTCGCCACCTGGCGATGCTCAATCATGCGAAGACCGTGCAACTCGCCGACAAGCTGAGCGCTGCCGGACTGACGGTCCTCAATGACGGATTCTTCAACGAGATCACGGTCGATCTGGGACGGGCGGCGTCCCCGCTGGTCGATGAGCTGGCCGCGCGCGGCGTCCTTGCCGGCGTGCCGGTGTCGCGTCTGCTGCCGGATCGCCCGGAAGTCGAGAATCTGCTGCTTGTCGCGGTTACGGAAACCGTGACGGATGATGATGCGGACAGCCTCGTCTCAGCCCTGAAGGAGGCCGCGTGATGGAAGGCGAAACCTTTACCGGGAACAGAGGGCTGCGCATCGAGGAGCCGCTGATTTTCGAACAGGGCGCGCCCGGTCGTTGCGGCGTCGATCTGCCGGAACCGCCGACGGTTCAAAACCGTCTGGGCGGGCTGGAACGGCAGGATGCGATTGGTCTGCCCGGACTGTCGGAGCCGCAGGTCATGCGGCACTACACGCGGCTCAGTCAAAAGAACTATGCGATCGACGCGGGTTTTTATCCGTTGGGGTCGTGCACAATGAAGCACAACCCGCGGCTCAACGAAAAGATGGCGCGGCTGCCGGGCCTTGCGGACATCCATCCGTTGCAGCCCGCATCGACGGTGCAGGGCGCCTTGCGGCTGATAGATACGCTGGCGCACTGGATCAAAACCCTGACCGGCATGCCGGGCGTGGCGATGTCACCCGCCGCCGGTGCGCACGGAGAGCTGTGCGGCCTGATGACGGCGCGGGCGGCGCTGGAGGCGCGGGGCGATGCCCGCAAACGCGTGCTGGTGCCGGATTCCGCTCACGGGACCAATCCGGCGACTGCGGCTATTTGCGGTTATGCCGTCGAGGCGATCCCGCTGAACGATCGTGGGCGGGTGGATCTTTCCGCGCTGAAAGCGGCGCTGGACGAAGACGTAGCCGCCTTCATGCTGACCAATCCGAACACCTGCGGCCTGTTCGAAGACGAAATTCTTGAACAGGCCCGGGCGGTGCACGATGCCGGCGCGTTTTTCTATTGCGACGGCGCCAATTTTAACGCCATCGTCGGGCGGGTGCGGCCGGGAGATCTTGGCATCGACTGCATGCATCTCAATCTGCACAAGACGTTTTCCACGCCTCACGGCGGCGGCGGTCCGGGCAGCGGGCCGGTGGTGCTGTCGGAAGCGCTGGCGCCTTATGCGCCGCTGCCCTGGGTGGTTCATGGCGAAGACGGTCTGGAACTGGTCGAGCATGCAGCGGATGCCGGTGACGCGAAGCCCTACGGACGGATGAAGGCGTTTCACGGCCAGATGGGCATGTTCGTCCGCGCCCTGGCCTATATGATGAGCCATGGCGCCGACGGGCTGAAGCAGGTCTCGTCCGACGCGGTGCTGAACGCCAACTACCTGCTGGCGCGTCTGTCGGACGAGCTGACGCTGGCTTATGACGGTCCCTGTATGCACGAGGTACTGTTCGACGACAGGTTCCTGAAAGGCACCGGTGTCACGACGCTCGATTTCGCCAAGGCGATGATCGACGAAGGTTTTCATCCAATGACCATGTATTTCCCGCTGGTCGTTCACGGTGCGCTGCTGATGGAGCCGACGGAGACAGAAAGCAGGGAAAACCTAGATCAGTATATCGACGCTGTGATCGACCTGGCGCGTCGGGCGAAGGCCGGCAACGCGGAGGCGTTCCAGCAGGCGCCCGTCCACACGCCGCGCCGGCGGCTGGACGAAACCGCCGCGGCCCGCCGCCCGGTCCTGCGCTGGAAACCGGATCCGGTTGCCGGCGAAGCGGCGGAGTAAATTCTTAGGTCCTTCGGGACGGCCCCGCGGGCTGTCCCGAAGGATGTCAGGGCGCAGACAATATAAAAAGGCGGGGAAAAACCCCGCCTTTTGAATTTCCGCTTGTCCGCAGCTGTCAGTGCAGTTTTTGCGACAGATCCGATATCGCTTCGTCCACCATCGCGCCTGCGCGCGCACCGTCCAGCTTGTCGGCGATCAGGGCCCGGGTCGCGTCGACCGCGATCTCGACCGACATCGCGCGGACTTCGCGGACGGCATCCGCTTCCGCCTGCGCGATCTTCTCCATTGCCAGCTCTTCGCGGCGTTTCAGCGTCGCTTCGAGGGCTTCGGCGCCTTCCCTCGCGATGCGATCGGCTTCTTCCTTGGCGCGGGCAACCATGGATTCGGTCTCTTTGACGGCATCGCGTTGCTTGCGCTGGTACTCTGCAAGCAGTTGCTGCGCTTCCTCGCGCAGGCTGGCGGCTTCGTCGAGGCTGGCCTTCACCGCATCGACGCGGGCGTCGAGCATCCCGAGGATGGGTTTCCGTACATAGACGGCGGCCAGCACCGCAAGGATGAGAAAGCCGACGGCAACCCAGAAAGTCGGATCATGAAACATCAGCTTCTTCCCTGAATCGCGGCGGTCACGGCGGCTTCGGCGTCTTCAGCTGCGACCTCCGTCCCGATCAGGCGGGACGTCGCGGCCTGCGCCACTTCGACCGAGACGGACTGGATGTTTTCGATCGCTGCGGCGCGGGCCTTTTCGATCCGCGATTCCGCTTCGGCGACATCCGCCTTGATCTTCTCGGTCAGCGCATCCTGTCGGGCCGCTGCGTCGGCCGCGAGTTTTTCATTCGCGGCCCGGATTACATCCTGCGCGTCCGACCGCGCATCGGCGACCAACTTCTCGTAGGCGGCGACGGCTTCGTCCGCCTCTTTCCTGAACTCCTCCGCCTTGCGGATGTCTTCGTCGATCCGTTCCTGGCGTTCGAGCAGGATCGACGAAACCCGCGGCAGTGCCGCTTTCCAAAGGATGAGGTAGAGAAACCCAAACGTGATCACCAGCCAGAAGATCTGGCTCAGAAACGTATGGATCTGTTCAAGTTGAGGCATCGGTCAGCTTTCCCCGACGGGTGTGTCAGCCGAAGAGGATGATCAGCGCGATAACCAGCGCAAACAGCGCGATGGCTTCCACGAGGGCAAAGCCCAGCATGGTCATCGTGAAGACTTCGCCGCGGGCGGCCGGGTTGCGGCCAACGGCGGTGATGAAGGCCGAGAACACGTTGCCGATACCGATACCTGCGCCGATAACGCCGATCACGGCAAGGCCGGCGCCGATAAGCTTGGCTGCTGCTTCTTCCATTTGTCAGTTCCTTTCTTGACTATGTTTCGTGCATGACGGGCGGAAGTCCTTTTCCGCCGCCCTGTTTAGTGGAGATGCAATGCATCGTTGATGTACAGGCAGGTTAGGATCGTGAACACGTATGCCTGCAAAAACGCGATCAGCAGTTCCAGAGCGGTCAGCGCGCCGACGAACGCGAGGGGCAGAACGCCCGCGGCGCCCAGCAGCGGCACGAAGCCCGCAAAGACTTTGAGAAGCGTGTGTCCGGCCAGCATGTTGGCGAACAGACGCATGGCGAGGCTGATGGGACGCGAGAGGTAGGAAATAACCTCGATCGGAATCATCAGCGGCCACATCCACAGCGGCACGCCCGGCGGGACGAAAAGCGAGAAAAAGTGCATGCCGTGCTTCGCGAAACCGAGAATGGTCACCCCGGTGAAGACGACCATCGCCATGGCAAATGTGACGGCGACGTGACTGGTGAAAGTGAAGCTGTAGGGCACCATGCCGAGCATGTTCCCGAACAGGATGAACATGAACAGCGTGAAAATGAACGGGAAGTACTTGCGGCCTTCATTGCCGACCGTGTCACGAATCAGATTGGCGACGAATTCGTAGCACATCTCCGCGACGACCTGCCATCGGCCCGGGATCATTGCGCGTTTGCGCGTACCGGCCAGCATCAACAGGCATATCAGCGCAACCGTGATCACCATCATCAGCGCAGAATTGGTGAAGGAGATATCGTTGCCGGCAACCTCGATCGGGATCAGTTCCTTGATCTCGAATTGTTCGAGTGGGCTGTGTTTCTCGCCGCCGTGTGTATCAGTAGCCAACGGTTATTCCCCGTCTCGATCCATCTTTGTGTCTTCGGACGACCGCCGGTCCGCCGGCTTGTATCCGATCGCGCCGCCCTGGTTCTGGACGACCCGGTAGACATTGAACATTCCCGCTGCCGCCCCCAACAGGAAGAACACCAGCATGAACCATGGTTTCGTACCAAGCCAGCTATCGAGCAGCAGCCCGAAACCGACCCCGATGACCAGTGCCGCGACCAGTTCCGTTCCGATGCGCATTGCAAATCCCAGACCGCCCTGTGAAGATTTAGGGTTTTCGGTCCGCCCGGCTGCAACGTCCTGTTCGCTGCGAAACCGGCGTAACCGTTCGTCCAAATCCTTATGGGAGTCCCTAGGTTCGCGCTCCGTCATCGAGAATTGATGCGACATGATCTTCGCAGACGATTTCGCGCCTGCGAAAGCGAGCGCACCATACGGTGTGCCCCATACCCTGTCAACCCTCGCCTTTGGCATATAACATGTTGATAATAAACAGTAAAAAGAACTGCGTCAGGCTGTCTCACGGAGTCGTTCCGCGGTCTGCAGATCGACCGAAACAAGCTGCGAGACGCCGCGTTCCGACATGGTGACGCCGTACAGGCGATCCATCCGCGCCATGGTCAGGCGGTGATGGGTGACCAGCAGGAAACGGGTGCTCGACTGACGGCTCATTTCATCCAGCAGCGTGCAGAAACGGTCGACGTTGCTGTCGTCCAGCGGCGCATCGACCTCGTCCAGCACGCAGATCGGCGCCGGATTGGTCAGGAACACCGCGAACAGCAGCGCCAGCGCGGTCAACGCCTGCTCGCCGCCGGACAGCAGCGTCATGCTCTGCAGACGCTTGCCGGGCGGGCTGGCGAACACTTCGAGACCGGCTTCCAGCGGATCGTCCGCTTCGGTCAGCCGCAGATGCGCCCTGCCGCCGCCGAACAGCTTGGCGAACAGTTCGCGGAAATGCTGATCGACCTCGTTGAACGCTGTCACCAGACGTTCGCGGGCCTCGCGGTTAAGCCCGGAAATCCCCTGGCGCAGCCGCGCGATCGCGGCGATCAGATCTTCGCGCTCTGTTTCCATGCCGCGGATTTTTTCGTCCAGTTCCGACGCTTCCTGTTCCGCGCGCAGGTTGACCGGGCCCATATTGTCGCGTTCGCGCTGCAGGCGTTCCAGCTTGGTCTCTACCGCGTCCTGCGGCGGCAGATCGTCTTCCTCGTCGATGCCGACGGATGACAGGCAGTCTTCCGGCGCGCATTCCAGCCGTTCGGTAATGCGTTCGGCGATCACGGCCAGCGACTGGTCGATCTGCTCGACTGCCGCTTCGCGCCGCACGCGGTCTTCGCGGGTTTCCGACAGGCGGCTTTCCCGGTTGCGGAGCTCGCGGGTCAGCTCCTCCAGCCGGGTCTCGGCGGCGGCGAGATTGTCGGCTGCTTCGTTGCGGGCGGCTTCCGAGGTTTCGATCCGGTCCAGCAGGGCGGAACGTTCGGTGGCAATTTCCTGGGGACGTGCTTTCAGCTTTTCCAGTTCGGCCGTTTCCTGCGTCCGACGGGCAGCCAGCTGTTCCAGCTGTTTCATCGCGTTCGCGGAGCGGTTCTTCCAGGATTCGAGATCGTTGGCGATGACCTGCAGGCGCAGAATGCGCGTTTCCGATTCCTGATCCAGCCGGTCGTGCGCGCTGCGGATTTCCGCAAGCGATGTGCGTTTCCCGGCAAGTTCGACCTGTTTTTCCTCGACCGTGCGCCGCCGGTCGGCGACATCGGCAAGGCCTTCCAGTTCTTCGCGGGCCGCTTTTTCCTGCGCGTCAAGCTCGGCGACATCGGCGTTCAGGCTGTCGATCGCGTCCTTGAGACCGCTGACGCGGGATCGCGCGTCCGCTGTGCTTTCGGCCAGCGCCGAGGCGTCATCGTTGGTTTTCTGCGCGTCGGCATCGGCGGCCCACACCGCTTCGCGAGCCCGCCGTTCGGCATCCGCCGCTTCACGTGCGGCGGTGGCGGTGCGTTCTCTTTCCGCACGCGCGTCGGCGGCCTTTTTCTCCGCCGTCTCCAGTTCGTCGCGCATTTCGTCCAGCCGGTTGCGTTGGGCAAGTCGGGTGGCGGCGGCGGTTGGGGCGCCGGAAGCAGCGGTATACCCGTCCCAGCGCCACAGTGCGCCGTTGGCTGAGACCAGTCGCTGACCCTGTTCCAGGTCCGCGTGCAGGCGCTGACCCTGTTCGTCGTTTTCGACCACGCCGATCTGTGACAGACGGCGCATCAGGGCTGCCGGGCCGCGCACAAACTCACTCAGCCGTTTGACGTTTTCCGGCAGACCGCGCGGATTCTCGAACATCGGAAGCGCGCGCCAGTGAATCGGCGATGCCTCGTCGGTTGGCGCGATCAGGTCGTCGCCCAGCGCCGCGCCCAGCGCGACTTCGTAGCCGGCATCGACTTCGACCGCGTCGATCATCGGCGGCCACAATTCCGGATCGCCGAATTCCAGAAGCTCGGCCAGAGCCTCCTGCTCCGCGCGCAGTTTCGCGGCCGCCGAATCCGCACTCTGATGCGATTCGCGGGCGTCGTTCTCGGCGGTGCGGGCCTCCGTGGTGGCGCCTTCCGCTTCCTGAAGCGCGGTGCGCGCGGCGGCGGCGGCAAGCCGGGCGTTCTCGGCTGCCTTTCGCGCCGCTTCCAGCGCGCCGTTGTCGTCGGCGGCGGCTTCGGCGTCCTGTTGTTCCTTCGCAATATTGGTGCGGCGGTCTTCGAAGCGTTTACGCCGCATGTCGAACTCGGTCAGCTGGCGGCTCAGCGTCGCGCCGCGGGTCTCGTCCGCGACCACCGACCGGGTCAGCTCCGCCAGCTCGCGCTCGCGCGCTTCCACCTCGGCCTCTGCTTCTGCCAGCCGCGCTTTCGCAGCGGTCAGGTCGTCGGCTTCGCGCGTCTGGGCGGCGCGTATTTCGGTCGCTTCGCGTTCCAGATTTCCGACCGCTTCGGCAGCGTCGCCGCCCAGCGTCTTTTCGCGCTCGGTATCGGCGTCGATCTGGGCGATACGGTTCTGGATTTCCTCGCGCAGGGATTCAATGCGGCGCTCCTCGGCATCGAGTGCGTCGCGCGCGACCATCAGCCGTTGCAGCGCCGCCGCGGCTTCGGCTTCCTTCTGGCGAAGATCGGGCAGGGCCGACGACGCTTCGGCCTGTGCCGTCGTTGCGGCGGCGACCGCCTGGGTCAGTTCGGCGACCAGCGCTTCGATATTGCCAAGCTGTTCGGCGGCGGCTTCGCGTTCGGACTGCGCCGTGGTCCAGCGGAGATGCAGCAGGATCGCTTCATGGCGTTTTATATGGTCCGACAGATTGCGGTACCGGGTCGCCTGGCGTGCCTGGCGTTTCAGCAGCCGGTGCTGTTCTTCCAGCGCACCGACCACGTCTTCCAGCCTTTCCAGATTGGTTTCCGCCGCGCGCAACCGCAGCTCCGCTTCGTGCCGGCGGGCATGCAGGCCGGTAATGCCGGCAGCTTCTTCGAGCAGTCCGCGCCGCTGGGTCGGCTTGGCGTTGATGATGGCGCCGATGCGGCCCTGGCTGACCATCGCGGTCGACCGCGCGCCGGTGGAAGCGTCTGCGAACAGGGTCTGCACGTCGCGGGCGCGGGTGTCCATGCCGTTGACCTTGTAATGCGACCCGTGGCCCCGCTCGATCCGTCGCACCACGTCCAGCTCGTCCGAATCGTTGAACTGCGCCGGAGCCCGCCGGTCGGAATTGTCGAGCGACAGGATGACCTCGGCGAGATTGCGCGCCGGGCGGTCCGACGTGCCGGCAAAGATGACATCGTCCATCTCGCCGCCGCGCATCTGCTTGGCCGACGTTTCGCCCATGGCCCAGCGCAGCGCCTCGACCAGGTTGGACTTGCCGCAGCCATTGGGGCCGACAACACCGGTCAGCCCGTCATCAATCACCAGTTCGGTGGGTTCGACGAACGACTTGAAGCCGGTAAGACGCATACGGTTGAACTGCAACTTCGAATTACTCCTGTTTATTCGGGACCCTTACTTCCCGATCATGCCGTTGAGCAGGGTGCGGAACTGATCCAGCGTCATGCCGCCGCCGTAACGGTCGCCGTTGACGAAGATCGTCGGCGTCGCCTGGACCTTGAAATCGTTGGATGCCTGCAGGCGCTGCTGCAGGATTTCGTTCTGGATTTCGACGTTCTTCAGGCACTGGTCGAACTTGTTCTGCGACATCCCGCCAAGTCGGGCGATCTTCGCCAGCGCCTGTGCCGGGTTGGACGCGCGCGACCAGCTTGCCTGCGATCCGTAGAAGGTTTCGATAAAGCCGAAGAACGTGTCGCGGCCGGAACAGCGCGCGATCATCGCCGCGCCCAGCGCCAGCCGGTCGAGGGGGAAGTCGCGGTAGATGTATCTGATCTTGCCGGTGTCGATGAATTCCTTCTTCAGTCCGGGCAGCACCTGGGTGTGGAACTGGGCGCAATGCGGGCAGGTCAGCGACGCGTATTCGACGACCACGATCTTCGCATCCATCGGACCGAGGGCGTAATCCTTGCCCGAGATCTTCAGATCCGCGACGTTGCCGCTCGGCGCCGGCGGCTGGGCCGCATCGTTCTGCGCCACCGCGGGCGTTGCCGTCAGGAACAGCAGGGCCGCAGCCGGGACTGCAATGTGTTTCAACATATTCCGCATCTTCATCTCCCAAATACAATATCTAGCGGGTAATTCTCTGTCCAGCACAGGATAGGCCCCAAATATGGCGGTTTTCAGGCGTTATCCACCGGTTTTCGGATCCGTGCCGGGGCGATTCTCTATTCGGATTTGCGGCCCACGCCGACGGCGCGGCCAAGGTCCGCCAGCGCGTCGCGCAGACCGGGGTCTTCGATGGCGTCGAGGGTGCGTTGCAGCCGGGCTTCGTCGGTCTCGGGAAGGCGCTTGGGACCGACCCGACGCGGCTTGCGCATCGGCGGGACCGGCCCCTGCTGGTAGCGCAGATCCGCGACCGCCCGGTATCCGAAAAAGCCGTTTATGCGTTCGATCAGTTGCGGCGCGATATGCTGCAGTTCCAGCGCGAAGCCCGAGCTGACCCGCAGGTGCAGGATGCCGTCGCCCTTGGCTCCGCGCGGGAAGACCAGTTTCTGGGGCACAGTTTCGCGTGCCAGCAGGTCGCCGGCGATGGCCGGCCAGTCGGTGATCAGCCTGGCCTGGGCGAAGCCGCGTTTGCGCAATGCCGGCGCGGCAATCGTCGGCAGGCTTGCGCCAACGGCCAGCAGTCCCCGTTCCTTGCGGCGGCTGGGATCGTGCGGCGGGCGCTTGCGGCGGGGCGTTTTGACCATATGGTTATGGTAGGGTGCCGACCCGCCCCCGACAACAGACGAAGCCGTGAGAAATTCGTGACCGCCCGTCGCGCCAGACCGAAACAATCAGACGATCTCTCCGCCGCGCTGCTGGACTGGTACGACCGTCACCGCCGGGCGATGCCGTGGCGCGCCCTGCCGGGCGAGACGCCGGACGCCTATGCCGTGTGGCTGAGCGAGATCATGCTGCAGCAGACTACGGTGGCGACCGTCGGTCCCTACTTCGAAAAATTTCTGGCGCGCTGGCCGACCGTCGGCGACCTTGCCGCCGCCGATCTGGACGAGGTGCTGCACGCCTGGGCCGGACTCGGCTACTACGCGCGTGCCCGCAACCTGCACAAATGCGCGAATGTGGTTTCGGCGGAGCACGGCGGCAAGTTCCCCGACACCGAAGCGGCACTGCTGAAACTGCCGGGCATCGGCCCCTATACCGCAGCGGCGGTGGCGGCCATTGCCTATGACCGGAAGGCGACGGTGGTTGACGGCAACGTCGAACGCGTCATGGCGCGGCTGTTCGCCGTGACCGACCCGCTGCCGGGATCGAAGCCCCGACTGAAAGAACTGGCCGAGAGCCTGACGCCGGATCACCGCTGCGGCGATTACGCCCAGGCGACGATGGATCTCGGCGCGACGATCTGTTCGCCGGCCAACCCGGCCTGCGGCATCTGCCCGTGGCGCGACGCCTGCGACGGACAAGCGCGGGGAATCGCCGCCGATCTGCCGAAAAAAGCCCCCAGGAAAGAACGCCCCACCCGCTACGGCATCGCCTTCTGGCTGGTGGCCGAAGACGGTTCCGTTCTGCTGCGCCGCCGCCCGGAATCAGGCCTGCTCGGCGGCATGATGGAAGTGCCGTCCACCGATTGGGCGGAAGGCGACTGGCCGGAAGACGAGACGGCGGGCGTGCCGGTTGGAGCCGACTGGCGACCCGTGACCGGCATGGTGCGGCATACCTTCACGCATTTTCATCTGGAGCTGCGGGTACTGGCGGCGACGATCGACGGCAAGCCCGATCTCGGCGGCGTCTGGTGCCCGCCGGACGGATTTGATGATTACGCGCTGCCGACGGTGATGAAGAAGGTGGTACGGTTGGGTGTGCAGAAAAGTGACTAGGCGCTGCCGCGCTCAGCTTTCTGTTGCCGCCACCCTTTCTTTCCACGCTGTCACCATCCCGCCAGCCGCATTGTCCCCCAGCCGCGACATCGCCTGCGCCACGAAATCCATGCCGGCGCGGTCCATGAAGGCCTGCATCAGGCGCAGGGTGACCGGGCCGGGAAGGGGCGTGCCGTCTTCGCCTGCGCCGCCGATTGGCGCGCCGTTCAGGCTGGTCGTCGGCATGATGACCGGCGTGGTGCTGCAGACGAAGGCTTCGTCGGCGGCGTAGACATCATAGGGCGTGTAGTTGCCTTCGACCGCTTCGATTCCAAGCTCGGCGGCCAGCTCCAGGATAGTGGCGCGGGTCACGCCGCCCAGCACGTTGCGGGCGGACGACGTGTGCAGTTTGCCGTCGGCCACGAAGAAGAAATTTCCGGTATTGGTTTCGGTGATATTGCCGTCGCCGTCCAGCATCAGCGGGATCGCGCCGGGGTCGACGCGCCCGGCTTCCAGTGCCGCCTGGATCTGGTTCATCCGGCTCAGCACCTTGGCCTTCGGGTCGATGCTGTCGGGCGGTGTGCGGCGTACGCCGGGGGTCATCAGCCGCAGCCCGTTCACGTATGTCCCCGCATAGGTGTCGAATTCGATTTCGACGCAGAACATGGAAACGATGGTTTTCGACGGCCGGCCCATGACGTTGTCGCCGCGGGTGATGACGTGCCAGACCGCGTAGTCGCTGGCCGCGTCGATCCGGCCGAGATTGCGGTCGAGCGTTTCCTGCGTCGCGGCGGCAAGTTCCGCGCGGCTCAGACCCGGATCGATGCGGACATAGGCGAGCGACCGGAACAGCCGGTGGAGATGTGCATCCAGGCTGAACAGCTTGTGGCCGAATGTGCGGGTGACCTCGTAAATGCCGTCACCGCCGAAAAAGCCGCGTTCGGTGACCGGAATCAGCGCGTCTGCTTCCGGCACGAACGCGCCGTTCAGATAGATGATGTTATCGCCGCTCATCGTTGTCTTCCTCTGCGTTTTCGGTCCCGGCCACCGCAAAGCGTATGAAGAAACCCGGATCGAGTCCATGAGACGCTTTTGACGCAGATGGACGGGGCATGACATCGGGCGGTGTAAAGAAATTTTACGAATTCGTCATGCCGACCCCGCGCCCTTCGGTCTAATGGTCTGAAAACATGATGTTTTTGGAGACTGGCACGTATCTTGCTTTGATAATCAGCAACGGCATAAACGCGTAGAGTTGGGAAGTTTCGTTATGATCCATCGCCTGTCCTTCAAAAATCTGCTGGTCGCCGCGGCCCTGGTGTTCCCGGTATCAGCCAACGCCGTCACCCTGGTGCAGACCAGCGATCCGGGCTTTTACAACAACAGCATCGGCACGGTGCTTAATCTGACCAACGGCGGCGAAGGCGGACCGTTTCCGGTGACCAACGATTCAACGCTGAATTTCCCCACCGCGCCAGATTTGAGCGCGGCGAGCGGCGCGTTGGGCAACTGGCTGACCGATCCCGGAAGCCTGAATGCCAACTGGTCCGCCGAAGCGTCGATCCCCAATTCTTGGACGCCTGGTGACGAGGTCGCGATCATCTATGAATTCAATACACTGGGTGCGACCAATGTGGTCGCCAATTTCGGCGTAGATAACGGCATCTTCGCCTGGCTGGACGGAAATTATCTGTTCGGCGCGCGTGCCGGCGGCGGACCGATTCTGGGCGAGTATTCGCTCAACCTCGGCGATCTGGCTGCGGGCACACATTACCTGCAGCTGTTGCTGGAAGATCACGGCGGTTCGAACGGCTACGCGGTGCAGATCACCGCGGATACGTTCATCTCCGCGCCCGTGCCGGAACCTGCCACGCTCGCCATCCTGGGGCTGGGGCTCGCCGGGCTGGGATTTGCGCGCCGTCGCCGGCGGTAAGGTTTCGCGTAAGCGGGCAGCATCCCGCTAGTTATTCCCCCGGCACAAGGCCGGGGGAATAGACATATTGCAGTAGCTAAACCGTCTGAAATATAGACGCTCCAGGGGCCGTATCGATCCGGCCCGCGTCTGCACTACGCGCTTTCCTTCATCCCGTCGCGCACCACTTGTCGCAGGTGATCGAGCGGCTGGGCCCGGCCTTTCTCCTCGTAGTGCCAGAAGGTCCATCCGTTGCAGGCGGGCGCGCCCTGAACCTCGGCGCCCACCTTGTGGATCGAGCCGCGGCGCCCTTCGGCGATCAGCGTGCCGTCGGCGCGGACTTTGGCGAAGAAACGCTTGCGGGTATCGAACAGTCGGGTGCCAGGTTCGATCAGACCGCGTTCCAGAAGGGTGCCGAACGGCACGCGCGGCTCGGTACGTTTCTGCGGGATGTCGAAATCGGCTATGTCTTCGGGCGGCTCGGCCTTCTTGATGCGCTCTTTCGCGACGGCCGCGTATGTCTTGTCGCGCTCGATGCCGATGAAATGCCGGCCCATCTTCTTGGCGACCGCGGCGGTCGTGCCGGAACCGAGAAACGGATCCAGGATTACGTCGCCCGGCCTGGTCGATGCCAGCAATACGCGATAGATCAGCGCTTCGGGCTTCTGTGTCGGATGCGCTTTCTTGCCGTCCTTTTTGATGCGTTCCGGACCGGTGCAGAGCGGCAGCGTCCAGTCCGAGCGCATCTGCACGCCTTCGTTCAGCGCCTTCATGGCCTCGTAATTGAAGGTGACGCCCCTGGCGTCCTTGTCCTTCGAACACCAGATCATGGTCTCGTGCGCGTTTGTGAACCGCGTGCCGCGGAAATTCGGCATCGGGTTGGTCTTGCGCCAGATGATATCGTTCAGCACCCAGAAGCCGAGATCCTGCAGCGCGGTGCCGACGCGGAAAATATTGTGATAGCTGCCGATCACCCAGATCGATCCGTTGTCTTTCAAAACGCGGCGCGCAGCGGCCAGCCATTCGCGCGTGAACGCGTCATAGGCCGAAAAGCTGGCGAGCGGATCGTCCGAATCGTCGGCGAAGCGGTCCCAGGCGGCGTCGACGCCGTCGACGCGCGTATTGTTCGGGCGATGGAGTTCGCCGGCGAGCTGAAGGTTGTACGGCGGATCGGCGAAGATGACGTCGACCGAATTGGCCGGCAGCTTCTCCAGTTCCGCGACACAGTCCCCGACAAGGACGCGGTCCAAAGGAAGTTTCATGATGTGTCCCACCAAGAGCCCCGGTGTTTTTTTATGGGGCGGGATTTATCCACAAAGCATGATTCCAGCGCGACTCCCCGTCAAGAATTATTTTTAGAGTCAAAGGGTTAGGGTGAATCTACGCTATATCTGGAGTCCCGGACTCTGCGAGACTCAACATCTTGGCGATGGGAGCATAGGTCCGCCGGTGATGTGCGGTGATTCCGGCGGCGGCAAGACCGTCCCGGTGCTGCCGCGTGCCGTATCCGGCGTTCCGTTCCCATCCGAACGCGGGGTAGCGTGCCGCCAGCGCGGCCATGATCCGGTCGCGTGTCACCTTGGCGACGATGGACGCTGCCGCGATCGATATACTGAGACTGTCGCCCTTTACGACCGTTCGCCCGGCACAGGGCAGGTCCGGCGGCAGCCGGTTGCCGTCGATAAGTGCGATATCGGGTGCGGCGCCGAGCCCGCCCACTGCGCGGCGCATGGCGGCATAAGTAGCCGCAAGAATGTTGTCGCGTTCGATTTCCGCCACGCTGGCGGCCCCGATGCCGATATCGGCCCAGCGATACAATTCCTCCAGCAGCATTTCGCGGCGGGCGGCGCTCAGTTTCTTGGAATCGTCCAGGCCCGTCATCAGCGCGTCCGGCATGTCGGCGGGAAGGATGACGGCCGCCGCGACGACCGGCCCGGCCCAGGGGCCGCGCCCTGCCTCGTCGACCCCCGCGACGACGCCGGTGCAGGCCTGCTCCAGGGAGAGATCAGGCATCGGGCTTTTTGTCCGGGCCGGCGTCGCAGCCATTCTCGACGGAATGTTTTTCCGCGGTATCGAAGTCTGTACTGCCGGTATCGGTTTCCGTTTCGGCTGCATCCTTCGGGGGCGCCAGCAACTTCGTCGATGCAGGCATCCGCCGATGCGGTTCCTTGATCCGGGCGAGAAACGGGAACCGGGTGGTGGCGCGATCCCAGGTGGTGCGCGCCAGGACGCGTGTGACGAGAACGAATCGACGCGAACCGTGCTGGACGACTTTGACCTCGTCGCCATAGGCGGCGTCGATCAGCTCGTGCAGCGTGTCGATGCGGCGGCTGGCCAGGCCGTGGACACGGCGCGCGCTGGTAAGCCACAGCGGGTTTAATGACAGGCTCAGCACCGTGACGGCGATGACGAGGCGGGATTCCTCTTCGCCGATGGCGCCCGCTGCCAGGCCGGTCGCCGCCAGCAGGAAGGAGAATTCGCCGAGTTGCGACAGCGTCAGACCCTGCAGCGAGGCCCGCTGCCAGGTTTCGCCGAGAAACCGCATGATGCCGATATTCATCGCCGTCTTGAACAGGGTAACGACCAGCAGCACCACCAGCACGGTCCAGAAATTCTCGGCGATGAATTTCAGATCGATCAACAGACCGACCGACAGGAAGAACACCATCACCAGCACGCTCTGGATCGGTCGGATGGCGTGCACCATCTGTTCGCGCTGGGTCGACCGGCCGATCACCAGCCCGGCGAGAAATGCGCCGTAGGCCGGCGACAGCCCCATGAAACCGAAGACGGCGCCGAACCCGAAGCAATAGACCAGTCCGGTCAGCGGCGAAAGGTCGACATTCCCCATCACGATGCGGGCGAAGGGCAGGTTGACGCGGCGTTTGTTCAGCGTGCGCACCAGAACCACCAGCACGCCCACCGACAACGCGATCTGAACGAAGGCCCAGAAGCCCAGCGTACCGCTGCCGATGTTTTCGACGATCAGCAGCATCGGCAGGAAGGCGAGGTCCTGACCGATCAGGATGGCTACGGCGATCTTGCCGGTGCGGGCGCGCAGCTGGCCAGTTTCCTCCAGCATCTTGATGGCGACGGCTGTGCTCGACAGCGCGATGACGAAACCGAGCAGGATCGACTGTGCCGTGGTGAAGCCGAGAAACACAGAACACAGGAATATGGCGACCAGACTGCCCGCGATCTGCAGCGCCACGGCGCTGAGCGCCATTTTCCATGTCACCATGAAAATGCGCACGCTAAGCTCGGTGCCGATCAGAAACAGCAGCAGCAGCACGCCGAGCTCCGCCAGCCCGCCGATCTGTTCGCGGTTCTCGACCACGCCGAACGCACTCGGCCCCAGCAGCACGCCGGCGACGATATAGCCGACCAGCGCCGGCTGTTTCAGCCGTGCCATCAGCATGCCGCAAAGCAGGGCAGCCAGCCCGACAACGGCCATGCCGGTTAGGTTAATGTGTGCATCCATGGAGGCGGCAACTTAACACGCCATCCGGTTCACGCGGGAGAATCTGTATCCGTGCGGCCTGGAAATTCAGTCGAACAGTCCCGCTTGGTCGCCCCGTCGCAGCGGTGGCCGGAACAAGTCGGTCCGCAGCTTGTACCGGCGTTCGTTGAGACCGAGGCGTTTGCAGGCTTTTTCGAACCGCTGCTGCAGCAGCCGGGCGTATGCGCCTGTGCCACGCATGCGCTGGCCGAATTCCGGCACGTACATCTGGCCCTCCCGCGTGCCGCGCACGGCGTTCAGTACGTGGTCGGCCTTCATCGGCACGTGCGCTTCCAGCCATTCGCGGAACAGATCCTTTATTTCCAGCGGCAGGCGCAGCAGCACGTAGCCGGCGATGGTCGCGCCCGCGCCGCACGCGGCTTCGAGAATCGATTCCAGTTCCGGATCGTTCAGCACCGGTATCATCGGTGCGGCCATCACGCCGGTCTGCACGCCGGCGTCCGACAGCGCCCGGATCGCTTCCAGCCGCCGGGCCGGGGTCGGGCAACGCGGTTCCATCTTGCGGGCGAAGCCGCGGTCCAGCGTGGTGACCGACAGGCAGACCTGCGCCAGGCCCTTTCTTCCCATCGGGCCCAGGATATCGAGATCGCGCATCACCAGGCTGGACTTGGTAACGATGCCGACCGGATGGTCATGCGCAGCCAGGACTTCGAGTATGCGGCGGGTAATATTGAGTTCGCGTTCGACCGGCTGATACGGATCGGTATTCGTGCCCATCGCCATGACGGCGCATTTGTATTTCGGCGTGCGCAGCTCTTTTTCCAGCAGGGCGGCGGCGTCCGGCTTGTAGAAAATCCTGCTTTCGAAATCGAGCCCGGGCGACAGGCCGAGATAGGCATGGGTCGGTCGTGCGAAACAATAGACGCAGCCGTGCTCGCACCCTTTGTAGGGATTGATCGACCGGTCGAACGGCACGTCAGGCGACTGGTTGCGGGTGACGATCTTTTTCGTGGCTTCGGCGGTCAACGTGGTGCGCAGGGGTGGAATATCGACATCGAGGGCCGAACCCCAGCCATCGTCGATGGGCATGCTGTCATGCGGTTCGAACCGGCCCGCCCGGTTGCTGACGGCGCCGCGTCCCTTGCGCGGGGTGTCGGGTATCTGCGTATCCATGGGGCGGCGAGAGTGACTCTGAAAAAAGAACAAAACAAGAACTTTTTTGACATCAAATCGCTGTCATTTTGGCGGCGTTCTGGAGACAGAGGCGGGATCGGTGCAGCGTGCCATGTTATGAACACGTTTAATATGAATTCGCCACCAACCCTCTCCGTCGTCATTCCCACGTTGAACGCAGCGCGGACGTTACCCGTGACGCTGGCCGCATTGCGAGGCGGCGTTGACGATATCGTTGTCGCGGATGGCGGTTCTTCGGACGACACTGTCGATATTGCCCGGGTCGGGGGAGCAACCGTGGCGGTTTCGGAACGGGGGCGCGGCATTCAGCTTCGAACCGGCGCGGAAGCGGCGGCCTGCGACTGGCTGCTGTTTCTTCATGCCGATACCCGTCTGCAGGAAAGCTGGCGGCATCAGGTAGAGGATTTCACGACCGATCCGGACAACCGGAATCGTGCCGCCGTGTTCGCCTTCGCGCTGGACGATGCGTCTGCTCCGGCGCGTCGGGTGGAGAAACTCGTCGCCTGGCGCTGCCGTTTGCTGGGGCTGCCCTATGGCGATCAGGGACTGTTGATTTCAAGGGCGCATTACGACGCGCTCGGCGGGTTCCGGCCGATGCCGCTGATGGAGGACGTCGATATCGTTCGTCGCATCGGAAAGAAAAACCTGACGGTGCTCAGCGCAAAGGCCGTCACGTCGGCCGAGCGTTATCGGCGCGATGGATGGTGGAGGCGCCCGGTCCGGAACCTCCTTTGCCTGTTTCTGTATTTTACGGGCGTGCCGCCGCGCATTCTGGAAAATATCTACCGGTGAAACACGTCGTCATCTTCGCCCGCCGCCCGCAGCTCGGGCGCGTCAAGACCCGGCTGGCACGCGATATAGGGCCGGTGGAAACGTTGCGGTTTTACCGGTCGACCCTGGCGACCGTGACCCGCCGACTGTCCGCCGATGGCGGCTGGCAGACCTGGCTGGGGCTGACGCCGGACGAGACGGTTTTCGATGACCGCCTGTATCCGCCGATGGCGGGCCGGCTGCCGCAGGGCGGCGGCGATCTGGGCCTTCGCATGGCAAGATGTATGGCCCGGTTCGGGCATCAGCCGGCGTTGATCGTCGGCAGCGACATACCCGATGTAGACCGGCGGCATATCAGAGCGGCGTTCGCCGAACTGCGCCTCAACGATCTGGTGTTCGGGCCGTCCGGCGACGGCGGCTACTGGCTGGTCGGCGCGGCGCAGGGCGCGCGGGTGGGCGGGTTGTTCGACGACGTGCGATGGTCGACGGAACACGCGCTGGCCGACACGCTGGAAAACGTGCGCCCGGGCGTGCGGGTCGGCATGCTGGGAGAACTCGCCGATATTGACGACGGGGACGCCTATGCCGCGTGGCGGCGCGCTGCCGGATAACGGATTACTTTTCCTGCAGCCGCGGTATCAGTTCCACGAAGTTGCACGGCTTGTGCCTGATATCGAGCTGGTAGACGAGAATGTCGTCCCAGGCATCCTTGCAGGCGCCGGTGGAACCGGGCAGGGCGAACAGATAGGTGCCGTTGGCGACGCCGGCGGTGGCGCGTGACTGAATGGTCGACGTGCCGATTTTCTCATACGACAGCATACGGAACAGTTCGCCGAAGCCGGCGACTTCCTTTTCGTAGACGGCGTGGAATGCTTCAGGCGTTACGTCGCGTCCCGTGACCCCGGTGCCGCCGGTTGCCAGCACGGCGTCGATTTCCGGGTTGTCGATCCAGCTGCGCAGCTGCGTGACGATTGCGTCCTTGTCGTCTTTCACGATCGCACGGCCGGCCAGATTGTGACCCGCGCCCTGCAGGCGTTCGCACAGCGTGTCGCCGGATTTGTCGTCCGCGGCGGTCCGCGTATCCGACACCGTCATCACGGCTATGTTGATTGCGACGAAATCTATGTCTTCGTTAATTCCGAACATCTTCGGCCACCGATCCTTCTGCACCGTCGACAGCGATGTAGACCGGTCGCTCGCCCGCGGCAAGGGCGTCGAGCGAGGGGGCGGGTTCGCCCAGGCGTTCGCGGTACATCCAGAGATTGGACAATACCCGTTCGATGAAGATGCGCGTTTCCCGCGCCGGGATGCTTTCGATGAACATCAGCGCATCGGTATAGGCGCCCTTGCGGGCCCGGCGCTGCCATTTCCGCAAATTGCCCGGTCCGCCGTTATAGGCCGCGGCCGTCAGCAGCAGGTCGCCGTTGATGTGATCGTTCTCCAGCAGATGCCGGATATATTTCTGCCCGAGGGAGATGTTGAGCGCCGGATCGTAGAGCCGGTCGCGTTTCTTGCTGCGGAAGCGTTTCTGGGCGATGAAGCCTGCGGTGGCCGGCATCAGCTGCATCAGGCCGCGCGCGCCGGCGGAGCTCTTTGCCCGCACGTTGAACGCCGATTCCTGGCGCATGAAGGCGAAGATCAGCGCCCGGTCGATCCGGAATCCTTCACGTGGTTTCCAGTCCGGCAGCGGATACAGCGCGCCCGCGGGTATCGGGCCGGCAGCACCGATCAGCGCCGCCCCCGCACGATAGGACACCATGGGCAGGGATTTGTTTTCGGCGACGGCGATCAGCGCTTCCGTCAGGGCGCGGTCGCCGGCATCGGCCATGAAGCGCAGTTCGCGTTCGGCGCGGGTATTTTGTCCGACTTGCAGCAGCGCCGTCGCACGTCTGCCGCTCGGCGCCTTCAGGACGCGTTCGAGCCGGGCTTCGGTCAGAAGCATCGGCGACCAGTCGAGCGGCGATTGCTCGCCCAGCCAGCGCCGGGCAATGATGCCGTAAAAAGTGCGCGGCTGTTCGGCCGCCATTGTAAGCCAGCGGCTGACATTGGTGGGGCGTTGGCCGGCCATGTTGGAGCGCGCGGCCCAGAATGCAGCGGCGGCATGGTCGTAGCCGGTCACTTTCGGCGACAGGGCGACGGCTTCGAAATGATCGGCCGCTTCGAGGTACTTGCCAAGACGATAGGCCGACAGTCCGGCGATCCAGTGCGCGTAAGGAATGCGCGATCCGGACCGCGCCGCCGCACGCGATGCCAGGTCGTATGCTTTGTCACCGTCGCCATGGAAAAACCAGCCTGACGCAATATGGGTGCGGGCGAGATCGAGCCCGGTGCGACCCAGACGGCGTTGCACCGTCTTGCCCGATATATAACGTGTGGCCGCCGATAGCCGACGCTGATAGGTCATGCGGCGGACCTGATGAATAATGCGTTTCGCGGACCGTTTACCGGGGCGATATCCGGAATGTTCGATAATCGTCGTTGGCTGATAGGACGGGTAAAACTTGCGCTGCGGCTTGCGGGGCGCGCGATAGTTCCGCGGCTTGCGCGACAGCGCCAGCTTGTAGATACGCCGGGCGTCCGGATGATCGGCATAGGATTTCAGCCACTTGGCGAGCTCGGTATAACGCGACCGGTATTTTGTCGGATGCAGATAGCGCTGCGCCTGGACGTGGCCCAACAGCAACCGGTCATCGAGCTGTTTGATCAGCTTGTCGGCGCGGCGCCAGTCGCCCTTCTTCTGCAGGGCGAAGATACGCCTGTACCGTCGTTCGTCCGGCGCCGAGAGTATCTCCGGCAGGTCAACGCTTCTGGCTTCCGACCCGGCGGGGAGGGATGCGGTTTCCGCAGCCTGCGACGCGGACGGCGGCACAACCGCCAGAACCGTCCAGGCGAAAAGCGCCGCACCGACCATTCCGGTTCGACCAAGACGTTGATCTATCGAGAAAATTCCCCGCATGCCCCTGTTAAAGTCGAAATTGGTTAATTATTCCTGACCGGTTCTAGCCGATGGCCTCCGAACCGGCAACAAATGTTAACGATTTTTAACGACGATTTGAGCGGGGAAACGCGTTGGACGGCGGTTCAGGACGCTTCATCCAGCCGCGCGCGGATTTCGAGCAGATCCTGCCAGGTTTCCCGCTTCTGTGCAGGCTGGCGCAGCAGATATGCGGGGTGGAGCAGAGCGCGGGCGGGGACAGGATCGCCGGTTACGGGTTCGTACTGCATCCATTTGCCACGCAGACGCATGATGCCTTCCTTGCGACGCAGCAGCGTTTTCGCCGACGTGCCTCCGACGAAGAGCAGAATGTCCGGCTTCACCAGTGCGATGTGGCGTTCCAGAAACGGCAGACAGGCCGCGATCTCGGCGTCGGTCGGGTTGCGGTTGCCGGGGGGGCGCCATGGCAGGATGTTGGTGATGTATACCTCTGACCGTTCTATCCCGATGGCCGCGAGCATCCTGTCCAGCAACTGGCCAGCCGGTCCGACAAAGGGCACGCCCTTGCGGTCTTCTTCGCCGCCGGGCGCCTCGCCGATGAACATCAGCCGCGCGTCCGCCGTGCCGTCGGCAAAGACGAAGTTCATCGCCGTTTCTTTCAGCGGGCAACCGTCGAAAGCTTCGAACGCGGCGCGGAGTTCGTCCAGCGTCGAAGCCGCAGCGGCGATTTCCTGTGCAGTTTGGACGGCGGCGTCGCGGGATTGCAGCGGGGGCGGCGAAGCCGCTTCGCGCAACGATGTCGGTTTCGCGGCCGGGCGCGCGGCAGGCGCGGGCTGCGCCGCCGCCGGCGGTGGCGTGCTGAACCGGTCTACCGGCGCATCGCCGATCGTTTCGTCAACCCCTGCTTCGACATACCAGTCGAGCAGCGCTCGTGTTTCCGCGGTGCCGATCATGCTTGCAATCTAGATCATTTCGTCGCGGCTGGATAATCCGCAATCGCGTGGTATACACAAAACCGAAACAAAAAAGACGCAACCGAAACGCGGAGCGACGAATGGAACGGGAATCGATGGAATTCGATGTGGTGATCGTGGGCGCCGGCCCGTCGGGGCTGGCCTCCGCGATCCGCCTGCGGCAGCTGGCCGAGGAAAAGGGCAGCGAGATTTCCGTCTGCGTCATCGAAAAGGGATCGGAGGTCGGCGCACATATCCTGTCCGGCGCGGTGATGGAACCGCGCGCCCTGAACGAATTGTTGCCCGACTGGAAAGACCGCGCCGCGCCGCTGAATACGCCCGTGGAAGAAGACCGGTTCCTTCTTCTCGGGAAATCGCGGGCGACTAAACTGCCGACGCCGCCGCAGATGAACAATCACGGCAACTATATCGTCAGCCTGGGCAATGTGTGCCGCTGGCTCGGCGAGCAGGCCGAGGCAGTGGGCGTGGAGATATATCCCGGCTTCGCCGCTGCCGAGGTGCTGTACGACGATGACGGCAAGGTCAAGGGCGTCGCCACCGGCGATATGGGGATCGGCAAGGACGGCGAACAGACCGCCAATTACCAGCCCGGGTTCGAACTGCACGCAAAACAGACGATCTTCGCCGAAGGGTGCCGCGGGTCGCTGACCAAGGCATTGTTCGAAAAATTCGATCTGCGCGACGGCGTCGATCCGCAGACCTACGGTATCGGCATCAAGGAACTGTGGGAGGTCGATCCCGACAAGCACCATCCCGGCCGGGTGGTGCATACTATCGGCTGGCCGATGGATACCGGCACGTATGGCGGTTCGTTCCTGTATCATCTGGAAGATAACCAGGTCGCGGTAGGCTTCGTGATCGGGCTCGACTATGCCAATCCTCATCTCAGCCCGTTCGACGAATTCCAGCGCTTCAAGACCCATCCTGAAATCCGCCCGACGTTCGAGGGTGGCCGGCGCATCGCCTATGGCGCGCGTGCAATCAACGAAGGCGGTTATCAGTCGGTCCCGAAGCTGACTTTTCCCGGCGGCGTCCTGATCGGCTGCACCGCCGGGTTCCTGAACGTACCCAAGATCAAGGGCAGTCATACCGCGATGAAATCCGGCATGCTGGCGGCGGAAGCCGTGTTCGAAATTCTGACCGGCGAATCCGAACGGGCGGAAGCGGCATCGTACGAAGCGGCGATCCGGCAAAGCTGGGTCTGGGACGAACTCTATCGCGTGCGCAATATCCGGCCGTCTTTCAAATGGGGTCTGTGGGGCGGGCTGATCTATTCCGCGGTCGATACCTATCTGCTGCGCGGTCGTGCGCCGTGGACGCTGAGACATCATGCCGATCACACGATGCTGAAAAAAGCATCCGAAGCGCCAAAGATCGATTACCCGAAACCGGATGGCGAGGTGTCATTTGATCGCCTGTCGTCTGTGTTCATCTCCAACACCAATCACGAGGAAAACCAGCCGGCCCATTTGAAGCTGAAAGACGAAAGCGTGCCCATCGCCGTCAATCTGGCGGAATACGATGCGCCGGAGCAGCGCTACTGCCCGGCCGGGGTATACGAGATCGTGGCGGAAGACGACGGATCCAATCCGCAACTGCAGATCAACGCGCAGAACTGCGTTCATTGCAAAACCTGCGACATCAAGGACCCGATGCAGAACATCAACTGGGTCGTACCCGAAGGCGGCGGCGGGCCGAACTACCCCAATATGTAGCTGAAATCTCCGCCGCAGGCGGTATCGGGCGCAAATTCGGGTTATCGACGTTTAACTGTCCGCCGGTTAGCCCTATATTGTCGGCTAACGAAGGTTAAATGGCGGTAGGCGCGCGACTAAACCCCTTCTTCATGGTTTTCGCCGACGCTGGCCGCCCGACGCTACCACCTGAACAAAACGGAGCGGGCGCAAAATGCGCAGCACGTCGCCCAGAAAGATATTCTACGCGGTCACGGCACTCGCCGTCCTCACGGCGTGCGCGCCCGATGACGAGAAGCCGGCGGTGCAGTCTTCCGCGATCATGACTGCTTCCGCGTCGCCGGCGGGGAACTACCTCGCCGGACGTCAGGCTCAGAAAAACCGCGATTTCGGCAATGCCTCCCGTTTTCTGGGGAAGGCACTGGAAAAAACGCCGGATAACACGCTCTTGCTGCGCAATACCTTCCTGGCGCGGCTTGCTGACGGCGATATAACCGAAGCCGTTCCCATGGCGCGCGAAATCGTGAAGCGTCAAAACTCAGCACCCATCGCCAAGCTGATCCTGCTCGTCGACGCCGTGGAACGGAACGACCTGCCCGGCGCCGGGCCGATGCTGGCGAATTTCCCTGAACGCGGCTTCAGCGGTTTCCTGAAGCCATTGCTGACATCGTGGGTGATGGTTGGCGCCACAGACGGCTCGGATCCAATCGAAGCTTTGTCGCCGCTGAAGAATCAGTCCGGCCTGCGGGTACTGTACGAACTGCACGCGGCGTTGTTGTCGGATGCGGTCGGCCGGCCTGAGGAAGCGGAAAAGCACTACAAGTTTGCTGCGAAAAACGTTCGCCGCTCGACGTTGCGCGTGGTGCAGGGGTACGGGCAACACCTCGAACGTGCCGGGAAAACCGAACAGGCACGGCTTCTGTACGAGACCTACCTCAAGGAAAATCCGGATTCGGTCGTGCTCGGCCCGGCGATGGAGCGGCTCGACAAAGGCGAGAAGCCGGCATTGCTGGTGTCGGGTCCCGCAGAAGGTATCGCCGAGGCGCTTTTCAACATTGCAGGGACGATGACGCGGCAGAATTCCGCTCAGGATGCGTTGATTTTCGGTCAGCTGGCTCTTCATCTGCGGCCGGATTTCGATCTGGCGCGGATGCTGGTCGCGGGCATTCTGGAATCGATGAACCGCAACGAAGACGCGATCGCCGCCTATCGTGAAATCGATTCCCAATCGCCGTTTCACTGGTCGGCCCGGCTTCGTGTGGCGGGAAACCTGGAAGCGCTGGACCGTGACGACGACGCGATCGCTCTGTTGCAGATTCTGACCCGCGAAGACGCGACCCGGCCGGAGCCCCTGGTCAGTCTGGGCGATCTGTTGCGGTCGAACAAACGGTTCGCCGAATCTGTCGCCGCCTACGACCGCGCGATCGAACTGCTGTCCGATCTCGACAAGCGTCACTGGACGATCCTGTATTCGCGCGGTATCTCGCTGGAACGCTCCAAGCAGTGGGAACGCGCCGAACGCGATTTCAAGCGTGCGCTCGAACTCAACCCCGATCAGCCATACGTATTGAACTATCTCGGCTATTCCTGGGTTGATCAGGGGATCAATCTCGGACCGGCGCGGGAGATGATCGAGCGCGCCGTCAAGTTGCGTCCCAACGACGGCTACATCGTCGACAGCCTGGGCTGGGTGCTGTATCGCCTGAAGGATTTCGAAGGCGCGGTCGAACACCTCGAACGGGCGGTGGAACTGCGGCCCAACGATCCCACGATCAACGATCACCTCGGCGACGCCTACTGGCGGGTCGGACGATACACCGAGGCGCGTTTTCAATGGCAGCGGGCATTGGCGCTGAAGCCGGAAGCAGATCAGATTTCGGCCATCGAAGACAAGCTGCAGCGTGGGCTGGCGGCGTCGGGCAGTAGCGAACAGGACAGCTGAGTTCGCGTGCCGGTCACCGATCAACGCCTGGCCCTCGACGCACCGGCCAAAATCAATCTCTATCTTCATGTCGTCGGACGCCGCGACGACGGCTACCATCTGCTCGACAGTCTGGTCGCTTTCACGGAGTACGGCGACCGACTTATCGCCCGTCCTGCGGACGATCTGACGCTCCGTATCGAGGGGCCGTTCGGCCGCGGTCTGGCCGGAGCCGGCGGCGACAATCTGATCCTTCGGGCCGCCCGGGCTCTTCAGGACGCGTCAGGCGTGCGCGCCGGTGCGGCGCTCACGCTCGTCAAAAACCTTCCGGTGTCGTCGGGGATCGGCGGCGGCTCAACGGATGCGGCCGCGACGCTGCGCCTTCTCGCGCAGCTTTGGGGGTTGAACATCGATGACGCGCGCTTGTCGGACATCGGCCTGCCCATCGGGGCCGATGTGCCGGTCTGCGTCGCGGGCGTGACCTGCAGCATGAGAGGTATCGGAGAAAAGATCGTCCCGGTCGATCCGGTGCCATACTGCGCGGTGGTGCTGGTCAACGGTGGGGAAGCCGTATCGACGCCGGCCGTCTTCGCCGCGCGTCGGGGCGATTTCTCGAACGGTGCCGAATGGGAGACGCCGGACGATTTCAATCCCTTCGTCGCCGGGCTTCGAACCCGTAGGAACGATCTGGCACCTGCTGCGCGCACGGTGTCGCCTGTCATCGACGACGTCCTGGCGTCACTGGAGAGTACCGAAGGGTGCGCGCTGGCCCGGTTGTCGGGAAGCGGCGGGACCTGTTTCGGCCTGTTCGCAGATCAGTCGCGCGCGGAACGGGCGGTGATGGACATCCGTTCCAGCCATCCGGCGTGGTGGAGCGTGTCAACACATTTTCGCGCAACACGCGCGGAAATATATCCAGAGTAAGAGACGCTTTGCGGTTACTGTTTGCCCGACATCGTCGCGGCGACCGCGCGGAGATCTTCCAGCAGTTCCCGGCTCGCTTTTCCGTCTGTCTCCAACCCTGCGAACTGCTGATACAGCTTGATGGCATTGGTCGTGCGCCGGCCCAGGCTGCCATCCACCGGGCCCGGGTTAAAGTTCATCGCATCCAGCAGCGTCTGGATCTCAATGATTTCCTGTTTGCCGATCGGTTTGGCGGCGGCCGCCGCGGCAGGCGGCGGTTCCTTCGGCGCATCGGCCGCCCGCGCGGCCAGACGGGTTTCGATACGGCGCAGTCTTTCGGGCGCCTGGGCGTCGCCCTGGGCCGCGGCGCGCTCGAACCATCTGCGCGCCTGCTCCAGGTCGGGCTCGCCGGTTGTAAATCCGAGTTCGTATAACGACATGAGGCTGAACTACGATGTGCTCAATTCCGCCTAGGTGGCCTCGGTCATTCACTACTACATGCGGGTAATTGATCTTGGTTCCCCGTTCGTCCGCATAGGCGGCGGCCAAATTGTGCTGGTTGCGCGCCCCGTCGGCGATTCCTTGGAAGGCACATGGCATATTCAGATCAACCACGGGCCGACTACACCTGAAAATAATTGAATGCGTGACCGGAACGTGACGCACCATCTTTTCGAAAATCCGAAGGCGAACGTTGCATCAAAGCCCTGTGATCCGATATGTTCGCAACGCGCTTGATGGGGCGTAGCCAAGTGGTAAGGCAACGGGTTTTGATCCCGTGATTCGCAGGTTCGATCCCTGCCGCCCCAGCCAGCGACTCGCCCCTCGATAGAAGATATCGGGCAGGTCTGCTTTGTCGACCGCTTTCAATAAGCGTGTCTGAGCTGCTGCTGAAGAGCTTTCTGATCCGGCTCTTTCAAGAAATTCTGGCAGACTCCCGACCAGGTGAAGCTGATCGAGTTGCCGACGATATCCACATCGTATTTGTTATGGGCATCGGCATTCGGCGCCCATTTCACCAAAGCCCTAAGGCCGGCGGCAAAATTGTTCCGGTCGAGGGTGTCTTTTTTCCAGTCAGTCTGGCCGACCCGGACGGAAAAGATTTCGATTCTGTCGTCGATGTCGAATTCCTCGGACAGCTATTCTGAATTATTGGAAAATGAGCTGGTAAGGCAATCCAGCGCCGCTATGCAGAATGCCGCTTTGTCCCGCGGAGCACCCGTCTATGCCTGCGCCAGTTCGTCGAAGGCCGGTTATAAATTCACGTCCTTTCGGACCGCATTTATATGAAATTCAGACTTATCTATCCTTTTTTAATATTCCTTGGCCTTGCGGAATGTTTGGGCCTCACGGAGGCGAAATAAGCCATCTGACAAGACCATATGCGGCACGGTCAATCCGGCAAGTCCAATGAAAACTACCCTAAGCAAAGCTGATTCTAGAGGCATTGCCAAGGCACACCACCACCAAGCAACGCCGCCCGCACTCCAACTTACTAAAGTTAATAGCAATGCCTGGGTGTAAAGCGTACGCCTCAGCATGATTGTTTGGACCGATTGCCAAATGCGCCTCATATGTCGAGGAGAATGTATACAGCAAAAATAAAACGCGAAGCCGACGAGTGGAGGTACTTGCGAAAATAATATGAGCAATAGTGAAAGTTCTAAAAACCCGGCCCGCCAGCGATTGGTCCGAAGTGCCCGCCACCCATAGATACCTAATGACACCACCATGATCGCGGAAAATATGTCAATTGCAATCCAGACAGGACTAGTCATATCGCCAGAAAGAAAGGCGAAAACCTTATCAACTGCGGCCCTATGACTTTGGCTGATGCCCGCTACAACAACACCCCCATGGGCGAATGTCTGTACCCACCTAAACCATCCGCCGCTGACACGTGCATCGCCAAAACCAAAGTGGATAATGCTTATAGCTAAAAACATTATCAATGACGCGGCAGGGAACAACAGCCAAAGACAAACAAATAAAATAGCAAGCCCGATGTAGAGCGCAGCAAAACCCAAAAAAAATGTTAAGCGCCTAGAATGACCCAAATAGGTTGCAACCGCTCCGTCAAAAGCACCATGCGGCAAGCCAATTACTACCACAGCCATAACGGCTACCAGATTAGCTATGCCGAAATTGGCAATAAGAGTTTCTAGTGCCATTCGCTCTATCTAGTTGGCGCTTTAGAGCGGGGGTAGTTCGGTGCCAGTCCCGACCAGTCCAGCAGATACAATGCCGTTGCTTTGAAAAACACCCATTTAGGCATCGATAGAACCACTTTCACCCTTAGTTTCCAGTTAGCTTCACCGCTAAGGAAGAGCGCAAATTCATCGCCACTAAGCTCGCGTCCCATCCGCAGAAATAACTCAGCTGCCACACTAGGCCAATTGCGCAAAACAGTGACAAACAGCTCATCCATCCAAAGATCAACCGGTTTATGGGGGCACCTCACCAGCAATGGCGATCCATGCGGAGTATCTTCAGCATTAGCGGCAGCAAGCGTCGCTGCAATTTGTTTTTGGATAAATGAAAAGGCATAACCGCTAGAAGGCCGAACCGCCCCACCATTGGCGCCAATCCCAGTATAAGCCGAAACTTTATTTGGTAACCGGCCAAGCGGTATGGCACCGGCTTCGGTGCTGGTAATTTGAAATTTTTCTACTCCATGTTCTGCGAATAGATAGTCTCGAATTGCAGACTCAAAAAAAATATCTGGTTCGCGGTGTTCGGCAAACATCGTAGATTCAACAAGCGCAGAGCTGGTCGAAAACGGCAACAGGTAAATGAAATGTATGCCGCGCGATTGATCGCACCTAAAATCCATTAAGATTGCGGTTGTTGGATCAAAACTGCCGCTTGCTGCCTTTACCTCCCAGCCGATGAAATGTTGGATCATCTGGCCATTAGGCAGCTGGGGGGGGCGGCTATCAAGAATCTGAGCCGCGGGATCAGGTTTTACGACATTTTGAGAGGCAAATTCCACACCATGCTTGGCTGCCTGCTGGCGGCAATGCGTCTCCCATATGCGCCGTTGCAGCGCGTGATAGCTATGAACTACCGAAGTCATAACCACGCTGCCCGCCGACGTTTTAATAGACCACTTTGACCATTTATGCCGGGCCAGCCCAGCGGCTACCTCTAATCCTTTAACCCTCCAAAACCCCCAGACATGGTCTTTGACCCTGGGGGCATTTTTAGGGGTGATAACGGTAATTCTGTGGTGCGGCAACGCATTCGCTTGGGCGGCAAGTGATAGACCTGCGCACCCATCCCCCAGGACATGAACTGGTTGAGTCAGATGCAGCGTGTCGCGCCTGGCCGATTCGACCAGCCTAGCTAGCATGTGGCAGCCCTTTCAGGTGAATATGTAACTCCTGATCGTGGGGTCCGGGGTGCGACATTATACGTGTTGGAAGACTGCTAAACGCAATTATTGAACAGCACAATTTTGAAGTTTTACTGGTGACTTGGCGCCCCTCATGCCAAGCGTATCCGCGTCTAGCCAGCTGGACTCCAATTTGGCGGTAAATCAGCCCCGCCACAGCGATACCCAGATGCGCTCGCCACGGTAAATATCGATACCCACGCGCTCCGCTCATGTAAAATTTATCTGCGAGTTTTAATAACCGTTTTACTGCGGCACGAACTTGTTGCGCGGCCAGTCCATCCGGTTCCCTAGCCGCAAGGCAGATTGCGTCAGGTGACAAATCATTTACCCACTCACCAGGAATGTATCGACGCCCCATTAGGGCATCCTCAAAAACGTCGCGGGCGATATTTGTTAATTGCATTCCGATCCCGAGGTCAACGGCATAAGCTTTGGCCTTCGTATCAGCGCACTCCAACACGTCACACATCAGCAATCCAACGGTTCCCGCAACTCGATAGGCATAGACGAGCAAATCTGCTTCACCTGAGAGACAAACCTCATTAGCCGAGTCCTGAAGCAGTCCTTCTATTAAAGCAGTCAGAACGTCTTGCGAGAATTTCATATCACGCATAAAGGGCTGAAACTTGGAAAAGGCCGGATCATCGCTGGATCGATTTTGGCTGAGGTCTGCATGAATAATTTTCAGACGCTCGGTCCCATCAGGAACATCGCTATCAGCCATATCATCCAAAAGGCGGCAAAAAGCATAGAGACGCGCCGCATTATGCCCCATCCGGCTACCAAGAAATCGACTCGCCCAATAAAAGCTTTTGCCGTTTGACCTCAACGAATCCTGAGGTTCTAACTTTTCGTTAGAAATCATTCAGATATCTTTTAACCATGATCGACGCCAGAAGAATGGTATCTTAGCTATCGAGGCTTAAGCGCCTGCTCTTCTTCATCAATAAGTGCTCTAACTACTTTAGCAGAACACAGTACGCCGGGTATTCCCGCACCTGGATGTGTACCCGCACCAGCAAAATACAGGTTTGGGATATGTGGGTCGCGATTGTGATAACGAAACCAAGCTGATTGTGAAAAAATTGGAGAAATTGAAAATCCTGCACCGTGCATTGATCGGTAATCGGACTTAAAATCTTCGGGTGTCATCCAGAAATCATCGCTAATTACGTCTTCCAATCCGGGCATCATGGATTTACTGAGAGCGGCGACAATTCGATTGCGCAAATCTGGACCCTTGACTTTCCAATCCACATTACCGAGCAAATTTGGCACTGGACACAAAGCATAAAAACTATCGCACCCTTCTGGAGCAAAGCGAGTGTCAGTCGCAGTTGGTCTGTGCAAGTACAGTGAAAAGTCATCTGCCAGCACTTTGCGGTCAAAAATATCGGCGAGTAATTCCTTATAGCGTGGCCCCATCCAAATGGTGTGATGTGCGACATCGCTATATTGCTTTCGGGTTCCAAAAAACAACACATACAAACCCATAGAATACTGCGTCATCGATTCAGGGAGCGCACGCTTTCTCTGGTTCGCACCGGGTAACATCTGGGAATAGACCGTTGGCGGATCACCGTTACAAATAATCCGCTCTGCCGCAAAAACTTGGCCATCAACGGCGCGGGCACCCGTTGCGCGGCCCTCGTGAAGGCTGATTTCCGCGATATCTATGCCCAACCGTACTTCCACCCCGACCCGTCTAAGCAAAGAGTGTAACTCCGTCACCAGCTTGCCAGTCCCACCCATACAAAAGAACACACCCCAGCGGCGTTCGAGATAGTGGATCAGGCTGTAGATAGAAGTAGTGGTGAATGGATTTCCGCCAACCAGCAATGGATGAATTGAGAAAGCCTGCCGTAATAATGGATGCTTTATATGACTGTTAACGATCCCCGCAACTGTCCTGTAGCTACTTAATCGCAACAGCGACGGCACCTGCGCTGCCATCGTCCAGAATTTAACAAAAGGCCTCGCTGCAAGTTTCTCAAAACCAACCTCAAAAATATCCTTTGAGGTTTGCAGTAGCTTAGCGTAGCCCGATACATCGGGCGCATGAAACCGCCTAATCTCGGCATTCGTATCCTCAATCGATGGGCGATAGTCAAACTGACGGCCATCATGAAAATGAAACCGATACCATGGATCAAGTGGCTTGAAATCAAGGTGTTCTTCGCGGCGCTCTCCAAATAATGCGAATAACTCATCAAATAAGAATGGCGCAGTAATAACTGTTGGCCCAGCATCATGTCGAAAGCCACCTTTTTCGAAAACCTGAGCGCGGCCACCTATCGCTTGCAGTCTGTCAACCAACGTAACCGAATAGCCTTTAGCACGCATTTGTAGGGCGACCGCAATCCCGCCAAAGCCAGCTCCAATCACCAAAATGTCGCTCTTGTGCCTTAGAGATTGGTCAGAAATATCACTGGAAGAACTGATAGGTTTCTCCCGTAGTTTCTCTGGAATGGTTATTTCGCGTTGTATGAAGACACGACGAGATGTGGTGATAGCGCGGTGGCTGGTTTTTTACAAATTTGCTGCAGCATTTGTTGAACCGGCATAATCACGTTGACGAGCTCGGCGGGCTGCGCCGCTGCCAGCTCCTCGCTCTCCCGCAGCATTTTGAGCATCTTTTGAGCCGCAAAATGCATAGCAGAAGACTCGATGATCTTGCTTTGCCACGCTTTAAGATTAACATTGCAGTCGGCCTCATACCAATTTTCAAAATCGGCTTTTATCGGCTCATCCAGCATCTCATGGTAGAGCACAGTAACCGCATTTGGTCTGCGCCGTCCGAGGTCTGAAGCAATGGCCTCGGCGCCATCGTCACCCATAAAATTGAGAATATCATTAGCGATCTGGTAGGCGTTTCCGAGACATCGGAAATAGGCGCCTATGCTTGTCATCATACCGCCATGTAGTCCCATATTAAGCACGCCTTCCAATGGTGCTGTTAATAAAGGGGCTGTTTTATCGGCAGAAATTTGTAAATAGTCACGCCAACTACATATTCGCTGCATATCGAATTCACATGCCTCTCCGAGGGTCGTTATTTTCATGTGACTGGCTAGGATTTTGACGAGAATTGGGGTGTGCGACCGTTGTGCCGCTTCCGCCGCTAGTTCAAATGACAAGGCAATCATCCAGTCACCCAGAGCTAATGCAACATTACTGCCGTATTGCGCATAGACCGAAGGGCGTCCTCGACGGAACTGGTCGCCGTCGCATATGTCATCATGGACTAATGACGCATTATGCATCACTTCAACTGCGACCGCCCAATGCAATGCTGCTGCCTCGTCAACAGACAGCGCAGATGCTGCCCTTAACGCCATTTTTGCTCGCAGCATCTTGCCGGTCTTGGTGAAGTGATAGGCCGCGGCTTCAGCAAGGGGTTGCCCCGGGTTCGGAAGACGGGATGCGACGAAGCTAACTAAATAATCACTGGCAGAAGTTCGTAATAAAGAGGCCGGCTCGTTGTCTGCAAGGTGGTCACTCACCGCTGGTGACAAATCTTTCATGGTGCCTGCCTGGTTATTTTATCGTATTTTCCCGTTCGGCGTCGCTGGACACTCCACAGATGGGACGGGTTCCATTTACGGTTAATAAATAATTTCGGCGGAGTGTTTGTGACAAATTAAAAAAGAAGGGGCGGCCTAATTAGGCCACCCCAACTATTTTATTTAGATGCTTCGCTTTCGGTAACAGCCACATTCCAGATAATCACCCCGAACGCTATCTTGTTCAGAACGTCAGCGAGGTTATAGATCACGTTAAGTGAATTCGCCGCAACTGATGGGTCACCCGCAAGAAGGTACCCGTAGAAATAACCTATCGGGTATATCGCCCAGCCAATAGTCACGATCCAACGCATCAGAGAAAAAGCCGACTTAACCGACGCTGGCGCTTTCTCGGCTGACATCTTGCCAGCTTCACCTAGGAAGATTTCATAGAGGATGTAAGCCCAACCAACCATGCCAATAACAAAGCCGAGCGTCGCATTGATGTAACCAACTTCGCCGGCGTAACCGCCCAGAAGCATGACCAATGTACCAATCATCAGCTTCCAGAATATCCCGCCCGACGCGCTGCCAACGGCCCGAAGGATCAGATAGAATTCGACCATCAGCAACGGCACGGTAATCAACCAGTCAATGTACCGGTAAACTGTTGGTGTTTCACCCGTGCTCACCCACACGTCACGCATGTAGAAATAGTGCACAGCAGCAACCAGAGTTACCAGACCAGACACTGTTAGTGACGTCTTCCACTTTGCTGAAACGCGCTGTGTTTCAATAAAGAAAAACGCTGTCGCCGCGACAAGCGCCATAGAGATCAACCAAAATGAAATGCCAACATAGTCGTCAGACTTAAGATTTGCGTCTGCGGCAAATGCACTTGTTGGTGCAACAAGCAATGTCGCCATCGCCAGCGCAGCAGATTTTTTGAAAAACGTGATGTTCATAACTTTCCTTCCCTCCGTTGTTTATCGGGAGTAATTTAAGTTACGCCCCGTGGTTAAAGCAAATATTTTCGATATCTCATGATTCTCTGCATTTTTAAGGTTCCCAGCATTAATTCAAAGACTTTTTTATCCGGTCTTATATCGCCGTGCTGGTAACACCGGAAATCGCCGGTCTGACGTACGTGACCTTAGGTCTGGTGGACGCAGGCGGCGAACCGTGGTTCGGCATTATCGATAGTTTTAGGTTAGGGATTGTCAGTATGGTGCCTGCCTGATGTCGATGCTGGTGGTCAAGTTGATCACACCGGCGCCGAATCTGGGAACGCAGGCGATAGTGGATGAGATCTGTAAGCCTTCGGGCAAGACGCCCCTCGATCGGGCGCACTAGACCGCACCGATTGAAGGAACCGTCGGGGGCGGATGTATTTCCGCCCCCGTTTTTCGTACAAGGAGTCCCATGAAAAACCCCGCCGCCATCTTCCCGATCTGGGTGATTGCGATCGACTATATCCTCGGTTTGATCATGTGGACGCTGATCGGCAGGGTGGCGATGAATATCTTTCTGCCCGAAAACTCGAACTTCTTTTTCATGAAGTTCTTCGTCCGGTCCACCGATCCGCTTATCCGGGTGTTCAGGCCCATCACGCCCGGGTTTCTGGTTCAGCCGATGGTGCCGCTCTACGTCGCATGGTTCATTTTCATGTTCCGTTTTTATGCCATGCCCTGGTTCCTCGGATATTCGGTCATGGGAATGCTGTCCTTTCCGCTGGAAGGCGAAATCGCGGCGACGATCTATCAAATTCTGTCTCCGAGGCCCTGAACCGGCTATGTCCAACGACATCACGATCCTGGACGCGACGGGCCTGCGGTGCCCGCTGCCCGTACTGCGAGCGCGAAGGATGCTGAAGGATGTCGCGCCCGGGGAATTGCTGGACGTGTTTGCTACCGACAAAGCCGCGCCTGCCGATTTCGAGGCTTTCTGTCGCGAGACCGGGCACAGCCTGATCAACATCGAACAGGTCGGCGAGATTTTCCAGATCCGGGTGAAAAAAGCGGGGCCCGGGTAGTCGCTCAGCTGCGCACCCCTCTGGGAACCACGGCGCGCTCCGCCAGTTCGAACAGGCCCTGTGCCGCCAGCGCCATGACCGCAGCGGGGACGGCGCCTTCGAGAATCAGCGACGTATCGTCCAGCCGGATTCCGGTCAGGATGGGTTGGCCGTATCCGCCGGCCCCGATCAGCGCGCCCAGCGTGGCCGTGCCGATATTGATCACCGCCGAGGTTTTGATCCCCGCCATGATCGACCGCATGGCAAGCGGCAGTTCCACCAGGCGCAGCCGCGCCCCGTCGGCGAGGCCCATTGCGCGTGCGGATTCCACGATTGCCGGATCGATCCCGAGCAGCCCGGCCTGGGTGTTCCGGACGATCGGCAGCAGGCTGTATAGAAACAGCGCGACCACGGCGGGCGGACCGCCAATGCCCAGAAACGGGATCATGAAGACGAACAGCGCCAATGACGGGATCGTTTGCAAAATGCCGGTCAGTCCCAGAATGATCTGGCCGAAGCGCCGGTTTCGTGCCGCGGCGACGCCCAGCGGAATGGAAATCAGGATCGCCGCCCCCAACGACAGGCCGACCAGCACCAGGTGATCCAGCGTGGTCCGACACAGGCGCTGGCCCATGGTCTCGGTCGCGATGGCCCCGGCTGTTCCCGTTTTTGCGCGGACGAAATCCGCGGCGACGGACGCTTCCGTCTTCCTGTCGATCTTCACGGCGGCGTTCATCGCGGACATGGCGCTGCCGTCGATCGCGTTCTCCATCTCTTTCAGGGCCGCCTCAACACGGGGCAGACGTTTGGCCAGATCGGCGCGATACAGGAAAACCGCTTCGTAGGCGGGGAAATGATCCAGATCGTCTTCCAGCACATGCAGCTTGTAATAGGCGATCTCCGCATCGGTGGTGTAGACGTCGATGGCGTCGATACTGCCCCCCGCCAGTCCGCGATAGGCGAGGTCGTGATCCAGGCCTCGGGCATTCGCCAGGTTAAGACCGTATTTTTGCCGCAGCGCCGGCCAGCCGTCGGCCCTATCCATGAATTCGTTGGAGAATCCCAGCGCAAGACCGGTATGCGGGCGGAGGTCGGAAATTTTCCTCAGCCCGTATTTTTCGGCCGTCTTTGCCGTGACGCCGATTGCATAGGTGTTGTTGAATCCCATCGGCGCCGTCATGCGGATGCCCTGCCGGTTCAGCGCGATCCGCATGGCATCCATCCCGTCGATGTTCCGGTCGGCAAGCAGTTCCTGGGAAATCGTGCCGGTATATTCCGGATATATGTCGATGTTGCCTTTAAGCAGGGCTTCCCAGAGCACCCGGGTGCCGCCCAGCTCGCGGCGGTGACGGGCGGATTTTTCCGACGACTTGACCAGCTGACGGGCGATTTCTCCCAGGATCACGGATTCGGTGAATTTCTTGGACCCGATAGTAACGTCCTGCGCCTGCGCCGGCAGGGTCCAGGCCAGAACCGCGGCGATCAGCAGGAATCTCATGCGTCCGCCCGGCGGCGTTGTGCGCGAATGAAGGCTTGGACGAAAGAAGACGCCGGGGTGTTGTGAAGATCGTTCATGGTCCCACGCTGTTCGATCGCGCCGTCCAGCATCAGGACAATATCGTCTCCGAAATAAGCCGCTTCCGACAGATCGTGCGTGACCATCACCACGGTTTTGCCGAGATCGCGGAATATTTCCCGCAGTTCGGTCTGAAGATCGTATCGGACCATCGGGTCCAGCGCGCCCAGCGGCTCGTCCAGCAGCAGCGCATCCGGGTCCAGCATCAGCGCCCGCATCAGGCTGATTCTTTGGCGCTGCCCGCCCGACAGTTGAGACGGATAGCGGTCGAGGGCATTTTTCGGGAACTGCGTGAGTTCGGCGAGCGCATCCAGACGGGTTTTCGTCCGCGCTACATCCCAGCCCGATTGCTGCGCCATCAGCGTCACGTTGCGCGCCGCCGTCATATGCGGAAACAACCCGCCTTCCTGGATGACGTATCCCATGCGACGGCGGAGATATGATGCGGATTCCGGAGTAACGGCCTCGCCATCGAAGACAACACTGCCCCGGTCGGGAAGCACCAGTCCGTTCATGATGCGCAGCAGCGTCGATTTTCCGCAGCCGCTGGGGCCGATCAGCGCCGTGGTCCTGCCGACCCGAAGTTCCAGATCGGTCGTCCCCAGTGCGACCGTATCGCCGTAGGTTTTGGAAACGCCCGATAGGGTGAACATGGAAGGCATCTCAACCCATGCCGGACAGACGTGCAAGGTTCCTTACATCGTCCGGTTTCGCGAAAACAGCAGCAACAGGATCGAAGCCACCATGAAGGCGGCGGAAAGGTATAGAACTTCGTTGGTCAGGTTGCCGTCCAAAAGCGCGCCGTAGGCGAGAGGCGCGATTCCCTGACCCACATTGAACCCGGTGCTGACGAACGCGAACACGGTGCCGAGCGCGCCGGCCGGCGCGACGGCGCGCACCATCATGTCGCGCGACGGATTGACGATCCCGCGCACGAAACCGCCCAGAACGAAGGCGCCGACGACGAGGAAGACGGGAATCAGCGCCGTTCCCACGATGGCAAGCAGCGTTGCGTATATCGAGAACGAGACCACCAGCACGAGGTCGTGGCGCGGCGTTTTGTCGGCCAGCCAGCCGCCGAACAGCGTGCCCAGCGCATTGCTGAACAGCAGCACGGACAGGATATAGGCCGCGGTTTCCACCGTGACGCCGTAGAGCGCCGGCAGATAGATCGGCGCAAAGGCGGTGAGGCCGATATTGGCGGACGACGTCAGCACGTAGAACAGGAAAAGCAGCACCACGCCCCGGTTGATCATCGACCGCAGCGGTGTTTCGGATCTGGTCTTTTGCTTGGTCGCCGCGTCTTCGCGCAGCGTGTCGCCCGAGAAAACGAAGATGAGGCTTAGCAAAACGCCGACGGAGCCGGCGATGATGAGTGCCGTACGCCAGTCGGTCTGGGTCATCAATATAACCATGACGGCAGGCCCGGCCGCGGTCCCCAGGGAACCGCCGAAGGAATGCATCGAATAGGCCCGGCCCTGGCGCGATTCGTCGACCGAAGCCGTCAGAATCACGTAGTCGGCCGGGTGAAAAACGCTGTTGCCCGCACCCGCGACAAAGAACAACGCCAGAAGTTCCCAGTACGAAGATGTGAATCCGGACAGGCCGAAGGCGGCCGAGGTGACGAACAGGCCGCCGATCAGTACGCGGCGGGCGCCGAATTTGTCGACCAGAATCCCCATCGGCGTCTGAAGCACGCCGGTGGCGACGTTATAGGCGGTCAGGATCGCGCCGAGCTGCAGATTGGTGACGTTCAAATCCGCGCTGATCGCCACGAAAAGCGGCACCAGACCGAACATGTAGAAATGGCTGAGAAAATGGCCGAACCCGACAAGGCTGATGGCGCGGATTTCGCGGCCGATGGCGGCAGAGGGAACGGAGGTCATCTTCGGGGCTGTCCTTGTCAACGCCGGGGTCGATTTGTCCAACCCGGCTCGTCACATTTTGTTATCCACAGATAACATCCACGTTAACCTGCGTTGTTAAGAACGCTGCAAGCCTCCATCTGATAATCGACAGGCAGCGACCAATCAACACGGAGATGACACGCCATGAACGCGCGAACGGTTCGGATGTGCGACAGAACGCCTTTTCGCTTCGCGGGGCTGGTTCTGCTGTCGGCGCTGTTTCTGGTTGCCGCGGCTTTCAGCGCGGCCGCGGCACCGAAGGCGGAACTCTGGCCTCACTGGACCAAGCATGACCGCCATTCCCGGCTGTCGATCGATCATTCGGCCTGGAGCCGTTTTCTGAAGATGTACGTTCGTACCGACCGGAATGGCGTGAACGTCGTGGCGTATGGCGATGTGTCTAAGGCCAGCCGCAAGTTGCTTGACGGTTATATTGCGATGCTGGAGATGGTGCCGATCGCCACCTATCCGCGCGCCGAGCAGTTCGCCTACTGGGTCAATCTCTATAACGCTCTGACGGTGCGGGTCATCCTTGCCTATTTCCCTGTCGACAGCATCAGGGATATCAAGATTTCGCCCGGCTGGTTTTCGTCCGGCCCCTGGGGCAAGAAGCTGATCAAGGTCGACGACCGGCCTTTGTCGCTGGACGACATCGAACACCGAATCCTTCGACCAATCTGGAAGGACCCGCGCGTACACTACGCGGTCAACTGCGCGTCCATCGGATGCCCGAACCTGCAGAAACAGGCCTTTACCGCTGCAACCACCGAGGAAATGCTGGATCGCGGCGCCCGCGCCTATATCAATCATCCGCGCGGCGCCGAGATCGTCGACGGTGAACTGTATGTGAGTTCGATCTACAGCTGGTTCAAAGAGGATTTCGGTGGCACCGACCGAGGCGTCATCGCTCATCTGAGCCGATACGCCGAGCCCCCACTAAAGGAAAAGCTGGACGGTGTCTCCGACATTGCCGGCAATCGGTACGATTGGGAGCTTAATCTTTACCGCAGGCCGGAGTAGGGCGTCAGAACGCCCGATCAGTCTCCGCCGGTTGCCGCACCTGACAGGGTGTTTGCCGGTGCCGGGACAGGAAGGCCGAGAACGTCGCACAATTCTGTGATGACCTCGGCTTCGACCTGGCTGAGGTCTCCGTCGGCTTTCGAGATCGCGACAGCCACCCGTAATACATGCTCCGCTGCGTCGGCGTCGCCTGCAATTTTCCGGATGGCAGCAATAGCCGCCGCTTTGCCGGCCTCTGCATCGCGGTCGATCCCGTCTGCAAAATCACGGTAGATATCGACGGCGACATGCGGGTCGTAGATCTGGAGGTCCTGAACGGAGTCCAGAACGCTATCCAGCGCATTCAGCTCTGAAAACGTGACTTCGCCGTCTGCGGTCGCGACGAGCGCAGTCGCCGCCATTGTCGCATCCAGAAACTGCCGGTTCCGGAAGCGCGTCAGGCTTTTCCGCAATGTTTCGCGAGCAGTCTGAAACATTTAGAGTTCCCCGAGACCCACCACGCCACGAAAGTTAGCACATCATTCGCCTTCTATCGAAAAAACTTATTTTCCGGTTTCGGTAATGTCGGCACCCGCCCGTTATTTCCTGATGTGTCTGGGCTGGCTGTGCGTGGCCCTCGGTCTTATCGGGATTGTGGTGCCCGGATTGCCGACCACACCGTTTATGCTTCTCGCAGCCTGGGCTTTCTCGCGATCGTCGGAAAGGTTTCAGGCCTGGCTGCTCGACCATCCCAGCTTCGGCCCCGCGGTCAGGGACTGGCGCGAACGCAATGCAATCGCCAGGCAGGCGAAGTACCTGGCGGTCGGAATGATGACGCTGAGTTTCCTGCTGACCTGGACCCTGGTTTCCTCAGACTGGCGGCTGCTTTCCTTCATGGCGGTGACCATGATAGGTGCAGGGGTATATGTCTGTTCCAGGCCGGACGCCTAGCGACGGCACCTATTTGGGTGGCGGCACTTCGTCGATGCGTTTGTAGGCCTCTTCGCTGAATTCCGCGGCCGGGGCGTCGCCGCCGATGACGAAAAGCATCACCGATTCCTTTTCGCCATCCGGCACCTCGACGCATTCGAACCGGCGGATGGCACCCGGCGGGAAGGAGACCACGTCGCACGGACCGACGATGATTTCCTCGTAATCGTCGCCCTCGTTCCAGGCGCATTTCCATTTCCCGGTAATAGGCATAAAGGTCTCGTTCGTATCGTGATTGTGCATCAGCGGACCCTTGCCGGCCTCAGCCTTGACGAAGCCCATGTTGAAGCCCTCCGAAATCGGAATCGCCGCCTGCAACGCCACGTCTTCGCCGACCGGCGATACCACGCTCTCTTCGCCGTCGTTCTCCGGCGGCTGGAAGCCGATAACGTTGATCAGCTCGCGATCGCATTCGGGGAGGTGACTGTCCGGCAGACCGGTCCGCGCGCCTTTAAGTTCCTTGAACAGAGCGACGCGTTTCATCATTTCGTCTCGCGTCCAGACGCGGGTTTCAGGCAACATCGAATTCCTCCCCTGATGGCATTTCCGGGTAATTGTAACCCTGTCAGTTTTTCAGACGATACCCCGTTCGGAAAATCCACCACACAATGCCGATGCAGACAGCGAGAAACAGCACGATCATCCCAATGCTGAGAACCACAGGCACGTCCGCCTTACCGTAGAAGCTCCAGCGGAAGGCGCTGATCAGATAGACGACGGGGTTGAACAGGCTCAGCGTGCGCCAGAAGGCGGGCAGCATGTCGATGGAATAAAAACTGCCGCCGAGAAACGTCAGCGGCGTGATGACGAGCATCGGAACGAACTGCAGTTTTTCGAAGTTGTCGGCCCAGATCCCGATGATGAAACCGAGAAGGCTGAATGTCAGCGCCGTCACGACGAGAATGCATACCATCGCGACGGGGTGGGCGATGGAATAATCCACGAAAAGCGTTGCGGTGGCGAGGATGATGAAACCCAGAACGATCGACTTCGTGGCGGCGGCTCCCACATAGCCCATAACCACTTCCAGTGCCGACACCGGGGCAGAGAGAATTTCGTATATCGTACCCACGAAGCGCGGCATGTGAATCCCGAACGCGGCATTCGACACGCTTTCCGTCAGTATCGACAGCATGACCAGGCCGGGGATAATGAAAGCCGCGAAGCTGACGCCGTCGATCTGTGTGATGCGCGAACCGATCGCTGCGCCGAAGACGACGAAATACAGAGTGGTTGTAACGACCGGCGAGACGATGCTTTGAAAAATCGTCCTTCCGGTGCGCGCCATTTCGAACATGTAGATCGCCCGGAGCCCGTGGATGTTCATTGGGATTTCTCCACCAGACTGACGAAGATGTCCTCAAGCGAACTTTGCCGCGTGTCCATGTCGGTAAACCTGATGCCGAGATCGGCGAGATCGCTCAGCAGCCGGGTGGCGCCGGTCCGTTCGCCCTTCGGATCGAATGTATAGACCAGTGTGTTGCCGTCTTCCCTCAGATTCAGGGCGTATGCCGACAGCGCGGCCGGTAACACGGTCATTGGTGTCTGAAGATGGAGGTGGAGTTCCTTTTCGCCCAGCTTGCTCATAAGGGCGTCCTTGTTTTCCACAAGGATGATCCTGCCGCCGTCGATCACGCCGATCCGGTCGGCCATTTCTTCGGCTTCCTCGATATAGTGCGTGGTCAGAATAATCGTGACGCCCGTCCGCTGCAGTTTCCGTACCATCTCCCACATGCCGCGCCGAAGTTCCACGTCGACGCCGGCGGTCGGTTCGTCGAGGAATAGTATCTCCGGCTCGTGCGACAGCGCCTTGGCGATCAGAACCCGGCGTTTCATGCCTCCTGACAGGGTGATGATCTTCGAATCCTTTCGGTCCCACAGCGACAGATCCCGCAGTATGCGCTCTATGATCTGCGGATCGGCTTTCTTACCGAACAGACCCCGGCTGAAGCTGACCGTGTTCCACACCGTTTCGAACGCGTCGGTGGTCAGCTCCTGGGGGACCAGGCCGATTTTCGAGCGGGTTATGCGATAGTCGCGGACGACATCGTGGCCGGCCGCGGTGATCCGTCCGCCGGTCGGGTTGACGATGCCGCAGATGATGCTGATCAGGGTGGTCTTGCCCGCGCCGTTGGGGCCCAGTAGCGCGAAAATCTCGCCCCGCCGGATATCGAGATCGACATCGGTCAGCGCGGCGTGCCCGCCATCATAGATTTTCGAAAGATTCGAGACGGAGATCGCGGTATCCGGCGTCATATCGTTGGGCATTGGCTCTCGGAAAAGGCGTGCGGGTTTCTGGACTCTTAGAGACCCATTCGACGGCAGGGTCAATAGATCGCGGGCCGTGTTCCGGCGATGAAACGAATCCTGTATGTTGCCGCCAATCGGAATTACCAAACAGGACAACCGGACAATGGCCGAAGACTTTCGCGAACTGATAGACGAGCTCCACGCGGCGGACGAACTGATAGAGATCGAAAAGCCGGTTGATATCCGACACATCGCGACACTGGTCGATCAGTCCGACAAGGCGCTGATGTTCACGAACGTCAATGGGTACGATATGCCCGTGGTTTCAGGGGTTACCAACAGCCGGGAGCGGCTGGCCATCGCGGCCGGGTGCGATTTTTCGGATATCGAGGGACGTTTGCGCGAGGGCCTCGACCGGCCGATCGAGCCGGTATACGTAAATACCGGCCCGGCACGGGAAGTCTACGTCGAAGGCGACGACGTCGATCTTTATTCCATGCCGGTGCCGCTGTTTTCCGTGCTCGATGGCGGACCGATGATCACTGCCGGAATCACGCTGTCGCGCGACCCGGACGAAGACGAGAATTCCGCCATCAATGCCGGCGTCTACCGGTTTCTGGTCAAGGAAAAGAATCTGACCGGGATCGATATCGTCACGCCCAACAACCTCCATCGATACGCAGCCAAGGCGTACGAGAAAGGCGAGCCGTTGCCGATTTCGATCAATATCGGTACCCATCCGTTCGAACTGATCTGTTCCACCTACAAGGCCCGGGCCGGGGTCAGCGAACTCGGCATCGCCGGCGGCATGCGCGGCAAGGGCGTGCCGCTGACCCAGTGCCAGACCATCGACATGCCGTGCATCGCCGACGCCGAAATCGTGCTGGAGGCCGAAATCCTGCCGACCGGCTGGACTCAGCCCGAAGGCCGGTTCGGCGAATTCACGCGCCTGATGGGCGGGCTTCACTGGAACCCGCATGTGCGGATCAAGGCGATCTCGATGCGCAAGAACCCTCTCTATTACGCACTCCACATGCCCTGGGAAAACATCTGGCCGTCAGGACCCATTTACGAAGCCAATGTGCGTCGCGTCCTCGACGAGGCCGGCGTCAACGTCACCGCCGTCAACATCACGCCCGGGGGGTGCTGCCACTGGCATGCGATTGTCGCCATCAAACCGCTGCCTGGCGACGGTAAGAACGCGATCACGGCCGCGCTCTCGGTCGCCGACATGAAACACGTCACCGTGGTCGATCACGATATCGACGTGTTCGATCACGTCGATGTTGAATGGGCGGTTGCGACGCGTGTCCAGGCGGACCGGGACGTGGTAATTATTTCCGGCGCGAGGTCCAAGCCACTCGACCCCAGCCTGCCGCCGCCGGGCCCGTATTCCCGGGTGCCGACAACGGCCAAGATGGGTATCGATGCGACGATTCCCGACAACGTGCCGCGCGAACGCTTTCACCGCATCGCCTATGCCTATGCCGACGAAGTGAAGCTCGACGATTTCATCGGACCGGCGAACGGAACGGCAAAACCGGTCACCGAAATTTCGCCCGAAGACCTGGCGGGTCAGATCAAGGCGCTGATCACCGAGGAGCCGCTTTATTTCGCCGAATTATGCGAGAAATTCGTTGCCCACGGTTTCCAGGCGGTGACGCGGGCGATCGGCGTGCTGCATGAAAGCGGCGTCCTGTGGCAGGATCCGGAAGGGAAATTCTGCCTGAAAGAGTCCCGGTTCGCGGCGGTGCCGCCGAAGCGGTAGTACTTAATTTTCTATCCGTTTGCGCGAGCCGGAGCCGTGAAAAGAACGGCGCACTTCTAGTCGTCGTAGCCTATCAGCGAATGGACCGGCACATCCAGCCGGTCCCTGCCGTTGAGGAAATTGAGCTCGATGATAAAAGACGAAGCGACGACATCGGCGCCGACGCCGCGCAGCAGCTCGACTGCGGCGGCGGCGGTGCCGCCGGTTGCCAGCAGATCATCCATGAGGACGACTTTCTGCCCCTGATGCAGGGCGTCCGCCTGAATTTCGATCGTGTCGGAGCCGTATTCCAGATCGTAGGTGTGGGAAATCGTCTCGCCAGGCAATTTGTCTTTCTTGCGTACCATCGTGAACCCGATCCCGAGGCGGAGCGCCAGAGGCGCCGCCACCAGAAATCCGCGCGATTCGATTCCGACCAGCCGATCAGGTTTGTAGGGGCCGATCTCTTCGGTCAGTCGGTCCACCGTGGCTTCCCATGCCTCGGCATGCTGCAGCAGAGTGGAAATGTCGTAGAAAAGTATGCCCGGCTTGGGGAAATCCGGCACAGACCGGATGTGGTCTTTCAAGTTCATGGCGAATCCTGATTGGGTGTTGGTGCGGCGAATGCGGCATGTCATCCTACCCAATCGTCAACCTCGCGCCAACGGACACCTGACATGGAACACGTCTTTCACCGGTTTCCGAAATCGACCCTGCCGGTCGTTGCCCGGGGCGACGGCATGTTTGTCTATGACAAAGACGGCAACGAATACCTCGATGCGTGCGGGGGCGCCGCCGTTTCGTGTCTCGGCCATTCGGACGAGAGCGTCAAACGCGCGATCGTCGACCAGCTCGATCGCATCCCGTTCGCACACACGGCCTTCTACACGTCCGATGTGGCGGAACAGCTGGCAGACCGGCTGACGGCCATGGCGCCCGGAAACCTGTCGCGTGTCTACTTCACGTCCGGCGGGTCGGAGGCGACGGAAACGGCGCTGAAGATGGCGCGACAGTATTTCGTCGAAAAAGGAGAGCCCGAGCGGCGGCATATCATCTCCCGCCGGCAGAGTTATCATGGCAATACGCTGGGCGCGCTGGCGGCAGGGGGCAACCAGTGGCGGCGCGCGCAGTTCGAGCCGCTGCTGTTCGAAACGCATCATATCGCTCCATGCTATGAGTACCGGGACCGGGAGCCGGATGAATCGCCGGAAGCGTACGGCATAAGGGTCGCAGACGAACTGGACGAGCAGATTTCGGAACTCGGCGCCGAGAACGTAATTGCCTTTATCGCAGAAACCGTCGTCGGGGCGACATCCGGCGCGGTGCCGCCGACGCCGGGATACTTCAAACGCATCCGCGAGATCTGCGACCGGCATGGCATCCTGCTGATCCTCGACGAGGTAATGTGCGGAACAGGGCGCACGGGGACTATGTTCGCCTGCGAACAGGACGATATCGCCCCCGATCTCCTGACGATGGCAAAAGGTTTGGGCGCTGGGTACCAGCCGATCGGGGCGGTGATGGTCGGCGCGCATCTGTTCGACGCGTTTCGCGGCGGCAGCGGGTTTTTCCAGCACGGCCATACCTATATGGCTCATCCGACTGCGTGCGCCGCTTCGCTCGCGGTTATAAACGCCATCGAGGAACGCGATTTGCTCGCAAACGTGCGGGACAGAGGCGCGGAACTGCGCGCGGCGCTCGAAGACCGGTTCGGCCAGCATCCCCATATCGGCGATATTCGGGGACGGGGGCTGTTTATCGGCCTTGAAATCGTTCGCGACCGGGAGTCCAAAGAGCCGTTCGACGGCGGCGCGGCGCTGGCCGGGGCGATAAAGGCCAACGCCATGGCCGCAGGTCTGATGATTTATCCCATGGGCGGCACGATCGATGGCAGCCGCGGTACCCACATTCTGCTGGCACCGCCCTACATCCTGGAGAGCGGACATATTGGCATAATCGTCGATCGATTGGGCGCCGCCATCGACGCCTCGACCCCCTGATCCGGCACGGAACAGAAAGTTAGAAATCTAAACAATACAATTGTTTAGGGTCGTTGCAGTGCGGATGCCGCGTTGACGCCGCGGTTTCGGATGGGCATTCTTGGATACAGGTTGTGAGCCGACCGGGCTCATGGTCCACAACGACGCGAACGCGTTTAACCGCCGGTTTCCAATGGTCGGGACCGGTCGTGGTTTTCCGGCAAACCCGCAGAAAACCGGATTACGCAAAGGGAGACACATCAGATATGAAAAAACTCGTGATCAGTCTGTCCGCCGCCGTCATCGCGGCAGGGACATACAGCGTTGCCACCAGCGGTACTGCCGTTGCGCAGCAGCAGTTCATTTCCATCGGCACCGGCGGTGTGACCGGCGTCTACTATCCGACCGGCGGCGCGATCTGCCGACTGGTCAACCGGGGCCGCAAGGATCACAACATCCGCTGCTCGGTCGAATCCACGGGTGGCTCGATATACAACATTAACACCATCAAGGCCGGCGAACTCGATTTCGGCGTCGCCCAGTCGGATTGGCAGTATCATGCCTATAACGGTACCTCCAAGTTCAAGGACGCCGGCGCATATAAAGACCTGCGGGCCGTGTTCTCGGTTCATCCGGAACCCTTTACCGTCGTCGCCCGAGCAGATGCAGGGATCAAGAATTTCGGCGACCTCAAGGGCAAGCGTGTCAACATCGGCAACCCCGGTTCCGGTCAGCGCGGCACCATGGAAGTCCTGATGGGCGAAATGGGCTGGGACAAGAGCGTTTTCAAGCTTGCCTCCGAGCTGAAATCCGCCGAACAGAGCCAGGCGCTGTGCGACAACAAGATCGACGCCATGGTCTTCACGGTCGGTCATCCGTCCGGTTCGATCAAGGAAGCCACCACGTCCTGCTCATCGGTCCTGGTCAACGTCACAGGCCCGGCCGTTGATGCCCTCGTCAAGAAGAATTCGTTCTACCGCAAGGCCACCATTCCGGGCGGTATGTACACCGGTTCGCCCAACGACACGCAGACCTTCGGCGTCGGCGCCACCTTCGTCAGCTCGACCAAGGTTGCCGACAAGGTCGTCTACGAAGTCGTGAAAGCGGTGTTCGAAAACTTCGACCGCTTCAAGAAGCTTCATCCGGCGTTCCGTAAGCTGAAGGAATCGGAAATGATCAAGGACGGTCTTTCCGCGCCGCTGCATGTCGGTGCCGCGAAGTACTACAAGGAAAAGGGCTGGATGTAATATCCGCCTGACGACGACGGGGGAGGCGTCGCCGCCTCCCCCGGACTCTCCCCGGAAAGCGGCAAAGACCGCGGAGACAAAAGATATATAACAAACCCGGCCACTCTATGCCGGGAAGCGCGAGGGTGCACCATCGCCGATCAGGATCAATCTACCATGCAAATGGCGGATGAGGAGCTGCAGGATCTTGTAGCTTCCACGGATACCGGCGCCCGTAATCCGGGCGGCAGCGTGGCGAAGCTGCTTGCCGGCGTGGCGCTGGCATGGTCGCTGTTCCAACTGTGGATTGCGTCGCCGCTGCCGTTCATGGTCACCGATATCATCCCGGTTCTGAACAACACCGAAACCCGGTCGATCCATCTGGCCTTCGCGATCTTTCTGGCCTTCGCAGCATATCCCGCCCTGAAACGTTCGCCGCGCGACCGCATCCCGCTGCAAGACTGGGTGTTCGCGCTAGTCGGCGCGTTCGCGGCTGCCTACCTGTTCCTGTTTTACGGCGAACTGTCGGAACGCCCTGGCGCGCCCATCGAAATGGATCTGTGGATCGCCGGTATCGGGCTGGTCGCCCTACTGGAAGCCACGCGCCGGGCGCTGGGACCGCCGCTGATGATCGTCGCGCTGGTTTTTCTCGCATATGTGTTCTTCGGCGACAGCGCCGTTGTGCCAGAAGCCATCCGCTGGAAAGGCGCGTCCTTTGCCAAGGCGATGAGTCACCAGTGGCTGACGACCGAAGGCGTGTACGGTATCGCGCTGGGCGTTTCGACCAGTTTCGTGTTCCTTTTCGTGCTGTTCGGCTCGCTACTCGATAAGGCAGGGGCCGGCAATTACTTCATCAAGGTCGCGTTCTCGCTGCTCGGCCATCTGCGCGGCGGACCCGCCAAGGCGGCCGTTCTTGCCTCCGCGATGACCGGACTGATCTCTGGCTCTTCGATCGCCAACGTCGTGACCACGGGCACGTTCACCATTCCGCTGATGAAGCGCGTCGGCTTCACGCCGGAGCAAGGCGGGTCGGTCGAGGTCGCGTCCTCGGTCAACGGGCAGATTATGCCGCCGGTCATGGGGGCAGCGGCGTTTCTCATGGTCGAATATGTCGGCATTTCGTATCTCGAAGTCATCACACACGCATTTCTGCCGGCGGTGATTTCCTACATCGCGCTTCTGTACATCGTGCATCTCGAAGCGCTGAAGAACGAGATGGAAGGCCTGCCCAAACCGGGCGCGGAGAAAACGGCGATGATGCGGCTGGTGGGTGCCGGTATTTCGACATCGTCGATCCTGATCCTCGCCGGCATCGTCTATTACGGCATCCTCGGCATCAAGTCGGTGTTCGGCGATGTCTCGGGCGGCATCCTGGCGATCGCCGTTCTGATTATTTACGTCGCGCTGATCTGGTTCGCGACGAAAAGCCCGGACCTGGAAATGGACGATCCCAACGCGGAAATCGTCTCGCTGCCGGAATTCATGCCGACCTTCAAGACCGGTCTGCACTACATTTTGCCGATCGTCGTGCTCATCTGGTTCCTGATAGTGGAACGCAAGTCGCCGGGGCTGTCGGCCTTCTGGGCCAGTGCGCTGATGTTGTTCATTCTGATCACCCAGCACCCGCTGAAAGCGATGTTCCGGAAAACCGCCGACACATCCGCCGCATTCAGACGCGGCTGGGACGAATTGATCGATGGCCTGATTGTCGGTGCGCGCAACATGATCGGCATCGGCGTCGCTACCGCCGCAGCCGGCATCATCGTCGGCACCGTCACCCTGACCGGCATCGGCCAGGTGATGACCGAATTCGTCGAAGTGCTGTCCGGCGGCTACCTGATCGTCATGCTGATTCTGGTCGCCATCATCAGCCTGATTCTCGGTATGGGGCTGCCGACGACGGCCAATTACATTGTCGTGTCGTCGCTGATGGCGGGCGTTGTGGTCGAACTCGGCGCCGCCAACGGGCTGATCGTGCCGTTGATCGCTGTGCATATGTTCGTGTTCTATTTCGGCATCATGGCGGATGTGACGCCACCTGTGGGACTTGCGTCGTTTGCGGCGGCAGCCGTGTCCGGCGGCGATCCGATCAAAACCGGTTTCACGGCGTTCTTCTATTCGCTGCGGACGGTCATCCTGCCGTTCCTGTTTATCTTCAACACCGACCTTCTGCTGATCGATGTCGGCTGGGTGGATGGTATCGCGGTGTTCATTGTGGCCACGGCGGCGATGCTGATCTTCGCCGCCGGCACGCAGGGCTTTTTCATCGCCCGCAGCAAAGCCTGGGAATCGGTTCTGCTGATCCTGATCGCGTTCACGCTGTTCCGGCCCGGTTTCTGGCTCGACCAGGTGCAGGCGCCGTTCGAATCCGCCGATCCCAAAAGCCTCGTCCAGGTGGCCGAAGCACAGCCCGCCGGGTCCGAACTACGGGTGTTTGTCGTCGGTCAGAACGCGGAAGGCGCGGATGTCGAAACCACGGTGGTCTTGCCTCTCGGCCCGAGAGCGGGCGGCGAAAAACGACTGGAATTCGCAGGCATCAAAATCGTCGAGAACGACGGCAAGGTTGTGATCGACGACGTGATCCAGGCAGACGAACAGGGCAAGGATACGGCGGCCAAGACCGCCAAGCTGGAATTCGACATGGTCATCCAGTCGGCAGAGGCGCCCCGCGAGCGCATGCCGAAACAAATTTTCTACATCCCGGCGATCGTTCTGCTGGGGCTGATCTGGATGCTGCAGCGGCGCCGGCGCACCGAGCGGTTGGCGCAGCGGGCCGCCGCATAGGGGGAGAGAGACATGTATTCCGACATTCTTTTGCCGGTCGATCTGGGAAACGAGAGTTCCTGGGCGAAGGCTTTGCCGACGGCGATCGAGTACTGCCAGGCATTCGGCTCGACCCTTCATGTCATGACCGTCATGCCGGATTTCGGCTCGCCGATGGTCGCGCAATTCTTCCCCGACGATCACGAAGATAAAATGATGGATAACGCCAACGAGGTGCTTCACAAATTCGTCGCGGACCGCGTCCCCGACGGCATCAAGGTGCAGCATATCGTCGCCGACGGCACGATCTACAAGACGATCATCGACACGGCCGAAGACATCGGCGCGGATCTGATCGTTATGGGGTCGCACCGGCCGGAACTGCAGGACTACCTGCTCGGCCCCAACGCCGCCCGTGTGGTGCGTCATTCGTCCAAATCCGTGTTGGTGGTGAGGTAGACGCGCGGGCGATCATCGGCACGTGACTCCGGGGAGACTGTTGGCACGCGAAACCGCCGGAAGACGCGTCCGATTTGGATTTTTCCGAAAGGCGGCCCGGCGGCAATGATCGTCGCTACGTTATTTGCAGGGCCCCCTGCCCATGCGGGCGATGCGGCTCCGGTACTCCAGACGGTCCCTAAGCCTGAGGAATCTCATGTCTGGGGGTCCGATGCGTCGGAACGCGGATACGGCTGAGCGGTTCACGAAAAGGCCTACGGGCATTCTGTCATTCTTAACAGGCGCTGGTACGCCGGAGAGTTCGCGAAGGGCAGGCACACGCTGCCTGCCTACCTGATTGTCGTTACCCTTATCACCAAAAGACAATACGCAACCAGGGGTCCCATTCCCGATGTCGACCGGTCGACCTAGGAATCATTCGGCCTGATCCACCCCTGGCAGCGTACGCGGCGATACGCATGGAAAGACGGCGCCATTCCAGCGGGCCGGGCAGATCACCCCTTGGTGCTGGTATCGCACGCCGATGATGCCGCCGATGCAGCGTTGGTCTCGGTCGAGACGGGTCCAACCTGGCGTCTGCCGCCGGAAGCCGAGTGGGAAAAGGCAGTTCTCGGGACCGAAGGCCAGCGCTTTTCCCGGGGTGACAGGTTCGAGGTATTACAGTTGAACAGTCACGATGCTGGAACTTGTGACATGCTGCCGAGTCGCTTGTTTCCATCAGGCCAAAGCCCTTAAGGCGTGCAGGATGCCGCCGGGTAGGAGTCCGAGCGGAAGGCGACGCCCGCGCGGACAGGCCGATACGTCGTCAAGAGCGGTTTCCTCTAACGAAAGAGGATGAGGAGGCTGCCGGCCCAATGCACTGCAAGACCGTCCCGAGGGATTGAGACATATCCTGTTCGGGTTTCGGTTGGTCAGTGGAGAACAGCCTCTGCAGTTCACGGCGATTTTATCGTTTTAGGGTCGTTATTTCTCGTGGATAGACTAGTTCACAACATAATTTCCGGCGCGATACGGTCGTGCCGTGCGACCCAGACAACTATCGCGCAATCACCATTGACTTCCCGCCTGCTTATACGCCTGTTTCGACCAACCGCTGGGTGACCGGCGCAACCTGGCAAAGATCTCACGATGTTTACAAAATGACCAGTCTGTTCGACATCAATTATCCGCTGCGATCCTTGCTGATGAACCGGTGGATCTCCGCCGTTCTGAACAGGTCTCACCAGCAGACTGTTGAACTGATCCAGACCCGTGACGCCCGTGGGAAAGATTGGGCCGCCGCCGAACACACAGACACCATATATTGGGACCGCGATCTAGACACCACGGCTCTCGTCGATGGGTCTACAGACGTTCATACCGCCGCCACGCAGGCAGCACCGGTGGCGACGGGCTAGAGCACTATTTCGAGGCTTCTTTCAAGAATTCTATTAGATTTTCCATATCGGTCGGCTTTTTGATGCCGGCGAAGACCATTTTTGTGCCTTTGACAAAGGAGCGCGGCTTAGCGAGATATTCTGCCAACGTCTTTTCATTCCAGACGAGCCCACCGGTACCAGCCTTCTTCATCGCCTTGGAATATTTGTACTTTTCCGTCGTTCCGGCCGTGCGCCCGATAATACCGTGCAGGCTGGGGCCGATGCGGTGCTTGCTCTCGACCAGCGTATGACAGGCTTTGCACTTGTTGAATACTCGTTTGCCTTTTTTAACATCTGCCGCATTGGCAAAACCAAGCGAAACTAATGTTAAAACTACGGCGGCTGCGAAGGTAGACACGAATTTTTTCATGGCATATTCCGGACATTTGTTGGCTTGGATCGTTATGTAAGTATCGCTTATCGGCAGGTCAAACGACGATATCACCACAGTGGCCGGATAGACTCTCGTTTTTCCTATGCCTCTAACTGATGGGGCCGCTTCAGGCCCTTACCCATCCAGCATGCGGCCTTTGCCGATCGCATCGGTGCCGAATCGCGCGCGCAGGTCGTCGACCGCGGTTTCGACCTGCTTGCGCCGTTGCGAATCCGGGTCCGCCAGATCGATCGGATCGCAGCGATCCGCAGGCTCGAACTCGGATAATCCCACACCCAGCAGCCGGTACGGCGTGCCGTTTGCCTCTTTCTCCAGCAGCGGTGCCGCGGCGGCGAAAATGACGTCGGCGAGCTGCGTCGGATGCGGCAGCGTGCGCGACCGGGTGTGGATGGCGAAGCGGGATGTTTTAAGTTTCAGAGTTACCGTACGGCCGCCGATCTCTTCCTTCTTTACGCCGGCGGAGACCTTTTCGGTCTGACGCCAGAGGATGCGTTTCAATTTCCGGACATCGGCAATGTCTTCGCTGAATGTGGTCTCGCTTGACAGGCTCTTGCGGCCACTTCCCGGTACGACCTTGCGATTGTCGCGCCCGCGGGCAAAGCGGGCAAGCCGACCGCCGATTTCGCCGTACCGGCGTGCGAGTTCTGTCTCTGCGTAGCCCTGTAGCTGGCCGATCCGCGTAATGCCGTCCCGCTCGAGCCGTGTCTGGAATACCCTGCCCACGCCCCAGATGCGGGATACCGGCTGATCGGCGAGAAACGATACCGTTTCCTCCCGGCCGATGACCGTGAACCCGTGCGGTTTGTTCAGGCTCGAGGCGAATTTGGCGAGGAACTTGTTGTGGCTGAGACCAACCGTCACGGTGATCCCGTGCTCGTCATGGATGTCCGCGGCCAGCCGGGCGAGGGTTCGTGCGGGGCTTGAGCCGTGCAGCCGTTCGGTGCCCGCCAGATCGAGAAACGCTTCGTCGATGGAGATCGGCTCGACCAGCGGCGTGACGTTGCGCATCATTTCCCTGACCGCGCGGCCGACGATGCTGTACTTCTTCATGTCCGGCGGGATCACTACCGCACCGGGGCAGGCTTTCAGCGCCTTAAACATCGGCATGGCCGAATGGACTCCGTATCGCCGGGCCACATAGCAGGCCGCCATCACAACGCCCCGCTTGCGGCCCCCGACCAGTACAGGCTTGTCCGTCAGATCCGGATTGCCGCGCTTCTCGACGCTGGCATAGAACGAATCGCAATCGATGTGCGCGGTGGAAAGAGTATTCAGTTCCAGATGCTTAACGATCATGCCACCGCCGCAGGCAGAGCAGGTATCTGCGGATCCCGGAGTTTCGGTCAGACAGGTGCGGCACAGCGAGGGCATGAACCAATCCTGTGCCCGTACCCGCCCAGCGTCAATCCTTTCCAATGCAAAGACCCGAGGGAACACGCCGGTATATTCTTTGAACGCTTTAGGTGCTTTCCCGGCGGCTTCCCCGGTGCGCGGCTAGGGTATAAGTGCGACGACTGCAGGTCACGAATAGACGGTAAAGATCTTAACGTTTTTCGAGTTTAACCGGTCTATCGGCCCGGGGTGCGTCGCGGAGCGGTCCTTCATATTTTCACGCTTTACCCTGAGACACGCCGAACAGGCTTCCCTAAAATGGCGACATGATAGACAAGACAATTAACTCTCTCGGTCAGGCTGTCTCGGTGATCGAGGATGGCGCGACCATCCTCATCAGCGGGTTCGGCGAATCCGGCAATCCGACCGAACTTGCCCATGCGCTGATCGATCACGGCGCTCGCGATCTAACCCTCGTCAACAACAACGCTGGCAACGGCCATGTCGGTCTGGCCGCGCTCTTGGAGTCAGGCCAGGTGCGGAAAATCATCTGTTCGTTCCCCCGGTCGTCGCATTCGGAGGTATTCGATACCCTGTACCGGGAAGGCCGGATCGAGCTGGAAGTTGTGCCGCAGGGAACGCTTGCGGAACGCATTCGCGCGGCCGGCGCCGGGATCGGCGGCTTCTATACCCGAACGACCATCGGCACGCCATTGGCGGAAGGCAAGGAACGCCGCATTTATCGCGGCGACGAATTTGTGCTCGAAGATCCGCTCCATGCCGACGTCGCGCTTGTGAAAGCCGAGCTTGCCGACCGCTGGGGCAACCTGACTTATCGGCTGGCGGCGCGGAATTTCGGACCGATCATGTGCACCGCGGCCAAGACGACTATCGTTCAGGCCCGGCAGATTGTCGATCTGGGTGAAATTCCCCCCGAACAGGTGGTCACCCCCGGCATTTACGTCGACCGCATCGTGGAGGTTGCGAACCCGGCGAGCGAACGCGAAATGATCGAACGGGATATCCGGTATCCGGCTGGAGGCGTGCAATGACCAATAAGCTTACCCGCCAACAGGTCGCCTGGCGTTTAGCGCAAGATATCGAGGACGGAAACTGCGTCAATCTTGGTATCGGCATGCCCGAACTGGTTGCTAACTATATTCCCGACGGCCGCGAGATCGTCTTTCACAGCGAGAACGGCATACTCGGTATGGGGCCGGAGCCCCGCGCCAACGAGGTCGACTACGATCTTATTAATGCCGGTAAGAAGCCCGTGACTATGCTGCCGGGCGGGGCTTTTTTTCATCATGCGGATTCGTTCGGCATGATCCGCGGGGGGCATATCGATATCTGCGTTCTCGGGGCATTCCAGATTTCTGCGAAAGGCGATCTCGCCAACTGGTCGACCGGCGGACCCGATGCGGTGCCCGCAGTCGGCGGCGCGATGGACCTTGCGGTCGGCGCGCGCAAGGTGCTGGTGATGACCGAGCACAACACCAAGAAGGGTGATTTCAAGATCGTCGAGGAATGCACCTATCCCCTGACTGGACCCGGCGTGGTCACTGCGGTCTATACGGACATCGCGGTGATTGATATCTCCGATAGCGGACCGATCGCCCGTGAGAAGGTTGCGGGGATTTCTTTCGATGAGCTGCAGGCGCGCACTGGCACAGTGCTTGCCGGCGCGGACACCTGCAGAGAATTGTCTGCGCCCGACGTTGGTTAATGGAGCGCACCGGTATCCGGCAGGGTCGGGCCTCTCCTGTCCGCGCATGGATCGCAGGGCGAGGCCGAATGCGACCCTGGCTTGGTCGACAGCGCGATCCGAAGAGCGGGTTGCCCGGGAACAGGTAATCGATACGATGCCGTTGATTTCCAGCGCTTTTAAGCCGCCATGCCCAGGTGGTCGCCGTGTTCCCGCCGTTGTGAAATCCGTCTGCTTGGCGGTATACAGAACGCATGAATGACCGAATGACCATCAACGCCACGGAAGGTATGCCGCCGCGATGCGCGCTAGAGGAATTGTCGACCCTGTTTCCAACGACACTGATGCGCCGTCGGATGCCGGATGCAAAGTCAAGGAACCGGCGCATTCGGAAAATCATTCTCGAGCGTGAAAAATCCGACCCAGGCGTGCGCCACAGCAATGTTGGCGGCTGGCATTCGACCGCCGACTTGTGGGATTGGCCCAACGCGGAAATACGGGATCTCTGTGCTTGGGTACAAACAGCCGTAGAGGAACTAACGGCAACAGTCGCGCCGGTCCAGCCCGGAGACAGGGTGCAGGCGGAAATTTATGGCGGATCGTGGGTTAATCTGCTGCGGGATGGCGGATACAACAAACCGCACAATCATCCCGGAGCGGTATGGTCGGCAGTTTACTATGTCTCGACCGGCGATCCCTATCCCGAACCGCCTGGCAACGGGAGTTTCGAATTCATGGATCCGCGGGGCGGAAACGTGCATGGCGGTAAGGAAATTATCCAGCCCGAACCCGGCTTGTTGATGGTGTTTCCCGCGTGGTTGTTCCATTATGTGAATCCATATCACGGCGACGGCGAGCGCATTTCTGTCGCCTGGAATTTCAACGTCGAAATTCTGCGATAGCAGTCAGGTACTCCTCACATCTGTTGTTATAGGCGGCGCTGGCGATCGACGATCCTGGCATCCGGTTCCTAGTTCCGCCGGAAATGGGGACCGAAGGCGAACCAACAACTCGTGTCCCCGGATTGAATGCTGTAGATAATCGGGTCACGGTCGATATGAAGTTTTTCAACGATGGCGGGATCGCCACGCGCTTAGAGCATATAGTTCCCCATGCCGCATCCCAAGGTGAGCCGACGCAGATTCTTATTGGTTCTGGTGCGAATTCCCGGTAAGGCGTTAGTTCCCGAAATCGAACAGCCGCAGCGGGTTCTCGACGAGGATCCGTTGCTGGTCTTTTTCGTCGGGCACCAGCCGGGGAATCATATCGACCAATTCGCCGGTGTCGCACTGATCGCCGATATTGTAGCGCTGCGAATGCGGCCAGTCCGTGCCCCACAGAATGCGGTCCGGCGCCGCGGCGACCAACGCCTGCGCGTATTCGGGAGCATCCACATAAGGCGGTCCCGCCGCCGAGCAGCGCTCGATGCAGGAAATCTTTGCCCAGATGTGCCCGTTATCCCGCAGCAGTTCGACCAGTTGCCGGAATGCCGGCTGGTTTAGGCCGTCGCCGAAATCGATCCGCGCGTAATGATCGATGATCGTTGGCAGGTGCATGCCGGCCAGCCAGTCCGCGTTGGCGAGCAATCCGTCCGGCTTGGTGTGGATGGTCAGCGACCAGCCAAGATCCGCGACCCGGTCGGCGACTGATTGGATCAGGTCCAGATTTCCCGTGCCTCCGCTTTCCGCGATCATGTTGAACCGGACGCCGCGGATGCCGCCCGCATGCAGAGCTTCGAGGTCGGTATCGGTGAACGTATCATCCACCTTGGCGATGCCCATCAGCCTGCCGTCCGACCGGGCGATCGCATCCAGAGTGACCGAATTGTCGTGGCCATGGGCCATGGGCTGGATGACGACGCCGCGCGATATGCGGAGATGCGCCATCAACTGGTGATAATGCTCCAGCGGCGCGGCGGGCGGCGTGTAGACGCGCTTCTCGGGCGGCGACCAGGGAAATACCTCCGGCGGTCCGAAAATATGGAAATGCGTGTCCACAGATCCGGGCGGCAGGGCGTAGGACGGTTTGCGCGGGCTGGGATGAGGTGGAAAACAGTAGGGCAGGTCTTTCGGCTCGGTCATGGGCATACTCCGGATGCGGGATGCTCATGACATAGCAGTGGCGCTTCCGGTCTGCCAGAATACGGTGACATGACTGCAATACGGTATGGAGTAGCGATATGGTCCGTGTGAAGCCGATTAAACGCGAAGACGCCCCCGAGCTGGAGGACGTTTTCAGTCGCGCCGAGCAGGCGCTTGGATTCGTGCCCAACAGCTTCTTCGCGATGGGCCGCTCGCCCGGCATCCTGCGCGCATTTACCCGCTTGGCGCGCGAAGTGATCGGCATGCCCGGCAAGGCGCCCCTGCCGCTGAAGCGCATGGCCGGCTATATGGCAAGCCGGTCGGCAGGCTGCATGTACTGTTCCTCCCACACGGCGGAAACCGCCAGCGTGGTCGACGGCGTACCGCCCGAAAAAGTCGCCGCGATCTGGGAATACGAAACCAGCGATCTGTTCGACGATGCCGAACGTGCCGTTCTGCGAATGGCGCAGGGCGCGGGGACGACGCCGAATGCCGTGTCGGACGAGGACATGGAAGAACTGCACAAATACTTCGACGACGACCAGATCGTCGAGCTGGTCGCCGCCGTCTGCCTGTTCGGCTGGCTGAACCGGTGGAACGATACCATGGCCACCGACCTGGAACCGCGCCCGCTGGAATTCGGGCTGTCGACCCTGTCCGACAGCGGCTGGGAACCCGGAAAGCACGTCGCTGGAGATTAGGCCATGAAGCATTCGCCTGCTGAAGGATCGCAGGGGCCGGATGCCTATCCGTCCCTGAAGGAGAGATCCGTCATCGTGACCGGGGGTGGACAGGGTATTGGCCGGCATCTCGCCCTTGCTCTGGCGGAACGCGGCGCGAACGTAGTCGTGACGGCAGCCCGGGACGCGTCGTCACTGGATGAAACCGTTTCGCTGGCTAAGGGTCTTGCCGGGCGAATTGCGCCGTTGCAGGCCGATGTCCGTAAGCTCGACGATTGCGATAAAACGGTGGCGTTCGCACTGTCTGAGTTCGGCGGACTGCAGGCGCTGGTCAACAACGCGGCGAGGGGGATCGCCTACGTGCGCGAAACCACGGGCGGAGATCCGGTCCCGTTCTGGGAAACCGACCGCGGCCGCTGGGCCGAAACCATGACCACGAATGTTATCGGCACGTTCCAGATGAGCGCGGTGGCCGGGACTCATATGGTGGAACAGGGTTTCGGACGGATCATCAACGTATCGACCAGCGACCGGTCGATGGTCCGCGAAATGAACACTCCCTACGGCCCGTCAAAAGCCGCGCTGGAAGCGATGAGCGCAGCCTGGGCGAAAGAAGGCGCGGAGAAAGGCGTCACCGTGAATGTCCTGCTGCCCGGAGGCGCGACCGATACCCGCATGGTGACCGGCGTCTCGCAGCGTGTGCCGCTGCCGCCCGACATTATGAATCCGGCCATTCTCTGGATGTGCGCCGACGATTCGTCCGGTCATACCGGCGGTCGCTACAAGGCGGATGACTGGGACCCGAAGGCGGAGCCGGAAGCCGCCGCCGCTGGCGCCCGTCAGCCGGCACACGATCTGCCCGTCATCATGTAGCGTTTCGTTCCCGCGTTTCGCGGTGCCAGATATACAATCCGCTGCCGATCACGATGGCTGTGCCGAGAATGGAATACTCGTCCGGCACCTGGTCGAACACGATGATGCTGATGATCGTCACCCAGACGATCTGGGTATAGAGAAACGGCGACAGGGTGGACACGGCGGCAACCTCGAACGCGCGGATCAGCAGATAATGCCCGAAGCCGAATAATGCACCGGTCGCCACCATGATCGCCCAGGCGGTCGCGTCCGGCGTCGTCCAGACGAACGGCGCTATACCCGACATCACGATCACCCCGACGGTGGACGTCCAGAACAGGCTGGTTTTGGTGTCCTCGGTGCGGCCCGCAATGCGGGTCATGATCTGGTAGGAGGCATAACAGATGGCCGTCAGCAAAGGCAGGAACGCCGCCCAGTGCATCACGCCAAGACCCGGCCGGATGATGACCAGCACACCAAGGAACCCGACGAAAATGGCGGCCCAGCGCCTCGGACCGACTTTTTCTCCCAGAAACGGGATCGACAATGCGGTGACCAGGAGCGGCGCTGCAAAGTTGATGGCGACGGCCTCCGGCAGCGACAGATAGATCAGTGCCGTAAAAAACGTGATCGTCCCCATCATCAAAGTGATCGACCGCGCGATATGCAGGAACGGCCGGGATGTCTTCATCTGGCTGACGATGCCCGACCGCGAAAAGATCAGCAGAAACACCAGCGCGTGAAATACGTAGCGCGCCCACACGACCTGCAGGATGTCGTAATCCTTCGCCAGCGTCTTCACGCAGGCTTCGCCCATGCCGAAAAAGGCGACGCCCGCGCACAGCCGAAAAATGCCGAGACGGGGGTTCTGGATTTTGGGGGCTACGTCCATTCGGTCGTCCTGATGGCGCCACCCCGTCGTCCCCTCGCCCCTCCGGGGAGAGGGCTAGGGAGAGGAGAAAACAGGCGGTCCAGACGGCAGCATCGTTTGTGTTGAGGCAACACCCTCTCCCCGGCCCTCTCCCTCAAGGGGGGAGGGGGTAAAAATTAGTTGGCGCGGCAAACGCTCGGTAGATCCAGGGGAGATCGGCTCAACCCCATACTTCCTCCGCGATCTCGACGATGTTGAGCAGTTTGGCGACCTGGTCGTCCACGCTGATCAGGTTGCCGACGGCGTTGGAGGAGAACCCGCATTGCGGCGACAGGCAAAGCTGGTCGATATCGACGTATTGCGACGCCTCTTCGATGCGGCGAAGGATTTCGTCACGCGGTTCCATTTCCCCGCGCTTGGTCGTCAGCAAGCCAAGGACGATCTTGGGTCCGCCCTTGGGCACGAAACGCAGCGGCTCGAACCCGCCCGACCGATCATCGTCGTATTCCAGGAAAATACCGTCCACCTTGGTCAGGTTGAAGACCTTCTCGGCGATGGCTTCGTATCCCCCCGAGGCGAACCACTGGCTTTGCGCGTTGCCGCGGCACATATGGACGCAGACCGCCATGTCGTCGGGCCGGCCCTCGATGGATTTGTTGATGATGTCGGCATAGGTGGCAGGCAGCTCGTCCGGGTCCTCACCCAGTTTGCGGGCCGCTTCCCGCATGTTTTCGTCGCACAGATAGGCGAGGTTGGTATCGTCGAGCTGCAGATAACGGCAACCGGCATCGGCCAGGCCATGCACTTCTTCCCGGTAGACACGGGCCAGATCGTCAAAGAAGTCGTCCATGTCCGGATAGACGTCTTTGTCGATCGCTTCCCGGCCGCCGCGAAAATGCGTCATTGTGGGTGACGGGATGGTAATTTTCGGTGTTCGGTCGGTCAGACCCTGCACCACCTTGAAGTTCTCCACCTCGATACCCGTTTCCGGTCGCGACAGTTTTTCCGTGATAAAGGCAACGAACGGAGCCTTTTCCGGGTCGGCGGATTCGCCTTCCGCGCCTTCCGGCATCATGCGGCGAAAATCGACGCCCCCCACCTTGTCGAGAAAATCGAAGTGAAAATTCTCGCGTCGGTATTCTCCGTCTGTGATCGATTGCAGGCCGATATCCTCCTGCATCTTCACAGCGCCGGCGATGGCTTCGTTTTCCTTGTCGCGCAATTCACCGGCGGAAATCTCGCCTGCCTTGAAGCGTTCGCGGTCTCTAAGCAGGCTTTCCGGCCGTTGCAGGCTGCCGACATGGTCGGCCCGGAAAGGACCCTTCGCATTTGTCATGTTTATCATCCCTGTCAGGGCGTTATTGCAGGATCGACATTTCGGTCGGCGTCAGGCGGGTCACCACCATCGCTTCGCGGTTCAGCATCGACGTCAGGCGCGGACTGACATCGTCTTTCCAGTAGTCGCTGCCGTAAACTTCGTCGTACAGGCGTTCGCGTTCCGCTTCGCTTTCGAAGCGGCGGATCCAGACATAGACGGAATCGTCTTCCTCGCCTCGGAAACTGCCGGCGATCACCATGCCCTTGGAAACCTGAAACGGGATGATTTCTTCCTGCATTACCTTCAGCCAGTTTTCCATCTGTCCTTCGAGGACCGTGTATTGCCGTAATTCGTAGAATGCCATCTGTTGGTGCTCCCTTATTGTTATCCCTTAATCGTCCACCACGGCGGTGACGTCAATCTCCACCAGCGCGCCTTCGACAAGCAGCGCCTCGACGCCGACGCAGGTGCTGGCGGCGGAACCGCCGTCGCCGTAGAAATCCGTCATCGCCTTCATGATGACCGGACGATGGCCCAGTTCCAGACCCACAACGAATACCCGCTGGCGCACCACGTTCGCAGAGGTCGCCCCAGCAAGTTCCAGAGATCGGCGGATCGTATCGCAGATATAGGCCATCTGCGCCGCCAGGTCGCCGGCGCCGACCAGTTCGCCGTCGGAGGTGGAGGCGACGAGCCCGGAAAGATGGATCGTCTTGCCGCCGCTTGAGGCGACCAGGTTCGTGAAATGCGGCTTGTTGTGCAGGAATTCGGGGCGAATGCGGTCGATCTGGGCGGCGGACATGCGGGTGCTCCGGAAGCTGAAATGACGATGCTCTTGTATACAGGCTTCACCGACCCGCCGCACGGTCATCGCGACGGTCTTGCCGGAAGCTCCGTCCGTGAGATCCCGCTTTTCGCCTGTACCCAACTAGCGACGCAGTCTGCGGCATGCGTGTTTGCTCTGTCTGATATCAGCGCGCGGCTCGCATCGTCCGGCTGCGCTCATCCCTGACCGGCGAGCTGACTGTGCCGCCGCCGTGCGAGGAATAAAACAGGGATATTCAGGGCAAAAACTGGTCGGAGTGAGAGGATTCGAACCTCCGGCCCCTGCCTCCCGAAGACAGTGCTCTACCAGGCTGAGCTACACTCCGACCGGAACGGGCGGGGTTATACCTCTCCCGGTCGCGCCCGGCAAGCAAATGCGGGCGGCTCGGCGTCGGATTGTTGACTCGCCCCCGGCGCGGTTTCACTCTGCCCCTTCCGATCACTGCAGGAACCGCAATCCGTGTCCGACGCTGCACTGCCGTTAAGCCGTTTCAAGGTCCTTGATCTGACACGCGTCCGCGCGGGACCGACCTGCGTGCGCCAGCTCGCCGACTGGGGCGCCGACTGCATAAAGATCGAACTGCCGCCCTCGGCCGGCATCAAGGAAGGCATCACCGGCGACCGCAACGGCCCCGATTTTCAGAATCTTCACCGCAACAAGCGCTCCATGACGCTGAATCTGAAGAAGGAGGCGGGGCGCGAGGTGTTCTACAAGCTGGTCGAGGGTGCCGATGTGGTGGTCGAAAACTATCGGCCGGATGTCAAATACCGCCTCGGCGTGGATTACGAGACCCTGAAATCCGTAAATCCACGCATCGTGCTCGGCTCGATTTCGGGGTTCGGCCAGGACGGTCCGTATGAGAAACGTCCCGGCGTCGACCAGATCGCGCAGGGCCTGGGCGGCATCATGTCGATCACCGGGCTGCCGGGGCAGGGGCCGGTGCGGGTCGGTACCGCGATCGCCGATCTGTCGTCGGGGCTCTATTGCGCCATCGGGATTCTGATCGCCCTGCTGGAGCGCGAGGCATCCGGCGAAGGGCAGTGGGTACATACATCTCTGCTGGAATCCCAGGTCTCGATGCTGGATTTTCAGGCGGCGCGCTGGCTGATCGGCGGCGAGGTGCCGCCGCAGGCGGGCAACAATCACCCGACCTCGATCCCGACCGGCGTGTATCCCTGCAAGGACGGGCATTTCAATATCGCGGCCGGCGGCCAGGATATGTTCGAACGGCTGTGCCGTGCGCTCGGCGCCGACGAAATCGCATCGAACCCGGATTACGCCACGGGGAAACTGCGGCTCCAACACCGCGATGCGCTGAACACGGAAATTTCCGAATACACCAGGACCAGAACCAGCGCCGAGTGGATCGATATCTTTAACGAAGGGGGCGTGCCCTGCGGACCGATCCATACGATCGACAAGATGTTCGACGACCCTCAGGTAAAGCATCTGGGGCTTGCGGCACCTGTCACGTCGCCGACCCACGGCGACATGCATGTTGTCGGGCAGGCAATCAATATGAGCCGCGCGCCCCGCGACATCCGAAGCGCGACACCCGGGCTTGGCGAACACACCGACGACATTCTCGCCGATCTGGGCTACGACGCCGCTGCGATCGAACAACTCCGCGCTGACAGCGCGGTCTGACGGAAAGGAAACCCGACATGGCCGATGCCGCAGAAAACGCGAAATCCGAAGCCGCCGCCGGCACGATGCATGTCCGCAAGGAAAACGGCATCGGCTGGATGATCTACGACCAGCAGGCCAAGTACAACGCCGTCACCTACGACATGCGCCGGGCCATCCCCGGAATCATGGCCGACTTCGAAGCGGATGAAGACGTACGCGTGGCGGTGATCGCGGGCGCCGGCGACAAGGCGTTTATTTCCGGTTCCGATATTTCCCAGTTCGGCGAAAAGCGGTCGTCGGAAGATGCGCGTCGGATGTACGACGAGGCCTCGGAACAGGCCAATCTCGCGATGCGGGAGTTTTCCAAACCGATGATTGCGATGATCCACGGCTACTGCCTCGGTGCCGGTGTACTGACCGCCATGCTGTGCGATTTTCGCATTGCCGCCGATAATGCCCGGTTCGGCGCGCCGCCTGCCAAGCTCGGTCTCGGCTTCGGCTATGGCGGCGTGGACGACCTGGTAAAGCTGGTTGGTCCTGCCTACGCCGCCGAGATGCTGTTCACCGGCGATCGCTACGGGGCGGAGGACGCCCTGAAAATGGGCATGGTGAACCGGGTGGTGCCATATGCGGATCTCGAATCCACAGTGCAGGAAATTGCCGCTACCATCGCCGCCAATGCGCCGCTGACCCTGAAATCGGTCAAGACGTCGATCCGCAACACCCAGCTCGACGAAAGCGCCCGCGACATGGCCACCGTTCAGGCCCAGATCGACGCCTGCTTCGCCAGCGACGACTACAAGGAAGGCCGCCAGGCGTTCATGGAAAAGCGCAAGCCGGTGTTCAGGGGGAAGTGAACGAAAGCGGATGCATTATGAAAACAAGTTTCTCATTTCCCTCGAGGGGGAGGGTCAGGGAGAGGGTGATCTGTCCGCTAAACGCCGTCTGATTTGGAGGCCGTCCCCCTCTCCGTAGACTTCTCTCCGCAGGGGCGAGGGGACCAGGTCGGGTTTCGACGCGCGACCCTCAAAAACTCCGGTGAATCGCGAACTCGACCGCTTCGTTCAGCGACGCTTTTATCTCGCTGTCCGGGAAGGGTTCGAGCGCGGCGCGCGCCTTTGCGCCGTACTCGCGGGCGCGTTCCATGGTCGCGGTCAACGCGCCGGATTTTTCCAGCATGACGACGGCGCGGCGGAAGTCGCCTTTTTTCTGTTCCTGATCTTCCAGGGTGCGGCGCCAGAAGGCCTTTTCGTCGTCGTCCGCCGCGTTGAATGCCAGAACAATGGGCAGGGTGATCTTGCCGTCGCGGAAATCATCGCCCACGGTTTTGCCCAGGGTCGCCTGGCGCGCGGAATAATCGAGCACGTCGTCGACCAGCTGGAACGCCATACCGATATTATGTCCGAACGAATCGAGTGCGCGCCAGTCGTCTTCGGGCCGTTCGGCGACGACGGCGCCGATCTCGCTCGCCGCGGCGAACAGTTTGGCGGTCTTGGAGCGTATGACTTCCAGGTAATCCGCCTCGGTCGTCTCGGTGTCGTTGGCGGTGACCAGTTGCAGCACTTCGCCCTCGGCGATGATCGACGAGGCCTGCGACAGAATGCGCAACACGTCTAGATTGCCGTCCTCGACCATCAGCTCGAACGCGCGGCTGAACAGAAAATCGCCGACCAGCACGCTGGACTTGTTGCCCCAGACCGCATTGGCGCTGGCCGCGCCCCGGCGCAGGTCGCTCTCGTCGACCACGTCGTCGTGCAGCAGGGTCGCGGTGTGAATGAACTCGACGCAGGCGGCGAGGCCGATATGACGGTCTCCCCCATAGCCGCACATGCGCGCGCTGGCGAGGGTCAGCATCGGGCGCAGCCGTTTGCCGCCCGCCGCGATGATGTGGCCGGCAACCTGCGGTATCAGAATGACCGGGCTGTCCATCCGGTCGATGATGGTCTGGTTGACCTGCTGGATATCATCCTGCGTCAACGCGGTCAGCGCGTCGATGGACGGTTTCGGACGTTCCTGACGCTCACGGTCGAGATCGACAACGACGCTCACGTTTGCCTCGATTCTTGACGATTGCAGTGCACACACGGAACATAGTCCGGGCAAGGTGACGGTCAAGGCGGAAGGCGCGTGAAAGAACTGTTCCGATCCAACGAAATGGTGTTCCTGTCCTGGGCGGAAGCGCTGCTCAAATCCGAGGATATCGAAATGATCGTGCTCGACGGGCATATGAGCGTTCTCGAAGGCAGCGTCGGCGCCATCCCGCGCCGCGTCATGGTGGCGGACGAAGACTACAACCGAGCTTGCCGCGCGTTGCGTGATGCAGGCGAGGGAGACCGCCTTGTCTGACGCCGTCGGCGGGGTTCCGTCCGGAGAACTGACCGAGGACAGATTTCTCGACGGCACCGTCATTCTGCGCCAGCCGGCCGAAGGTTACCGCGCGGCGATCGACCCTGTGATGCTGGCTGCCGCGGTCGATGCCGGACCGGGCGACCGGGTGTTGGAAGCGGGTACCGGTCATGGCGCTGCGGCGATTTGTCTCGCGCGGCGGGTGCCGGATTGCAGCGTGACCGGTCTCGAAATTCAGCCGGATCTGGTACGGCTCGCCAACGACAATGCCCGGCTGAACGGCCTGTCCGGCAGCGTACAGGTGATGGTCGGCGATCTGGTAAGGCCGTTGCCGCGCATCGCCGCCGGGGGCTTCGATCATGTGCTGGCCAATCCGCCGTATCTGGACAGCTTCCGGGCGGACGTATCGCCCGACCCCGGACGCGCCGCCGCCAATGTCGAGGGAGTGGCGGACCTTCGCGACTGGATCGGTTTCCTTTTGCGCATGGTGCGGACCAAGGGAACGATCACGCTGATCCATCGCGCCGACAGGCTGGACGAAATTCTCGCCCTGCTGCACGGAAACGCCGGCGAAACGGTGGTCTTTCCGCTGTGGCCCAAACGGGGGGTGGCCGCCAAGCGGGTGATCGTGCGGGCGAGAAAAGGAATTCGCACGCCTTTGGCGTTATCTCCGGGCCTTGTTTTGCACGAAGAAGATGGCACCTATACGGAACAGGCCGACGCGATCCTTCGCGGCGGCCCCTGCATTCTTCGTTAGGTGATATAAGAAAATAATGGGCATCGACGACATCAAAACCATCCTTGGCGACTTGCTCGCCAAGCTTCCTATCGAACGCTTTCGCAATCCGCCGCCGGTGGTGGGTGTGCTGCGGCTGGACGGCGTGATCGGGCGGTCGGCCGGACCGGGCCGTCCCGGATTGAGCCTCGCCAGTCACGAGCGTGCCATCGCAAAACTGTTCGACCGGAAGAATCTGAAAGCGGTCGCGCTGGTGATCAATTCGCCCGGCGGCTCACCCGTTCAAAGCGCGCTGATCGCCAAGCGCATCCGCGACCTGGCGGCGGAGAAGGAACTGCCGCTGGTGTCGTTCTGCGAGGACGTCGCGGCATCTGGCGGGTACTGGCTGGCCTGTGCCGGCGATGAGATCTATGCCGATGCCAATTCCATTATCGGTTCCATAGGTGTGATTTCCGCCGGGTTCGGCTTTCCGGACCTGATCGAACGCTTCGGCATCGAACGGCGGGTTTATTCCACCGGTCCCCGCAAGGGCATGCTCGATCCGTTCCAGGATGAAAAACCGGAAGACGTCGACCGCCTGCGCGAACTGCATGAAGACATTTTCGAAAACTTCAAAACCCACGTTCGCGAGCGCCGCGGCGATAAACTCCGCGCAGCCGACGGTGCCCTGTTCACCGGCGACATCTGGACCGGCAATCAGGCGCTGGAAGTCGGGCTGATCGACGGCCTGGCGGAGATGCGGTCCGAAATGCGGAAACGCTATGGCGACAAGGTCAAATTTCTCCGCGCCGAGGTGCGCCGCGGTCTGATTAGCCGCCTGCGGGGCGGCGGGATGTCGGCGATCGATCCGGCGGAACTTGTCTCGGCGCTGGACGACTGGGCGCTGTGGAAACGGTACGGGCTATAGGGGCGATGCCATGGTCATGAAAATCATCGTATTACTGCTGATCATCGGCGCCGTCTGGTACGGCTTCAAGATGATCGGGCGGCGCAACATCAACAAGCAGGCCGAAGACGCCCGCCGCGACCGCGTCGAAAGTGAGGACATGTCGGCGTGTATCGTCTGCGGTACGTATGTGACCGCCAGCCCGTCGAACTGCGGCCGGGAGCGGTGTCCGTATTAGGGCGTAACGATCATTTTCTCTCCGCCCGCGCGATAGGAATCCAGCATTGCCACCAGCGCCGTCACGCCGTTGATCGCATCCGTCGGCGGGACCGGCCAGTCGGCATTGCCCCGTGCCGCCGCGGCAAATGTCTCCAGTTCCACCCGGCACATATCGACGGGCTCGAATTCCTCGGTTACCAGCTCGCCGCCCAGCGGCTGGAACTCCAGCCGGTTGACGCCGCGGACCTCGGCCCAGCCTTTTTCGCCGTAGAAATGCAGCCGGTTGAAATTGGGAGCAACCCCGATGGCGGTCAGCGTGCCGGTGGCGCCGGTCCCGAACCGCAGCGTGACGGAGGCAGTGTCGGCGAAATCGTGCGGCACCACCTGGGTCGTCGCATCGACCGACAGTTCCGACACCGGGCCGATCAGCTCGATCATCATGTACATCATGTGATCGGCCAAGCTGCCCGGCGGATTGATCACGGGATCGGCTTTCCAGGCGTCGGCATCGAAGGTCAGCATGCGGTCGACACTGAAATCGCCCGACGCATGAAACACGCGGCCGAGATCGCCGGTGCGCACACGCTTTCTCAAAGCTTCCATGGCCGGGGAGAAACAGCGGTCGTAGCCCATCGCCGCCAGAACGCCTTTTTCGGCCGCGGCGGTATGCAGCGCCTCGGCGTCGGCGACCGTGGTTGCCAGCGGCTTGATCACCAGCACCGGTTTCCCGGCGTTGACGGCCTCCAGCGCGTCCGACGCGTGGCTGGCGGCATGCCCCGCGACCACCACGCCATCCACATCCTTATAGATATCGCCGATGCGAAGGCCGTGTTCTTCGCAGAAAGGGGCGATTTTGGTGACGCTCCGGGCGGTGGCCGACACGAACCGGACGGTATCGCTTTTGCCCTGGACCGACGTGACGAGCCTTTTGCCCCAGGCACCGAGGCCAACGATGGCGAGATCGAACATACTTGCTTTCCTTTCCCGGGCTAGATCCCGGCTTTCCTGGATCTGGAATAAGCCAGCGCTTCCCGGATGAAACCCTCGTATGCGTCTTCGCGGCCGCGCGGGATCATCACCCATTCCCGGAACTTCTTTTTGGTGAAATTGAATTCCAGCTCTTCGCCGCTGGCGATCAGCGTGTCGACCCGGTCCGGCGGCAGTTTAACGATCAGGGCGTCCATCTTTGCCGAATCCATGGCGAAGAATTCGCCTTCGTAGCGCAGGCAGGGGGATTTCATCATGGTCGAGATCGCAACGCCGTCTTCCTCCAGCGATATCCGGTCGGCGATTTCCTCGTAGATCATGGCGGTTATTCCCCATGGTTTTCCGCCGGCTAGCATAGCGATTAACCCTGACCAAGCGAGTCGTTGACCCGACCCCGTACCCCCCGTATTTTGCACCGCAACATTACCCCCTGGGCGCGAGTATTCCATCATGTCGCAGACCGACGCTGCCGACACGTCTTTCCAGTCGCTGATCCTGAAACTGCATGCCTATTGGGCGCGGCAGGGCTGCGTTATTCTGCAGCCCTACGACATGGAAGTCGGCGCCGGGACGTTCCACCCGGCGACCACCCTGCGGGCGCTGGGGCCCGATCCGTGGAAGGCCGCTTACGTGCAGCCGTCGCGGCGGCCAACTGACGGGCGCTACGGCGAGAATCCGAACCGCTTGCAGCATTACTACCAGTACCAGGCGATCCTGAAACCGTCGCCGGCCAACAGCCAGGATCTGTACCTCGACAGCCTGCGCGAACTGGGGATCGATCCGGATTATCACGATATCCGCTTCGTCGAGGACGACTGGGAAAGCCCGACGCTGGGCGCGGCCGGTCTAGGCTGGGAAGTCTGGTGCGACGGGATGGAGGTGACCCAATTCACCTATTTCCAGCAGGTCGGCGGCATCGAATGCGATCCCGTCGCGGTGGAGCTGACCTATGGGCTGGAACGCCTGGCGATGTATATCCAGGGCGTCGAGAACGTCTACGATCTGGATTTCAACGGCGCCGGCGTCTCCTACGGCGACGTGTTCCTGCGCGCCGAGAGAGAATTCTCGGCCTACAATTTCGAGCACGCCGACACCGATAAACTGTTCCGCCAGTTCGAATTCGCCGAAGCCGAGTGCCATGCGCTTCTCGCCGAAAAGCTGGCGCTGCCCGCCTACGACCAATGCATCAAGGCGAGCCACGTCTTCAACCTGCTGGATGCCCGCAACGCCATCAGCGTGACGGAACGCGCGTCCTATATCGGGCGTGTCCGCGCCCTGGCCAAGGGCAGCTGCGAAGCCTGGCTGGGCGTGAACGCGCAAGCAGAGGCGGCGGAATAACCATGCCCGAACTTCTCCTCGAACTGTTCTCGGAAGAAATTCCCGCCCGCATGCAGGCGCGCGCGGCGGACGACCTCGCGCGGCTCGTCGCCGCCGGCCTTAAGGATGCCGGGCTGGAGCATGGCGATGTGCGCAGTTTCGTGACCCCGCGGCGCCTGACGCTGGTGGCCGACGGCCTGCCCGATAAACAACCCGATTTGCGCGAGGAAAAACGAGGGCCGAAGGTCGATGCACCCGACAAGGCGATCGACGGATTTCTGCAAGCGAATGGCGTGACCCGCGAACAGTGCGAGGAGCGGGAGCTGGAAAAAGGCACCTTCCTGTTTGCGGTGGTGGAGAAGGCCGGGGCGGAAACGGCGTCGGTTCTGCCCCAGATGCTGGCGGGCATAATTTCGGATCTGCCGTGGCAGAAATCCATGCGCTGGGGCTCAGGATCGATGCGCTGGGTGCGGTCACTGGAGCGGATCCTCTGCCTGTTCGGCGGCCGCTCCCTGACCGTTGAAACGCGCAACGAGGTGCCCTGCGGCGATGTCACATCCGGTCATCGTTTCCTTGCAGGCGAACCCTTCTCAGTTGCCCACTTCGCCGCCTACGAGAAAAAGCTGCGCGACGCCAAAGTGATCCTCGACCGCGAGGAACGCAAATCGATGATTTTCGACGGCGCGCAAAAGGGAGCGGCGAATGAAGGGCTGTCCCTGCGCGACGATCCCGGCCTGCTGGACGAAGTCGCCGGGCTGGTTGAATGGCCGGTGGTAATGACCGGGAAGATCGACGATGAATTCATGGACGTGCCGGACGAGGTGCTGATCACGTCGATGCGGTCGCACCAGAAATACTTTTCGCTGCTGAACGCCGACGGTTCGCTCGCGCCGCGTTTCGTGGTGGTGGCGAATACCGAGGCGAAGGACGGCGGCGCCGCTGTCGTCGCCGGCAACGAGCGCGTCCTGCGTGCGCGGCTGTCCGACGCCAAGTTTTTCTGGGATCAGGACCGCAAATCGGAGCTGGCAAGCCGTGTGCAGTTCCTGGCCGACAGCGTGTTCCACGCGAAACTCGGCACCATGGCCCAGAAGGTCGAACGGATTACCGCGCTGGCCGGCGAACTGGCCGCGTATATTCCGGATTGCGGTGCGGGCGATGCCATGCGTGCCGCGCATCTTGCAAAGGCCGATCTCGTGACAGAGATGGTTTACGAGTTCCCCGAACTGCAGGGCACGATGGGACGCTATTACGCGCTGAACGACGGCGAGGCTGCCGCCATCGCCGACGCCATCGCCGATCACTATTCGCCCGCCGGACCCAGCGACGACTGTCCGACAGCGCCGCTGTCGGTGGCCGTGGCGCTGGCCGACAAGCTGGATACGCTGGTCGGATTTTTCGCCATCGACGAGAAGCCGACCGGATCGCGCGATCCGTATGCCTTGAGGCGGGCGGCGCTCGGCATCATCCGGCTGATCCTCGAAAACAACCTGCGTCTGCCGCTGCGAGAAGCCTTTATGAAGGCGTACTGGGGATACAACGAAACGGTGTCCGATTTCGAAAATACGCTCGCCGACGGCCATCAGCCCAAGATTGTCGAACGCGATCTGCTCGAGTTCTTCGCCGACCGGCTTAAAGTCCATCTGCGCGAGCGCGGTGTGCGTCACGATCATGTCGAGGCCGTCTTCGCGCTGGGCGGCGAGGACGATCTGGTGCGTCTTCTGGCGCGGGTCGATGCGCTGTCCGGATTTCTGGCCACGGACGACGGCGAGAATCTGCTGGCCGCGTACAAGCGTGCATCGAACATCGTCTCGATCGAGGAAAAGAAGGACGGAACGTCATTCGACGGAGAGGTCGATGCGGGCCGTCTGGCCCAGGATGAAGAACGCGCGCTGGTCGACGGTCTGGCGGCCTCGGCCGCGAGCGCCAATGCGGCTATCGCGGAAGAGCAATACGTTGCCGCTATGGAAGCGATGGCCAGTTTGCGCGCGCCCGTCGATCTTTTCTTCGACAAGGTCACCGTCAACGCCGACGATCCCGATATACGGGCCAATCGTCTGCGGCTTTTGTCGCAGTTCCGTTCCACGCTCGGTCGGATTGCCGATTTCTCCCGCATAGAGGGTTAGCGTATGAGTTCTTCGCAATGGGTCTATAGATTTGGCGGCGGCAGTGCCGAAGGGGCGGCCGACATGAAAAACCTGCTGGGCGGAAAGGGCGCGAACCTCGCCGAGATGTCGTCGCTCGGCCTGCCGGTCCCGCCCGGGTTCACGATCACGACGGAACTGTGCACCGCCTATTACGATGCCGGGGAGAGCTATCCCGATGATCTTTCGGGCCAGGTCGACGCCGCGCTGGCGTTTATCGAAGAAACGGTGGGGGCAAAATTCGGCGATCCCGACAACCCGTTGCTGGTATCCGTCAGGTCCGGCGCGCGGGTCTCCATGCCCGGCATGATGGACACCGTTCTCAATCTCGGCCTCAACGACGTGACGGTCGAAGGCCTTGCCCTGAAGGGCGGCGATGCGCGCTTCGCCTGGGATTCCTACCGCCGCTTCATCCAGATGTACGGCGATGTCGTGCTGGGCGTCGATCACGACAATTTCGAAGAAATCATCGATACCCAGAAAATGATGAAGGGCGCGGCGCTGGACACGGATCTGGACGCCGACGACTGGAAGGCGGTCGCGACCGGTTTCATGGAGCGGGTCGAGGACGAGACCGGAAAGCCTTTCCCGCAGGACCCGCGCGACCAGCTCTGGGGCGCCATCACCGCGGTGTTCGGAAGCTGGCAGAACGATCGCGCCAACACCTATCGACGGCTGCACAACATTCCCGAGAGCTGGGGCACGGCGGTAAACGTACAGTCGATGGTGTTCGGCAACATGGGCGACGACTGTGCCACCGGGGTCGCGTTTACGCGCGATCCGTCCGACGGACGCAATACTTTTTACGGCGAGTATCTGGTCAACGCACAGGGCGAGGACGTGGTCGCCGGTATCCGCACGCCGCAGCACCTCACCGTTTCGGGCAAGGAAGAGCAGGGCTCCGATCTTCCCGCGATGGAAGAAGTCATGCCCGACGTGTTCAAACAGCTCGACGATGTGCGCCGGAACCTCGAAAAGCATTACCGCGACATGCAGGACATTGAATTCACTGTCCAGCAGAACAAGCTTTGGATGCTGCAGACCCGGTCGGGCAAGCGAACGGCCAAAGCGGCGCTGAAAATCGCCTGCGACATGGTCGAGGAAGGGCTGATCTCAAGGGAAGAAGCGATCTCCCGTGTCGATCCGGAATCTCTGGATCAGCTTCTGCACCCGACTCTCGATCCCGACGCCGCGCGCGATCTGCTGACCAGAGGACTGCCGGCGTCGCCAGGCGCCGCATCGGGCACGGTCGTGTTCTCGGCCGACGACGCCGAAGCGAAAGCCGCCGGAGGCGAGGCTGTCATCCTGGTGCGGATCGAGACCAGCCCGGAAGACATTCACGGCATGCACGCGGCGCAAGGCATCCTGACAAGTCGTGGCGGCATGACCAGCCATGCGGCGGTTGTGGCGCGCGGCATGGGCCGTCCCTGTGTCTCGGGCGCAGGCGATCTCCGAATCGACTACGAAACCCAGACGATGACGATCCTTGGCCGCGAGATCGCAGCCGGCGATACACTGACCATCGACGGCACATCGGGCGAAGTGATGGCTGGCAAGGTGCCGACGCTGCAACCTGAACTGTCCGGCGATTTCGCGACGCTGATGAACTGGGTCGACGAAGTCCGGGAGTTGAAAGTCCGGACCAACGCGGAAACCCCGCTGGATGCACAGACGGCGGTAGATTTCGGCGCCGAGGGGATCGGGTTGTGCCGCACCGAGCATATGTTCTTCGATGCAGAGCGTATCGTCGCCGTGCGAGAAATGATCCTCGCCAAAGACGAGGTTGGCCGCCGCGCGGCACTGGAAAAAATTCTCCCGATGCAGCGTCAGGATTTCATCGAACTGTTCCGCATCATGGCGGGCAAGCCGGTGACGATCCGGTTGCTGGATCCTCCGCTCCACGAATTTTTGCCGCACACGGCAGAGGAGATGCAGCAGGTTGCGGAAGCTTCCGGAGTCTCCGCTGAAGATCTGCGTATACGCGCCAGCGAACTGGAGGAGGTCAATCCGATGCTGGGGCATCGGGGGTGCCGACTGGGCATTACCTACCCCGAAATCTCCGAGATGCAGGCCCGGGCGATTTTCGAAGCGGCGGTCGAGGTGTCGAAAGATGCCGGCACGCCGGTCGAACCGGAGGTCATGATCCCGCTGGTCTCCGACAAGATGGAATTCGACCTGCTGCGTGAACGCATCGATGCGGTCGCGACCGAGGTGTTCCGGGAAACCGGTTCGGAGGTTCCCTATCTGGTGGGCACGATGATCGAACTGCCGCGCGCGGCGCTGCGTGCCAGCGATATCGCGGAAGGCGCCGAGTTCTTTTCCTTCGGCACCAATGACCTGACCCAGACCACGTTTGGCCTGTCGCGTGACGATACGGCCGGGCTGCTGAAGGAATACGAACGCCGAGGCATATTCGAGACCGATCCCTTCGTGTCCATCGATATCGACGGGGTCGGCGAGTTAATCAAACTCGGCGCGGAGCGGGGTCGCGAAACGCGTCCCGGCATCAAGCTCGGAATTTGCGGCGAACATGGCGGCGACCCGGCGTCGGTCCACTTCTGCGCCGATATCGGCCTCGATTACGTGTCGTGTTCACCCTATCGCGTGCCCATCGCCCGGTTGGCGGCTGCTCAGGCGGCGCTGAGGAGAAAGGGTTAGGTCGCGCCTAACAGGCCATCCAGCCCGGTTTTTCAGGCGTCACGTCGACACCATCCACCGACAGATCGCCTTTTTCGGCGAGATCGAGTCTCAACAGGGCTAGTCCGCTGCCCGTACGGGCTGAATAGATCTCGCCGGCAACGATGTCTCCCGCACTCACCGACGAGCCGGGTGCGAGGTCGCCGTCGAACGTGACCGGGAACAATCGCTTTTTTACCAGGCTCCGATGTTTCATGCGGGCGGTGACTTCCTGGCCGACATAGCAGCCTTTCTGGAAATCGACGCCGTTCAGTTCGTCGAAGCCGACTTCCAGCGGCAGGGATTTTTCCGGCACCAGATCGGCGCGGCTGTCGGGTATCCCCAGGGCGATCCGCCTGGCATCGTATTCGGCACGATTGCTGGACAGGACGGTTTCGTCGGTCGGGAAGGTGTCGTCTTCGTCGATCAGCCGGATCGTGCGTTCGCCCAGTCCCGCATGCCGGGGGTCGATATAGGATACCCCGTCGAAACGGGTCTTGGCCGCGCCGGCTTCGCCGGTCGAAGCCGCGCCGTCCGGCTCCAGCATTATGCCGACGGAAAACTTGGCCGATTCGTCCGCGATATCGACCTTGGCCCGCAGGCGATACATGCTCAGGCGTTTGATCAGATCGGGAATGCGGGAGACATCGCAGTCGAGCAGATACCGGTCCTTGTGCTCGACGATGAAAAAATCATGGAGGATTTTGCCCTGCGGCGTCAGAAGAGCGGCGTAAATCGCCGTGGTTTTCGACACTTTTTCGATGTCGTTGGTGATCAATCCCTGGAGAAACGACTGCGCATCTTCGCCAGACACCGAGACGACGCCGCGATCGGCAAGCGGAACGTGAATTTTAAGGCCCATGCGCTTAGATCCCCTTTTCCGCTAATTAGAGCTTTCGCGTGGAATTATCCAGTCTTGCGGCTATAACACCGCCCATGACCGCAGAACAATGCGTCCTTTCCGCCGTAATCTCTATCCGAAACGAGGAACATCAGCTCGCCGACTGCCTCGCGACGCTATCCTTCGCGGACGAGATCGTCGTGCTGCTGGATGATTGCAGCGACGGTTCGCGCGACATCGCGGCCCGGTTCACCGACCGTCTGGTCGATGGTGACTGGGCGCTGGAGGGCGACCGGCGCAATGCCGGAATCGATGCCTGCCGCGGTACCTGGATATTCGAGATAGATGCCGACGAACGGGTGCCGGAGGCTCTGGCAAACGAGATCCGTCAGGTCGCTGAATCCAGCACCCATGACTGGCACGGGATTCCCGTCGATAACTATATCGGCGGCCGCCTGGTTCGCCATGGCTGGGGCGGGTCCTGGGGAAAGCCGCAATACCCTGGGCTGTTCCGCAAGGGCGCCAAGACTTGGGGGCCGCAACGCCTTCACCCTGCGCTCGACCTTAAAGGTACCGAAGGCCCGGTTCTGACCAACCGGCTCAACCATTACGTCGACCGTAATATCTCGGACATGATACGCAGGCTCGATTCCTATACCTCGGCCCGCGCCCGGGACATCCGAGAACATGGCGACGGCGGTTCGTACGCCGGGAACCTGCGGCGGATATTCACCCGATTCTGGAAGTGCTACGTGTCGCGCGGAGGATACCGGGAAGGGAAATACGGCTTTCTGATCGCCCTTTGCGCTGCGCTGTATCCCATCCTGTCTTATCTGAAAGCCACGCTGGAGGACGAATAGTGGCGGTCATTCTGATGGCGGATGACGGGATTTCCTTCAACGGCGATACCCTGTCGCAGGGACCGCTGGGCGGCGCCGAAACGGCGTTCATCTCGCTTGCTGAGGCGTTGGCGGCGCGCGGACACAATGTGACGATCCACAACAACTGCGATGCGCCGATGACCCGCAATGGCGTCGGATGGCGGCCGCTGAAAGAGGGACTGCCCGATACGGCCGATCTCTATATCGCCAATCGGGGGGATCGCCTGATCCCCTTGGTGCCGCGAGCGCGGGCGAGAATATTCTGGATTCATAATCCGGCGCAGTATCTCAACAAGTGGCGCTACTGGCGAAAACTGGCGCGCTGGCGGCCGACGGTCGTGTTCTCGTCCGAATTTCATGCCGCTTCGATCTCCTCCTGGATGCCAACCGGCGGCAAGGCGACGATCCCATATGGTATTTCCGCCGATTTTCTCAATGTCGAGCCGCCCGCCGCGCCGCCGCCGCCCTACGTGGCATTCACGTCCAGCCCGCTCCGTTCGCTGGACTGGCTGCTCGATCTTTGGGACACGGACATCCACCCGCAGGTGCCGGCGGCGCAGCTGCACGTTTTCTCCAGCCCGAAAACCTATGGCGCGCATGGCGACGCCCGGGCGGGCGCCATGAATGCGGTGCTGGACCGCGCTCAGGCTATGGCCGATCGGGGGGTCGTGCTGCGCGACCCATTGCCCAAGGCTCAACTCGCAGAAGCTCTCGCTGGCTTTCGGGCGATCCTGTACCGGGGCGATCCCGGGGAGACCTACTGCCTCGCCGTGGGCGAGGCGCAGGCTGTCGGCGTGCCCGCCGTGGTGCAGGACATCGGCTGCGTCGCCGAACGCGTGATCGAGGGAGAATCGGGGTTCGTGGCCAAAGACGACGCCGATTTCGTCCGGCATGGCCGCCATATCCTGACCGATGACGATCTCTGGCGGCGCCTTCAGGCCACCGCGCTTGAGCGTCAGCGAAGGTGGAGCTGGGACGATGCCGCCGCCGCCTTTGAGAAACTGTTGCCGGCATGAAAGTCATGCAGACCATGGCGGGCGGCGCCGTCGGCGGCGCCGAGGAATTTTTCGTCCGGCTTGCGGGGGCGTTTCAGTCCCGCGGGGTTGCGCAGACGGTGATTGTGCGCCCCAACGGGACGCGGGGAGCCAAACTGCGGGATGCCGGAATCGATCCGGTCGAATTACCGTTCGGCGGGTGGCTCGATTTCAAAACGGTCCCGGCGCTGGCCGCACGCATAGACGGCGCGAAACCGGATATCGTCCTGTCGTGGATGAACCGCGCCAGTGCCGCCACCGGCAGGGCCCGAAAACGCGCGGCGGCGAAAACCGTCCAGATCGGGCGGCTGGGGGGGTATTACGATCTCAAATACTACCGCGACTGCGATCACCTGATTGGTAACACGCCGGATATCGTGCGCTATCTGGTCGAAAGCGGTTGGCCTCAAGGCCGGGCGCATTATGTGCCCAATTTCGTATCCGCCGATGCCGGAACAGCCCTGCCGCGTATGCAGTTCGGCATCCCGGATGATGTGCCGCTGATGCTCGCGGCCGGCCGGCTGCACCGCAACAAGGCGTTCGACATCCTGTTGCAGGCGATGAAGTACGCCGATGGCGTTTGCCTGTTGCTGGCCGGGGACGGGCCGGATGCACGCGAGCTGGAATCTCTGGCGCACAAGCTGGGGGTTGCCGACCGGGTGCGGTTTCTCGGCTGGCGGACCGATATCGCGGACCTGATGGCGACCGCGGACATGCTGGTCTGCCCGTCGCGGATCGAGCCTTTGGGTAATGTCGTGATCGAGGCGTGGGCCCGGCGTCTCCCGGTCGTTGCAGCTGCGTCCGAAGGGCCGGGCTGGCTGATTGCCGACGGAGAGGATGGCCTGCTGGCACCCGTCGAGGATTATCGCGCACTGGCCGCCGCGATTTCGCGCCTTGCGGGTGACGGGCAACTCGCCACGCGCATGGCCGATGCAGGTCATGCCCGGTTCGAGGCCGAATTTACCGAAAGTCCAGTGGTAGCGAAGTTTCTCGACCTGTTCGACCGGGTGGCCGGCTGATGTGCGGGATTGCCGGTATTATGACGGCGGACGGTTCGGCGCCCGACGGCGCGGCGCTGGAGGCAATGAGGACAGCGCTGGCCCATCGCGGACCTGACGGCGATGCCGTCTGGGCATCGGGCGATACCGGGCTGGTGCATACCCGACTCGCCATCATCGACCTGGAAACCGGCGATCAGCCTCTGTTCGGTCCCGGCGGTGCGGCGCTGGTCGCCAACGGCGAAATTTACAACTATATCGAACTGCGCGACGAACTGGCGGGGACGGAATTCGCGACCGGCTCCGACTGCGAACCGGTACTGCATTATTATCGCGATCACGGCGTCGATTTCGCCGGCTGGCTGCGAGGTATGTATGCGCTGGCGATTTTCGATCCGCAGGAACGTCGCCTCGTGCTGGCGCGCGATCCGTTCGGCATAAAACCCCTCTATTACGCTCAGACAGATGCCGGCTTTGCGTTCGCTTCCGAACCCCAGGCGTTGCTGAGCGCGGGTTTCGGGTCGCGTTCCCTGCGCGACAGGTCCGTGCGCGAACTTCTTCAGCTCCAGTTCACGACCGGCGCGGAGTCGCTTTATGAAGGTATTCATCGGGTGCGTCCCGGCGAAACGATCGTGGTTGCGGGCGGACAGATCGTCGACCGGCGCCGTCAGGAGGCGCTTCCCGCCGGCGGCCCCGTCCGGACGACCGAGCGCCAGGCGCTGGAACGGCTGCAGGACGCCCTACTCGACAGTGTCGAGATGCACCAGCGGTCGGATGTCCCCTATGCGATGTTCCTCTCCGGGGGAATCGATTCTTCCGCAATTCTTGCTTTGATGGCACGGCTAAACGACCGTCCCGTGCATGCCTTTACCGCCGGTTTTCCCGGGACCGGCGCGGCCGACGAACGCGAACACGCCCGCGCCGTCGCTAAATCCCTGGGCGCCGCGCATGAGGAAGTCGAATGCACTGCGACGGATTTCTGGACGCTTTTGCCCGCGATCGCCGCCGCAATGGACGATCCGGTCGCCGATTACGCGATCCTGCCGACCTGGAAGCTTGCGGCGGAAGCCGCGAAGTCATTCAAGGTCGTCCTGTCGGGTGAAGGCGGCGATGAGATATTCGGAGGATACGGCCGCTACCGCAGCGTCATGCGTCCGGTCTGGCTCGGCGGGCGAGGTATGCGCCAACGCGGCATAATGGACAGGCTGAACGTCCTGAAATCGGAAGATCACGGCTGGCGGGACGGGTTCGCCGCCAGCGAAACACTGGCCCGAACCGGGGGGCGGACGAGGCTGCAGGCCGCCCAGGCGACGGATTGCGCCGACTGGTTGCCCAACGACCTCCTGATCAAACTGGATCGTTGCCTGATGGCGCACGGCGTGGAGGGCCGGACGCCGTTTCTCGATCCCGCCGTTGCAAATGCGGCTTTCAGGCTCCCGGATGGGTTGAAAATCAAAAACGGACAGGGGAAATGGATCCTCCGAAAATGGCTGGACCAAGCTGCGCCCGCCGCAGAAGCGTTCGCCGCCAAGAAAGGGTTCACCGTGCCTGTCGGCGAATGGATCGCATCCGAGGGTGCACGTCTGGGTCCGCTGGTGGCGGCGCAACCGGGCATCGCGGAACGCTGCAGACCGGATGCGGTCGAGGCGGTTTTCCGGTCGACCGGAAAACGCGAAGCGTTCGCCGCGTGGACATTGCTGTTCTTCGCGCTGTGGCACCAGCACCATATCGCCGGGGTGCCCTCGGGCGGGGACGTGTTTGCGGCTTTGGCGGACGGTTAGCCCGAACTGTTTTTGGTTAAGACGCATTAACCCTGACGCGTCTTAACCACGATATATTTGCGGCATCCCGGGCGCGCTTTAACGGCTGATTAAGCGGCCTTGCAGATACTGTCGGCGGGCGATGGGCCCGAACCGTTTTCTGGGATTGCCGAATGCAGACGAAATATCTTCGCATTGGCGCTGTGCTCGCCTTTGCCGCGGTTGCCGGAGCATGTGAACATGCCATGCTCGAAGACACGATCTTCGATCGCGAATACGTGGAACGTCATCTGCCGAACGAGGAGAAAGTCCTCAGCGCGAATACCTTCAAACCGCGCCCGAGCGGCATCGTTCAGACTTACTGCTACACAACTATCGGCGAAGTAGAGTGCTACGCCCATCCTCAGAGAGAGGAACGTTACAGGCTGTACGGGTATTTCGGGCCGGCGCCGGAATAAGCGACCGTCGCCGATCTTTCGTCCCTGTGACCTTGCGATGACGATTCGGTGACCGGACGGTACCGTTTCTGCTGCGAAACGTTTTCCGGCGGACGCATGCATCGCTCAACAGCCGCGCTATTCATCGGATTCCTGATTCTTACGGTGCTGCCGTTCACCGCGGTCGCCCAATCGTCGTCCTATGGCGATGCGATGGGATGGTACGAACGGGAAGCGGCCAAGGGTTCCGCCAAAGCGCAGTATCTCCTCGGACTCTTATACGAGCGCGGCGCCGGTCAGCGGCCGAGGGATGCCGAAAAAGCGTTCGGCTGGTTCGCCAGGGCGGCAGAGCAGGGACATGCCGAGGCTCAGTACAAGGTCGGGAGAGCCTATCAATTCGGCACGGGCACCGACGCCGACCCCGGACAAGCTATCCTCTGGTACCGGCGCGCGGCCGGACAGGGGATATCGGAGGCGCAGCACAACCTGGCTTACATGCTGGAAAACGCGATTGCGACGACCCGGTCTCCGGACGAGGCCGTCCGCTGGTATCGCGAAGCCGCACGAAATGGGTTCGGTCCGTCCCAGCTGGCGCTTGGGTCCGTGTATATGAGGGGCGCCGGGGTCGATCGCGACCTGGCAGAGGCCTGGGCCTGGCTGCGGGCGGCGGAGTCCCGCCAAGTCGCCGGCGCCGCCGACGCCCGGCTGGCCATCGAAAAGACCATGACTGCGGCGCAAATGTCGCAGGCGCGTGAACTGGCGAAACCGCGCCTTGCCCGGTAAATTCGTTTCCGCCGTTTGCCGTGGAAGCGATAGACACGGATATCCCATTGTCGCATGATCCGCGTCGGAGAGTGACATGGATACAATCGAACAATCATCCGCCCGCATCGACGCGGAAGACCTCGTGGCCCGTGCCGCGGCCCTGAAACCGGCTCTGCGCGATCGCCAGCGCGAGACCGAACGCAACCGGCGTGTTTCGGACGAGACCGTCGCCGAGATGAAGGCCGCCGGGCTCTACAAAGTGATACAGCCGGCCCGCTACGGAGGATACGAATACGATCTTTGGACGTTCGCCCGCTGCGCAGCCGAAATCGGTGCAGGATGCGGCTCTACCGCCTGGATCTATGCCACAGCGGCACAGCATCAATGGCAGATCGGCATGTACGACGATGCCGCGCAGGCGGAGGTCTGGGGCGACACGCCGGAAGCGATTGCCGCGTCGTCCTATTCGCCCGGGGGAACGGCGGTCGAGGTCGACGGCGGTTACCGGATCACCGGCAAGTGGCTCTATTGCTCGGGCGTGCTGAACGCCGACTGGATGATCCTCGGCGCCCGAATTGCGAAAGACACGGACTCCGAACCTCACACCCAGGGTTATATTCTGGTGCCGAAGTCTGATTATTCGGTCGAGGACAACTGGGACGTCGTCGGCCTGATCGGAACCGGCAGCAACGATGTCATCATCGAGGATCTGTTCGTTCCGTCGCACCGAATGCTGACACTGGATGAGGCGTTGTCGGGAAATCCGCCGGGCGCCGCCGTCAACGGAAACGAGCTGTGGCGCATCCCGTTCTTCGCCGCGATTTCGTTGTGTCTGTGCGCGCCGGCGATGGGTATGGCGCAGGGCGCGCTGGAAACCTATGTCGAGATGATCGGCGTCCGTAAAACCAGAGGCGCAGCGCTCAGCCAGCCGCAAAGCATGGCTGATTTTCCGACGATCCAGGTGCGAGTCGCCGAAGCGGCGGCCGCGATCGACGCGGCGAAAATGCTTGTCCGGCGCGACTGTCAGGACATCATGCGTATCATGGCCGAAGGCCGCGAACTGACGGTGGAAGAACGCGCCCGCAACAAGGGCGATCTCAGTTTCGCCGTGAAATTGGCCCGCCAGGCGGTGGATCTATTGTACGAAAGCGTGGGCGGCGCGGGATTATCGAACGACAGCAAGACCCAGCGCTACTGGCGCGACGTCCACAGCGCGTCGAAGCACATCAGCATGAACTGGGACATGTGTTCGACGCTGTACGGCCGGGTGCTGCTTGGCCTGCCGTCCGGCACGGCACAGTTCTGATCGCTCATACCGCCTCTCCGGCGGCGTAGCCGCTCGACCATGCCCACTGAAAATTGTAGCCGCCCAGCCAGCCGGTGACGTCGACCGCTTCGCCGATGGCATACAGGCCGGGCACGGTTTTCGCTTCCATCGTGCGGGATGACAGGTTGTCGGTGTCGATCCCGCCCAACGTAACTTCCGCCTTGGCGTATCCTTCCGTGCCCGTCGGGATGAGCTTCCATCTGTTCAGCATTCCGCCAAATGCCGATAAGGACCTGTCCGATATCTCACCCATGGGACGGTCCGGCAGACAGACGGCGGCGAGCGTTGACCCGAGGCGGCCGGGCAGGGGACCGGACAGGATCGCCCTGGCTCCGGCTTTCGGCCGGGTGCGCTTCTCACCGATCAGCCAGGAGGCCGCATCCGTCCCGGGCAACAGGTTCAGGAAGATCGTCTCCCCGTCGCGCCAGTAGGATGAAATCTGCAGGATCGCCGGACCGGACAGGCCCCGATGGGTGAACAGCATGGCTTCGGGAAACGCCGTGTTGTCCGCCATCGCGATACAGTCGAGGGAAACTCCGCTAAGCGGGCGTATCAGGTCGAGCATCTCGCCCCCGAAGGTAAGCGGTACCAGGCCCGGACGAATATCGGACAGAGGCAGACCGAAACGCGACGCGATGTCGTGGGCGAACCCCGTCGCGCCCATCTTCGGAATAGAGAGCCCGCCCGTGGCCAGAACGACTGAGTCCGCTTCGAACGTTCCCTTGTCGGTAACCACCTGGAAACGGCCAGATTTCGTGACGTCGACGATCCGGTGACCGGTTCGAATATCGACCCCGCCCGCCGCGCATTCGTCCAGCAGCATCCGGACCACTACGCGTGCCGACCCGTCGCAGAACAGCTGGCCCAGTGTCTTTTCGTGCCAGGGAATACGGTGTTTATCGACCAGAGCGATGAAATCGTGCTGGGTGTAGCGAGCGAGCGCCGATTTGCAGAAATGCGGATTTCCGGAGAGGAAATTTTCCGCTGTCGCCCGGAGATTGGTGAAATTGCATCGTCCGCCCCCGGAAATCAGGATTTTCCTGCCGACTTCGTCGGCGTGGTCGAGCAACAACACCCGCCGGCCACGCGCCCCTGCCGTCAGGGCGCACATCATGCCGGCAGCGCCCGCACCGAGAATGATCACGTCGAATGTATCTGCCTGTCGGGAGATCTTGTTGCCTACCGTTTCAGAAATGCGACGACATCTTCCATGTATGCATTGTGCGGTTGATGGAACCATCGCCGTTTTTCGGGATAGTTCTTGATATACCAGAACCGGCGATGCGCTTTCATCAGCGTCTCCGAGACAAGAGTTGCGTTGCGTTTCGCCGTTCTGGTTTCCCTGTCGCCGACGGTCAGCAGAACCGGCGCCCGTATCGATTTTGCTGCACCGGTCTGGATGAACGTGTCCATGTTCATCGATGCGGCCCGACCGTTGCCGTTGGTGAGAGACGACGGGGACAACACCACGCCTTTGGTCAGGTCCGGCATTTGCGACAACGCCCACAATGCCATCAGGCCCCCTTCGCCAATTCCAACGACTGACACGCGCAAGACGTCGTGCTGGCGGTGCAGGTGGGTCGCGGCGGCCAGGACCGTCGCCAGTCCTTCGGCGACGGCGTCGTCTCCGTTTTCGGCATTTACCGGCGTTTTGCGCAACGGGGCGATAGCGATGAACCCGGCATAGGCAAACGCGCGGGCGAATGCGGCCACGTCATAGTCCCGGTCGGCGGCGGCTTCGTAACCCGCTGTGCGCGGCATGCGGCCGTGCAGGTAGATGACGGCATGTGCCTTGCCCACCAGCTCCGGTTTTTCGAAGGCGGCTTTCAGTTTGACGCCTGTCGGCAGTTCCAGATCTATCCACTCGGCCCGGGCGGAAGTAGCGCCGAAAAAAAACAGAACGGCCATGACCGCCGCGAATCTCATTGCGCGGTCCACCCTCCGTCGACAACCAGGCATGTGCCGGTGATCAGGGCCGCCGCCGGCGAGGCGAGGAAGACGACCGAACCCATGATGTCTTCAAGCTGGCCGACCCGGCCCAGCGGAATCCGGCTCAGCGCGTCTTCGCGAAATTCTTCGTTGGCGAAGTTGGGTGCCGTCATCGCAGTGATGATATAGGTGGGGCCGATGGCGTTGACGCGGATATTGTGCGGTGCGAGCTCGACCGCCATTGCCTTGGTCAGCCCCTCGATCGCGTGCTTGGACGTGCAGTAAACCGTGCGCGTTGGAGAACCCACATGTCCCATCTGCGACGACATATGAATGATCGACCCGCCTTCGCCCTGATCGATCATCTTTCGTGCGACTGTCTGCGCGACGAAAAATGCCGATTTGACGTTCAGATCGATGACCTTGTCGTAATTCTCCTCCGTCACGTCGACGAACGGTTGCGGTGCGTTGGTGCCCGCGTTGTTGATCAGAATGTCGATGCGGTCGAGCCCACCGATTTTTTCCCGGATTTGCGACATGTTCTTGACGTCGCAGGCGACCGACCGGGCCTTGCCGCCGGCATCCCTGATATCCGCGGCGACAGCGTCGAGTTCGTCGATCGACCGGCTGACCAGAACCACCTCGGCTCCTGCTTCGCCCAGTGCCATGGCACAGGCGCTGCCGATGCCGCGACCCGCGCCGGTGACGACGGCGACCTGACCATCGAGACGCATGTCGGGTGTTTTGAGTAACCCCTGTTTGACGACCAATTCATCCATTCTCGTGCGTTCTCCTGCGTCCTTCGTTTCGGTCTCCCGGCGGAGCTTGACCGCATTTCTTGCGGCCTTTACTGATCAAGCGATCAATAGGATGCCGCAGTTTGGAACCTCCCGGTTCTGGGCTAGAGTACCCGTCGGACAACCAATTATCGACCGGGAGGAACCAGCATGGTCCACAAAAATACCGAGGGCAAACTCGATATGAATATTCTCCGCGAAACGGCGGAGAAGTGCAAAAACTGGGGGAAATGGGGTCCTGACGATGAGGCCGGTACGCTGAACTATATCGGTGCTGAAGAAATCATCGCTGCCGCCGGTCTGATCAAGAAGGGCAAGACGTTTTCTCTGGGCCTTAATTTCGACAATCAGGGACCGCAATCCGGTCTGTGGGGCAACCGCTTCAACCCGATTCACACCATGCTTGCCACCGGCACCGACGCACTGGCCGGCAATCAGGACGAAGGCGGCATCCGCTACGCCGACGACATGGTATCCCTGCCGTTGCAGTGCGGCACCCAGTGGGATGCGCTCGGACACATCTTCTACGACGACAAGATGTGGAACGGCTACGACTCGGCGCTGGTGGATTCCAACGGTGCGCAGAAGAACGGGATCGAAAAGGTCAAAGACCGCATGGTCGGCCGCGGGGTCCTGCTGGATATCGCCAAGCATGTCGGCGTCGAGGCGCTGGCTGAAGGCGATGCCATTTCGCGTACGGATCTGGACGCCTGCGCCGAGGCGCAGGGTGTCGAAGTCAAAAAGGGCGATTTTCTGCTGGTCCGCACCGGCATGATGGAAGAACGCCTGAAGAACGGCTGGGGCGGTTATGCCGGTGGCGATGCGCCCGGTTTGTCGTTCGATACTGCCGAATGGCTGTACGAAAAGGAAGTCGCCGCCATCTGCTGCGATACCTGGGGCTGCGAAGTGCGCCCCAACGAGACCACCGAAGCCCAGCAGCCCTGGCACTGGGTCGTGATTCCGATGATCGGCATCACGATGGGCGAGATTTTCGTCATGGGCGAACTGTCGGACGACTGCGAAGCCGACGGCGTATGGGAATTCTTTTTCTGCGCCCCGCCGTTGCCGGTGACAGGCGGGGTCGGTTCGCCGATCAATCCGATCGCGATCAAGTAGCGTTTGTCCCCCTCTCCCCAACCCTCTTCCCGAGGGGGGAAGGGCAGGGAGAGGATGAGATAGGGAAGATCATGGCCAGACATCTGAAAGAACGTACCGGCGAGGCGGAGACCAGGGAATACGACGCCAATGTCCGCCGCACCGTGGAAACCATACTTGAAGACATAGAGACGCGCGGCGATGCCGCGGTCCGCGAACTGTCGGAAAAGTTCGACAAGTGGTCGCCCGAGAGCTTCCGTCTGTCGAATGCGGAAATCGCCGATCTTGTCGCCGGCGTCCCGCAGGAAACCATCGACGATATCAAATTCGCACAGGAACAGGTGCGCAATTTCGCGCAGATACAGCGCGATGCGATCAAGGATGTGGAGGTCGAAACCCTCCCCGGCGTCACGCTCGGCCACAAGAACATTCCCGTGAATTCCGTCGGCTGCTACGTCCCCGGCGGGCGCTATCCCATGGTCGCGTCCGCGCATATGAGCGTCGTGACCGCCAAGGTCGCAGGCGTCGACCGGGTGATTGCCTGCACGCCGCCGACAGACGGCAAGCCGCATGCGGAAACCATCGCCGCCATGCATCTCGGCGGCGCGGACGAGATTTATCTGATGGGCGGGATCCAGGCGGTTGGCGCCATGGCGATCGGCACGGAAAGCATTGATCCGGTCGACATGCTGGTGGGGCCGGGAAACGCTTTCGTCGCGGAAGCAAAACGTCAGCTTTACGGCCGTGTCGGCATCGATCTGTTCGCCGGTCCGACCGAGATTCTGGTGGTTGCCGACGAAACGTCGGATGTGGAAATCATCGCCACCGACTTGCTGGGCCAGGCCGAGCACGGCCCGACGTCGCCGGCCATCCTCATCACCACATCTCAGAAACTGGCCGACGATCTGCAGGCCGAAATCGATGTCCAGCTCGGACGCCTGCCGACCGCCGACGTCGCCGGCGATGCGTGGCGCGATTACGGCGAAATCATCCTAGTCGACAGCCTGAAAGAAGCCGTGGTCGAGGCGGATAAAATCGCCGCCGAACATGTCGAAATCCTGACCGAGAATCCGCGCTATTTCCTCGATAACATGACGAATTACGGCGCGCTGTTCCTGGGGCCGGAAACCAATGTGTCCTACGGCGACAAGGTGATCGGCACCAATCACACGCTGCCGACCAAGGGTGCGGCCCGCTATACCGGCGGGCTGTGGGTCGGAAAATTCCTCAAGACCTGCACCTATCAGGAATGCACCGAGGAGGCGAGCGTCGTGGTCGGCGATTACTGTTCGCGCTTGTGCGCGATCGAGAAATTCTGGGGACACAAGGAACAGGCCGATCTGCGGCTGCGCCGCTATGGCGGGCGCAATATCGGTCTTGGCGCGGACGCCGCCGAATAGTCCGCCTCCGCTCCCGCCGGTCGAGGTGCGGATGATTTCACATGGCGTTTAACACCGCGATGCTGGGCGGGATCGGCCGCGCGCTGGCCAGTCCGCATTACCGTCTTTACGCCTGCGGTCATATCGCAAACGTATTCGGCTGGTGGGGCAACCGGCTGGGCATCGGCTGGCTGACCTGGGACCTGACAGAATCCGCCGGCCTGCTGGGCGTGGTGGTGTTCGCCGGCATGATCCCGGTCACACTTGTCGCCCCGTTCGCCGGCGTCCTCGCCGATCGGTACGGTCACCGTCGCATGGCGATCATCGCCGGTCTCGCCAGCGGGACCGTGACGTTGACGATGGCGCTACTGACCCTGTCGGGCGATATCACCGTGCCGCTGCTGCTATTGCTCAGCGTGTTGCAGGGCGTAGGGTTCGGGACCGAGTTTCCCGCCCGACAGGCGCTGATCCCCCAGTTGACGGATCGGGACAATCTCCCCGCCGCGCTTGCCTTCAATTCCACCACATTCCAGGTCGGCACGTTTCTGGGGCCCGTATTGGCGGGGTATCTGATCGCCGCGCACGGTACCGGTGCGTCCATCATGTTGTTCGCGGTCACGAATTACTGGATGGCGCTGATGATCTTCCTGATCCGGTTCCGGCCTGCCCCGCGGGAGGACAAAATCCGCAACGGGTTTCTGGACGAGATCATGGAAGGCTTCCGGTATATCGCGGCGACACCGGCTCTGCGTCTGCTGTTCGCCATCAACTTTACGATGGGCATTCTGCTGCGTCCCTATACCGAACTGCTGGCGGGATTTGCCGACGACGTATACGGCGGCGGGCCGGAGGAACTGGCCGCGCTGACCGCTGCCGCCGGTTTCGGCGCGCTGGCCAGCGGTCTGTTTCTGGCGTTTCGCGGACGCACGCGGGGCTTGGCGAACATCATGCTCGCCGGCGCGGTGACGGGCTCCATCGGGTTGGCGCTGTTCGCCATGCAGACGTCGCTGATTGTCGGGCTTGTCGCCATTTGTGTTGCGTCGTTGCTGTTGCTGACCTGCCACGTCGGCGCCTACAGCCTGATCCAGAACGCGACCGATCAGGCCATGCGCGGGCGTGTGATAAGCTGCAGCGTGTCGATCACCATAGGCGGACCGGCGCTGGGGGCATTACTGATCGGGTGGCTGGCGGAATGGGTCGGGCTGCAATGGGCCGTGGGGATCAGCGCGATCGGCGCCCTGGTCATTGTGCTGGCATTGTTGCCCGCCATCCGCCGCACCCGCGCGGAGATGGAAGCCGAATAACCTGGCTCGCCGGTCACGATTGCACCGATACTTCCATCCGATAAACTGGTTTCGGCGACATACCCGAAAGGAAGACGCGATGGCGCAAACGAAAGGAATTTCGGAGCAGGCCGAAGAGCTTGAGTTCCGGCAGATGCAGGAGCTGGGCGAGCTGATGATCTATCGATCGCAGATCAACAAACTGGCCGACGGCGAATGGGAGGAGAATCCTGATTTCAGCCTGGGGCCGCTGAAACCGTCGCTGATGGGCGAGGACCCGCGCCTGCCGAAAATGCCGGAGAATCCGACGCTTATCGACTTTTTCAATCTGCGTTTCGGACCTGCCAAGCAGCATCTGTTGCAAAGCGCGGCGTTGGCCCGGAAGAACGGTCTGTCGGAGAAAATGATTCTCGCCTGCCTGTTGCACGACGTGTCGGTGATTGCGCTGTTCCGGCCCGATCACGGCTATTGGGGCGCGCAGATGCTGGAACCCTATGTCGACGAGGAAGTGACCTGGGCGGTTCGCATGCACCAGGCGTTGCGGTTTTTCCCGGACGAATCCGTCGGTTACGAATACCCGGAGGCCTATGCCAAGCGTTTTGGCGCGGACTATCAGGTCGAACCCTATATCCAGCGCGACTACGAGTATGCGCGCAATCACAAATGGTACATGTCGGCGCGGATGATCTGTCTGAACGATCTCTACACGTTCGATCCTGACGTGGAAGTCCGGGTTGAGGATTTCGAGGACATCATCGGCCGCAATTTCAAACAACCTGCAGAAGGCCTTGGTAACGACAATTCCCCTGCCGCCCATATGTGGCGCACGATTCGCCGTCCGGCAAACGCGCTTTAACGGTTTCAGGAAATTGCCGAACAAAGACATCCTCATCGTCGGCGGCGGCATCGGCGGTCTGACGCTGGCCCTGGCGCTGCACCGGCGCGGGTTGCCGTGTCGGGTGTTCGAGGCGGCGCCGGAATTTCGTCCCCTTGGTGTCGGCATCAACATGCTGCCGCACGCAATCCGCGTTCTCACGTCGCTCGGTCTGCAGGATGATCTCAATGCCTGCGGGGTCGAAGCGAAGGAGTTCACCTATTTCAACCGTCACGGACAACTGATCTTTTCCGAGCCGTGTGGGCTGCATGCCGGATACGAGTATCCCCATTTCTCCGTCCACCGTGCCGATTTGCATCAGGTTCTATACGACGCTGTCGTCGACCGGCTCGGCGCCGACGCCGTTCGGCTGGGACACAAATGCACGGGCGTCGATCAGGATGCGGTGGGCGTGACCGTCCGGTTCGAGGGTGCGGAGGCCGTTTCGGGCGACATCGCGATCGCCTGCGACGGGTTCCATTCGGCGGTCCGGGCGCAGTTCTATCCAAACGAAGGCCCGCCGCAGTTCGGCGGCATCAACATGTGGCGCGGCGTGACCCGGCGGGAACCGTTCCTGACAGGCGCCAGCGTCAACCGCGTCGGGACGGTCCAGCGCGGCAAGATGGTGATCTACGCCATCCGGCAGTTCGACGATGGTACACAGCTGATCAACTGGAACACGGAACAGCCGCGCGACGACCACAAGCCGAACGACTGGGCGACGCCCGGCCGCATCGAGGATTTTATCGAGCCGTTCAGTGACTGGAATTTCGATTGGCTCGACATTCCGCAGCTTATCGCCGACGCCGAATTCATTCTCGAATACCCGATGGTCGATCGCGACCCCGTCGACCGCTGGGTGTGGGACCGCATCGCGCTGATGGGCGATGCCGCACACCCCATGTATCCACGCGGAGGGAACGGTGGCGCGCAGGCGATCCTGGATGCGGAATGCCTGTCGGAGCTGTTGGCGGAGACAGAGGATCGCGCGGACGCGCTAAGGGAATACGAAGCCCGGCGTCTGGAAATCGTGAACAGAATCGTTCTGACGAACCGCAGTCAGCCTCCGGACTACATTATCGAGACAGTGGAGAACCTGACCGGCGGCGAGCCTTTCGACCGCATCGAGGACGTGATCGATCCCGCCGAGCTGGCGGCGATCTCGGACCGGTACAAGCAGGTGGCGAACTATCAGTTGCCGGGGCGTTAGCCGGGTCGTCTAATCCGCTACGAAATCGAACCGCCAGCCGTCGCCGTCGGATTTCACGTGACCGACCTCGGTGCCCGTGAAATGCGCCGGGCAGATCAGTGCTTCGCTGTCGGCATATTTGTTCAGGAAATCGTAGCGCGACGTACGGGACAGCTCCGCGTCCGTGCATACCATGCTGGAGAGCTGGGGTTCGCGTACCTGCAACGGGTGATGGAACAGATCGCCGATGAACAGCGCACGGTCGCCGCCGCTGTCGAGTTTCAGGGCGACATGACCGGGCGTATGACCCGGCGTCGGTTCCAGGACAATGCCGTGATCGATCTCATGATCCATGGCGACCAGATCGGCCTGGCCTGCCTCCAGGATCGGCAGGACGCTGTCGTTGAAGACGTTGTCGCCCACTTCCGACGCGCCCAGCATGGTTTGCCAGTGGTCGACTTCGGCCTGCGCGAACACGTAGCGCGCATTCGGAAACGTGGGCACCCAGCGGCCGTCTTTCAGCTGCGTGTTCCAGCCGACATGGTCGATGTGCAGATGCGTGCACATGACGATGTCGATTTCTTCCGGCTGTACGCCGACGGCGGCAAGGTTGGCCATATACGGCCAGTTCTGGCGATGCCAGTTCGGCCGGCCGGGACGTTCCTTGTGATTGCCGACGCAGGCATCGACCAGGATGGTCAGGCGCCCTGTCCGGATGACGAAGCTTTTGAATGAAAACAGCATCATCCGGGTTTCGGCGTCCATGTAGTGCGGCACCATCCATGGCATATGCTTTTCCACGATGTCGTCGGTGGCATCCGGGAACATGTCGGCTGGTATGCGAAATGGCATAGTCGATTCCTCGACCGAGCTGATTTCGCATTCGCCGCAGGTGGTGGTTTTCATATCGCTTGGCGTCCTGTCGGTGGGAGGAAAAGTCTACCGGGTCGTCGGCCGGTTGGCGATCCCGACAAGGTGTTGCCGTATCACTTCGGCAAGGGGTTGCGTGATTTCAGGCCCCACAACTGCTTGCCGTCTTCGGAAGCGCGGGCGCCGATTTCAAGCAGTAGGGATTTGGTATTTTCTTCGTCGGTGCCGATCACATGTTTCAGCGTGTCGAGATTTCGCCATTTGTGATCGGGGTGACCCAGCATTTCCCTCAAAAGCGCCCGTCGCGGTTCGTCTTTCTTCCGATCAGAGCGTTGCTTCAACCAGTGCATCAAAACGTTGCCGGCCATGGTCGCGATCGAGCCGACTACGGCACCGCCGATGCCGATAAGCGCGATCGTGATATTCTCGGACATTATCGTCTCCCCGGATTTGACCTGATTCAAATCCTCCCCAGCGCCGTCAGTACCTTCTTCGGCGTGAAAGGCATGCTGGTCAAGCGTGCATCGAACGGCGACAGGGCGTCGTTGAGGGCGTTCATCACCGCCGCCGGCGCGCCGCAGGTGCCGGCTTCGCCGGCGCCCTTCGCGCCGAGATCGGAATCCTCCGTCGGCGAGACGGCATGGCCGCAGTCGATGTCCGGCAGTTCCGCCGCCATCGGGACCAGATAATCGGCCATGTTGGCGTTCAGCATCTGGCCCTGGTCGTCATACAGGCATTCCTCCCACAACGCGCCGCCCAGTCCCTGGACCACGCCGCCGCGAATCTGCTCGTCCACCAGCAGCGGGTTGATGACCGTGCCGCAGTCTTCGATGCACCAGTGATTGAGCAGCGTGATGAACCCGGTTTCGGTATCGACCTCCAGATACGATGCCTGAACGCCGTTGGTGAAGGCGAACGGGAACTTTCGCGGTACGTAATGCCTGGTGGCGACCAGCTCCGCCTGGAATCCGTCGGGCAGCGTATCCGGGCGGTAGTAGCAGATGCGCCCGATCTCATCGAGGCCGATGCGTTCATTGCCGGTATCGCTGTCTACGACGACGCCGTTTCGGATATCCAGCGTCGCGGCGTCTTCCTGCAGCATGGCGGCCGCGGCATCCAGAATCTGAACCCGCAATTGACGGCCGGCCTGCGCCACCGCTTCGCCGCCGATGCCGGCGGCGCGCGATCCCCAGGTGCCGCCGCCATAGGGCGTGTGCTCGGTATCGCCGGTGATGATCTTCAGCCTGTCCGGCGACACGCCGACCGATGTCGCCGCAACCTGCGAAATGACGGCCTCCATTCCCTGGCCCTGCTCGGTGGCGCCGGTGGAAACGAACACGTTGCCTTTGGCGTCGAGGCGCATGGTCGCGCCGTCCTGCGCCGAAATCCGGGCGCCGCCGACGCCGTAGAACATCGCCGACGGGTTGGTAACCTCGATAAAGCTGGCGAAGCCGATGCCGCGATAGACGCCCTTGTCGCGCAGTGCGTCGCGCTCGGATTTGAGCGCGTCGTAATCGATCGCGTCGAGGATCTTCGACATGCACTCTTCGTGGCTGAGATTTTCGAAGGGCATCCCCTGCGCCGACTTCTTGGGATAGGAATCGTCCCGGTGGAAGTTCTTTTGCCGGAAGGCAACCGGATCCATGCCCAGCGTCCGCGCCGCCTTGTCGACCAGCCCCTCGGTGACCGCGCATTTGATCGGATGGCCCACAGCGCGATACTGGCACATCATCGCCTTGTTTTGATAAACGACGTTGGCGACGGCGCGGTAGTTGTCGAAATCGTAGGGTCCGCCGATCATGTTGACGACCTGATTGGCCTCGATCCCGCTGGTGCGCGGATACATGGAATAGGGACCGATGCCGGTCAGGTCGTCGATCTCGAAGGCGGTGATGGTGCCGTCGTTCCTGACGGCGATCTTGCCCTTCACCCTGTGATCGCGGGCGTGGATGTCGCCGACGAAGCTTTCCAGACGGTCGGCAATATACTTGACCGGACGCTTCAGCAGGATCGACAGGCCCACCGTTGCGATCTCGTCGGCATAGGTGTGCACCTTAATGCCGAAAGAGCCGCCGACATCGCGGGTGATCACCCGGACGCGATGCTCTTCCAGCCGGAATTTGTCGGCGAGAATATTCTGGATCATGTGCGGGCACTGGTTGTTGTGCCACACCGTCAGCTGTTCCTCCGACGGTTCGAACTCCGATACGAGACCGCGCGACTCGAGGCAGACGCCGGTATGCCGGCCGAATACGAACGTATCCTCCACGATGTGATCCGCGTCGGCGTATGCCGCATCGATATCGCCGAAATCGGCCTTGCGCTGCCAGGCCAGATTGTCGCCCAGCTCTTCGTGGATCACTGGCGTGCTGTCATCGGTTGCGGTTTCGGCTTCGGCGACGACCGGAAGAACTTCCCAGTCGATGTCGACCAGCGCGGCGGCGTCTTCGGCAATGGCGCGCGTTTCGGCCGCGATCGCGACGATCGCCTCGCCCTGCCACGTCGCTTTTTCAAGCGGCAGTGCGTGTTGCGGCGCGGATTTGAGGCCTTCCAGATGGGTCAGAACGCCGACCCATGGATCATGTATTTCCGCCAATTCCTGCGGCGTGACGACGGCGACGACGCCGGGAAGGGCGCGCGCGGCTTCAACGTTGATCGACTTGATGCGCGCATGGGCGTAAGGCGAACGCACAAAGGTGGCATGCACCATCCGTTTCAGATCGATATCGTCGACGAACGTGCCGCGACCTTCCGCCAGGCGCGGCGCGTTGGGGCGGGGGACGGAGCGCCCGATATAGGAATTCGGCCGGTCGAGGATCCAGCGTCCGGTGTTCTGTTCGTTCATGACGCGGCTCCTTTTTCGGTCTTGCTCCCTCTGGCGATCTCGACGGCGTCGACGATGGCCTGATAGCCGGTGCAGCGGCAGAAATTGCCTGAAATGAATTCGCGGATTTCATCGCGCCCGGCATCGGGATGTTTGTCCATCAGTTCCGCCAGGGTCAGCAGCATGCCGGGCGTGCAGAAACCGCACTGCAGCGCATTGCGTTCCACGAACGCGTCCTGCAGATCGCGGATTTCGCCTGTCTCGGACACGCCCTCGATGGTCCAGACCTCGGCGCCGTCGGCCTGCGCTGCGAGGGTCAGGCAGCCGCGCATGATGCGCCCGTCCATCCGGACCGTGCAGGCGCCGCACACGCCATGCTCGCAGCCCACATGACTGCCTGTCAGCTGCAGCTCATAGCGCAGGAAATCGACCAAGTTGGTTCGTGCTTCTACCCGTCGGGTAACGGTTTCCCCATTCACTGTGACGGTTATGTCGGTGTGCTTGTCCATGGCTATTCTCCCGCCATCGGGCCAAGGGTGCGTTTGACCAGCACGCCAGCCAGGTGTTTGCGCATCGGCCCGTCCGCGTTCAGGTCGTCCGGCGGATCGAGCTCGTCTTTCAGGGAGGCGGCCAGCCTGTCGGCCAGATCGTCCGACCAGGTCTGGCCTTTGAGCAGCGCAGCCGTCTCAGGCGCGGAAACGGGGCGGTCGCCGGCGTTGAAAAAGACCAAGTTTGCGTCGCCGAACGTGCCACCGTCCAGATCCACATGTGCGCACAGGCCGATGATCGCGTAGTCGCCGTGCCGGCGCGCCAGTTCCAGGAAACCCGACTTCCAGCCGGCGGTAATTTTCGGTACGGAGACGGCTGTCAGGATTTCGCCGGGGCGAATAGCCGTCTCGTACAGACCTTCGAAGAAGTCGGCCGCCGCGACGTCGCGCGTACCGCTCTTGCCGGCGATATGCATGGTCGCGCCCAGCGCAACGGCACAGGCGGGCAGTTCCGCCGCCGGATCGGCGAAGGCGATGGACCCGCCGAAGGTACCGCGATTTCGGATGGCGGGATGCGCGATATGGTCCATGGCGGCGGCGATCATCGGCGCATGCGTGGCGACCGCCGGCGATTCCTCCATATCGACGTGCCGTGTCATCGCGCCGATGCGCAATGCGTCGCCGGTCTCTTCGATTCCGGCGAGTCCGTCGATGCGATTGATGTCGACCAGAACTTCGGGCGCCGACAGGCGCATGTTCAGGGTCGCCATCAGGCTCTGGCCACCGGCCATAATTCTGGCGTCGTCGCCGTGTTCGGCAAGCAGGGCGAACGCGTCGTCCAGACTGCCCGCCCGGACATAGGCGAATGGTGCCGGCTTCATAGACTTGTCCCTCCCTGTCGTTTTATGGTGCTGAGCACCTGCTTAATTACAAGGCATTGTGACCCGCACGCCTTTCTGGTCAAGGGGCGGGTCGAAAGGAAAGAATGACCGAACAGACGACATCCACCGGCGCGACAACCCCGCGCCGCCGCCTTCCGCCGGCGGAGCGCGAACGCCAGATCGTCGACGAGGCGATCCGCTATTTCGCCGAAGTCGGGTTCGAGGGCCAGACGCGGGAGCTCGCCCGCCGTCTCGACATCACCCAGCCACTCCTGTTCCGGTATTTCCCCACAAAGGACGATCTGATCGACCGGGTCTACGAAGAGGTCTATCTGCGTCGCTGGAAGGAAAAATGGACCACCGATCTGCAGGACCGGTCGGTGCCGCTGGAAAAGCGTCTGATGCGGTATTACGAAGACTACGCGTCCACCAACTTCAATCACGACTGGATGCGCATTTTTCTGTTCTCCGGGCTGAAGGGAGAGCCGATCAACCGACGGTACCTCCAGATCGTGCGCGAACGCATCCTCCGCGTCATCTGCGCCGAGCTGCGAAATCATTTCGGATTGCCCGAACCTGCCGCAACGCCCATCGACGCGGACGAGGTCGATATTGCCTGGTCGCTTCATGCTGCGATTTTCTATATCGGCGTCCGCAAGCTGGCCTATCAGGAACCGGTGCCCGACGATCTTTCGCCTTATATCCGCCGCAACGTGCGGACATTCCTGCGCGGGGTCGAGCCGGAGCTGCGGGAACTGATGAGGTAAGGGCGGTTTGTCAGTATCGGATAGAGAGAATCCCCTCTCGCTCTCCCCGCAGGGGCGGGGTGACGTCCCTTTTCCGGCGCTTCACAGCTTATAGTGCACGTCCTAAACTCGATTGACCGGTCAGCCGTTTAATATTATTTATCGTTTGCTAAATAAGGAGGTGCCATGAGTCTTAGTTCTCTCGATCACTGTTCCATTCGCACTGTGAAGCTCAAAGAAACCCGGGATTTCTATGTCGACATCCTTGGCATGGACGATGGCGACCGGCCCGAGTTCCCGTTTCCGGGAAACTGGCTGTATGTCGACGGTGTCGCGGTTGTGCATCTGGTCGGCGTCGACCCGGACGATCCGTCCGGGCTACAGCAATATCTCGGCGGTGATATCTCGGCGGAAGCGCTGGACGGTTCAGGAGCGTTCGATCACATCGCGTTTCGCGCGAAGGATCCGGAGGTCCTGATCCAGCGTCTGAAGGACAAGGGCTATCCGTTCCGCGAACGCCAGGTTCCCTCAATGGACCTGTTTCAGGTTTTCGTCGAAGACCCGAACGGCATCACGGTCGAGCTGAATTACTGGGCCGAAGATCAGAAAGCGGCCTGATCCGATGGCCCAAGCCCCCGCGATCTCCATGACTGACGACGCACCGACCTACGAGGAAATGGTCGAACGTGCTGCTGCGATGACGCCCAGATTGGCGGCGCGTGCCGAAGAAGTCGAAAAGACCCGCGTTATTCATCCCGATACGGTGCGGGAGTTGTGGGAAACGCAGTTGTGGTCTGCGGTAAAGCCCAAGCGTTACGGCGGAGTGGAGCTGCATTACGGCGCTTTCCTCGATCTGTCGGACCACATTGCGCGCGGCTGTGCGTCGACGGCCTGGATTTACGGCAATCTGCTCAGCCATGACTGGATGCTGCCGATGTGGAACCCGCAGGCCCAGGACGAGGTCTGGAAGGACAATCCGACGGCGCTGATCGCTTCGTCGCTGGTCGCCACGGCAGGGACGGCGAAACCCGTCACCGGGGGATACGAGATTTTCGGTCAGTGGCCCTATTGCAGCGGCATCGATCCGAGCGACTGGATGATGATGGCGGCAATGATCGAAGATGACGGTCCGCGCCGGCCTATCTGGATGGTGGTGCCGCGCGATGCCTTCGAGGAAATCGATGCCTGGCACGTGAGCGGACTGGTCGGGACCGGCAGCCGTGACGTCAAGTGCGATGGCGTCTTTGTGCCCGAGCACATGACGCTGTTGCCCGGCGAAGCCCGCGGCGGGCCAACGCCCGGTTCCGAACATGTACCGGGACTGCTCTATCAGTTGCCGGTACTGGGGTTGTTTCCGCATATCCTGCTGGGGCCGATGATCGGCATCGCCCAGGGCGCATATGACGACTATGTCGGCGAAATACGCGAGCGCGTCTCCACTTACAATGCATCGAAGCTGGCCGAGCACGTCCAGGTCCAGATGAAGGTCGCCGAGGCGGCGTCGCTGATCCAGGCGGCGCGTCTGCTGGGACACGACAACATCCGCGAGGCCTACCGCGTCGCCGAGAGCGGTCGCATCCCCACTGTGGCGGAAAAAATCCGCTGGCGGCGGGACGGCGCTTTCGCGGCGCAGAACTGCGTCAAGGCGATCCAATTGCTGCAATCGGCCATCGGCGCCGCTGGTAATTATCTAAGCCACTCGTTCCAGCGCCGTTTCCGCGACATGCACGCGGCCGCGTCGCAGGTGCAGGTGAATTTCGACATTAACGGCGCCGAATTCGGCCGGGTCGAACTCGGCCTCGACCCCATCAACAAGGCAATCTGATCATGCCCCGATTACCGACCCTGTCGGTCGAGGAAGCGCGCATCGTGCGCGAGAACCTCGGCACCTATACTGAAAACATGGGCGGCACGCTGCCCAACAGCGTACTGACTCTGGCGCGCAAGCCCAACATCCTGAAGGCTGTGACCGATCTGTGGTACGAGACCATCATCGCGCCCGGGTCAGTGCCGAGAGACCTCAAATGGCTCGCGGCGCATGTCGTCAGCGTGTCGGCGGGCTGTCAGTACTGCGCCGCGCATACGGGCGAAAACACCGTAATCTCCGACATGCCCGCGAAGAAGGTCGAAGCTGTCTGGGAATACGAAACCAGCGATCTGTTTACCGACGCCGAGCGCATCGTGCTGAAGATCGCCCAGTGCGTCGCTCAGGTGCCCAACGCGGTGACTGACGAGGATTTCGAGGAACTGAGGCATCACTGGGACGATGAACAGGTGGTCGAGATTGTCGCTGCCATTTCCACGTTCGGGTTTTTCAACCGCTGGAACGACACGCTTGCGACGGAGCTGGAAGCCTCGCCGTTGCAGTTCGCTCAGGATCACCTGTCCGACGCCGGGTGGAGCATCGGCAAGCACGCGGCCGAATGAACCTTCTTCGCTACAGCGATCCCATCACATTGAAGCGCCCGCCGGACAGCCGTTGAACCACCACGATTTCTCCGGAACGCGGATAAACGCCGGTTAACGCGGTAATATTGACCTGATGCGTGACCAGCACCAACGGTGCGTTCGACCGGTACGCATTCAGCCAGGATGTCAGGGCTTTCGTCTGTGCTTCGCGCCTGTCGGGTGTTTGAAAGAACGAATTGAGCGCGCTGAGAGAGCGGACCTTGCCGAGTTTGAGGAGCGTTGCCGTGTCCCGGCAGCGACACCAGACGCTTGTGAAAACTTCGGCCTTTGCAATGCCCTGCTTCCGAAACCGGTCGCCGATATCAAGTGCCTGTCTGCGCCCTTCGTCCGACAGGTTCCGCTGAGTTGCGCAGTCCTCGACATCGAAACTCGCAGGGTCCCCCGTGCCCGGTGCGAGGGCGTGCCGCATGACCCCGAAAGCCCCGCCGGTCTTCAGCGCCGTCCAGAGTTCGGCGGAGGAAGGATCTTTCGCAAGTGCGGCCGACCCGGACACGGCAAGGAAAATTGCCGCCAGCAAGACGCCGACGGGTCCGAAGCGCGCCAAGTGTAAAATGCGATGTGCGGCCATGTCCGTTTCGTTCCGTTGAACGACTGAAATAGCGCAATTTCGCGCCCGGACAACAGGCGATATGCCGCCCAGCACATGCTTGCGATGGCGGGAGGTATATGGCAAATTGAATTGTTGATTCGTAAACAGTTCGAAGTCTAAGCATTCGGGCGTGTGCAGACAAACGAGCGCAAACTTGGGTGAAACTATGAAATCACTGCTGTCGCTAAAAGTGAACGGACGTCAGCGCGACGATGCGGTGTCCGGTAATCTGTTGTTGGTCGATTATCTTCGTGAAGTCGTGGGGCTGACGGGGACGAAGATCGGTTGCGACGGCGGCGAGTGCGGGCTGTGTACTGTGCTGGTCGACGGCAAGGCGCAGCACGCCTGTCTGACCCTGGCGGCGTCCTGCGACGGCACATCGGTCGAAACCATTGAATCGCTGGCCGAAGGCGGGCGATTGAACGCCATCCAGCGCGGCTTTCACGAGAAGCTCGGTGCTCAGTGCGGATACTGTACGCCGGGTATGGTGATGGCCGCCGAAGGTCTGCTCCGCGCCAACCCCGATCCCGACGAAGCCACCATCCGGACGGAAATGGCGTCGAACATCTGCCGCTGCACCGGTTACGTGAAAATCATCGAAGCGGTGCAGTTCGCCATCGACGAACTGAAATCGGGCAAGGAGGCTGCGTAATGGACGGAGACAGCATCCCGCCGCAGCCGATCCAGTCCATCGGTGTCCCCATGCCGATGGTCGACGGACCGGAAAAGATTTCCGGCCGTGCACAGTACACCGCAGATTTTTATGATCACGATGCGCTGACCGGTTGTATCAAGCGGGCCGACGTGGCGCATGCGCGCATCCTGTCGGTGGATATTTCCGCTGCCGAGGCGTTGCCCGGCGTACATGCGGTCATTACAGGAACCGAAACGGATGAAGGTCACGGCGTGCTGCCGGTGTCGCGCACCGAGCTGCCGATCGCCTATGACCGTGTCCGCTACAAAGGGGAACCGGTTGCGGCGGTTGCGGCGGACAGCATCGAGATTGCCAAACGGGCCTGCGACCTGATCAAGGTCGAATACGAGGAACTGCCCGCCTATTTCACCGCCGCGGAGGCGATGGCCGACGGCGCGGTCGATCTGCACGACCATCGCCCGGGAAACATCGAACGCCATGTCGATTACGAAATCGGCGATGTCGATGCCGGGTTCGAAGACGCGGATCTGATCCATGAAACCGAATATCACTGCGCCGAAGTCTGCCAGGTTCAGACCGAGCCGCACGCCGCCTTCGCCGAATGGGACGGCGAGCGGGACGAACTGACCGTCCGCGCCAGCACCCAGGTGCCGTATTACGTGCACCTGATGCTGTCGAAAATCCTGAAGATGCCGAAATCCAAAATCCGGGTGATCAAGCCGTATCTTGGCGGCGGGTTCGGGTCGCGGACAGAGGCGCTGAACGTGGAGATGATCACGGCCATGCTGGCGCGCCGCGCCAAGGGGACGGTCCGCACCGTCATCAGCCGCGAAGAAACGTTCATCACCCATCGCGGCCGGCCGGAACAGACCGTCAGAATCCGGATGGGCATGAAAAAGGACGGCAGGGTGACGGCGGTCGATTGCCGGACCCTCCAGCGTGGCGGCGGCCATTCAGGCTACGGCATCGTGACGATCCTGTATTCGGGGTCGATGCTGTTCGCGATCTACGACCTTCAGAACGTGCGCTACGACGGCAGGCGGATTCTGACAAATACACCGCCCTGCGGCGCGTTCCGGGGACACGGTACCGTCAATGTGCGCCACGCCTTCGAAAACGCGCTGGACGAAATGGCGATCAAGCTGGGCCTAGACCCGTTCGCGGTGCGCCGCGCCAACCTGATCACCGAAATGGGCCACGTCGCCAACGATTTGTGGGTCAATTCCTACGGGTTGCCGGAGTGCCTCGACGCCGTCGAAAAGGCGTCCGCCTGGAAAGACCGCAAGAACAAACTTCCCCCGGGCAAGGGCCTCGGCATGGCGTGTTCGCATTACGTATCGGGCGCGTCCAAACCGGTGAACTGGACCGGAGAACCGCATGCGACTGTCAATCTGAAGCTCGATTTCGACGGCACCATCGTGATCCTGACCGGCGCGTCGGAGATCGGGCAGGGTTCCAACACGATCTTGGTGCAGTGCGTCGCCGAAGTGCTCGGCATAGATCCCGCCAAGGTGAAGATTGTCGCTGCTGACAGCCGCGTGACGCCAAAGGATAACGGCTCCTATTCGTCGCGGGTGACCTACATGGTGGGCAACGCGGCGATCGAGGCCGCCAACAACCTGAAAGGCGTGCTGGTCGAAGCGGCGGCCAGGAAGCTCGACGTGGCGCCCGAAGACGTCGAATGCCTCGGCGAAATCTATCGCGCCGGCACCCAGGACGAGGGCATGACCTTCGAAGAGGTCGTCATGGCGGCGCTGGAAGGTACCGGCACCATCACGGTCAAAGGAAATTTCGACACCATGCCCGAAAGCTGGGGCGGCAAGAAATATCGCGGCGCCGCCATCGGCGGGTCGATGGCTTTTGCTTATGCGGCCCAGGTCGTCGAGGTCACGGTCGATCCCGAGACAGCGGATATTTCCGTCGATCGGGTCTGGGTCGCGCATGATTGCGGCAAGGCGCTTAACCCGCTGACGGTCGAAGGTCAGATCCAGGGCTCCGTCTGGATGGGGATGGGCCAGGCAATGACCGAGGAAACCCGGTATCACGAAGGTCTGATGATTACGGGCAACATGCTGGATTACCGCGTGCCGACTTTCGTGGAATCGCCGCCGATCGAGACCTACATCGTCGAGTCGAACGACCCGCATGGTCCGTTCGGCGCCAAGGAGGCGGGCGAGGCCTCGCTGGCGGGTTTTCTGCCGGCGCTGACCAGCGCGGTGGCCGACGCGATGGGCGTGCGGGTGCACGAACTGCCCGTCACGCCCGACCGGTTGCTGCAGTTGCTCGAAGACAAGGAGCGTGAGATGCGCGCTTCAACGGCGGCAGAGTAGGGAGAACGCCATGGAAAATATGCCCGAATTCACTCTGCACCGGCCGGAAACGGCGGCCGAGGCGGTCAAGCTGAAAGCATCGGACGCGACTTCGCGGTATCTCGCCGGCGGTACGGATATGATCGTGAATGTCCGCCGTGGCATCGAAACACCGGAAACCATGATCGATCTGACGGCGATCACCGATATTACATCGATCACAGAGGACGGAGACGGCGTGCGGATCGGCGCCGGCGTGAAACTTGCGGATTTGGCTGCCCACGAGGCGCTTATCCGCGACTATCCGGCTATCGCGCAGGCGGCAGCGTCGGTTGCCGGTCCGACCCATCGGGCTTACGGCACGATCGGTGGCAATTTGTGTCTCGACACCCGCTGCCTGTTCTACAATCAGTCCCAGTGGTGGCGCGAAAGCAACAATTTCTGTCTTAAACACAAGGGCGATGTCTGCCATGTCGCGCCCGGTGGCAAACGCTGTTTTGCGGCATTTTCCGGAGATGTCGCGCCGGCCATGATGGTCTATGCCGCAGAGGTCGATCTCGAAGGGCCCCGCGGTTCCCGGAAGATCCCATTGGCCGATCTGTATCGCAATGACGGAATGAATCACCTGACCCTGGAACAGGACGAACTGCTGGTGTCGATCCGTCTGCCGAAACCGGCGGCCGGCGCAGTCTCGGTCTACGAAAAATCCCGCATCCGGGGGTCTATCGATTTTCCGCTGGCAGGTTGCGCCGTGCGTCTGGCGGTAGAAGACGGTAATATCGTCGATCTGCGCATCGCGCTGACGGCGGTGAATCCCTATCCGCAGATGGTCACTGGCCTCGACGTATTCGTTGGCAAAGCCCTGGATGACGACGCGCTGGACGCCATCCGCGAGATCGTCCGCAAGCAGGCCAAGCCGATGCGGACCACCACCGTTCGACCCTGGTACCGCCGCCGCGTTGTCGGCGCGCTGGCACGGAAACTGGTCGGCCGTCTGGCTGCCTAACCCCGCTGCCGCGCCAGACGGCGCCATTTTTCGCCGACCAGGCAGACCACTTTCGCGACCACAAGGTTGTCGCGTAACCGGGTTCCGTATTGGGGGAAACGCGCCGGGTTCAGTAACCCGTCGGCACTGTCGGTATTTATCAGCCCGTAGGTTTCGACCCCTGAGGAACGCACCGCATTGATCAGGCTGCGGGGATCGGTGGAATAGGAACGTCCGCGTCGCGGCGATCCCGCTACGTGAACACCGATGACCTCTCCCCGGGAATTTACCCAGGGCCCGCCGCTGATGCCGCTCAGATCCGGTCCCCGATCCGGCACGCGTTTTACCTGGGTCCAGGCCACTACCGGCTCGTCCTTGCGGTACCGTCCACGTGTCAGCATGCGGCCTCGGCCGATAACCCGTCCGTGCACGTCGCCGGCGATACCCTGCGGATATCCGAAGGAATACCCATCGTCTCCGATGCGAAGCTGCGGCTGTACGATTTTCATCTGCGGCCTGCCGCCCCGCGTCCGAAAGATCGTGATATCTGCGTCGGAGCGTTCGGAAATTTCCAGCGCTCGAACCAGTTTTCCGTCCTTTTTCTCCAATCCCACGATGTCGCAGTCGGAGGTTACGTGATGTGCCGTCACCCAGATGCCGGATGAGTCGACCGAAAACGCCGTTCCCACAGATGCACCCGTTTTTTCTCCGACCTCGACGATTAATCGTGGGTCGTTGTCCGATTCCGCCGGCAGCATGCGACCGGCGCTGCGCGGAATCTCGGCCGCGGGGGGCTCGAATATGTCAGGATCGGGGCGACGGGGATTTTCCGTCTCGCGAACTGGCGTTTCGGTCATCGCTCGGCCCGCGATCGCGACCACGATCAGGATCACGATGGCAAAATAGTCGCGGAATTTCATTTTCCGAATTTCTATCCGGCGATAGCTGCGGCGTTGATGAACGCAACCGACAGCTTCACGCCGACGACCAGGATCGCTGCGCCCATCTCGCCGTTTTCGATTCGGGTCGGCAGATCTTTCAGCAGAGCGTCGGCAACCCGGTAGGCCAGTATCTGGATCAGGAGCCCCACGACGCCCCAGATCACGATATCCCAGACGCTGACGCTGGTCGCCATGCAGATCGCCAGGGGAATGGCCATGCCGACGATGGCGGCGGAAATAGAGACCGCCGCCGCCGTGTTTCCGCCCCGTACCAGCTGCAGCTCGTGGTAAGGCGTGATGAAGTGATAGACCGTGATCCCGACTGCGAGCATTGCCGTGGTGACGGCGAAATGGAGCAGCAGCACCGGAAATCCGGCGAGAAAACTTTGAATAACGGGATCCATGGCAATTTCCGGGTTGTCTTGGCGGGAACTCCGATCCTATCTCTAATCTGCGGCATGCCCAACCCGGCACGCTTCAATTCGGGCCAGCTTTGCCCTAGCTTTCGCATATCGATACTGGAGGAAACGTCTTGGCCAAATATCTGGTAACCGGCGGGTGCGGATTCATCGGGTCCCATCTGTGCGACGCCCTGGGCACGGCCGGGCACTCGGTCCGCATTCTGGACGATCTTTCGACCGGGAAGCGCGAAAACGTTCCCGATGTCTGTCTGGCCATATCGACCGCGGCATCGAGGTCCGCAAGAATGATGCTGCCGATCACAAACTGTTCGTTTTTTGCCGCTTTGGCATCGAATCGGGCAACGATTTCGAGCCACGCTTCGAAATCCATTTTCTGCAGGCCGGACCGGCAGGCCAGGGTCGCATTGCGCGGCGCGGTGAAACCCCAGGGCAGGAGGTTTCAGTCGCCGTCCAGCAGCGCGTAATCCGTACGATCGAGCTGGTCTTTCGCGGCCTGGGTTTCGTTGACGGATTTCGCCACCACCGCGCTGACGCCGGCGTCCAGCGCCGATTTCAGCCCTGCTTCCGTCATGACGTGTTCGCCGGAGCCGCAGATCACAGGGTTTTTAAGCGCTACCCGTCCGATCGTAACTTTCGTCGAGGTCATGTCAGCCCTCCGGTTTGTCGTATGCGTCGGAGCCGAGAAGAGAAGAGATACCGGCGGCCTGACGTTGCAGGGCGGCGACCGCATCCCGCGTTTCCGAGACGTCCTGGGTCGTGCCGACAACCGCAAGAATGCCGGCCAGTTCGTCGCCGTCGCCCAGCAGGGGCGCGGCAAGTACATTGATCCCGCCCAGCATTTCGCCGGAGGAAAATTCGTAAAGGCGTTTCCGGATGGTCTCGAACCGGGACTCCGTTTCAGCGCGGGTATCGGGGGAGAGATTGCCCAGCACCCGGTCGCGGACCGCCGGTGGCGCATAGGCCAGGGCAATGCGTCCCTGCGCTGAATTCGGGACCGCCAGCCGTACGCCTGTGCGGACACTGATCTTCACGACGTTTTCGCTTTCGACCACTGCAACCACCAGCGCTTCGCCGTTGACCGGGGTGGACAGTACGACTGTCTGGCCCAGCGTCTCGCGTAAATCGTGCATGGGGCGGTCGGCGATGCGGGTGATCTCGAACTGCTCCATCGCCGCCTGTCCCAGATGGAAAAGGCGCGTGCCCAGCCAGTATCGCTCCCCGTTGCGTTCCTGCGACACGTAGCCGAGTTCGCGCAGCGTTTTCAGATAGCGGTGGATGCGTGCGCGAGGCAGGTCTAGCTGGCGCGACAGGTCGGCCAGCCGTACCGGTCCGCCGGATCCTGCCAGCGCTTCGAGTATCTGGGCCGCGACGGCGACCGATTTGATCGTGCCGTCATTGCCTTCGTCCTGGGAATTACCGGAAGTCATGCCGCAATATAGGGTATCCTGCGATTGTCCCGCCATAGCCTGTCTGTGCTAGCGTGAGCCCATGAAAGTCGTTCTCGCATTCGCTCTTCTTGTTCTGACGGCGGCGCCTTCGTCAGCGCTGACGGAAAAGGTCAAGGTCCGGGCGCAAAACGGCGATGCCGCCGCGCAGCTCGAACTGGCCGAAGCCCATCTCACCGGCCGCGGCGCGGCGCGGGACCCGGTGAAAGCGGTGGAGTGGGCGACACGGGCCGCGACGCAGGGATCGCTCCATGCCCAGGTGCTTCTGGCCCGGCTGTACCGGGAAGGCAGCGGCGTATCGAAAGACCCGGCGGCAAGCGCCCGCTGGCTGGAAGCGGCGGCGCGGCAAGGTGATGCGGAGTCCCAATTCGAGATCGGCACGCGGTATCTCAGCGGCATAGGCGTCAAGGCGAATGCAGAGACCGGCTTTGCCTGGCTGGAGAAGGCCGCCGCGCAGGGCGACCCCATGATGCAGGCCCAACTCGGGATTGCGCTGATTAACGGCGTTGGCGGCAAGAACCGGGAGGCCGAAGGCGCGCGCTGGATTCGGCGAGCGGCCGACCAGGGCTACGTCGAGGCACTGACCACCCTGGGAACCGTCCATATCCAGGGCCTGCTCGGCGAACCGGATATGGTGCAGGCCTATAAATGGTTTAGACTGGCCGCGCATCTTGGCGAAGAGCAGGCGGCGATGATTACCGCTCAACTGGAAAAGGACATGTCACCCGCGGATCTCGCCGTCGCGCGGAAACTGGTGAAGGAATGGACGCCGAAGTAAAGAACATCCCGACGGCTGCGGAAATCGTCGATCGCGCCCGCAAAATTGCGCCTATCCTGGCGGAACGCGCAACCGCGACCGAGGAAAACCGGTCGATGCTGCCGAAAAACCTCGATCTGATCCGCGATGCCGGGCTGTTCCGAATCATGCAGGCTCGCCGCTACGGCGGGTTCGAGCTTGGCCTGCCGGCGATGGCGGAAGCGACGGCGGAAATCGCCCGGGGCTCGGCCTCCGATGCGTGGATCGTCGGTCTGTGCGGCAACCAGAACCGGTTCATCGGCATGTACCCGGCGGAGGCGCAGGACGAGGTTTACGCCGCCTGCGGCGACAATCCGATAACCTGTCTGGTCACCGGCCCCACGACCACTGCCGATCCGGTCGACGGCGGATACCGGCTGACCGGCAAATGGCCCTATGTCAGCGGGGTCGACCAGTGCAACTGGCTGCTTCTGTCGGCGTTCGACGGCGGCGCAGAAGCGGACGGGGCTCGGACGTCGCTGACGTTTCTTGTCCCCCGTACCGATGTTGCCGACGTGATCGACGACTGGCACGTCATGGGGCTGCGGGGAACGGGCTCCAAGACGGTGGTGCTCGATGACGTGTTCGTGCCGTTGCACCGCGCCTTGAACGTCTGGAACTACGATACCGATCCGCCGCCCGGTGGGGACGTCAATCCCGGCGCAATGTTTCAGGGGGTGCCGCGGATCATGATTTTCACGACGATGCTTGCCGCCCCCGCGCTTGGCATTGCGGCGGCGGCGGTCGACGCCTATCGCGAACGGCTGGAATCGCGCGCCAGCGCACTGATGTCCGGCAAGCAGTCGGAAGCCGCGCCGTCGCAGATCGTGCTGGGGCGCGCTATGGAACGGTCCGCCATGGCGCGCGATATCCTACTCGGCGCCGCGCGGGATTTCGACGACAGGGCAGAGGCCGGCGAAAAATTCACCGCGGAGGACCGGATATCCCACCGGTTGCGCATGGCCGAGGTGCTGCGCCTGTGCACGGAAGTCGTCACCGATGTGTTCATGGACGCCGGCACCGGCGCGATGTTCGACCGGAATCCGCTGCAGCGGATGTTCAGGGATATGTATGCTATTCGATCCCACGTCGTGATCGACCCGAACAACGCTGCGGAAAACCGTGGCCGTCTGTCGCTCGGGATCGATCCCAGGCCGCCCTTCGTGTAACGTATTTCGGCCCCGAGAGTTTTACGCCGTGCGCGAAAAACGACGTCAGGCGCCTTCGACCAGAGTCTCGCGCTCGATCGGTTTGTCGTTTATCGGATAGTTCATCAGCGATGCGACGAGCCCCATGACGATGGCGGCCCACCAGACGGCGTTGTAATTGCCGAACAGGTCGAAGAAGTAGCCTGCCGCGTAAATACCGATAAAGCTGCCCAGCTGATGCGCAACGAAGGCGAAGCCGAACAACATGCCCATGTTCTTCAGCCCGAACACCTGCGCGACAATGGATCCCGTCAGCGGTACGGTGCCGAGCCACAACAGCCCCATCACGGCCGAGAACACGATCACACTGGTCGAAGAGATCGGCATCAGAATGAACGCGATCATGATCAGCGAGCGCAGGGAATACAGCCAGCACAAAAGGTATTTCTGGCGGAACTTGCCGCCCATCGCACCCCAGGTAAACGTACCGATGATATTGAAGGCCCCGATCAGCGACAAAGACCAGGCGGCGACCGTGGTGTCGACTTCCAGACTGGTCAGCATGTTCGGGAAGTGCGTGCCGATGAACATGGTCTGCAGGCCGCAGACGAAATACCCGCTGGTCAGCAGCACGTAGCCGCGATGGGTAAATGCCTCGCGGATGGCGGCGCCGGTGGACAGTTCGACCACGGCGGGGCCGGTATTGGCTTCGGCTTTCCGCGTCATCATCACATAGGCCAGCGGCACGATCAGCGCGGTCATCGCGGCCATCACATACAGCATGATGACCCAGCCCTGGGCGTCGATCACCGCCTGGCCCATGGGGATCATGATGACCTGGCCGGACGATCCGCCGGCGCTAGCGATGCCAAGATACAGATTGCGCTTTTCCGGGCTCACCGCGCGGCTGACCGCCGACAGGATGATCGGGAACATGGCGCCCGACATGGCGAAACCGGTAAACACGCCGATCGAAAGATGCGCCATCCACGGCGTTGTCGACACCGTCATCATCACCAGCCCGATGGTGTAGAGAATCCCCGCCGCGGCGATGACCCTGCCCGTGCCGTATTTGTCGGCGATATTGCCGGCGATCGGGGTGCCGATACCCCAGAATAGCGACTGCAGCGCGATCGACAGCGACAGGATCTTCAGCTGGTTGGGTCCGAACAATTCGTTCGACGCATCCGGTAGCCACAGCCCGAACGTCATCCGCGCGCCGAGCGACAGGAAGACGATGGTCGTGCCGGCCAACAGGATGACGAAAGGCGTGCGCCAGTTTGGCGCGGGGGAAGCAGGGTTGTTCATGCTGCGTTTATGCCTTTTTGCCGGTCAGCCGTCTAATCCGTTTTGCGTGACCCGTTGATGACGAACCGGCGGCTTTACGCCTCCGCTGCCTGCATCCGTTCGACCGGCTTGTCATCGATCGGAAAATGCAGAGCCGCGGCGACGATTCCGAGCAGGACGCCGATCCACCAGATGGTGTCGTAAGAGCCCGTGCTTTCGAAGAATACGCCGCCCAGCCAGGCGCCGGCGAAGCTGCCGAGCTGATGGCTGAAGAACACGATGCCGGTTAGCGTCGCCATGTACTTCAGCCCGAAGATGCGCGCCACCAGGCCGGATGTCAGCGGCACGGTGGCGAGCCATAGCAGGCCGATGGCGGCGGCGAAAAGGTATGTACTTACCGGCGTGACCGGCAGCAGGATAAACACCGACAGCACGGTCGAGCGCAGCAGGTAAATCGACGTCAGCAGGTATTTCATGCGCCACTTGCCGCCCAGCGCGCCCCACAGAAGCGTTCCGAAGATGTTGAACAGTCCGATCAGCGACAGCGCGGTGGCGCCGACCCAGGGGTCCTGTCCGGCTTCGGTCAGGAAATTCGGCAAATGGGTGCCCAGGAACATCACCTGATAGCCGCACACGAAATACCCTGCGGTCAGCAGCAGGAAACCGCGATGGGTCATCGCTTCGCCGAGGGCTTCGGTCAGTTTCTGTTCGGGCGCTGCGTTCGGGTCGGCGGCTTCCCGCTTCGGGTCCTTCATCGCGGTAGACAGCAGCACGATCAGCGAGACCATACAGCCGAAGATGATCGCAGTGACTGCCCAGCCGTAGCCGCTGATGAAAAACTGGCCCATGGGCACCAGCGCCAGCTGCCCCGACGAGCCGGCGGCGCTGCCGATGCCGAGGAACAGGCTGCGGCGCCTGGCATCGACCCGCTTGGTGATCGCCGCCAGGATGATCGGAAAGCCCGTAGCGCTGAGGCCGAGGCCCAGCATCAGCCCGGCGGTCAGGTGCATGTGGACCGGCGTCTGTACCAGCGACATCAGGATCAGGCCCGCGGCGTACAGCGTTCCGCCCAGCGCGATCATCCGTGCCGTGCCATAGCGTTCGGCCAGCGAGGCCGTGATCGGGGTGGTCAGCCCCCAGATAACGGCCTGCAGTCCGATGGCGAAGGAGAAATCGCCGACGCTGATACTTGCCGATTCCGTCATCGGGTCGAGCAGGATCCCGAAGATGTTGCGTGCGCCGAAGCTGATGAACAGGATAATGGTGCCGCAGGTCAGAACGACCATCGGCGTGCGCCAGGAGCCTTGCATAAGCGGATAAATCCTTCGAGTTTCGTGTGTCACACTAGCCCAAAACCCGGCTCTGTACCACGTGCGGGTCATGCACGGAGCGCATAGATGCCTTTTGCGAAAAAGGAGAGAATTTCGCGCTGGTACCGTCTTAGGCAGACAATCTGTGCGGAACCGGGTTGTATTCGCCGATGATCCGGTCGACAGGCAGATGCACAGACACGGTCGTGCCGATGCCCGGTTCACTCTCCAGTTCGAAAACGCCGCCATGCAGTTCCGTCAGTGTTTTGCAAAGCGGTAATCCCAGACCCGTGCCCTCGAATTTCCGGTTGATGCTGCTGTCCACCTGGCGGAATGTCGAGAGTGCGACTGGAATGTCTTCGGGCGCAATACCAATGCCGGTATCCGAGACGCGCAGCTCGCAGCCCTTTTCGTTAAATACGCTCGAAATCGCGATCTCGCCGCCTTCCGGGGTGAATTTGATGCTGTTGGACAGAAGGTTCGTCAGAATCTGCTTCAGTTTCTGTTCGTCTGCATAAAGGGCAGGCGGCCCGTCTGCCAGTACCATGCGCAGGCTAAGCTGTTTTTCCGCTGATTTTTGTTTCATCAGGGAAACGCAGGATTCCACGACATATTGTACGTCTACCGTTTCTTCCCGCAACTCCACCTTACCGGCTTCGATCTTCGAGATGTCGAGAACGTCGTTGATGGTGCCCATCAATTGCTTGCCGGCCTGACTGATGTGTTCAAGATAATCGGTATAGCGGGCATTACTGATCGGGCCGAAGGTTTCTGTCCGCATGGCATCAGAAAACCCGATGATCGCATTCAGGGGCGTACGCAGTTCATGGCTCATATTGGCCAGAAATTCAGACTTGATCCGGTTGGCGAGATCGGCTTCTTCCTTGGCGAATAAAAGTTCCGCTTCGGTTCTTTTTCGCTGGTCGATCTCGGTCTTGAGGTCCGCGGCGATCTTCTGCTCCGCAGCAAGACGTTCCATCAGCTGACGTCGATTACGAATGACCAGAAACGATATGATGAATCCGGAAATCGCTCCGATGCACATTCCCGGTATCAGCGCCGTCGACGGAACGTTTTCGAACCCTACAGCCCGCCCCATCACGTTGTAGGCGATGGTACTAACGACGCCGCCGCCAAGGGCCGTAACACAGACGCACCACCGATAATTAGAAAACCACCTACGCATAACCAACTACCCATAAATTACACTACACACTTACCGCCGACACTAATTGGAAGACGAGAAATTGGCAATTTCTATCGCCAATCATTACAAACGCGTTTTCGTCGCGTCATTTCCACCTGTCGGACCATCGCCTGACCGGATTTTTTTTAGCCGTGTTTGCAGGAAACGAATAAGTGCCTTTCGCAGAAAACGGTGCCGTCCGGCTGAACTACAACGTTGTGGGCGCCGGTCCCGATGTCATGCTGATACATGCCAATCCGTTCGACCGGCGGCTTTGGCGCTTCCAGGTGGAGGACTTTTCCGACCGCTACCGCATGGTTGCGATGGATCTGCGGGGCTACGGAGCGTCGGACAAACCGGACGATCCGTTCACCTTCGACGACATGATGGCCGACGTTCTTGCGGTGTGCGACGCGGCCGGCGTGAAACGCGCGATCTTCATGGGGGCGAGCGTTGGCTCGTCGCTGTCGCTACGGATTGCGCTGGATGTCCCGGATCGGGTGTCGCAACTGGTGCTGGTCGGCGGAAATGCCGGGGTGGCGTCGTCCGGTGCGGCGCGGATCGCAGGTTACGAGAACAACGGTATGGCCTACCGCGCGGCGCACATCCAAGATCTGGTTGCGCCGGGGTTTGCCGACACGCGACGCGGCAGGATCCTGATCGATGTTTTTCTGCGCGACGACGTGGCGCTGAACCCGGCGACCATCGTCAACGTCTTCCGCGCCATGGAAGGCCGCGACATGACCGACCGCCTGGCGTCGCTGTCAGTGCCGACGCTGGTGGTCAACGGCGAGCACGATCTGTCTCTCGCGGGTGGCCGCCGCACCGCTGAGCTTGCGCCCGATGCCCGGCACGTCGTATTGCCGGGGGCAGGGCATGTCTGCAACTACGAAGACCCGGATGCGTTCAACGTTCTGTTGCGGGAGGTGTTGGAGGGCGTGGGATGAAGATCGAGATAATGTTCCCTCGCCCCTACGGGGAGAGGGCTAGGGAGAGGGGGAAGGCCTATCAAGCTGACAGCCTTCGGCGATACAGATCACCCTCTCCCTAACCCTCCCCTCAAGGGGGAGGGGATGAAAGTATACCGGTGGCCAAAGCTCTCTCAATCCATCAGATAGCCGAATTTCTCCCGCGCTTCGCGCAGCACGTCCGGGCCGGGTGCGTTGACGGTCGGGAACTGGTCCTTCCAGTGATAGGGCTTGCAGGCGTCGATGATGGCGCGGCTGTTGGTGATGTCGCCATTGGCCTTCTGTTCCGGCGTCAGGCGCGGATCGGCAGGTGAGGTCCAGGCGCCTTTCACGATATCGATGGTGGTTGCCGGATCGCAGCGCGTGCACATGGCCCAGATCAGCTGCTCCAGGTTTGTGACGTCGATATCCTCGTCGACGACGATGATGAAGCGGTTGGCGTAATTCGATGCCTGGCACTGGGCGGCGATGTGGCCGGCCTGCTTGGAATGACCGGGATAGCGCTGTTTGATCGACACACCGTGCAGCAGTCGCGACGCGCCGATTTCGTGGCACCACACGCCGGTGACGTCCGGTACGCCCGCCTCGGCGAGGTTCTGTTTAAGCATGGCTGAGCGCAGCACGGCGCGATAGCGGGCCATTTCGTCCGATCCCTGGCCCATGGGCGGCACGCCGAGGATGATCGGATCGTTGCGGTGATAGATCGCCTCGACCTCCAGCACCGGTTCCGGGTGTTCGCCGCTGGCGTAATAGCCCGTCCATTCGCCGAACGGGCCTTCGTTCTTTACCTTGCCTTCGTGCAGATAGCCTTCGAGGACGATTTCCGCGTTGGCGGGGAAGGGCAGGCCGGTGATCTTTCCGGCGACGCATTCGACCGCCTTGCCGCGGATGCCGCCCACGATATCGAGCTCGAACGTGCCGTAGGGCGCTTCGGCGCCGCCGTTGAAGAAGGCGATCGGCTCGCCGCCGATGACCATCACGACCGGGCAGGGTTCGCCCTTCGCCCAGTGCTTGTTGCGATGCACGTAACCGTGCTTGCCGGTGACCATGAAGCAGCCGACGGATTTTTTGTCGTGTATCATGGCGCGATAAGCGCCGCAGTTCATCCAGCCTTCGTCGGGGTCGCGGGTGACCGTATAGGTGCCCGTGCCGATATAGCGCCCGCCGTCTTCGGGATGCCACATCGGGGTGGGAAATTTCATCAGATCGACATCGTCGCCGGTCACGATGTTTTCGAAGACCGGGCCGTCATCGACCATCACATGAGGGATTGTCTTGCGTTCCTTCACGAAGGCATCGAAGCAGCCGTCCGACAATTCCTGTTTTGTCAGGTGGTCGGGGAAACCCAGCGTCATATTTCGCCGGACGCCGCCGAACACGTTGATCAGCAAACGGAAACCTTCCGGGCAGCCGGGCACCTTGTCGAACAGCACGGCCGGGCCGTCGTCCTCGCGGATGACGACTTCGGCGGCGAGGCCGATATCCTTTTCCCAGGACGCGCCGTCGACGCGTTTCAGTTCGCCGAGCCGGTCTGCCTGTTCGATCCATTCCCGCAGATCTTCATAGGTGAATTGCTGGGCGGTGTTGGCGCGGGACTGGTCGGTGGTATTCATGATCGGTTCTTCCGTTTTTATCGAGGGGTGATTGTAGAAAATTTTCTTACTCGCCGTAATGGGCAACCACCGCCTGAATCCCCTTGCTCCATCGGGAAGAGGGCTCGGGAGAGGGGGATAAAGGCATTGCTTCACCCTCTCCCTAGCCTCTTCACCCGCTCTTCGCGGCTTCAGAGGGGATTAGGTTTCTAATGGCTCAATTCTCTAACAATTCCTTGGCGTCCGACGACGCGAATTCGTGTCTGCAGCCGGGGCAGATCAGGTCGACGTCTTTCATCCGCAGCAGTGCGGGCGCGACGTGAAACCAGTGATCGCATTTCGGGCATTGCGCCCACGTGGCGTTGCCGGGTTTTTCAAAAGGGGCGTCGGTCATGCGCTTTCTCAGCTTGGCCAGTCGGACATGTCGATGCCGTCGAGCGCCGCGTTGGCGGCGGCGAGCGCCTCGTCCGATACCCGGTTGCGCGGCGCCACCGGTTTCGGCTGTCCCGGTCGCGGGGCGACCGGCAGGGTGGCGTCGATGGCGGCTTTGGTGATGGTGTTGCCCGCGGCGGGCGCCGAGGGGTCGAGCGGAGCCAGCGTCAGCCCGTCGAGGCGCATCACGTCGCGGTGCCACTGCACCCGGGTCGCCATCGCCCACATGACCTGGCGATCATCGAAAACGTCGATATCCTCGTCGAAGGCGTAGACGGCTTTCAGGCGGCGAAAGGCAATCGCGGCCATCATGGCGTCGCGCACTTCGCCGGGACGCGGGTCCCTGAACTGCAGATAGGCGTGAAACCGCCGGCCCGAGACCGGCACGTGCACGTTGATCAATGACGGCGAGACCTGCCTGGCGAGAGAATAGACGTAACCTTCCATGCCCATATTGTCGGGCACCAGATGATCCGCCAGACCGGAGCCGCAATCGTGATAGATCGCGTCTTTGCGCCGCGTGATGCAGGTCACCTCGACCACCGGATTGGGAATTTGCGGGCCCTGATAGCCCGAAAATTCCGCGAACGGTCCTTCCGCTTCGATCCGGTTCGGCGGCAGAAAGCCCTCGATCACGATTTCCGCGTCAGCCGGTACCATGATTTTGTCGCCATGGGTGACGGACGGGACCAGCCGCAGCGCTTCGCCCAGCGCGCCGCCGGCGACGCCCCAGTGGCTTTCCGGATAGCCGAGCTTGGACTGTGCGCCCATTTCGACCGCCGGGTGATGGCCGACCCAGATCGCGACCGGGCAGGGTTCGTTTTTTTTCCAGAATTTCCGCAGGTTGATCATGTTGTGCGACGTTTCAAGCATGTAGCAGCCCATCAGTCGCGGGCCGCGCACCCAAAGGCGCTGGATGCCCATGTTGTCGGTTCCCGTATCGGGGTCGTAGGTCACGACATGGCCGCAGGTGACGTAGTGTCCCGCATCCCCGTCGTGCTGGCGGAGTGCTGGCAAGACCTGCAGATCGGCGGCGTCGCCTTCCTCGACGATTTCGCGCACCGGAGCGGATGCCGCGTTGACGATCACCGGATCGATCGCCTTCGACGACAGCCCGGCCATCTCGCGCGCCGAGTTACGATGATCGTCGATGCCCATGGCTTTGGCCGACAGTTCCCGGCTGGCGAACAGATTGGTCAGCACCGGCATGTCCGAGATGCTGCCGTCGGGCAGTTTCGGCCGGCGCACCAGGATCGCCGGGTTGGCGTTCTTCGTGGCCATGACGTGCTGCAACGCCGTGATTTCCTGCTCCACAGCCATTGGCTGATCGGGCCGGAAAATCGCGTTGTCGATTTCGTTCAGATAGCTGCGCAGGTCGGTCATTCGGCGGCGGTGTTTCTTTCCGCTTCGGAGACGTTTTCGGGATCGACGTAGGAATTCCAGAAATCGTTGTAATACTTCAGGTTCTCCGGGTCGAGATCGCGCTCCGGCAGCGGATCGCGGTTCCAGAAACCGTAAGTGTCTTCGCCGCGGACCAGGATCGCGGTATTCAGTTCGTTGGTCGGTTTGACGTGCGTCGGGCAGAAGACGAACAGGATGCCGACGCGTCGCCGGTCGCTGGTATTCGGTTCGGACGAATGGGCCAAGCGGAAATGATGCAGCGTGCATTCGCCCGGTTCCAGCTCGACGTTGATTGCACCTGTTTCGTCGAACTGATCGGTCGAGATGCATTGTCCGCGCGACAGCATGTTCTGCGGGTCGTGGGTTTCCTCGTGCGTCATCTCCGGGTCGTTGTGGCTGCCCGGCAGGTATTTCAGGCAGCCGTTATCGGCATGACTGTCGGTGATCGCGATCCAGGCGCTCCACACTTCCATCGGGTCGTAGCCGAAATAGGCTGAATCCTGATGCCAGGTGACGAAGCGGGGATCGTGGGCGTCCTTCGGCCAGATGGCACAGGTGGTCAGCAGAATGTTCGGGCCGACCAGGTCTTCGATGGCGTCGAGCAGCGTCGGAGTTGTGCCAAGCTCGAACAGCCATTTGAACAGGACGTGCGGTTTGACCGACAGCAGTTCGGGCACGTCCTTGCCCTGACGTGACTCGACCGCTTCATAAGTGTCGCGAATCTCCGCCGCCCGGCCGGGTTCCATGATCCTTACCGGAAAGACGCACCCGTCCGTTTGCGCGCGCGCCAGTTGATCGTCTGTCAGAATTTTCGGCATATCCGTTTTCCCTCGCGGTGCACGGTGAAAGAATGGCCGAGGGTCCGGACGGTGTCCAGTCGATGCAAAAAGGGCCGCGAGTTCCCCCGCGGCCCCGATTGTCGTTTTTGGAGGTAAAGGTCAGTAGCGAACCGTGACCTCGACCCGGCGATTGCCGGCTTCCTTCATACCATCCTTGGTTTCCACGGCATTGGCGTTTTCGCCAAGTGAACCGATGGTCAACACCCGGCCGGATACGCCGAGTTTGCTCAGTTCCGCCGCTACGGCGTTGGCGCGTTTTTCCGCCAGCATCGCGTTGTAGGCGCTGGCGCCGGATCTGTCGGTATGTCCGGTCACCGATACAACCTTCGGCTTGGTCGATTTGATGACGTCCGCCGCCGTTGCGACAACCGATTGGGCGTCCTTGTTCAGCTCCGCGCTGTTGAAACCGAAGTAGACCAGGAAGGTCAGCGGCGACAGTTTGGCTTTCGGTTTCGGTTTGGCCGGCGCCTTTTTCTCGATCTTGGCGAGCGCGATGAAGAACTGGATGCGGCAGCGATCGATATGATCCTGCTGGTTGTTTTCTTCCTGCTCCTGCGCCCAGCAGTCGTACATCGCCTTGGCCCGGGCGGCATCCGCCGGCCAGGTCTTCGTAGCGTTGGCTGCCAGAGCCTTGGTCAGGCGGCCGTGCGCGGACGCGATCAGCTTGCCCGGTTTCGCAGGTTGCGGCCGTGCGTTAGGCGCTTCCGGTTTGGTTGGTTTGCTGCCTGCGGCGGCAATGGCCCGCGTTGCAAACACGTCCGAATCTTCGTAATCGCCTTCGTTATATTCGTCCTGGGACAGGGCGATATATTCCTTGTACAGCGCTTTCGAGAATGCATCGCCTGTCGGCGCCGTATGCTTGGCCGTGCCCAGTTCCAGCCCGCCGCACGCGCCGAGCAGCCCGGTCGCGGCGACGATGAGTGCAATTTTCTTGAACGTCATCTCAATTACTTCTTTTGTTCTACATCAAGCCCATTTCCGCCGACTAGCCTACCCGCGGTTCAGGACCAAGACCCGGATCTTCAATCGGTTTCCCGGATCGCTTCCCCAAGTTTTCTCCACATGCCGAAAATCCGCGTTTTAGGCGAAATCAATGACGACCAAACAATCATATCGTCTGTACGTCATACGGAAAGCCCCCTTCGCAATATTGATAAGACGCGTTTCATTGCTGGTCTGAGATCGACCCGCCTTGTTATCGGAAGGAGGCAACTATAAGGTTTTTACCGGTTTCATTTTCTGCGGCTCCCGTTTGCCGGGTTTGACGGCAGGTATCGGGGTTATTTGGACAATCGCGTGGTGTAAGGCCGCCGGGGTGTGTGGATACGGGGCGACGGAACCGGCAATCGCCTGTCGATACTTATTCAAGGGAGACGCATCATGATCAATTTGAGAGCATTTGGCGGCATTGCCGCCGCTGCGGCTCTGCTCGGCGTCGTCGCGACGGCGCCGGTGCAGGCGCAGAAGTACAATTTCAAACTTACATCGTTCGTGCCGGCGAAAGGCGGTTTCTGGAACAACTATATGGGCCGTTTCATCGATGCCGTGGATCTGATGACCAACGGCGAGGTGAAGATAAAGGGATTCGGCGTCGGGGTTCTGGCCGGACCTTTCGACGGCTGGGCCGCGGTTCAGAAGGGAACGGCGGATATCTGCTACTGCTATCCGGGGTTTGCCCTCAACGCCGATCCGGCCAACGGCATCTTTGCCGGCATGGTCGGCGGCATGCCGATGGAAGAGTTCATGCACTGGTTCGTCGCCGGCGACGGCACCAAGCTGCTGACCGAGATGCGGGGGCAGACCCAGAAACTGGTGCCGATCGTGACCGGTTTCGGCTCCACGGAAATCTTCCTGCATTCGCACAAGAAAATTCAGACCATTGCCGATCTGAAGGGCATGAAGATCAGGACGGCGGGCGCCTGGGCGGATATCCTGAAGCGGGTCGGTGCGTCACCGACGGTGCTGCCGCCGGCCGATATCTACACTGCGCTGGAACGCCGGGTCATTGACGGGACGGAATTTGTGACCCCGTCCACCAACATCAAACTCGGTTTCCACAAGATCGCCAAATACATCATCGTGCCAGGCATCCATTCGCCGGCGCACATGAACGAGGCGGTTTTCAACGAAACGACGTGGAAAAGCATGCCCAAAATGATCCAGGAGCAGATCAGGGCAGCCGGTCTCTATGCCGGCTTCCGGACGGCAATGCAGATCGGGATCGACGATATCAATGCGATGGAGGCGATGAGCAAGGGCAAGAACGAATGGGTGGCGCTAACGCCCGAGGCCCAGGAGAAAATCAAGGAACTGGGGCGCCAGTGGTCCGAGGAACAGGCCAAGGCGCAATCCGCCAAGGGCAATGACTGGATGGCGCGTGTATCCGAATCCTACTGGAGCTTCTACGATCGCTGGAAGAAATTCGGCACATACCGCCATAACTGACCGACAGAAGGTGCATTGAACCGGGGCCCGGCGCCCCGGTTTCTCTCTTAACATGGTTCGCGTTCTCACCGTCATCGACCGGTTGTCGTCCGCCCTCGCGGTAGTCGCGGGCGTCCTGTTGCTGATCCTGATCGGCGACATGATGTACGAAGTCGTGTCGCGGCGAGTCTTCTCCGCGCCGACGCTCTGGGCCTATGACGTCGCGTATATGGCGAACGGAATCGGATTTCTGTTCGCCGCCGGATATGCGCTCCGCAAAAATGCGCATATTCGCATAGATTTCCTGTCGACCCGGTTTTCCCGCCGCTATCAGGACTGGATCAACGTCGCAGCCTATGTGCTGCTGATTTTGCCGGCGTTGATCTTCTTTGTGATAGGCGCCTACGACGAATGGCTTGAAGCGTATCTGACCGACGAGTTGGATCCCGCCAGCCCGTGGAAACCGCTCCTGTGGCCCCTGTTCGCGGGCTTGCTGATCGGGTTTGCGGGTCTGCTGCTGCAGGCGCTGGCTGAATGCATCCGGCATGTCCGCAGCGCCCTTGGCCTCGGACCGTCTCCGCTGGAACAGGCGGGCGACAGTCTTTCGGATGCCGACCATGGGTGATCTGTCGCTCGCCGTTTTCATGTTTCCGGTGCTGTTCGTCCTGGTGTTCGCCGGTATCCCGGTGGCGCTCAGCCTGATCGCGACGGCGTTCCTTTTCGGCGTCGTCGAATTCGGCATGATCCTGCCGACGCAGTTTCACAGCCGCCTGTTCGACGTGACATCGAACTTCGTGCTCGCGGCCATCCCCCTGTTTGTGTTCATGGGCGCCATGCTGGAACGGGCGGGGATCGCCGCCCGGCTGTTCGAGGCGATCAAGATCTGGTTCGGCGCGCTGCGCGGCGGACTTGCGATTACGACCATCATCATGTGCGGGATATTCGCCGCATCGTCCGGCGTGGTCGGCGCAGTGGAAATCGTCGTCGGGCTGATGGCGGTGCCCGCCATGCTCGGTGCGGGATATAAAAAGGACCTTGCGGCAGGCACCGTCTGTGCCGGCGGATCGCTGGGGACCACCATTCCGCCGTCCGTCGTCATCATCGTCTATGCCTCCATCACCGAAATGTCCGTCGGCGATCTGTTCGCAGGGATCCTGATCCCGGCGGGCGTGCTGGTCGGCCTGTTTCTGGTCTATATCGTCGGGCGGTGCCTGCTGCATCCGGACGCCGGACCGGGGCTGACCGACATCGACGACCGCGTGCCGCTGTCCGGAAAGCTGTGGCTGGCGCTGACCGCGCTGCTGCCGGCATCGCTGCTGGTTCTGGCCGTCCTCGGCAGCATTTTCGCCGGCATCGCCGCACCGACGGAGGCAGCGGCGGTCGGCGCGCTGGGGTCGGTGATTCTGGCCATCGCCTACGGACAGTTTTCATTCCGCGTGCTGAAAGAAGCGGTGACCCAGACCATCAAGATCACGGCCATGGTGATGATGATTGTTCTCGGCGGCATTCTGTTCGCCAGCGTCTTCATCATCCACGGCGGCGACGACCTTGTATCGCAGATTGTCGAAGGTACCGGTCTCGGCCCGGCAGGGATCGTGGTGATATTCCTGATCGTCGTGTTTATTCTCGGCTTCGTGCTGGACTGGATATCGGTTCTGATCATCGTGCTGCCGATCGCCGATCCGATCATCCGAGCCGCCGACATCGATCCCCTGTGGTTCGGCGTCATGGTCTGCATCATATTGCAGACATCCTATCTGACCCCGCCGATGGCACCGTCGATCTTCTACCTGCGTTCCATCGCGCCGAAGGAAATCACCTATATCGACATGTACAAGGGCGTCGCGCCGTTCGTCGTAGCCCAGCTTCTGACGCTTGCCCTGGTCGCGCTGTATCCTGCAACCGCGACGTGGCTGCCTGAAATCCTGTTCAGCGGGTTCTAGCACCCACCGTTAGCTAGTCCGTCTCGCGAATCGCCTCGCCCAGGATCGAGACGATGTCGCCGATCTGATCGTCTGAGATGATCAGTGGCGGGGACAGGGCGATGATGTCGCCTGTTTGCCGGACCAGAAGCCCCTTTTCGTAGCATTTCAGATAAACGTCATAGGCGCGCGTTGTCGGCTGGCCGTCGCGGGGGGAAAGCTCCACCGCGCCCATCAGGCCGAGATTGCGGATATCGATGACGTTCGGTTCGCCTTTGAGACCGTGCAGCGCGTCCTCCCACACCGGCGCCGCTGCCTTGCCGCGGTTGAAAAGATCGTCTTCCGCGAACACGTCCAGCGTCGCCAGGCCGGCGGCGCAGGCGAGCGGATGAGCGGAATAGGTATAGCCGTGGAACAGCTCGATCATGTGGGGCGGACCCTGCATGAACGTGTCGTACACGCCGGACCGCACCGCGACCGCCGACATCGGCACGGCGGCGTTGGTCAGGCCCTTCGCCATGGTCAGCATGTCGGGCACGATGCCGAAATAGTCGGCGGCGAACGGGTCGCCCAGCCGCCCGAACCCGGTAATCACTTCGTCGAAGATCAGCAGGATGCCGTATGCGTCGCAGATGCCCCGCAGTTTTTCGAGATAGCCCTTCGGCGGCACCAGCACCCCGGTCGATCCCGCAACGGGCTCGACGATGACGGCGGCGATGGTCGATGGATCGTGCAGCGCGACGATGCGTTCCAGGTCGTCGGCCAGATGGGCGCCCCAGTCCGGCTGCCCGCGCGAAAACGCCATTTCGTCCAGGTTGTGAGTGTGCGGCAGGTGGTCGACACCGGCCAGCAGGGTGCCGAAATGCTTGCGGTTGTTGGAGATGCCGCCGACCGACGTGCCGCCGATGCCGACCCCGTGATAGCCCCGTTCGCGCCCGATCAGCCGCGTACGGCCGGGCTCCCCCCGGTGATGGTGATAGGCCAGCGCGATCTTCAACGCCGTGTCGACCGCTTCCGATCCCGAATTGCCGTAGAACACATGGTTCAGATCGCCCGGAAACATGTTGGTCAGCCGCGCCGACAGGTCGAACGCGCCCTGGTGTCCCCACTGGAAAGCGGGCGCATAGTCCATGCTTTCCGCCTGGGCCTTGATGGCCTCGGTGATCTTTTCGCGTCCGTGCCCGGCATTGACGCACCACATGCCCGACGTCCCGTCGAGGATCCGCCGTCCCCGGTCGTCGACGTAGTGCATGTCCTTTGCCGACACCATGACCCGCGGCGCCGCCTTAAACTGGCGGTTGGCCGTGAACGGCATCCAGTACGGTTCCAGCGTATTCGTCTTCTGCCCTGCGGGCGCGCCGTCCGGCATGGCAAGTCCTCCGATGTTTGGCCGAGGCTATCAACGGGCTGCGGCAGCGGCAAGGCGGGAATGACACCGGACCCGACCGGCGTTACAAACGGGTATGGCCACAATATCAGGTTTCCCCGCTCTCGCCGCCGCGCTGCGGGAGCGGAACTACCGCACTTTCTCCATCGGCAACATCCTGTCGCACAACGGCACGTGGGCGCAGCGGACAGCGGTGCTGTGGTTCACCTGGGAGATGACGGGTTCCGGCTTCTGGCTTGGGTTGATGACGGTCGCCGATCTGCTGCCGGTCGTCTTGATCGGGCCGGTGGCCGGCGCCATCGCCGACCGGGTGAATCTGCTGACCATGATGAAGATCACCCAGGTGCTGGCGGCGATACAGTCTGCGGCGCTGGCGGCGCTGACCTTTGCGGGCGTTATGACGCCCCAACTGCTGTTCGTAATGGTGCTGATCCACGGCATCATTCTGTCGTTCAACCAGCCGGCGCGGCTCGCCATGGTGCCGCACCTGATCGAGCGGGAGAATTTGTCCGCGGCCATCGGCATCAATTCGATGATCTTCAATTCCGCCCGCGCCACCGGACCGATGATTTCCGGCGCGCTGATCGGCGGCTGGGGGATTGCTTTCGCCTTCGTGTTCAACGCCCTCAGCTATGTGTGGTTTATCGGCTCGCTCTATCTGCTGCGGCTCGACAATCCGCGCAGCACAAAGGCGCGCACCCCGGCCCGCGAGGTGCCGCGCGAAATCGCCGAGGGATTCCGCTACGCGGTACAGCACGCGGGCATCGGGCGCATGCTGGTGATTTTGTCGGTGGTGTCGATCTTTGGGCGCCCCTATATGGAATTGTTGTCGGGGTTCGCCGACGAGGTGTTCGGCCGCGGCGTCGAAGGGTATTCGTTTATGGTTTCGCTGACCGGGATCGGCGCCGTGATCGGGGGGGGGTGGCTGGCCCAGCGCGGCCAGGTTAGCGGTCTGACGTCACGCGTCGTGCTGGCCCTGCTGCTTCTGGGGCTTTCGCTGATCGGGTTCGCGGCGACCAATCTGTTCGTCTTCGCCCTGGCTTGTCTCCTGATCACCGGCTTTGCCGTCATTATCATCGGCGTTGGCGAACAGACGCTGCTGCAGAACGCCGTCGATCCCTCTATGCGCGGCCGGGTGATGAGCCTCTACGGCATGATCGGGCGCGGCGCACCTGCCATCGGCGCCATCGTCATGGGCTCGCTGGCGGAAGCGTTCGGTTTTCAGGCGCCGGTGCTTGTGGGCGCGCTCCTGCTGCTGGGCCTTTGGTGGTGGGCGCGTCAGCGTCAGCAATCAATGGCGGAGACGCTGGAAGGCGAGCGACCGGCGTAGCGCTAGGGCAGTGTCGTGCCGTCGTTCACAGTGACCACCCGTTGCGGGAACGGTATTTCGATGCCCTGCTGCTGCAGGGCGGTCCAGATCATCATCATCAAATCGGCGCCGACGCGGTTTTCGCCGTCGTCGACGCCTTCCATCCAGAATTCCACCAGGATGTTAATGCCGGACTCTCCAAATCCCGCGATTTCCGCGTCGGGGCGGAACTCGATCGGGACGTCGTCGCCGCTGATCACCTTGGGGTGCCTGGAAACAATCTCCCGGATGGTTTCGAACATAGGTTCGAGGTCGGTTTTGTACGACACCTGAAAATTGATGGGATAGCGTTGCATCTTGTTGTTGTGGGTCCAGTTGGTGAACGACGTGGTGATGAACTTCTCGTTCGGGACCATGATGTCCTTGCCGTCGTATGTTTCCAGCGTGGCGGAGCGCATGCTCAGTTCGCGCAACGTGCCGGCACGGCCGTCTTCCAGCTGGATGTAGTCGCCGATGGTCAGGCTGCGGTCGAGCAGGATGATGATGCCCGAAATGAAATTCGAAGCGATCTGCTGCAGCCCGAACCCCAGACCGACGCCCAGCGCGCCGCCGAAGACCGCCAGCGCCGTCAGGTCGATCCCCATGACGTTCAACAGCAGCAGGAAGATGATCACAAAGACGCCGATTTCGAACAGTTTCGCCATGACTTCCCGTGCGCCGGGGTCGAGTGCTTGCTGAGTGCGGATCACCCGCTTGCCGGTGATGTTCGACAGCCGACCCAGCCAGAACAGGATGACCCCAAACACAAAGGTGCGCAGAATTGTATAAACGCTGAGCTTGATGTTCCCGACGTTGAAGGAAATGCTGTCCAGGTATTGGGTCACGTCGGTCAGAAGGCCAAGGCCATAGAGAATGGCGACCGGCAGACCGACCCACTTCAGCAACGCGATAATCGTCGGGGTCTGCAGCAAATGTTTCGCGAGACAGTAAGCCAGGAAAATGAAGGCGACGATCTGGGCCGATTTGACCAGCCAGACGGCGCCGATCTCTTGGGCGCTGAACGCCGCGGCGATCTCCAGCCCAATGGCTGCGGTCAGCGGCTGGACCAGCGCGCTCGCCCGGTGAATCGTCCAGCGGAGATCTTCCAGTGGCCCCGGCCCCGGTTCCTCGCGAAACAGTCTGATGCGTTGCAGGATAAAGGCGCCGAACATCCAGCCGATAAGTATGGCGACGGCGACGACGGCGACCTGGAGATAAAAATCCTCGCTGATAAGCGTGGTAACGATTTCTAGCCATATTTTCTCTGCCCGCTCGATCAGCCCATCCATGTGCTTCTCCCAGCATCAGATCGTCAAACGAGTATTCCGGTTCCGTGGTACCCCGAAAGAGGCGAATCCGCGACGGGAAAGAGGGGCTGCCCCCGGCTATTCGATGGCGTCGGCCTCCTCGACCATCTGCACCAGCGACGCGCGGAGCAGGTAGTCGCGTTTGGCCTTTTCGTCCGTGGCGGTGAATGCCAGCTCTTTCAGGCGCTTTTCGCGGGCTTCTGCGTCGTTTTCTTCCAGCAGACGCTTATTCGCGATGGATTGCGCCTGGACGTATTTTTCCGCCATCGGCCGGCGCTGGCGGTCGTAGCGGGCCAGTAACGCTTCGTGATCGCCGCCGTGCCAGGCTGCTTCCAGCTTCTTCGCCAGGTTCAGCCCGTCATGGATACCGCTGTTCATGCCCATCCCCCCCAGCGGGTTGTTCACATGCGCGGCGTCGCCGGCAAGCGCAACCCGGCCTTTGGCGAAAGTTTCGGCGACGCGCTGGTGCACGCTATACAGGTTGCGATGGACCAGTTCGTACGGCGGGTCGTATGGATAGCATTCCGCGAACCGCGCCTGAATCCATTCGTCGCTGAGGACGTGTTCGTCGGGTGCGTCATCGAATGCCGGAAACAACGCACGCCATATTCCCTCGTCGTCGTCGCCCGGTACCTTGATCATGGCGCACCATTGTTCGGGGTGGGCGACGTAATTGCGGTACCGGTATCCGGCTGCTTCCTCGAAATCGTAGTGCGTTGAGACGATGATGAAGCGTTCTTCCCACGTGAACCCCGGGAAATCGATGTCGAGTGCTTTGCGCACCACGGAGCGTCCGCCGTCGGCGCCGACCAGAAACCTGCCGCGATGGGTTTCCTTCGTGCCGTCCGGCGCCTCGACCGTGATCTCGACGCCGTCGTCGTCCTGCGTCAGCGCGGTTAATTCGCGTTCACGGTGCAGTTCGAACCCGTCGATGGTCAGCGCGATATCGCGTGCGACCTCGATCGTTTTGTGCTGTTCCAGCTGCAGGGCATAGGGATAGGTCAGCACATCCGATATATCGCGATAGTCGAATTCGGCGACGATACGGTCGCTGGCGCGGTCGCGCCACTGGAACAGCGGCGATTCGATGCCGCGGCGCAGCAGTTCCGGCGTCATCCCGAGTTCTTCCACCAGCATCAGGGTCGACGGGTGCAGCGTGGATGCCCGGTGATCGGCGGGAATTTCCGCCAGGGTATCGAATACTTTCACCGGAATGCCGGCTTTTACCAGCGCCAGCGCCGTGGTCATCCCGACCGGCCCGGCCCCCGCTATCAGAACGCATTCGTTATTCGGCATCTAGATATCCTTCTTCCCTGCATTTCCAGCCGGTTCGCCCGTTTCCGGTTCCGGCGCTTTGGCGACCGCTGTACGCCGCCCCGACGACACCAGCCACACGCCGGTGAAGATAACCGCGATGCCGGCCACGTGGTAGGTCTGGATGGATTCGCCGAGCAGGATCACCGACAGGATTACACCGATGATCGGGATCAGATACTGCGTCATCCCGGCGACGCTGGCGCCGACCACGGGGACCGCCTTGTTCCATAGAAGATAGGAAATGAACGACGGAAAAATGACCGCGTAGGTGATGATGGCGATGTTGTCGAAGTTCTTGTCGAAGGATTTTCCGTGGACCAGATCGACGACGTAAAGCGGCGCCATCAGGATGACCGCGAAGATCGTCATCGACGTCAGAAAGGCGAGTTCGCCCATCTCCGGCGGTTTCCAGCGCAGCATCACCGTGTAAACCGCCCAGGAAAAAAATCCGACCAGCACCATGACGTCGCCGATATTGATCGAAAAATCTGCAAGTACGGCGATATCGGCGCGCAGAACGATCAGAATCGTCCCGAAGAATCCCAGCAGAACGCCCACCGATTGCTTGCGGGTGATGGTCTCGCCGGTCATCAGAAATGCCGTGCCCACGATCCAGAGCGTGCCGGAGGCGTTCATCAGCGAGGCGTTGACGGCGACGGTAAACTGCAGGCCGACGTAATAGGGAACGGTGAACCCGACAACGCCGAAGAACCCGAACGCGACCAGCAGTTTCCAGTGGCGCAGGACCAGGTGGCGCTGTTGCCATGTTTCCCTGCCGCCGATCGCTAAAAAACAGAGCGCCACGAAAAACCAGCGGATAAAGGACAGCGAGAACGGCGGCACGTTGCCGGAGGCCATGCGTCCCGCCACCGAACTGCCCGCCCAGGAAAACGCGCCGATCACCAGAAAGACGAACGCAACCCAGTATGGAATCGTGCTTTTTACGTTTGAACTGTTGTCGTCGGCCACCGGGTCCCCCTGCAGCCGGCAGCGTAAAGCGCGGACGGCATCCGCACAATGCGGACAGGCACGTCTACCGGCATCTGTCTTGACACTCGGGGCGTCGCGTCTCACGTTCCGCCCGGTGATGCGCAACACTGAATCCTGGGACGCTGGCGGCGCCGATTTTGCCCTACTGCACCGCGCCCTGGCCGAGATCCCGCGATATGCGGACGTAACGCCCGGCGACCTGCATCCGATGCGCGTGAAGGGGCTGCATCATGCGCATGTGTTGATTGGCGGGACGGACGCGATCCTCCGTATACCGCGGCTTAGCTCATTCGGATTTGCGCCTGCGGACAATCTTGTCTACCAGGCCGCCTGCTTCGACCGCGCGGCGCCCAGCCGTCATGTGCCTGCGCTGCTCGGGATATTGCCGCCTCAGGCCGGCATTCCCTGGGGAGCCCTGATTGTCTCCAGGGTGGATGGCGGTACGCCGCCGGTCCCGGCGGGGATGGGGGCGATCGCGCAGGCGCTGGCTGCTTTGCATGGGCTGCGGGTTCCATCCCAGCATGCCCGGCCGCCGCTGCCGTCGCATGCCGACCCGGTCGCGGCCACGCTCGAGGTGATAGAGGCCCAGGCGGCGTTTCTCGACGATGCCGGATTGGCGCCTGCGGCCCGCCGCCAAATCGATGACGAACTGGATCATGCGCGGCGGTTCGCTTCGGACGCCGCCGGACAGGACATGCCGATTACGCTCGCCGGAACCGATACCCATCCGGGAAATTTCATGATGCAGCCTGACGGCAAGGCTGTTTTCGTCGATCTCGAAAAGATGCTCTACGGCTCGCCGGCCATCGATCTGGCGCATGCGACGGTCTACACGTCGACGATGTGGGACGCCGACGTGGCGACGGCCCTTTCCCGGGAAGACGTGGCGGCTTTTTACGATGCCTATTTCGAGGCGGTTCCCGAACCGTTGGGAAACCGCATCCGCCCCTGGTGCGGTCCTCTACGCCGGTTTACGTGGCTCCGAACGACTACGTGGTGCGCGAAACTGCGGGTGCTGTCGCGTAACGGCGCCGCATGGTCGGGCGCGCAGCGCGATCCCGAATACATGGCGGCGGTGCGGCAGCGCGTCGACGATTACTTCGACCCGGAGACGATCTCACGTATTCGGGCGGGATTCGAAGATAACTAGATTTAGTCCAGTTTCCAGCTCTGGCGGAATTTCGTTCCGCATTCGATCATCAGCCGGGATACCGGGCACTGCATCAGCACGTCGCGGCGCAGCGCCGCGAGCTTGCGGGTCGATCCGTCGCTTCTGCCCGTCAGCGAAACGCGGACCAGCGGAAACGGGATAGCGACATCTTCGCCCCAAGTGACCGCGCGGCGGTCGAAATCGGCGTCTATGAATATCTCCACCCCATGCAATTCGATGCCACGTTCATTCGCCAGGCGGTTGACCTGAATGTTAAGGCATCCGGCCAATGAGGCCAGCATCGTCTCCGGCGGATTGGGGGCGGTATCGGTGCCGCCCCGTTCCGTCGCATCGTCGATCTTCAGTCTGTGATTGCGGATCCGGACGTGCGTACGCTTCCGCGTTTCGAACCGCGCCGACGCCGTCAGCCGGGAGATAACGGGTTTGTCGGCGGGCATGGGTCAGCGCCCCTGAAATTCCACCTTCTTCTTGGCCATGAACGATGTCCAGGCGTTGCGATAATCCTCCGTATCGCCGTAGGAAGCGGCGCGGGCGTATTGTTCTTCCGTTTCGTCGCCTACCATGCGGACTTTGCGGATCGCCTGTCTGTTGAAGCGGTGGGCCAACGGTGCTCCCGCAGAGATGCGCTCCACCGTCGCGGCGATTTCTTCATCGAGGCCGCCTTCCGGCGCGATGCGCGTGATCAGGCCGCGCTGCAGAGCTTCGTCAGTGTCCATGAACCGGCCTTCGAGCACGAGTTCGAGCGCCGCCGCCCGGCCGATGGCATTCACCAGCGTATCGGCCAGCGCAGGGTCGAGGAAGATGCCCATGTTCTTGACCGGCAGCCCGAAGGTCGATCCCGGCGCGGCCACGCGGATATCGCAGGCGAGTGCGATCTCGAGCCCGCCGCCCAGACAAAAACCTTCGATGCGGGCGACGGTCGGGTGCAGGCAGCCCTCGATCGCGTGTACGGCGGCGATGGTGATGTCGTTGTACGCCCGAACTTTTTCCGCGTCCGTGCGCAGCGTTTCGAATTCTGAGATATCGTTCCCGGACCCAAATGCCTTGCCGCCCGCACCGGCGACAACCACGCAGCGGAGACTGGTATCTTCCGATAGCTCGCCGAAAATTTCCCCCAGCCGCTGCCAGGAATCCCGGTCCATCGCGTTTCGTCGTTCCGGTCGGTTGATGGTGACGGTGGCCACGACGCCGTCGCGTGCGCAAAGAATGGAATCGGTCATCGGACTTTCGCAAACTGTTACGGGTGAACGTTTCTAACACAGGTGGTCGGCCTTTGTATGTGTCGGAAAATTTTACGGACCGACAAAATGCAACGACCTGAAATCGGGTAATCCATTGAAAAACAGGCAAAAAGAAAAGGTGGCATGATAATTGCATCGGTAGAGAGCAGTAGGTTTAGTCGTGAAGGGGGATCGATATGTTCCGCAGAAAGCCCAAGAGCAGAATTTCCAGACGCCGGGTCCAGACCGGCGATTCCGCGACGGCGGTGATGAGCCGCGGGTTCGCGACGATCGCAATTTGCGCCGGAGCGGGCATGTGGGGCTACGCAATGATCAACCTGGCGAGCTGACCGGGTAATTTCCTGTCTTTTCGGAAATGTTTTACGGCGCTTGCCCCCCGGGTGGGCGCCGTTTGCGTTTGCGTTCACGCGTAGTTGATTTGTGCTCAAGACGTATCGACAGCACATCTCCGGCAGCGAAGGAGCTAGATAAAGGCAGACACACGATATGAACCGATCCCGCATATACGGCATTGCCGTTGCCGCCGCTGCAATGGCAGGTATCGCCGGACTCCCCCAGGCCAACGCCGCGACCGTCATCAACCTTACCCAGGTCGGATGCCAGTTTATCGAAAGCGAAAACGGCACCAATCACGGCTATGCGCCGAAGAGCAAGTCCGACTGCGTCGCTATCAACGGCAAAACCGCCGACAAGCGGCTCAAGGCCGCCAGGACGCTGGAACTCAAACCCGGCGACTATACGTTCCGGGTGGTGAACAAGAACGTGCCCTACGAGCTCGGCTTCTGGCTGCGCTCAAAAGGCTACGACTGGCGTAACGCGCTGCACAAGGTGTCGAAGACCAGCGTGTCGGGCGGCGGGCTGACCCAGGGCAAAACCAAGGATTACAAGGTGACGCTCAAGCCCGGCGAATACGTCTATTCCTGCCCGCTGAACACCACGCCGGATTACAGGTTGGTGGTCAAATAGCGGCTGCCAGGTTGGAGATAAGCTCTTCCATGTCGGCGGCGGCGTTGTGCCGTCCCGCCACCGCGGAGTGGGGCGTCAGCAGCGCCTTAGGGTAATTTTTCAACGGTTCGTCGGGCGGCGACGGCTCTTCGTAGTGCACGTCGAGCGCTATCCCGCCAAGTCGGTCGCTCTCCAGTACGTTCATCAGCGCGCCGCGGTCGATGATCGCGGCGCGCGAAATGTTCACCAAATAGGCGCCATCCTTCATTCGGGCGAATGCGCCGGCATCGATCAGCGCTTCGGTCGATTTGTTGCTCGGCAGATGAATGCTGACATAGTCGGACCGGGCGAGCAGGTCTTCGAAGCTGCAATAGGTCGCGCCGAGGGGTTTTTCGATGTCTTCCGGCAACCGGTTGCGCTGGTGATAAAGCACGTTCGCACCGAACGCATGAGCCCGCGAGGCGACTTCGCGGCCGATTTCCCCCAGACCCAGACAGCCGACGGTCGCGCCGTACAGCGTCCCCAGCCCGTCGACGCGTCCCCAGTTGGCAGCCGCCGCATGGCGACGGTCGTGCATGCGCGCCGGAAACCCGGCCTCGTGCAGGCTGGCTTCGTCGATCCGGCCGTTGAGCAGCGACAGTTTCTTCGCCATTGCCAGCATCATGGCGAAAGCGTGCTCCGCGACCGCCACATTGACGCGCCGCCGCAGCGTATGGACTTTCACGCCACGCGCGGCGCAGGCGTCGAGATCGATATTGCGGGTGTCGGTGCCGAAGTTCTGGACGACTTTCAGTTTCGGCGCGGCGTCCAGTTCCGCTTCGCCGATCGTCAGGCTTTCGCAGATAATTCCGTCCGCATCGCCAACCGCATTTAAAAGCGCGTCCTGGTCGGCAACCATCTCGAAGTCCGCCGGATACAGTTCGGGCACCGTGCGGCGCACGCGGCCGACCCAGCCGTCGAAATCGGGGATATCGACGCGATAATAATCCGCGAAGGCCGCATAACGTTCCGGATCCGTCTTGGGGTCCAGAATTACCTGCGCAGTACGAATGATAACGTCGTCCTGCGCCACGATCTTAGGCATGCGGCGCTCCGTCAGGGAATGAATTGTTCGTTCAGTATCCGGTCTTCGAGATTGTGATCCGGGTCGAACAGCAGAGAAAACGATTTATCCCGGGACACGCGGACCGTCACCCGTTTTACATCGCGGACTTCGGTATAATCGCCGACCGTACTCACCGGGCGCTTGCGCGGTTCCAGGACTTCTATCGAGATCGACACCGTCGCCGGGAGCAGCGCGCCTCGCCAGCGACGCGGCCGGAAGGCGCTGATCGGCGTCAGTGCCAGCAGGTTCGCATCCAGCGGGATGATGGGACCGTGTGCCGACAGGTTGTAGGCGGTGCTGCCTGCCGGCGCGGCGACCAGAACGCCGTCGCAGATCAGTTCCGGCATGCGAACCTTGCGGTCGATCTTTATCCGCAACTTGGCCGCCTGTCGGGTCTGACGCAGCAGTGAAATTTCGTTGATCGCCACCGAGGTCGTTTTCTCGCCGTGTATGTCCTGAACGGTCATTTCCAGCGGGCGTAGCTCGACGGTCTCAGCGGCGGCAATGCGCGTGGCCAGATTTGCCGGACTATATTCGTTCATCAGGAAGCCGACCGTTCCCCGGTTCATGCCGTAGATCGGGACGTCCCGCTCGAGCCAGGCATGCAGCGTTTCCAGCATGTGCCCGTCGCCACCCAGCGCGACGATCACGTCCGCTTCTTCGGGCGCGACGTGGTCGTATTTCGATTTCAGCACTTTAACCGCCTTGCGTGCGGACTCTGACGCTGCGGCGACAAAGGCGATTTTCTGTTCGGTCATCGGGAAATCCCGTTTGGGTGGTCTGGGCGGAGTATATCGTGCGTCGCGCCGGGCGCCAGTGGCACCGCCCGGCGTCTCATCTGGCGCCGGCTGCGCGGAGAAGCGCGACGATATCGGCGTGCCCCTCGCGGGACGCGTATCCCAGCGCGTTCGAACCCGCGCGGTCCGTTACATCAACCCGGGCGCCGGCGGCGATCAGCGATTCGACCACATCCCGGTGTCCGTTCCAGGCCGCGCGCATCAGCGCTGTGCGCCCGGCGCGGTCTCGGAGGTTCGGGTTCGCGCCGTTGTCCAGCAGGCCCCTGGCCGCCCGCGCATGTCCGTTGATGGCGGCCCAGATCAGGGGGGTCGCGCCGGCGTCGTCGGTCAGTTCCGTGTCCGCGCCACGGCGCAGCAGTAAACGGATGATCTGTTCGCGCCCGCGCCAGGCGGCGTTGATGACGGTGCTGCGTCCTTCCTCGCCGGCGCTGTCGGCATCGGCGCCGCGCGCCAGAAGCGACAACACGGCCCGAATATCGCCGTTTTGCGCCGCGTCCTGCAGGTCCTTGTTCAGAGAATCGAGGTTCGTCGTGCCAGCTGCGCTTTCGGAAAGATCGGAGATCAGGGTGCCCCAACGGGACCGCAGACGCTTGGCGGTGACGTGTTCACGGGGATTCAGCTGAGGCTGGACGAGCTCCGCTCCCACCTTGGCACCCTCGCTGCCCCGATCCGATGCCAGCGACCACCAGAAGGCGGTTTCGGCCAGGTCGCGCGGCAACCCGACCCCGATGAACCGCATAAGTCCGAGCAGGGTCTGCGCCGGCACGTGGCCCTGTTCCGCAGCCCGGGTCAGCCATTTTCGGGCTTCGGCCACGTCTTTGTTCATGTCCTCTCCGCGCAACAGCTTGCCAGCCAGATTGTACTGGGCAGCCGGAAAGCCCTGCTGTGCCGACGTTTCGAGGCGTGCGATCGATTTCTCGCGGGCTTCTTTCGGTGCGGTGATTTCCGGTTTCGCCGGTTCAATCGTTTTCAGCAGTCTGCGATCCGCCGCGAAAATTTTCAGCACCAGTTCGCGGTTTTTTCCCGAAACGGACTGAACGAATTCGTTCAGAGTGTCGGGCTGCTGTCTTTTGTCCGCCTGTACCGGGGCTCTCGATTCTTCCTCGTCCGACTTTGCGTTTTCGGAGGGCTTCGCCGGAACTTCACGTTCAGGGCTTTCCGACGGGGGCGACTGCACCGGCGGTTGGTCGGCTTCCCGCTCCACCCGACGCCGGGCCGCTTCCGTCTCCACGGGGCGGATTTCCGTCGACGGAGTCCGGGCTGGCACGGCCTGCTCGGGCGATGCGGATGCGGGCCTGGAAGCTGTCGCTTCCTCGCCCGGGGGCGGGTCGCTGTCCGTCCGGTTCGTCTCCGGCTCCGCCGCCTTCTGCGCGGATCGCGGCGCCCTATCCCGAGCAGCGTCTCCGACCTTCGGCGATTGCGCCGACTGGACCGCCCGGTCCGGCTCGGCATCCCGGGGTTCGCGCGCTTCCTGCGCGACCTCAACCGGCTTCGTTTCCGAAGTCTGTTTGGTCTCCGGCGTCGTGTCTTCGCGTTCGCGGGTTTCCGGCGGCGCCGGCGTCCGGTCCGCCGCTTCGGAGTCTGCCCTTTTTTCCGATTCGGTCGATGCCGCAGCGGGCTGGGTCTCCTCCGAGATGGCCGGGTTCGGGCGTTTCTGCTGTTTTCGAAGCTCGCTCGCGCGCTGTCTCTTGCTTTGTTCGATGTTTTGCCGGTTCAGCTGGCCTTCCGGTATTCTGGTTTTCCGTGAACTGCCGGCGGTTGTTTCTTTATCGGGCAGACGTCTGTCGCTGGCCGATGCCGCATTCGGAGGTGCCCCGGCGTCGGAGTCCTGTGCATCGGCGGGCGGTTCCTTCCCGATCGCCAGCGGCGCAAGTTTGCCGGACGTGGCATCCTCTGCCGGCCTTTCCAGGCTATCCGGCGTGACGACATCAAGCAGCCGGTCAACCTCTTCGGCGGTGACAACTTCGACGGTGACCGGCAACTCGGTTTCCGTGGAGACGAATTTCTTGCGGTCGAAGATGTCGGGTATCGCCGGCAGACCGAAGATCAGGCCGAAAAAGATACCGCCATGCAGCAGAAACGACAGCGTCGATCCGCGCCACATCATGGCGACAGAATCCGTGTCCGGAATCCAATGGTCCGGCAGGTGCCGGGACCGTCGCGACCGGCAGATAATCGGGGTTGTTTAGCCCTCGGTCTTTTCGGGATCTTCTTCGCTCGGTGCAGCATCCCCGGCCCCGGTCTCTTCCGCGGGCGCATCGGCTTCCGGTGCGGCATCGTCTTCGCTGACTGACAGTTCCTCCGCACCCGGCGCCGCGCCTTCTTCGAAGACGGCCTCGACCTCGACGGCGTCGTCTTCTTCAATGTCGACGACATCGCCATCGCGATTGATCCGTTCGCCGCGCGCCTGCATCTCGGCTTCTTCCTGGGTCCGTGCCACGTTCGCGATCACTTCCACCGAAACTTCGGGGTGAAGGTCAACGCGAACAGGGTGCATGCCGACGGTCTTGATCGGCTGGTCCAGCTTGATCTGACGGCGATCGGCGGTGACACCGGCTTCCGTGATGCCGGACGCGATGTCGCGTGGCGTGACCGATCCGTAGAGCTGGTCGCTGTCGCTCGCCTGGCGGACGATGATGACGGTCATGCCGTCCATGTCCCTGGCGACGCGTTCGGCTTCCTCGCGGTGTTTCAGGTTCTCCGCTTCCAGCTGCGCGCGCTGCTGGTCGAACACCGCACGATTGGCTTCGGTCGCCCGCAGCGCTTTCTTGCGCGGCAGCAGATAGTTCCGGGCGAAGCCGGGTTTGACGGCGACCACGTCGCCCATCTGTCCCAGTTTTTCGATTCGTTCGAGCAGTATCACGTCCATTATTCGTTTCCCTTGTTCGAGCGCCGCGCCTTCGCACGATCGCGAAGTCGCAGCCAGAATTCCAACACGCCCAGCACGGCGACGAACGCCGCGGGCCAAAGCGCCAAAATAAGAAATAGGTAGACGCCAGCAAGTGCGAGCGGGCGTCCGGGCCAAGCGGCGGAGATACTATGCAGAACTGCCAGTCCGATAAAGAAAAAAGGTATGCTGGCGATCAACAATATGTTGAAGCCGAAAAACCCCGGTTCTCCGCCGAAAATCGCCAGAATCACGCCTAAAACGACGATCCCGGCCGGCCAGACCGGCATTTCGATATCCGAATATACCGGTTTCGGGCGGATATTATTGTCCGTGGCAACCAGAAAACGCTGCGCCAGCACGCAGTTGATAATGTTCATCAGTATCCAGGATGCGGCGGCGACACCCGGGAACATCCGGGCCATCGTCGCCGTCATCGCGTCGACGGCTGCCTGATCGGTCTGGGCAAATCCGGACAGGATCGATTTCAGATAGGTCTCGATCGCGCCGCGTATGCCGCCGTCGCCCTGCATGAAGACGACGTAGGCCACGACAAAGGCGGCGATGCCGAGCAGAGACAGCCAGACGAGGATTCGTCCCAAGGGATACCAGACAACATTGCCTTGCTCGTCCGTCCGGTTCTGGAGCGCGAAATGGACCACCATAAGAATCGGCAGAGCCGAGGTGATGATGAAGAGGCTCAGCGCGCCGACGCCCGGCGAAAAGAGTGCGACCAGAATTGCCGCAAAGGCTGCGGCCACCGCCGCCTGCGTCACGCCGAAGGCCAGTCCGGTCGCGGCCAGCGGAAGCTGAGCGAAATAGGCCAGCAGGAAAGCGCCGGGCGAGCCCAGCGTGACGGAAAGGTGGAGGATGGCGGACACAACGCCCGCACCCAGTGGAATGAGCAGGGCGTTGCGCATTCAGTCCCGCCCGCCGGCTAGCGGCGTATCAGTTGATGATGAAAGGCATCAGGGCGAGGTTGCGGGCGCGTTTGATCGCGGTCGCGAGCTCGCGCTGCTTCTTGGCCGATACCGCGGTGATGCGGCTGGGCACGATCTTGCCGCGTTCCGACGTGAAACGCTGTAGCAGCTTGACGTTTTTGTAGTCGATCTTCGGCGCGTTCTCGCCGGAAAACGGGCAGCTCTTGGGCCGCCGGAAAAAGGGTCGCCGGCTCATTCTTCCGTTTCCTTATCGTCCGTGGCGGGCGTTTCGGCCGCCGTTTCTTTCTTTTCGGCTTCCGGAGCCGCCGCGCGTTCTTCTTGACGCTTGTCGCCGTCACGCCCGCGCCCGCGATCGTCGCGGCTGCTTTTGTTCTGCATCATGACCGACGGGCCTTCTTCATGCTCGTCGACGCGGATGCTCATATAGCGCAGGACGTCTTCGTTGAGGCGCATGTTGCGTTCCATCTCGGCCAGGGCGGCCGGGGGCGCATCGATGTTCATCAGCGAATAGTGGCCCTTCCGGTTCTTTTTGATCCGGTAGGCGAGCGATTTCAGGCCCCAGTATTCGTCCTTGGTGACCTTGCCGCCATTGTCTTCGAGAATCTTCGTCCAGTCCGCCGTGAGGGCTTCGACCTGGGTCGCAGAAATATCCGGGCGTGCGATATACACGCTTTCGTATAGAGGCACCTTGTTACTCCTGGTTGGCATCCGGCGCGTCGCCGCGTCCGGCATCCTTTTTCGGCAGGCTTTCTTTCCCGGATCCTCGCGATAAACGCGTCGAACTCCGGCAAAAAACAACGTGCCGCGCTATGAGGCGCCGGAATATACACATTTGACGGGCACACGCAAGCGATCCTCGCATGATTCGCGCCACTATCTTGACTCGCGTTTTCCACCCTATATGACTGCCGAAACCGGCCCGAACCGGGCGAAAAATGGCGGGATGAGACAAATGACGCGTGCATTCGTGTTTCCGGGACAGGGGTCCCAGGCGGTCGGCATGGGCCAGGAACTTGCGGCGGCGTTCCCGATCGCGCGCGAAACCCTGGAAGAAGTCGACGATGCTCTGGGGCAAAATCTGACCCGGCTGATGGCGGAAGGGCCCGCCGAAGATCTGACGCTGACCGAAAACGCCCAACCGGCGTTGATGGCGGTCAGCATCGCCGTTCTGCGGGTTCTGGAAATGGAAGGCGGTGTCGAGATCGACAAAGCCTGTGCGTTTGTGGCGGGTCATTCGCTGGGCGAGTACTCGGCGCTGGCAGCAGCCCGGACATTCGGGCTGGCGGACACGGCGCGGCTGCTAAAAATACGTGGCCAGGCCATGCAGAAGGCGGTCCCGGTCGGCGAGGGCGGGATGGCAGCCCTTCTGGGCGCGGAACTCGATCAGGCGCGGGAAATCGCCGATGCGGCGGCCGAAGGTGAGGTCTGCGCGCCGGCCAACGACAACGCCCCGGGACAGGTGGTGCTGTCCGGCGCCATGGGCGCGATCGAGCGCGCAATAAACATCGCCGGGGAGAGGGGCATCCGGCGCAGCGTCAAATTGCCGGTCAGCGCGCCGTTCCACTGTGCGATGATGGCACCCGCGGCGGATGTGATGGAGAAAGCGCTTGGCGAAGTCGAGATCGTCCGTCCGCTGGTGCCCGTGGTGGCGAACGTGACCGCGGCGCCTGCCGAAAATCCCGACGATATCTGCTCGCTTCTGGTCGAACAGGTGACGTCGATGGTGCGCTGGCGCGAGAGCGTACTGGCGATGCGCGACGCCGGCGTCGATACGCTGGTCGAACTCGGCGCCGGCAAGGTGCTGTCGGGCCTGACCAAGCGGATTGATCGCGATCTGATGTCCCTGAACGCAGAAACGCCGGACGACATCGACACCGTCCTCAAAACCTTCTAGGAGCGCGAAATGTTTGATCTATCGGGCAAAAAGGCACTGGTCACCGGTGCCTCGGGCGGGATAGGCGGCGCCATCGCGACGGCGCTGCATGCCAAAGGCGCGACCGTCGCCCTGGCCGGACGCAACAGGGATGCGCTGGACAAGCTGGCAGGTGAGCTGGGCGAGCGAACGCATGTCATCACCGGCGATCTCGGGGACAAGGAATCGGCGGATGCGATGCTTGCAGCCGCTGCCGAGGCAATGGGCGGTGTCGACATACTGGTGAACAATGCCGGACTGACCCGCGACAACCTCGCCATGCGGATCAAGGACGAAGACTGGCAGGACGTTATCGACGTCAACCTGACAGCGAGCTTCCGCCTGTCCCGCGGGGTTCTGCGCGGCATGATGAAGGCGCGCTGGGGCCGGATCATCAATATCACCTCGATCGTTGGCGTGACCGGCAATCCCGGACAGGCCAATTATGCGGCGTCCAAAGCCGGCATCATCGGCATGTCGAAGGCGCTGGCCGGCGAAGTGGCGACCCGCGGGATCACGGTAAATTGCATCGCGCCGGGATTTATCGCGACGGCCATGACCGAATCACTGGGCGAGGAACAACACGCCAGACTGACCGAGGCAGTACCCGCCGGCCGGCTGGGAACCCCGGAAGACGTGGCTGCCTGCGCGGTATTTCTGGCTTCCGACGAAGCCGCGTATGTCACCGGTCAAACCTTGCATGTAAATGGCGGAATGGCCATGATATAGAGCGCTGGGGAAAAGCTTCCCCATCTAGTGTCACGACCGGAAAATGTTGACTCCGGGCGAGGAGAAAACCAAACCAGACACCGGCCCGCCGTTCGCTCGGACGCCGGTAAATTCCAGGGAAAAAAAATGAGTGATACCGCAGACCGGGTGAAAAAGATCGTCGTCGAACATCTTGGCGTGGATGATGGCAAAGTGACCGAAAACGCCAGCTTTATTGACGATCTGGGGGCGGACAGCCTTGATACGGTCGAACTCGTCATGGCGTTCGAAGAGGAATTCGGTTGCGAAATCCCGGACGACGCCGCTGAAAAAATCCTGACAGTCAAGGACGCGATTGCGTTTATCGACGAGAATGCCGGCTGATTTCCGGTACTCTCCGCGGGCGCGCCTGCGGCGGAAACTTCCAGCAAGCGTGAAAGCATGACTATGGACTTGAGACGCGTCGTCGTTACCGGTGTCGGTGCTGTAACCCCGCTGGGTGCCGGTGTCGATTATGTGTGGGACCGGTTGTTGAAGAGCGAATCCGGCGCCGCCGGCATTCAGTCTTTCGATACCGACGATCTGTCGGTCAAGATCGCCTGTCAGGTGCCTGTCGGCGACGGCGCCGGCGGCGCGTTCAATCCCGACGATCATGTATCGCCGAAAGACCAGCGCAAGATGGACCAGTTCATCATTTTCGCGCTGGGCGCGGCGGCGGAAGCGATCGAGGATTCGGGCTGGACGCTCGACAGCGACGAGGACGCGTACCGGACCGGTGTCATGATCGGCTCCGGGATCGGCGGTCTCGAGACGATTGCCGAGGCGGCTCTTCTGATGAAGGAGAAAGGCCCCAGGCGGATTTCGCCTTTCTTTATCCCGTCCAGCCTGATCAATCTGGCGTCAGGCCAGGTGTCGATCAAATACGGGTACAAGGGGCCCAACCATGCGCCGGTGACGGCGTGCTCGACCGGCGCGCACGCCATCGGCGACGCATCCCGCCTGATCGGGTTCGGCGACGCCGACGTGATGATCGCCGGCGGCGCAGAAGCGGCGATCTGCCGACTGGGGATCGCCGGATTCGCAGCTGCACGGGCGTTGTCGTCAAACTTCAACGACGAACCGACGCGGGCTTCCCGTCCGTGGGACAAGGATCGCGACGGTTTCGTGATGGGCGAAGGTGCCGGCGTCGTCGTGCTGGAAGAATACGAGCATGCCAAGGCGCGCGGGGCGAAAATCTACGCCGAGGTGGCGGGATACGGCCTGTCGGGCGACGCCTACCACATCACTTCGCCGCCGGAAGACGGCAATGGCGGATATCGCGCAATGCAGTCCGCTTTGCGCAACGCCCGGATGAACGTCGAGGATGTCGACTACATCAACGCCCATGGAACCTCGACGCCGGTCGGCGACGAGATCGAGCTCGGGGCGGTTAAACGGCTGTTCGGCGATCACGCCTACAATTTGTCCATGTCGTCTACCAAGTCGGCGATCGGACACCTGCTGGGTGCAGCCGGCGCGGTCGAGGCGATCTTTTCGGTCAAGGCGATCGAGAACGGCATCGCGCCGCCGACATTGAATCTCGAAAATCCGTCCGAGGGCTGCGACATCGATCTGGTCGCGAACGAGGCGAAAGAGCGCCCCATCGAGACCGCGCTGTCTAATTCGTTCGGTTTCGGCGGCACAAACGCCTCGGTCGTGTTCAAACGGGCTTCCTGATTCGACATGCGGCGGTTCGCCGTCCGCTTCCTGGCCGTGCTGATGTCGGTGACGGTCGTCGTGATCGGTGGGGGCGTTATCTGGGCGTGGGACGCCTATCGCGCGGCAGGGCCGCTGGACAAGGCCGTCACCATCATCATTCCCAAGGGCGCCGGCGTGCAGGATATCGCGGATCAGCTCGCCTCTGCCGGTGCGATCGATAACGAACATCTGTTCGTGCTGGGCGCGCGGTACACCGAGACCGCCAGGCGCATGCGGGCCGGCGAATTCGCGCTCTCACCCGGGATGAGCATGCGGGCGATCGCCGATCATCTTGTCAACGGCGAGACGGTCAAGCGCCGGCTGACGATCCCGGAAGGTCTGTTGACGGAGGAGGTAATTGCGCTGGTTGCCGGCGCCGACGGTCTGGTCGGCGACGTCCCCGTCGCGCGTCCCGACGGTATCTATCTCCCTGAAACCTACTTTTTCAGCTACGGCGATTCACGGGCCTCCATCCTGCGCCGAATGGAACTGGCAATGAACGAGGCGTTGACCGAGGCCTGGGCGGCACGGGCCGATAAGATTGCCATCTCGTCGCCGCGTGAGGTTCTTATCCTTGCTTCCATCATCGAACGCGAGACCGGCATCGGCGCCGAACGGGCGCGGGTGTCCGGCGTCTTTCACAACCGGTTGCGGCGCCGCATGCGCCTGCAGTCCGACCCAACGGTCGCGTATGCCGTGACCGGGGGCGGGCGCCCGCTGGGCCGGGAGCTGACCCGAGCAGATCTCTATATCGATTCAGATTACAACACCTATCGTCGGGTCGGTCTGCCGCCGGGACCGATCGCCAATCCCGGCCGCGCGGCGCTGATCGCGGCGGTACGCCCCGCGGATACAAAGGAACTCTACTTCGTCGCGGACGGCACGGGCGGGCATGCGTTCGCCTATACCCTGCGCGAGCACAACCGAAATGTCGCCAGGTGGCGGCGAATCCAGCGGCAGCGCACACAGTGACCGGAACCCGTGGGCGACTTTGATCGTGGAAAATGTTACAACCTGCAAATTCGTGAAACGTCTTGGGCAATAGAGAAAAAGAGGGGCCGGTGACGGTTACGAGCATGACGGGATTTGCCCGTGCGGATGGTGCGGAAGCCGGCTATAGCTGGGTCTGGGAAGTCAAAAGCGTCAATTCCAAGGGGCTGGATCTGCGCTTTCGCCTGCCGCACGGTTTCGACCACATCGAGGCTCATGCCCGCAAACGTGCCACTGAAAAATTCGCGCGCGGCAATCTGTCGATCAACTTGGCCCTGCAGCGGCCCGACAAACCCCCTGCGCTGGAGGTCAATCGTGACGTGCTGGACAAGATGGCGGCGCTGGCAGCGGAATTTCGCGGCAGCCGCGACGCGGTGAACGTCGAAGCGTTGATGGCGCTGCGTGGCGTGGTCGAGGTTGTCGAGGAAGATTCCGAAGACGAGGAAACGGTGGCTGCCCGAGATGCGGCGGTGGCCGACAGTCTCGACGCTCTTCTTGATGCGCTCGCGGATGCCCGGCTCGGCGAAGGAGAACGTCTCGCGACCGTGGTCGAGGAACATATCGAAGAAATCGCCGGTCTGACGTCCGAGGCCGCGGCCCTGGCGGAACTGCAGCCCGAACGCCGCAAGGCGCGCCTTGCCGAACAGCTGGACGAACTGCTGGATGGCGACAACCCGGTACCGGAAGAGCGTCTGGCACAGGAACTTGCGCTGATCGTCGCGCGCGGGGATATCCGCGAAGAACTCGACCGGCTGGTGGCGCATGTCGCCGCGGCGCGCGATCTGATGGCCCAAGGCGGCGCCATTGGCCGTCGGCTCGATTTCCTGTGTCAGGAGTTCAACCGCGAAGCCAATACGCTGTGTTCCAAATCGTCCGATATGGAACTGACACGGATCGGTCTGGCGCTGAAGGCGGCCATTGAACGGCTGCGCGAACAGATTCAGAATATCGAGTAGGTTTCGGCATGGCGGAGATACCGGGAAGGATCGAGCGACGCGGGCTGATGCTTGTGCTGTCGTCGCCGTCGGGTGCCGGAAAGACCACTATTTCTCGCCTGCTGCTGGAACGCGACCAGGATATTTCCCTGTCGGTGTCGGTGACGACCCGGCCCAAGCGTCCCGGCGAAGTGGACGGGCGCGATTATCACTTCGTCGACCCCACGGAATTCAACCTGATGCTGAACCGGCGGGAGCTTCTGGAACACGCCAAGGTGTTCGACCATTACTACGGCACTCCCAAGGGCGCGGTGGAAGAGGCCCTGGCCTCCGGCAAAGACGTATTGTTCGATATCGACTGGCAGGGCGAGCAACAGCTTAAGCAATCGGCGAGAAACGATCTCGCCAGCGTTTTCATCCTGCCGCCGTCGACCGAGGAACTGGCGCGGCGACTTCAGTCACGGGCACAGGATCCCGCGGATGTCGTCGCCGCACGTATGGCGAAGGCGCCGGATGAAATCAGCCACTGGCCCGAGTACGACTACATCATCGTCAATTACGATATCGAGGACAGCGTCGCACAGGTTCAGGCGATACTTGCGGCCGAGCGTCTGAAGCGCGAACGTCAGGTCGGATTGACCGATTTCGTCAAACGGCTGCGGGAATGGCAGTAGCCGTCAGGACGTCTCTGCCCTGTAAGCGCGTGCCAACGCGCAAAAACCGGCAATATCGACAGTTTCCGCCCGGGCGGTGGGGGCGATGCCGGCTGCGTCGAGTGTCGATGTCGCATCCCTGAAAATTCCCTTCAGCGCAGCCCGCAACATTTTCCGACGCTGCGAGAAAGCGGCGGCGACCACGGTTTCGAGGGCATCCCCGTCAGCCTCGGCCAGGGGAGCGGCCCTCGGGATAAATTCGACGACCGTGGAATCGACCTTTGGCGGAGGCGTGAAAGCACGGGCCGGCAGTGTGAACAGCGGCTTTACGTCGCAGCGCCACTGGGCGGCGACCGACAGACGGCCGTATGTTCTGGATCCCGGCGCGGCGGCCAGCCGGTCGGCGACCTCGCTCTGAAACATCAGAATCATCCGGTCGAACAGCTCGATCCGTTTCAGCCAACCGATCAGCAGCGGCGTCGCGATGTTGTAGGGAAGATTGGCGACGACTGCGATCGGCCCGAATTCGGCGGTGAGCTCCGCGTGATCGAACGCCATCGCATCCTGTTCGACGATGTGCAGCCGTCCGGCGGTAACGGAGGCGAGTTCTTCAAGCGCACCGATACAGCGCGGATCGCGTTCGACGGCGACGATGCGCCGGGCATTCGTTTCCAACAGCGCGCGTGTGAGTCCGCCGGGCCCGGGCCCGATTTCGAGCACCACCTTGCCGTCGAGGGTTCCCGCCGCCCGGGCGATCCGGCGAGTCACATTCAAATCCAGCAGAAAGTTCTGGCCCAGCGATTTCCGAGCCGACAGTCCATGGGCTGCGATCACGTCGCGCAGCGGCGGCAGATCGGATAAATCCGGCGGTTCAGGCAAGACCGGTATCGCCCGAAATCTTCTTGCGGCACGCGGCAATGTCGGCCGCCATGCGGATCGCTGACACCAGACTGGTGGGATTGGCGGTGGCCGTGCCCGCGATGTTGTAGGCGGTGCCGTGATCGGGGGAGGTGCGGACGAACGGCAGCCCGACCGAAACATTCACCCCGTTATCGAAATCCAAAGTTTTCATCGGGATGAGCGCCTGGTCGTGATACATGCAGACCGCGACGTCATAGGTGGCGCGTGCGGCTTCGTGAAACATGGTATCGCCCGCGAGCGGGCCGCTTATGTCCGCTTCCGCGTCCGACAGGCGTTCGATGGCGGGGGCGATGATATCGATTTCCTCTCGGCCCATATGCCCGCTTTCGCCCGCGTGCGGATTCAAGCCGGACACGGCGATCCGAGGGCGCGATATGCCGAAATCGGATTTCAATGAATCGATAGTTATCTTCAGCGTGCGGACGATCTCGTCCGTCGTCAGAGCGGCGATCGCGTCCTTGAGCGACAGATGTATCGTGACCGGCACAACTTTCACGCTGGGTCCGGCGAGAAGCATGACCGGTGGCGTGCTCAGCCCTGCCCGTTCGCCGAGGTATTCCGTATGGCCGGGGGCCGTGAACCCGGCGGCGTAGAGCCGGCTTTTTTGGATTGGATTCGTCGCCATACCCGCTGCGTCGCCGTCCATCGCCGCATCGATGGCCCGATCGATGGATTCGATGACCATCGAACCGTCGGCCGTACTGTCGTCTCCCGGCAAAGCAGATACCGGGCGACTCAGGCGGAGGACGGGCAGGGCGCTGCCAGATGTCGCGGCGGCATCGGCCGCTGAAGCGATTTCGGTTATCGGGCAGCAGATGCCGGTCCGTCCCGCTAACCGCGTCAGTCTGTCGGGGTCGTCGAGAACATAAAATGGCGGCAGGTCCGAGCGATGATCCCGCCAGGTCATCAGGGTAATTTCACCGCCGATCCCGGCTGGGTCCCCCATCGTCACGACGACCGGGCGATCGTGCGGCATCCGGTCAGACCCGAATGTCGATAACGGCGGAGAGACGAATATCGCGGAGATACCGCCGGGCCATCAATGCCAGCTTCTCCTGCAGCAGACGATCGGCGATGGCATCGCGTTCCGGAAGTTTGATTTCGCCCTTGCCCCCTTCACGGCTGCAGACCATCAGGACCAGCACGCCGCCGGGCATTTTTATCGGATCGCTTATCTTCCCGGCCGGTAGGTTCCGAACCACCGACTGGATGGCGGGCGACAAATCCTTCACGGCAAAGCGGCCAAGATTGGGTGGGCGGGGGGACTGGATTTCCTTAGCCAGTAAATCGAAATCCTTGCAGCCGGTGGCAGTGTCGCGCACCGTTTTGCCGAGATCCAGTTGCGCCTCTATATCGACCGGCATCGCGGCATTCGGGAAGGGGAGAAAAATCTGCCGCAGGTCGACCGTCGCCGGTTTCGCCGCGGTTTCAGCTATTTTCCGCGTTCCGCGCAGGGCGAGCAGTCTGTAACCGGTTACCGTCTTGATCGGCTCTGATAACGCACCGCGCCAAAGTCCGGGCACGATGTCCTTCAAACTCTCGCTAAGCTCCGCTTCGTGGACCCAGCCGAGATCTCCGCCGACCGCCGCTGTCGGGCTTTGCGAAAACTGCCGCGCGATCGCGGCGAAGTTCGCGCCGTTTTGAACCTGATTGCGGATCCGCTCCGCGGTGCGCCGGACATTGTCTTCTTCTTCCGGGCCGTCGACGGCGAGCAGTATTTCGGCCAGGCGATATTCGGTCTGCCCTTGCCTGGAGCTGATGCGCTGCAGTGCTTCGTCTATTTCGTCTTCGCCGATCGTTATCCGGGGACGTAACCGGCGGCCAACCAGCTTGGACCAGGCGATGCCCGCACTCAGCTGTTCTTCCATGGCGGACAGCGGCACGTCGTTTTGCCGCAGCATTCTTTCCAGGCCGTCTTCCGGAAGTTTGTTTTGTTTCTCGATCGTCACCTTTGCGCGCCGGAGATCGCGTTTGCTGACCGAAATATTCCGTCGTTTTGCTTCCTGCATCTGCAGTCGCTCGTCGATCAGAGTGCGCAACACCTGGCTGCTGATCCGTCGCCTCACTTCCACCGTGTTGGGCAGGCGGGTCGACAATATGACCAGCTTCATTCGCGATTCGAGATCGTATGCAGTGATCAGTTCGTCATTGACGATCGCCGCGATGCGCTGCACCGACTGGGCACGCGCAAAGTCCGGTGAAATCAGAATCGCCAGCAATGCCGCAACCGTGCATTTCAGAAAATGTTGTTTACCTGGCTTCATCCGATTCACGTACTGACTGTTGTGCGAATATATATCGCCTTGTCGTCGGGCTTCAACTCATGCACCGGCGTTAGTTCACGCCGCTTGACGTCTGCACTTCGCCGAGCGTTTTGAGAACGACCCGGAACAGGATCGTGTCCGTCGGCGCGACGTCTCGGTCGCGGGTGAAGGTGCGGGAATAATCGGTTCGAAACTCGAAACAATCGTCTTCGTACGAGAAAAATAGCCTGTGTCTCAGCGAACCGCCGCCGCTGTTCAGGTCCCGTCGGGTGCTCGCGCCGATTTTCCAGCGGTCGGTAATTTCCGAGTGTAGCGCCAGCGCGATTTCTTCACGGTCGCGGAAATCGTCCTGCGGGTCCTGGGAATCGATAAGGTTCTGCTGGTCTATCGACAGATAATCGATCTGCAATCGGAGCCATGGCGCGCCCATCGACGCCGATACCTCGTTTCTGCGAGCAGTAAAATCGTCCTTGTCGAGCCGGAACCGGTACAGTGCGTCCACATACCGTCCCGGGCGGACGCGGATACGTCCGACGATGTCCGAAAAGTGTTCGTCAAGTCCCGAATCCGCACCGAAATCGTCACTTTCGTCCAGCCGGTAGCTCTGGCCGATGAAGAAGGAGCTGAAACCGCCGCCCAGACCGAAAACACCGCTGCTCAACCCGTAATTGACGCGCGGGCCGCCTTCTACCCGATCAATCCCCCCGAACCGGTTCTGGGAGAACAGATTGGTATCGTCGAATTCGAAATTGATGCTGTCTTCATTGGGGATGCGGTCGGTGTTCTTTCCGTCCGGCGCCAAAATTATTCCAACCATGGGCTCGACGATCTGAGTAAATCGGCCGTCCTTTCTAGCCAATGGCAGTCGCCAGTCGACGCCCGCCTGAGGGAAGACGCGATAACTGAAGCCCGAGATGGTGCGGTTCGGGGCGTCGCTGTCGACCACGTCGCTGGCCAGATAAGCGTCTGTCTGAAGCGAGGCGAAGAAGCGGTATGTCTCGCCGTGTCGAGAGATATGCGGCAGTTCCCACTGTGTAATTCCGGACAACCGCCGGCTGTCCGTTCCGTCTGTCCGCGTGAGGGTGAGGAAACCGGCATCGACAGACCATTGACCGCCGAAGCGGCCCGGTTCGCCGACGTAGTTGTAATCCAGTTTCGGAAAAACGATCGGCGTATTGCCAGGGTCGTCCGAGGTGCGAAGTCCCTGGAAATAATAGGCGTTTGCCGCCGCGTAGCTTCGCCCGCGGAACCCTTCGACATACAGCCGGTTTTCCAGCGTATCCGTCGATTTGATGCCGTATCGTCGCAGATAGGTGTCGTCCGTCGATATGAATACTTCTGCGCCGCCGCGCCAGGTGGAGTCAAATTCATGCAGCAGGTTGCCACGGATATGGCCGCGGGTCGTGTCGTCGTCTCCCGCGTCTTTGGCTGCATACGTTAGACTGCCGTCCAGCTTGTACGCCGTATTTTTCAGCCGGTGACGTAATTCCGCGGCGCCGACGATCCCTTCGCCCGTGGTGAAGGTTGGTGTGATGGTTGCGTCCATGTTGGGCGCGATGTCGATATAGTACGGTGTGCTGACGAACTGTCCCAGATCCGAATCGCTGCCATAGGTCGGGATCAGAAACCCGGTCCGCCGGTCGACCGTCGGATCGGGGTGCGACAGGTACGGCGTATACATCACGGGGACGCCGTAAAATTCGAGAAACGCATCCTTGTAGACCACGTCGCGTGACGTCTGGTCGTGGGTGACGTTGAATGCCTTGACCTGCCAAATCGGTGCGCGCGAGGGATCTTTCTCGCACAGTTTGCAGGGCGAATAGACGGCCTTGCGGAATTCCGTCTTCTCGCCGCCAATCCGACGTCCGCCCGCCGCGGCGATGCGGGCGTCATCGGAAAGGCGAACGCGCATGTTTTCGATAATGCCGTTTCGGAGATCGCCGGTCAGTTCGACCCGGTCCGCAAAGATCACCTCCCCGGTCGGTTCGACCAGGCTGATATTGCCTTTCGCGGTGACCGTGTCTTCGCGCCGGTTATAGGTGACGACATCGGCCAGAAGCGTCCGCTCACCCTGCGAAAATTCCACGTTGCCCGTTGCAATGACGATGCCCAGTTTTTGCTCGTTGCGAAGCTGGTCGGCTTTGAAAATGACCGGTGTGTTCCTGTCCATGCGAGAACCGATCTGCGCCATGGCGGCAGAGTGAAACAGGATCAGGGCCGCGAACGCGGCCATCGCATGTCGCAGTCCTCGCGCTTTCAACCTAACCGTCCTCCAGGTGCAGGAGAACGGCGACCCCCAGAAACGATGTTATCAGGGCAGGAGACCATGCCGCCAGGACGACCGGCAGCTTCGACGAGACACCCAGCGCATACACAACATCCGACAGGAAATAGAGAAGAAACCCCGTGCCGATGCCGGATACCATAATGATCGCAGTACCGCCCCGCCGGATAGGCCGCAGGGAAAACGTTGCTGCCAGTATGACGACGGCTGCCAGCATCAGCGGCAGCGCCAGATGCGTATGCCAGTGAAGTAAGTGACGCACCCCGGAAAACCCGGTGTTCTCGAGTATTCGGATGAAGCCGGGCAGTGCCCAGAACGAGATCGTCTCCGGCGGAGCAAAACTGTCGTTGATGTTGCCGCGGGTGAGATCGGTGGGCAGGCGCCTGATGTCGTATCGCGTCGGTGGTTGGTTCGGTGCGGTGACGACGGCGCTGTCCAGTCGCCAGAAACCGTCCTCCAGCGTCGCGCTCGGCGCATCGATCCGTCCTACGAAGCGATCATTTTCCTGCATCAGGAACACGATGACCTTATCGATCCGCATGTCGCGCGGCGCAATGTTGCTGGCATGGAGAATGTAGTGCCCGTCTCCGGTGGATTGGCGGAACCAGAGACCTTGATTGGCGAGCGCGGCGAGGCTCGATTTCCCGCGGATGTATTTCGCTTCCAGGACTTCGTACTTGAGCAGCATCGCCGACGAGAATGGATTGAAGACCGCAATCTTGAACAAACCGATCAGAACTGCCAGCGCTATCGGCGGCGCGAGAAACAGCCATATCGATACCCCCGCCGCGCGCGCGACGACGAATTCGTGATGCCGGTTCAGGCGCCAGAATGCCAACATCGCCCCCAGCAGCGCCGAGAAAGGTATGGCTTTTTCGGTCATCGTCGGGATCTTCAGCAACGCCATCGAGATAACCGCATGAGAGGCGATGTCACCCTGACGGATGGACACTCGTCTGAAAAGTTCAAGCGTATCGAATATGGTGATGATCAGGATCAAACCGACCGTGAAGGCCAGGAAGGACGACAGGAACTGACGCCCGATATAGGACGATAGTGTGCGCGAAAGCCTCATGTCGCCATCTCTTCTTGCACACCGATCCGCTGGTTGCGACTTTTCGGCCGTGATGAGCTCAGCATGACCAGGAAAACGACTGTCGTGACAATCGGGATGGCGAAAAGCGCTGCCGCGAATTCCGGTATTTTTTCGCCGAGACTCTTGGTGCCGAGGGACGCGATCTGCACCATCATGACAGCGCACACCGCGATTGAAATCCGGAGCAACTGACCTCGCCGATTGAAATCACCCCCCAGCAACATCGCGAGTCCGATCGCAATGTAAGTCAGATACAGGAGCGGCGACGACAAGCGGAAAAACCCTTCCATTCGTAGCTGGGAGTAGGCGTGCACTTTTTTCGGATCTTCGTCGAAATGGAACAACTCGTGCAGGAATCTCTCTCGCGGCTCCCGCCAGTACTGCGTAATTTCGTCCTGAATGTTCTTGAGGTCGAACGTGTATCGATCGAAGTAGAGCAGCGACAGGCGTCCGTCGTCGGCCTGCACTTCCTGCCGGTTGCCATTGACCATCAGGACACGGGGTCCTGTTTCGCTGCTCACGATGGCGCCTCTTTCCGCCATCATCGTCACGGGGGTTTCCGGCTTGCGTTCGTCGTGAACGATGATCCCGTATAGTTCTCCGTCTTCGCTTCGTTCGCGGACAAAGACCGTGATGCCGTCGGTCACCGGATTGAAGACGCCTTCCTGAAGAAACAGCGCGGACAGCTCGGACCTGAACTCGCGCTGAATGTCTTTAAATTCCCGGTATGTGGCCGGCATCAGGTACAGGGAATTGAGATACCCCAGCGCCATGGTCAGGATCGCCAGAACAAGCGCCGGGCGCCCGATCTTGAACGGCGCCATTCCGCTGGCGCGCAGGACGACGACTTCGCTGTCGTTCACCATTCGGTTGTAGGTAAACATCACGGCGGCAAAAACCGCGATGGGGCCGATCAGCGACAGAAACGTCGGCAGCAACAGCATGGTGAAGGTTACGAATGTCGTCGCCGAAAGGCCGCGATTGACGATCATTTCGACAAATCGCAGGGACTGGGTCAGCCAGACGATGCAGGTAAGGCTGGCGGCGACGACGATCGACCACCAGAGGAGCTGACGAAAAATATAGCGGTGAAGCTGGCCCATGCCGGCACTATATGTTTTTGGCTTTACGCTGTCACAATCGAATTTGTTATAAAAAACAATCGGTAATCCGATTTTCGACGGTCATTCCGCGACACGAATCAGTCGGGAACGGTATTGGGGTCGTCATAGCCGGGAAACGGTCAGGACTTTACGACCGCGGCCGACATGCCGGTCATTTTCACAAGATGGGCGTGCCTGGGTTTCAACAAGACGCCGAATGCTTGCTCTACCTCCCTGCTCGGCACGTGAATTCAAATGTCCTCCGGCTTTTTGTCCGCGGCGAATCTCCGATGTCGCTCTATCGAAGGGCCGTGGACTGCCGTGACGACCCCATGTATCTGACGTGCGGGGAGGTCACGTAATGCGAGATGACTTCGAATACTCCGTTGCCAGTGACGTCCAGTACCGCGAACCGAACGCCTTCCGGCACCAGCTCGATAATCTATTCGGATACGGCGTGAACGAAAACCGTCGGCGGGTAAAGGTCGAACCGGATTTCGTATGCCATCGCATACGGCGCGACCGGCAGTGCGATAATTAGCCAGGATAGATATACCCGGGAGCAAGGAGAGGCGAGTCGGCCAATCGACGGCTTCCCCGAACAGCCCCTGACGATTTAGATTTTCAAGTTTGGTCCAATGCTTGTTACAGTCCGCCGCGAAAGATGCGGCCGATGCACCGGCGCGCCGACAACCCTGCGGAGTTCTAGAATGAAGATCAATTTTTCCTCTCCTTCCCTTCCGAGAACCGGTTCCCTGGTAGTGGGCGCCCTGTCCGGAGGCAAGTTGCTGGCGACGGCGGAACGGGTCGACAAGGCGACCGATGGCGCGCTGACCCGAGCGATAAACGCGAGCCGTTTCAAGGGAGAGAGCGGTCAGTCGCTGACCGTCATGGCGCCCAGCGGCGTCGGCGCCAGCCGCATCGTTCTGATCGGCCTCGGAGAAGCGGAACGGGTCGACGACCTCGCGGCACAGGCTTTCGGCGGCAGAGCCTGGAAAGCAGTCGCAGGCACTGGCGATAAAACCGCAATGGTCGCCGTCGATCCGATAAAGGGTGCGAAGCTGAAGACCTGGGAATTGGCGGCGAACGTCGCCTACGGTTCGCTGCTCGGGTCCTACCGGTTCGACAAGTACCGCACCCGCGAAAAGGCGGATGCGAAGCCCAGCGTGACAACGCTGACGGTGGCATCGCGTGATTCGGACGATGCCAAAAAAGCCTATGGTCCGCTCGCGAAAGTAGCCGACGGCGTGTTCATGACGCGCGACCTGGTGTCGGAACCGGCGAACATCATCTATCCGGTTACGCTGGCGCAACAGGCGCGTTCCCTGTCGAAGCTGGGCATCAAGATTTCCGTGCTGGATGAAAAACAGATGGCCAAGCTCAATATGGGGGCGCTGCTCGGCGTCGCGCAGGGCTCCGCCAACAAGCCGCGCCTGGTGGTGATGCAGTGGAACGGCGCCCCCGGCGCGAAAGACAAGCGCCCCATCGCCTTCGTGGGTAAGGGCGTAACCTTCGATACCGGCGGCATCTCGATAAAGCCGGCCGCCGGCATGGAAGACATGAAGTGGGATATGGGCGGTTCCGGCGTCGTCATCGGCCTGATGAAGGCGCTGGCCGGGCGCAAAGCGAAGGTTAACGCTGTCGGCGTGGTCGGGCTGGTGGAAAACATGCCATCCTCGACCGCGCAGCGTCCTGGCGACGTGGTCGAAACCATGTCTGGTCAGACCGTCGAAGTGATCAACACCGACGCCGAAGGGCGGCTCGTACTCGCCGATGCCATGTGGTACTGCCAGGACCGCTACAAGCCGCATACGCTGATCGATCTTGCGACACTCACCGGCGCGATCATCGTGTCGCTGGGTAATGAAAACGCCGGCATGTTCGCGAACGACGACGAAATCTGCGAAAAGCTGACCGCGGCCGGCAAATCGGTCGGCGAACCGGTGTGGCGCATGCCCCTGGGGGAGGCGTACGACAAGTTGATCAACTCGGATATCGCGGACATGAAAAACATCGGCGGACGCTGGGGCGGCTCCATCACGGCGGCGCAGTTTCTGCAGCGCTTTATCAAGGAAGACGTCAAATGGGCGCATCTCGATATTGCCGGGGTAACGTGGTCGGCCAAGGATATGCCAACGGTGCCCAAGGGCGGGACGGCGTTCGGCGTACGCCTGCTGGATCGTCTGGTGGCGGACCATTACGAGAGCTGACGGTTCATCGTGACGGAGGTCAGTTTCTATCATCTGCTGCATACGCCGCTTGACCGCGCGCTGCCCAAACTGATCCAGAAGGTGTTGGAAAGCGGCGCCCGCGCGGTGATTCGCACCGGGTCCGCCGAACGGGCGGAGGCGCTCAGCAGTGTGCTTTGGACGTTCGACCAGAATTCCTTCCTGCCGCACGGGACTGCGCGCGACGGCAATGCGGACAGGCAGCCGGTCTGGATCACGCCGGACGACGAAAATCCGAACGGGGCGGACATTCTGGTGCTGACGGATGGGGCGACGGCGGGCGAGATCACGGCCTGGCGCCGCTGTCTGGAGATGTTTGACGGACGCGATGATGCCGCCGTCGCCGAAGCGCGCCGACGGTGGAGCGACTACAAGGCGGCGGACCACGTGCTTACCTATTGGCAACAGACCGAGCGCGGCGGCTGGGAGAAACAGGGTTAACGTTTTTTCGGGCGGCTGCGCGATCCACCATATTCAGGAAAAAATGCGATTTCGCACCTGCGAAATGAATTGGTTGCCCCGGTATCTTGAACCGTCTATAAGGCCCGCCGAATAACCGAACAGGAGCCTTGGCCCTCATGGCAGTCGAACGTACGCTTTCCATCATCAAGCCCGACGCAACGCGGCGAAACATTACCGGCGCGATCGTTGCGCGATTTGAAGAAGCAGGGCTGCGCGTTGTCGCCCAGCGCCGCATGCAGCTGACCCCTGACCAGGCAGAGCAGTTCTACGCGGTCCACAAGGAGCGGGCGTTTTTCGACGATCTGTGCACTTTCATGACGTCGGGTCCGGTGGTGGTACAGGTGCTTGAAGGAGAGGATGCGATTGCCAAAAACCGCGAGGTCATGGGCGCGACCAACCCGGCGAATGCCGACGAAGGGACGATCCGGCGCGATTTCGGCGAATCGGTCGAAGCGAATTCGGTCCATGGGTCCGACGCGCCTGAAACGGCTGCGGAAGAGATCGCGTTTTTCTTTGCCGGAACCGACATCGTCGGCTGAACGCTTTTACCCGCGCCACGGCGCAGGCGCAAAAAAGGCGGGGTCATCCCCGCCTTTTTTGATTCCCGGTCGCGCCTGTGTCAGAGGAGCGTCAACGCCATAAGCCCGACGATGACGATCACTGTCACCGTACCGATGAAGATAAACTTGGCGAATCCTTCCCACCCTTTCTGGTGGCGTTCGAATTCTTTTTCCATGTCGAGGGCCATGTGGCGATACTCCTTGGTATGTCGCGGTCGCAATTGTTTCCCGCTGTTTTATAGCGCGGTGTTCGGGCCGGGTGAAGCGGTCGTGACTTTTCTTCAGGTGTTTCCGTCATCCGGATTCAATGAAATAACGTCCGGGACGGCAGCTTCGGCTATCTCGACCCGGCCCTCCACCACCCGTGTTTTGCCGTCGGCTACCAGTTTCAGGGCGAGCGGGTAGCATCTGTGCTCCGCGGTGAGAACCCGCGCCGCCAGGATATCTGCATCGTCACCGGGTAGCACCGGAACGGCTGCCTGGACGATAATCGGACCGGCATCCATCTCCGCCCGGACGAAATGAACCGTGCAGCCGGTAAACCGCACGCCGTCTTCCAGGACGCGCTCGTGCGTGTGCAGGCCTTTGTAAGACGGCAGTAACGACGGGTGGATGTTGATCATCCGGTCATGCCAGCGGTCGACGAAGCGCTTGGTCAACAGTCGCATGAAACCTGCAAGACAAACCAGTTCGACACCGGCCGCTTCCAGCTCTGCCTGAAGCGCGTCTTCGAAGGGGGCGCGTCCGTCGAAATTGCGGTGGTCGACGGTCGCGGTGGCGATGCCGGCGTTTTCCGCGCGGCTCAGCCCGCCCGCATCCGGCACATTGGAGATCACGCGCACGATTTCCGCCGGAAATTCCGGTTGCGCCGCCGCATCGATCAGGGCCTGAAGATTGGATCCCCGTCCCGAGAGCAGGACCGCTGTTCTCACCCGCGCCACGCGTCTTCCAGACCCGGCAGCCGGACAGCGCCGCCGTTTCCGCGGGCGACGATCTCGCCGATCCGGAACGCGTACTCTCCGTTTTCGGCGAGGGCGGCGAGGGCGTCGTCCGCCCGGTCGGGGGCGACAACGGCGATCATCCCGATACCGCAGTTGAAAGTGCGCGCCATTTCTTCGGTCGGGACACCGCCTTCGGTCATCAGCCACGTGAATACCGCCGGCATGGGCCAGGCGGCGGGGTCCAGACCGGCTGCCATTCCGTCCGGCAGAATACGGGGAATGTTCTCCGTCAGGCCGCCGCCGGTTATATGGGCGAATGCCTTGCTCAGCCCCGCGCGGTGAAGCGCGAGGCAGGATTTGACATAGATTCTGGTCGGGGTGAGCAATGTCTCGCCCCAGGTGTTGCCCTTGGCAAAGGCTGCCTCTGCGCCGAGATCAAGGCTTTTGCCCGCCAACACGTGACGTACCAGCGAGAACCCGTTGGAATGCACCCCGGAGGCCGCCATACCGAGGATGATATCCCCGGCGGCAATGTCTGAACGCGGCAACAGATTTTCCCGTTCCGCCGCGCCGACGGAAAATCCGGCCAGATCGTAATCGCCGTCACCATACATACCCGGCATTTCCGCCGTTTCGCCGCCGATCAGCGCGCATCCTGCCTGGCGACATCCCTCGGCGATGCCGCCGACGACGGCGGCCGCGGACTCCGGATCCAGCCGCCCAGTCGCGAAATAATCCAGAAAGAACAGAGGTTCCGCCCCCTGAACCACCAGGTCGTTGACGCACATCGCGACAAGATCGATTCCAACGGTGTCGTGCAGACCGATATCTATTGCAATTTTAAGCTTCGTGCCGACGCCGTCGGTCGCCGCGACCAGTACCGGATCATCGTAGCCGGCCGCCTTGGGGTCGAACAAACCGCCGAATCCGCCGAGACCGCCCATGACGCCGGCACGATCCGTGGAACGGGCAAGCGGCTTGATGCGTTCGACAAGATCGGCGCCTGCCTCTATATCGACGCCTGACTCTTTGTAGCTGGGACCGTTAATGACTGCGACGCCTTGGCTGATGGTGGTAGGATAGAAAAATCATGAACGCGAAGATTTTACACGTGGGCAGGATACCCAATGCCCGCCGCTATTTGAACGCCATGACGCGAATCTGTTGCGGGGTCGGACTAATAACGGCAATCCTCGCTTTTGTCGCGCCGATGACCGGTCAGGCGCAGTCGCCGAACATCTACGCCGTGACCGGTATCGAGGTCGACAAAACGTCGGATACAGCCGCGAGGGCCCGGCAGGAAGCCATTGTCGAGGCGCACCATCGCGCGTTCCGGAAATTGATGGCGCGTCTTGTACCCGCCGACCAGATTCAGTCCGTCGCACAGCCCGCTCATGCAGACATCGAAGCCATGGTTTTGAGCTTCGGTATCGACGAAGAGAAAACATCGCGCGTGCGATACATCGGCACATTGAGATTTCAGTTTCGCCGCGCCGACGTTCGCCGGTTCTTGCGAAATGCCGGGGTCGGTTTCGCCGAAACGCGTTCCAAACCTGTGTTGTTGCTGCCTGTGCTCGATTCCGGGGGCGCCAAACTGCTTTGGGACGATCCCAATCCCTGGTTCGACGCCTGGAACGCCGTGCCGCCCTCCGGCGGCCTGGTCCCGTTGCGCTTGCCCGTCGGCGACCTCGCGGATATCAGGGATATCAGCGCAGAACAGGCAGCCGCCGGCAGCAAGGCGCAAATTGACACGATCGGCGAACGTTACGGTGCCGCAACCGTGGTGATTGCGGAAGCCGTCGTCGACCTTGTAACCGTTTCGGGGCAAAGGAACGTAAACCTGTCCTTGCGCTATCTTGGCGGTCCCTGGTCGGATCGGACCGGCATTCGTATTTTCAGGATCGGGGAGAGTGAAACTGATGCCGATGCGCTTGCCCGGATCGCGCTTGAGACATCCCGGCAGATCGAAGAAGACTGGAAGCGCGACAACGTTCTGAGGCTCGACAGCCGCGATACGCTGATTGCCGACTTCGCGCTGAACGAACTCCGTGAATGGGTGGAAATGCGCCGCCGCCTGCGTGAAATCGCGTTTTTGCAGAATGTGCAGCTTGTGACGATTTCCCGAACACAGGCGACGCTTCGATTGACGTATTTCGGCAATCCGACGCAGCTTCGGACCGCGCTGGCGCAGCGCGACCTGGTGCTGGAACGCGGCGCGGTGAACTGGATTCTGCGCGATGCGCGCACCCCTTCGCCACAGCCGGAAACGACTTCCCAGCAGCTGCCCGCCGCCGAGCCGGTCGAACCGGCGTCCACCTCCGGGCAGGTGCCTGCGGCCGGGGGCGCGCCCAGGTGAACCTGCCCAACCTGATCACGTTCGGACGCCTGCTATCCGTACCCGTCGCGGTCTATCTGATCATGCAATCGGCCCATCTCGCCGCATTCGTGCTGTTCGTGCTGGCCGGCGTTTCCGATGCGCTGGACGGATATCTCGCCAAGCACAACAACCAGACCACTCAGCTCGGCGCCATTCTGGACCCGATGGCCGACAAGACGCTGCTGGTGGGTGTTTATGTGACGCTGGGACTACAGGGCAATCTGCCGAACTGGCTGGTGGTGCTGGTGGTGTTTCGCGACCTGCTGATCGTCGGCGGGGTCATCATCCTGTTTCTGGTCCGGCTGGAAGTGAAAATGCGACCGCTGATCATCAGCAAGATCAATACGGCGGCCCAATTGGCATTGGCCGCGATCGTGCTGGCCGAGCTGGGCTTTCGGCTGGATATCGGCGAACTGGTACAGACCGCGATTTACGTCGTCGGTGCGACGACAGTGATTTCCGGCGCGAGCTATATGGTGTCGTGGACCCGCCAGATGGCGGGGGTCGAAGAAGACGGGCCGCGCGGGCGGTGACCGGATCCCGGGCCATGCAGCTGGCGCTCGACCTCCGGCATCGCGCCGCGATGGGACGCGAGGATTTTCTCGTCTCGCCGTCCAATGCAGATGCTGTCGCCTGGATCGACAGGTGGCCCGACTGGCCGGGACCCGCGGTGGTTCTTGTCGGGCCGGCCGGGTGCGGCAAGACCCATCTCGGTCAGGTGTGGCGCGCGCAAACGAACGCCGCGATATTCGACCCGGCGGAAGACGACGGTTTCTCGTTGCCCACCGGGCCGGTATTCGTGGACGGGCCTGTCGACCCCCGCCACGACGAGCGGATTTTTCATTTGTTCAATGCCGCGGCAGCGGCGGGAACGCACGTGCTGGTCGCCACGCGCGAGCCGCCGGCGCGGTGGAAAAATCGTCTGCCCGATCTGAAATCCCGTTTGGGCGCCGCGCCCAATATCCGCATAGATGCTCCGGACGAAACCCTGATAGCGGCGGTGATGGTGAAGATGTTCGCCGATCAGCAGATGGATGTCGGCGCCGAGGTTCTGACCTACCTGCTAAATCGTATGGACCGGTCGTTTGCCGCCGCCCGGTTGCTCGTGGAGCGATTGAACAACGCGTCGCTCGCAACCAGACGCGGCATCACCGTGCCGCTGGCGCGCGAGGTGCTGGAAAACCTGGATTGCTGACCCCAAGGGCCGGGCCGCCTATGTTGGCAGTACGTTTGGCGGCGTATCCGGTGGGGGGCCGAGATCGTCGTCGAAGCCGACGCCGTTCAGCGTCCGTCGACAGATATACTCCTTCCATCGGGCCCCGCGGGCGCCGGTCCAGACTTCCTCCACCGCGCGGTCCTGTGCATCGACGAACTGGATGAGTCCATCGTCCCGGCCCAGGCTGACGCATCGGAAACTGTATGCGAACTCGAAAGGGGCGGGGGGCTGGTCGGCCAAACGGTCGAGAACGGTCCGTGCGGCGCGTTCTCCCATCGGTCGGCCGGCGGCGCAGCTCATGCGGCAGACGCCTGCGGGGTCCGCGATCACCTCGGCCGCGTCGCCGACCGCGACAATGTCCGGATGGCTGACCGACACAAGCGTGTCGTCGGTTTCTATCTGACCGCTGCGATTCACGCGAATTCCGGCGTCTGCGGCAAGGCCTGGAACCGAAAATCCTGCGCCCCAGACGCAGACGTCGAAGGGGACGGATCTGCCGTCTTCGAGATTGGCCTGGTCGGAAGCGACTTCGACGATACGCGCGCCGTCAATACTTTCCACGTTCAATCGCTGCAACGTTGAGAGGACGTGGTTGTGCCCGGCGGCGGATAAACCGCCCGGACCGGCATCCGGTCCGAAGCTGCGCCCCGGCGCGATTTTTACGTCCAGTCCCGGCAGTCGTTCCGCGAATTCGCAGGCCGCCTCGATCGCGGTCAGGCCGCCACCGGCGATGAGAATTGTTCCCCCGGATTTCGCAAGGGATTCCAGCGTCCGGAACAGGGTAATCGATCCTTCCGACGAATCCAGGCCGACCGCGTACTGTGCCGCACCGGGTACACGCGTCAGGTCGGTCTGGCTGCCGAGAGCGTAAACCAGCGTGTCGTATTCCAGGGATTGTTCAACGCCGTTCGGACCCAGCAGACGGACCGATTTCGAAGCGGTATCGAGTGCTTCCACGCGGCCCTGGATGAAAGCGCCGCCGCGGTCCTGCATGAACGCTTCGTAGTCCAGATCGCGCGGCGTACTCCCCGCAGCGATTTCATGTAACCGGATGCGTTCGACGAATTGTGTCTTGGCATCGACCAGGATGACCGAGACGGCCGCTTCGGATTCGGCAATCCGGGCTGCGGTAGTCAAACCCGCGTATCCGCCCCCGATGACGACAACCTGATGCGGGGGGACAGTGCTCATCACCCAAACCCAATATAATCCGTGTACTGATTATATTGGCCGATACGTTGGATCAGGTCAATCGGCGCATCAATATCCCGGTTGGGAGCTAACCCGAAATTTCGATCAGTCTGATGCGCGATCCGTCGGCGGTCAGGGCAAGCTCGCCGCGTTTGAGCCGCAGCGCGTCTTCGCCGAAAACCTCGCGGCGCCAGCCGGTCAGCGCGCGGACATCCGCATTGTCGTCCGCGGCGAGGGCTTCGATGTCGCTGGACGACGCGATCAGCTTCTGCGCAACCTTGTGTGTGTCGCATTTCAGCTTCAGCAGGACTTTCAGCAGCTCCATCGAGGGACCGTTATTGGACGTATCGGGGCCTTCCGCGGGCGGTTCAGGCAGTTGGTCGTTGGCCATCGCCCTGACCTTGTCGAGCACGCCGATAAGTTCGCGCGCCCGTTCGTTGCCGACGCGATCGCGCTTGATCGCCCGCAGACCCATCAGTTCGTCCGCCGATTTCGGCGTGTGTGCGGCGATTTCGGTCAGCGATTCGTCCTTGAGGACGCGGTTGCGCGGCACGTCGTTGTTCTGCGCCGTGGCTTCCCGCCAGGCGGCCAGGGCGCGCACATTGGCGAGATAGCGCGGTTTGCGGCTGCGGGTTTTGAGGCGTTTCCACGCGTCTTCCGGCTGGATCAGATAGGTCGCAGTATCCGTCAGAATATCCATTTCCTCCGACAGCCATGCGGCCCGGCCCGTATCTTCCAGCTGCTTTGCCAGCTTGTCGTATATCTTTCGCAGGTGGGTTACGTCGCCGAGCGCGTAATCGATCTGCTTATTACCCAGCGGGCGTTTGGACCAGTCGGTGAAGCGCATGGTCTTGTCGATCGATTTTTTGGCGATATCGCGCACCAGACGCTCGTAGCCGACGGAATCGCCGTAGCCGCACACCATCGCGGCGATCTGTGTATCGAAGAGCGGCGTCGGTACCTTGCCGGTCAGATTGACGAATATTTCCACATCCTGGCGGGCGGCATGGAACACCTTGAGAACGGCTCCGTCGGCAAGCAGATCGTACAGCGGCTGGAGATCGATACCATCCGCCAGCGCGTCGATCGCCACAGCTTCGTCCGGGGTACCGACCTGAACCAGGCAGAGACGGGGCCAGTAGGTTTTTTCCCGAATGAATTCGGTGTCGACGGTGATGTAGGGAAAGGCCGCGGCGCGCGCGCAGAATTCGGCGAGTTCCGCCGTCTCGGTGATGATTGACATGGAAGATGTCATACACGGTTTCCGGCATTACTTGAAGCCGGACCCCGATCACTATAAAACCCGCAGCGACCCGCGCCGGTAACGGCGTATTCACGTCGTCGATCACCCGAACAAAGGTCTGACCATGCACGCTTACCGCACCCATAACTGCGGGGAACTCCGCGCCGCGAACGCCGGCACAGTAGCCCGCCTGTCCGGCTGGGTTCACCGGAAACGCGATCATGGCAATCTGCTGTTCGTCGATCTGCGCGATCATTTCGGTCTGACGCAGTGCGTGATCGAAGTCGATTCCGACATTTTTCCCGAGATCGAGGCGCTGCGGCTGGAAACCGTGATCTGCGTTACCGGCCGGATCGAAGAACGCGACGGCGACACCAAGAATCCGGACCTGCCTACCGGCGAGGTCGAATTGCGGATCGAATCCTGCGAAGTTCTGGGGACGACCGAGCAATTGCCGCTGGAGGTCAACAGCGACCGGGATTACGGCGAGGAAATCCGCCTGCGTTACCGTTTTCTCGATCTGCGGCGCGACAAGGTGCACCGGAATATCGTGCTGCGAAGCGCGGTGATTTCCAGCATCCGGCGGCGCATGATCGATCAGGGCTTCATGGAGTTCCAGACGCCCATCCTGACGTCCACGTCACCCGAAGGCGCACGCGACTTCCTGGTGCCCAGCCGTCTGCATCCCGGACAGTTCTATGCGCTTCCGCAGGCGCCGCAGCAGTTCAAACAACTGATCATGGTCGCCGGATTCGACAAATATTTCCAGATCGCGCCCTGCTTCCGCGACGAGGACGCCCGCGCCGACCGGTCGCCGGGCGAGTTCTATCAGCTCGATATCGAAATGTCGTTCGTCACCCAGGATGACGTCTTCGCTGCGATCGAACCGGTGCTGCACGGCGTATTCGAGGAATTCGCCGACGGCCGGGCCGTCTCGCCGGCGCCGTTTCCGCGCATTACCTATGCCGATGCGATGCAGAAATACGGCTCGGACAAGCCCGATCTGCGCAACCCGATCGAGATGTGCGACATCACCGACACGTTCCGCGGTTCCGGCTTCAAGATTTTCGCCGGCATGATCGAAAAGGACGAGAACGTCCGTGTCTGGGCGATTCCGGCGCCGGGCGGCGGCAGCCGCGCGTTCTGCGACCGGATGAACTCCTGGGCGCAGAAGGAAGGCCAGCCGGGGCTCGGCTATATCTTCTACCGCGACGGCGAAGGCGCAGGGCCCGTCGCCAAGAACATCGGCGAGGACCGCACCGAAGCGTTGCGCTCCCGGCTTGGCCTCGGCGACGGCGACGCTGTGTTTTTCGTCGCCGGGGTGCCGAAGGATTTCGCGGCCTTTGCCGGTCTCGCACGCACCCAGGTGGGCGAAGCGCTGGAACTGATCGATGAGAACAAATTCGAATTCTGCTGGATCGTCGACTATCCGATGTACGAACTGGACGAAAACACCGGCAAGATCGAATTCAGCCACAATCCGTTCTCGATGCCGCAGGGCGGGCTGGAAGCGCTGGAGTCGAAGGATCCGCTGGATATTCTCGCCTATCAGTACGACATCGTCTGCAACGGGATCGAGCTGTCGAGCGGCGCGATCCGGAATCACCGCCCCGAGATCATGTACAAGGCGTTCGAGATCGCGGGCTATCCGCAGGAACAGGTGGAAACCGAATTCGCCGGGATGCTGAACGCGCTGAAATTCGGCGCGCCGCCCCATGGCGGATCGGCGCCGGGCATCGACCGGATCGTCATGTTGCTGGCCGACGAGCCCAACATTCGCGAAGTGATCCTGTTCCCGATGAATCAGCAGGCCCAGGATCTGATGATGAATGCGCCCGTCGCGGTGGACGACGAACGGCTGAAGGAATTGTCGTTGCGGGTGGCCATGCCGCCGGCGCCGAAGGCCGACAGTTAGGGAAATTTACTCGGCGGCGTCGCGGACCATCGGGCCTTTTTTGCTGCGTTTGACGTAATACATCGCCATATCGGCGCGACGCACGAGTTCCTCCGGGGTATCGTTCGGCCCGTATGGTTCGATGCCCAGGCTGACCTTGGTCTTGGGCAGTTCGTCGGTGCAGGAGAGGCTCTGCAGATATTCGATCCGCTGGTTTTGCGACGCGATCTGCTGTTCGGCCTGGGCCGCATACATCAGCGCCCGTTCAAGCAGGGCGTCTTTCCGTTCGTCGGACTGCGTTTCCGAATCCGGCATGTTTTCGATCAGACGCGATGCGATCACGCCGATCAGATCCATCAATTCGGGGTCGCCCGTCGATAAAGAAGCGGAAACCTGTTCCATAAGGATCATCCGTACACCATATTCCCTTGTGAAAGACGCACGCGGGAACGGATGCAAGTCCTGTGCCACCGCCGAGCGGGCGGAAATCAGGCGTTCTGGGTAGGAAAAGAATGACGAATATGGGACACCCGGCAAAATCTACCCGGCAGATCTTACCGTTTCGGGGGGTGTATGCGCTGCTGTTGCTGCTCGTCGCCCTGCCGGCAATGCCGGCTTATGCCGTAGATCTCGCTCCGCATACGGCGCACTACACGATGAAACTGATGTCGGCGCGCAGCGGCAGCAACATAGAATCCGCGTCGGGCGATATCGTGGTGCGCTGGGAGCGCGATTGCAGCGGCTGGGCGATGACCAACCGGACGATATTCAGAATTGCCTATGCGGGTGGTCAATCCATCGGATTCACCATCGATGCCGCGACCTGGGAAGCAGCATCGGGTGACGATTACACGTTCCTGGTGCGCACCGCTTACGACGGCAAGGAAGTTGAACGAGTCGAAGGCCGGGCCCGCGCAGACGGCAAGAAGCGCTACGTCGATTTTGTGCAACCGTCGAAAAAACGCCTCGACCTCGAACCGGAGACGATCTTTCCGATGCAGCACACTGCGATGGTCATGAACGCCGCACGGGCCGGCTCGACATTCGTCCGCGCGGCGGTGTTCGACGGTTTCACCGATGGCGGATCGCAATTCGTGACCGCGATCGTGGGCAAAAAAATTTCGCCAGAGGCGGGGGATATGTCCCGGTTCCCGGAGCTGCGCGATCTTGCCGCCTGGACGGTCAGTCTTGCTTTCTTTCCCCAGGATGCCAACGCGACCGAACCCGATTCCGAAATCGGTATGAAGATGATGGATAACGGCGTTGCCGCCTGGATGGACATGGATTTCGGCGATTTCCGCCTGCGCGGGGAGCTGGACAGGCTGGACATCCACAAGGCGGAAGTCTGCAGGTAACCAGGCGCTGGCGCTATCCTTCGTCAGGCCACAGAAAGGCGGCGCCGCGGACGCCGCTGGAGTCTTCGTGAACCGGCGTGAGAATTTCAGTTTCCACGCTGTCCGAGAAGACATGGGCGGGCAGCGCCCTGGCGGCTTCTTCGGCCAGTCCGGGAATGTTGGACAGCCCGCCGCCCAGAACGATCGCGCCCGGGTCCACGATGTTGATCACACCCGCCAGCGCCCGTCCGAGCCGCAGGGTGTAACGGTCAAGCGATGCGGCGGCCGACCTGTCCCCGCTCCGGGCCGCTGACGCGATTTCCGCCGCCGTCAGCTTTTCGCCCGTTCGCCGGAAGTGATCCGCGCTGAACCCGGGACCCGACAGAAAAGTTTCGATGCATCCCGTCCGGCCGCAATAGCAGGTCGGCCCCGGCGTATCGTCAATCCCGGGCATATGGTTGTGGCCCCATTCGCCCGCGATCCCGTTCGGTCCGGCCAATAGCGTCCCGTCGATCACCAGACCCCCGCCGACCCCTGTGCCCAGAATGACGCCGAATACCGTCCGATACCCTGCGGCGGCGCCGTCCGTCGCCTCAGACATCGCGAAACAATCGGCGTCGTTGGCGATGCGGATCGGGCGTCCGATCCGCTCGGCAATATCCCGGTCGAAGGGCTGGCCGATCAGGCAGGTGGAATTCGCATTCTTGACCCGGCCCGTTTTGCGGGAAATCGTCCCCGGGATGCCGATTCCGATCGAGCTCTCGTTCCCCGTTTCCCCTTCGATCCGCTCGACCAGACCGCCGATGGCGTCGATCGTGCCCAAGTAGTCTCCCGACGGCGTGACGATGCGGTCGCGGAACAGCGTTTCGCCGGTGCGGCTCAGCGCAATGCCTTCGATTTTCGTGCCGCCCACGTCTATACCGATGCGCATGCGTCAATTTCACTTTGTTTTCACGTCTTTAGCCCACAAATGGGCTATTCCTTGGAAGAACCTTTGACTTGGTCACTTTTCCGCGAAAGATTACCAAATGTTAACGAATATTTCGGAACATACCCAGATAACTCGCCCCGAATCGTGTGCGACGAGGGGCATCAGTGGAGAACCGGGTCTGTGTATCACGCAATCAAATCGATGACGTCCTGCCGCTTTGGCGGTGCCGGACGTGTCCGGTACCGCTGACAGGGGGACGAATGGACCAGAAGAAAATCCTGATCGTTGAGGATAACGAGCTCAACATGAAACTGTTCCACGATTTGCTGGAAGTTCATGGATACTCGACCCTCCAGACGAAAGACGGTCGCGAGGCGCTTGATCTTGCGCGGGAACACCGACCCGATCTGATCCTGATGGATATCCAGCTCCCCGAAGTGTCGGGTCTGGAAGTCACGAAATGGATCAAGGCGGACGATGACCTGAAAGACATACCCGTCATCGCGGTCACGGCGTTTGCGATGAAGGGGGACGAAGAGAAGATTCGCAGCGGCGGTTGCGAAGCTTATATTGCCAAACCGATCTCGGTGAACAGTTTTCTGGAGACCATCCAGACGGTGCTGGGATAGCAAGGAAGTTACATGTCGGCTCGCGTTCTCGTTGTTGATGATATCGCCGCAAACGTCCGTTTGCTCGAAGCGAAGCTGCTGGTTGAATACTACGAGGTTCTGACCGCGAATGACGGTGCGACCGCGCTGGAAATCGTAAAGGACTCCATGCCCGATATCGTGCTGCTTGACGTCATGATGCCGGGGATGGACGGCTTCGAGGTTTGCCGGAATATCAAGAACAACCCCGTGACGGCTCACATTCCGGTCGTCATGGTGACCGCACTGAGCGACGTGTCGGACCGGGTGAAAGGACTCGAAGCCGGCGCTGACGATTTCCTGACCAAGCCGGTCAACGACCTGGCCCTGTTTGCCCGCATCCGCTCTCTGGTCCGCCTAAAGCGGGCGATGGATGAATGGCGCGCGCGCGAATCCACCTTCACGCAGTTCGGTCTGAACGACACGGCGATGCCGGCGGAAGAGGATTTGTCGCTGCTTCAGGTTCTGCTGGTCGCCGACGACTACGGCCCCTCCCAGCGCATCGTCGATACGTTGTCGGAAGTCGGTTACAGCGTCGCGCATGCGACATCGACCGACGATGCCAACATCAAGGCGGCGGACGGCGATTTCCATCTGATTCTGGTCGATGACCGGGTCGATGGCGACGATGTGCTTCGGTTCTGTTCCCAGGTGCGGTCCAACGAAGCGACCCGCCAGGCACCTATCCTGATCATGCTGGACGACGGCGATACCGAGCGGCTGGCGAAAGCGCTGGATCTCGGCGTAAACGATTACCTGGTGCGTCCCGTGAACAAGGACGAACTGACGGCACGCGCGCGGACCCAGATCCGCCGCAAGCAGTTCGAAGACAATCTGCGCCGCCAGTACGAGAAAAGCCTCACCGCGGCGGTCACCGACAGTCTGACCGGACTCTATAACCGGCGCTATCTCGAGACCCATTTCGAGGAGCTGACCCGCGATCTCAGCAGCGGCGGCCGGCCGATATCGCTGCTGATCATGGATGCCGACCATTTCAAGAAGGTCAATGACGACCACGGACACGCCGCCGGAGACGACGTCCTGCGCGGTATCGCGCAGCGCGTGATGGGCGGGGTGCGCGGCTTCGATACGCCGATCCGTCTTGGCGGCGAGGAATTCGTCGTCCTGATGCCGAATGTGGACGCCAAGGCGGCGTTTGGCGCGGCTAACCGCCTGCGCGCGATGATCGAAGCCGAGCCGTTCGAAGTTTCCGAGAACGGAGACACGTTGCCGGTGACTATCAGCATCGGTGTCGCGACGGGCAAGGCCGGCGAAACCGCCCTGGACGCCTTGCTCGAACAGGCTGACCAGGCGCTCTATGCCGCCAAGGCCGCAGGCCGCAACCGCGTCGAATCCGCCGACGGTCTGACCGCCCAACAAGACGCCCCGGCGGAACCCCAGGCGGTGCGCGCCTAGATCACGATCCGGCGCTTCTTTCCCGAACAAGAAAAGCCGCCCGAAAGGCGGCTTTTTTCATGCGGTCCGCCGTCGCGCCGCTATTTGATCTTCGCTTCCTTGAACATCACGTGCTTGCGGGCCACCGGGTCGTACTTGCGGAACTCCAGCTTTTCCGTCTGGGTGCGCGGGTTTTTCTTCGCGACATAATAATAGCCTGTATCAGCGGTGCTGAGCAGCTTGACGACGATCGTATTCGACTTGGCCATGGGGCGTCTCCGGAAGAAACTTACTCTGTTCGAAAGTGGCCGGGAAACTGACGGTTTCGGCCCGTTGTGTCAAGCATATCCGTGGTTTAACTGCGCCGGTTAGTTCCGGTTTATCTTTCCGCGATCGCCGCCGCGCCGTCATGCAGCGCCTGGCGGTAGATATTGCCGTGGGTGAGGATATAGCGGGCGATTTCAACATCCTCCGCCGGCTTGGTTTTCGACGGCGGGCACAGTTTCCGCGCTTGGTCGGGGTTGGTTCTGACCGCATAACGGGACGCCAGCATGGCTGCCAGCGCCCGGTCGCCGGACTCCGGGCCGCCATTGACCGCCTGCATCAGCGGGCCGAGCCGGTCCCGCGGTCCGGAGGTGCACACCGCCGGAATTACGCCGTGGTTCTGCAGGTTGAAACCCGAAGGGGCGATCATATGCGCCCATGTCAGGGTCAGTTCGCCGCGATTTGGCAGGCGGATGATGGTCTGTACGCTGCCCTTCCCGTAGGACGACGTGCCCACGATGACGGCGCGGCCTCGGTCGCGCAGGGCCGCGGCGACGATTTCCGACGCCGACGCGGAGCGGCCGTTCACCAGCAGGACAATGGGCAGCTTGTGCACCCGTTCGCCCCAGGACGCGTCGAATATCTGGTTTGCGCGGCTGTGACGGCCGCGGGTCGAGATGATGCGTCCGTCATTCAGGAAATAGTCGGCGACTGCGACCGCCTGATCCAGCAGCCCGCCAGGATTGCCGCGCAGGTCGAGGATGATGCCTTTCACTCCGTCGCCCTGACGTTCCGCTCCCGACAATGCCTTGCCGAGGCTGCGCGACGTTCCCTGATTGAAGCCGGAGATTTCCACGTTCAGAATGCCGTCTTCCAGCTTCGACGTGACTGTCGGCAGGATGATGTGGGCCCGGATGACGGCGATCTTTACCGGCTGGGGGCTTGTTTCGCGATTGATCGTGAGGTCGGCGCGACTGTGTATGGGGCCGCGCAGTTTGCCGATGACGGCCCGCTGCGACAGGCCTGTCAGCAACGTCCCGCCGATATGGGTGATGTGATCCCCGGCTTTCAGTCCCGCCTTGAACGCCGGGGTGCCTTCATGAACCTTGCGCACAAAGGTTTTGCCCTCTTCGTAGCGGATCGTGATGCCAAGCCCGCCGAACCCTTCGCGCCGCGCACGCGTATTGCGGGCCTGGTCGGGGCTGTCGTAACGGGTATAGCGGTCCAGTTTCGCCAGGCCGCCGGCAAAGAAGCGCTTCAGCAGCCGTTCGCCGTCTTCCGCGCTGAGTTTTTCGGATTCGAGCCGGGCCAGCGTCAGCGCGCTGGACGTCAACACGGCCCAGCGGTCGTAATCGTTGGGCGACGGCTGGTCCCATTCGCCCAGTACGCGCTCGTCGTAGCGCAGCTCGATCGTGCTGCGTGTTTCACCCACCGACAACAGCGAATCCGTATCCGACAGACCCTTGAGGCCGGCGAGCGAGATGTCCCGGATCGTCGCGGTCTCCGCATATCGTTTGTCGATGTTCTCGAATACTGTCTCGATCACTTCGCGCTGGGTGATCTGTTCCCGTGTGTCCGGCGACGGGGTCGTACAGGCGACGACGGCCAGGACGACGAGTCCCGGCATCGCGAAACGCACGAATTTTCCTGAAAAACCTGTCATACCCATACTGCGAGCGCTGCCGTTTTACCCTGGCATCTGCGATCCCGGACCCGGAACGCAACCACCTGTCTCTTAGACTACCTCTGTCAGTATAGAATGCGAATTAACTTTTCGTTAGATGGGGCGGGTTTCGCGCCGGATTCACGCTGTACGGTGCGATTTCTTCCGCTTCGACGCTTTCCGGGTCTTGCTCCGACCGCCATTCTTTCCCCGTTTCGGGGGATTGCCGCGCTTCTTGCGGCTTGTTTCTCCCCCGCTGACGACAGAAAACGCCATCGACCCGGTATGAATGTTGGCTTCTTCAAGCCGGACGGTCAGCGAGGTGCCGATCGCATAGACCTTGCCGCTGCCGCGGCCCCTGATCCGCTGCGCCGCGGAATCGAAATCGAACCGCTCGTCTCCGATCATGGACATGGGTACGAGGCCGTCCGCCCCGGTTTCGGTCAGGGTTACGAACAGGCCGGCGCGGTGTACGCCGTTGACCCGGGCCGCGAACTCCGCACCGACCCGGTCCGCAAGGAAAACCGTCGTAAACCGGTCGACCGCTTCGCGTTCCGCGTCGATCGCGCGCCGTTCGGTGAACGATATATGCTTGCCGAATTCGGGGAACCGGTCGCCGTCCTCGGGCGCCAGCCCATAATCGCCGAGGCCATAGGCCGCAATCAGCGACCGGTGCACCAGCAGGTCCGAATAGCGCCGGATCGGAGACGTGAAATGGGCATAGCGCCGAAGCGCGAGTCCGAAATGGCCGATGTTGTGCGGATTATACTCGGCCTGCGCCTGCGATCGCAGTACCGCCATGCTGACCATCGGCATTTCGGGCTTGCCGGCAGCCTGCGACACGATGCGCTGGAACAGATGCGGTTTGACTACCTGCCCCCTCGCGACCTTGATGCCGAGCGGCGATAGCGTTTCGCGCAGGCTTTCCATCTTTTCCAGCGATGGCCGGTCGTGCACCCGGTACATGCAGGGTGCGTTTTTGTTTTCCAGCGCTTCCGCCGCCGCGACGTTGGCGGCGATCATGAATTCCTCGATCAGACGATGGCTGTCCAGCCGTTCGACCGGTTCGATGGCGGTGACGTTGCCGTGTTTGTCGATGACGACTTTGCGTTCCGGCAGCTCCAGGTCGATCGTGCCGCGTCGGATACGCGCTCCCTGCAGGGCGTCGAAGGCGCCGTAAAGCGGCGTAATCACGTCTTCGAGCAGAGGAGCGGTGACGTCGTCCGGATCGCCCGTCCAGGCCGTTTCAACCTGCTCGTAGGTGAGGCGCGCGGCGGACCGCATGACGCCGCGGACGAATTCGTGACGTTTCAGGTTGCCGTCCCTGTCGATCCACATATGGACGGCAAGGCACCCGCGGTCTTCATTGGGCACCAGCGAACACAGCCCGTTCGACAGCGCTTCCGGCAGCATCGGCACCACCCGGTCGGGGAAGTAGACCGAATTGCCCCGGTTGAAGGCGTCCCGGTCCAGCGGGCTGCCGGCGTGCACGTACCACGACACATCGGCGATCGCGACAATCAGGTGCCAGCCTTCGCCGTCCTTTTCCGCCCAGACCGCGTCGTCGAAGTCGCGCGCGTCGGTGCCGTCGATGGTGACCAGAGGGATCCTACGCAGATCCGTCCGTCCCTTTGCGGAAACCGGTTTGGACGCCTCCGCCGCGCTCACGGCGGCGGGATCGAACTCGACCGGAATATCATGGGTGTGGATGGCGATGAGACTGGGCGCGCGCGGGCCGTCGGCCGCGCCGATGACTTCGGCGACCCGGGCTTCGGGGAGGCCGAAGCTGCGGCCGCCGACCGGTTGTCCTTCGACCAGATCGCCCCCGGATGCACCGTTTTCCTGTCCGGGCGGGACGATGAATTCCGTGCGGATGCGGCGGTTGGTGGGGATGATCCGGCCCCGGCCATTGACCATCTGGAAAATGCCCAGCACCCGCTGCGGCGCCGATTCCAGGCGCTTGATGGTGCGTGCCTCGTAGGTGCCGTCGCCGGAGGGCGACAGCCGGGCGAGAATACGGTCGCCGACCGCCGGGGCGGGTTCGCCGCGCGACAGCGCGGGATAGATCGCCGGCGGGTCGCCGTCGCCATCCCAGTTTGTCGGCAGTGCGACCGGGTCGCCGTCCCGGTCCAGACCGGTGATTTCGATCACGCCGACCTTGGGCAATGTGCCCGGTTCGCCGTAACGCCGGCCCTTGCCCCGGTCGAGCTCGCCGTCGGCGCGCAGTTCGCGGAGAATATCGTTCAGGCGCGTGCGGTCGGACCCCCGAATATTGAAGGCGCGCGCGATCTCGCGCTTTCCGACCGGCCCGGTCCGGTCACGGACGAAATCCAGAATCTGTTGTTTGGAAGGGAAGGGCGCTTTATCGCCTTTGTCGCTCAATTGCGGGATATCGCGACGTCAGTCACGCTTCTTCCGTGGTCGGTGGCGCCTCGGATTTGGCCTTGGTCGCCGACTTGCCCTTCGCCCTGGCCTTCGACTTGGCTTTGCCCTTCTTGCCCTTGGCCTTCTTCGCTTTCTTCTTCTTGGCTGCCTTCTTGGCTCCGACCTTTTCGGCCCTGGCGGCGATCAGCTCTATCGCCAGTTCCAGCGACAGCGCCTCCGGTTCCAAGTCACGGGGCAGCGAGGCGTTGATCTTTCCGTGTTTGACGTAAGGTCCGTAACGGCCGTCGCGCAGCTCGATCGGCTTGCCGTCGTCCGGGTGTTCGCCGATTACCTTGCCGGCAGTCTTCGCCGTGCCGCGCCGGGCCGGCGCCTCGGCGATGATGGTGACGGCCCGGTTCAGCCCCACGGTCAGCACGTCGTCGTCATTGCCCAGTTTCACGTAGCGGTCGCCGACCTTCAGATACGGCCCGAAGCGGCCGACGCCGGCGACGATCATGTCGCCGCTTTCCGGGTGCGGCCCAACCGGACGCGGCAGCGACAGCAGAGTCAGCGCCAGTTCCAGGTCGACGTCGGACGGTACCATGCCGCGCAGCAATGACTGGCGCTTCGGTTTTTCCTTCGATCCCTTTTCGGCTTCGCCCAGTTGCACGTAAACGCCGAACGGTCCTTTGCGCATGGATACGGGAAGACCCGTTTCCGGATCGGTGCCCAGTTCTTTCGGGCCGGTGAAGACTTCGTCCTCGTCCTCGTCGCCGGTGACGACGCGCAGTGTCGTGGTGTAGCCGCAATCGGGGTAGTTCGAACACCCGATAAAGCCGCCGTTGCGGCCGAGTTTCAGCCCCAGCCGGCCGTCTTCGCAGGACGGACATTTGCGCGGGTTGGAACCGTCTTCGCGTTCCGGGAAGAAATGCGGCCCCAGCTCCGCGTCCAGCGTGTCGATCACGTGAGTGATCCGCAGTTCCTTGGTCTCTTCGATGGCGGCGGAGAACGCTTCCCAGAAATCGCTCAGAAGTGCCTTCCATTCCATGTCGCCGTTGGACACATCGTCCAGCCGGTCTTCGAGATCGGCCGTAAAGCTGTATTCGACGTAGCGCTGAAAGAATTCCGCCAGGAACGCGACCACCATGCGGCCGCGGTCGTGCGGCGTGAAGCGGCGCTGGTCCAGGGTAACATAGTTGCGGTCCTGCAGTACCTGCAGGATCGACGCATAGGTCGACGGTCGCCCGATGCCGAGTTCTTCCATTTTTCGGACGAGGCTGGCTTCGGTATAGCGCGGCGGCGGCTTGGTGAAATGCTGCTCCGGCGTCACCGGGCCGCGGCTCATCGCATCGCCTTCCGACATCGGCGGCAGGATGCGGTCGCGCTCGTTGCCGTCCGCCTCGTCGTCGTTGACCGTGGCGGCGCGTTCGTCCTGGCCTTCCTGATACAGTTTCAGGAATCCGTCGAACTTCACCACGGAACCGTTGGCGCGCAGTACCGTGTTGCCGTCGGGCGAGGCGATGTCGACCGCCACCTGTTCCATGACGGCGGCTTCCATCTGGCTGGCGACCGCGCGCTTCCAAATCAGGTCGTATAGTTTGCGCTCGTCCTCGCCCAGATACTGGCGGACTTCGTGGGGTTTGCGACCGAAATCGGTCGGGCGCACAGCCTCGTGGGCCTCCTGCGCGTTCTTGGACTTGTTGCGATAGGCATTCGGCGAATCCGGCACGTATTCGTGCCCGTAATCCTGTCCGATCGTGGCGCGGACGGCGACGATGGCTTCCTGCGCCATGTTCACGCTGTCGGTACGCATATAGGTGATCAGACCGACCGTATCGCCGCCGATATCGACGCCTTCGTACAGTTTCTGCGCGGTCCGCATGGTGCGGGTCGCACCGAAGCCAAGTTTGCGCGACGCTTCCTGCTGCATCGTCGATGTGGTGAAGGGCGGCGCGGCGCGGCGGTTGACGGTTTTGCGCTCGACCGATTTGACCCTGTACTCGTGGCGCTCGATCTCCGCGACGGCGGCCTTCGCGGCCTCTTCGTTGCCGATGTCGTAGCGGTCCAGTTTCCTGCCGCCAAGATGGGTCAGGCGCGCCGGCACCTGCTTGCCGTCGGCGGTCGTGTATTCGGCGCCGATGGTCCAGTATTCCTGCGGTTTGAAAACCTCGATCTCGGCTTCGCGTTCGCAGATCAGCCGCAGGGCGACCGACTGCACGCGTCCGGCCGACTTGGAACCCGGCAGCTTCCGCCACAATACCGGCGACAGACTGAAGCCCACCAGATAATCAAGCGCACGACGCGCTAGGTAGGCGTCGATCAGTTCCTGGTTCAGCTCTCTCGGGTTGGCAAGCGCCTCGATCACCGCGTTTTTGGTGACCTCGTGAAACACCACGCGTTTGACGTCGATGCCGTCCAGCGCCTTGCGTTCGTTCAGAATCTCCTGCACGTGCCAGGAAATCGCCTCGCCCTCCCGGTCCGGGTCGGTCGCGAGATACAGGTGGTCCGCGCCCTTGATGGCGTCCTGGATGGCCTGGATGTTCTTTTCGGCGCGCGGGTCGACCGTCCATACCATGCGGAATCCGTCGTCCGGCTGTACCGAGCCGTCCTTGGACACCAGGTCGCGCACGTGTCCGACGCTCGCCAGGACCTTGTAGCCCGAGCCGAGATACTTGTTGATGGTCTTTGCCTTGGCAGGCGATTCAACGACGACGACGTCCATGGCCACCGAAAATTCTGTTTGCGGTCAACGCACCGTAGTGCCGGTTGGTTGCCGGAATGTTTACAAAATCAGCGACACCCGGTTCCCCGGATGACGCTCGATCCGGCCCGAAAGCTCCAATTCCAGCAGGATGCTCCGGACCGAGGCGGCAGACATGTGGCACTCGCGAACCAGTTCGTCAACACCTGTTGGCGCGGCCCCCAGCAATTTTACGATTTCGACGTGCCCGGATTCGGGCGGTATTTCGACTTTCGTTTCAACGGGTTCGAAAGATACGGCGCGGCGCGGCAGGGGCGCGGGTTTCAGCATCTGGCGTTCTAGCATATCGATCACGTCGTCGGCGCTTTCGGTGAGGACGGCGCCCTGGCGGATCAGATCGTTGGTGCCGCGGCATCGCGGATCGCGTGGCGAGCCGGGCACGGCGAACACCTCCCGTCCCTGTTCCAGCGCCAGTCGCGCCGTGATCAGCGATCCCGATTTTTTCGCCGCTTCGACGACGAGTACGCCGCCTGCGAGACCGGAGATCAGCCGGTTGCGCGCGGGAAAATGCCGCGCCGTAGGCTGAGTCCCGACAGGCTGGTCGGACACGATGGCCCCGGTCTCGCCGATCCGGGCCTGCAGATCCGCGTGTTCCGGCGGATAGATCACATCGATGCCCCCCGCGACTGCCGCGACCGTCCCGGTGGCAAGCGCGCCCTTATGCGCCGCCCCGTCAATCCCGCGCGCCAGACCCGAGACGACAATATACCCGGCGGCCCCCAGTTCGGCGGCGATGTCCTCCGCGAAACGCCGGGCGTTGGTCGACGCGTTCCGCGCGCCCACAATGGCAATCATCGGCTTTTGCAGAGTATCGGCGTCTCCCTTGACGAACAGGACCGGCGGCGGATCGGCGATGGTCGATAGCGGGTGCGGATATTCGGCTTCGCACAGCGCGATCATGCGTCCGCCCGCGTGGGCGAGCCGGTCGAGTTCGGCGTGAATATCATCCACCGGCGGCGCGACCAGCTTGCGTCTTCCTTTCGCGCGGCGCGCAATCTCGGGAAGTTCTGCGATCGCCGCGGCAGGATCGCCGAAGCGTTCGACAAGCTCGATAAAGGTGCGGGATCCCACGGACGGCGTGCGAATCAAACGAAGCCAGTCGATTCGTTGCGCATCCGTCAGCGATATGGGGACATGTTTCATGTCCTGACGATGGAATCGGCGGGCGGACAGGTCAACCCTTGCGGGAAAACGTGATTTTCGATTCCTCGCCCCGGATCAGGCGCCCGATGTTTTCGCGGTGGCGCAGCCATACCAGGATCGCCATCGCGATGGCGAATTCCGTGCGCTGCGGATCGGCGAGCCACCACATATATAAAGGCGCCGCCGCGAGGGCGAGCAGCGCCGACAGCGACGAAAAGCGGAACAGGAATGCCGCCAGCAGCCAGGTGCCGCAGGCCAGCGCGCCGACCGGCGGAGACAGGGCCAGCAGGATGCCCAGCGCCGTCGCCACGCCTTTTCCGCCGCGAAATCCAAGCCACACCGGAAACAGATGTCCCAGCAAGGATCCGGCGGCGGCGACAATCGCGATATCGGGTCCGTATGATTTGGCGATCAGAACGGCCACCGCGCCCTTGGCGCCGTCAAGGATCAGCGTTGCGGCAGCGAGTTTCTTGTTGCCGGTGCGGAGCACGTTGGTCGCGCCGATATTGCCCGATCCGATCTTGCGGACATCGCCCATCCCCGCCAGTTTCGTCAGCACCAGCCCGAACGGGATCGAGCCCAGCAGGTAGGCGGCACCGAGTGCGGTGAGGATGTATGGCCAGCTATGGGCCCAGCTGATCGGATCGATCATCGATCAGTCGATCGGGAATGGACGTGCCGCCCCCCGACGACAGTGCACATCGCCATGCCTTTGACGGGATGGTCGTCGAACGGCGTGTTCTTGGACTTGCTCTGCAGCATGTCCGCCCGGACGGTCCACTTGCGGTCCGGGTCGAAAATCGTGAAGTCCGCCGGCCGCCCGGCTTCGAGCCTGCCTTCCTTCATGTCCAGCAGGCGCGCCGGCGCCGATGTCATCCGGCCGACCAGGTCGATCAGGGGGATGTTCTCGTCATGGTGCAGGGCCAGCGTCAGCGGCAGCAGTGTCTCGAGCCCCACGATCCCGGTTTCGGCCTGCAGGAAGGGCAGGCGCTTGGAATCCTGATCCTGCGGCCGGTGATCCGAGGCAATGACGTCGATGGTGCCGTCGCGCACGCCCTCAATGACCGCAAGCCGGTCCGCTTCGTCGCGCAGCGGGGGAGAGACCTTGGTGAAGGTCCGGTAGTCCATTACCGAACTGTCGTTCAGCGTGAAATAATGCGGCGCCGTATCGCAGGTCACGGGCAGGCCGCGGCTTTTTGCCTGCCGGATGGCGTCGATGGCGGCGGCAGTGGACACGTGCGCGGCGTGGTAGCGCGCGCCGGTCAGTTCCACCAGCCGCAGATCGCGTTCGATCATCATCACTTCTGCACAGGCGGGAATGCCCGCCAGTCCCAGCCGCGTCGCCATCTCGCCTTCGTTCATCTGGCCATTGCGGGCGAGTCGCGGCTCTTCCGGGTGCTGAACGATCAGCAGATCGAACGTCGCCGCATAGGATAACGCACGTCGCATCACCAGCGCATCGGCGAGCGCCCGGTCGCCGTCGGTAAACGCCAGCGCGCCCGCTTCCGACAGGATGCCGAATTCCGACAGCTCGCCGCCTTCGCGGTTCCGGGTGATCGTGCCATAGGCGTAGATCTTGACGATATTGGTCTCGCGCGCGCGCCGGGCGATGAATTCCAGCACCGAAATGTTGTCGATCGGCGTGTCGGCATCGGGCAGGCAGACGATCGATGTGACGCCGCCGGCCGCCGCCGCCGCGCTGGCGGACTCGAAGCTTTCCTTGTGTTCGCCGCCCGGTTCCGGCAGATGGACCCTCATGTCGATCAGACCGGGCGCCAGGCAGTATTCCTGGCAATCGACGATGCGCGCATCTTCCGGCGCGCCGCCGTTGAACAGGCCGGGACCCCAGTTCAGGATCTTGTTGCCTTCGATCAGCACGCCGCCCGGCGCGTCGGTGCCGCTGGCCGGGTCGATCAGCCGCGCGTTGATATAGGCCGTGCGGCCGGTCACGCGCCGGACCCGTTCGTATTGCGCGACAGGTTCCTGGTCACGATGTCGAGACACGCCATACGCACCGCCACGCCCATTTCGACCTGTTCGTGAATGACGCTGCGGTGGATGTCGTCGGCCAGTTCGGAATCGATTTCGATGCCGCGGTTCATCGGTCCCGGATGCATGATCAGCGCATCGGGTTTGGCGACCGCCAGCTTTTTGCGGTCGAGACCGAAAAAGCGGAAATACTCGCGCGTGGACGGAACGTAGGAACCCTGCATGCGTTCGGTCTGCAGGCGCAGCATCATGATGATGTCGGCGTCGCGGATGCCGTCTTCCATGCGGTGATGGATTTCGACGCCGAATTTATCGATCGCCGCCGGCAGCAGGGTCTTTGGCGCGACCAGACGCACATGCGCGCCCATCGTGTTCAGCAGGTAAATGTTGGAACGCGCCACCCGCGAATGGGTGATGTCGCCGCAGATCGCGACGGTCAGCCCTTCCAGCGAGTGTTTTCGCCGCCGGATGGTCAGCGCGTCGAGCAGCGCCTGGGTCGGGTGTTCGTGGCTGCCGTCCCCCGCGTTCAGGACCGAACAGGTAACCTTCTCGCTCAACAACTGGACGGCGCCGGAATCCCCGTGGCGAACTGTGAGGACGTCCGGATGCATGGCGTTCAGCGTCATCGCGGTGTCGATCAGGGTTTCGCCTTTTTTGATCGCGCTGGAACTGACTGACATGTTGATGACGTCGGCGCCGAGCCGCTTGCCCGCCAGTTCGAACGACGTGCGCGTGCGGGTGGAGTTCTCGAAGAAGACGTTGATCAGCGTACGGCCGCGCAGGATCGAGCTCTTCTTGTCGTCCTGACGGTTCTGTTCGATATAGGATTCCGATAGGTCGAGGAGGGATTCGATCTCCTCTTTGGGAACGCCTTCCATGCCGAGGATATGCCGTCTCGGCGGCTGGAGGTTTTCTGTGGGTACCGTTTCAGCCATCAAAGCCCGTTTATAGGTATCGCGAAGGTGAGCGACAACCCGCTACCGACGTCCCCGATTCGGGACCGGCGCCGCCTGTGAGTTACTTGCCTTCCGCGACTCCGTCGGCGTTCAGCCGCGAAATCTCGTCGTCCTTAATGCCCAGCACGTCGCGCAGGACCTCGCCGGTATGTTCGCCGCGGACAGGCGGCGGGCGGCGATAGGTGACAGGCGTCTCCGACATTTTCGCGGGCGCGGCGACCAGCTTGACCGAGCCCGAAAGCGGGTGCGGCATCTCGATCTCCATGCCCCGTTCCCGCACGTGTTTGTCGGCGAAGACCCGGTCCAGCGTGTTGATCGGCCCGCACGGCACGCCGGCGGCTTCCAGCGCGACGACCCAGTCGTCGGTGGTGCGTTTGGCAAACAGCTCGCGCACCATCGGCAGCAGCTTGTCGCGGTTGCGGATGCGCGCCGGGTTGGTGGCGTAGTCGGGATTTGCCGCCAGTTCGGGGCGGCCCGCCACTTCGCAGAACTTGGCGAACTGGCCGTCATTGCCGGCGGCGAGGATCACATGGCCGTCGGCGGTGGCGAAGACCTCGTAGGGCACGACGTTGGCATGGGCGTTGCCGTGGCGCGCCGGATTTTCGCCGGTGTTGAGATATTCGACGGCGTGATAGTAGAGCCAGGATATCTGCGTTTCGAACAGCGACAGGTCGATATGCTGGCCCTGGCCGGTCCCGTCGCGGTGGCGCAGCGCGGCGAGAATGGCCGTTGAGGCGTGCATGCCCGTCATGACGTCGGCGATCCCGATCCCGGTTTTCATCGGCATGCCGTCGGGTTCGCCCGTCACCGACATTATGCCGCCCATGCCCTGGGCCAGAAAATCGTATCCCGCCCGGTCGCGATAGGGGCCGGTCTGGCCGAAACCGGTGATGGAGCAGTAAATCAGCGACGGAAACTCGTCGCGCAGATCGTCGTAGCCGAGGCCGTAGCGCGCCAGCGCGCCGACGCGGAAATTCTCGATCAGCACGTCGCATTTCGCCAGCAGGCGGCGAACCAGGCGCTGGCCTTCCGGCTTGGCGATGTCGATGGCGACCGAGCGCTTGTTGCGGTTAGCGCAGAGATAGAACGTGCTTTCTTCCGTGTCGTTGCCGTCCGCATCCTTGACGAAGGGCGGGCCCCAGCTGCGCGTGTCGTCGCCGGCGCCGGGTTTTTCGATTTTGATGACGTCGGCGCCGTAATCGCCGAGCAACTGCGTGCACACGGGACCGGCGAGAATGCGGCTGAGATCGAGGATGCGGATCCCCGCGAGCGGTCCGGGCATGGGCGGCGTTTACTCCGCTGCCTGCTGCGGCTTGCCGAATTCTTCTTCCGGCGTGCGCTTTTCCATCTGGAAGATCACGCTCTCGTCGGTCCAAGCGTAATCCTTGTAGCCGAGACGCGACAGCGGCTTGTAGCGGGCGACGTCGAAAATGCCGTCTTCGGTGATCGCGTCGTCGGCGATATGTACGCCGACCACGACGCCGAACACCGCATGATGGTTCGACATGGCGTCGTGCCCCGGCAGTTCGACGATCTGGTGCAGCCTGCATTCCAGATGCACCGGCGCGCCCTTGATCCGCGGCGGCGCGACCAGTTTCGACGGCAGGGGCTCCAGACCGGTCTCGGCCATCTCGTCGACCGTGCGATCGACGATCAGCCCTGTATTGTTCATCTGCTCGCGCTGGTCCCAGGTCGCCATGTTGTAGACGAATTCTCCGGTCGCCCGCACGTTGGCGACCGAATCTTTTTCCTTCTGGTCCTCCGCATGGCCGCCGGCGGAAAACAGCACGTAGGGAGGGCTGTAGCTCAGAATATTGAAAAAGCTGTAGGGCGCTGCGTTGACCAGCCCGTCGGCATTGATCGACGTGATCCAGCCGATTGGGCGCGGCACCACGCAGGCCTTGATCGGATTGTAGGGCAGGCCGTGGTCGTTCTTTTCGGTTTCGTAATACATTGTGTTGCCGTCTTTCCGGGAGAGATATCGGGAATTACCACGACGCCGGTTCCGCGTCTAAACCCCCTCGATCACGTCCGCCCATTTCTCCACCATCTCGGGCAGAACGGTGCGGACATGGGTGGTGAAGGTGGTGTAGCCCATGTCTTCCAGCGCGCGGAGCTTGTCGCGGAGTTCCTCCTTTGTGCCCGACAGCGTTGTTGCGCGGATGAAATCCCCGCCGATCAGATGTTCTTCCTCCGGCCGGACGGTCATCAGGTGGTTCTTGTGATTGGCGAGATAGCGGGCGTGCGCCGGTTCGTAACGCTCGTAGATTTTCCGGTATTCGTCGACAAGCCGCGCCAGTTCCGGCGGCGGCTTGTGGCCGATGGAGCCGAATTCGGCTTCCTCGGCCAGATTGTGCAGCGTAATCGCGCTCGACGGGCCGGCCTCGGCGCGGACGTAATCGGCATCCCAGTCGTCCGGTTTCGCCAGCACGGTGCCGCCGCAATTGGCGGTGGCTTTCAGATCGGCGAGATCGCGACCCGCCCCGGTCCACGCGGCTTTCATATCGTCCATCGCGGCCTGCGCGCGGTCCAGATTGCCGACCGTGTTGGTCCAGGCATAGCCGCGTTCGGCCACCATGCGCCGCCCGCGCGGGCCCAGCGCCGAGACCGTGATCGGCACCGGGTCCTTGATGTTGATCAGTTCCAGTTCCGGGTTCATGAAGCGGACGGGATGCATCCCGCCTTCTATTTCGGCCTCGACCAGTTCGCCCGCCAGAAGTTTTTCGACGACCTCGATCCAGTCGAACATGTCGGCCAGCTTCATCGGGCCGAGCCCCATGGTGCGACGCCCGGTAAAGCCGGTGCCGACGCCCATGTGAATGCGCCCCGGCGCGATGGCGTTCAGGCTGGCCAGCGCGCTGGCCGCCACCGGCGCCAGCCGGTTCGACGGGATGATCACGCCCGTTCCGAGGTGGATCCTGTCGGTCTTCATCGCCGCGGCGGTCATGGACACGAACATGTCCGCATTGATCAGCTGGGAATCGATGAACGACGCGTAATCGAAGCCGAGTTCCTCGGCCCGTTTGACCAGTTTCCAGGAATCCCAGGACGGTGCGATGTTGATGCCGAATTTCATGACACCGATTAGAGCGGAATACGGCGCATTGAGCAATTGGGGGGCGCGGGGATCTTAGCCGGTCCCTCCTCTCCCGGACGGGAGAGGAGGGACCGGGCTATGGTCTGGGCGTTTATGGTCTGCCGGGGCATGATTGACCGCGAAGGAGAATAACCATGACAGGCATAACCCCCTCTCGCCGCGCCCTGCTGGCCGGCCTCGCAACGACGCCTCTGCTGGCGCGCGGATCGGCCGGGCAATCGAACGTCTACTCCCAACCCGTGCGCGCCGACGCCGTCGGCTTTCTCACCGCGGCGCGCGACATGCTGGACCGCGCGGTAGCCGACGGCGACCAGCCGTTCGGGGCGGTGGTGGTCAAGGACGGAAAAATCGTCGGCTGGGGCCCCAGCCGGGTGGTCACCGATACCGACCCGACGGCGCATGCGGAGACCGTCGCGGTGCGAGATGCGGCCAGGCGGCTCGGTACGCGCGACCTGTCCGGCTGCGTGATGTATTCCACATCGCATCCGTGCCCGATGTGCGAGGCGGGCGCCTACTGGGCCAATATCGACCGCTTCGTCTATGGCGACGGCGCCGATGGCGGGCGTCCGCGTCTGCGGCGCTGTTGAGGTCAGGTCCCCAACAACGCAATCCATATCGGCAACGTCACCATGCCCAACGCCGTCTGCGCCGTCAGCATGCCGGCCATCAGGCGCGCGTCGCCGCCCATCTGGCGGGCGAGGATATAGGCCGACGGCGCGGTCGGCAGGGCGTGAAAGATCACCAGCACCCTGGTCGAAAGATCGTCGAGACCGAGGGCGAGGGCCAGCAGCAAGGCGATCAGCGGCATGGCCATCAGCTTGATCGCGGCGGACAGGGCGACCCAGGCGCGCCCCGCGCGTGCCGCGACGACATCCAGCCCGGCGCCGACGCAGAGCAGCCCGACCGGCGGGGCGGCGCGGCCCAGCAGGTCGAACAGCGTTTCCAGCGGCACGGCGAGACCGAGGCCTGACACGTTCACCGCGATTCCGGCAAGACAGGACAGGATCAGCGGGTTGCGCGCCATCTCGCCCAGCGTGCCGCGCGTGTTAACTTCGCCGTCGCCGTATCTGGCAAGCACCCAGACGCAGACCACGTTGATGAACGGCACCATGAAACCGATGAACAGCGCGCCCAGCGCGATCGTGTCGGTCCCGTAAAATGCGATCACCAGCGGCACGCCGATATAGGTGTTAAACCGGATGCCGCCCTGCATCAGCGACGTGAAGGCCGGGCCGGACAGGGATAATCTCGGCCGCAGAATCAGCAGCAGCAGCGCCATGATCGCGGGCGTGCCGATCACGGCGATTGCCATCTCGCCGATCGGCAGGTCGTTCATGTCGGCGGTCGCCAGGCTGACGAACAGAAGCGACGGAAACAGCACGTAATAGGTGATGCGCTCGACCGGCGGCCAGGCCTCCGCCGGGAACAGCTTCGTCCGGCGCAGCCCGAAACCGGCGACGATGATCAGAAAGATCGGGGCGATGGTGGTGGCGACGACGAGCACCGACAGGCAGTCCGGTCAGTCGGCCAGGTTGCGCAGGAAATCCAGCGCGCCCTGAAGGATGTATTGCGCCGCCATCTTGTCGACTACCTCGGCGCGGCGCTTGCGGGTGACGTCCTGGGCTATCAGGTGGCGTTCGACCGCCTGCGTCGACATGCGTTCGTCCCAGAAGGCGATGGGCAGATCGGTCTTTTCGGCGAGATTGGCGCCGAACTGGCGCGTGGACTGGCAGCGCGGGCCTTCGGTGCCGTCCATGTTGACCGGCAGGCCGAGGACGAATCCGGCGATGCCGTATTCGGCGGCCAGCGTCAGGAGGGTTTCCGCGTCTTTCGTGAACTTGGTGCGCCGGATCGTGTCCAGCGACGACGCCACCCGGCGCCCGTCATCCGAAACCGCCATGCCGATGGTCTTGTCGCCCAGATCGAGCGCCATCAGGCTGGCGCGGTCGGCCAGCCGGGCGGGCAGGGTGCGGATATCGTCGACGATCATGTGCGCGTTCATAACCGGGACGGCCACGTTCGGGAAGCGTTCTTGCCGCAAACCGGGTCCGGTGATAATTTCCGCGCGCTTTTGCGGGAGAATTCAACGACATGGCTGTCGACAGGGAAACCGTCGTCCGGGTGGCGCGGCTGGCGCGTTTGAAGGTGCCGGAAGACGAAGCGGAGACGCTGGCAGGCGAGCTGTCGAACATCATCGGATGGATCGAACAGCTGGACGAGGTCAATACGGACGGGGTCGAGCCGATGGCGTCCGTTGCCGACATGAAACTGCGCTGGCGGGCCGACGAGGTGACCGACGGCGGCATTCCGGACAAGGTCACGGCCAATGCGCCCGATCCGCAGAACGGCATGTTCTCCGTGCCCAAGGTAGTCGAATAATGACGCTGCCATCCGATCTGCGCGATCTGACCATCGCTGAAGCGCGCGACGCGCTGGCCGCAGGCGACGTATCGGCGCGGGAGTTGACGGAGGCGCACATCGCCGCCATCGAAGCCGCGCGGGATCTCAACGCTTTCATCACCGAAACGCCGGACCGTGCTTTGGCCGATGCGGATGCGTCGGATGCGCGCCGTGCCGACGGCAAATCATTGGGCGCGCTGGACGGTATTCCGCTGGCGATCAAGGATCTGTTCTGCACCGATGGCGTGCAGACAACGGCCGCCTCGCATATCCTGGAAGGTTTCGTGCCGCCCTACGAGAGTTCCGTGACGACCCGGCTGCGCGAATCCGGCACCGTCATGCTGGGCAAGACGAACCTCGACGAATTCGCCATGGGCTCTTCGAACGAGACTAGCTATTTCGGCAAGGTCGAAAATCCCTGGCGCCGTGACGGCGACAACCGGCCGCTGGTGCCGGGCGGCTCGTCCGGCGGGTCCGCGTCGGCGGTTTCCGGACGGCTGTGCCTCGGCGCGACGGGCACGGATACCGGCGGTTCTATCCGCCAGCCGGCGGCGTTCTGCGGCATCGTCGGCATGAAGCCGACCTATGGGCGCTGTTCGCGCTGGGGCATCGTGGCGTTTGCGTCGTCGCTCGACCAGGCGGGGCCGATGACCCGAACCGTGCGCGATTCGGCGATCATGCTCGGCGGCATGGCCGGGTTCGACCCGAAGGATTCCACGTCGGCCGACATGGAAACGCCCGATTTCGAAGCCATGATCGACGGCGGGGTCAAAGGCCTGCGTGTCGGCATTCCGGCGGAATACGCAGTGGACGGCATGAACCCGGAAATTTCCGCGCTGTGGGACCAGGGCAAGTCCTGGCTGAAAGACGCCGGCGCCGAGCTGGTCGATATCGGCCTGCCGCATACCAAATACGCGCTGCCGGCCTATTACATCATCGCGCCGGCGGAGGCATCGTCGAACCTCGCCCGCTATGACGGGGTGCGCTACGGCCAGCGCGAGGACGGCGCGGATCTGACCGAGCTGTACGAAAACACCCGTGCCGCCGGGTTTGGACCGGAAGTCCGCCGCCGTATCCTGATCGGCACATATGCGCTGTCGTCGGGCTATTACGACGCCTATTACCTGAAGGCGCAGAAGGTGCGCGCGCTGATCGCCCGCGACTTCCACGACGCCTACGAAAAATGCGACGTGATCCTGACGCCGACGACACCGGGCCCCGCCTTCGCGATGGGCGAAAAATCCGACGATCCCATCGCCATGTATCTGAACGACGTTCTCACCGTGCCGGCGTCGCTGGCGGGACTGCCCGCGATCTCCGTGCCCGCCGGGTTGTCGGGCGACGGCCTGCCGCTGGGGCTGCACCTGATCGGCAGGGCATTCGACGAAACCACCCTGTTCCGTGCCGCGCAGGCACTGGAAGACGCCGCGGGGTTCGATGCCCGCCCCGGACAGGGATGAGGCCGCGCCATGCAGATGCAGACGGTCTGGTACGTCCTGATCCATATCAGTCTGGGGCTGATCGGCTGGAAGATTTTCACGTTCACCAATCAGGGCGTGCTGGCGGCGTTCGCGGCCTGCGCCGGCGTGCAGGCGTGGCCGATGTACGAGATGTACAAACTGACCTGGGAAAAGTTCGACGCCATGCGCGGGCGGCTGACCGGCGCGGAGGACCGCAAGACGGAAACCCGGGGCTACTGGATCCGCATGGGGCGGCTCTACCTGTTCCGCTCCTGCGCCTATGCGCTGCTGACGCTGTTCGTCGCCTGGCTGATGAGAGGATAGACCGATGTCGTTGATACAGGGCCGCACCGGCGACTGGGAAATCGTGATCGGGCTGGAAGTCCACGCCCAGGTTACGTCGAAATCGAAGCTGTTTTCCGGTGCGTCGACCGAATTCGGCGCCGAACCCAACACCCAGGTATCGCTGGTCGACGCGGCGATGCCCGGCATGCTGCCGGTGATCAACGAAAAGGCGGTCGAGCAGGCGGTGCGCACCGGGCTTGGCCTCAATGCCGAGATCAACCTGAAATCCATTTTCGACCGAAAGAACTATTTCTATCCCGACCTGCCGCAGGGCTATCAGATATCGCAGTATCTCGACCCCGTCGTCGGCAAGGGCGAGATCGAGATCGACCTGGAGGACGGCACTACGCGCACCATTGGCATCACGCGGCTGCATCTCGAACAGGACGCGGGCAAGTCGATCCACGACCAGGACCCGCGCAAGACGCTGGTCGATCTCAACCGGTCGGGCGTCGCGCTGATGGAGATCGTGTCGGAGCCCGACATGCGCTCGGCGGAAGAGGCCGGCGCCTATGTCGAAAAAATCCGTTCCATCCTGCGCTATCTGGGCACCTGCGACGGCAACATGCAGGAAGGAAGCCTTCGTGCCGACGTCAACGTGTCGGTCCGTCGACCGGGCGACGATTTCGGGACACGCGCCGAGATCAAGAACGTCAATTCCATACGCTTCATCCGCCAGGCCATCGAGTACGAGGCGCGGCGCCAGATCGAAATTCTGGAAGACGGCGGCGAAGTCGACCAGGAAACCCGACTGTTCGACCCCGATCGCGGAGAGACGCGTTCCATGCGGTCCAAGGAGGAAGCGCACGATTACCGCTATTTCCCGGACCCGGATCTGCTGCCGCTCGAACTCGAACAAAGCTGGGTCGACGCGATCCGCGAAACGCTGCCTGAACTGCCGGATCAGAAAAAGCACCGCTTCATGGAGGATTACGGCCTCAGCGTCATAGACGCCGGTACGCTGGTCGCCGAGCGCGAGACCGCCGAGTTCTTCGAGGCCGTGGCCGAGGGTCGCGACGCGAAGGTCGCCGCCAACTGGGTAATGGGCGAACTGTTCGGGGCGCTGAACCGCACCGACACGGACATTACCGCTTCGCCCGTCTTCGCCGCCCAGCTCGGCCAGCTGGTCGATCTGATCGGCGACGGCACCGTGTCCAACCGGCTGGCCAAGGACGTGTTCGAAATCATGTTCGAGACCGGCGACGATCCGGAAAAGATCGTCGAGGAACGCGGCATGAAGCAGGTCACCGACACCGGCGCCATCGAGGCCGCGGTCGACGAGGCCATCGCCGCCGGCGCCGCCCAGGTCGAACAGTACAAGGGCGGCAACGAAAAGGTGCTCGGCTGGTTCGTCGGCCAGGTGATGAAGGCGACCCAGGGCAAGGCCAACCCGCAGGCGGTCAACGAGATGCTGCGCAAGAAGCTGGACGGGTAGGGGATATCCCCCAGCTATCATTCCCTTTCCGTTCTGCTGTCATTCCCGCGCAGGCGGGAATCTTTTTCCCCGAAAACTATTTCAGGGAGATCCCCGCCTTCGCGGGGATGACGGTCTATGTTGGCGGGGATGACTGTCTACGATTGTGGCGGCTGGATTGAACGGCTGACCTGCGACGCTATGATCCCGTCACAGACAATCCCGAGGAGGACATCCGATGATCGACGTCTACACGTGGCCCACGCCCAACGGGCACAAGGTGCACATCCTGCTTCACGAAGCGGAGATCGAGCACAACATCATCCCGATCAATATCCAGGAAGGCGACCAGTTCAAACCGGAATTCCTGAAGATCAGCCCGAACAACAAGATGCCCGCGATCGTCGATCCCGACGGGCCGGACGGCGCGCCGATTTCCGTGTTCGAATCCGCCGCCTGCCTGATCTATCTCGGCGAGAAGTTCGGCAAATTCTTTCCCACCGATCCGCGCAAGAAATACGACGTGCTGCAATGGCTGATGTTTCAGATGGGCTCGGTCGGGCCGATGCTCGGCCAGTGCCACCACTTCAACGCCTACGCGCCGGAACGCGAACCCAAGGAACGGCTGGAATACGCACAGAACCGGTATATCAACGAAGGTACGCGGATCTACGGGGTCATCGACCGGCGGCTGGAAGGCCGCGACTGGATCGCGGCCGACGAATACACCATCGCCGACATGGCGATCATGCCGTGGCTGCGCGATCCCGTGAAACAGGGCATCGACGGCGACAGGTTCCCCAACCTGATGCGCTGGCGCGACAAAATCTGGGAACGCCCGCAGGTCGTCGCGGCGCTGGAGACGCTGAAGGATCACCGCCGCAAGGACAATACCTTCACCGAGAAAGGCTGGGAGATGATGTACGGCAAGACCCAGTCGTCTCAGGGTCAGGCGGCGGAGTAAGGACCGGGTGGAACTCTTCTTTCGTCCCCTCTCTCCCACGGGGAGAGGGGGAGATACGGAAACGCCGCTTCGCTTGCTTCACCCTCTCCCTAACCCTCCCCCTCAAGGGGGAGGGGACTTTTTGTTTTGCGAGTTTGCAGTTCGCTTTCGTCCATGATCGATCTCTATACTTACCGCACGTCGAACGGGCGCAAGGTGTCGATCATGCTGGAAGAATGCGGGTTGCCGTACCGGACGCATATCGTCGATATCACGGCGGGCGAACAGCACGCGCCGGATTTCCTGGCGATCAGCCCGAACGGGCGCATACCGGCCATTGTCGATGCGGACGGCCCGGCGGGTGCATCCCTTTCCCTGTTCGAATCCGGCGCTATCCTGCTGTATCTGGCGGATAAGACCGGAAAGTTCCTGCCCGCGGACGCGGATGGCCGCTGGTCGGCGGTCGAATGGCTGATGTGGCAGATGGGTGGCGTCGGACCGAATTTCGGCCAGGCGTTTCATTTCCTTCACCAGCACCCCGACAACGCACCGCCGGCGGATATTGCCTATGGCCGCGACCGGTACGGGGCCGAGATACGGCGTCTGTGCGGGGTCATGGATCGACGCCTGGCGGCAAACCCCTATCTGGCGGGCGGCACCTATACCGTGGCCGATATCGCGACCTTCCCGTGGGTCGCGCTGCATAAATGGTTTGAACTGGATCTGGAGGAAACGCCGCATCTGCGGCGCTGGTATGAAAACGTCCGCGAACGCTCCGCCGTCAGGCGCGGCATGAACGTGCCCGCGAGGGAGCCTTGAAGACCGGCCCGCGCCTGCGTGAGCAGGCCGAGAATCAGTGCGCGGCGGCGGAGATCCCGGCGCGGCGGCTCTTGACGGGAGCGACGGCGGTCATAAGACCGCGAAGCTCGCGGCGGCAGTTTTCGAGCTGGGCCAGTTCGCGCTGGTCCTCCCGGTCGCTGACCTGCATGTAGCTCAGCTTGACCTCGACGAGATCGAGCAGCGTTTCAACAGTGTTCTTGGAAATCGACATGACGGTATTTCCGAATACTGGTTAATGACGGGAAACATTTTCGGGTCTGTGTGTTTAATTTTTGATGAAGGCACGCATCATTTTGCGTGACCAGACGGAGCGAACTTCGTTAACCGATTGTCAATCGGCCGCATCCTATAATTGAGGCGGTAGGCGCTTCCGACCCGCGAAAGGAGAAGGCCTTGGCAACGGTACAAATCGAGGGACTCGGTCCCGAATTCGAAAATCTGAACGGCAGCCTGGAAATCACCCGGCGGTTGTCCGACAAGGTGCTGGCGGCGTTCAACCACGCCTACGCCACTGGCGAGGACGAAGTGGCGGAAAAGCTGCGCGCCGTTCTCAAGATGACGGAGGCAAAACGGCCGAAGACCGACAAGCGCACCAGCTATGACGCCGTGCGGCACGCCGATCTTTGGGTCGGCTTTGTTGACGCCCGCAACAAATACAACGCCGTCAGCGCCAGAAAGAACGCCAGCAAGTCCGATCTCGACAAGGCGCTGGACACGATGAAAGAAGCGTACCGCGCCTGGAGCGAAGCGTAGGGTTCACTCTGCCTGCCTGAAGTCAGAATCGTCATTCCCGCGAAGGCGGAATGACGGAAACTTCTACGCGTTCTCATATACTTCAGCCTCCGCTTCCCCGCGTGCTCCGCGCGCGATAGACTTTCCCCTTCGCCCGTAGCGGCGCGCACAGGGGACAGCGGATCATGAGAAACTACATGGATGGCGGCGAGGCGATCGTCGAGGCGTTTCGCCGGCTGGATATCGATTACGTGCTGGCCTCGCCGGGCTCGGAATGGGGCTCCGTCTGGGAGGCCTTCGCCCGCCAGGACGAGGAAGGCGCCGACGGTCCGGAATACCTCAGCTGCGCGCATGAGACCCTCGCGGTCAATCTCGCCGTCGGTTACACCGTCATGACCGGGCGCATGCAGGCCGTGATGCTGCATACCGGCGTCGGCCTGCTGCAGGGATCGATGGGTATCGACACGGCGAACCGCCAGGGCGTTCCGATGGTCGTGGTGTCCGGCGAATCCCTGACCTACAGCGAACAGGACGGCTTCGAACCCGGTCCGCAATGGCAGGGCGTTTTGTCGGTGGTCGGCGGACCGTCCGCCCTGGTCGACCGCATCACCAAATGGTCGCAGGCCGTCAGCAGCCCGCATACCCTGCACGAACAGCTGATCCGCGCCGGCGAGATGGCGCAGCGTTCGCCCGCCGGGCCCGTTTATATGTCGGTGCCGATCGAAACCATGCTGCACGACTGGACCCCGCCGCAGAACCCGCGCCTCGTCCCGCCGGCGCCCAGACCGGTGCCGCCCGCCGCCGATATCGAGGCCGTCGCCGACATGCTGCTTGCGGCGAAGAATCCGGCTATCGTCGCCGAATCCATCGGCCGCGATCCCGCCGGCTACGAGGCGACGGTCGAGCTGGCGGAGCTGCTGGCGATCCCGGTATCGGAATGCCGCTGGCTCGATTTCACCAACTTTCCGAAGGACCATCCCCTGTATCAGGGCATGGGCGAACCTGACTATCTGCACGATTGCGATGTCGTCCTGACGCTGCGCGCCCGCGCGCCGTGGACGCCGCCTAGCGCCAAGCCGACCAACGCGAAGATCGTCAATATCGACGAAACCCCGTTCCGCCCGCACATGGTGCATCAGAGCCTGCAGGCCGACGTGTTCCTCGAAGGCGACGCGGTGGCGACCTTGCAGTCGCTTGTCGCGGTGCTTCGCCAAAAGGGCGTCGACGAAGCGGCGGTCGCCGCGCGGCGCGAAAAATGGTCGAAGACGCATGACGAACTCGTCGCCGGCAAGAAGGCGCTGGAAGACGAGGCGCTGGCGAAAGACTCCATCACGCCAGTCGGCCTGTGCGCCACGCTGGGCGAGGTGCTGCCGGACGACGCGATCTATATCGACGAGACCATCACCCACCGCCCGATCATCGTTCGTCATCTGGGCTTCAGGGGGCCGCAGTCGTTTTACACCGCCGCGACCGGCGGGCTGGGGCAGGGGCTCGGCCTCGCCCTCGGCGCGAAGCTTGCGATGAAGGACCGGCTGGTGGTCTCCGTCATCGGCGATGGCTCGTTCATGTACAACCCGGTCACGCAAAGCCTGGCGCTGTCGAAGCACAGGGATCTGCCGATCCTGATCGTGGTGTTCAACAACGAAGGCTATTCCGCCATGCGCAAGGAACACCATGCTTACTATCCGGACGGGGTCGCCGCCGAACACAACGCGTCGGTGGGGCACACCATCACCGATGTGGATTACGCCGAACTTGGCGCGCCGTTCGGATTCTTCGGCCGCCGCGTCGAGGCGCTGGCCGACCTGCCCGGCGCCATCAAGGAGGCGCAGGCAGCGGTCGAGGGCGGGCGTACGGCCATCCTCAACGTCGTGCTCGACGACGGCCCGCCTGCGACGCGCTGAGAGAGCCGGCGCGATCCTGAATACGTCCGCATTTCGTTGACAGCGCCGACGCCGCTCGGCTAAACACGCCCCAGCATACAGCGTGAGAACAACACCACTCCCCGGCGGAGAGGTGGCCGAGTGGCTGAAGGCGCTGGTTTGCTAAATCAGTAAACGGGATGCTCGCTTCGCTCGACAAAACCGTTTCGTTTCAGCGGCTTACGAAAAACCGCTCTCTCCACAGATTTCCATTGGCTCCACTCACGCTCCAAGGAGAATGGAAATGGCGAGTATCAGAAAACGTAAATACACGAACGGCATTAGGTGGGAGGCTCGTGTTCGCCGACCCCCAAACCCAACCCTATCTAAAACCTTCTCATTGAAAGCCGATGCAGAGGCATGGGCTTCTGATATTGAGAGGAAGATCGAAAGGGGCGATGTATCTCCGACAAACAAATCTAATCAGACGGTGGCCGAGATTATTGAAAGGTACTTGACTGAAGTGACACCCCTGAAACGGGGGCGGGATGTTGAGGCCATCCGTCTGAGAAAGTTCATGGAGAGTGATCTGGGATCTATTCCTTTTCACGCTCTCAATGCCCAACATCTCATTTCCCACCGGGACCGAAGGTTGTCAGAGGTGTCTGGCGGGACGGTAAAAAAAGAACTTGTGCTGCTGGGCCACGTTGTTGAGATCGCTATAAAAGAATGGGGAGTAAGGCTTGAAAGTAACCCTGTCAGGATGGTGAAGAAGCCCCCTGAAAATCGCCAGCGAAACAGGAGGCTTGAAGCTGGAGAGGAGGAACGACTTCTCCGCTCTACTCAAGAAAGTAAAAATATTCTCTTCTCGCCCATTGTTGAACTGGCTCTGGAGACAGGTATGCGAAGAGGCGAGATGTTGGGATTGAAGTGGGGCGACGTTGAACTCCACGCTCAGGTGGCGCATCTCCCGCTGACCAAAAATGGTTCAAGCAGGGCGGTGCCTCTAAGTAAACGGGCTATTGAGGTACTGGAAAACCTGACAGAGACAGGTACTGGTCGTATTTTTTCCTATTCACAAACAGGCCTTGCAGGGTTTGTGGTTGAGGGCCTGTAAGAGAGCGAACATAGAGAACCTTCATTTCCATGATCTGCGTCATGAAGCTACCAGCAGGTTCTTTGAGAAGGGTCTGAACGTTATGGAGGTGGCTGCAATAACAGGTCACAAAGACCTGAGAATGCTTCAGAGATATACTCACCTTAGAGCAGAGGACTTGGCTAAGAAGCTTGGATAGAGGTGAGGCGGACGGCGAGTTAACGGCTGAGCCAAACCTGTTTCGGAAATGCGGCGATGTGAAGAAGGAGAGTGCAGTTTGGACGCTCAAATAGAATTAAGTGACCTAGACCTCAATATTGCAATTGGCACCTACAGTGATGGAGATGTGGTGCCGGATAAGCATATTCTTGATCTGAAGTTATCAATCGATCCCGCACTGGTGTTAATCGACGAAGATCAGATGGACCGGGTGTTTGATTACGATCCCCTCATCCGAGAAATCCGGCTGATGGCAGGGGAGATGCACTATGAGACACAGGAACGATTCATCACCCGTATTGTGGATCAGTGCGTCAAGTACCATGAGATCAAGAGTGTCGAGGTCTTTCTCCGGAAATCCCCTGTCTTTGGATCAAGTGGAGAACTTGGCGTTAGGTTGGAAGTTGATGAGACTGATTTAACCAACCTCAGAACCGATAGCTGACACCCGTGACGGGACCCGAAATTTTTTATCGGCCATTCAGTTCATCAAAGGATTGCCGATGACTCACACCCTTTCATGGTAGCTCCGACAAATAGTTAACGACTGGTACGTCTTTTAATGTCGCCATTATTCAACGAAGCCCAGCCCATACCACTGCATGCTATCGCCGCAATGATCGCAGTGATTTTTGGTGGTTTGCAATTTTACATGAAAAAAGGCGGCCTAATTCACAGGCTTTTGGGATGGACATGGGTTGGTCTGATGCTGTTCGTATCAGTCTCTTCCTTCTTTATTCATGAAATCAAAATGTGGGGCGCATATAGCCCGATACATCTATTGAGCCTGTTGACCATATTGGTACTTGGGTTGGCGGTTTATTTTGTGCGTACAGGAATATCAAACGCCACAAGAGTGCGATGGCTGCGTTGTATGGGTTAGCTCTTATCGTAGCGGGAATTTTTACGTTTATGCCGGGACGTGTAATGCACGAAGTCGCTTTTGGGTAGAGGTGAGGTGGACTAGATGACACCAATGGCCGGGATATGGGAGATACTGGCGGTCATTAAGATCATCATTGGTCTGCTATGAACCAGCACACAATTCCTTGTCTGCCTGACCACACGATGACAAACTTCATCTATGAGCCGGGGTTGGGCATGGCTAAATTTAGCTTACAAGAAATCGAGATATTCATTGCCATACAAGAATTGTCGGAGCGGTTAGCAGAAGATCGCTTGTACGAAGTTGTGGCCGAGGAAATTGATCGGAGAGAATACGATCCCGTTTCAAAGTTAAAAGCTTTGGAGGAGGCAAACGGTGACGAGCAAGTAGCAAAAGCAATTTATGCCAAGCACCGTGTTCGACGACTTAAAGATTTAGCCGCTGAATATGAAATAATTCAGGCCGCTGAAAGGATGGAAGCAGAGCAGCGTAGGAAGAAAAAAGCAGAAGATGATTTCCTAAATTCTGATGCTCGTGAACGAGAGTGGTTACGGAATATTGATACAGAAGCGATAATTAGAAAACGAAAAGCAAGAAACTGGTTGGTGAGTTCACGTTAGGCCACACATCATCAGCCTCTCTTAAGCAAGAGCCAAAGATAGAGGACCAAAGAAGAATAAGAAGGAACAAGCTCTAGAGAGGAATAAGAAGAATAAGCCTCTACAGAATTCTACTGCTTCCATTATAGGACTGAAAAACAGATATAGGTGTTATCCCTATATACACTCCCTTCATGATCTAACACGTCGCACCACGATTAACCCCGTTTATATCTCATCATCATTAGGTCTATTCAGGATGATTCGGAGAACGGCCATAGAGAGTCACACAGTGGGGTCTAGTACACAGCCTCTACCGCAGACCTAATCAACAGAGATGCGAATCTGGAGTCGCCTGAGTCAGTTCTAGCTATAGGTTCTTCAGCGTTGGTAATCACTGGAAATGAACGCCAGTTATTCGGTGATGTTCCCGTCTTACCGCATCGAAATCTAAGGCGAGGTTCAGGTCTATGTGGTCTGATGGAGTTGTATTATCGCAGTAAGAGTCGCCTTCAGTCATTGTCGCAATGTACATAAGCCTCGCTACATCAAGCTTCTTTGCCTCATTAAACTTCTTTGCCACGACCATTACCGGATCGCCATTTCTGATTGGCAGATACGGTTCTACAATCACCATGTCGCCCGGCTTGAAGCGTGTTGAACCTGTTCCGTCGGGAACAAACGATGCATAACTTTGGCTATCACTGACTACCCAATGCGGGGGATCAATGAACGAAATCGGGTCATTGAGATTGGCCTCTGCAAACAGAGGGATCTTTCCGGTCGGCGTTTCAACTTCCTTATTTTCTTGATGAATAACAGGGTCTGGCGGCTCCGGCGAGTGATGGCGCATTTGGTCGAAAGTGTATTCATCCAGACCTAACACCTCATTGATCTTGCAGCCTAATGCCTCCGCAATTTTTGCCGCCAAAATGGCTTTCGGTTGCCTCTCTTGTCTGGTGTAAACCCTGAGTGTTGGCGCCTTCATTCCGATCATTTTGGCTAAGGCAGGGATTTTAATGCCCTCTCTAGCTGCCAGTTCTGAAATGCGATTTTTAGGAACGTTCTGATCATCAACCACTGGATACACCCTCCTGTTATATGCCGAAAAAGCAAAAATTATCACGAAAAATTACGTTACGGCATCGATATACGTCAATAGATATTTTATTTTTATCTTATATAATTATCTACCAACGATGGACCTCATGCTGACGTACAACATAATCCAAACGTGACGGTACGGCATATTCAAGGAATGGCTGTAGGCTTATCAGCCTCTTCACCACGCTCTTACTGCTTACGGTAATAGGATTAATACCTACCACCTCCAGCTTCTCTTCTCGTAAGAGCCTGTACACATAGTTCTTGCTGACGTTCAGGATGAAGGCAGCTTCTTCTACAGGTAAACCTTTTTTCATATGTCCTCCTATACAGGTACGGGATCATCACCATCTTTGGGCCGCTCTCTATAGCTCCCGTTAATGGACTCAATGTAGTCGGCATTAAGGAACACTTTTTCGCCCACTATGAGAGCCACGACATTCTCGTCTTCATCCGACACGTACATGTCAGAAGTGGTCATTGAGCGAAGATTGTTGAACTTAGTCCAACCCTGATACTTCTCCAGTTCCCACTCTTCAGGGCTTTGCTCGTCAGTCATAAGGCTTGAGATCAGGCTGGCTGTATACGGTCGCTACAATCTCATCACCTGTCATAGAACCGTTGATGATCTTCTCTTCAATATCGTTGTCAATTTTATCAATGATAGATTTGTTAGAATTCTCCATGATCAATCTCCTGTAGGAATAAGAATAATAAGCTCTATAGAAAGAAAGATGCTTCACATCATTACTAAGACAAAAAAATAGAGCCTATACTATTATATCACGAGAAGACCTGATCCACGAATTTGTCTTAGTAAAACAATGGTGGGGGTTCGTGCTACAGATTGTGCTACCTAATCCACCCAACCCTGTTGTGCAGAGAACTCCTGCCAGTCTTTCCAGTCCGCTCTGTAACGCCTACTGAGTTTGGCAGTATCTCTCTTCCGCCGGATGGCTTTATGAGCTTCACCACCACCCTCTTCTTCAGGATCAAATAGCTCATCGTAATAGCCAATCTGCTTCAGCTTTGGCCTAACATCATCATGCTCATTGAATATGGGATCAAACACAGTCGTCTTCGTGATGAGCTTTGCTAGCTGGTTACGCCCCTCCTCTTCCATGACATACCGCAAAGTCTCTCCCCACTCTTCCTGAACCACATAGGAGTCATGTACAGGCAGCACAACAACACCACGCTCGGTGAAGAAGTTCAGAATTCTCGCTGTGATCTCTGAGTCTATGTACTGAAGCTTCACACCAGCATTGCTGCCAAAGTGATCAGCTATGGGGCATGTTTCTCTTTTATCAGGTTGGTAATTTGATGCAGGTCATCGTTTGACCAATTTATACCCCGCCCATCTGTCGTCTCCTGCCACCAGTCAGGATGCTGTTCCCTGATACGCTGCCTGAAGCCCACCAAATGCATCCTCTTCACTCTTCGCATTAATCAGCATCAACACGAGGTACTTCAGGCACTGACGGTTGGCGGCTTTCCGTGCTTTACCTTTGAGGTCCAAATTGCTGCGAAAGAAGTCTGCTTTGGGAATGTCATAAACATCTCCACCAATCTCAGACCAATAATTGATATGGGCTACAGCCGCATAGAGAAGCACGGGGTGGTGTCCGCTGTAGTCCACTTCAATGGTTGGAGTGTTATTGATTCTGATGTCAGGGCGGTGTTCTGAGGGTATCCGTTGCCACCAGCCACCATAGAATCTTCCGCCCTGCTTCCAGCTAGCGTTAGCAAACTGTCTGGTGGTGAACTTTATAGATTGGTTAACAGGGATACGTTTAAACAGCTTTGATGGTGCCCATTTGTCTTTTCCATGGAGTTTCTGAGACTTCTTGTTTTCCCTGATCCTGCTCTGATGCCTGACCTCAACGTAAGCCTTAGTGAGAGAACCAAGATCAATATGACTACGGACCAGAAGCGCGTTGTATGCGGTTAACTCTTTTCGCATACGCTTGGTGTTACGAGTGTCTCTGTAATCAATAGGAACCTGTTTCACTGAAGAAGTAGGATCAGGGTTCTTGTCTTTAAGAATAATACATTCACTGTCTTCTATATCTCTGAACTCAGGAGCAGCCGCTACTGCATTACTAAGACGTTCTGGTATACTGATTGCTGAGTAGAGACCATCTGTGAAGTAGAACTTGTTCAGGTCTGCTTCCTTGAAGTGTTCAATCAACTTGAGGGTGGGCCACATACGGCTGATACGGGAGTCTTCACCGAAGCCACGGTTATATTTGTAGAAGCCATCTACAACATCCACCAAGCCCAACTCACTGAGCTTATCTATGATGTCAGGATTTTCCTTCCCAACTTCAGCTTGTTGAGACGCTTACCGGGAGAGTACTGGTTGTTGTTACGGTGGAAGCCAATGCACTGTTCAGGATCGTTTGCCCAACACAGGTACAGATCAATTAAAACCTTCTTCAGATTGTGCTTTCCGATATTGCTTTCAGCTAAACCGTACTCATCATGAATCTTGTTCACGAGGAGGTTCACATTAGGATGTTTGCTCCATGTGTGAACATCAAACGGACGTGAGTATTCAAGATCACGGTTAGTTTCATGTGCTTTAAATTTCAAAAGAAAGACGCTCTATCATTACTAAGACATTTATATTTAATTATACCATACAAAGGGCTTATTCCTGAAAGGTTTTATGGTGGCGAATAGTCTTCCAATGCCCAATTCAGGGCCAAGGCATGGAGGTTTGATGCCTCCGACACCTCGTAGAACTCTCAGATGAACAGACTGCTCGTCCTTCCTGTCCTGCTCCTGACCCTCTTATGGGAACCCCTGCGTTCTCTGCTGATTACCAAAAGGGTCTAACCGCATACAATAGTGGTGATTACGCAACTGCTTTGCGCGAATGGACGCCTCTTGCGAAACAGGGGTATAGTCAATCTGGGTTTTATGTATAAAAACGGCAAGGTGTTCCACAGGATTATAAGACCGCTGCGAAGTGGTACAGACTTGCTGCCGAACAGGGAATGCCCGATGCCCAGTCCAATCTGGGTTTGAAATATGCCTTCGGTCTGGAGTGCTAAAGATTATGTCTATGCTCATATGTGGGAAATATCGCTGCGACAAACGGAAATAAGTTAGGTGCCAAGTTGAGAGATCATTTGGAGAAGAAAATGACCCCTGCCGACATCTCAACCGCACAGAAACTTGCCCGTGAATGTGTCCGTAAGAAATACAAAGGGTGTTAGACGACTAGACCCTCAGATTCTGGTCAGCATACGGACCTACCCATTCATATATCTGCATAGGCGGGGTGTTTTTTCTGGTGGGGGCATGGCTGGCTCCCCTATCCAGATAATCAGCTTGGCTGATGGATACCTTGCTTCGCTCCACTCACGCTCCAATTCGCTCCAACTTGAGGGCTAATAGCCCTTGTGTCTGATCTAGTTGTGGGGATTCAAGGCGGAAATCATTTCTGCTAATATGAGAACTGGAAATTGAGGAGAAAGCGCAGTTTTCCGTATTGCGCAGGAGACGCCGCTCGGCTAAACACGCCCCTGCATACAGCGTGAGAACAACACCACTCCCCGGCGGAGAGGTGGCCGAGTGGCTGAAGGCGCTGGTTTGCTAAATCAGTAAACGGGTAACCGTTTCGAGGGTTCGAATCCCTCTCTCTCCGCCAATTTTATACGCGCTATCGCCCTGGGTGCCGGTTGAGCGCATGGTTCCGCGTTCGGACCTGGTCCCGAACTTTCCCACTGTCCGCTTTGCCCCGGGAATAACCCGGTTCGCGCCCGACCGCCGCGCTGGTACGATGCTGTCCCTCCAGACTGCGGAATGATGCCGATGACCGACGACCTTTCAACCGCTCCGGAAACCGACCGGGACGACCGGGATTTCGTCCTGGACGCCGTCCGGCATTCGGGATTGGCGATCAGACACGCCTCCGACCGTCTGCGGGCTGACCGGGAGGTTGTCCTTCGCGCCGTGCGGCAGAACGGCAGAGCGCTGGAATTCGCCTCGGACGATCTTCGTGCCGACAGGAAGATCGTGCTGGCCGCCGTCGGGAAATGGGCCATCGCGCTGGAATTCGCCTCTGTTGGCCTGAGGGACGACCGCGATGTGGTGCTGCGGGCGGTCCGGAAGTGGGGAGTCGCGCTGAAACATGCCTCCGCCAGGCTGCGGGCAGACCGGGAGATCGTATCCGTCGCCGTCAAACGGAACAGCGCCGCGCTGAAATACGCGTCCGACGATCTGCGGGCTGAATTCGGCGCTGGCGACGGGGGGCGGCAGCTCGGCACGGGCGCGGTGACTCTGTCCCGCGGCGACGTCGCGGACGACGTCGCGGCGACGGACTGATCCGTCGCCGGTTGAATTGATCCAGCGCAAGGAGCCCGGCCTGCCTGTGCCGCGACAATGCCGCCATGGTTGAGACCGAACCAGCCACGTCGCGTACAGAGCTGAAGCGGACGCTGTCCCTCGGGCTCGTCGCGCTGTACGGGCTGGGCACCACGATCGGCGCCGGGATTTTCGTGCTGATCGGCAAGGTCGGCGGCGCCGGCGGCGACCTTGCGCCGGTGTCGTTTCTTGTCGCGGCGGCGGTGGCCGGGTTGTCGGCGCTGTCTTTCGCGGAACTTTCCGTGCGCTATCCCGAGAGCGGCGGCGAGGCGGTCTACGTAAAGGAGGGGCTGAACAGCACGGCGCTGGCGCTGAGCGTGGGGCTGATGGTCGTGGCGGCGGTTGTCGCCGCAGTCTGGTCGTCTGCCATTTAGCCCTCCAGATTCGAGACCATCAACGACTTAGTATAGCAGGGATTCGTGTGCCGGAAGTTTACGATCGCCGGAAGATTATGGAGTTTCTGCTTCGCGCCGGCGCGGTTTTCGCGTCGGCCTTCGCCGATTCACAGGATACGTGTCAAACTTGACGCGCCGATTTTCTGCTGTATCGGATGTCGATATGACCGCCTCTTCTTCGCCCGCTACCGGTACGTGCCGTCCGGAAAGTAAGCTGCGCATCGTCGTGAACGGCGCGCATGCGAAGAGCGGGGGCGGCGTGACCTATCTGCGCCGGTTGCTGCCGGAACTGGCGAAACAGCCCGATTTGGATCTGCATCTGTTTCTGCATCGCGACCAGTTGAGCCTTTTTCCCGCGGCGAGCGACGGCGTAAAGGTCCGGCTGTTCGATTACGATCCCGGTTTCTGGTCGACTTTGCTGTGGGAACAGTTCTCTTTGCCCCGCATCGCCCGCGCCGAGGGGGCGGATGTCGTGTTTTCGCCAGCGAATTTCGGGCCGGTATTTGCGCGCAATCACGTCATTCTGCTGCGGAATGCGACATCGGTCATCCGGCTTGCGACGCGTCTCCGCCCTCTGCTCTATTGGTTGCTCCTGTCGGCGGCAACGTTCGCTTCGCTGGTATTCTCTAAACGCGCGATCGCCGTCTCAGACTACGCTGCCCGAATTCTAACTTTCGGTCTGCGACCCCTGTTCCGGCGCAAGCTGACCGTCGTTCATCATGGTACGCCAGAGCCTGAACGGCGGCGAACCGCGAACGGGGAGGCGGGGACGTCCTTGCTCGCGGTTTCCGACATCTACGTCCAGAAGAATTATCATGCGCTGGTCGAAGCGTTCGCGGAGCTGCGAAAAACGCGGCCCGATCTGACGCTGACGATCGTCGGCCGGGAAATAGATTCAGTCTACGCGTCAGCGGTCCGTAGCAGGGTGGACGATCTGGGTGTTGCGGACGCCGTGCGGTTTCACGGTCATATCGATTCCGAGGAGTTGAACACCCTTTACGAAACCTGTCATGTGTTCGTGTTTCCATCGACGGTGGAAACCTTCGGTAATCCACTGCTGGAGGCGATGTCGTTCGGTGCGCCTATCTCCTGTTCGAACAGCGCCGCCATGCCCGAAGTGATCGGTGACGCCGGGTTGACGTTCGATCCTCGCGATACCGCGGACATGGTACGAAAGATCGAGAATCTGCTGGCTGATTCCGCGCTGCGGATTCAACTCGGTGAAAAGGCGGCGCGCAGGGCGCGAGAATTTACCCTGGCGCGAACCGCCGCGAGCACTGCGGAAGTTCTGCGCGCAGCCGCAGGCAGGAGAGGTCGAAACCGGGGCGAGCCCTGATTGATGTTTTGATCGATCAGGCGGATGACCCGATGCTTCCCGGCGTGATATACAAGGGACGGCAACAATCAGAACATGTGAACGGTGAGGCGACAGTGACTGATATGAGATACGAAGCCCCGGAGACGCTCGATGCGGCAGTCGGGCTGCTGAGCTCGGAAAGCGGCGTGGCGAAGGTTTTCGCCGGCGGCACCGACGTGATGGTGCAGATACACCTGGATATGATCGAACCCGACCTGATCGTCGATGTGAAAAACATCGCCGAGATGCGCGAGGTCGTCGAGGAAGACGGCGCCTGGCGCTTCGGCGCCGCGGTGACCGGCAAGGAACTGATGGATCATGCGGGCTTCAACGCCGCGTGGCCGGGCGTCATGGACGGCGTGCGGCTGATCGGCTCGGTGCAGGTGCGCGGCCGCGCGACGGTCGGCGGCAATCTGTGCAATGCGTCTCCGGCGGCCGACAGTGTGCCGCCGATGATCGCCGCCGATGCCGTGGCCAGCGTGATCGGTCCCGACGGCCGGCGTGAAATCCCGATGGCGGACATTGTCACCGGCCCGGGGCAGACGTCGCTGAAGGACGGCGAGATCGTCGTGTCTTTCCAGCTGCCCAAGCGCCCGCCGCATTCCGGCGACGCCTATCTGCGGTTCACCCCGCGCACCGAAATGGACATCGCGGTCGTCGGCTGCGGCGTCAACCTGACCGTCGATCCCGACGGCACCTGCACGGCGGCCCGCGTGGCGCTGGGCGCCGTCGCGGCCAGACCGCTGCTGGTCGAAGACGCCGCCAGGGCGCTGATCGGGACCAAGCTGGACGACGATGCCATGGCGGCGCTCGCCGCCGCCGCAAGTGCTGCGTGCAGCCCCATCGACGACAAGCGGGGCACCATCGAATACAGAACAGAAGTCGCAGGCGTTCTGGCCCAGCGGGCCGCGTCAATAGCGCTGGAAAGGGCGAAATCCTGATGGCCAAACAATATGTAAACACCACGATCAACGGCGACACCCACGAACTGCTGTGCGATCCGACCCAGACCCTGCTGGACGTCCTGCGCGACCAGCTCGACATGACCGGCACCAAGGAAGGCTGCGGCACCGGCGATTGCGGCGCCTGCAGCGTCACGATGGACGGCGTGCTGGTCTGTTCCTGCCTGGTGATGGGCGTCGAGGCCAACGGCAAATCCATCGAGACCATCGAAGGCATGGCCGACGGCGACGAGCTGCACCCGCTGCAACGGAAATTCATCGACCACGTCGCGCTGCAATGCGGCATCTGCACGCCGGGCCTGCTGGTCGCGTCGAAGGCGCTTCTGGAAGAAAACCCGGATCCGACCGAAGAGGAAATCCGCTACTGGCTGGCCGGCAATCTGTGCCGGTGCACCGGTTATCACAAAGTCATCGAGGCGGTGCAGGATGCCGCCCGCGAAATGAGAGGAGCCTGATCCATGGGCAGAGCACCATCCCCCTTTGCGACCAAGATTCCGTATGAGGAAAAAAACCTCAAGATCATAGGCTCCAATCCGACCGCGCGCGGCGATGCTGTCGACAAGGTCACGGGCCGCGCCCGATATGCGGCGGACATCAAGCTGCCCGGCCAGCTGATCGGCCGTGTGCTGCGCAGCCCGCATGCCCGCGCCAACATCCTGTCGATCGACACCTCCGAAGCCGAGGCGCTGCCCGGCGTCAAGGCGGTCGTCTGCCGCGACGATTTCCCCGACATGGAAGTCGAACACGCGGCGTCCGGCGAACTGATGGTCAATTTCCGCGACGTGACGCGCAACATGATGGCGCGCGAAAACGTGCTCTATGACGGTCATCCCGTGGCCGCCGTTGCCGCTACCAGCGATGCCATCGCCAGGAAGGCGCTGAAGCTGATCAAGGTGGAATACGAAGTGCTGCCGCATGTCATCGACGTGCGCGACGCGATGAAGCCCGATGCGCCCATCCTGCACGAAGACCAGTTCACCAAGGGCGTCGATCCCAAGCCGGAGAAGCCGTCCAATATCGCGGCGCGGATGGAGAGCAAGCTCGGCGATACCGTAAAGGGTTTCGCGGAAGCCGATATCATCATCGAGCGCGAATTCAACACCAAGCCGGTCCATCAGGGCTATATCGAGCCCCAGGCCAGCATCGCGAATTACACCGAAGGCGGCATCGCCGAAGTGTGGACGGGCACCCAGGGGCATTTCGTGTTCCGCGCCCAGATCGCCAAGCTTCTGAAGATGGATCTGTCGAAGGTGAAGGTCATCCCGACCGAGCTTGGCGGCGGCTTCGGCGGCAAGAACAACGTCTATCTCGAACCGCTGGCCGTCGTACTGTCCAAGAAAAGCAACCGGCCGGTCAAAATGGTCATGGACCGGGACGAGGTGTTCCGCGCCACCGGCCCGACGTCGGGCACCAACGTCAAGGTCAAGATGGGCTGCACGAAGGACGGCCGCATCACGGCCGCCGAGGCGGAACTCAACTACCAGTCGGGCGCCTATGCCGGCTCGTCGCTGCCGCTGGCCACCATCACGGTGTTCACGCGTTACGATCTGGAAAACGTGTCCGTGGTCGGTCACGACGTCACGACCAACCGGCCCAAGGTCGCGGCCTATCGTGCGCCCGGCGCGCCGATGGTGGCGTTCGGCGTCGAGACCGTGGTCGATGAAATGGCGCGAGAATGCGGCATGGATCCGATCGATTTCCGGCTGAAAAATGCCGCCAAGGAAGGCACCCAGACCCATTTCGGACCCAAGCTCGGCCCGATCGGCTATATTCAGACGCTGGAACGCGCCAAGGCGCACCCGCATATGAAGGAAAAGCTCGGCCCCAACCAGGGACGCGGCGTGGCCACCGGGTTCTGGTTCACGCTGGGGGCGGAAACGTCCGCGACCGTCAATATCGGCGAGGACGGCACGGCGACGCTGATCTTCGGCACGGTCGACGTGACCGGCGGCTCGCGCAGCGCCTTTGCCATGATCGTGGCGGAGGAACTCGGCATACCGTTCGAGAAAGTGCGCACCATGTCGGGCGACACCAGCGCGCTCGGTTTCAACTTCATGACCGCCGGCAGCCGCGGTACCGCGGCCGGTTCCATGGCGGCGGTCACGGCCTCGCGTAAGGCGATCGCGCGGATGTGCGAAATCGCCGCCCGCAAGTGGGAGGTCGAACCCGACCAGGTGGTGTGGGAAGACGGCCGCGCCCGTCCCGCCGGCGCCAATGTCGGCGATTTCGAACCCATGACGGTGGCTGAACTGGCCAAGGAAGCGTCGTGGTTCGGCGGCACCATCGCGGGCCATGCCGAAATCAACGTCGCCCAGGGCGGCCCCGGTTTCGGCACCCATGTGGTCGACGTCGAGGTCGACCGCCGCACCGGCGCGGTGAAGATCCTGCGCTACACGCTGATCCAGGATGCCGGCAAGGCCGTGTATCCCGAATTCATCGAGGGCCAGTTCCAGGGCGGCGCCGTCCAGGGCATCGGCACCGCGCTGAACGAGGAATACATCTATAACGACAAGGGTGTGCTCGAAAATCCGGGCTTCCTTGATTACCGCGTGCCGGTGGCGTCCGACGTGCCGTTCATCAACACCGAAATTGTTGAGGTCCCGAACCCGGATCATCCCTACGGTATCCGCGGCATCGGCGAGGTGCCGATCATCCCGCCGCTGCCGGCCATCGCCAACGCGATCCACGACGCCGTCGGCATCCGCCTGCGCGACCATCCGATGTCGCCGCCCAAGGTGCTGAAGGCGCTGAAGGATCAGATGATCGAGGACGCGGCCGCGCAGGGCACGGCGGCGGAGTAGGGTGCCCCCTTGTTCTTACCTAATCCCCTCCCCCTTGAGGGGGAGGGTTAGGGAGAGGGTGAAATAGGCCTGTCTCCCCCTCTTCCTAACCCTCTCCCCGTTTGGGGAGAGGGGATTCGAATTGAGCGGTTGAGATAGGAGACTCCCATGCCCCGACTGACCGGCGTCCCCGCCGAAGATTACACTCCCGAACAGAAACGCATCGCCGATATGATCTCCGGCCAGCGCCAGGCGCCGGTGCGGGGACCGTTCGGGGTGCTGCTGCATGCGCCGGAAATCTGCGAGATCTTCGCTAACTTCGTCGATCTGTCGCTGGACGAGGAAAAATCCCGCATTCCGCTGCGGCTGAAAGAACTGGCCATCATCACGGTCGGGCGTGTCTATGGCTCCGACTACGAATGGTTCATCCACGCCAAACGCGCCGTCGAATACGGCATCGATCCGGATGCGGTCGAGGACATGCGCCTCAACAAAACGCCGAGTTTTCCGAACGACGACGAGACGCTGGTTTACGAGGTCGCGAAGGAACTTGCGGAAACGCGGCGCCTGTCGGACGAAAACTACGCCCGTGCGCTGGATCGTTTCGGCAAGGAGGCGATGGTCGAGCTGGCCGCGTTGATCGGCTTCTATCACACGGTGTCGGTCGTCCTGAACGTGTTCGAGGTCGAGGCGCCGGAAGGCGATCCGCACCCGCTCAAATACTGATTGTTGATGGACTCTCTCGGTTTCTCGAAACTTGAAATCCAGTTCCTGGAAGCGCTGGCGCTGATCGCTATGGCGTGCGTCGCGGTGCCGGTGTTCAAGCGCATCGGGCTGGGGTCGATCCTGGGATATATCGCGGCCGGCGTGATTGTCGGCGCGACGCTGACCCTCGGCTTCACGGAAAATCCGGACAAGCTGCTGCATTTCGCCGAATTCGGCGTGGTGCTGTTCCTGTTCGTTATCGGGCTGGAAATGAACCCGAAGAAGCTGTTGGAAATGCGCGGCGATATCTTCGGGGTCGGCCTGACGCAGGTGCTGGTCTGCGGCGCGGCGCTGGCGGTGCCGCCGCTGCTGCTTGGGCTTTCCTGGCAGGTATCGGTGGTGATCGGGCTGGGTCTGGCGCTGTCGTCGACGGCGCTGGTGATGCAGGCGCTGAACGAAAAAGACGAACGCGGCACCGGCCACGGCAGAAAGGCATTCGCCATCCTGTTGTTCCAGGATCTCGCCATCGTGCCGCTGCTGCTGATCGTCACGTTGCTGGCACCCACCGGGGAAGAGATGGGGCTGGCGGCCAGCCTGACCAGCGTCGGGATCGCGGTCGTGGCGATCGGCATTCTGATCGGCGCCGGGCGGTACCTGCTGAATCCGGCGTTCCGGCTGCTGGCTAATGCCGGCGTGCCGGAGATCATGACGGCTTTCGCGCTTGGCCGCCCTGCTGATGGATCTTGCCGGCATGTCCTACGCCATGGGGGCGTTCGTCGCCGGCGTCATGCTGGCGGAATCGTCCTTCCGCCACGAACTGGAAGCCAATGTCGAACCGTTCCGCGGCCTGTTCCTCGGGCTGTTTTTCCTCGCCGTCGGCGCGTCGCTGTCCCTTGAAAGCGTCGCGGCGAACTGGCTGACGATCCTGATCGCGGTGCCCGCGGTGCTCGCCATCAAGGCGGGTGCGATCTTCCTGATCCTGCGGGCGTTTCGCAACGACCATGCGACCAGCGTGCGGGCGGCGATGTCGCTGCCGCAGGCGGGCGAATTCGGGTTCGTGCTGTTCGCGTCGGCGGTCTCGGTCGGCCTGCTGAACACGGAACTGTCCGCCATCCTGGTCGCGGTGATCACGCTGACCATGGCGCTGTCGCCCTTGTGCGACCGCCTGGTGTCGGTGCTGGCGCCGGCGGCGGCGAAGGACGAGATCGACGAGGATTATTCCGACGCCGGCGGCGCGGCGCTGGTGATCGGCTTCGGCCGGTTCGGCCAGGTCGTCACCCAGGTGCTGCGCCGCGCCGGGATCGGCGTGACGATCCTCGACGCGGACGCCGAACGCGTCCGCGAAGCCGAGCAGTTCGGCAACCGCATTCATTTCGGCGACGGCACGCGTCGCGAAGTGCTGCGTGCCGCGGGCGCGGAAGGCGCTAGGCTGATCCTGGTCTGCGTCGACGACAGGGCCACCGCGCACAATATCGTGCGGCTGTGCGGCAACAAATTTTCGCAGGCGAAGCTGCTGGTGCGCGCCTTCGACCGGACCGATGCGATCGAGCTGATCCATGCCGGCGTCGCCGATCCGGTCCGCGAAACATTCGATTCGGGGCTGCGTATGGGGCGGCTGGCACTCGCGGCGCAGGGAATCGAGGGCGAGGAAGCGGATGCGGTGGTCGACGATGTCCGGCGGCGCGACGAAAAGCGCCTGGCGCTTCAGGTCGAGGAGATCGCCGGCACCGATGTCGGCACGCTGGAGGCCATGAAGAAGATCAAGCCGGAGCCCGTTGGGCCAGCCGGGTAACGGTCGGTAAACATCCGGTGAAAATCCCCATGCGAGGCGTCTTGCCGCCTTGTCATGACAACGGGTAACCCATTAGGTTAGCCATGGTTTCACTGTACTGATCCGGTCGAGAAAGAAACCGGATCGCGTTGGCCGGGGGCGTTCCGGCAGGGGATTGTTGCAGACATGAAAATTGGCGTTCCGAAGGAAGTTCACGCGGGCGAGCAACGCGTGGCGCTGACCCCGGAAACGGCGGGTCGTATTCAGAAACTGGGCTTCGATCTGGCGATCGAATCCGGCGCGGGCGAGGCGGCGCAGTTCAGCGACGACGCCTATCGCGAGGCCGGGGTCGATGTCGTCAGCGATACAAAGGCGCTCTGGGCCGACAGCGATATCGTGCTCAAGGTTCGCCAGCCGGAAGCGCATCCCGGCCTCGGCGTCGACGAGACCGAACTGCTTTCCAAAGGCAGCACGCTGATCTGCTTCGTCTGGCCGGCCCAGAACGAAGACCTGCTCGAGAAGATAAAATCCTGCAAGGCGACTGCCATCGCGATGGATGCGGTGCCGCGTATCAGCCGCGCACAGAAAATGGACGCTCTGTCGTCGATGGCCAACATCGCGGGCTACCGCGCGGTGGTCGAGGCGGCGAACAATTTCGGACGCTTCTTCACCGGTCAGATCACGGCCGCGGGCAAGGTGCCGCCGGCCAAGGTGATGGTTATCGGCGCCGGCGTCGCCGGGCTGGCCGCCATCGGCGCGGCCCGCGGCATGGGCGCCATCGTCCGCGCCTTCGACACACGGCTGGAAGTCAAGCAGCAGGTCGAAAGCATGGGCGCGGAATTCCTGGAACTGGAATTCGAGGAAGACGGATCGGGCAGCGGCGGCTACGCCAAGGTGATGAGCGACGAGTTCATCAAGGCGGAGATGGAAATGTTCGCCGAACAGGCGAAGGACGTGGACATCATCATCACCACCGCGCTGATCCCCGGCAAACCCGCGCCGAAACTGATCACCGCCGAGATGGTCGAATCCATGAAGCCCGGCTCGGTGGTCGTCGACCTGGCCGCCGAACAGGGCGGCAACTGCGAACTGACCGAACCCGGCGAAGTAGCGGTGAAACACGACGTCACGCTGATCGGCTACACCGACCTGCCGAGCCGCATGGCGGCGCAGTCGAGCCAGCTTTACGGCACCAATCTGTGGCACATGCTGTCGGACCTGACGCCCGAAAAAGATGGCAGGATCGTCGTCGACATGGAAGACGACGTCATCCGGGGGGCGACGGTCGTGAAGGACGGCGAGCTGACCTGGCCGCCGCCCGCGCCGAAAACGCCGGCCATCGCGCCCGCCAGGCCGGAGGCCGCGAAGCCGGCCGCAGAAGAAGCCGAACCGCGCAACGTCGGCATGAAATCGGCGCTCATCCTGGTGATTGGCGGGCTGGTCCTGCTGGGCCTCGGCACGGTTGCGCCGCCGGCCTTCATGGGGCATCTGACCGTGTTCGTGCTTGCCTGTTTCGTTGGCTACCAGGTGATCTGGAACGTCACGCCGGCGCTGCACACGCCGCTGATGAGCGTCACCAACGCGATCAGCGGCATCATCGTGATCGGCGCGCTGGTGCAGATATCCAGCCCCTCGAACCTCGTCACCATCCTCGCCGGCATTTCCGTGCTGATCGCCACGATCAACATCGCCGGCGGGTTTCTCGTCACACAGCGCATGCTCCGCATGTTCCGCAAAAGCTAGAGGTTCGGGCAGATCATGAGCATCGGAATCACCACCGTCGCCTATATCGGGGCGAGCATCCTTTTCATTCTCAGCCTCGGCGGCCTGAGCAACCAGGAAACCGCGCGGCGCGGCAATATCTACGGCATCATCGGGATGACCATTGCGATCGTCGCGACCATCGCGGCGACGCAGATCGACGATTACACCATCCTCGGACTGGCGGTGATCGTCGGCGCGGCCATCGGCATCTTCGTCGCCTCGCGGGTCGAGATGACCCAGATGCCGCAGCTGGTCGCCATCCTGCACAGCTTCGTCGGTCTTGCCGCGGTGCTGGTCGGCATCGCCAGCTACGTCGACCCCAACTCCGCCTATGAGGGCGTCGAAAAGACCATCCACGAGGTCGAGATCTTTCTCGGCGTGTTTATCGGCGCGATCACGTTTACCGGCTCCGTCATCGCCTTCGGCAAGCTGCAGGGCAGCATTTCCGGCAAGCCGCTGCTGCTGCCGGCGCGCCACTGGCTGAACCTCGCCGGCATCATCGGCTCGCTGTGGCTGGGCTACGAGTTCCTGGCATCGCCCGACCATTCCGCCGGGCTGACGCCGCTGCTGATCATGACCGCCATCGCCTGCCTGATCGGAATCCATCTGGTGATGGCCATCGGCGGCGCCGACATGCCGGTCGTGGTGTCCATGCTGAACAGCTATTCCGGCTGGGCGGCCGCGGCGACCGGCTTCATGCTGGCGAACGATCTGCTGATCGTCGTCGGTGCGCTTGTCGGCTCGTCCGGCGCGATTCTCAGCTATATCATGTGCCGCGCCATGAACCGGCATTTCGTCAGCGTCATCCTCGGCGGCTTCGGCACGTCGGGCGGCACCGCCGCGGCCGGCGGCGAGGAACAGGGCGAGGTCGTGCCCACCTCGGTCGACGAGGTCGCCGCCATGTTGGCCGATTCCAACCAGGTCATCATCGTGCCGGGCTACGGCATGGCGGTGGCGCAGGCGCAGAACTCGGTCAGCGAGATTACGAAACTGCTGCGCGACAAGGGCGTCACCGTGCGCTTCGGCATCCACCCCGTCGCAGGCCGGCTGCCCGGACACATGAACGTGCTGCTGGCCGAGGCCAAGGTGCCGTACGACATCGTGCTGGAAATGGACGAGCTGAACGACGATTTCCCCGACACCGACGTGGTGCTGGTGATCGGCGCCAACGATATCGTCAATCCCGGCGCGCAGGACGATCCCAACAGCCCGATCGCCGGCATGCCGGTAATGGAGGTCTGGAAGGCCCGTACGTCCGTGGTGTTCAAGCGGTCGATGGCGAGCGGCTATGCCGGCGTCGACAACCCGCTGTTCTACAAGGAAAACAACCGCATGCTGTTTGGCGACGCCAAGGAGAGCGTCGACGGGATATTGCAGAGCCTGAAGGGGTAGGCGCGGCGGCGGGATTGGCGCAACACAGACGCCGGTTCAGGACCGCCTTTGTCCGCGCCGTATCAGGGCGAGGGCGCCGAGGCCCAGCGCGAACAGCGGTAGTCCGGCAGGCGCCGGGGCGTCGGTGGCGGTTTCTTCCTGGACTGTAATGATCGCAGAGAGCGCGTAGAACGAACGGTGGGTGCTCGCGGAGCCGCAGCCGCAGAAGTCGACCCACTGGTAGAAGTACGCCCCCGATCTTTCGAGCCGGACTTCCGGCCCCGCACCCAGCGGGTCATTCGCAATGCCAGACAGAGACTGAGTGCCGGTCGCAACGGGAACTTCCGGCGACAGCGGGGTCCGCGTCACCGCGAGCCCATGCGATAGCTGAGGCAATAACGGTTCCAGAATAGTTAATAAAGTAATAACAATGGGTTGAAGGTAGTTCACATCCGAAGCTGTAAAGCCAACCGACGGCGGGAACGACGCGAACGGGATTGTGTAATATTCGAACCAGCGGCGGCAGAGGGGACATTAGAGAGTGGTGTTTTGGATGTTTGACTGTCCGCTCCGCTGTCAGATACCGTGCCGTTGGTTAGGCAATGAAACGTTAGGTTAAAAAGCAGTCTCTTAAAGTAGTTCGTCTCGCATTGATGGCCGGGGCGACTGCCCTGATGTTCGGTCTTGGCTCCTCCGATGTTTCCGCTCAAGATCGTGGGAACAAGGTCGGAGAAATGCGCGGCAAGGATCTTGCCGGGCAGGTCAAGTAAATGAACGACCAGATGGAAAAGAAAGAGAAAAAAGGCGAAGAAATTCAAGAAAGACAAAATGGGCAAAAAGGGCAAAACATAGATCGCAAGCCCCTTGCTTTAAGACCTGACGACCGTTGCGTACGCCTCGGGGCGCCGGGGTCAGCGGCCATGAGACCGGCGATCGGGCCGATCGGGGTGGCGCTTTTCTGCGCGGTACTGGCCGGCGCACCTCAGGGCGCGGCTGCCGACAATCGCGGCGACATGCAAGCGATCGGCACGTTTTCCATCGACCGGACAGAGGTCACCATCGGGCAGTTCGCGCGGTTTACCGGGGCGACGGGACTCGTCACCGAAGCGGAGCGCGCCGGTGGCGGGCTGGTTTACGCGGCAGGCTGGGAACAGAAAGCCGGTTGGACCTGGCGGAAGCCGTTCGGCCGTCCGGCCGGGAACGCCGAACCGGCGGTGCACGTCACCTTTAACGAGGCGAAGGCTTATTGTCGCTGGGCGGGGAAACGACTGCCGACGGAGTCCGAATGGCTCGAGGCTGCTTACACGGAGAGGCGCCCGTCTCCGCCGCCTCCGTTCCGGCAGGGCCGCACCTACCCTTATCCGACAGGCGATCGTCCACTGGGCGCCAACTGCCTCGGAGATTGCGGAAAGACGCCCGCCATCGACTATTCCGACGTTCTGGATCGCGGCCTGGGACATGCCCCCGCTGGAAAGACGCGCCAGGGCGTTAACGGGCTATATGACATGGGCGCGAATGTCTGGGAATGGGTCGATACCAGCGAAGGTGCTGAAAAGGTTACGCGCGGGGGCTCTTGGTGGTACGGCGCCGCGCAGATGCGTGCTGACTACAAGACTTCCAAGCCGCAGAACATGGCAGTCGTCTACATCGGCTTCCGCTGCGTGAAGGACAACCGGTTCTGACCGGGGGGCTGTCTCCCCCGGCCAGTCGTCTGTGCTGACGGTTTCCCCGGGCGGGGCCGTGCGTGCTATCCGCCCCACACGTCGTCATAGCGTGAGGTGCCGTCCGCCCTGGGGTGATCACGGTACCCGGCGACGGAGCGTTGCTTCCGCTCGGAAGCGACCCGGAAGGTCATGGCCGTAATCGCTACGCCGAGGATGACGAGCATGTGGCCGACGACTAGCTCGCCGTACCAGAACCAGCTGGCGGAGGACAGACAGAAGATCGTCGACCACATCACGCTGAGGACGATCATCGCCTGAAGACGCTGTGCCGGGGGCAGAGCACCCAACGGGTTGCGGTTGGAGTCCATGATACTTCTGTATATCTGATACATGCGTTTTCTCCGTGTTGTTTTCCAAGATACGGTACCGTATGGAATTTGGATCACGTGACGTGATGTAATCGGGCCGGTTCCGAACGGGCGTTTCGACTATGGTCATCCGAGACGGCGCCGACAGCGTAGTCTCAACGAACCCGGAGCCGAGTACCCTCATGACGAACCTCATTCCGCGAATGGCCAGCGACGATACGGTCGTCATCGCCAACGACAACACAACGGTCGGCTATGCCACGTTTGACGCGGAGGCAGGGCTGCTGACCTATATCTTCGTGCATCCGTCGTTCCGCCGCCGGGGCTATGGCCGGCAGCTGGTTGAGGTGGCCGAGAAATCGGCCGGCCGGACGTTGACGCCGGCGTCACCCCTGTCGTCGTCGGGTAGGCGGTTTTTCGGGGCGGTGTTGTCGCGTGGGCGTGTTTCCCTGACGTCTAGGTTGTGCGAGATTGATCCGTGAGGCCCCCGCCTCGCCTGAAGATCCGAATTTCAGGGAGACCCAAATGACCGATGGCCCCAACCGCATCCTCGAAATCCTCGAGGACGACCTGACCCCCGATCAGAAAAAAGTGTTCGACGACTTGGTCGCCGGGCGCGGGAGGTTGCTGACGCCCTATAAGATCTGGATCCATTCACCCGAAGTGGCGGCGGCGATGGAAACCATCGGCACGTTCCTCAACAAGCGGAGCTCGCTGACGACGCGAGAGGTCGAGCTCGTTATCGTGATCATCGCGACGCAGTGGCAGGGCGCATACGTGCAGGCCGCCCACGTCCAAATGTGCCTCGATCTCGGCTATCCGCAGGACGTAATGGATGCCATCAAGAACGGCGAGACACCTGATCTGCCCGATGCCCGCGAAAAGGCGGTCTACGATCTGTGTCAAATCGCCATGGCACCGGGCGGCGGTTCGGACGAGGTCTATGGCCGGGCGGCAGAGCTTCTCGGCCGCGACGGGCTGGCGGAAGTGCTGGTCCTTCTTGGGTACTATTCGTCGGTCGCGATGGCGATGAAACTGCACCGGGTGCCGCTGCCGGGGTAGAGGGGACGGCGGTATCGAAACGGTGAGGGGCGTATATCAGGCAGCCCAGCGCCGCCGGGCACAGGCGAGACCGACTGCGCCGATACCGAAGATGAGCAACGCGCCCGGCGCCGGAACGCTGATTGCCGTCGTATAGAACTGGAAAAACTCGTCGGAGTTGCTGGCGCCGTCATTTTCGCGCACCTCGACCCGGTTGAAAGCGACCGTGCTGACAAAGCCGATAAATTCGACGGTTCCGAAGGAAGACGTTGTGAAGCTTGTGCTGCCGACATTCGTCACGCCATCGAAGAAGGTCAGGGTGAACGTACTGGCAATCGAAGCGTCGAGGTAATCCATCGCAAACGCGGTCTGCGAAGAAGAAAAAATCAGATCGAAATTCTCATCCCCGTTCAGGACGTACTCGTTGCCGGGCATGGCGCCGGTAAAATTCAGATAACCGGCCGACAGTGTGGCGGGCTGGCCGGTTCCCTGTGCATTGTCCAGCGTGAGGTTGCCGCTGACGCTGGTGATATTGGCGTTCGTGAAGCCGGTGAGGGGAAAATCTTCCGCGACCAGGTTGAAATCCGGGGGATTTGTCGAATTGATCACCGCGGCGGACACGTTCGACGCGCCGAATCCCAAAAGCACGGCGACGGCAACATTTACAATTTTACGCACTACTCAGACTCCGGGCTAAATTCACTCAACTTGCGTCTATTGACGCAAAGAACGTGCCAACATCCAGATTGCCCTGTTTTCAACAACTTATGGTGCTGCCGCCCGTGGGCTGGATAAGAAACGTAAATTTCTCCGACGATCCTGGCGACCTGGCGCGAGGCCGGCCACATTGTGTTCGACCTCGACCCCGGCTTCTCGCAGTTCGGCATGGAAGCCAATACCGCCAGCGAGATGTCGGTGCTGATGTGTGGGTATTTGGCTGGGATCAGGCCACAAAGAAAATCGTTGGCCGGATTCACGTTTTGACGATTCGCGTGTTACCGTTTCTCGGTCGCGTTAATCGAACAGGTGCATGACGAAAATCTGAAGATAACATTGTTGTCGGACTATCGTATCCGGGCACCTTTTCGGATGTCTGGATGGGCGAATTCGACTATTCCGCTTCCCGGAATCCCGTGCGCCGGGGCGTCCTGTGCATGGGGTTGTTTTAAGGGTTTGGTGTTTCGGCGTCCCCGTGCAGGCACAGTGCTGTCACTCAGTCCCGCGCCGTTGAAAAAAAGTTATTCCCCCGGGCTTGTCCGGGGGGTCCATGTCTAGCAGTGTCCCGGTGGATGAAGGGACTCCCGGTTCCGGCCGGGAGCGTAAAAGAGGGTTCGTAAAAAACGCGTCATGGCCTACAAAAATCTTCGCGACTATCTCGCCCATCTGCAGGATCGCGACCTGCTTCACGTGGTCGAGGACCGCATAAGCAAGGACACCGAGCTGGTGCCGCTGGTCCGCCTCCAGTTTCGCGGCCTCGCCGAGGACCAGAGGAAGGCGTTCTGGTTCAGGAACGTGACCGATGCCCGCGGGCGCGATTTCGATGCCTCGGTGGTGCTCGGTTCACTCGGTTCGTCCAGGCGGATCTACGGCGCGGCGCTGGGCGTCGATCCGGACGACATCGGCGCCAAATGGGCCAGCACCCACGGCAAGCCGCTGAACCCGGTCGAGGTCGCGCGCGGCGACGCGCCGGTCAAGGAGTTCGTGTATTCGGGCGACAGCTTCGGCGAAGGCGTCGACCGGTTTCCCCATCTGATCTCGACCCCCGGCTTCGATCCGGCGCCGTTCCTGACCGCCGGGGTGTGGATCACCCGCGATCCGGAAACCGGCGCCTACAACCTCGGTATCTATCGCGGCATGATCAAGGCGCCGGACCGCATCGGCTGCGCCACCGACGTCTCCACCCAGCATCTCGCCATCCAGTGGGAAAAGGCCCGGCGCATGGGCAAACATCTGGAATGCGCGGTGTTCCTCGGCGGCCCGCCGGCGCTGCTGCTGGCGGCCGCCAGCAAGGTGCCTTACGGGGTGGAGGAATACGGCGTCGCCGGCGCTCTGAACGGCGAAGCGATCGCCGTGGTGCCGGCGGAGACTTTCGACTGCATGGTCCCGGCCGAGGCCGAGATCGTGATGGAAGGCATCATCCGCACCGACATCCTCGAGCCCGAGGCCCCGTTCGGCGAGGCCAGCGGCTATCTCGGCCCGCGCAAGATGGAAAAGGTGTTCGAGGTGAAAGCCGTCACCCACCGCGCCGATCCGATCTACCAGGGCATCATCAGCGAATTCCCGCCGAGCGAAAGCACGGTAATGCGCAAGGCCGCGTTCGACGCCATCTACCTGCGGCACTTGCGCGATGCCTGCAACATCCCGTCGGTGACCAAGGTGGCATGCCACGAGATGGCGAGCTGCAACATGCTGTTCGTCATCCAGCTCGACCGGCCGGAACTGGGCCAGCCGTGGCAGGCGCTGCGCGCCGCCGCCGCGTTCGATGCCTCGCTCGGCAAGATGTTCATCGCGGTGGATTCGGATGTCGATCCGGACTCCATGGATGCGGTGTTGTGGGCACTGTCCTATGCGACCCAGCCGCACCGCGACGCCGAGATCATCCGCGGTAAGGTGCCGAGGCTCGATCCGTCGATCACGCCGTCCGAAAACGATGCGCAATACGCCTATCCGGACGGGCAGGGCGCGTCCGCCATTCTGATCAACGCGGTGCGCGAACACCCCTATCTGCCGGTCTCCCTGCCGCGCGAGGATTTCATGATCGCGGCGAAGGAGAAATGGGCGGCGCTCGGCCTGCCCGATCTGAACCTGCAGGCGCCCTGGCATGGTTATCCGCTGTCCGCCTGGACCGAGGAGAATGCCGACGAGGCCGAGAAAGCCATCACGGGCCGCTATTTCGAGACCGGCGAAAAACTCGTCGGCCGGCGGGAAGACACCTCCGATTAACCCGATTTTCTAAAGGACTTAAGAGATATGAGTGATACCTACACGCCCCCCAAGGTCTGGAAACCGGCGGAAGAAACCGGCGGCCGGTTCGCCAGCATTAACCGGCCGATCGCCGGTGCGACCCATGAAAAGGATCTGCCCGTCGGCAGGCATCCGCACCAGCTCTACTCGCTGGCGACGCCCAACGGCATCAAGGTCACCATCATGTTCGAGGAGCTTCTCGCCCTCGGACATCAGGATGCGGAGTACGACGCCTGGCTGATCCAGATCATGGACGGCGACCAGTTCTCGAGCGGTTTCGTGGCGGTCAACCCGAACTCGAAGATTCCGGCGCTGCTGGATGTCAGCACCTCGCCGCCGACCCGGGTGTTCGAATCCGGCGCCATCCTGTTCTATCTGGCGAAGAAGTTCGGCGAATTCCTGCCCACCGATCCGTCGGCGCGGGCCGAATGCATGTCCTGGCTGTTCTGGCAGATGGGCAGCGCGCCGTATCTGGGCGGCGGGTTCGGGCATTTTTACGCCTACGCGCCGGAGAAATTCCAGTACCCGATCGACCGCTTCACGATGGAGGTCAAACGCCAGCTCGACGTGCTCGACCGCAACCTGGCGGAGCGCCAGTTCCTCTGCGGCGGCGACTACAACATCGCCGATATCGCGACCTATGCGTGGTACGGCAACGTCGTGCTCCACGATCAGTATGAAGCGACCGAGTTCCTCGACGTGAAGAGCTACACAAACGTGGTCCGCTGGGCGACCGAGATCGACCAGCGCCCTGCCGTACAACGGGGCCGCCGGGTCAACAAGATCCGCGGCCCGGAAGAGCTGCAGCTCGCCGAACGCCACGACGCCAGCGATTTGGATTAGGCAGGCACGAGTTCAGAGGAGCTATTCCGGCACCATTTCGCCCGACCCGCCGAGTTCCGCCGGCATGTCGCGGAATTTGGGCAGGCCGTCCCGGATCGTCAGGGTTTTCGACCCTTAGTGGATGTGGATCTGCGGCTCGAACGGAAGATCCGGCGCCGTGTCCGGAAAGACTTCTTCCAGCCCCGCTTCGGGCAGCTCGTTGAACACGTGACCGCCGCATTTCGTGCAGTGTTTCCGGTTCACATGCGGAGTCTTGTTATAGGTCGCGATGTTGTCGGCACCCTTCGTGACCGCGACGCTTCCGGCGGGGAAGATGGCATAGGCGCTGACAGGCGATGCGCCCCAGTGTGCGCAGTCGCGGCAATGACAGTACCCGGCGGCGATCTGCTCGCCCGTCACGTCGAATTCGACGGCGCCGCAGAAACAGTTTCCGGTATATGTGGTCATGTGTCTCTCCTCTGTTCGGCTCTACAGTTCCTTCGCGTCGATCAGCACGAAGGCGATGCGGCAGGGTTCGGTGCCGCGATTGGCCCAGGCGTGGTTGGTGCCGCGCTGGACGATCACATCGCCGGCTTTCAGGTGGACTTCGTCCTCGTCGACCAGCATGTCGATCTCGCCCGACAGCACGATGGCGTAATCGACGCTGCGGGTCTTGTGCATGCCGGGGTGGCGCACCGGGCCGCCGCTGTCGGGGTCGAGGCCCAGTTCGCGCTTCATGTCTTCGTTGCTGACGCTGTCGTCGTCGGGTACGAACTCGACGATACGGAACACCGAGCCGCCGTCGGGCGGCGCGACGCCGATTTCGCGGTCGGCCTTGTCGATGTCGCCGGAATTGTCCGACGGGGTCTCGTCTTCCGCCCACAGGAGCGTCGAGGTGAGCCCGTTGGCCGCGCGGACGCGGACGTTCTCCGCCGGTCCGTCGAGCGCGATGATGGCCTTGCCGGTGGCGTCGTGGCCGGTGACGATACGTCTGATCTGCTGTGCCATGTCAGTCTCCCTGTTTGGCCGGATTATAGTATCGCGCCGGGCAGGATGCGAATTTGACAGGCCCCGGCGATTGCCGTGAGATAGCCGCCACAACGGACGAGGATCGACCATGACCGACATGACCTACGCAGACGCTCCGTTCGCCATCCGGGCGGATATCGGCGCGGCCCACGCCGCGACCTGGGACCGCATCGCGTCGCCCGGTACCTGGTTCGACGGCGAAACCCGCGTCGCCATCGCGGCGGAAACGCGGAACGCCAGGGACTGCGTGCTGTGTGCCGAGCGCAAGGAGGCGTTGTCTCCCTATTCGGTGGACGGCTCCCATGACAGCCTCGGCGATCTGCCGGAGAACATCGTCGAGGTCATCCACCGGATCGTCTCCGATCCCGGCCGGCTGATGCAAAAATGGTACGAGGATAGCCTCGCCAGCGGTCTGACCGAGGAAGAATACGTCGAGATCGTGGGTGTGACCTGCTCCACCATATCCGTGGATACGTTCGCCCATGCCGCCGGCCTGCCGCAACGTCCGCTCCCCGAGGCCAAACCGGGGAAACCCAGCCGGGTGCGCCCGCCACAGGCGAAACAGGGCCCGGCCTGGGTGCCGTGGATCGGGCCGGAGGACGGCGCCGAGACGGGGATCGCCGAATTCGCGCCGGAATCGTCCAACGTGCGCCGCGCGATGAGCCTGGTCCCCGACGAAGCGGTCGGGTTCATGGCGCTGGTCGGTGCGCAGTATCTCGACGGCGGCGCCATGCAGGATTTCTCCCGGACCGGCCGGGCGCTCGACCGTCAGCAGATCGAACTGATCGCGGGCAGGGTGTCGGCCATCAACCAGTGCGCCTATTGAACGACCAGCCATGCGCTTCTGCTCCGTGCGAGCAGCCAACATGACGGAAACGAGGTCGATCTCAGCGCCATCATCGGCGAGGCCGAGGGAGACGCGGGGATTGCGCACGGCAACCTGCTGGGCCGTTTTGCGGAAGCCGTTGTCCTGGACGATGCGAATGCACTAAGCGCGGCGCGGCGCGACGTTCTCGACACGCTGGGGCCGGAGGCGCTGGTCGATGCCTGCGGAGTCGCGGCGACGTTCAACGCCATCGACCGTGTCGCCGATTCCACCGGTATTCCGATCGACGAAGCGCGGCTGGAGCCGACGGCCGATTTCCGGGAATCTCTCGGGATCAACGCTTTTCCGTCCGGCAGATCGCCGGGTTAGGCGGGGAACGCGCCGTCCATGGATCTGTCGCTGTTCTATCTGCCGACCTGGCGCGAAGGTTACGGCCAGACGCTGACGCGGTATTACGAAGAGATCGCCGAAAGCATCCGGCTCGCCGACGATCTCGGCTGGACCCGGGCGCTGACAACGGAGCATCATTTCCATTATTACGGCGGCGCGGTACCCAACCCGGCGATCATTCTCGCGGCCTGGGCGCGGGAAACGAAGAACATCCGCCTTGCGCCCGCGGTCTCCCTGATGCAGCTACGCGATCCGCTGAAAGTGGCGGAAGATTACGCCCTGGTCGATCACCTGTCGGGCGGGCGCTGCGACATGGGGGTGGCGAAGGGCTTCGTGCCCCACGAATTCGACGCCTTTCACATCGACCAGGCGGAGGTGCCGGAACGCATCGCCGAGGGGCTGGAGATCTGCCGGAAATTCTGGGCGGGCGAGCCGTTCGAGCACAGCGGCAAGCATTTCAGCTTCGAGCGCCTGCAGCCCTGGCCGCCGGCGGTGAACGGATCGCTGCCGATCTGGAACGCGGCGTCGAATTCGAAAGACAGCTTTGTCAACGCCGCCGAACGTGGTTATCACCTGATGATGAACCACTATCCGATGAGCGCGGAGTCAGCGGCCGAGAAGTTCGGCTGGTACTGCGAGACCTGGGAGAAAGCGGGGCGCAAGACGTCCGATCGCAAGACCATGATGGCGTTCATGACCCATATCGCCGACACCGAGGAACAGGCAATCGACGAGGCCAGGGCCGCACTGCAGGAACATGCGGGTGCGTTCGGCAAAGTGATGCGCGGCGAACAGTGGGATACCGACTGGGAGGGCGACGTCTCCGTCCTGCTGCATATGTGCGAGAACGACGACTGGCGCGACGTCTTCCGCCGCCGCACGCTGATCTGCACGCCCGAACAGGCGGCGGAACGCATCCAGCGCTATCTCGATCTCGGCTTTTCCGAGATCTCCTTCATCGCCCGCTATGCCGGGCTGACCCACGATCAGACAATGACCACGATACGGCGGATATCCGAAGAGGTCCTGCCGATGCTGGGCCTGTCGGCCCGCGCCGCCGAATAACCCCGAAAGGAACCGAAATATGACCCGCATGAAAATTCTCTCCCGTGAAGACATGAACGACGAGCAGGGAGCGCTTTACGACTCGTTCGTCGCCGACGGCAAGCCCCATGCCGGACCCTACTGGGCCTATATCCGCCATCCGTCGCTGATGAAGTTGTGTTCCGATGTCGGCGACTGGTTCCGTGGTTCCGCCCTCAGCGGCCGGGAACGCCAGATTGCCGTGCTGACCGCGGTGCGTTACTGGGACGGCGAATATCCCTGGGCGGTGCAGGTGCGGGCATCGCAGGCCGCGGGCGTCGATCAGGATACGATCGATGCGATCAACGAACGGCGCGATCCCGGGCTGACGGATCCACGCGAAAAACTGGCGCACGAGATGGCGACGCAGCTGACTGCCACGCACCGGCTGACCGACGAGACCTACGCCGAGGCGGAAAAGCTGTTCGGCGAGGAGGATTTCGTCGCGCTGGTCGGGGTCATCGGCTATTTCGGCATGGTCGCGACGACTGCCAACGCCATCGATGCGACCCCACCCGACGAAGCACCGGCGCGGCTGGTGTGACCCGGAAATACACGAGCCGGTCGTGAACGAAGGCCTCATCCCCGTCACCGTGCTGACCGGCTTTCTCGGAAGCGGTAAGACGACCATCCTGTCGCGGCTGGTGCAGAATCCGGCCTTCGCCGATACGGCGGTGATCGTCAACGAATTCGGCGAAGTCGGCCTCGATCATGCGCTGCTGGAAGCGTCGGACGAGAGCATCGTGGATCTGTCCTGCGGCTGCATCTGCTGCACCATCCGGGGCGATCTGGTGTCGACGCTTGTCGATCTGTACGAGCGGCGCGCGGCGGGGGAAATCAGACAGTTCAGGCGCGTGGTCCTGGAAACCACGGGCCTCGCCGATCCCGCGCCGATCATCCATACTTTGATGCAGGAACCGCTGGTGTTCGAGCGCTACCGGCTGGCCCGGGTGGTGACGTCGATCGATGCGGTCAACGGAATGACGACGCTCGACCGACAGCCGGAAGCGGTGAAACAGGCGGCCGTTGCCGATGCGTTGCTCGTCACCAAGACCGATATGACGAACGATGCGGAGGCGATGACGGCACTGGATGACCGCCTGCAGACGATCAACCCGACTGCAGACCGGGCGATTTGTATCCACGGCGATACCGATCCAGCCTTTCTGTTCGAGGGTGGGCTCTACGATCCGGCCGGCAAGGGCGGAGAGGTCGCGGACTGGCTGGCGACTGAGGCATCGGCGCCGGCACATGCACACGATATCGACGTGAATCGCCACGGCGACGGCATCCGCACGTTTTCGCTGACCCGCTCGGCGCCCGTCAGCCGGGGCGCGCTGGGCGTTTTCATGCAGATGCTGGCGGACCAGAGGGGCGACGATCTGCTGCGCCTGAAGGGCTTGGTCCTGCTGACCGACGATCCCGACCGTCCGGCGGTGGTGCATGGCGTACAGCACGTCATTCATCCGATCCGACGGCTCGATTCGTGGCCCGAGGAGACGGCCGAAACGCAGCTGGTGCTGATCGTGCGGAATATCGAGAAGAAATGGGTGGAAGAGCTCTGGGACCGCGTCATCGGCAGCGCATATGCGGATCTTGTCGTCTGACCGTTTTATTACGCAGCTAAAAGAGCTAAATTCCCGGCAGGGACGTCAGGAGGCGATCATGAACCATACCGGCATAGACAAAGTGACCTTTGGGGTCGCGGATATCGAAAAAGGCGCGAAATTCTGGACTGATTTCGGCCTGGCCCCCGTCGACAACGGCTGCGGACATCCCGCGTTCGCGGCGCAGAACGGCTCGATGGTGGAGCTTCGGCAACCGGACGACCCGGATCTTCCGCCACCGGTCGGCGAGGACGTGAACGCCACGGCGCGCGAGGCCATGTTCGGCGTCCGTTCGTCGGAGGACCTGCAGGCGCTGGCCGCCAATCTGTCGGAGGACCGCGAAGTGCGCGAAGATGCCGACGGCGCGATCCACACCGTCGATCCGCTGGGCTATGGGCTTGCCTTCCGCGTGACCCGGACGACGCCGGTTGAGGCGCCGGAGCTGGACGTGAACGTGCCGGGCCGACCGACACGCATCAACCGGCGGGCGGAAAAATACGACAAGGCGGCGCCGCTCGAGATGTCGCACATTGTCTACGTCACCGACGATATCGAACCGCACAAGGAATTCTATGTCGACCGGCTGGGTTTCAAACTGACCGACGCCTATCCGGGCCGGGGATATTTCACCCGCGGCGCGGCGGCGCATCACCATCACAATCTGTTCCTGCTCAACCCCGGGCACGGCAAGCGCGGCTTCCACCATCTGGCGTTCGAGGTCGGCACGATCCACGAGCTGTTCGGCGGCGGCAACAACATGACGCGCGAGGGCTGGGACACGATGATCGGTCCTGGCCGGCATCCAATCTCGTCCTGCTATTTCTGGTACTTCAAGAACCCCTGCGGCGGGGCGGCGGAATACGATTTCGATTCCGACGTCGTCGACGACAACTGGGAATACAAGGAATGGGAATCGACGCCGGAGAACTTCGCCGAATGGGCCCTTGCCGAAGGTATGGGTGACGCGCTGCTGTTCAAGGGCATTCAGGGCGGGGTGAGCGACCACAAGGGCGAATGAAACCCGCGCCTTTCGATTATTTGCGCGCCGCCAGCCTTGACGAAGCGGTCGCAGCGCTTGCCGCCAATACCGGTGCGAAAGTGATCGCAGGCGGGCAGAGCCTCGTCCCGATGCTCAATTTCCGTCTGGTCGACGCGCCGCTGTTCGTCGATATAAGCGGAATCGACGGTCTTTCGGGCATCAGCGAAACAGAAGATGGCGGGATCCGTATCGGCGCGCTGACGCGGCATTTCGACCTGGAGACATCGGCGGTGATCGGCGACCGGTATCCGGTGCTGCACGAGGCCATGAAACACGTCGCGCATCTCGCGATCCGCAATCGCGGCACGATTGGGGGCAGTCTGTCCCACGCAGATCCGGCAGCGGAACTGCCGGCGATGGCGGTTCTGCTGGACGCCGAAATTGTCGCGAAGGGGCCCGGCGGCGAACGACGGATTATGGCTCGTGATTTTTTCGAAGCGCCGCTGACCACGAAGCTGGCGCCGGACGAAATCGTCACGGCGGTGGAACTACCGTCCTTGCCCGCCGGTACCGGCTGGGGGTTCGAGGAACTCGCACAGCGGCGGGGTGATTTTGCGGTCGCGGGCGTGGCTGCGTTAGTTGCGGACGGCAATGCCCGGATCGCGGTTTTCGGCGCGCACGACACGCCCTTGCGGGCGACGAAAGCGGAACAGGCGTTCGGGTCGGATGGCATCGACGCGGCGGTTGCGGCATTGCGCGCGGAGATCGACCCGTCGGACGACCTCCACGGGTCGGCGGATTACCGTCGCCACCTGGCGGGCGTTTTGTGCAAACGTGCGTTGCAGAGCGCCATGAATAGGGCAGGCGCATGACGGACAGGATCTCTATCTCGGTCACGGTCAACGGAGCGACCCACACGGCGGATGTCGAACCGCGCCTGCTGCTGGCGGATTTCATTCGCGAGAACCTGGACCTGACCGGCACCCATGTCGGCTGCGAGCACGGCATCTGCGGCGCCTGCACGATCCTGATGAACGGCGACAGCGTCCGGTCCTGCCTGACGCTGGCGGTACAGGCCGACGGGGCCGAGATCGAGACGGTCGAAAACCTTGGCGATGCCGAGAACCTGGGGCCGCTGCAGCAGGCGTTTCGCGAACATCACGCGCTGCAATGCGGTTTCTGTACGCCCGGTATGCTGATGACCGCGACCGACATGCTGCGCAAGTATCCGCTGGAAACCGATGAAGATATCCGCGACGGCCTGTCGGGCAACATCTGTCGCTGTACCGGCTATCAGCACATCGTCGATGCCGTCCGCGCCGCCCGCGACGAAAGGGACGCGAAATGAACCCGCCCGACGATATCGACCTGACGCGGCCGCAATTCGTCGGCACCAAGGTGGCCCGGCGGGAAGATCCGCGCCTGCTGAGCGGCGCGGGGAACTACGTCGCCGATATAAAGCGTCACGGCATGGTGCATATGGCGTTCCGGCGCAGCGATCATGCCCATGCCGCGATCCGTGGGATCGATGCGGAAAAGGCGCTGGCGCTGCCGGGGGTGATGGCGGTGTATACGGGCGAAGACATCGCCGCGATGGCGAACCCCTACCGCGCGACGTCACGGATGAAGAACTATCAGGCGACGTTCATACCGCCATTGGCTGTCGGCAAGGTGCGCTATGTCGGCGAGGCGGTGGTCGCCATCGTGGCCGAAAGCCGCTACGTCGCCGAGGACGCACTGGCGCTCGTGGAAATCGATTACGAGCCGCTGGCCGTTCTGGTCGATCCCGAGGAATCGCTGAAACCGGATGCGCTGAAGCTGCATGACGATCTGGACTCCAACATTCTGGCCGAGCGCGAATTCGCCCGCGGCGAGGTCGACGAGGCTTTCGAGAACGCGGCGGCGACAGCGGGTGGAAAATTCCATTTCACCCGCACAACGCCGGTGACCATCGAGGCGCGCGCGGCGGTGGCCGAATACGACAAGGGCGCTCGCTCGCTGACGCTGCACTGCACGACGCAGATACCCGGCATCGTGCGCGACAAGCTGTCGGAAATTTTCGATCTGCCGGGACCGCGCATCCGCGTCTTGGCGCCCGATGTCGGCGGCGGCTTCGGCGGCAAGACGTCGCTCTATTCCGAGGAAATCGTCGCCTGCGCGGTCAGCCGCGCGCTTGGCAAACCAGTCAAATGGGTCAGCGACCGCATGGAAGACCTGATGACCACCGGCCATGCCTTCGACGAGGTCGTCTACGCCGATATCGCGGTGGCCGAGGACGGCGCCATTCTGGGGCTGAAGGCCGATGTGATCGGAGATGTCGGCGCCTATTCCATCTATCCGTGGACGGCGACGATCGAACCGGTGCAGGTGGTCAGCTTCATGCCCGGCCCCTATCGGATCGAGAACTATGCTGCCCGCGTCCGCTCGGTCGCCACCAACAAGACGCTGACGGGCGCCTATCGCGGCGTCGGGCGGCCGATTTCCGTCTTCGTGATGGACCGTCTGCTGGATATGGCGGCGCGCAGGATCGACATGGATCCGGCGGAGATCCGCCGGCGCAACCTGGTGAATGACGACGAGTTTCCCTACAAGGCGGCCTCCGGACTGGTGTGGGACACATCGGCGTTTCAGGCCTGTCTGCGCGAGGCCGCTGACGGTATCGGTTACGACGACCTGCGGCGCGAACAGGAAGCCGCGCGGGCCGAAGGCCGCTGGGTCGGCATCGGCGTCGCGTCCTACGCGGAGCTGACAGGCGTCGGATCGCGCATCGCCGTCGCGCCCGGCATGCCGATCAACACCGGCACGGAAACCTGCAACGTCGCCATCGATTCCACCGGGGCGGTGACCGCCAGCTTCGGTCTCGCCAGTCAGGGGCAGGGGATGGAAACCACCCTGGCACAGGTGGTGGCGCAGGAGCTGGGCGTGAAGGTGGAGGACGTCGACGTGATCCTCGGCGACACCTCGGCGGTGTCGCACGGCACCGGTACCTATGCCAGCCGGGGCGCGGTGTTCGGCGGCGGCGCCGGCACGCTGGCGGCAAAGGCCGTGCGCGAAAAGATCGTCCGCGTCGCAGGCCACCTGCTGGAAGCGGCGGAAGAAGACATCGAGACCGGTGACGGCAATGTCTGGGTGAAGGGGACGGACCGAACGATGACGGTCCGCGACCTCGCCCGCGCGCTCTATTCGGATATGGGCCGCGTGCCCAAGGACATGCGCGACGAGATCGACAATCTGGAAGCGACCAAGGTCTACGACCCGTTTTTCGGCACCACCACGGCGGCGACGCATATGTGCCTCGTCGAAATCGACCCCGAGACCTACAAGGTCGAAATCGGCAAATACATCGTGGTCGAGGATTGCGGCCGGGTCATCAACCCGATGATCGCCGACGGCCAGGCGCATGGCGGCGTCGCCCAGGGCATTGGCGTCGCGCTGATGGAGGAAGTTATCCACGACGACAGCGGCCAGGTGCTGACCGCAAGCCTTGTGGACTACGTCGTGCCGTCGGCCGTCGAAGTGCCGTCGATGGATGTGGTGCACGTGGAAGCGGAACTGCCCGGCACGGTCGGCGGGTTCCGCGGCCTCGGTGAAGGCGGCACCATCGGCGCACCCGCCTGCATCGCCAACGCGATATCCGACGCGCTCAGCCCGTTGGGAATCGAGATCATGGAAATTCCGGCGACGCCGGAACGGATTTTCCGGCTGGTGGAATCCGCCCGCGACGCCTAGCCGTTATTCGTACCCCGGTGGGGGCTCGAACCGCCGGTAGTGTTTTTCCAGAAGCTCCGCAAAGCGGATGCAGGTGCGGTCGCCGTATTGCGGCCCGATGATCTGGACGCCGACCGGCATGCCATCGCCTGCGAAACCGATCGGGGCGACCGTCGTGGGCAGATAGGTAAGGTTCGAATAGCCGGGCAGCCAGATCTGGTTCATGAACGGCCGTTCGACTCCGTCGACCTGGATTGTGCGTTCGTAGGGTGGCGTATCGGTGTGCGGGATCGCGGTCATAAGGGTCGCCGGAGTCAGCATCAAGTCATAGGTCTGGAAGAATTCGTGCCATTTCCAACGGATGCGGTGGCGCGCCTCGTTGAGGATCGTCCAGTCCCGGTGAGACAGCGTTGCCCCGCGCAGCATCCGCGCCCATTTGCTGTCGTCTTCGGGATCCAGTGCGTTCCGGGCTGCGGTATTGGCGTCGAACTCCGCATCCGTCTGGCGGGCGGAGGTCGTTGCCCGCAGCATGATGTCGTACACCCGGTGCGCCTCGTCGGCGTCGAAATCCGGGCGCGCACCGATGTTGATCTTTACCTTGCTGGTCTCCAGAAAATCCGCCAGTTCCTGCTGCAGGGCCACCACGTCGCGGGTCAGCGGCACCGTTTCGTCGTCTACCAGGATCGACACCCGGAAGTCTTCCAGCCGTTTTTTGCGGGGTGGCGGCAGCGACAGCCGCAACCCGGTGGACTCGATTTCGTCCAGGCCGGCAATGGCGGACAAACCGACGGCGAGATCGCCTGCGCTGCGGGCCAGCGGGCCGATGACCAGCATGTCGATCGGGGCAACGTTACCGTCCAGCGTGTGGCCCAGCGTCGAACAGATACCCATGGTCGGCTTGTGGCCGAACAGGCCGCAATGCGCCGCGGGATTACGGATGGAACCGGCGATGTCGCTGCCCATCTCGAAGCCCGTCAAACCGGCGGCGAGCGCCGCGGCCGACCCGCCGGACGATCCGCCCGGCGTGCGATCCGGATTCCACGGGTTGGACGTCCGGCCGTAATTTGCGTTGACGCTCTGGCAGTCGGCGAGCCAGATCGGGATGTTGGTTTTGCCGAACACGATCGCCCCGGCTTCGCGGAGGCGTCGGACCGACACGGCGTCCTGGCCGGCGATGCTGTTTTTATGGGCAGGCACGCCCCAGCTGGTCGGGAGCCCCTGCACGTCGAAGGATTCCTTTACCGTCATCGGGACGCCGTGCAGCGGTCCAAGTTTCTCGCCGCTGGCCACATTTCTGTCGGCTGCCTTCGCCCGGCGCCGGGCGTCCGGTATGTCGGTGGCGATGATCGCGTTTAGCGCCGGATTGAAGCGGTCGACCCGGTCGAGATAATGATCGAGCAGTTCGAGACACCCGATCTTGCGGCGCCGGATCATGCTGGCCAGGCGCTTCGCGGGTAAAAAGGCAATATCCGTCATTCGGCTGTTCCGCTACGCTTCGGTTTTCCGCAAACGTTATCGACAGCACGGTCGTTTGTCGAACGCGAAGCCATTGTCAGGGCGGTGGTGCAGACGCAGTGGTTATTCGTCCCCGAATCTGAACCCGAACCCGTCCCCGTGCCGGCAGACATGGCCGACCGACGGCGACGGGAAATGCCCGGTCATGACCAGCGTGTCGGTCTCGCAATAGCGGTCGAGGAAGGCGCGGCGGGTTTCCGCCGAGAGCGCGCGGTCGGAGCAGCCGACGGCGCTCCATCCCGGTTCGCGGACCTGAACCGGCGTGTGAACCACGTCGCCGGAGACGATGGCGTTGGCGCCGTTCGACTGCAGCCGGATGCTGACATGGCCCGGTGTGTGGCCGGGGGTCTGTTCGAACCAGATATGGTCGTTGAAGGCGTAATCGTCGGCGACGATGTCGGCCTGGCCGGCCTCGACCACCGGCAGCACGCTGTCGTCGATGCAGCCGTCGGAATACTTTTTGCCCTTCCTGTTGAGCTCCGACCAGAAGCCGAACTCGGTCTCGGCGAACACGTAGCGCGCGTTGGGAAAGGTCGGCACCCAGCGGCCGTCGACCAGCCGGGTGTTCCAGCCGACGTGATCGGCGTGCAGGTGGGTGCACATGACGAAATCGATATCGCCGACCGAGAGGCCGATGGCGGCGAGGTCGTCGATATACTTCGTGCCTGACAGGCCCGACCACGGCGGGTAGAAGCGGCGCTCCTTGTCGTTGCCGACGCAGGAATCGATCAGGACCGTGTGGTGCGCGGTCTTCAGCACGTAGGACTGGGTCGCCATGATCAGCCTGCCCGTGCCGGGTTCGAGGAAATCCGGTTCCAGCCAGTCACGATAGGGTTCGATGGCCTCCGGCGTGGCGTCGGGCAGCAGGAAGCCGATTTCGAATTCCGGGCCTTCGGCCTCGATGATGCGATGCCAGGTGATGTCGCCGATGGTGCCGGTGGGGATCATGTCTTTCGTTCTCTCCTTGCGCCTCTCCCTGTCATGACATGCTTCAAGACGAGCCGTAAAGGCCTTCCTCGGCATGAGGTGGCGGGATGTTTTGCACTGCACAACCCGCTGGTTTATTCTCCCCGACACCTGATTTTTTCAAGCGGAGACGCGGCATGCCCATGGATGGCGACAGCGCCCTCACACCGGAAACGGCGGTCAAACCGATCTCGTCCGGCGCGGAATACATCGAAAGCCTGCGGGGCAGGGGGCTGAAGGTCTATCTGTTCGGCGAGCTGGTCGACGAGCCGGTGGATCATCCGATGATCCGCCCGTCGATCAACGCGGTGGCGAAGACCTACGACCTCGCCAACGAGAATCCCGATCTCGCAAGCGCGAAATCGTCGATCTGCGGCAAGACCGTCAACCGGTTCCTGCATGTGACGGAGAGCGTCAACGACGTGGTGATGCAGAACCGCATGCAGCGCAAGCTCGGCCAGCTGACCGGCACCTGCTTCCAGCGCTGCGTCGGCATGGACGCGACCAATGCGCTGCATTCCGTGACCTACGAAATCGACCAGAAATACGGCACGCCCTATCACGACCGGTTCAAGGCCTTCATCGCCAAGATGCAGGAAGCCAACTACGTCATCGGCGGCGCCATGACCGACGTGAAAGGCGACCGCAGCAAGGGGCCGGCGGCGCAGGACGATCCCGATATGTTCGTGCACATTGTGGAGCGCCGCGACGACGGCGTCGTTATCCGCGGCGCCAAGGCGCACCAGACCGGTTGCATTAATTCCCACTGGGCGCTGGTCATGCCGACCATGCGCCTGACGGAGGACGACCGGGACTACGCGGTCGTCTGCGCAATCCCGATCGACGATCCGGGCCTGACGTTCATTTACGGACGCCAGTCCTGCGACACGCGGTCGATGGAAGACGGCGATATCGATGTCGGCAACGCGCAGTACGGCGGTCAGGAAGCGATGATCGTCATCGAAGACGTGTTCGTGCCGAACGAACTGATCTTCATGGACGGCGAGTACGAATTCGCCTCCGACCTGGTGGAACGCTTCACGTCCTATCACCGGCGGTCCTATGTCTGCAAAACCGGGCTCGGCGACGTGATGATCGGCGCGGCGGCGACGGTGGCGGATTACAACGGCGTGCCCAACGCATCGCATATCCGCGACAAACTGGTCGAAATGACCCATCTGAACGAAACCATCTATTCTTCGGGCATCGCCGCGTCGCATGAAAGCTTCGAGACCAAATCCGGCAACTACCAGTGCAACGACATGCTCGCCAATGTGTGCAAGCACAACGTGACGCGCTTTCCGTACGAGCTGTCGCGTCTGGCGCAGGATCTGGCCGGCGGGCTGATGGTCACCGCGCCGTCGGAGAAAGACCTCAACGGCGAGGTCACGGGCCCGCTGCTGAAGAAGTTCCTGAAAGGGCGGTCCGACGTGTCGGCAGAAGACCGGCTGCGCATCATGCGGCTGATCGAGAACATGACGCTGGGGCGCAATGCGGTCGGCTATCTGACCGAATCCATGCACGGCGCCGGCTCGCCGCAGGCGCAGCGGGTCCAGATCGCGCGCCAGTCGGACCTCGAATACAAGAAAAAACTCGCCAAGAACCTCGCGGGGATCAAGGAAGACGGCGCGGCCAGAGACATCCCCGTGTCGCCGCATCAGGGCACCATGTTCCCCGACGGCGAGAACGACTAGAAACCACGGCAAAGATCAAGAAACGCAAGATAAAAGGGAGAACCGCCATGCGCGCCGTTGTCATCACAGATACCTCCAACCGCAGCGTGTCCATCGCCGATGTGCCCGATCCGGTGCCCGGCGACGACGAAATTCTCGTCGACGTGAAAGCTTGCGGCGTCAATTTCACCGACCTGCTGTCGCTGGACGGAAAGTATCAGAACAATCCGCCGCCGCCCTTTACGCCCGGCAAGGACGCCGCCGGGATCGTCGAGGCGGTCGGCGCCAACGTCACCAGTCACAAGGTCGGCGACCGGGTGATCGCCCACGTCATCCACGGAGCGATGGCGGAAAAGGCGGTCTGCCCGGCGGCACTGGCCTTCACCCTGCCCGACGGCGTCGAGTACGACGCGGCGGCGGCCATGGGTCTCGCCTATCTCACCGGGTATCTGGCGCTGACGCGGCGCGGCCGGATTCAGCCCGGCGAAGTAGTCCAGATCAACGGCGCGTCCGGCGGGGTCGGACTGGCATCGGTCAGCCTTGCGAAAGCGCTGGGTGCGAAGACTGTGCTGGCCGGCCTGACCACGCCGTCCAAGGCGGACGCCGTGCTGGCCGCCGGGGCAGATGCGATCATCGACCTGACGGTTGACGACCTGAAGGACAATCTGCGCGCCCAGGTGATGGCGGCGACGGACAGGCACGGCATCGATCTGGCCTTCGACCTGGTCGGCGGCGAGGTGTTCGACGCCACTTTGCGCGCGATTGCGAACGAGGGCCGGGTGGTGGTGTCGGGCTTCACATCGGGTACCATCCCGGCGGTGCGGACCAACTATCTGCTGCTGAAGAACATTTCGGTCGTAGGATCGACGATCAATTACTACATCAAGCAGGGATCGCCCCTGATCGGCGAGGCGCAGGCGGCTTTGTACGACCTGCTGCTGGCGGGCAAGATCGATCCCAACATCATGAACCGGCTGCCGTTCGATCAATACATGGACGGCATCAAGATGCTGGAAGAACGCAAGATCGTCGGCAAATCCGTGCTGATTATGAAGTAAGGGGCGTTTCATTACGCGCGAAGTCGCGCTAGGCTGATCGTATGACCTCCCAACCCAAAATCGCGATTATCGGCGCCGGTATCGGCGGCCTGGCCGTCTCCGCCTGTCTGCGCAAGGTCGGGATCGAGACGACGATCTACGAGCAGGCGCCCGCATTTGCCCGCATCGGCGCGGGTATCCAGATGAGCCCCAACGCCATGCGCGTACTCTACGGCATCGGCGTCGGCGAGCAGATCCGGGAATCGGCGTTCGAACCTCCGCACTGGCGCAATCGCGATCACGACACCGGCAAACTGACCAACGATCATCCGCTGGGGCCGGACGCGTTTGAGCGCTATGGCGTGCCCTATATCCTGATGCACCGGGGCGATCTGCACGCGGCGCTGCACGGCGCGGTGCCGGACGAGACGATCAGGTACAGCCATAAGCTGTGCGGTATCGACCAGTCCGACAGCGATGTGACGCTGAGTTTCGAAAACGGGGAAACGGTGAACTACGATGCGGTCATCGCCTCCGACGGCGTGCATTCGCCGGTACGCGACTGGATGCTGGGCGTTGAGGAGGCGCGGTTTACCGGTCGACTGGCGTACCGGACGGCGTTCCCGTCGAAGCTGCTCAACGGCTACGAGCTGATGGACGACAGCGCCAAGTGGTGGGGGCCGGACCGCCATATCGTGATCTATTACGTCACCGCGTCGCGGGACGAGATCTATTTCACGACCAGCCAGCCGGAGCCGGGTTTCCGGGTCGAATCCTGGTCGGAAACCGGCGATGTGAACGACCTTCGCGCTGCGTTTGCCGATTTTCATGCCGATGTGCGCGCCGTGCTGGACGCCTGCCCGTCGGTGCATAAATGGGCGATCTTCGAACGCGACCCGTTGCCGAAATGGTCGGACGGCAATGTCGTCCTGATGGGCGATGCCTGCCATCCCATGACGCCCTATATGGCGCAGGGGGCGGCCAATGCGCTGGAGGATTCGGTGGTGCTGTCGCGATGTCTGGCGGATGGCGGGCTGGACGATTTTCCGAGCGCCTTCAAGCGCTTCGAGGCCGCGCGCAAGCCACGCACGACGAAGGTCCAGGCGACGTCGCACCGTAACGAATTCATGCGCGAAAAAACGGATCCCGACTGGGTTTACGGCTACGATGCATGGACCGTGGAACTGCCCTGAACCGGAAATGATATGGCCAAGCCGCACGACGACTACGAGCCGAATCCCGTATTTCTCCAGGCCTTTCCCGAAATGTCGGGGAACGATCTCAACGGTCTTGGCGAAACCGAGCGGCGCCCGGCGTCGCCGTTCTTCTGGCATCCGCCAACGAAACAGCCGTTTGGCGCATTGCAGGACGCGGTGCTGGATCATCACCGTCAGTCGCCGCTGATCCGTCAGACCTATTCGCCCGATGCCCCGCGCGGTCCGAAAGCGGTTGAGATCGCCCCAAGGCGCATCGACAGGGAACCGAACGACTGGGTCGCCGAAATCAAGCAATTCGCCCTCGATAACGAAGCCGACATGGTCGGTATCGTGCCCATGTCGCCCGACTACGTCTATGAAGGCTACGAGATCAATGAGGCTTGGGTAATCATGATCGGCGTGGCGATGGACCACGAGCGGCTCAACGCCGCCCCCGACACCATCGAAACGGCGGAGTCCAGCGTCGAAGTCGGCGAACAGTACAACCGCGCCGCTCGTGTCAGCCGTAATCTGTCCAACTACATTATGGAACAGGGACATTACGCGAAGGCCTATGCCGGGCCGTATGCGTCGGCGCTGCTGATGATCCCGCCCGCCATCGCCGCCGGGTTCGGCGAGCTCGGCAAGCACGGCTCGATGATCAACCGGCAATACGGCTCGTCCTTCCGCCTGTCGGCGGTCACCACCGACATGCCGCTGATCGGCGACGCGCCCGACATGTTCGGCGCCGACGATTTCTGCTCCAGCTGTCAGGTCTGCACGAAGGCATGCCCGCCCGGCGCAATCTCCGAAACCAAGCAGACCGTGCGCGGGGTCGAGAAATGGTACGTCGATTTTGACAAATGCATACCCTTTTTCGGCGAAGCGCTGGGCTGCGGCATCTGCATCGCCCGATGCCCGTGGTCGCGCCCCGGCACGGCGCCGAAACTGGCGGAAAAGATGACCGCGCGCCGGGCGAGAAAGACGGAAGAAGCTTAGGCGGTAAGAAGATCGTCGTCGTTACGGCCGGCGAGCGCTGCGTGACGGCCGGCGATGCGGCCCGACGTGAAGCCCCAACCGAGATGATGCCCGTGTCCTTCGAGCAATAGCCCGCCCTGTCCGGTCGACCCCGCGGCGTATAACCCCGGTATCGGCAGGTCGCCGTTGCCGAGCACCTGAAGATTCTCGTTCACGGCAAGGCCGCCATCCGTCGTCATGATGTAGGACTGAACCGGTCCCAGCGCGACGAAAGGCGGCGTCGCGCAGGGGCGTCGGTCGCCGTTAGCATCCTTGGCGTTGTACTCGGCAACCGCCTGTTCGAGTTTCACAGGATCCATGCCGGTCTTCGACGCCAGCTCTGCCAGTGAGTTGGCGCGGAAGAAGATATCCGGACGGTTGCGGCGGTAATCGTCCAGATAGGCATAGGCGATCCCCGGCGCGGTCGAGATAAAGTTCGGCCACGCCCGGAATGCGTCCGCCAGTTCGCCGTCCATCACCACGAATGCCTCGCCGTCGGGCTGATCCGGCATTTGATCCGACGGATTGTCCGTTTCGTCGGAAAACCGTTCGCCGTTGCGATTGATCAGCAGCGCTCCCTGCCGGTACAGATCGAGCGACGGCATCAGCGCCGTCGTCAGAAACCCCAGGATAAACGGGCGCAGTATGCGCGCAGGCACATGGTCGATCGACCAGCGCACCGCCCGTGCCAGCCACAGCCAGGGCGGTAGCTTGCGCACCAAGGTCATTTTCGCGGGCGGCCGGAACCGTATTTCCGGACCCAGCGCCACGTCGCCGTTCAGGATGCGTCCTCCCAGCGCCGTCACCGGGTCGTGCCAGTCGCCCATGCTGGCCGGGTTGAAGCCGTCGACGCGGGCCATGTTCGGTGGCATGTAGCGTTGTTTAAGTGCGTCGTTGGAAGAGAAATCGCCGGCCGCCAGGATCACGCCCCGACCCGCCCGTATCTTATCGCCGCCCGCAACGACGCCGGTCACGCGGCCTTTTTCGACGATCAGGTCCTCGAGCGGGGTGGACAGCCGGATTTCGACGCCCAGCTTTGCCGCATGTTTCGACAGGTGATGTATCAGCATCCGGGAGTTCGGCAGAATATTGTGCATGCGCGGCTGAGTGTGCGGTGGCTCCGGCATGGGGCCGTAGAACACCAGCCCCAGCGACAGCAGCCAGTCGAACGTCGGCGGCGAGTTATCGACCAGGACGCGGCGTAACTTCAGGTTGTCGCGCCCTTTCAGCTGCTCATGATGGAAAAGTTCCATATCCGCAAAATGTCGGTCCGGCGTGTCGTAAATATCGTCTGCGCGCTGATGCGGCGACGCGCTCGTCGTGATAGATCCGACGGACCAGACGGATGTGCCGCCCAGTTCCGGGTTTTTCTCGATCATCACGGCCTTCGCGCCGTTCTCCGCGGCCGAGATGGAAGCCGCGAGACCAGCGCTGCCACTACCGACGACGATGACGTCGAATTCCATTTCCGGGTTCCTAGAAGAGCCTCGGCGGAATCTTGATCCGCTGAGGTACGGAGTGCCCCCTGTTTTCGGCGCGGGCACGTTTGAGGATTTCGATCGCCAACGCCAGATCGGACAGGCCCATGCCCATCGCCTTGAACAACGTTACATCGGCATCGTCCGGCCGCGTCTGGTCCGCCGAAATCAGTGAAGCGATATTGCGCACATCCCTCCATGCGTCTTCGTCTTCGCCATAATGGGCGCGAAATTCGGTCGACAGATCACGCACGCTTTGGAGCGAGTCCACGGCGACGATATCGGCCCGGTTGAAGACGTCATCGGTGAACTCGACGCGTGACGGGACGATCGCGCCCATGGCGTTCAGATGACTTCCTTTTGCCAGCATATCGCCGGTCAGAAAGGCTTCGGTCGAGTTCGTGATCAGGGTGACCAGGGGCGAATTCGAGACCGCGTCCTGGACCGTATCCACGGCACGTGTCGGTATGCCGAGCGTTGCAGTAACGTTCTCGGCAAAGGCCTGGCGGGTATCCGGACTCCGGCTCAACACCCGGATTTCTTTCAGCGGACGGACGGCGTGCACAGCGGCGATCTGAGGCAGGGATTGCTTGCCAGTGCCGACAATGCCCATATGGTCCGCATCCGCGGGGGCGAGACGCTTTGTGCCCACGCCGGTGACCGATGCCGTTCGCATCTGGCCAAGTGCCGTCGCTTCGATTACGGCAAGGCAGGCGCCGTCTTCCATGGAGAACAGCGTCATGGTGGTTTGAGATTTTCCCTGCACATTGATCCAGGTCTTGAAGCCGCAGATACCTTCGCCCGATGCCGCGCCGCCGATCGCATGCATTGCGTCGTTCTCGGCCACCATCAGATGGGTTTTGGGCATGCTTCCAGCCTCGCCGGTCGCTTCCAGCGCCAGCGTACGTTCGAGCGCATCAATCGCTTCCGGTAGGCTGATCAACTCCACCACGTCTGCTTCGGTGATCCAGATCGGTGCGTTCGGCATGTTCGGCGGTCTCCCTGTTCTGCACGAATATACAGCAGGGAAAGCGGGTTGAGAATTCGGGAGGGTGTCCCTGTGAGGCACGCTCTATGGAAAAGCCTGCCCCTACCGATCTTTGTTTGTACTGCAGTCGCTCGGCAGATACACTCGGCCCATTCATGCCGGACCTCAACCGGAGAGTTCACAAGCCTTGGTCTGAACGTATTCGTTATCAATTCGATGGCAAATGATGTGCCGATGATCGAAACCTTCAAGAGAGTTTTGCCGTTTTTCCTTTCCGACGCGGTACGGTTCGCGATCATTATTGCTTTTCCGGCGATCGAGATGTTTCTGCCACGATCCCCGGAAATTTCATGACCACCAACCAGGCTTATCCGCCGCGCGCATATCGCGACCAAGAATTCATGAATTCGCCAGAAGCGCGCCCGTTGCGCATTCTGGCCGAGTATCTCGAACCTCAGGAGCGCTTCAAGGCATTCAACATCAAGGACACCATTCTAGTCTTCGGATCCGCCCGGCTGCTGCCCCGTAACGAGGCCGAAAAGCGCCTCGAGGCGGCGAAGGCGGGTGACGGTGATCTCACGGAGGCACAGGCCGATCTTCGGATGTCCCGCTATTACGAGGAAACCCGCGAACTGACCTTCCGGCTGACCGAATGGTCGAAGAACCTGAAAGGCACGGGGCGGCGTTTCGTGATTTGTTCCGGCGGCGGGCCCGGCATCATGGAGGCCGCGAACCGCGGCGCGTCCGAGGCGAGAGGCGAAAATATCGGTCTTGGTATCTCCCTGCCCAGGGAACAGGGGGTCAATCCTTATGTCACCCACAAACTTGCCTTCGAATTCCATTACTTTTTCACCCGGAAATTCTGGTTCCTGTATCTGGCGAAGGCGATGGTCATCATGCCGGGCGGGTTCGGAACGCTGGACGAGTTTTTCGAAGGGCTGACCTTGATCCAGACTGGCAAGATCAAGAAAACCCTGCCGATCATCCTTTACGGTAGCGATTTCTGGGGCAAGGTTCTGAACCTGGACGCGCTGGTTGAATTCGGCACCATCAGCCGGGCCGACCTGGATCTTTTTCAGGTCGTGGATACCGTTGACGACGCGTACGAGATTATTACCAAAGGCCTCGAGAAAAGTGCCGTCGACCATCCGGGAATCGGGCTGTAGCGCATCGATCACATGGTAAGGAGGAACTGTAGATGACTCAATCTATTGGCAGCAGAATCGTGGCCATTCGGGACAAATGGCATACCAAAAATCATCCGTTTTTCCGGATGATGCTCAATGGATCGCTAGAACTGTATCCACTCGGCGTATATATGGCGAGTCACTTCAAGTTCGTGGAAGTGGCGTTGCCTTCATTCGGGTTTTTGCTTTGGAAAGGGCCGCAGGACGTCAAACACGCGGTTATCGAAAACTTGGCTGAGGAGGAAGGGCTGGTTGCCATTCCCAGGCCGGGGCATGAGCCTCACGATCACACCCGAATGATCTTCGATTTCTGCAACGCCGCAGGACTTGGAGATGAAGATGTCCGGACTTTTGAAATCGGTCCGGCATGGCATGCGCGGCGTTTGCACTACGCGCATACCCTGCGCGAGGAGGCGCTCGGCACCATTCTTGCCATGCAGGCGACGCAGGAGGGGCAGCAACCGGCCCTGAACAAGGAAATCACGATCCCTTCCTTCGTCGAACACTATGGATTCGACCGGAACTCAAAAGAGATCGCATTTTTTGTTGAACACGCTGAAGCCGACGAGGAACATTCCGAGCGTCAGATGGCCCTGTGCGAGAAATATATCGATTCGCCCTCCGTCGCCGAGCGAGCGCTGGAAGTTTGCGAGGAAGCATGCATGCTGAGGTGGGAGTCCGTTACGGAAATCTACCGCACACACGTTTTGAGAGAAGAACGCCTGCTGCCTCCGGGAGTAGCCGCGTGACGATCCGATTTGCAGGTTCGTAACGTCTCCAGCAATCGCTGCGGTTTAACTGAGACCGGGTTAGCAAGACCGTGAAGGGACGGGCTGCGTCGGCCGCTAGGGCAGAAAATCGTCCAGATCGACGTGATCGAAATTGCGCGGCATCGCGCGTTCGAACTGGTCGCGGGCATCGCCCTGAGTTACCGCCGGCTTGGTTGCGTCGATCATCCACTTGGTGCCGATCCGGTGAAAACTGTTCTGGCCCGGTACGACCGGCGAGATGTTGTCCAGCGCAAAGACGCGTGTGTTCGGGATCATGACGATGTCACGCTCCGCATGGACACGGGTGGTCATCGACCACATAACCTGGCGGAGGTCGTTGGCGTCGATGTCGTCGTCGACAGCGACAGCGAGCTTTGGATGTAGATAGGCGCCTGACAGCGCTGCCATCAGGGCCGTCTTGGCCTGGCCTTCTACCCGCGGCCGGATTTTCAGAACCACCATCATCATCCCGGCTGAGGGATGGCAGCGGACGTCCAGAAGGTCGAGGCCGCCCTCGACGTTTTTCAGCTGTTCCTTGGTCGCGATCTCGATGCCCAGCGCCATGGTACCCTGGGTGTCGGTGGTCGGGTAGCCGCAATGGACTGCATAGAAGATCGGGTCCTTTCGGCGAGTCATGCAGTTGATGCGGAAAACGTTTGCATGGGTGGCTTCCGCATAGGTGCCCGGTATTTCGCCGAAGGGGCCTTCCGGCACCATCCTGTCGAACAGGATTTCGCCTTCGAGCACCATTTCTGCTTCGGCGGGAACCTCTATGTCGACGGTCTTGCACTTCACCATGCGGACGCCTTCGCCCAGAAGCGAGCCAGCAATTTCCAACTCGTCCTTGCCGTAGGTCGTTGTGAAGCCGGACCCGTAGAAGATCGCCGGATGGGCACCGTACACCATCGCCACCGGCATGCCGCGGCCTTCGGCGGCATACATGTCGTATATGCGCTTAGCCTGGCGCGGCACCATGATGAAGCCCGTTTCGCGCTCGTTCAGGATCATCTGGCGATGTATCGACATGTTCCGTATGCCGGTTTTGGGGTCCTTCACGATGGCCATGCCGGAGGCGAAATAACGTCCGCCGTCTTCTTCCGAGGTCATCATCGACGGTACGTCGAGAATATTCACATCGTCGCCTTCGAAGACCACTTCCTGCACTGGTGCAGCGCTGGAATCGACCTCGACGGTCTTTATGGTGTTTTTCAGGCGGTTGCTGATTTCGTCGAGGATGTCGTCTTCGTCAACGCCCAGCCCGATGGCCCATTTTTTCCTGTCTGCAAGAATTTCGCTCGCCGCCTGCCAGCCGTTATGGCCCTTCAGATTGGTGAACAGGCTGGCCTTGCCGAGCTCGTTATAGGTTTTCCATTCGATCGCCGCCATGTTCTGCGCCGGGTCGACTTCCTTGGTGAAGCGAACCAGTTCGCCCTGCTGTTCCAGATTCTGCAGGAAAGTGCGGTATGACTGATCGGGCATGGTGTGATCCTTGAATTTCTCGCTTCTTCTTAAGGACAGAGCCGCGAAAGGGCAATCGCCGGCTCAGTCATGCGTCTCTGCACATTCCGCATAACGTTTGCGGTGGAGTCCGGCATTGCCGTAGCGTGCGGCAAGCGTCATTGCCCGTTTGAGATGAAGCCCGATATCGTGCTCGTCGGTAAAGCCGATGCCGCCATGCATCTGGATCGCCGATTTGCAGACATCGAGCGCCGATTTCGCGCCGCGCGACAGGGCGGCCGAAGCCAGACCAGGCGCGCCGCCGCCGCCGCCGTCAAGCGCGCCTGCCGCCTGGTAGATCAGCGAGCGGCACATTTCGATGGCGGCGAGATTGTCGACGGCGCGGTGTTGTAGCGCCTGAAAGGCGCCGATGGGTTTGTCGAACTGTTCGCGGGTCTTCAGATATTCGACCGTCAAATCCTGCGCGGCTTCCATGACGCCCAGCAGTTCGGCGGCGTTCGACAGATGCAGGGCATCCAGAAGCGCGGCGATGCGGGCAGGGGCTTCGTTCGGTCCGGCGACCATCGTGCCGGGCGCGTTGTTCAGCACGACGGTGCCCGTCGCGCCGCCGTCCATGGTCTCGTTCGCGACGATGTCCGTGACGCCGGCATCGACCAACGCCAGGACGATTCCGTCGGAGCCTGCGGCGGATACGAGAAACCCGGTGGCATCTCCCGGCACGGGCACGCCGGTTTTGACGCCGTCCAGTAGCAGGTTTTCTCCATCCGGTTCGGCGGTGACAGCCGGCGCCTCGTCGCCGATGGCGCGCGCTCCTTCCATCAGCGCCGGCAGGACGATGTTTTCGCCGGCAATGACGTCTCCCGCGCCATCGCCGAGGGCGCGGGCGACAGCAGCCACGGCGGCGACCGGTTCGGGGACAAGGCCTTTGCCCAGTTCCTCGGATACCAGGCACAACTCCGTCAATTCGAGGTCGAGCCCGCCTGCCATTTCCGGCGCCAGGATCGCCAGCCACCCGGCATCCGCCGCCTGCCGCCAGATACCGGCGTCGATTTTGGCATCCGCGCCACGCAGTTCGCGCAGGCGGTCGGCGCCGCCGCGGCGATCCGCGAACGTCGCCGCGCTGTCGCGCAGCATGCCCTGCTCGTCGTTCAGAAGAAGATCCATCAGTTTCCGTTCGCTTCCGCGACCGCCCGTTCGCGCAGGGCGACCTTTACCACTTTGCCGGTGCTGTTGCGGGGAAGCACGTCTATCCGGCGCACGAATTTGGGTTTTTTGTAGCTAGCGATCAGGCTGCGGCAGTATTCGATCAGGTCGGTTTCGGTCGCCGATTGATCCGGCCGGAACGTCACATAGGCGAAGACGGATTCGCCGAATTCGGGATCCGGTACCGGAATCACCGCTGCTTCGTCGACCGCCGGGTGCGCTTCCAGCGCGTCCTCGACTTCGCGCGAATAGATGTTCAGCCCGCCGGATACGATCATGTCCTTGGCGCGGTCGATGAAATACACGTAACCGTCCGCATCCATGCGGCCGAGGTCGCCGGTGCGCAGCCAACCGTCGTGAAACGCGGCTTCGGTCGCCGCCGGATTGTTCCAGTAGGCAGGCATCGACATCATGCCGGGCGGGCCGCAGCGGCAGATGATTTCGCCGACGGTATCGCGAGGCACGTCGTTCAGTTCCTCGTCGACGATGCGGACTTCGATCGCCGGCACCGGGCGGCCGCAGGAGTCCGGATGGGTCGCCTGCTCTTCCGGGCGCAACCCGGTAATGAAGCCGGCTTCGGTCTGGGCGAAAAACGTGTAGAGACCGATATTCGGCGCCGCGGCGGCCAGGCGCTGTTTGATATCGACTGGAAAAGCCTCGCCGGTCGCGACCATCAGTCGCGCGGATTTGACCGCGTCGGGCCGTTTTTCGATTTCCGGCATCAGCATGCGGGCGATCGTCGGTACAAGGCCGATGATCGTGATCTTTTCCTTTTCGATCAGGTCCACCGCGGCGGCAGGATCGAATTTTTCCATGATGACAACCGTACAGCCGCAGCAGACCGCGTTCGCGACGCGCCCCAGGCCCGTGCGGTGGGCCATCGGCGTGGTGGCGAGGATGCGGTCTTCCGGCGTCAAATGCCATTCGGCGAGATTCATGAAGCCGCCGGTCAGGACCAGCGCCGTGTTGGTCGCCAGCGCGCCCTTCGGGCGTCCGGTCGTGCCCGACGTGTAGCTGAGCATCACGTTGTCGTCGTCGGACGGTAGCGGTGGCGGCGCGATATCGCGGCCTTCGGACATAAGTTGCTCGAAGGTGATCTCGCCATCCCCGGCATCGCCGTCAAATACGACCAGCAACGGGTTGTCGAGCGTTTGGACGGCCTGCCGGACGACGTCGCGCTGACCTGGCGTGTAGAACACCGCCCATGGTGTGCAGTCGCCGAGAATGTGGGCAACTTCGGGTCCGGCCAGACGCACGGCGATGGGGACGATGATCCCCGCCGATTTTGCCGCCCCGCACATCGCTTCGATCAGTTCGGCGCTGTTCGGCAGATACATCGCAATGCGGTCGCCGGGTTTCATGCCCCGCGCGACATAGGCGTCTGCAAGTCTGTTGGCGTTGCTGTTCAACTCGCCGAACGATATTCGGCGGTTGCCGCAGACCATGACTTCCCGGTCGGGATGACGCAGCGCGCAATCGTCTATAAGGCTTGCAAGCTTCACGGCACGTTACTTCTTTTTCGGCCTGGTCTTGCTCTTCGCTTTTCGGGGCGGGCTCTTGTCCGGCTCGAACGCGAAGTAAGTGATGTCGTCACTCAACTTCTCCCAGGCGACCTTCACCCGCATGCCGATCTCGGCCTCTTCGGGCGTCAGGTTCAGCATGTTGGCGATAATGCGCACGCCTTCGTCAAGCTCCACCATCCCGATCACGTAGGGCACCCGGTTTTCGAATCCGGGTGTCGGCACGTAGGTGACGGTATAGGAATACAATTCGCCCTTGCCGGACGTCTCCTTCCACTGGAGGTTCCGGCGACCGGTATGGACGCTGTTTTCGCGCGGCCAGAACTGATACTTGCGGGCCTTGGGGTCCCACTGCAGCATCAGCTTGCCTTTTTTCGCGCCGTCCCAGAACGCCTGGGTCGCGGGGGTCGGCTTGGGGAGCGGGCGGGGTTTGGTTTCAGTGTTAGCCATTGCTGTTCTCCGCTACCTAATTGACCAGGACCATGGCATTCGCCGATCCCCAGTTTCGTCCGTAGGGGATGACGCCGATGCCGGTCACCAGCGCGTTGCGCGCGTTCGGCACCTGGCGGCCTTTCGCTTCTCCCATCAGCTGGCGCACCGCTTCGGTCAGGTTGATTCCGCCGCCGGCGAGACCTGGCTGGCCGCAGCTGATCTGTCCGCCGCCGGTATTGAGCGGCAGGTCGCCTTTCGGACCGAGATCGGTGTCTTTCAGGAATTGCGAGCCGCGTCCCTTGCGTGCAAAGCCGATCTGTTCGGTCTTCAGCATGACGGCGAACAGGAAGTCGTCATAAGGGTGGAACATGTCCACATCCTTCGCTTTCATCTTCGCCTGTTTAAGGACCTGCGGACCAACGACGGCATGACCGGTTTCGGTGATGTCCGGCGTCTGTTCGGCGCAGTTGTAGTTGGAGATTTCGGCATAGGAAATCGGATAGACCCGGTTGGTCAGGCCCAGCTTTTTCGCCCGGCTGGTTTTCATAACGATCAGCCCGTTGCCGCCGTCGCACCACATGACCGAATCCAGGAGCCGTAAGGGCGACGAGACCTGGCGCGAATTGATGTAATCCTCGACCGTGATCTTCTGGCGCAGTTTTTCGTAGGCGTTGGGGTTCTTGATCGCACCGTTGCGCTGGGCGACGGCGAGCGCGCCCAGGCCCTCGAAATCGAGTCCGTACTGATGTTCGTAGCGGTTCATCAGCAGGCCGAACGCGCCTGGCGGACCCTGTACGCCGACCGGATCCCAGAACTGGTTGCGGTAACTGCCGTAATAGGCACGCCACTGGGTCGACGGCGCATCGACGCCGAGGATCATTGCGGTCTCGCACAGCCCGGATTTGATGGCCATGGCGGCACGGGCGACGTTGCCGATGGCGGATGCCCCGCCGATATCGCTGGTCTGCAGCCACTTCGCGGAAATGCCGAGATATTCGGTCGCATAGCCCGACCAGAACGGATTCGAGCATTCGCTCAGCGGCACCGTGAAGGTGACGCCATCGATATCCGACGGTCCAAGCTTGGTCTTCTTGTAGAGCTGTTCGGCGACTTCGGCGGCGATTTCGTATGCCGAACGTCCGCTGCGGCGTTCGATCTTCGTCTCGCCGTAGGCGACGATGCAGATGTCCTTGTCTTCAAGGAAACTTCGGGCCATTGGGGTGATCCTCTTTCTATTGTCCCTTGAAATCGGGTTTGCGGCGTTCCGAGAAAGCTTTCAGGCCTTCCTGGCGGTCGTCCGACCAGGACAGCATGTAGGCCATGTCCGCTTCCTGCATGAAGCCCTGCTGCAGGGTCATGTCCATGCCGCGGTTGATCGATTGTTTGGTCATCATTGTCGCCAGCGGGCCGACGCCTTTCATCTCCTCGACGATGTCGCGCACTTTCGACAGGGCTTTTCCCTTTTCAACGACGTGATTGACGATCCGGTACTCCTTCGCTTCCGCGCCGGTGATGCGCCGGCCGGTCCAGATCAGCTCCTTGGCCAGCGGCGCGCCGATGAGGCGCGGCAGGTTCTGTGTGCCGCCGGCGCCGGGGATCAGGCTGTGCTTGCCCTCCGGCAGGCCGAAGCTGGCGCTTTCGCTGGCAATTATGAAATCGCCCATCATGGCAAGTTCGAATCCGCCGCCGAGGCAGTAGCCCTCCACCGCGGTGATCACCGGCTTGGTGTAGTTCATGAAGAAACGGTAGAGCAGCCGGTTTTTGCGCTGGTTGTAGCGCGCGCGGTAATTATCGTAGCGGTCTTCCGGCAGATCCTGGAATCCGCCCAAATCGGCGCCTGCGCAGAAGGACCTCTGGTCGCCGTACAGCACCACGGCCATGGTCTTGCGGTCCAGTTCGACCGCGTCCATGGCATGCATGATTTCCTCGGCCATCTGTTCGTTGATGGCGTTGAGCCGGTCCGGCCGGTTGAGCTGGATTTCCAGCGTGCCCTTGCGCCGTTTGGCGATGATCATTTCGTATGATTTCTTCAGCGTCCCGCCCTTGGGGCGACTGAAGGATTTCAGCTTGCGCGCCATCTTGCCCTCTTCCCTGCCTCGTATACCTGTCTCTCTCGGATGTCTCCTGACGCCCGGCTCCGCCCAGTTAATTACGAACGCGGCGGCATGTCCATCGGTTCGGTGCCGGAACGCGCAAAACAAAGTGCTGGAGGGTCTGTTTTCGCCTGTCGGCGTGCGCTAGAACAATCAGATCGAAAACTGGACGAGTAAAACCGGATGGATCGCGATCTTCGCGAACTTGGCGACAAGGTCTGCATCGTCGGCGTCGGGCGAACGGACTATTCTCTCGCGCGAATGGACTAATCTAAGTAAACCGGCCGCAGCGTGTTGACGCTGGGCGTTCAGGCCGCACTTAACGCCATTGCGGATTCGGAAACGCGATATCGTTCTCGTTCACAGGATTTTCCCCTGGCCGGCCGGAATCAGAGGGCGATGATGCGGGAAAATCAGCCGGCGAGCTGTCTCCGAGTCGGTCTGGTTGACCCGTTTCGTAGATTTCGGCAATGTTTGCGTCGGCAACGATCCGGTCGTCGGGTGCAACGAATTCCTTAAACGAAGTCCTTATTGGTCATGAGCAGAGATCTCTCCGGAAAGACGGCGCTCGTCACGGGTGCAAGCGCCGGCATCGGCAAGGCGACCGTTGCCGCACTGGTCGAATGCGGTGCTAGGATCATTGCTACCGGACGTCGGCAGGATGCGCTCGATGCGCTGGTGAAGGAGCACGGCGCGGACTGGGTAAGGACCATCGCCGGCGATCTGAACGACGGCGATTTTGTCGCCAGGCTCGTTGCCGAGGCGGCAGATTCTGAAATCCTCGTCAGCAATGCCGGGGTTCTGAAATACGCGCCGATCCTGGATCTGACCTACGACGACATGGAGAACATGATCCAAACCAACGTGTTAGCGTCGTTTCGGGTGACGCATGAAATCGCCAGGGCGATGGTCGAACGCGGGCGCGGCCATATCGTCGTCATGACGTCGACGGCCGCGCGAGAGGTCTATCCGCTTGGCTCCATCTATTGCGCAACCAAACATGCGCTGTCCGCTTATGCGCGAGCGCTCCGGGTCGAGCTGCAGTCAAAGGGGCTGAAGGTCAGTGAGATCGCCCCCGGCATGGTGGACACCGATATTCGCAATCACAGCGACCATCCCGCGGTGATCGCAGCGGTAAACGCGCGAAAGTTCGAGCCGCTGACGCCGGAGGAAGTGGCGGAGGCCGTCTTGTATGCGCTGCTGTCCAGCGAAAACAGCGCCCATGACCTTGTCGAACTGCGCCCGCGCGGCGCGGCGGCGGGCTGACACGGACACAGGGGATCTACGGTGGGAGAAAAAGACGGGCAACTGCCTCAAAAATTCACCTACAGCCACCTTGAAGACGATTCCTTCGAGGAGGGCCTCCGAGCCTACGCCAAGTATCGGGATCTCGGTATGGTCGAGGCGACGAACGGCATTGTTCGCGCCCACGTGATCAAGCTTTTACCCCCGTTTGACGCCAAGGAAGTGTCGAAGCGGCATACGCACGACGTTCAGTTCCAGTTACTCTATTGCCTGAAGGGCTGGATGAAAGGCGAATATGACGGCCAGGAACTGACGATGCGCGAGGGATCGTGCTGGCTTCAGCCGCCGAATATCAAGCATACCGTGCTCGGCTATTCCGACGATTGTGAGTTGCTGGAAATCATTATGCCTGCCGATTTCGATACCGAGGAACTCTGACGCCGAATGGATCTCCGGTTGGATGGTAAAAGGGCCCTTGTCACTGGGGCGAGCAAGGGGATCGGCCGTGCTATCGCGGAAACGCTCGCCGCGGAAGGATGCTCGGTAGATATCGCCTCCCGCAGCCTGGAAGGACTGGATCGGGCCGCCGCTGAAATTTCCGCCGCGGTCTCCGGCGCTGAAATTCGCGCCCATGCCGGCGATCTGTCCTCTTCCGAAGACCAGAACGCGTTGTTCGAGGCCTGCCGCGATGCGGATATCCTGGTGAACAATGCTGGCGCGGCGGCGGCTGGCAGCCTCGAAGAAACCGATGAGGTAGGCTGGCGGAACTCCTGGGACCTGAAGGTGTTCGGCTATATCAACCTGTCGCGCGTCTTCTACACGGCCATGAAGGAGCGCGCGGAGGGGGTGATCGTCAACGTCATCGGCTATGCGGGCGAGCGACTCAATTCCCGCTACATCATCGGCACCACAGGCAATGCTGCGCTGATGGCTTTTACCCGCTCCGTTGGCAGTGAATCTCCCGATTACGGCGTTCGTATCGTCGGGGTGAATCCGGGCTTCACGATGACGCACCGGGCGGAAGACCAGCTGAAGACCTTCAGCGAGAAAGAGTATGGCACGCCTGACCGCTGGCGCGATATCGAACGCGACATGAAGCTGCCGTTTGGCCGAATGGCCAGCACCTACGAAATTGCCGACATGGTGACATTCCTTGCTTCGCCACGTTCTTCCTATATCAGCGGCTCCATCGTCACGATCGATGGCGGTGGCGCCAACAGGAATTACTGAACCTTCCCGAGCGCCTCTCGATCATCCGCATCCGATCGGGCTACAATCGACGCCCGCCGTTTTTGTTCCCAGGAATATCAAATGTCCGATTCCGCCGCCGAACGCCGCAACAGCCTGCCGGAGCGTCCCGCTCCTACCCCGGATCAGCTCGCCCTCAAACGGCAGTTTCCGACGGCACAGGACCTTCGCGAACGGGCGCGACGCCGACTGCCGAATTTCGCCTTTGAATATGCCGATGGCGGAGCAGGGGCGGATACCGGTATCCAGCGGAACTGGAATGCCCTGGACGCGGTCGAGATGGTGCCACGATACGGTCGGGTGATTGCGCCCCCGCCCGCGGATACGACCCTGTTCGGCAAAACCTATGCCGCGCCCATCGGGATCGCACCGATCGGCGGTCCGGGAACCGCGTATCCGGGGGCAGAGACCTATCTGGCCCGCGCGGCGCAGGCGGCCAACGTGCCCTACACGCTGGGGCTGCTGTCGGGCATCGATATCGAACAGGCCGCAGAGATCGCGCCGGATGTGTTGTGGCTGCAGCTCTACCGATTTTCGAAGAATGATCACAAAATCGGTCTCGACCTCGTGCGTCGGGCGGAGGAGGCGGGGGTTAACGTGCTCGTCCTCACCGTCGACACGCCGACCCGCACCACCCGCCCGCGTGAGGTCAAAAGTGGCATCATGAACCCGTTCAAACTGACCATGCGGTTGAAGATGGATGCGTTGCGGTCGCCGCACTGGATTCGGTCGCTGCGCCGCAACGGTATTCCCAAGTTCACGTCTCTGGCACCCTATATGAAGCCCGGCATCAGCATCGCGGAAGCGGCGGCGTTTATCCGGCGTGAAAGCGGCGGAGCATTCACCTGGGATGAAATTGCGCGTTACCGCGACAAATGGCAGGGGCCGCTGGTGCTTAAGGGAGTCATGCACCCCGACGATGCCGAGAGGGCAGTGGAACTCGGGCTCGACGGGTTGTTCGTCACCAATCACGGCGGACGCCAGATCGATGCGTTGCCGGCGCCCATCGATGTGTTGCCAGCGATTGCAGCGCGGGTCGGCAACCGGGCGACCGTTCTGTATGACAGCGGCGTCCGGTCCGGTGTTGATGCGGCGCGGGCGGTCGCACTGGGCGCAGATGCAGCCTTTGCCGGCAAGTCCTTTTTATGGAGTCTCGGCGCGCTAGGCGAAAAGGGAGCGGCCCACCTTATCGACGTTTATATCGACGATGTTAGCGCCACGCTCGGTCAACTCGGTTGCCGAAATGTTGCGGAGTTGCGGGAGCTCGCTGTTCGTCACTCGGGAGCATTCGCGGAGACGGATTTCGGGTAAAGGCCGCCCCTTGTTTGGGCGATAGTGGTGGTGATGGTGAACCTGGCCGCTGTGGCCGTTTTTGTTGGCCTGTCCGTAACCGCGCAGTCGGTTATACGCGGCAATCTGCTCCGGATTTAGCGAGTCGACCAGGCGCAGGTGATAGCCCAGACGCACCGCCCGCAGCAATCCTCGATCGAGACCCCGAGGCTTCTGGCGCGTTGCAGAAAGGCCAGCTTGTGCACGTCCGGCGTGGCGTAGTCGCGATATCCTGTGGTGCGCCGCCCGGGGCGGACCAGGCCGATATTCTCGCAATACAGGATGGTTTTTGGCGTCGGCACGGTTTTTTCGGCTGCCTAGCTGATGTTCTTACGGGTCTCCGCTCTCAATCCTTCCAGTTACTGGAATGTCAATGAAAGCCGTTGCTGACGAAACCGCCTGTGCCTCGTATCGACACCTCTGCGCCCCTGCGATAAGTTCCAGCAAAGATCCTGCGCAGATACACCGGAGGCATCGGGACATGGATAACTATCAGCTTTATATCGGCGGAAAGTTTGTGGACGCGGAAGGCGGTGCCACCAAGCCGACCCACAATCCTTATAACGGCGAGGCCATCGCCAATATCCCGGTCGCCAGCGTGGCCGACGCCGAGGCCGCCGTCGCGGCAGCACGCGATGCGTTCGACAACGGGCCATGGCCGCGCATGTCGGGAGAGGAACGCGGCGAGATCATCTGCACCCTGTCCGCCAAGATGAAGGAGCGGATGAAGGATCTGGCGCGGCTCGAATCGCTCGATTCCGGCGGCACGATTGTCAAGACCGGCGCCGATGCCTTCCTCGGCCAGCGCCAGATGAACTACTTCGGCACCATGGCGGCGAAATACAACTCCGAGCCTAAGGAAATCGAGGGCATGTCGCGCCCGGGCCGCTCCTACAACTACACGATCCGCGAGCCGATGGGCGTCTGCGCGTCGATCATCCCGTGGAATTTCCCGCTGATGATGGCGGTCTGGAAGCTCGGCCCGGCGCTCGGCACCGGCAACACCATCGTTCTCAAACCCGCGTCCGATACGCCGCTGTCGGCGATGGAACTGGCGCGGATCGTTGACGAATGCGGTTTCCCGCCCGGCGTGGTTAACATCATTTCCGGCCCCGGCGGCAAGATCGGCGAAGTGCTGACCACCCATCCGGACGTCGACAAGGTCGCCTTTACCGGCTCGACCGAGGTCGGCAAGGACATCATGGCCAAGGCGGCGGGCACTCTGAAAAAGGTAACGCTGGAATGCGGCGGAAAGTCCGCGAATATCGTGCTGCACGACGCCAACTGGGACATCGCCATCGACGGATCGATCTTCGCGTCGTTCTATCATCAGGGGCAGGTCTGCGAATCCGGCACGCGGCTGCTGCTGCCGGCCGACCAGCATGACGATTTCGTCGCGCAGATGGTCGCCAAGCTGAATTCACTACCGATGGGCGATCCGCTGGATCCGGCGACCAAGGTCGGTCCCGTGGTGTCGGAGAGCCACATGAACACGGTTCTGGAGTACATCGAAAAGGGCAAGGCCGAAGGCGCGACGCTTGCGTGCGGCGGCGAACGGGCGACCGAAGGCGATCTTGCCAACGGCTACTTCATCAAGCCGACCGTCTTCACGGATGTCACCAACGACATGACCATCGCGCAGGAGGAAATCTTCGGTCCCGTGCTGTGCGTCATGAAGTACCAGGACGAAGACGAAGCGGTGAAGATCGCCAACGATTCCATCTTCGGTCTCGGCGGCGGCGTGTGGTCAGAGGATATCGACCGTGCCCGCGCGGTGGCCGGCCGGATGCGCACCGGGACGGTCTGGATCAACGACTGGCATCTGCTGTCCGAGCAGATGCCGTTCGGCGGCTACAAGCAATCCGGTATCGGCCGCGAATTCGGCGAAGAGGGCATGAACGAATACACCGAGGTGAAGGCCCTGCACGTCGACGATGCCAAGACCCGTGAAAACAAGCCTTGGTACGACATGCTGGTGCCGCAGGACGCGGCAGAATAGCGCGGACTCAATCTCTGTCGCCTGACGGCGACGTACCTTCTCCCTGACCCTCTCCCTGCAGGGAGAGGTAATTCTGTCGGTTTTCGTCCCCTCGCCCCTTCGGGGAGAGGGTCAGGGAGAGGGGGAAAACAGGGGGAACGATCATGATCAATGCAGCCATTGTCGGCATGGGCCGATGGGGACAGACGCTCGTCAACTCGGTCGCCGACGGCAGCGACGCGATAAAGATCGTCGCCGGCACGACGCGTACGCTGTCGAAGGTGGAAGACTATGCCGCCGAGAAGAACATCCGGCTGCATGCGACGTATGAGGACGTGATGGCGGATGGCGATGTCGATGCCGTCATCCTGGCCTCGCCCCATAGCGTCCATTTCGATCAGATCATGGCGGCGGCGGACGCCGGCAAGCACGTGTTCTGCGAAAAGCCGTTCTGCCTGACCGGCGATCACGCGAAGACGGCGCTAGGTGCGCTGGCGGCAAAGGGTCTGAAGGTTGCAATCGGACATAACCGGCGGTTTTCGCCCAACGCGGTCAGGCTGAAAGAGATGATCGACAGCGGCGATTTGGGCGACATGATCCAGATCGAAGGCAATTTCTCCGCCAACATGGCCGGCTATTCCGGCGAATGGCGCGATAGCCGGGCGGAAAGCCCGGTCGGCGGGATGACATCGCTCGGCATCCACGCGGTCGACATGTTCGTCAATCTGTTCGGCCGGGTGTCCAGCGTGATGACGGTAAGCCGCCGGGTCGCGATCCCGTTCGATATTGACGATGCGACCGGCATTCTGATGGATTTCGAAAAAGGTCAGATTGGCTATCTCGGTACCGTCGCCGCGACCGGACATCTCTGGCAGGTGCGCACGTTCGGCACCAAGGGCTGGGGCAGCATCTACGGGCATGACCGGTTCGACGTGGTCAAAACCGACGGCACGAACGAATCCGAAAGCTGGGACGGGTACGAATACCCGGGCATGGCGACGATCAGGGACCAGATGGAATGTTTCGCCCGCGATTGCGAAGGAGGCGATCCGTTCCCCGCGACGCCCGACCAGATCCTCCACGCGACGCAGATCCTCGAAGCGATTATCGCATCGGCGGAGACGGGCGAACGCGTGACCGTGGGGTAGCGCCGCCCGCACTCACCCGATCGTGAAGATTTTTTCATTGTCAGGCGGACCGCGAACGGGCGATTTTTCACGCATGCGTTCGGGAGTATGAAGATGAAAAATCGCAGCCGGGTCTTTACCGGATCGTCGAGAATTCCCCAGATACTGTTGATGTCGGGTCTGGCGCTTGCGATCGTCGTCGCCGGCACGATTTATGCTTCCGCCAACCCGACCTACTGGAAACTTGAATGGCCGGACACGGATTTCTCCAAATCCTCGGTCGATTTCGGGTCTATCATGTCGGGCGGCCCGCCCAAGGACGGCATTCCTTCCATCGACAAGCCGACATTCGTGCCGCAGGCGGATTATAAGGACGCCGCCGAAACGGAACCGGTCATCACCTTCGCGCAAGAAGGCGACGCGCGCGCCTATCCGTTGCGCATCCTCATGTGGCATGAAATCGTCAACGACACGGTCGGCGGGATTCCGGTCTCGGTGACTTATTGCCCGCTGTGCAATTCGTCCATCGTCTTCGACCGGCGGATGGATGACAGGATTCTGGATTTCGGCACCACCGGCAAGCTGCGCAACTCCGACATGGTGATGTACGACCGCCAGACCGAAAGCTGGTGGCAGCAATTCACCGGCACCGGCATCGTCGGCGAGATGACCGGGAAAGAGCTCGTCATGCTGCCGGCCCGGGTCGAGAGCCTGGCGAAGTACCGGAAACGCTATCCCGACGGCAAGGTGCTGGTGCCGAATGACGAGAGCTTCCGCCCGTACGGCAGCAACCCCTATCTGGGCTATGACACCTCGAAGCGGCCCTTTCTCTATCGCGGCGAATTGCCGACCGGGATCGCGCCGCTGGCTTATGTCGTGAAAGTCGGCAACGAAGCATGGCCGCTCGAAAAACTGAAGAAAGCCGGCAAAATCACATCCGGTCATCTGGTCCTGACCTGGGAGAAAGGCCAGAACTCGGCCCTCGACATGCAGGCGATCTCCGAAGGGCGCGATGTCGGCAACGTCGTCGTCCAGCGGAAAACGTTTCAGGGGATGAAGGACGAGGTCCACGATCTGACGTTCGCCTTCGTGTTCCACGCTTTCGTGGAAGGCGGGACGTTGCACCGTTAAACCCCGCCCTTGCGGGGGCGAGGATCGACATGCCGCGGTTCCGCCAAACACCTGTGCAAAACGCGTCATGCAAATGACGCAGTGGATCGCATATACTCCCTCTTCGAAAATCCCGAGGACCCCGCCCCATGCCGCTCGATATCGCCTATTCCGTCTGCCCGCACGACTGCGCCAGCGCCTGTACGCTCGATATCGAACTTGAATCGCCGCAGAAGATAGGTCGGGTACACGGCTCGGAAGCTAATACCTACACAGCCGGCGTGGTCTGCGCCAAGGTCGCGCGCTATGCCGAACGGGTGCATCATCCGGCCCGGCTGACCCAGCCGCTGCGCCGCAAGGGCGCCAAATCCCCAACGGCCACCATCGACGATTTCGAGGCGATCTCCTGGGACGACGCGCTCGATATCGTCGCCGAGAACTATATCAGGGCGGCACAGGAGCACGGGCCGGAAACCGTCTGGCTCTACAACTACGCCGGTACCATGGGCAAGGTACAGCGCGACGGGATCCAGGGCCTGCGCAATGCGATGGGGTATTCGCGGCAGCACAACACGATCTGCTCGTCGGTCATGCTGGCCGGGATGATGGCAGGCGTCGGAGCGCAGAAGGGCTGCGATCCGCGCGAATTCGCCGAGGCCGACCTGATCGTTGTGTGGGGATCCAACCCCGTTTACACCCAGGTCAACCTGATGACCCATATCAGCCGCGCCCGCAAGGAGCGTGACGCCAGGCTGATCGTGATCGATCCGTACCGGACGCCGACGGCGCGCCAGGCGGATGTCCATATCCGCCCGAATCCCGGCACCGATGCGGCACTGGCCTGCGCGGTCATGCACGTGCTGTTCCGCGACGGCCATGCAGACCGGGACTACATGGCGGATTTCACGAACGATGCGGATGCGCTGGAAGAACACGTGCAGTCGCGCGATCCGGCCTGGGCGGCGGAGATCACCGGCGTGCCGGTCGATGTCATCGAGGCGCTGGCAAAAGAGTACGGCACGACCGAGCGGGCGCTTATCCGCATGGGATACGGTTTTTCCCGGTCACGGAACGGGGCGTCGTCGCTGCATGCGGTAAGCTGCCTGCCGGCGGTGCGCGGCGCGTGGAAGCATCAGGGCGCAGGTCTGTACGGCTCCGTCGGTCAGAATTTCAGCCTCAACACATCGCTGGTGACGGGGATCGACGATCCGGATGTCCGCCGGCTCGACATGTCGAGGCTGGGTCCGATCCTGACCGGCGAGGCCGAGCCACTGAACGGTGCTCCGCCGGTCACGGCGATGCTGGTGCAAAGCTCGAATCCCGCCGTGGTGGCGCCGGAATCGCGAAAAGTGCGCGCCGGACTGCTGCGCGACGACATGTTCCTGTGCGTGCACGAGCAGTTCCTGACCGATACGGCGAAGCTGGCCGATATCGTACTGCCGGCGACCACGTTCCTGGAACACGACGATATCTATACGTCCTACGGCCATCCCTATCTGCAAATGGGGGCAAAAATTCTCGACCCGCTCGGCGAAACCCGCAGCAATCACGACATGCTTGGCGGCCTCGCCAGGCGGCTGGGGGCGGAGCATCGGGCCTTCGATATGACGGCCTGGGAGGTGATCGATGAAATCCTGCAGACCAACGGCTTCGGCACGGCCGACAGTCTGAAGGAGAAGCGCTTCATCGAGATCCGGCCTTCGTTCGAGGAGAACCATTTCCTGAACGGGTTCCCCCATCCCGACGGGAAGTTCCGGTTCAGGGCCGACTGGGCCGCGCAGGGACCCGATCATGCGGCGTTGCCGGATCTGCCGGATTTCTGCGACGTCATCGACAAGGCGGACGACGCGCGCCCGTTCCGGCTGGTGACCGCGCCGTCGCGCAATTACCTCAACACCAGCTTTACCGAGACGGATACGTCCATCGCGAACGAAGAGGCGCCGGCGATCCTGCTCAATCCCGCCGATTGCGACGATCTGGGCGTCAGCGGCGGAGACCGGGTGCGGATCGGTAACGATCTGGGCGATCTGGTCATACGGGCGCAGGCGTTTGACGGGGTGGAGCGGGGTGTCGCCATCGTCGAGAGTATCTGGCCGAACGCGGCCTTCGAGGGCGGGATCGGCATAAATCTGCTGACGAGCGCTGACCCCGCCAAACCCAATGGCGGTGCCGCGTTCCACGACACCTCCATCTGGATACGGTCCGCCTAATCCGCTTGTCGCTCGGCGCAAAAGCCCTATATTCCGCGCCATGAATTCGCGCAGCCTGAACACTCTGGGCCTTCCAAAAGACCCGGCGGATACCCGCGTTGTCGTCGCGATGTCGGGCGGCGTGGACAGTTCCGTGACCGCGGCGCTGCTGGCCGAGGAAGGTTACGACGTTGTCGGCGTCACGCTGCAGCTCTACGATCACGGCGAGGCGGTAAAGCGGGAAAAGGCGTGCTGCGCCGGCCAGGATATTTTCGACGCAAGGCGGGTCGCGGAGGCCGTCGGCATTCCCCATTACGTGCTGAACTACGAATCCCGGTTCCGCGAGGACGTGATCGATGCGTTTGCCGACTCTTACGTGCGCGGCGAAACGCCGGTACCCTGCGTACTGTGCAACCAGACGGTCAAGTTCCGCGATTTGCTGAAGACCGCGAAGGATCTGCAGGGGGATGCGCTTGCCACCGGGCATTACATCCAGCGTGTCGGCGCGGAGAGCGGCGCCGAGCTGCACCGGGCCGTCGATCCGGCCCGGGATCAGAGCTACTTCCTGTTCGCGACGACCCAGGAACAGGCGGATTTTCTACGGTTTCCCCTGGGCGGCATGCCGAAGGACGACGTGCGCGCCCATGCCGACCGGTTCGATCTGCCCGTAGCGGCCAAGCCCGACAGCCAGGACATCTGCTTCGTGCCCGACGGCGATTACGCGTCCGTGGTGGCGAAAATCCGGCCCGGCGCGATCGATCCGGGCGAAATCGTCGATCTCGACGGAAATGTCCTGGGCAGCCATGACGGCATCATCAACTTCACCATCGGCCAGCGTCGCGGCATCGGCGTCGGGGGAGCGGAGGAGCCGCTTTACGTGATCCGGATCGAACCCGATGCCCGCCGTGTCGTCGTCGGCCCGGCGGCCGCGATGGGCGAGACAGTGGTGCGTCTTGGCGATGTCAACTGGCTCGGCGACGCCGCGGACGGGCCCCGGGACGTGACGGTGAAAGTGCGATCGACCCAGGATCCGGTTCCTGCATCGCTCGAACTCGGCGGGGACGGTACGGCGATCGTGACCCTGAACGCGCCTGAACGCGCCGTCGCGCCGGGACAGGCCTGCGTATTCTATGACAAGGAACGCCTGCTCGGCGGCGGCTGGATCCAGCGCGCGGCCTGATTTTCAGGCGTATTTTTCCAACCAGCTCAGGTCGTCTTCGGTTTTGGCGGCGGGCAGATATTCCGCCGCAACCCATCCGTCGTAATCCGATGCGTCGATCGCGTCGAACACAGCGTCAAAATCGATGTCGCCGGTACCCGGCTCATGGCGGCCCGGGGCATCGGCGAACTGGATATGCCCGATCCGGGCGACGTGTTCCTCAAACGTTTTCACGATCGCCAGGTCCATCATCCCCATATGATAGACGTCGAATTCCATCGACAGGTTGGGATGTCCGGCCAGATCGATGATCTCGAACACGCGTTCCGGCGTGGTCAGGAAGAAACCCGGCCAGTCGGTATCGTTGATCGCTTCCACGACGACGCCGACCCCGATCTCTGCGAAGGTTTCGGCCGCAAAGGCCAGGTTCTCCGCCATCACTGCCGCGCATGCCGCCGGATCGCGCGTCTCCGAGGGTACGCCCGCCAGCACATTCACGTTCGAAGGGCGGAGCTTTTCGGCATAGCGCCGTGTCAGTGCCACGGCGTCGCGGAACTCGGCGCGTTTTTCCGGCAAGGTGACATTACCTTCGCCGCCTTGGGGAAAATCTCCGGCGGGCACGTTCAGCACCGACACGCTGAGAGCATGATCGGTCAGCGTGGTCGCGAGGTCGTCCGCATCGAGGTCGTACGGAAACTGCATCTCGACGCAGCGAAACCCCGCCCGCGCGGCGGCAGCGGGACGACCGATCATCGGGACTTCCCGGAACATGGTGGAGATATTGGCCGAAAAACGGGGCATGCCGGTGTTCCTGTATTGATCCTGCTGTTGTCTACGCCACGGCGTGCCTCGAGTCTTGACGAAAATCGGGGGACGGCTTATATCCTGCGGCCCGTGGCGGGGTAGCTCAGCTGGTTAGAGCAGCGGAATCATAATCCGCGTGTCGGGGGTTCAAGTCCCTCTCCCGCTACCAATTCTCCCCTTGTCGGCCGCCGCCGGGCAAGGGGTTGTTTTTATTCATTTTTTATCGAGGAGAAGCGGCCATGGCGGGCAGAAAGAAAAAATCCACCAAACCGGCCGCGCAGGTTTTCAACGTCGTCTATGAGGACGGCAGCCTGAGCTCCAACAGGCGTATACCCGGCGAACTGCTGGTCGATCCGTTCGGCGCCGAAGACGTGATGGAACTGGCGCAGCGCGCGATCGAAAAACAGGATGCGGAGATCGCCCAGCGATCCGGAATCTCCAAGCCGCCGATCAAGGAAATCACCCGGGCTTAGGGCTCAAAACTTAACTGAGTTCTTTTTTAAGATGATCCGCCAGCCGTAGCGAGAGGGCGAGGATCGTCAGTGTCGGGTTCGCGTAGCCGATGGTCGGAAACACGGAGCTTCCCGCGACGGAAACATTCTCCACATCGAACAGGCGGCAATCGGCGTTCACCACGCCGCGACCAGGGTCGGCCGCCATGCGGGTGGTGCCGGAATGGTGTCGTCCCGGTTCCAGTATGCGCGAGAAGTCGTCCCGGTAGAGATACATCGCCTCGTCGTCCAGCCACGGGGAGGTAAACACGCGGCCGATGCCGAGACGTCCGAACTCCGCTGCGAGCAGCGGCGGCATCTGCGCGAAGGTTTGCCGGTCCTGTTCCGACAGCCGCCAGTCGAGCAATGCCCGGCGCGCGCCCAGTGCGTCCCGCGCGGTATCGAGCAACACACGGCTCGATCTGTTCGGCATCTGTTCGGCTATGCAGAACAGCGCCGGCAGATGGTCCGGCCGCCTTCCCTGGATGACGTTTTTCATTTCCGGCAGCGCGGTGTCGAGGTTGGACAGGATGTTCAGCAGGTGGCTTCCCTGTTCCGCCGTGCGGTTCTCGATGTCCGCGTCGAGCGCTTCGTACACCGCGCGGATGCCCTCATCGGCGGTTTCCCAGTCGCCGCGAAGGAAGATCGCCGCTCCGCCGGTCCGGTTTTTTTTCTGTGCCTGTTCGGATGCGCATATCGCCGCCTGAAACGGGACGGGTTCGTCCCCGTATAGCGGGTGCGCCGGGTTGTCGGGCGTAATCTGGGCGAATTGCGCCATCAGACGGTCGGGGCGTTCGGAGACCAATAACGACCCCACCGTATCGTATAGATGATCCAGGAAGTACCGCCCCACGAGATCGCGGCCGTTGCCGACCCCGCTTCGGGCGACATCGTCCGAGGCGAGCAGCAATCGCGCGTTTTCGATGCCGCCGCACGCAATGACGAAATGCCGGGCGCGGATGGCGGCTTGTTTTCCCGAGAAGGATTTTACCGTGACCGTCTTTGCCGAGCGGGCGTTTTCCGCGAGATCTATATTCATGGCGTTGGCGCTGAAAACGACGTCGATATTCTGTGCGCGCCGCAACGTTTCGCCGTACCGGTCGCCGAATCGGGTCGGCGGGCTGAACTGGTAGAACCGGTTCCGCAGGCGTCCCGGATCGAATGCGTGACGATCGAGTCCCAGTCCGTTCCAGAGGGTTTCGTCGTAGACGTAGGGGCCCGCCTCGCAAAGCGCCTGAGCCCGGGGGTAGAAACGGCTGAGCTCGTCCCAGTCGATCGGCCAGCCGCTGTCGGGAACCCAGTCGCGCTTCTCAAGGTCGTGGGGCGTCAACGGGACGCAATAACCGCCCCAGTGATTGGTGCTGCCGCCGAAAAATCGCAAGCGGCTGTGGATCGCTTCCGCGCCGTAATGCACGCCGCCGTCGATGCTGCGGGCGCGTTTCGGGGAGCGTTGGGCCGCGTCATAGAGCTGTTGGCTCGGGTTATGATACTCGGCGGCGCTTTCCACCAGGCAGATTTTCAGGGCCGTGCCGACGAATTCCAGGGCGATGGAGATTCCCGCCGCGCCGCCGCCGACGATGCAGAGATCGTATTGCGAATCCCGCCTGTCCGGAAAGTCGTTCAGGTCGGAAAACATATCAGCCGGACCTGTGTTTCGACGCCAGGAAAATCAGATCCGCCTCGGTGCGGGACAGACGCCAGCCGTCGATGGACACTGTCCTACCGTAATCGAAATCAGTTTTTATACGGTCGACCAGCATGTGCCGCACGATTTCCGGTTTCTCCGATCCAGTCGCCGCCAGTTTCGAAAGGATCTCCCGTTCGAGAGCGTCGACCCTGCTGGGCGTATCGGATTGCGATCCGACGGCCTCGGCGGTTCGGCGCGTCATAGCGTTGGCGGGAACAATCCCGGCGAGCAAAGTCCCGAGGTCGTGTTGTGGGTATGAAAAGGCGAAGCCCGTCCTGCCAGCCAGCGGAGCAAGACCCAGGCCGCCCAGAAACGCGGACGCCAAGCGTATGAATTTCCGTCTCTTGATATCCCGCAAGGTCAATTTCTACTGGTTCGATTCCGGAGAACGGGCTATGGGTGATTTGTTTTGAGACAAATTCACTTCATGCGCAAGTTGCCAGATCAAACCGGTTCCGACAGCCTGCCGGAACGACGTTTGCCATTTACGCGCTTGCGACCGCTACAGTTGGGATTCTTCGGTCCAGTATCCCCAGATTGCGCGAAACCTGCCGCGATCTTTTCGCCGAACTCGACGTTGGCGGCTGAGACAATCCGTTCAATCTGGCGACCTACGTACTCGACATCATGCCGTATAAGTCGCGGAGAACCCACGAAGCGCCGGAGATTTTCATCAAGGACCGGTTCTGGCGGTGGCGTATGATCGGCGGGCATCCGCCCGAGATCGGGTTTCCGCACCATCGCAGGCTGTGCGAACTGAATGACGGCGAACTGCATTTCTATCAGAAGGATGCCCACATCGGGCTCGAGCGGCGGAACTGTAATTCGAGATCGGATCTGGGACGGAAGAAAATGACGGAAAGCGAAGCCGGGTTCGGGATTTTCCGGACCGATACGATTGCCGCGCGAGAGATCATCGTCACCTCCGACACGCTGCTGGCGGAGAAGCGCGCGCAGGTTCTCCAGCCACTGAGGCAGGCCTGATATGCGGGGCGTATTAGACAGGCTGGTCCGGCCGCTCGGATATCGCGTCGTCCGCCGCCGGCCGAAGCTGGATCCGGATATTGCGACCGATGCCGATTTCATGCGCATCTACGAAACCTGCGATCCCTTCACGATGACCTCCATCGAGCGGATGTACGGGCTGTACAAAGCGGTCCGCTACGTCGTCGAACAGGATATTCCCGGCGATATCGTCGAATGCGGCGTCTGGATGGGGGGCAGTGCGATGGTCGCGGCGATGACGCTGGATCTGGTGGGCGATACGTCGCGCGATCTGTATCTCTACGACACATTCGAAGGCATGACGCCGCCGACCGATCACGACGTCAATCACGAGGGTGTCCACGCGAATGATTTTCTCGATCCGGACGACCGGGTCGACGGGGAATCGAATGTCTGGGCCTATGCCTCGCTGGAAACCGTGCGGCGCAATCTGGATCACACAGGCGTCGCCCGCGACCGGTTCCACCTTATCAAGGGCAAGGTCGAGGATACCATTCCCGACCGGATGCCGGATGCCATTTCCTTGCTGCGTCTCGATACCGACTGGTACGAATCCACGGCGCACGAGCTGAAACATATGTATCCCGCGCTGTCGACCGGCGGGGTGCTGATCATTGACGATTACGGCCACTGGCGCGGATCGCGCGAGGCCACAGACGAGTACTTCGCGGCCAATACCGGTGTTCTGCTGAACCGGCTGGATTATTCCGGGCGGATTGCCGTCAAGCGCTGAAGACCGGGCTCCTATCCCCGTTTCGCCGCCTGTACGACCCGCTCCAGGTAGTCCAGAAACGTCGATCTGTCTTTCTTGCCGAACGGTTTCGGGCCGCCGGTGATCTCGCCCGACGAGCGCAGATCCGTCATGAGGTTCCGCGTCGCCAGCACGGCCCCTATCGAGCGTTCGTCCAGGACCTCGCCATTGGGGCGGATGACCCTTGCGCCGTTTTCGATACAGCGCGCCGCCAGCGGGATATCGTTCGTGACCGCGATGTCGCCCGCGCCAATACGCTCCGCGATCCAGTCATCGGCGGCGTCCGACCCCTGGTCCACGATCACGGTGGCGACCAGCGGATGCGGGTTCGGGCGTATGCCGCCGTCGCTCACCATATGAACGGCAAGCCTGTGTCTGTCGGCGACCCGGACGACTTCTTCCTTTACCGGGCAGGCATCTGCATCAACGTATATTTCGGTCATCGGGGACGCTTTGTGAAACCGTTGCGAACCGCGCTATTATGTCATATCGGGATCACCACAAGAAACGTAGGGGAGACGGCACACAATGGCCGGGACGAAGGAATACGATTACATCATTGTGGGCGCGGGCAGCGCCGGGTGCATGCTGGCCTACCGGCTGGGCGCGGATCCGAACAACCGGATTCTCGTCCTGGAAGCGGGCGGTCCCGACACCGATCCCCTGATCCACATCCCGCTCGGGCTCGGCAAGATGCATGACAAGCGCGCCCATGACTGGGGGTACGACGCCGAGCCCGAACAGCGACTGAACGGCCGCGAAATCGAGGCCATGCGCGGCAAGGTGGTCGGTGGGTCGTCGTCGATCAACGTCATGGCCTATGTGCGCGGTCATCGCGGCGATTACGACCGATGGGCCGATAACGGCGCCACGGGCTGGTCCTATGCCGACGTGCTGCCCTATTTCCGCCGAATGGAGTCCTGGCAGGGCGGTGAGGATACCTGGCGCGGCGGCGACGGGCCATTGAACACCCAGTTTGCGAAGTCGCAGGACCCGCTTTGGGACGCCTGGATCGAAGCCGGCAAGGCTACGGGGATCGGCTACACCGAAGACTACAACGGCGAAAAGCAGGAAGGGCTGGGGCGCAGCCAGTCGAACATCCGCGAAGGCCGCCGCCACAGCGCCGCGACGGCGTTTCTCCGTCCCGCCATGCGTCGCGGCAATGTCGATCTGCGGGTGAACACGCCGGTCAGCCGTGTCGTGATGGACGGCAAACGCGCCGTTGGCGTGGAATTCATTCGCCTCGGCCGGCCCGAAACCATCCGAGCGGCGAAGGAGGTCGTTCTCTCGGGCGGCGTGTTCAATTCGCCGCAGCTGCTGATGCTGTCCGGCATCGGTCCGGCGGATCACCTACGCAGCGTCGGGATTGAGCCGCTCATCGATTCTCCGTATGTCGGCAAGAACCTGCAGGATCATCTCGCAGTCCAGCCAACGGCGACGCGTCCCGATCCGGGGCCATTCCGGGCGGAGATGCGTTTCGACCGCATGGCGACGTCGATCGTGCGCGCGCATCTGTTCGGTACCGGTCCGGCGACGGTGCTGCCGGGCGGGCTGCACGGGTTTCTGAAAACAAAATCCGGACTGTCGGCCACAGATATTCAGTTGCTGTTCCGCGGCGCGCCCGGGAACGCGCATCTCTGGTTCCCCGGCGTCAAACGCCCTTATCTGGACGGATTCGGGCTTCGTCCGGTGCTGCTGCATCCGGAAAGCCGCGGGGAAGTGCTACTGCGCTCCGCCGATCCGTTCGACAAAGTCCGCATCATCCAGAATTTCCTCGAAATGCCGAACGATCTGGAGACACTGCGGACCGGTGTGAAAATCGCGCGCGACCTGCTGCACCATTCGGCGCTGGACAAGTTTCGCGGCGTCGAGACGGCGCCGGGCCCCGACGCCAAGACCGACGACCAGCTCGACGACTGGATCCGCCGCACGGCCATCACCGCGCATCATCCGTCCTGTACCACGCCGATGGGCGACAACCCGGAAGCGGTCCTGGATACCGAGTGCCGGGTAAAAGGCGCGGAGAATCTCCGCGTGGTCGATGCCTCGGCGATGCCCGACCTGGTATCCGGCAACATTCATGCCGCCGTGCTGGTGATCGCCGAAAAGGTCAGCGATCATATGCTCGGCAAACCGTATCTCGCGCCTGCGACCGGCGCCTGACCCGTCGCGGTTGCTCAGGGAAATCCGGCGCCCGATTACCCGCATATCGGATAGTGGTGCGATTTTATACTAACGGAAAAGGTGGTAGAATTCCGTTGGAAAGTGTGGGGCTTTACCGGTCGGAACGATTCAGATCCGGCCAACAGCGCTTTCCGCGCCCAGTATGCTTGCTTCGTTAGCGCGGTTCCATCAACTGAGCATGATACATACAGCCATCTACCTTGCGTCCGGACAGAGAATCCCCCAGACCTGATTTATTATTTTCGCAATCGGCTGGGAGTTGTTCAGTTTGTCGGGCCTGGCCAGGGCCATCCTCTACTGGCTCTTGCGGCAGGGCAAAACGACACGCGTCACCAGCATGTTTTACCTGATGACGTCCTGTACCGCCCTGATGGGTTGGCTGCTTTTCGGCGAAACGTTCGGCCCCGGGCGCGGCTGGCCTGACCGTGGCTGTGTTCGGATTCTGGCTGGTTTTTCATCCCGCACGCCCAACGGATGATCCTTCGGAAAACGATTCCCGCGAGGAAACAGAATGAACATTGGGTTATCCGTCAATCACTATATATGCGGGGCGGGTGTATCGTTCCCGGTCTTCGCGGAATCGGCTGCCCGGGCCGGTCTTTCCGCTGTCGGGTTGAGCCGTGCCGCGGTCGAGGAGATGGGCGTGGCGGCGCTGAGACGCTGTCTGGCGGATCATGGGCTTGGCGTCTCGTCGCTCAACAGCGTCGGGTATTTCACCGACCCGGATCGTGTATCCGTGGACCGCGGCAATCTGATGCTTATCGAGGCGGCGGCAGAACTGGATGCCGACGTTCTGTGCGTAATCTGCGGCGGGCTGGGCGTGCCGCCGATGCCGTTGGAGCAGGGGCATGCGCTGGTTCGCGACGGTTTCGATGCGCTTGCCCGGCGCGCCGAGCAGGAAGGAGTGAGGCTCGGCGTGGAGCCGATCCATCCTATGGATATCGGTACGAAAGGATGCGTGAATTCAGTGGCCCAGGCGCGGGCTCTGATCGACGGGTATCCGTCAGCCGGGCTGATTCTCGATTTCTATCATTCGTGGTGGGACCCGGATATGACGGCCATTATCCGGGATTTTCCCGATGACGTGGTGCTCGTCCAGCTATGCAACATCCGGATGGACACGGGTGTCCCCGTCGGGCGCGAAACGCTTGCCGCCGGGGATATCGATGTCGGCGCGCATCTGCATGCGGTCCTGGAGGCGGGATATCGCGGCATTTTCGAACTGGAGATCTTCGCGAAAGACATACCGGGGCGGGACCCGTTGAAAATAGTCGCCGGGTTTCCCGCTGATATATCGGCGACGATGCCCGCGGAGAAGGACATCTAGCGCCGACGAGCGGTCCCCTTGCCTGATTGCCGTCGATGGGAAACAATCGCGGCCAGCAGGAGAGAGGCGATGGCGACCAACACAATGAATTCGTTCGATGTCGGCGGCATCCGGCTTGCGCGGCCGTTCAAGCTGCGCCGGCTGGGTCATTTCGGTTTTTACGCAAACGATATGGATGCGTCGCTTAGGTTCTATCGCGACCTGCTCGGTTTTCAGGTCACCGATACCCTCGATTTCGCGCCGCGCGCCCGCGATCCGAAGGATATCGAAGGGCTTGGTGAATCCCGCGGCTTCTTCATGCGCTACGGCACCGATCATCACGCTTTCGTCCTGTTTCCGTATCGGGTGCGCAAAGCCATCGACTACAACAACATGCTGGCCGACGGCGCGACCATGAACCAGATCACCTGGCAGGTCGGCAGCCTGCGCGAAGTGCGCAATGCCAGCGACTGGTTCACCGAAGTCGGGGTGAATTTCGGCCGCACCGGCCGTGATATTCCGGGATCCAACTGGCATGTGTATCCGAACGACCCGGACGGTCGCGTGAACGAACTGTTCTACGGTATCGAACAGATCGGCTGGGACGGGCTGTCCAAGCCGCAGAACATGTACGATCAGAAATTCATGGAAGCGCCGGAACTGCCCTATATGCGCGAGGCAGAGGAGGTTCGCATCGCGCGGGAAGCCAACGTCGATCTGGCTGCCGGCACGAACTCGCTCGAACAGGGAGAGGCGAAATTCGACGTCGGCGGGATCATGCTGCCGCGTCCGTTCAAGATCACCGGGATCGGGCCGGTGCGGCTGTTCACCGACAATATTACCGAAACCCTGGAGTTCTATCGCGACCGCCTCGGTTTCGTCGTGACCGAGACCGTTCGCTGGGACGGCGAGGATTGCTACTTCCTGCGCTGCACGACCGAGCATCACTCGCTTGCGCTGTATCCGATGGCGCTGCGGTCGGAACTCGGCCTGACCGAAAGGTCGACGAATATGGCGTTCGGTGTGCGTCTCAACGACTACGCGCAGCTCAAGGCCGCCATAGCCTGGCTGGAGGAGCAGGGCGTCGAGATCCGTTATTTCCCGCCCGAGCTGTTCCCCGGCATGGACTACACCGCCTTCGCCATGGATCCCGACGGCCACGCCATCCAGCTTTACTATCACATGGAACAGCTCGGCTGGGACGGCCGCCCCCGGCCGGTTGAGCAGCGCCGCACCGTCGACAACGACAACTGGCCGGACACAATCGACGCGCTGTCTGATAGCTTTGCGGGCGAACAGTTCATGGGACCCTGGGGCTAGGGCCGGTTCAATCGCGGACGGAAACGGAAACGAATAAATGAAATTCTCCTTCTTCATGATGCCGACGCATCACCCGTCGGAAAATCCGACTCTCGCCTTTCACCGGGATATCGATCTGATCCCCTATGTCGAAAGCCTGGGCTACGATTCCTTTCATATAGGCGAACATCATTCCGGTGGCTGGGAAACCATGCCGTCGCCGGAAATGGCGCTGTCGATGGCGGCGGCGAAAACCGGGCGCATCCGGCTCGGCACGTCGGTCATCAACCTGCCGTTCCATCACCCGTTCCAGGTGGCCGAACGGATCGCGTTTCTCGATCATCTTACCTATGGCCGCGCGATCCTCGGCATCGGGCCGTCCAGTCTCGTGACCGACAAAAAGCTGTTCAACATCGACAGCGCGAAGGCGCGCCGGATGATGGGAGAGGCGGCGGACGTCATCGTTCGCCTGCTCGAAGCCGACGAGCCCATCAGCCATCACGGCGAATTCTGGCAGTTCGACGACATGCGCCTGCAGCTGAAATCCTATCAGCAGCCGCGCCTGCCGCTCGCACTGCCGACGACAGGCGGTGCGGACAGCCTGGATATGGCGGCGCGCCATGACATGGAATTATGGACGCCCTGCGGGCTGAACCGGCCCGGAGAGGGCGTGTTCACCCAGTTCTGGAGAGATTTCGAAGACGCCTGCGGACGGCATGGCAAGACGGCCGACCGCGACAAGTGGCATCTCGTCAGCAGTTTCTATCTCGCGGAAAGCCGCGAAGAGGCCTGGGCAGATGTGCGCGAAGGCATCATGCGGGAAACCGGATATTTCCTCTCGATCGGGTTCAAGCCTCTGTACCAGTCCTACGCCGATCAGCCTGTGTCGGAAATCACGGCGGCGTCCGCGGCGGAACGGCGCGACTGGGTGATCGGCACGCCGGACGACGCGATCGCCTGGATCGAAAGAAAGATCGAGCAGAACGGGAATTTCGGCGGAATTATGCTGACGACCCATGAATGGGCGGGTTCCGACAAGCTGAAACGGTCGCTCGAACTGTTCGCGCGCTACGTCATTCCGCATTTCAACAGCGGGCGGTACAATTACCGGGCCGAGGCGGAGGTGCTCGCGAAGCAATATGCCGAGCATGGCGCAGTGTCGCTGGATGCCGAGAACCAGTCGTCGAATCTGGCCAACAAGTAGTCCGGCATCGCGGCGCTTCAGCCGCCGGTCAGGTAATCCTGAAGCACGACGGAGCGGTTGAAAAAAAGGTGTTTGCGAAATGAAATGGTGCGATGGCTGAGTTTTTACCTCTGTCCGACGGCTTCGCGGCGGAGTGGATCGATCTCGATATCTCCGCGCCCATGACCGAACAAACCCGCGCAGAGATCGTCGGCGCGATGGACCGCCATGGCGTCTGCGTTTTTCGCAATGATGCGCCGGTTTCCGACGAGGCTCATCTGGCGTTTGGACGCGCTTTCGGCCCACTGATGCGCCAGCGTATGCAGCAAACGGTGTCTGGCCGGGGAATCCGGTTATCCACTGACGAACTGATCGATGTCGGCAATCTGGACGAGAACGGCGAAATTCACGCGGCCGACGATCCCAGGCGTAAGTTCCACAAGGGTAATCTGCTTTGGCACTCCGACGTGACGTTCGATGCGGTGCGGGCGACGTATTCGCTACTGGTCGCGCATGTCGTGCCGCCGGGCGGTGCGGACACGGAATTTGCGGACATGAAGGCCGCGTATGACGACCTGCCGGATCGCATCAAGGAGCGGGTCGACGGACTGACCGCCGAGCATTCCATCTGGTATTCGCGGAAACTCGGCGGCATGGACGACGTCAGCGAGGAGGCCAAGGCGACCCGCCCGCCTGCATGTCACCCCCTGGTCAACGTCAATCCGCGCACCGGGCGGAAATCGCTATATCTGGCCAGCCACGCATCGCACATTCCGGAACTGCCCGAATCGGAAGGACGTGCGTTGCTGGACGAGCTGACTTCTCATGCGACACAGCCGAAATACGTCTACCGCCACGAATGGCAGGTTGGCGATGTCGTGATGTGGGACAATTTGCAGACCATGCATCGCGGCGTGCCGTTCGACGACGTATCCCATCCGCGCGACATGCGCCGCGTGACCGTGCTGGAGGACGTCGTCGCCTAATCAGCTTCCTTTGCCACGGCATCAATGCTGTTCCGCAATCGCCTGCGACGTGTCAGCGACCACGCGAAGGTCGCAACAACGATGCAGGCGCCACCCGCAACCGGTATGCGGAAGCCCAGAAAATCCGCCGCGACCCCCATGGCGAAAGCCCCCAGCGCGGGCGTGCCCAGCCACAGCATGCCGTAGAGGCTGACGACCCGCCCGCGGATGGTGTCCGGCACGGTCGCCTGGACAAGAGATTGGCAGATAATTCCCGCGCCGTTGAGTACGAAACCCCAGCCGACGAACACGGCGACCGAGACCCAGAAGATATCGGTGGCGACGAAGGCAAGCTGCGTCGCCGCGATCAAAGCCACCATCAGGATCAGAACGTCCGACAGTCCGGTCAGGGTGCCGCGCCGGGACAGCCAGACGCCTGAAAACAGCGACCCCAGCCCGGCGGCGCCCGTCAGCATGGCGAGTCCGTCGGCACCGACATTGAATACCGCGCCGGTAAACCCGGGCAGCAGTTCCTGGGTCGCCCGCCCGAAGAACGAGAAGATCAGCAGCAGGAACATGACCGTGCCGATGAACTGGTGCCCGGTGGCGTAGCGGATGCCCTCCAGTATCTCCGCCGGCACCTGTGACAGGGATTTGGGCGCCACCGGCTTGTGTTCGGCGGTAATCAGATACAGGCTGATCAGCATGGGGACGTAGCTGAAGGCGTTAATCAGGAATGTGGCGCCCACGCCGAGATGCAGGATCACAACGGCCGAAATCGCCGGCCCGATGAGGCGGGAAGAGTTCCAGATGGTGGAATTAATGCCGATTGCCGGGGTCATCTCGGTGCGGGTGACGATGGTCCCCAGCAATGCGTGACGAAACGGCTGGTGAATTCCCTGGACGATCCCCTGAATGAGGGCGAGAACGAACAGGAGTTCTATCGTCATGACGCCGGACAGGGTAAGCGTCGCCAGCATGGCCGCCTGGATCAGCGACATATACTGTACCAGTCTCACGACCTTCAACCGGTTCACCCGGTCGGCGAACGCGCCCGCGATCGGGGCCGACAGCACCGCCGGTGCCAGATCCGCGAAGGCGATCAGTCCCAGCCAGGCGCCCGATCCCGTCAGCTCCCACGCCAGCCAGCCGACAGCCATCCGCTGGACCCAGGTACCCAGCAGAGACGGGATCGCGCCGATGGTATAGATGCGGTAATTGCGGTTCGCCATTGCGACCGCTATCCCGCCGAGCTTCGGAGAAAGCGCCATGGCCCTTGTTACTCCGTGGAGTTTCGCTTGTCTCGCGCCGAATGGATGCTTACAAGGCAGTGATGGAAGAAAACGAAGAAAAATCCCTCGACCCGGTCGCGATATTCATTCTGGAAACACTGGCGCACGAGGCATCGGCCGCGCCGGTCGATATCGCGAGGGCGCTGGGCGAAGCGCGACGCAAGCCCGCGGAGAAACCGGACGCCTGGCGCCGTTTCATGAAGCCGGTAAAGCAGCAGATGCTGCATCTGGCGCGGGCAGGACGGATCGAGATCGTTCGCAAGGGCGAGGTGGTCGATCCGGAGGATTTCCGGGGCGTGGTGAGAATGCGCCTGAAAGCGGGAGATTAGAGAAGTACGCCGCCGATCCAGGTATGGGCCAGCCAGCCTGCGGCAAAGCCCGACAGGAACTGGATATCCACGATAAAATTGAACAGCCAGCCGCCCGCGAAAACCGCCGGATATTTGACGAGCGCCATGTGAAATCCCCCGCTTGGTCACGATTGCGGGCCGCATCCTAGACATTAATGGGGCGAAAATGGGGCGCGCTCAGAACAGCTCGAAATATTCCCGGTGTTCCCAGTCGGTCACGGTTGACAGGAACCGGGCGATTTCCGCCCGTTTGATGTGGAGCAGGTAGTCGACGAACCGGTCGCCGAAGGCGCTGCGGAACGTGTCGCTGGCATCCAGTGCCGTGACTGCATCCATCAGATTGGTTGGGAGCTGTTCGGCGTCCGTCGCGTAGGGGTCGTCCGTCGCAGGCGGAGGCGTCAGGTCGTTGGTCAGACCGTCCAGGCCGCTCGCAACCTGCGAGGCGAGGTAGAGATACGGATTGGCAGCGGGCTCGCCCACGCGGTTTTCCAGCCGGGTCGCGGAATCGCCCGGTCCGGCGCCCACGACGCGCAGCATGGCGCCCTTGTTGTCGCGTCCCCAAACCATGCGGTCCGGGGCGAGGGAATTCGGCTTGTAGCGCTTGTAGCCGTTGACAGTGGGCGTGGTGAACAAGCTTGCGCCGGCGGCGTTCTTCAGGATGCCGGCGGCGAAGGCCATGCCGGTCGGCGACAGGAGCGCGTCCGCCGTGTCGGGGGCGAACGCATTCGCGCCGTCGGAGGCCTTCTCCAGCGATTGATGCAGGTGCCAGCCGCTGGCGAAGGCATTCGGCAGGCCGGGGCGGCACATGAACGTTGCGTGGTAGCCGTTGCGGCGGCAGATCTGCTTCACCGCGTTGCGGAACAGCATCATGTTGTCGGCGGCTTCGAGACCGGGCGCGGGTCCCAGCGTGAACTCGAACTGGCTGGGCCCGAATTCGGTTTCCAGCGTCCGCAGGGGCAGGCCGAGGGCCAGCAGGTCCCGGCGCACCATTTCGAAGACCGGATCCTGTTCGTCCATACGCAGTTCGGTCAGGTAGTTGTAGCCCCGGGCAATCAGGCTCACTTTCGGCGGCGCTGCCGGCTGGCCGGCGTCTTCGGGCCGCAGCATGGGGTCTTCCAGCCGGTAGATATGGCATTCGACCTCGATTCCCGCGATGTAGTCGAAGCCCTTGCCTTCCAGCGTTGCCAAAGCCCTTTTCAGGATTTGCCGGGTCGAAAAAGGGACGGGCTCGCCATTCGCCAGGTAGCCGTCGCACAGAAGCCAGCCGGTGCCCGGCGCCCAGGGTAGAACGCGGAATGTCGATGGCACGGGCACGGCTATGAAATCGCCCGCGTTCTCCATCTCCGGAATACCGAATCCGCCGCCCGGGCTGAACACCGGGAACACGGTCGTGTGCGATGTGTCCTTGGCCAGAAGCGTCGTCGTGATGGCGCAGCCGTTGCGCATTGCCTGCTCCGCCTCGCTGGCCATGATGGTTTTGCCGCGCAGAATGCCGTGCTGATCCGGGTAGGACAGCCGGATGACCTCGAGACGGTCTTCCCTGACAAGCCGGACGATGCGTTCGGCCTCGGCACGGTCGTCGTCCGACCAGAGACCGTGGTCGTCCACGAACCCGGTCCGGCCCATGGTGTCATTGCGTTCAGCCATATCAGATCTCCGTGCCTGCGTTTCGTTCCGCAGGCCACGGGGGTTGTGCCCAGTCGGAGCGGGCCCGCCGTTCGATCGCGGTCTGTTTCCAGGCTTCGCGCCACGTTGCCGCCGGTGCGATTGTGTCGATGGCGACGGGGCCGCGGCACATCGCCGGGTCGTCGGGCCGCAGGGCGATTTCAGGCTCTTCGCCACGTTCGACGGCTTCGATCGCGCGGATCATCAGCTTGCGGTTGGCGATGATGGCCTTGTCGGCGGTGCCGAGGTGTTCCTGCGTGCGGTCCTGGATCTTGCCGAGGGATTCGACGGCCCACTGGTCGTGGACGTTTATGTCGTCTCCCATGCCGGTATAGGTTCTGCTGCGCTGTTCTTCCGGGTCGTAGCCGTAATCGTTGTCGCGATTCTTGCGCGGGCGGTAGTCGGGCAGGGTGTATAGCTTCAGCCGGTCGTTCCGCATGCGCTCCTTGTCGACCGGTTCGGTGAAACTCGAAAAGATCGCGTACCACCAGCTTGTCGTGTCGTCGATGGGAACGTGCCACTGCGTCAGCATGATCTCGTTGCTGATCGGAATGATGATGGCGTTGGGGAAAATCTGGTTGGTGACGCGGACATGCATATCCGTGTCGTTGAGGCGGCGAAGGGCATACAGGCGAATGCCGGTTTCTGTCTGTTCGATGTCGATTATCGGGCAATCGTATTCCCGAAGAACCTTGGTGATGGCCATGTCGTTTTCTTCGGTCGAGAAGCGGAACTGCTGGCCGTATGCCTCTTCGTCAGTGTCATCCTCGAAGAAACGATGCAGGAACGAAGCATGCGACGGATCGATTCCCACCTCGTTCAGTTGCAGCCAGTTACAGTCGACGAATCCCTTGAATGCGAAGGTGAACTCATTCGGCGCTTCGAAACAGTCGAAGGCGGGCAGCGGCGGCGGGTTGCCCGTGCCCATATAGGCGAAAACGATGCCGTTGCGTTCGACGCAGGGATAGGCGGTGTGTTTGATTTTGTTGTGAAAATTGCTGTCCGCCGGCTCCGCCGGCTGTTCCAGGCATCTGCCCGTGTGGTCGAACAGCCAGCCATGAAAGGAACATCGCAGGCCGCCGTCTTCCAGCCGACCGAAGCACAGATCGGCGCCACGGTGCGGGCAATTGCGTCCGATCAGACCGTACTCGTCGTCGCCGTGACGATAAAGTACGAGGTCTTCGCCCAGCAGCCTGACCGCTTTGACGGGGCGTTCGTCGGTCAGTTCCTCGGTCAGCGCGGCGGGCTGCCAGTACTGGCGCATCAGCTTGCCGCAGCCGGTGCCGGGCCCGACGCGGGTCACCAGCCTGTTGAGGTCCTCGTTGAGCATGGGTCTTTCCAGACAATTCTTGTACGTTGTGGGCGATGGTAATTGAACTGCTCTGACGAGCCAACTATCCCGAAGCTCCCGATCCGTGCAAACCTCCGCACCGGCGACGGAGAGACACACTCCGACGACGGCACTTCGCCGCATTGCCGGAATCCCGTTACCGGACTAACTTACCGTTTCCAAATACCGGAAAGGTCAGAATGACGGACATATCCCGTTTGCGGCGTTTCGTTTCAGGCATGACCGATCTCGCCGATCAGTCCGACGGGGACGAGCATGCGATGGTTGGCGGTACGAAATTCCTGCTGACCGATCTCATTTCCAAGGACGACTGGCTGCCGGACGAATACGCTGTCGAGGGCGATACCTATCGTCAGTATCTGCTGCATTGCGATCCGCATCAGCGGTTTTCCATCGTCAGTTTCGTCTGGGGGCCAGGTCAGACGACGCCGATACACGATCATACCGTGTGGGGTCTTATCGGGATGCTGCGCGGGGCCGAAACCGGTCAGCGTTTCGATGTGGCGAATGACGGTACGCTGGTCCCCGGTCAGACCGACCTGCTGCAGCCGGGCGATGTCGATATAGTGTCGCCCGCATTGGGCGACATCCACAAGGTCTCCAACGCGCATGACGACAAAACGTCGATCAGTATCCACGTCTACGGCGCGAATATCGGTGCGGTAGACCGGCACGTTTACGATCCCGATACCGGCGCGCAGAAAAGCTTTATTTCAGGCTATAGCAATACAACGGTGCCGAACCTATGGGATTTGTCGGGCGGATGAAAACCTTCGCGCTTGCCGCTTCCCTGATCGCCATGCTGGTGCTCGCCGTTTGGGGGGCGATTTATGTCTGGAATGATATCGGCGGTATCGAAATGAGCACCGCCGGAATACTGGCCATGATCGCGGGGATCGCTCTCAGCCTGGGGCTGGGCATGGGGCTGATGTTTCTCGTTTTCAAAAGCGAACGCGACGGGGAGGATCGGGGATGAAGTCGCGGTTTGGCGCGATCTGCGGTGCGTTTGCCGTCATCTTGTTCATGACGCCGGTGGCGACTGCCCAGTCCCGGCATGACGGTTATTACTATCCGGTCCCGAAATCCGAAGAAACCTACACGGCGAGGGCCCGCGTTATGCCCGGCAGCGACCGCGACCGGCGGGTCGGCTTCGTGGTCGCGTTTACGAAGGAGCTCGTCCAGGATCCGTCCCCGTTGCGCTTCACCCTGTTCGCCAAGGGCACAGAGGCGGAAAAGCTGATTATCGTTGCTCTGGATGACGATATTTTCGCATCGCTGTTCCGTGCCCGCGCCGTGCTGGCGACATTGACGGCGCAGGTGCGCGCTTCGCCTTTGTTCGCCGAGCTGGGCGTCCAGAATCTGTTCACGTTTTACGATCTGGCGAAACTGCTTGGTTTCAAACAGATCACCGTGTCGGACGGGCGCGAATGGTCGCACCGGATCAATCTGGAATAGAAACGGGCGGCCAAGGGGCCGCCCGCCGTTAACCAGAGCATTACGCCCAGATATCAGAAGTTGATCACGCTCCGGATGCTTTCGCCCTTGTGCATCAGGTCGAAGGCGTCGTTGATGTCTTCCAGCGGCATGGTATGGGTGATCATCGGATCGATTTCGATCTTGCCGTCCATGTACCAGTCGACGATCTTCGGCACGTCGCGGCGGCTTTTCGCACCGCCAAACGCGGTGCCTTTCCACACGCGGCCCGTGACCAGCTGGAACGGACGGGTGGAGATTTCCTGGCCTGCGCCGGCGACGCCGATGATGATGCTTTCGCCCCAGCCGCGATGGGCGCATTCCAGCGCCTGACGCATGGTGTTAACGTTGCCGATGCACTCGAAGGAATAATCCGCGCCGCCGTCGGTCAGGTCGACCAGATACGGCACCAGATCGCCCTCGACTTCGTTCGGATTGACGAAATGCGTCATGCCGAATCGTTCGGCCATTTCCTTTTTGGATTCGTTCAGATCGACGCCGACGATCTTGTTGGCGCCGGCCAGCCGCGCGCCCTGGATCACGTTGAGCCCGATCCCGCCGAGACCGAAGACCACGACATTCGCGCCCGGTTCGACCTTGGCGGTGTTGATGACCGCGCCGATGCCCGTGGTGACGCCGCAGCCGATGTAGCAGATCTTGTCGAACGGCGCGTCCTCGCGGACCTTGGCGAGCGCGATCTCCGGCACCACCGTATGATTGGCGAAGGTTGATGTGCCCATGTAATGGAAAATCTTGTCGCCGCCGACGGAGAACCGGCTGCTGCCGTCCGGCATGACGCCCTGGCCCTGGGTGTCGCGGATCGACGTGCAGAGATTGGTCTTGCCCGAAAGGCAGGATTTACACTGGCGGCATTCCGGAATGTACAGCGGAATGACGTGATCGCCTTTTTTCAGGGTGGTGACGCCGGGCCCGCAATCGACCACGACGCCCGCCCCCTCATGCCCAAGGATGGCGGGAAAAATGCCTTCCGGGTCCGCGCCCGACAGGGTGAATTCGTCGGTGTGGCAGACGCCGGTCGACTTGATCTCGACCAGGACTTCGCCTTCCTTCGGACCGTCCAGCGTGACGGTTTCGATCGAGAGCGGTTTGCCGGCTTCGGTGGCAATGGCGGCGCGGGTTTCCATAATATGCGTATCCCTGTTTTTCGTTGCTTGGATGAATTGGCGGCATGTTTCCAGCCGCGCATTGCCAATGCAAGAAAATTCAGTGAACGCGCCGCCTCTGGCCCATATTCACGTATTCACGCCAGCGAATATCGCCCGTCGTCGAGCCGTTGAATGCGGCCCGCCGCATAATACCCCTCGAGTTCGCGGACGATTTCGCGGCCGTCATCCGATCCGGTGGCTTCCATCAGTTCGCGAAAGAATTTGGGGCCGTCTTTGAGGGCGTCCTCAACGCTCGACACCGGTCGTTGTTCGAACGCCGGCGGGTCGGGAACTTTCCATTCCTGGGCATCGGACCGGCCGAAGGGACGCGTCAGATCGAAGCCCGCCTTGGAACCCGACCGTTCGCCCTGCAGGGACGGATCCAGCGGCACGGCGCGATATCCGGAGGACGACACGTAATCCCGGTCGCTCTGGAAACGTGTGCCCAGCGCCCATTCCATCTGTGCGTCGTCGAACACGTCGATATCGGGATCGACCACGAACACATGCTTGGTGTCCGCGGTGGAGCCGAACGCCGCGGCAATGGCGTTGCGTGCTTCGCCCGGCATCCGCTGGTTCAGCGCGATGCGGATATTATACATGCCGCCGGTTGCCGGCGGGCAGTAGACGGCGACCGGTTCGCGGACGGCGTTTTCAAGGGCCGCCCAGACCGCTTGTTCTGTACGCAGCGCACAGAGCTGCGCCGTATCTGTCGTCGCCATGTTGCGGCCGCCGATGGTTGCGGTCTGGAACACGGCGTCTTCCCGGTGGGTGATCGCCGTCAGGTGAAATACCGGGTTCTGCTTCAGCCGGCCGTAATAGCCGACATATTCGCCGTAGGGGCCTTCCGGTTCGGTCCAGCCGTCGGCGTCGAGATAGCCCTCGATGATGTATTCGGCATCGGCCGGGACCCGCAGGTCGCTGGTCACGCATTTCACCACCGGCACAGGTTTTCCGCGCACGCCGCCCATCAGCGCGAGTTCGTTTGCGGGCGGTGTCATGGAGAGAGCCGCGATCGCGTCCGCGGGATGAAACCCGACCGCGAAAGCCACCGGCAGGCGATCGCCGCTGCCATGCGCACCGCCGTATATGGCGCGCAGGTCGCTCGGGGCGTTGAGATCGATGCCTGCCTCGCGACGTCCCCGCAGCATCAGCCGCCGCATGCCGACATTGGTGTCGCCGGTATGAGGGTCGATCGAAAAATCGAGGGTGGCCGAAATATAGGGCGCGCCGTCCTCGCCGTGCTGGAGGTGAACCGGGAGGGCGGTCAGGTCGGCCTCGTTGTCGCGCAGGACGACCTGCTGCACCGGCGCGCTTTTCGCGTCGATTTCGACCGGATCCTTCGGCGCGCGCAGGCGTCTGGTCACTTCGGCCAGCAGATCGCGTTCGTCGAGGCCCAGCGACGCGGCGAGCCTTGTGCGGGATCCCATGATATTGCCGGCGAGTTCCTGGCCGTCGGGACCCGCGTTTCGGAACCACGTTCCTTTCGGGTTTCCTTCCAGCCGGTGGGCGATGACGGATAGCGGTGTCGGTTCTTCCACTACCTCGACGGCGCCGTCCGCGGCCATGACCTCCAGGAAACGGCGGAACCTGAATGTTTCCGTGTCAGGCGTCATGACAGTTCCTCCATCGAATTTGCGATCAGCGACCAGAAAGCGGCTGGGTCCTCCACATGCGCATTATGTCCCAGGCCGGGCAGCTCGACGGCGTCATCTGACAGAGTCCGCAGGTCGGCGGCGGAGACCATGCGGTCGTGTTCGCCGGCGGCCAGCAGCACCGGGGCCCGCGCGGCGGCATAAATATCGCGCGTATCCGCGTCCGCGACCATCGCGGTCCGGTTGTCCGCGGCGAGCCGCCATTTGCCGCCTTCCTCGACGATACCGGAGCGCGCGAAATCGGATGCCGGATCGGCGACGCCTTTCAGCCCGGTGACCAGGATGAACCGTTCCCGGGCGTCGCTTTCGGTGTCGAACCATTTGACCGGCATGTCGATCAGCTTGGCAAGTCCGGCGCGTTCTTCATCTGTCCAGTCGACTTTGACCCCTGACGTAACGACCGCCTTCGGCATAACACCGAACCATCCGGATGCCATCAGAATGCCGACCAGTCCGCCCATCGAGTGCCCGGCGAGATAAATATCGTCCATGCCGGCGACGAGGTCGGCCATGTCCGCCGCATGACACGCGATGCCGTAACGGTCGCAATGGGCGGACCGGCCATGGCCCCGCATATCGGGAATGATCCAGCGGCCCGGCCAGTTCTCTTCCAGAAGCGGCCGTATGCCGTCCCAGATGCGGCCGGTTCCCGACAGCCCGTGCATGAGCAGCAGCGTGGGGCCGTCGGCGTTGCCGCCTTCCTCGATCCAAATCTCGGTGCCACCGGCACTGCGCCGGCTCATCGGCCTTTCCAGTCTGGTTTGCGTTTTTCCCGGAACGCCGCGTTTCCTTCCCGCGAATCCTCCGACTGGATCAGAACCGACTGGCCGAGGCGTTCTATCAGGCGGCCTGTTTCGGTGTCGGTGTTCTGGCAGGTGTTGATGACGTGCTTGGCCATGCCCATCGCCAGCGGCGCGCGGTCAACCAGAACGCGGGCGAAGGCGAGGGTGCCTTCAAGCAGGTCGTCCGGTGCGAAGACCCGGTTGGCCAGACCCCAGCGTTCCGCGGTTTCCGCGTCGACCGGCATCGTGGTCATCATCATTTCCTTCAGCCGCCCGATGCCGATCATCTGGATCATCCGCGATGCCGCGCCCGAAGCCGGGATGACCCCGATATTGTTTTCCGTCAGAACGAATTCAGCCGTATCCGCCGCGGTGCGGAAGTCGCTGGCGACGGCGATCTCGACGCCGCCGCCGGCACAGATGCCGTTGACCATTGAAATCACCGGCTTTTCCATGTTCTCAATGTCGTCCAGCATTTCGTGATTGGCACGGACATAGGCGCGGTATTGCGGTGACGGCAGGTTGTTCTCGTAATCGAGGCCCAGGATATCGCGTCCCGAACAGAAGCCCCGTCCGGCGCCGGTGATAATCAGGACCCGGATGTTTTCGTCGAAATTCACGTTCCATATGACCGAGCGCATCTCGCGGATCATACGTTCGTCGAAGGCGTTCAGCTTTTTTGGCCTGTTAAGCGTCAGCAGCCCGATGGCGCCTTCGATAACTTCGTATGTAACGGTTCTGTAGTCGTCCGGATGATCGATGAAACCGACGGGTTTTCCATCGGCATCGAGACGGACTGTCGGGTCGTCCGACATGGGCGAGGGTCTCCTGCTAATTCAGGAGGTATCATGTCGGGACGGGGAAGGCCGATCAAGTCGCGCGGATCAGGGCGTGTCGCAGTTTCTGCGGCGGTCGATGAAGTCGGTGATGCGGTCGTTGACCGGCGCGATGTCGTCAAACGGAGACGCCATCGCGAGAATGATCCTGTAATGTCCGATGTCGGGGATAATCCCCGTCTCGACCTCGGTTCCGGCATCTGACAGTGCCGCCGCGAATTCCCGGGTGTTGGACAGCCGGACGGTATCGTCGCTGTCGCCATGCAACAGCAGGAAAGGAGGTGTTTTGCCGACGACGCGCTTCGCCGGACGGGCGGTGTCGCGGTTCTTTAGCCCTGCGAAGACGGCCCGGGTGGTGCGGTATTCAAAGGGATCGAACGCGTAGGGCCCGGAAATGCCGATCACGCCGCAGATCCGCGACCCACTCACGCCTGCGCGGGCGAAATACGTGTCGTCGACAGTCATCAGCGCGGCGATGTGGGCGCCCGCGGAATGACCGGCGAGGAATACCGGGCGCTTTGCGCCGTTTACGCTGCCGAGATTGTTCAGCACCCAACGGACGGCCTGCGCCGCGTCGTCCATGAAGGCGGGGAAAGTAACGTCGGGATAGAGGCGGTAATCGGGAATGACGACCGTCAGCCCCTTCTGCGTCAGGGATTCGGCCACGAAACGGTATTTTTCCCGCGATCCGCTTTTCCAGCTGCCACCATAGAAAAAGACGACAACCGGGGCGCCAATACGGGCTGACTTCGGCCGGTAAACGTCAAGTTTCTGGCGCGGCAGATCGCCATAGGCCAGGCCCGACTGTCTCTTGTAGTCGCCTTCAGGCACGATCGCATCGAGCAGCGGCAGCGGCGAACAGCCCGCGACGGCAACGGGTAGAAGAACGGCCGCACGGGAGCGCTGGGCGATCAGTTCACAGAGACGGCGGAGAGACAGCATGGACCGGAAACCGCTTGGTGTTCAGAGACATACGAATCCCCGGGCAGCCCGGATCTCGGCGGGTTACGGGAGCAGAACGCTCATCCCGGTGGTTGCCCGGCTTTCCATGTCGCGGTGGGCGTCGGCGACGGCGGTCAGCGGGTAGGTGTGTTCGACCGGAATGTTGACGATACCGCGCGATACCACGTCGATCAGGTCCTGCGCGCGGTCGAGCATTTCTTCGCGGTTGCGTACATGCCAAAGATAGGCCGCGCTGGTGACGGAGAGTGATCCCATGTGATTGAGCCGGAATATATCGAACGGCGGGATCGGCCCCGATGCCGTGCCGTAGGACACCATCAGACCCCTGGGGCGCAGGCAGTGCAGCGATTCCTCGAAGGTGTCAGCGCCGACCGCGTCGAACACCACCGGGACGCCCTGGCCGGCGGTCAGGGATTTGACGGCGGCGACCACGTCGTCGCGATCGCGGACGAGCGTGTGGTGACAACCGGCATTCGCGGCGTGCGTCTCTTTCCCTTCCGAGCCGACGATTCCGATCACCCGGGCACCCAGGTGGTTCGCCCACTGACACAGGATCTGTCCGACGCCGCCGGCGGCGGCGTGGACGGCGATCGTGTCGCCAGGACCGACCGGGTAAACGTCGTGGATCAGGTAGTGAGCAGTGAGGCCCTTGGTCGTCATCGCTGCGGCAGTGGCGTCGTCGATATTGTCGGGCAGCACAATCAGCCGGTCGGCGCTCATGGTGCGCGCTTCGCAATAGGAGCCGCGCGGCAGCGCATGTCCGCCGCTCGAATAGGCGACCCTGTCGCCGACCGAGACGAATTCCACGCCGTCGCCGACCGCTTCCACCACGCCGGCGCCCTCGGAGCCGAGGCAGCCCGGCAGCTCGGGGAGGGGGTAGCGTCCGTTCCGGGTGTGGATGTCCGCAAAGTTCACGCCGATCGCCGTGTGGCGGAGACGGACTTCGCCCGCACCCGGCTGAGCCAGCGGGATTGAATCCATTTGAAGTACCTCCGGCCCGCCATAGGCGTGCACCCGGATCGCGTTTGTCGTGTCGGTCATCTCCGTCGTCCCCGTTATTGGCAGACAGCCTAGAAGGGGACGTTAAGCCCGTCCATCATGCTGTCGCAATTCACCAGTTCGACCTTCTTCCAGCATAGCTCGAAGCTGCTGCCCTTGTTGCGCAGGCCGTGCCAGTAAGTGCCTCCGAACATACGCTGCTTGTTGCGCCGGTATTCAATCATCTGGAATTTTGACCGGACCGTCAGCTCGCCGTCTTCTTCGCCTTCGACCGTTGCATTGGCGATCATGCGTGTCGTACGGGACCGGGGCGACTGTGCGTGCAGATTGCCTGTGGTCAGGCGGCGTACCCGCGTTTCCAGCAGTTTCCGGTCGTCATACATCAGCGACACGGTGGTACGCGGGTCGGTCTGGCCTTCCTCGATAGGCAGCCAGTACCAGCCGGTGTCGGCAAAAAGGCCAAGCCAGTCCTCCCAGCGGCGTTCGTCCAGCAGGCGGGCTTCGCTGATCAGAAAGGCAACGATTTCGTCGGAGGCAATGTGCGGCAAATTCATGTTCTCAGGCCGCCGTCATGTAGTCGAGCCAGGCGTCGTACATATTCCGGATATACACCTCGCTGGTGGAATCCTTGCCCTGCTTTCCGCCGTGTTCGTCCGGGCTGTCTGTCTGGTATCCCCGCCCGACCTCGATCCAGTCGGCGCCGCCCGACGTCACCCCGACGCCAATGCGGCCGTAGGTTTCCAGATCGTCGGTCAGGACGAGCGATCCGGTGCCGTTGGTCACGTTGGAAAAGGCGACCGTGTCTTCGAACATTTTCTCCGGTGCGCCCTTCATGCGGAACATGTAGTTGCATACTTCGGTCCGATCGACCGCGATGGGATGTACGACGCGGAACTGGCGGAACTGGCTCATGAACGAGATGTTGGGATAGACGTTCGAGTTCCAGCGCGTCACCTCCAGGATGCGTTTCGCCTCTTCCGGGCCTTTTCTGTTCTCCAGCGCCGCGATGTATTCGGCGAAGACGTCGTCTCTCCTCGCGGCGACGAGTTTCTCGTCGTCGTGATAGTCGCCCAGAAAGGAATGGCCGTTGGGGTATGTCCAGATGCCTATCTGTTCCTGCCACATCTTGTAGGGTGCTCCGTTCTGGCGCATCTGCCGGACGGCGATTTCGCCGGTGCCGTCGGTATGGACTTCGTCGTCCTGTTCCCGCGCGGCCTCGATAGAGGATTCGTGAACGAACAGGGGATGGGCAGCATCGCACAGATTTTCCAGATACAGCTTCCAGTTTCCGTCGAAGGCGTGTTTGAAAACGCCGCCTGCGATCTCGATCTCGCCGTCCGGCGCACGATCCACCATGTCGTCGAATGACGTGGCCATGTAACCGAGATGATCGGTCAGGTTCGGCCCGTCCTTTGCCAACGAGGCGAAGATGAAGCCGCGATAGCTCTCGACCCGTGGTGCGCGGACCATCGCCGTGCTGGGGTCTTCCGGATTGAAATGCGCCGGGTAGCCGTGTTGCAGCGGGACGCGGATCAGCTTGCCCGTCGTATCGTAGGCCCAGCCGTGATAGCAGCAGACGAATTCCTCGGCATTCCCGGAATCTTCTGCAACGACAAGGGCGCCGCGATGGGCGCACTGGTTATGAATGACGTGAATCCCGCCGTCGCTGTGGCGGGTCAGCACCATGGGGCGCCGTCCGATGCGGGTGGTCACGAAGTCGCCCGGGTTTTTGATCTGGCTTTCGTGCCCGACATAGATCCAGGCGCGGTCGAAAATACGCTCCATCTCCAGCTCGAATATTTCCGGGTCGGCATAGACGCGGCGATGCACCCGTCCGGGCTGAATGAGCGAACTGATATCGGCGGCATTGTCCAGCGGCATGGCCTTTAGTCCCCGTGTGAGTTCCGGTGTGACGAAGCGTCGAAATGAAACGCTTCCATAAAACGATACTGTACAGTATAGTATTAATATTATGATCGGGACGAGTCAATTGACGCATTCGACCGGGACGCGCCGTCAGCGCAATGCCGCGGACAAGCGCCGCGTCATCCTGCGGGGCGCCCGGGAGGTCTTCATGGCGCATGGTTTCGGCGGCGCCAGCATGGATGCCATCGCCGACGCCGCATCCGTGTCCAAGATGACTCTTTATCGCTATTTCGACAGCAAGGAAGCGTTGTTCGCCGGCCTGATCGAGGAACAGTGCGAGCGCATTCTGGAGCAGGATCCGGCCGCGCCTTTGGCCGGGTTGCAGGTTCGCGAGGCATTGACGCGGTTCGGCGAACGTTTGCTGGAGATCGTCTATGCCCCGGAAACACTGGCTTTGCACCGGATTGTGCTGGCGGAGGTACATCGTTTCCCGGAACTCGGGATACTGTTCTACAGGTCGGGCCCCGAACGCAATATCTCGGCACTCGCCGAGTATCTTGCCAATCTCGCCGCAGAGGGGCGCCTTGCGGTCGACGAACCCCGCAAATCCGCGGAGGAATTCTTCGAACTGGTGCGCGGCTATACCCATCTGAGGCTGCTTCTCGGGGTCGATGCGCCGCCCCATCCGGCGGCGATCAAAAAGCAGGTCGCCCGGGCGGTCGAGACGGTCCTGAAAACGCTGTAGGCCCGCGCGAACGGTATGGTTCGCATAAATCCCTGTGTTAGACTTCCTCCGCACAATTTCGGAGACGGATCATGAATGCGACGGCGGTAAGGGACATCTCGGGCGCTTCGCTCAGAGGACAGGTCAGCGAGGAAGAATGGCAGGTGCGCGTCGACCTGGCGGGGGCATACCGGCTGGCGCATCTCCACGGCTGGACGACGACGCTGATATACAACCACATCTCCGCCCGCATCCCCGGTCCGGAGCATCATTTTCTGCTTAATCCGTTCGGGTTGCGCTGGGACGAGGTCACGGCGTCGAACCTGGTGAAAATCGATCTAGACGGCAATATCCTCGACGACACGCCGCACAGGATCAACAATGCCGGCTACACCATTCACAGCGCTATCCATGCCGCACGCGAAGACGCCATGTGCGTCATCCATACCCATACCGAAGCCGGCATGGCGGTCTCTGCGCTGGACGACGGCCTGATCTATACCAATCAGGACGCAATGATGTTCTACGGTCATACGGCCTATCACGACTTTGAAGGCATTGCCCTGGATCTGTCCGAACGGGAACGGCTGGTCGAGGATCTCGGTGACAAAAAGGTCATGATCCTGCGCAACCACGGTCTGCTGACCACCGGCAACACAATCGGCGATGCATGGGTGCAGATGTATTTTCTGGAAAAGGTCTGTTCCGCGCAGCTCGCGCTGCTGTCGGCGGCTGCGGCGTCAGGCCAGAAAATCCGCTATCCGTCGAAGGAAGTCTGCGAGCATACGGCGAAACAGTACGACGACAACGGCACCGGCGAACGCGAATGGCCTGCCCTGTTGCGTCAGCTCGACGACGTCACCACCGACTACATGGTCTGATCAATGTCAGCGACTGTCGATGAAATCGCGCCGGATCTGTTCCGGATCACCTGCTTCGTGGAAGCGGCAAACTTTCAGTTCTCGTCCTTCCTCGTGCGGGACGACGAGCCCATGCTCTATCACACCAACCTGCGCGGATTGTTCCACGACATAAAGGATGGCGTCGCGTCGGTACTGGATCCGGCGACCATCCGCTGGATCGGGTTCAGCCATTTCGAATCCGATGAATGCGGCGCGCTGAACGAATGGCTTGCGATCGCTCCGCACGCCGAACCGGTCTGCAGCTTCGTCGGTGCGCGCACCAGCGTCGGCGATTTTGCCGACCGTCCGCCCCGCGTGCTGGAAGCGGATGAACGCATCGAGACCGGGTCGCACAGTTTCCGGGTGATTGAGACCAAGCACGTCCCGCACGGCTGGGACGCCAGCTTGATGTTCGAAGAAACGGCGTCGACCCTGTTCTGTTCCGATCTGATCGGACAGGGCGGCAATGTCGAGGCACTGACCGACCGCGATATCGTCGGCCGGTCGCAGGATTACAACGAGCGCCAGGCTGCAGGGCCGATGTCAGGTGCCGTGCCGTTTACCGACGAGACGCTTCCTATACTCGAAAGCCTCGCCGCCCTAAATCCATTAACGCTGGCCTGCATGCACGGTTCCAGCTTCAACGGCGACGGCGGACAGGCCCTGCGGGAATTCGGCGCCATGCTGGAAAATCTGAACGCGAAGAACGGACACTGAGGAAAAATGGTCGAAAAGATCAAGAAAACCGAAGAGGAATGGCGACAACAACTGACGGAAGAGGAATTCTACGTCACCCGTCAGCACGGCACCGAACGCGCTTTTACCGGCGAATACGACCAGTGCAAGGACCCCGGGATCTATACGTGCCGATGCTGCGGACATCCGCTGTTTGATGCCGATCATAAATTCGATTCCGGTACCGGCTGGCCGAGCTTCTATCAGCCGATGAACAACTATGCCGTGGAAACCAAATCAGACTGGTCGATGCTGATGAAGCGGACAGAGGTGCTGTGTGCGCGCTGCGACGCGCATCTTGGGCACGTGTTTCCCGACGGGCCGATGCCGACCGGGCAGCGCTATTGCATGAATTCCGCGTCGTTGAAACTGAAACCGAAGGACGACTGAGCTTCTGCAGGCTGCTCAGTAATCTGCGTAGGATTTTTCCTCCACGATCTGGGCGCCAAGCATAGTGTTGATTTCGCGCTTGATGCCGGCGTGTTCGTCGTTGAACCGGTATACGGACCGCGCCAGCTCCATGAATTTCTCTCCGAAATCTTCTTCCCGCTCGCAGAGGCGGATTTCGTCTTCGATTTCCCACAATTTTTCGTTCACCGCTCTCAGCCGGCCGCTGAGTTCGCGTATCTGATCGGATGTCTCGATCGCCAGTTCTCGGGCATTCGAATGGGTCATAAGTTCGTAGGTGACGTTGGCGCGTTTCCATTCGTCGTCGATGCGTTCTCGGCCTTAATCGCATCCTTATGGCGGCCCAGCGCTTTGAGAGCATTCCCCAGGTCGCACAGGATTTCCGGGCGCTGCGGGTCCAGCTTGGCGGCCTTAATCAGCAGCTGGACGGTGCGTTCTTTCACGCCGTTCTGCCGCGCGATCAACCCCAGCTTGTGATGCGCGCCGGCATGCCGGCCGTCTTTCTTCGCGACCTTTTTGTATATCGCCTCCGCTTTGTCGGTACGGCGGGCACGAAAATACGCCAGCGCCGACTCCATCTGTTCGTCGGCATAGACGCCGCGGGAGGTTTCGCGGTTAAGCGCTGGAGCGGCTGCGGTCGACATTCGGTAGCCAGGCCATGGTTGATTCCGTGACCGGACAATAGGTGGGAAACCTTTACAAAGCCTTGCGTCAGACGGCAGCGATGGCGGTCATCTCGACGCGGATTTCGGGCGACGCCAGCGGCGCGCCGACGGTTGTGCGCGCCGGCGCGTTCGGACCGTCGACCCAATCGTCCCAGATCGCGTTCATGGCCGGAAATTCCGCCATATCCGCCATGTAGATTGTTACCGACAGGAGTTTCGACTTGTCAGAGCCCATTTCGGCCAAAGTCGCGTCCAGCCGGCCCAGAACATCCGCGGTTTGCGCCGAGATATCGCCCGAACGGTCGCGGGCGACGTGGCCCATGGTGTAGATTGTGTCGCCGTGACGCACGGCCTTGCTCATCCGGGGGCCGGGATCGATCCTGTTGATATCGGTCATTCTTTTCTTCCTTCCGCTTGCAGTATCGCAATCGACGCTAGGATAGTCGGCTGACGCCGTCTGGGCTATCCTGCCCGCCAAACGACGGAGGCGATTCATGATCCTGATTACCAGTGCAGGCGGAAAAACTGGCCGTGCCATGATCGCGGCCTTTGCCGCATCCGGAGAACCGGTTCGCGCGATGATGCGCCGATCCGATGCGGATGACGAACTGCGTGCCCTCGGCGCTGCCGAAATATTTCATGGCGATCTCGCCAATCCGGCGGACGCGGCAGCGGCGGCTCAGGGGTGCCGGGCCATTTACTATATCTGCCCGAACATGATCGAGAACGAAAAGGAAATCGGCGACAGCATTATCGCGGCGGCGAAATCCGCGAATGTCGAGCGACTGGTCTTTCATTCCGTTTTGCACACCCAGATTCAGGCACTGAAACATCACTGGAACCGGCTGTTCGTCGAGGAAGCGATCATCGAATCGGGTGTGCCGTTCAGCATTCTGCAGGTCGGATCCTATTACCAGAACATGCTGCCCGGATGGTCGAAGATGCTTGAAACCGGCGTGCACGCGATGGCGTACGAGGTCGACGCGCCGATGAGCCTTGTCGATCTCGACGACGTATCGGAAGCCGCGATCCGCGTGCTGAACGATCCGAGATGCGCCAACGGCATCTTCGAGATCTGCGGACCCGTGATTACGCTGACCGAAAAGGCTGAGATCCTGACCCGCGTCCTGGGACAACAGATCGAAGCCCGGAAACTGTCGCCGGAACAGGCGGTAGCGCACGCAGCCCATATGGGGGTGGCGGCGTTCGGCCAGGACTGCATGCGGCGCATGTTCGCGCATTATGATATTCACGGACTGGTCGGCTCGCCGCGCATTCTGGAATGGATACTGGGCCGTCCGCCGGCGGATTTCGAGACCTTCGCCAGGCGGGTCGCCGCATCCGGCTGATGCTCGAACTCTATCATTCCAACTGGTCGATCTGCGCGCAGAAAGTCCGTCTTGTCATTGCCGAAAAAAGGCTGGACGCCGTCGAGTATCACGTCGATCTGCGCGCGCGCGAACAGCAGGCACCCGAATATCTGAAACTCAACCCCAAAGGCTATGTGCCGACGCTGGTCCATGACGGTCGCCCCGTCGTCGAATCCGCGATCATCTGCGAATATCTCGACGAGGTGTTTCCCGATCCGCCGCTCAGCCCCTCGGATCCGGTTGAACGGGCTTATATGCGCACCTGGACGCGACGGCCCGACGACGGCCTTCACCGGGCCTGTGCAACCGTCACCAACGCGATCGCGTTTCGCCTTCAATGGCTGGAGAAACCGGCTGCCGAGATCGAAGCCATGCTGGCGGCGACGCCAGATCCCGCCCGCCGGACATGGCGCCGGGAAATGATTGAAAAGGGTATGGATTCGCAGCTGTTTGTCAATGCCGTCCGGGTGTACGAAACGCTGCTCGACGATATGGAAATGGCGCTTCAGGACCGGGACTGGCTGGCCCGCGATACATACACCCTCGCGGACGTATCGCTTACGTCCTATCTGAACCGCGTAGCGGAACTTCAGTTTCATCCGATGTGGGAAGAACGTCGCCCCGCCGTGACCGACTGGTTTGAAAGGGTTCGCGCGCGGGATAATTTTAAAACCGCGTTCGGCAACTATCCCTACGAAGCCTACGTTGCGCAGATGGCGGAGCAGGGCAGCCTGCAATGGCCGCGGGTTGAAGGAATTCTGACTGCCTGAATCCGTCATGCTTTGCCAATCTGCGTGCCGGCCATATTTTCGCTTTTCCATCGCAATTATCGGAGACGGCCATGACAGCGACCAGATATCTCGCCGGCATATCGCCCGGCATGCCCGCCACCGACGGTGCCGGCGTGCAGCTGACACGCATGGTCGGCACGCCCCAGCTCGACATGGTCGATCCGTTCCTGATGCTCGACCGCATCGACAGCGACGATCCCGACAGCTATATCGCCGGCTTTCCCAACCACCCGCATCGCGGCTTCGAGACCGTGACCATCATGCTGGAAGGTCTCATGCGGCATCGGGATTCGGTCGGCAATGACGGGTTGCTGCGGCCGGGCGACGTGCAGTGGATGACGGCGGGGCGCGGGATCGTTCATTCCGAACTGCCGGAGATGATCGATGGGCGGCTGAAAGGCTTCCAGCTGTGGGTCAACCTGCCGGCCGAAAAGAAAATGATGCCCCCCGGCTATCAAGACATTCCCGCGGCGGATATCTCGACCGTTTCATTCGATGGCGGAGCCGCGCGGGTGATCGCCGGCGATTATCTTGGCGTCGCGGGCGCGGCGCAGGCGCAGATTCCGATCCGTCTTCTCGACGTCCGGCTGGATGCCGGCGCGGAATGGCGGATCGACCCGCCTGCCGGCCATGATATGTTCATGTGCGTCTATGAAGGATCGGTCGACGCCATCGATGCGGGCGGCGCTACACACACCGTGACCGCGCCCGCTGTATCTCTGTTTGGCGGCGACGGGGATGTTGTTGTGAAGGCGGGCGACGCGGGTGCGGAAATTCTTTACTGCGAGGGGCAGCCGATCCAGGAACCGGTTGCCAAATACGGGCCTTTCGTGATGAACACGCGCGATGAACTGCAGCAGGCCGTCGACGATTTCAACGCCGGAACTCTCGCGACAGCCTGATTGGCGCGCCCACTGTCACGGGATTGCCATTTATATTGGGCAGACTGACGGTTTCTCCCGCAAAGTTGCGGCATGTCTCCCGAAATCCCGTCCTTTAAAGACGCGTTTCGCGTCTGGCTGAAAATCGGCCTTCTCAGCTTCGGCGGTCCTGCCGGTCAGATTGCGCTGATGCATAGAATCCTTGTCGACGAGAAACGCTGGATCAGCGAGACACGCTTTCTGCATGCGTTGAATTACGCGATGCTGCTGCCCGGTCCGGAGGCGCAGCAGCTTGCGACCTATGCCGGCTGGCTGCTGCACCGAACGCTCGGCGGCCTCGTCGCCGGCGTCCTGTTCGTGCTTCCCGGCGCCGACGTCATGCTGGTATTGAGCGTTCTGTATGCCGGATTCCGTGACGTCACTTCCGTCGAGGCGATCTTCTTCGGGATAAAGGGCGCGGTGCTTGCGATCGTGATCCAGGCGGTTATCCGCCTAAGTTCCCGTGCGCTGCCCAACGCGATGCTGATGACATTCGCTGCCGTCTCGTTCTTCGCGATATTCGCCTTCGCGGTGCCGTTTCCGCTCGTTATCGCCGGAGCGGCCCTTGCTGGTTTCCTGGGATATCGTCTGCTTCCCGACCTGTTCCCGACCGGCGGCGCCCACGCGGCGGAGAACGCTTCAGCAAGCGGCACGTTTGCGATCGATGCGATGCTGGATCGCGGACTGTTGCAGCACACGCGACCTTCGGCCCGGCGAGCCGCAGTTGTCCTCATCGTCTGTCTGGTTCTCTGGCTGGGGCCGCTTGCCATCCTGCAGGCCATGGTCGGGCCCGATCATGTGTTTACCCAGCAGGGCGTGTTTTTCAGCAAGATGGCCGTTGTCACTTTCGGCGGCGCGGATGCGGTTCTTGCTTACGTCGCGCAGCAGGCGGTGGAGATATTCGGCTGGCTCGCACCGGGAGAGATGCTCGACGGACTGGGTATGGCGGAGACAACACCCGGCCCGTTGATCATGGTGGTGCAGCATGTCGGTTTTCTGGCGGCTTTTCGAAATCCCGGTGCGCTCGACCCCATGCTGTCCGGTGCGATCGGCGCGGCGCTCACGACCTGGGTCACCTTCGTGCCCTGCTTCCTGTGGATTTTTCTCGGCGCGCCCTACATCGAATCGCAACGCGATAACCGAATGCTCAGTGCCGGACTGACCGCCATCACGGCGGCGGTCGTCGGTGTGATCCTGAACCTCGCCGTATGGTTCGGTATTCACGCCTCATTCGCGGAAGTAAACGAATTTGATTGGGGGCCGGTTCGATTGTCGCTGCCGGACTGGCCGACGTTCGAACCGGCGGTCCTGCTGATTACCGTCGCCGCGTTGATCGCCACTCTCAGATACAAGGCCGGCATGTTTGCAACGCTGGCCGCCGCCGCGGGACTCGGTGTAGCCTACTACTACCTTTTTTCGTGATCGCTCAGCTGAGCTCGACGGTTAGCGGATTGTAGGAATAGAGCCAGGCGTTCCGGTCCGCGCCCTCGTTGCGGGCCGCGAAGGATTCGCGGATCTTCTCGACGCTGTCGAGGTGAAACAGTTCGCGGTTGGCGGTGGATGTGTTCACCACGCGAGCGGTGCGTTCCACCCGGTTGCGCTGATAGAGCTGCAGGGCATCCGCGATGTCATCGCACTGGTCGAGCGCCCGCATCAGCACGGCGCCGTCCTCGATCGCCATGGCGGCACCCTGAGCGAGATACGGCAACGTCGCATGGGCGGCATCGCCCAGGATAGTGACCCGGTCGGAACTCCAGTGCGCGATCGTCGGGCGGCGGTACAACGCCCAGCGGTAGCATTCGTCCCTGTCCACCAGGTCGATAACGGTCTGAATGTCTTCGTGCCAGCCTTCGAAATCGGCCTTCAGATCTTCCCACGGAAACTTGGCGGTCCAGGATTCCTCCTCCGCAACCGGTGTTTCCACGGCGCCGACGAAATTCAGCAATTCTCCGCCGCGGATCCAGTACGATACCGAATGCTTGCCGGGTCCCATCCACACCGACATCACTTCTTCCATGAAGTTGGGCGGCAGCTTTTCCTTCGGTACCGTGATGCGCCAGGCGGAATCGCCCGTATAAATGGCTTCGACCGCCCCCGCGACCTGGTCGCGAATGACGGATTTGACGCCGTCCGCGCCGATCAGCAGGTCGCCACTGGCGCTGGTCCCGTCTTCGAAACGCAGCTCAACGCCATCTTGGGTTTCGGTGTAGCCGGTCGCCTTTTTGTTCAGATGGACGAGGCCGTCTTTCATGTTCTGAACCGCATCGGCCAGCGTTTCGTGCAGGTCTGCGCGATGGATCTGGTTGTAGGGCGCCTTGTGCAGCGCCAGATGTTCTTCCGACAGCGCGAACCGGTCGATCTCCTCGCCCGTATCGTGCAATCTGAATACATAGGCCGCCGGACGGACCGACATGGTTGATATCGCTTCGCCCACGCCGAGATGATTCATGACATGCATGGCGTTGGCGCTCAGCTGTATGCCTGCACCGACTTCGCCCAGCTGGGGCGCCTGTTCGTATATTTCGACGTCATGCCCGGCTTTAAGCAAACATCCCGCCGCCGCGAGACCGCCGAGACCGGCTCCCGCAACGAGTATTTTTCTGGAACTCAAGCTCTGTCCCCGTCGGTGACTGTAGTGGTGGATAGTAGTGATTTATTTCGGTTGGAAACGCAAATAGCACGCGATTGTAGCGACATTATAGCGCTATAGCGCTTTACTCATCCGGTGATGAGGAATGTCCGCTTCCAGAAATTCTCCGCCTTCGGCACGAAACCCGAGCTTTTCGTAGAACGGGCCCGCCTGGATCTGAGCGTTGAGTACCGCGGTACCGTATCCTTCTTCTTTCGCGTCCGCCAGAGCGCGGGCCATAAGCAGGCGTCCAATACCTAAAAGCCGGTATTCGGACCTGACAGCGACTCTCTCCAGTTTTACCTCACCGTTACCGAGCGGCCGCATCCGCGCTGTCCCGATTCCGCTGTTTTTCCATGTCGCGAGATAGTGGCGGCACTGATCGTCCAGTCCGTCGAATTCGATCTCGCGGCTGACCTTCTGTTCGCCGCAGAAGACGTCGATACGAATGGCGAAACAAGCTTCCAGGTCCTTGTGGGTCATTGCTTCGAAGATAACGGGATCTGCCAATGGTCGTGTCTTCCGTGTTCGGGGGCGGGAACTGCCGATAATAACAACCGAAGAGAAAAATACGGCCGCCAAATGGACCCGCGTGTTGCGGGCCGCTATGTTTCTGCCACCAAAACCCTATGAGGAACTCCGGGATGAAGATTTTCGTATATTCGGCCTCGCTTCGCGAAGAGTCGATAAACCTGAAACTGTCGAAGCTTATCGCGAAGGTAGCCGAATCTCACGGTGCCGAGGTTGATTTCGCGCGCATCAACGACTTTGACATGCCGCTGTACAATTTCGACGATCAGCAGTCCTCCGGCGTACCGGCAGGCGCGCAGGCGCTGGCCGAGCGTATCACCGCCGCCGACGGCATGATCCTGACGTCGCCGGAATACAACTGGCTGCCGCCTGCCACCATCAAGAACGCGGTGGACTGGCTGTCGCGCATGCAGCCGATGCCGCTCGACGGGAAATCGATCCTGTTGTCGTCGGCCACCCCGTCGCTGGTCGGCGGCGTGCGCGGTCTGATGAGCCTGCGCGTGTCGTTTGAGGCACTCGGCACCTGGGTATACCCGAAGATGTTTACGCTCGCGCAGGCTCCGGCGGCGTTCAACGACGACGGTACGCTGGCAAACGAAGATCTGGCCAAGATGCTCGATGCGATGGTCGCGGATTACTGTTCCGCGGCGGTCGCGCTGAATAACCGGTAAGGTGCGCGCCATTTCCGAGGCAACGACAAACGACCGCTGGATCGGCGCGCGGTATCCCCGCAAGGAGGATGCCGCGCTGCTGACCGGCAATGCGCGTTTCATCGACGACATGGAACCGATCGCGGGTATTCGTCATGCGGCGATCCTGCGGTCGGATCACGCGCATGCCCGCATCGTGTCGATCGATACGTCGAAGGCCGAAGCGCTGCCCGGGGTGCATGGCGTCGTTACCGGTGCCGATGTGGCGGACACTATCGCTCCGATCCCGAGCGCCGTCCGCGTTCCGATCAAGTTCTATCCGATCGCCATCGACAAGGTACGTTATGTCGGCGAGCCGGTGGCCGTGGTTGCCGCCGAGGACCGGTATATTGCCGAGGACGCGATCGAACTGATCGAGGTCGAATACGAGGCACTGCCCGCGACCGCCGATCCGGAGGTCGCGATGGCGGAGAACGCGCCGCTGCTGCACGATGATGTCGGGTCCAACGTGGTCCATCACCGCACGTTCCGCTATGGCGATCCGGAAGCGGCGTTCGAGCGGGCGCACCGGGTCGTGAAGCTGGACTGGCGATATCCGCGCTATGCGTCGACGCCAATGGAAACTTACGGACTGGTTGCCAATTTCGAACAACAGCCCGACCGCTACACCATCTGGTCGAATTTCCAGGGGCCGTTCATTCTGCATGCGTTGATGACCGGGGCGCTGGGCGTGCCCGGAAACCGGCTGCGGCTGATCACGTCGCCCCATTCGGGCGGCAGCTTCGGCATCAAGCAGGCGATGTTCCCGTATATGGTTCTGCTGGCCGCCTGTTCGCGCGTGCTCGGCTGCCCCGTCAAGTGGATCGAGGACCGGCTGGAACATCTGACCGGTTCCTCTACCGCTGCCGACCGGGCCGACAGCGTCGAAGCCGCATTCGCCGAAGATGGCGAACTCCTCGGTTTGAAGTTCGACAACGTCGTTAATGTCGGCGCCTTCGTGCGCGCGCCTGAACCGGCTTCGGTCTACCGAATGCATTCGGCGTCGAATGGTTGTTACCGCGTGAAAGACATTTCGGTCGAGAACCGGCTCGTCGTGACCAATACCACCCCGATCGGGCTCAACCGCGGCTATGGCGGGCCGCAGTTCTACTTCGCGCTTGAACGCGTGATGGATGCCGGCGCACAGGAACTCGGGATCGATCCGGCGGAGATTCGCAGGCGCAATTTTATTCAGGCGGACGAATTTCCCTATAAGGCGCCCGCCGGGGCGACCTACGATTCCGGGGATTACGAGCAAGGCCTGAATCAGGCGCTGGATCTCGCCGCCTATGACGAGCTGAAGACGGCGCGAGAACAAGCGCGGGCCGACGGCAAGCTGTTCGGGATCGGCATGGCGGCGGGAATCGAACCGTCTGGCTCTAACATGGCCTATGTCACGCTGGCCCAGACACCCGAGGAACGCGCCAAGGCGGGGGGGCGGTCCGGCGGTCTCGGCACAGCAACTGTATCGGTCGATCCGTCGGGGGCGGTGACCGTAAAGACCGTCTCCACGCCGGCGGGGCAGGGGCATCAGACGGTCGCGGCGCAGGTCGTGGCCGACGCGCTGGGACTGCGCCCCGATCACGTCGACGTGGTTACGGAAGTCGATACGCTGACCAGCGCCTGGTCGCTGGCGTCGGGAAACTACGCCAACAGGTTCTCGGCGGTCGTCATCGGCACGGTGGCGGATGCCGCGGACAAGGTCGCGAAAAAAATCAAACTGATCGCAGCCGAGAACCTTGAAGTGGCGCCCGAGGATATCGAGCTTGTCGGTGGAAATGCCCAGGTCGTCGGCGTGCCCGACAAGGCGCTCCCCATCCGCAGGGTCGCGGCGCAGACCCACTGGCATCCGGCGGGCCTTCCCGATCAGATGGAGCCGGGCCTGTTCGAAACCACGATTATGAATCCCGGCATGCTCGACGCGCCGGACGATCAGGACCGGGTCGGTAGCGCCGTCACGTTCGGCTACGTCTTTGATCTCGCCGCCGTGGAAATAGACCGGGACACCGGCGAACTCGAAATCGTGAAATACGTATCGGTGCATGACGTCGGCAACATTCTGAATGAGATTGTTGTTGAGGGTCAGATTTACGGTGGCTTCGCGCACGGCCTGGGCGGCGCCCTGCTGGAGGAATTCGTCTATGACGCCGGCGCCAACCCGCAGGCTGGAACCTTTGCCGACTATCTTTGCATCACCGCGCCGGAAATACCGGAATTGACCATCGGGCATTTCAACACGCCGTCGCCCCACAACACCCTGGGGGCGAAGGGCATGGGCGATGGGTCGTCTATGTTGGCGCCAACGGCGGTCGCAAATGCGGCGGCAGATGCGCTGGGCACGTTCGATATCGAACTGCCCCTGACGCTGAACAAGAACTGGGCGGCGGCGAACGGACTGGATTATCAGCGCGCCGGCGGGACGAAGGCCAAGGTCGGAGACGGTCCGCGCGAAGCCGCCCATGTCGAAGGCGGGCTGACGGGCGATGGTTCGGTGGAACTTTCCGCGCCGCCGGTGGATGTGTGGAAGCTGTTGCTCGATCCCGATACGCTGGCCGCCGTCGTCCCGGGATGCGAGGAACTGAACCAGGTCGGCGAGGACAGCTTCACGGCCGAAGTCGTCATCGGCGTCGCCGGAATCAAGGGCGTCTACAGCGCCGAGATCGATCTGCGCGACAAGATCGAGGGGCGGAGTGTCCGTTTGGTCGGGAAGGCCTCGGGCGCACTCGGGTTCGGCCAGGGGGAGGGAAATGTGACACTGGAGCCTGTCGGAGACAACGGGACGCGGCTGACCTACAGCTACCGGGCCAATGTCGGCGGTAAGGTGGCCGCGGTGGGACAGCGTATGCTCGGCACAGTGACCAAGCTGCTGATCGGGCAGTTTTTCCGCGGGTTCGACCGGCGTTTGAAATCCGAAAGCGGCGGGGAAAAGACCGCCGGCGGCGGGTTCTTCGGCAAGTTGTTCGGAGGTCGCGACAAATGAAGCCTGTCGCATTTGAATACTGCCGTCCCGATACAATGGACGAAGCGATGGAGCTGCTGGCCGAGTTCGGCGGCGACGCCAGTGTGATCTCGGGCGGCCTGTCGCTCGGTGCAATGCTGAACATGCGGCTGGTACGCCCGGCGGCGCTGATAGATATCAACCGGCTGGACGATCTCGCCGACATCAGGATCGGCGACGCGATCGCGACGACCGGCGCGTTGGTCCGTCAGGCGGCCGCGATGAATTTCCCGGGCGTGATGTCCGGCGTGCCGTTGCTGGCGAAAGCACTGCCCTGGGCCGGTCACTACCAGACCCGGTCGCGCGGGACGCTGGGCGGATCGGTCGCTCATGCCGATCCGAGCGCTGAAATCCCGCTGACGCTGGTGACGCTCGGAGGTGCCGTGAAGCTGCAGTCCCCCGGCGGCACGCGCGAGGTCCCGGCGCGGGAGTTTTTCCTCGGTCTGTTGACCACCGACCGGCGCGCGGATGAACTGGTCACCTCGCTTGTCTGGCCGCTGCGCGGCGAAAAGACCGGTTATGCCTTTGAGGAAATTGCCCAGCGTCACGGTGATTTCGCGATCACCGCTGTCGCGGCGGAAGCGACCGTGGGGAATGACGGCAACATCGCCGATCTGTCGTTCGGGCTGGGCGGGGTGGAAGACAGACCCATCGTCGCCGATACGGCAGGATTTATCGGCAAACCGGCGACGCAGGACACCGCAGACGAAATCGCCAACACGGTCGCCGAAGCGGTCGATCCGATGATCGATATGCAGGCCAATGCCGATTACCGGCGTCAGCTTGTCCGCGTACTCGGTGCGCGTGTGCTGTCGGCGGCCTTCAACGATGCAAAATCCGCGCGGGAGGCTTCCTGATGCTGCGTATCAAACCGGATCAGAAAAAGCGCGTGACGCTGACCGTCAACGGCAAACAGGTGTCCGGCTTTGCCGAGCCGCGCCTGCTGCTGACCGACTTTCTGCGCCACGAACTGAACATGTATGGCACGCATGTCGGCTGCGAGCACGGCGTGTGCGGCGCCTGTACGATCATCATCGACAATGTCGCGACGCGAAGCTGCCTGCGCTACGCAGTACAATGCGACGGCATGGAACTGCGCACCGTCGAAGGCCTCGCCGACGCGGACGGCACTCTGAACGCGCTGCAAAAGGCGTTCAACGAGAACGGCGCGCTGCAGTGTGGCTTCTGCACGGCAGGTATCCTGATGTCGGCGACAAAATTCCTGCAGGAAAACCCTAAACCGACCCGTGAAGAGGTCGTCGACATGCTGTCGGGGCATATCTGCCGCTGTACCGGTTACGAGCAGATCGTGCGCGCGATCCTGCAGGCCGGCGGGCAATGAATCTCGGCAAGGTTTTTTACCGCCAGATGCTGCGCGAAGGCAACGCGGAAGCGATTGTCGACGGTGATACCCGGAGGACCTATGCCGACTGGTACGCGGAGATCTGCGCCGTCGCCGGCGGGCTGCAAACCCGCGGGTTGAGGCCAGGCGATCATTTCGTCGCCGTTCTCTCCAATCGCTACGAAACCGCGACCCTGTATTGGGCTTGTCAGATGCTGGGCGCCGTCTTCACGCCCTTCAACTGGCGCGCCAACGACGAGGAAGTTGCCTATGTGCTGGATGACGCCAACGCGGCCGCCGTCGCTTTCGAGGAACGCTCGCAACTCGCGGTCGGCGCCGCGCTGGGCCAGGTCGCGGGCGCCGGGATCGTCACCTACGACATCGATAAAGGGGACTTCGCCACATTGCTAGAGTCGGACCCGGTCGACGAGCCGTCCGAGGTCGACGAGACCGAAATCTGCCTGATGCTCTATACGTCCGGCACGACGGGCAGGCCCAAGGGCGTGCCCCGGTCGCATCGCGCGGAACGTCTGGCGGCGACCCACTGCATCGCCCAGCTCTATTACCGGCACGGCGAATCGTCGCTCGGCGTCATGCCCATGTTCCACACCATGGGCGTAAGGTCGATGCTGATGTGCATGCTGCTCAACAGCAAGCTCGTCTGCCTGGCAGTCTGGGATGTCGAAACCGCCATGCGGCTGATTCAAGACGAGAAGATAGAGACGCTGTTCCTGGTGCCAACCATGTTCCACGACATGCTGCATCACCCGAAAAGGCCGAGCTACGATCTTTCGCCGGCAACGAACATCGGCTATGCGGGCATGGCGATGACGTCGGCGCTTACGGCGAAATGCGCGGAAGAATTCAAGCCGCGCCATTTCCATAACTTCTACGGCTCTAGCGAGATTTTCTGTTTTGCCGTCTGCGACCATGTGGCGGACAAACCCGGCTGTGCGGGGCGCGCCGGGATCGGCCAGATGCTTCGGATTGTTGAACCCGACCCCGAAGGGGGCGGCGGTCCCGACGATATCGTCGCAGATGGCAAATCCGGCGAAATCATCGCGCCGATGGACGGTATGGAAGCGTTCGCCGGATACTGGAAACGCCCGGACGCGGACGCCAAATCCATCCGTGACGGATGGTATTTTACCGGCGATCTCGGCTATTTCGATGAAGACGGCGAACTCTACGTTGTTGGCCGGGTCGACGACATGGTGATTTCGGGCGGCGAGAACATCTACCCGGAAGAAGTAGAGGACGTACTGGCGAAGTCGCCGCTGGTCGAGCAGGTGGCGGTGATCGGCCTGCCGGACGATCGCATGGGGGCGCGGATCGTCGCCTTCGTGGAACCGGCGTTGGCGGACTGCTCGGCGGAGGCGCTGGATGCCTGGTGCCTCGACAGCGCGCTGGCGCGGTTTAAACGGCCGCGCGCCTACGTCTTCGTCAAACGGATACCGCGTTCTGCCGCGGGCAAGCTGCTGCGCCGCTTTCTGCGCGACGGCGACTATGAACTGAACACCGAATTCGAAAGCACGCTCTAACCAGGGAAAGAAAAATGGCAGAGAAAAATTACGCGCAGCAGCGCGCCTCGATCCTCGAAAACCTCGACGGACTTCGCGTCGACGTCGATGCGGACAAGCGTATCGGCTATCTGATCCTCGACCGCGAACCGCTGAACATCGTGTCCTATACGGGCCGCCAGCAGATCCGCGCCATCATCGAGGAGATGGACGAGGACGACGATATCGGCGTGATCGTGATCAAGGGCGCCAACGGCGTGTATACCTCCGGCGGCGACGTGAAGGCGTTCCCTGACATTCCGAAAAACAAGATGTCCGACCTGCACTGGAACATCGGTGCGCCGGAACGGGCCGAGAAACCGGTGATCGTGGCGATGGAAAAATACGCCTTCGGCGTCGGTTTCGAGCTCGCCATGGCGTGCGATTTCCGGTTTGCCACGAAGGATACGCTGGTGGGGCTGCCGGAAAGCTCGCTCGGCCAGATGCCGGGCTCCGGCGGCAGCGTCCGCGTCGCCCGCATCGCGGGGCTGACGCGCGCGAAGGACATGGTAATGCTTGGCACGCGTATTCCGGCCCCGAAAGCGCATGACTGGGGGCTTCTGACGGATGTCGCTGACGACGCCGACGGCCTGCAGGAGATGGTCGAGGAGTACGCCGCCAAGCTGAACGCCCTGTCGCCGATTGCGCTGGCGTCGCTGAAAAAAGTGCTCAATTCCGCTTATGACGCACCGCTCAAGACGTCGCTTGAGGTCGAGGGGCATTCCTACGAGAAGCTGCGCTGGACCCACGACTATTCGGAAGGCATCGCCGCATTTACTCAACGCCGCAAGGCCGAGTTCAAGGGGGAATAGTCGCCCGGCGGTGCGCCTTCATCGGCTCTGGCAGATCACTGCAAAACCAGACAGGAGAGTATTCCATGCCTGCCAAGAGAGAAAATTTCGTTCCCGATACCGTCTACTCTCGCGAGGTCGACGGTAAGGCCATGTTTCCGACCGCCGTTTCGGTGGAAGGCAAGCGCATGATTTTCCTGTCCGGCCAGCTGGCCTGGGACAAGGACGGCAATACGGTGGGGAAGGGTGACATGCGGGCCCAATTCGAACAGGTCGGCGAGAACCTGAAGAACGGCCTCAAAGCGGCGGGCGCGTCGCTTGCGGATGTCGTGAAAGCAGTGACGTATGTTATCGACATGGCTGCGTTTTTCGAGTGTGACGATATCCGCCAGAAATATTTCGGCCCCGGCTGGCCGACCTCGACCACGTTCGAGGTCTGCCGCCTCGCCCATCCCGACATGATGATCGAAATCGACATGATCGCGGTGGTGGATGACTGAGTCCGGCCGGTTCGTCTCTAATTCGCCGCCTGCTGCCAGTCCGGCATGCGATCTGCGATCTCCAGGATCAGTTTCTTGACGATGGCGTCGGCGAACGACCGGCGGTCACTCGCCTGGATCACGAACGACCGCGGGCCGCCGGTAATACTTCGCTTGAAGTATTCCGGCAGGTCCGGCATAGCCGGGCGTTCGATAACCAGGCCGTTGATCGTAAATCCCTTGGCCAGCGCGTCGGCGCGGGCGTCCTCCACCGCGATCAGGCCTGTGGTATCCGGCCCGTCGCCGGACACGTCGATCACCTTGCGCGTGCCGTCGAAGCTGTTTTCCAGCGTCGATTTGGTGGCGAAAGCGACGGCGTCGCCGATGGCGTTGCCGCCGGAGCAGAATTCCCGCGGCGCGGCGACGATTTTCGCGCCCGCCGCTGCGGCCGACGCGCGGTCCGATATCTTCACCCAGTTCAGCCACTGCCAGATGCAGCCATCCGCCGCGAATTCGATGTAGGACACCGCGATCGAGCGCAGGAAGCCGCTATCGATCGCTTTCAGCACATCCGGGTTGACCAGCGCGTTGGCGTAACCTTGCCGTTGCAGTTGCATCTCTTCCTGATCGATCGAGCCGGAAGCGTCGACGACGAAGGAAAGTTCCAGATCGACGGATGTTTTGCGTTGCGCCTCCGCCGGCGATGTGAGTAAAGCGATGCCGGCGATCAGAGCGAAGAGGGTGTTTTTCATTCGGGGCCAGCCGCGAAGACCTCGACCTCGACCAGCATTTCCGGCTGCGCCAGCGCCGAGATGAACAACAGGGTAGAGGTTGGGTTATGATCGCCGAGATACCTGTCCCGGATGGCGAAATGGGCGTCCCGGTGGCGGGGATCAGTCAGGTATTGCACGACCTTGTAGATGTTCTCGATCCCCATATCGTGGGCTTCCAGACATTTCAGGCAGTTTGCCCAGGCGGCTTCCGACTGCGCCTCGATCCCGTCGGGGATGCTGCCGTCCGGCAGGGTACCCACCTGTCCGGAAACGCTCAGCAGTTTGTAGCCGGACGGCACCGTCATCGTGTGAATGTATTTGCGGACGGGCGGGGCGACGCCCTCCGGGTTCATCGGGTTGAACATGGGCTAATCTCCTAAAGCGAGGCGAAAAAACTGAGCAGGGCGTGATCGTAGGCCGCCGGGTTGGCGATGTTGCAGATATGACCGGCATCGGGCAATTCGACGTGCTGGCCGTCCTGAACCGTTTGCGCCATCTGGCGCATCACGTCCGTTGGCCCGCCGATGAAATCCAGCGCGCCGGACACGAAGAGGGCCGGCATCCGGATTTCCGCCAGACGGTCGCCGAAACCGACCGATAGCAGCGCCTGAATGCAGCCGTGATATCCGTCCAGCGAGGTGCGCAGGATCATCGCCCGAATGTCTTCCATCTTTTCCGGGTTGGCTTCCCGATAGGCATCCGGAAACCAGCGCGTGGCGGTGATATCGGCGATGCTTTCAATACCCCCGGCAGCCGATTTTTCCAGCATCGGCGGCCAGATCGCCTGGTATTCCGGCACCAGTTCGACACGGCAGGCTGTCGGCACGATAGCCGACACGATTCGGGGGAAGCGCAGCGCCAGTGCAACGGTGGTCATCCCGCCCAGTCCGATTCCGACCACATGGGTACGCTCGATGCCGAGTTCCTTCCAGACGCCCGCCACGTCGTCGGTCAGCTGTTCGAAGCTGTACGGCGCAGGCGTTGCGTCCGATCCGCCATGCCCGCGGGAATCCATACGCAGCAGACGATGTTTCTCGCCCAACGCCGCGACATGGTCGTCCCACATGGTGGTGTCGTTGGTGATGCCGGTGATGAAGGTCACCCACGGCGCGCCTTCGGGGCCGTCGATTTCGACGTTGATGTTTATGCCGTTGGACTCGACTAGCGTCACGGGGCGTCCTCTTGTGTCAGGCAGCGATTGTACTGGCGTCGCGACTCGGATAATAGATGGGCCGACGAAGATCCGACGCAGTTATCCACACAACCGGACCGGCAATGGCAACAACGAAAAAGAAGGCGGCGGCGAAATGGCCGGCGCAGATTTTCAAGACCCTGAAAGACGCCGATATCGCCCAGGTTTCCTATGTGCCCGACGCAGGGCATGCGGAACTGATCAAGGCCTGCCTGGCGGACAACCGCATCAAGACGACGCGCCTGACGACCGAGGAAGAAGGAATCGCGCTTTCCCTCGGCGCCTGGCTGGGCGGCGACCGCAGCGCGCTGCTGATGCAATCTTCGGGCGTCGGCAACTGCATCAACATGCTGTCGATCATTCAGGAAACGCGTTCGCCGCTGCTGATGCTGGTGACGATGCGCGGCGAATGGGGCGAATTCAATCCGTGGCAGATTCCCATGGGGCAGGGCACGGCCAGGGCGCTGGAAGATGCCGGCATGATCGTCTATCACGTCGATGACGCGGACGATCTGGCGGATACGATCTACGCTGCCTCCCAGATCGCTTTCAATTCCTACAGACCGGTCGCCGTGCTGATCGGCCAGAAGGTAATCGGGTTCAAGGACTGGCGGAAATAATGGCGGCAAAAAAGAAAATCACTCTCAACCGGCGCGACGTCGTTTCCCGCATCGTCCGCGATCGGGGCGATGTGCTGATCGTCACCGGGCTCGGCTCGACCACGTGGGACGCGGCTGCCGCCGGCGATCATCCGAACAACTTCTATTTGTGGGGCGGCATGGGCGGCGCGGCTGTCACCGGTCTCGGCCTGGCGCGTGCGCAACCCGATCGCCGCGTGATCGTGCTGACCGGCGACGGCGAAATGCTGATGGGGATCGGTAGTCTGGCGACGATCGGCGTTGCGGCACCGAAGAACCTTGCGGTCTGTGTGATCGACAATCAGCATTACGGCGAAACCGGCATGCAGGAAACCCACACCGGACACGGCGTGGATCTTGCCGCCATGGCCGCCGCGGCGGGATTTGCACATACCGGGACGGCGTGGACCAAGAAAGACGTCGAGGCCGTCATCCCGCATCTCTATGAAACAGAAGGGCCGGTTTTCATCGATATCAAGGTGAACACGGATTACGTGCCCATGGTTCTGCCCCTGCGCGACGGCACGGCGATCCGAGGCCGCTTCCGCGAAGCCGTTCTCGGCGATCGGGCGCACGATTAAACCCATCGTCCTTCCCGCATGATCGACCGCCGCGCCCTTGTCGGCATGGCCCTGGTCTGTTCCGCCGCCAGCATCGGCGGGCTGACGGTGGTCATGACGCGATTTGTTATTCCGGAAACCGACCCGTTTACGCTTGCCAGCGTGAGGTATCTGCTGGCCTCTTTGTGTCTGATCGTGCTGGTGCTTTACCAGGGGCGACGGTTTCGCGTCGATCCCAGGGACCGCCTCGGGCTGATTTTACTTGCTCTGATTTTTTTTGCCGCGTTTCCGTTTTTGTTCGCACGCGCGCTGGAGGACACCACGTCGGCGCGCGGCGCGCTGATCTATGCCTGCATGCCGCTGGTTACCATGTCGCTGGCGGCGATGTTCCGGATCGAACGTATTACGTCCTGGAAGTTTCTTGGAGTCGTCCTGGCGATCGCCGGTGTCTGGTCCGCCATCGGGCTGGATGTCGATGCGCCGCCCAATGCTTTGCGTGGCGACATTATTATGGCGCTCGGTACAGCCTTCTCGGCCGCCTACACTGCGTTCGCGAAACGATACGTGATGAAATACGACGGGGTCGCCATGACGGCCTGGTCGATGCTGCTCGGTTCCGGGGCGTTGTTCATCCTCGCCATGGTATTCGGAAGTCCGTTCTCCGGATCGCTGGATCTGAGCCTCCGGGGATGGGGCGCGTTCCTGTTTCTGGCCCTGCCCGGTGGCGCGCTGATGATGTGGTGCTTTATCAGCGGCTACCGGCTCGTGACGCCGACGCAGGCGGCGATCGCGGTCGGCTGCAATCCGTTGACGGCCATTGCGTTCGCGGCCTGGGTGCTGAGCGAACCCATCGGTTGGGGCAGTGCGATCGGTTTTGCGCTGGTCATGTCGGCGGTGTTCTGCGCCAACCGGCGACCGGCCGGTAAGGCTGTTTCATAAGCGGTTCGACTGTCCGCTCTTCACCTTTTCTTAATCTTGGGCGGGTATTCCGCACTCATTATTCAACGTGCTCGGGTAGTGAGCGTAATTCCCAACATCCTGTAACCCATGGAAGGAGCCATGGCATGGCGACCAGAACCGCTGTGAAGAAAAAGCCTGCCGCCAAGAAAACGGCACCGAAGAAAACCGTCGCCCGCAAGACGGTTGCGAAGAAGAAACCTGTTGCGAAGAAGGCTGCGCCCAAGAAGACGGTATCCACGAAGAAGCCGGCCGCGAAGAAAGCCGCGCCGAAGAAGACCGTTGCGCGGAAGAAGCCCGCAGCCAAGAAGACGGTTGCCCGCAAGACTCCTGCGCGTCGCAAGACGGCTCGCCGGACAATGCGCCGCGCTGCGTAAATCCGACATACCGGCCAGGCGCCGGAACGAAAAACGGCGGCCTTCGGGTCGCCGTTTTTTATTGTCCGCGACATTCTTGCCCTTGGTCGGAGGCATCGGATACCCTCGCCGCAAATCGAAGCGGGCAATCAGGAGAGGGACGATCATGGATACCGGTGTCGAGGCGCTGACCAGATACAAGATGTTTATTGGCGGGGAATGGGTGGACTCTGCGTCGGGTGAGACGTTCGAATCTTTCAACCCGTATACCGCGCAGCCCTGGGCTCTGATGCCCAAAGGCAACGCCGACGATGTCGACCGCGCCGTCCAAGCCGCCGACAAGGCCTTCAACGAGGGCGAATGGCCGGCGCTGACCGCGACCGCACGCGGCCACATGATCCGAAAATTTGCCGACCTGATTACCGAGAAGGCGGATGAGCTGGCCGAGATCGAGGTCCGCGACAACGGAAAGCTGATCGCGGAGATGAGCGCCCAGTGCAAGTATCTGACCCAGTGGTACTATTACTACGCGGGGCTATGCGACAAGATCGAAGGCTCCGTCATTCCGATCGATAAGCCCGGTCATTTCAATTACACCGTATGGGAACCGCTGGGCGTCTGCGCCTGTATCGTGCCGTGGAATTCGCCGTTGCTGCTGCTGGCGTGGAAACTGGCGCCGTTGCTGGCGGCGGGGAATACGGCGGTGATCAAGCCGTCCGAATACACCTCCGCCTCCACGCTGGAATTCATGAAGATCGCGGAACAGGTCTTCCCGCCCGGCGTCGTCAACGTGGTCACCGGTTTCGGGGCGGAGGCCGGCAGTCCGCTGGTCGATCACCCCAAGGTTGCCAAGGTTGCCTTCACCGGTTCCGACGCGACAGGCTCTGCGATCTATGCCCAGGCCGCGAAGCATATGAAGAAAGTGACAATGGAACTTGGCGGGAAATCCCCCAACATCGTCTTCGAGGACGCGCATATCGACAATGCGGTCAAAGGCGTGATCTCCGGCATCTTTGCGGCGACCGGCCAGACCTGCATTGCCGGCTCCCGTCTGCTCGTCCAGAAATCGATCCACGACGAATTCGTCGAAAAACTGGTCGAGCTTGGCAAATCCGCCAAGATCGGCGACCCGTCCAGCTTCGAGACCCAGGTCGGCCCTGTCACCAATATTCCGCAATACGAAAAGATCCTCAATTACTTCGACGTCGCCACCGGCGAGGGGGCGAAGGCGGTTCTGGGCGGCGGCACCCCGTCGGGACCTGAGATCGGCGAGGGCTGGTTCGTCGAACCGACGATCTTCACCGGCGTCAGTAACGACATGCGGATCGCCCAGGAAGAGGTCTTCGGACCCGTGCTGTCGGTTATTCCGTTCGAGGACGACGACGACGCGGTGAAGATCGGCAACGACGTGATCTACGGCCTGGCGGCCGGAGTCTGGACCCAGAATATCGGCCGCGCCATCACGATGGCCGAGAAGCTGCGCGCCGGCACCGTGTGGGTGAATACCTATCGGGCCGTCAGTTATCTGTCGCCGTTCGGCGGGTACAAGAAATCCGGCATCGGTCGCGAAAGCGGGCAGGAAATGATCAAGGAATACCTGCAGCACAAATCCGTCTGGATCGAAACGTCCAACGCGGAAGCGCCGAATCCGTTTGTTTTGAGGTAGAGCAGTTCTGCCCGGAAATATCCCCATACGATTTTAGGGACATTTGCCGGGCATCCCTCGCATAATTCACGCGGTGTTAAACCGCGTCGCTTACTCTGCTGCCCAAATCGGATGATACCGATGAACGGTGCGCTTCGAACCTGTATTGGATGAGGAACGAAGACGTGGCAGAGATAGACAGAATAGTGCCGCCGACGGTGTCGGCGATCGACAGGCGCGCTTCGCAGGCGGACAGTATTGCTTCGCTGGCGCAGGCAGCGGGCGGAGACCCTCCGCGCAACGTGGAACTCGGCGGTGTCCGGGTGCAGACGGACCGGGTCGCGGTCGCATCGGGTGCGCGCTTCACGCAACAAATAGCCGAATTGCGCCAGGCAGCTGCGAATGCATCCGAAGGCGCGTCGCTTCTGGATGCCGCGGACGCCGGCTTGTCGAAGATCGAAAGCAATCTGAACCGCATGCACGAACTGGCCCAGACCGCGGGTCTGACCCCGGTCACGCGCGATGACGGCTCGTCCTATACGCCGATGGAACTGTCCGCGGAGGAGCGGTCCGTTCTGCAGAGCGAATTTGCCAAACTGCGGGACGAAATCGACAGCACGGCGTCAGGCACCAGCTTCAACGGCACGAACCTGTTGACGGGCGATCCGGACTCCGCCGGAGATCCGCTGGAGGTGTCGATCCAGTCGGGCGGCATTCCGGCTCAAACCATCACATTCTCGATCGCCGAATCGGACGCCGAAGCACTTTCTTCGGACCTGCTGACTGCCAGTCTGATGTCCGAGGCCGGCGGCGATGCGGCGGAGGTCGCCGTCGAAGAGGCGTTGGGCGCCGTGGCCGAGCGCCAGGCTGCCATTCGCGGCGCGCGGGCGCAGCTGAATTCAGTCGAAACAGCGGCTGGCGAAGTGAGCCAGGTCGTCGAGGGTGTGCGCGAGTTGCGCGTGTCGCCCGAGAAGGTCGTAAATCTGTCCCAGGTCGTTGCTTCGCAGGTCGGCGAAGAGGGGGGCGTGCATCTGGCGGAAGGCGCCCGGAAGCTGCTTCAGGACGTGCTGCTGCGCGCCTCCAGCGCAACGGCGAATGGCGGACCCGCGGCGGGCGGTGATGCGATCGAGGAATTCGGCGGCAAGACGTCCGGCGCGCCGGCGGCAGCCCCGGCGCCGTCCACCGGCAGCACGGAGACCAATTCGGCTAGCAATACCGGTTAGCCGGTTTGCGGGTTCCTAACCGGATAAAGCGTCGTCGATATCCAGTTCCGGTTCCCAGACCGGGGCGGTGAGACGGCGCTTTCCGTCCGGCGTTTTCAGGATGCCGTCTTCGTCCATGTTGACGCGGTCCCATAATTTGCACGTAACGGGCACGTGTTTCTGATCCAGTGCTTCGCAGTAATTGGTGTATTCGCAGACGATGTTCTCGTCGCCGCGTCCCAGCCGCACTTTCAGGAACCAGTCGGGGTCGGCGAGCGCCTGGCGCGCGAAGCCCACGATATCTCCGCGGTCTTCCGATAAAATTTCTTCCGCCTGCTGAAATCCGTGCACGCCGCCAGTCACGACGACCGGGGTAACGTGACCGGCGGCGCGAATTGCGTTTCGAATCTGCGCGGCGGCTTCGAAATTCCGACCGAACGGGCCTTTTTCGTCCGAGTAATACTGCGGCATACATTCGTATCCGCTGGGACCCGTATAGGGATAGGCGGCGGCCCCGACCGACGGTTGCTGCGCATCTTCGAACCGTCCGCCGCGTGACAGCGACAGAAAATTCATTCCGGCGCCGGCGAACACCACGCCGATTCTCGCAGCGTCTTCGACCGTGTTGCCGCCCTCGACGATGTCGTCTGCCAGGTAGCGGCAGCCGACTGTGTAATCTTCGCCGACGGCCTCGCGCACGGCGCTGAATACCTCCAGCGGCAGGCGCAGCCGGTTCTCCAGCGGCCCTCCGTATCCGTCGTCGCGGGTGTTGAGGCGCGACAGCAGCGACGACATCGTATAGGCGTGCGCGTAATGCAGTTCGACGCCGTCGAATCCGGCTTCCTTTGCCCGGACGGCCGCATTGGCGAACAACTCCGGCAGGACCTGCGGCAGTTCTGCGATCTGCGGCAGATGCATGTCGGTTACCCGCTCGCGGCATCCCATGCGCAGGCTTTCCAGTTCCCGCTCGTCCAGGATCGCATCCAGATCGTCATCGTCCAGCGAAGCCAGGTGGTCGCGGATCCGGTCTTCGTCCCAGTCCCCGGCGTCGAGG